>JAJYTD010000099.1 GCA_021793235.1 Actinomycetes bacterium | reverse complement strand
CTAGCGGCGCAGACCCAGGCGCTGAATCAGCTGGCGGTAGTGGTTGATGTCCTTTTTCTGGATGTACTTGAGCAGTCGACGGCGACGGCCGACCATCAGCAGCAGGCCACGGCGGCTGTGGTGGTCGTGCGTGTGCGTCTTGAGGTGCTCGGTCAGCTCGGTGATCCGGTGCGTCAGCAGCGCGACCTGGACATCGGGAGAGCCGGTGTCGCCTTCCTTGGTGGCGTACTCGGCGATGATCTTCTCTTTGGTGGCGGTGTCGATCGACACGGCGCTCCTTCTCACATAATCGGTACGCAGACGTGGGGCGACCACGCCGCCGCAGTGGCGGTCGGCATGGTCCCAGTGACCACGCGCACGAACAGTCACCGGCAGAAAGTTCACGGGAGGAGCTCCCGGCCTCTCGCGCTCCCGTCACCGGACGGTGCTGAGCGCGGATGGCAATGTTCAGCTTGAAAGCTCAAGCTGGCAACGCTGGCCAGTCTACAGCAAGAAACCGAGGTCACCGGACAAGAACCCGATACGGCAGCAGCGCCGTGTTCGTGCGGCGGGCCCGCACTGGTGTCGGCCGAGACGCCCCGGGCAAAGGCTCTTGATGGGCGGGGCCGGTGAGGTCACCGATCGTGGACTCTTCCGGATAGCGGGCGCCGCACCGCCCCGGCCCCCGGGCTCGGCAGCGCGTTACCCTTCCCCTGCCATGAGCTCTCGGGCTCGACGCACATCGCGCCCCATCGTCTCGATCAGCTCTTCGATATTGTCGAATCGCTCCTGGGGCCGGATGCGGTAGAGGAACTCCATGGCCATGGGCTCGCCGTAGAGGTCGAGGTCGTCGCGGTCCAGGGCATACCCCTCGACGGTACGGGTGTTCCCCTCGAATGTGGGGTTGGTGCCCACGGAGATCGCCGCGGGCCAGCACGATTCAGCGCCGTCGCGCGGCTCGGTCAACAGCAGCCGGCCGGCATAGACCCCGTCGGCGGGCACCGCGGTCTCGGGCGGGCAGTCGAGGTTGGCGGTCGGGAAGCCGAGCAGTTCGCGCCCGCGCGCCGCGCCGTGCACGATCACTCCTTCGACCCGGTGAGGACGCCCCAGTTCGGCCCCTGCCGTCTCGACATCGCCCTCAGCGATGTACCGCCGAATCCGCGTCGAGGAGATCCTGTCGGCACCTGTACCGGAGGCGGGGCCGAGGAGTCGGATGCTTTCAACGGTGAAGCAGTACTTCTCCCCCAGGTTTCGCAGCGTGCTGATGTCGCCGGCCGCGTCACTCCCGAACCGGAAGTCCTCTCCGACGGCAACGACGGCGGCGTTCAGCTTGTCGACCAGCACTCGCCGTACGAACTCTTCAGCGGGAAGCCGGGACAGTTCCCGAGTGAACGGCAGTACGCACACGGCGTCGGCCCCGTGCTCGGCCAGCAGCGCCGCCTTGCGTTCGGCGGGGGTGAGCACCGCCGGGTGCGGAAGTCCATGCACGACCACATCCGGGTGCGGCTCGAACACGACGGCCACCACCCGCGCCTTCAGTCGGCGGGCATGCGCGGCTGCTGTGTGCAGAATGGCCTGGTGTCCGCGGTGCACCCCGTCGAAGACTCCGATGGCCACAACGGATCGACCCCAATCCAAAGGCACCTCCGCCAACCCGTGCCAACGGCGCACGTCCACCGGTTCCCCTCTCGTTCGCCTACGGCTTGCCTGTGGCTCTGGCCGCAGCGGGCCCCGTCCCCGGACCAACGGTAGTCGGTCGCACTACCGTCGACACGCGGACCGGACCGGTGCGTCCGCCGGCCGGATCACGCTGGTTCGAACACCACGATCGGCTTACAGTGACCGGGCTTCTCCTCGGCGAGGGCCATCACCGTGCCATCAGGGGCGAACAGCCCAATGGGACCGGCCCCCAGCTCGCCCGGGGCAATACGGTTGCCGTGCGCGATCTTGCGGGTCTCATCAGCGGTGAGGACTCGGACAGGGAAGGCCGCGGCCGCCGCGCGGGCCAGCGGCAGCACGGTGAACTCCTCGGCGAGCTGCTCCAGGGTGCGGGCCTGGGACAGGTCATAGGGGCCGACCCGGGTACGGCGCAGCGCCGTGAGGTGCCCGCCCACCCCCAGCGAAGCGCCCAGGTCCCGGGCGAGCGCCCGAACGTAGGTGCCGCTGGAGCAGGTGACGCGCGCATCGATATCGACCAGCCCGCCGTCGGCGTCGGCAGAACGGCGGATGCTGTGCACCGCGAACTCCGACACCGTCACCGACCGCGCCTTGAGTTCCACCTCGACGCCGGCACGCGCCGACGCATAGGCCCGTTTCCCGTTCACTTTGATCGCGCTGACCTGGGGGGGAACCTGGTCGATCGTACCGGTGAGCGCCGCGGTACCGGTGCGGACCGCCGCATCCGTGACGTGCCCGGCATCCACCCGGGTCCCCGGCTCGCCTTCGGCGTCGTCAGTGCTGGTGGTCAGCCCGAGCCGGATGGTGGCCTCGTACACCTTCTCCGTGCGGGTGAGGTGGCCCAGCAGCTTGGTGCCTTTCTCGGTACCGAGAACGAGCACGCCGGTCGCCATGGGGTCGAGCGTCCCGGCGTGGCCCACTCTCCGGGTCCGGGCGAGCCGCCGGACCCGGGCGACGACGTCGTGCGATGTCCAGTCGGCGGGCTTGTCGACAATGACGACGCCGCTATCGGTCATTGGGCGGGTGTCCTTCTGCTCGTCTGGACCGGGCCTATCGAGGTCCCGGCCCGCTCGACGTCCTGGTATCCGCGCCTTATCGGCGCCAATGTCATCCCGGTTGAGGCTCGACGTGCGGACTACTCGTCGTCCTCGTCGTCGTACTCTCGCGGAGCCCGGTACGGGTCGGGGTCGCCGGCCGGCTTCGCCTCCGAAGCGGCGCGCGCCACCTCGGCGTCGGACTGGCGGGCCTTGGCCAGGAGCTCCTCGATGTGCCGGGCGTTCTGCTGGACCTCATCGCTCTCGAAGGTGAGGCTCGGCGTGTGTCGCAGGCCGGTCTGTCTGCCGACCTCGCTGCGGATCACGCCTTTGGCGCTCTCCAGAGCGGCGGCGGTTCCCGCCTTCTCCTCGTCGGAGCCGAACACGGTGTAGAACACCGTGGCGTCACGCAGGTCATTGGTGAGTCGCGCGTCGGTCACAGTGACAAATCCCAGGCGCGGGTCCTTGATCCGGCGCTCCAGCATCTCCGCGACGATCCGCTGGATACGGTCGGCGAGTTTGCGCGCGCGTGCGGCATCAACCATGATTCTCAGTCTTCCTCTGCGCTGAAGAGCCGCTGCCTGGCCGAGAGCAGCTCGATCTCGGGGCGTTCCGCCACCAGCCGCTCGCAGGAATCCATGATCTGCGAGCAGTGGGCAGCCGTGGCGGCCATCACGGCGACGCCGATCTCCGATCTGCGGTACAGGTCCTGCTCGCCGGTCTCGGCGACCGAAACGGAGAATTTGCGTTGCAGCTCGGCCACGATGGGCCGGACCACTGAACGTTTCTGCTTCAGGGAGCGGACGTCACCGAGCAGAATGTCAAGCGTCAGCGCTCCGACGAACAAACGTTCACCCCGTGTGTACTGTCCCGATGGTCGGGATGTGTATGTCATATAAGACCGCTTGGCGGCGCGGCCGACCGGGAGGAAGGAAAAGGGTCCTGGGCCCCGGCCGGGCGGCCGGGGCCCAGGAGAGGGTCAGCACGGATCAGTCACGCGGCTTCTCACGCATCTCATACGTCTCGATGACGTCTCCGATGCGGAGATCGTTGTAGCCGAGGCCGATACCGCACTCGAAGCCCTCGCGGACCTCGGTGGCGTCGTCCTTGAAGCGGCGCAGCGATTCCACGTTGAGGTTCTCCGAGATGACCACACCCTCGCGGATGAGGCGCGCCTTGGTGTTCCTCCGGATGATCCCGCTGCGAACGATCGAACCGGCGACGTTGCCGATCCTCGGCACCTTGAAGACCTCGCGGATCTCCGCCGAGCCGAGCTGGACCTCCTCGTAGATGGGCTTGAGGAGCCCCTTGACCGCCGCTTCCACTTCTTCGATCGCCTGGTAGATGATCGAGTAGTAGCGGATGTCCACGCCCATGCGATCAGCGAGCTCGCTGTTCTTGCCTTCCGGCCGGACGTTGAACCCGATGATGATCGCGTCCGCCGACGATGCCAGGTTGATGTCGTTCTGCGTGATCGCACCGACACCGCGGCCGATAACGCGGATACCGACCTCGTCGCCCCCAGCATCGATCTTGAGCAGCGACTCTTCCAGCGCCTCGACAGAACCGGACATGTCACCCTTGATAAGCAGGAGCAGCTCGTTGCGCTCCCCCTCCTCCAGGGTCTTCTGCCAGTTGTCGAGGGTGACCCGGCGGCTGGACCGCGCCTGCTGGGCGAAGCGCTCACGCGCCTCGCGCTGCTGGGCGATCTGGCGTGCCACCCGGTCGTCCTTGACGACCAGGAAGTTGTCACCCGCGCTGGGTACGTTGGTCAGCCCCAGTACCTGGACCGGGCGGGACGGCTCGGCCGACTGCACGTTGCTGCCGTGCTCGTCGAGCATGGCCCGCACGCGCCCGTAGGCGTCGCCGCAGACGATCGAGTCGCCCACGTTCAGCGTGCCCCGCTGCACCAGCACCGTAGCCGTAGAGCCGCGCCCGCGGTCGAGATAGGCCTCGATCGCCAACCCTTGGGCCTCCATGTCCGGGTTGGCCCGAAGGTCGAGCTCGGCGTCCGAGGTGAGGACGATAGCTTCCAGCAGGTTGTCGATATTGCGGCCCTGCTTGGCGGAGATGTCGACGACCTGCACCTCACCGCCGTACTCCTCGGCGACCAAGCCGTACTCGGTGAGCTGGGCCCGGACGCGCTGCGGGTCGGCGCCCTCGACGTCGATCTTGTTGACCGCGACCACGATCGGCACACCGGCCGCCTTGGCGTGGTCGATGGCCTCCGCCGTCTGCGGCTTCACACCGTCGTCGGCCGCGACCACCAGCACCGCGATGTCGGTGGCCTGGGCACCGCGGGCACGCATGGCGGTGAACGCCTCGTGGCCCGGGGTGTCGATGAACGTGATCTTGCGCTGTTCACCGTCGACCTCGGTGGCGACCTGGTAAGCACCGATGTGCTGGGTGATGCCGCCGGCCTCGCCGCTGGCCACGTTGCTGTTGCGGACGGTGTCCAGCAGCTTGGTCTTACCATGGTCGACGTGGCCCATGACGGTCACCACCGGCGGACGCGGACGCAGGTCCTCGTCGGTGCCGGTGTCCTCGCCGAACTCGATGGAGAACGACTCCAGCAGCTCGCGGTCCTCGTCCTCGGGACTGACGACCTCGACGTTGTACTTGAGCTCCTCGCCCAGCAGCTGCAGGGTCTCGTCCGGCAGCGACTGGGTCGCCGTCACCATCTCGCCCAGGTGCATCATGACCTGCACCAGGGACGCCGGGTTGACCTCGATCTTGTCACCGAAGTCGGACAGCGACGCACCGCGCGACAACCGGATGATCTGGTTGTTGCCACTGGGGATCTTGACGCCGCCGAAGGACGGCGCCTGCATGTCGTTGAACTCTTGGCGCCGCTGCTTCTTGGACTTGCGCTGACGGCCGGGGCGTCCGCCCGGACGGCCGAAGGCACCTGCCGTGCCGCCACCGCGGCCGCGACCGCCACCACCGGGACGCCCGGGGAAACCGCCGGGGCGCGGACCGCCGCCACCACCGCCGCCGGGGCGCGGACCGGCGCCGACGGGACCACCACGGCCGCCGCCGGGGCGCGGACCGCCGCCGCGGCCACCGCCGCGACCGCCACCGCCGCCGGCGGGAGTCGGGCGCGAGGGCGGCATGTTCATCGGGCTGGGCCGCGGGCCCCCCGGACGGGGACCGATGTTCGCCGGACTGGGGCGGGGGCCGCTGCCGGGACCGCCGCCGGGACGCGGAGCCTGCGGCCGCGGAGCGCCACCGGGACGCGGGGCCCCGCCTCGCTCACCGCC
>JAJYTD010000098.1 GCA_021793235.1 Actinomycetes bacterium | reverse complement strand
CGCCTCTTCGGGGACGCCGGCGATGCGCATGCGGGCGGTGAGCCAGTCGCGGGCGTCTTTGACGCTGTGCGGTCGGCCGTCGAAGCGCAACGAGCAGCGTCCCAGCGGGGCGCGCCGGGGCCGTCGGGGCATGGGAACGATACCGTTGGACACGAGTCCATCACCTGCCTGATCAGGTCGTGGGCTAAGGCCCTGGTTCGGTGTGTCAGCACCGGCCAGGGCCGCTTTGCGCTTACGCCGTTGCTCGATTGAGAACGATCCCGGCGTGGTTTCAACACTGCCCTTTACAGTCCTTTGGATCCAACACTTCCACGTGGTCGGTGATTTCTGTGGAAAGTGGCAGTAGCGTGGAGAGTGACTGGTGTAATTTTGTGAATATGGGAGAGAAGATTCACTCAGCATGGGGCAGGTTCGGGGCAGAAGCTCGGCGATCACGCCGAGTCGCGGGCGTTTCCCAAGGTCAGCTCGCGAAGAGCATCAACATCTCGCCAGCGATGATGAGTTCCCTTGAGCGTGGGACACGTACCCCGAAACGGGAGCATGCGGAAGCGCTCGATGCCGCACTCAACACAGGTGGGGCTCTCACACGGCTGTGGGTGAACCTGACGAACCAAGAGGATGTCCCCGGTTGGTTTCGGGATATTGTGCTGATGGAACGGCAGGCCACCGCCATCCGGGAGTACCAGGTCGCCCTTGTTCCAGGGATTCTTCAGACGGCGGATTATGCGAGGACGGTTCTCAAGCACGGACGTCCATGGGACGGGAGAGAAGAGGTAGATCGCCTCGTGGAAGCCCGTCTCAATCGATCTGAGCTCATCACGAGGACTGATCCGCCGCTGCTGTGGTTTGTAGTGGACGAGGTCGTTATCCACCGGACCATCGGAACTCCTGAGGTCATGCGAATGCAGTTGATGCATCTGCTGAAGCTCATCGACGACGATGTGATCCGGCTACAGTTGGTACCGCAGCACACGCCTACACATCCCGGCTTGTCCGGCCCCTTCCGACTCATGAGCTTCAGCGATCGCCCTCCAGTCGCCCATGCGGAGCATCTGGTTGGGGAGGAACTCATTGACAGTCCGGAAGGTGTCCAACGATGTGGCACGATCTTCGGCGCGTTGCAGGCTGAAGCGCTGTCCCCTCGTGCTTCTGCCGATCTACTTCGCAAGGTGACAGGAGAACCCTCATGACTGAGCGCCTTAACTGGCATAAAAGCAGCTACAGCGGCGGCAATGCTGGCGCCTGCGTCGAGGTCGCCGAGTGGCACAAGAGTAGCTATTCCAAGGCAAGCGGCGAGTGTGTCGAGGCCGCCGAGTGGTACAAGTCCAGCTACAGCGGGGCTAGTGGAGGGGACTGCGTCGAGGTCGCCGACACTCCGCGTCTGGTGCACGTTCGCGATACCCAGAACAGACGGGCGGGCCACCTCTCCTTCCCCGCCTCCTCCTGGCACGCCTTCATCTCTTCCCTCAAGTCCGGTGCCTTCGCCGAGTAGCCCCCGCCCCCTGCCCCACTCCGCGCCGATCTCGGGAGGACTTCCCTCTCATATGTGTTGAGAGGGAAGTCCTCCCGAGATCGGTGTGGTGGAATCTGCCTTCCCTTGAGGGCTTCAACCGGTGGCCCCGTCCGTATCTGAGACGGGGCCGCCGCGTTCCAGGGGCCTCAGTCCTCGTTGAACCTCAGCTCGGAGATCTCGGCCAGGTCGATGCCGTACCGTGCGTAGACCTTCGTGGTGTTCTCACCGGTCAGGTCGTTCTCGCTGTAGCCGAGCAGGGCGGCCACGCGCACGACCTCCGCCCGGTCAGCGGCCTTGATCTCCAGGTAGGGCGGGATGCGCGGCCAGGAGTCGATCTCCAGTCGCGCGCCGTCCAGTAGGAATCTGCGGCGCCGGTTCTCCTGGTAGGCCTTGGGGCGGTGGCCGAGCTTGCCCAGCAGGGTGTCAGCGGTGTCGAAGTCGCCGACGGCGGTCTCGGTCCCGTTGTCGCGCAGCCTGACCCACCGGGACTGGTCTGCGGGGTCGATGTCGTAGACGTAGCATCGAATAGGGGATGGGGGCGCGGGATTTCCTATCCGTGCCCCCATCCCTCATTGTCAGGCTGCGGCTGAATGCCTTACCGGCTCGCTTCTCTGATGCGTTTGGCCAGGGCCGCGAGCTCGGTGTCGTCGGCGCGGGCGTGGTCGTGGGAGGACAGGTAGCCGCGGTACTGGTCGAAATAGACGTCCACCGAGGAGTTCACCGCCTGCCAGGCATCCCCTGCGTTTCCTGCGGTGCCGTGCATGGGGAAGAGCTTGGCGTGGGCGTGGTCGACGCCGTAGCCCTCGTACATGATCCCGGTGCGCGCCACGTCGGCGAACGCCGCGTCCAGGCGGCGGGCTGCTTCCCGTACGGCCAGGTGCAGGCTGAGGTAGGCGTCGGTGTCCAGATCCGCGACGTAGCTGGGCTGGTGCTGCTTGGTCACCACCACCGAGAAGCCCTCGGTGTTGGGGAAGATCGACAGAAACGCCAGGTGGCGCTCGTCCTCCCAGATCGGGTGGCAGGGGGCGTCGCCCGTGACGATCCGGCAGAAGACGCAGTTTCTCTGGGTGGATTCGGTGGTCACTTGTTTTCCATTCTGCCTGCTCCCAACTTCGATGGCCGCTGTTGCGGCCATGCCCAAGCCAATACGGCCAACATGACCGCAGCAGTCAGGTCATCGGGGGTCTTGGCGGTGATCGTGCTCTGGTCGCCATGGCTGGGTACCGAGTACGGCCATAGCAGCACGGTCACCGCGAGAGGAAACGGGAGACAATACGGCGGGGCATCACCGGACTCGGTGTATCCAGGTCGGACCTTCCGGGGTACCGAGCCACACGCGGTGTCCATCCGCATCAACGGTGAGGCCGAATTCGGTGGCGGGCGGTCTGCCGTGTTCCCGCCACCACTGGTGCGCGGCCTCGAACTCGTCCCAGAGCTGACGCGGTCCGCCCTGTTCAACACGGTCGGTGTGCAGCCTGGCCCACGACGGGCTGTCGAGCGCCGAGACCCACACGAGTGGCGATCCGTCAGGGGTGCCCCGCATGCCGAACCGCCAGGCCGGAACCATGAGTGCCAGAGGGAGTGCTTGCGCGCCGTTGAGGAGGAAGGGTTGGGGATCCTGCTCGACATGGCGCACGGTACCCGCCTCGGCTCCGAGGTCGTGAGGAGGGCTGTGGTCGCCGCGCTGTCCGCGAAGCCACATGAACGATAGCGGGCGGGTGAACTCGCCTTCGGCGACACCGTCGCGCACCATGAGGCGGGCGAGGAGCCCACCCGGCAGGCCGGAGGAGGGCGCCCAGGGGCATACGACCAGACCGCCGTCGTGTGTCTGAGCGATCCAGGGTTCGGGCACGCGAGACACCGCGCATGTTGCGATCACCCGGTCGAAGGGGCCGCTGTCAGGACAGCCGAGTGCGCCGTCACCAGTGACCACCCGGGGGTGGTATCCGGCGGCGGCCAGCGATGCGCGAGCCTGGCCGGCGAGAGCGGCGTCGACCTCGACGGTCGTCACCGATTCGGCGTCGCCAGTCAGTTCACACAGGAGCGCAGCGTTATATCCGGTCGCCGCCCCGATCTCCAGCACGTGCATATGGGGCTCGACGACTGCGGCGTCGAGCATGGCGGCCATGACCGACGGCGCGGACGATGACGATGTCGCAAGGCCCCGCCCTCCTTCGCAACCGTCATCGTGCTGAGTGACTATGGGGACATCGGAGTAGACGAGGCGGTACCAGTCCTCAAGCGCGGTGGAGCGCTTCACCTCGTTTCCTCGCTCGTCCCATACCTGATCGGGGATGAACCGGTGCCGGGGGACCTGCGCGAACGCGCGGGCGATCCTTTTGGGAACGCCTTTCGAACGCAGACCGTCGACCAGTCTCAGATTGAGATCGGAAAGTATGGACGCGCGGTCGCCGCCTTCGCTCATCACTTCTCTCCGGTGCCGTTGCAAGCTGTGCAGGGCACCCATACGCGGTTATTCGTCCAGGTGTCGTCGCCGTCCGCTGTGACCCACGATCCGCCGTCACCATTGCAGGCTCCGCATTGCACCATTCTCGCCGCTCCTCTCTTCATCGCCTCCGCCGGGAACCGGTATCGGTACGGAGTGATTCTTTTGCAGCGTAAGGACCGGCGTTGGACCCGTGTGGGAGATTGCTTGAAATTGCTTGCGGAGTATCGCGAGTCCTCTGGCGGGAATGCGGACAGAGTAGGCGTCCGGGCGGTTCGACGGGGACGACTTTCTCGGCGTGACGCTCGACGATGATCCCACGGCCGTCGTTACGGCCTTGGCGGCGCGCGACGCAGCGTGGCACTATGCGCTCACCTACACCGAGTACATGGCGGCAAGGGTGGAATGACCGATTATCAGACGGCCCGGGTCTCGCTGGGCGCCCGCCTGCGCGAGGTGCGCGTTGAGGCCCGGCTGTCCGGGCGGGCGCTGGCCCAGGCACTGGGATGGCACCCGTCCAAGGTGTCCAAGCTGGAACTGGGTCGGCAGACGGCCAGCGCTCAGGACCTGGAGGCCTGGGCGCTGGCGTGCGGAACCCCTGAAGTCGTCGCTGAGCTGGTCGCCCAGCGCAGGGCGCTGGAGACGCACTACATGAGCTGGCGCCGCCAACTCGCCGGAGGAACCCGTGCCCGCCAGACGGCCGCCAGGGACCTGGAGGGGCGGACCCGCCGATTCCGCATCTTCGAATCCGCGTGCGTGCCCGGACTGCTCCAGACGTCTGACTACGCCTGGTATATGATCCGCCGGGGCATCAACCTGCACGGAGCCCCGAACGATTTGGAGGCTGGAGTCCGCGTCCGCATGGAACGACGCCGGATCCTGGACGAGCCGGATCGCGTGTTCGACATGCTCATCTGGGAGCCCGCGCTGCGGATGGGCCTGAGCCCACCCGGTGTCATGGCAGAGCAGATGGACTGCATAGCCGACGTCATCAAACGTGGTGCTGTCGACATCGCCATTCTCCCCACCGACGCGCGGGTCTCCGTCGTCCCCTCACACGGCTTCTGGATCTTCGACGACGATCGGGTCCTCATCGAGACCATCGGGGCCGAGCTCACTCTCACCGACGATGACGCGATCGCGCCTTATCGCAAGGTCTTCGCCGAGTTGTCCAGGGCAGCGGTGCGCGGGCCCGCCGCCCTGCGGATCGTGGCGCGGGCGCGACACCGATTCACACCGGGCGGATAGCGACCCTTTGTGGAGCTTCTGTCGATCTCGGCACTGAAACCGACAGAAACCCCATGATCGTTTCGGTGGCCGCCGGGCCGCCGGGCCGCCGCGCGGACTCCCAGGGTTGATTGCCTCATTTCGGACACCACCGGGTGGCAGACTGAGACCACTCGACTATGCCCCTGCAGTAAGAGCTCATCTCATTTGGGTTCTCGGTGGCCTGGCCGAGTGTCGATGGTTGAGCGTTTGGTGCCGTACGGGCCGTGGGAGCTGTTCCAGCGGGTGGTACCCGAACCGCCCACCCGCCCCCAAGGTGGTGGACGGCGCAGACACGGCGACCGCGAGGTCCTGGCCGCGATCATCTTCGTGGCCACCACCGGGTGCACCTGGGCCCGGCTCCCGCCGGTGTTCGGCCCCTCCGGGTCCACCGCGCGCTGGAGCCGGGCCATGCGTGCTTGGGTGGCCGACCAGGGCCGACTCACCCTGGAACGGCTGCCCGCCTATGCCCCTGAACTCAACCCCGTGGAGATGCTGTGGTCGGCCATCAAGACACGGGAGTCGGCCAACGTAGCCGGTGACCACCTGGCCGACGTCGCCGACGCAGCAGAACGAGGCATCGACCGTGTCTGTGAAGACAACCGACTCCCATGGCCCTTCCTAGTTCACACCGGGCTGGAGATCCACCCCCTGACCCCACACAACTAACGAAAAACTCAGTAAGAGCTCATCTCGTTTGGTGAGTTTGCGGTAGCAGATCAATGTGCAGGCGATGCCGGCGAAGGTGGGGAAGTGCTCAGCCTTGCGCTTGTAACGGCGGTGCAGGCGTCGGCATCCGGCCGGCCAG
>JAJYTD010000041.1 GCA_021793235.1 Actinomycetes bacterium | reverse complement strand
CAGTTCCCGGAGGAAGGCTTCGATCCTCACGGAGCCACCCCGCCCCCCTCCACGGCGCCAAGGCAGCGGGTGATTTCTTCCCGCAACGCAGTACGGAGGCGGTCGGGATCCTCGCCGCCGGTGGTGGCGACGTCGAAACCACGGGCGAGATCGGCCTCCCCCATGGGGCGCCAGTGCAACCCCAGCTCTTGGGCCTGCCGGGCAGACGCCAGGAGAAGGTCGTCTGAGTCCAGGACCTCGGCCGCTGCGGCCGTGAGAGTGCGCGCGACGGCTACCTGCGCTGGACGGAGGCCGACCGTGTCGCGGATCCGGGTCATCCGGTCCCTGATGTGCGGGACATCGTCCTCGGGCTGGATCCATGCGCGGCGCGGACGCTGGGCGATGCCACCGCGGCCGATGCGGAGGGTCTCGATGAACACGGTGCCCGCGCGGGGGCGGGACACACTCGCCAGCCCCAACGGCACACGCCACGTGGCCTCGTCCGGCGGAACCGCGATAAGGGCGGCTCGAACTTCCTGAGAGCGCAGAAGTTCGGCCCGCGTGCCGGGAGCCGCCGGATGGAGGTCGAGGTGGATGCCCTGCTGGCGTGCCTCGACAGCTAATCGTGCCAAGCCCAGTGTGGAACAGGTGTCGGGGACCGCGATGCGTAGCGGCGTCCGCCGTGCCTGCTCTGCGGCATCCTCCATGGCCTCGGCCAGCTGGACCAGGCGGCGCGCTGACGGCAGCATGTCGCGGCCGAAGGGGGTGAGGGCGGCCCGCCGTGTCGAGCGGTCGAAAAGCCGCGCCCCCAGGTGCTTCTCCAGGGCCGCGATGCGGCGGCTGGCCACCGGTTGTGGGATGCGCGCGGCCGCGGCACCCAGGGTGAAACTGCCCTTCTCACTCACGCGCACAAAAGCCCGGCAGGCACCGACGAGGTCCATGGCCACACATTATTCCTTTTCCGCATGGAACAGCCGGTATCTGTCTTCGACAGCATCGATTCCGGGGGTGAGACTGCTACGCAGGGTTCCCGGGGCCCGTCCGATCCGAGGACAGGAAGGTTGAACCATGCTGAACAGACCTGCTCGCCGCGCCGCGTTCACGGCCTTGGCGACGCTCGCTGTGGGGCTGCTCGCGGGCTGTGCGACGACAGCGGCTCCCGAAGCCGAACCTGAGGCGGAGACCCACGCGGACGCGGCACAGCACGAGGCACAGTTCCAGCGGCTGGAAGAGGAGTTCGACGCCCGGCTCGGCGTCTATGCCGTGGACACCGGCACCGACCGCGACATCGCCTACCGCTCCGATGAGCGGTTCGCCTACGCGTCCACGTTCAAACCACTGGCTTGCGGCGCGGTCATGGAGCGCCGCTCCATGGAGGAACTCGAAGAGGTCATCACCTACGATGACGAGGACCTGGTGGAGTACTCGCCCATCACCGAAGAGCACGTCGACACCGGGATGACCGTGCTGGAGGTGTGCGACGCCGCCATCCGGTACAGCGACAATACCGCCGGCAACCTGCTGTTCCGCGAACTCGGTGGGCCGCAAGGCTTGCAGGACGCCCTGGTGGGGATCGGCGACGATGTCACCCAGGTGGACCGGGAAGAGACCGAGCTGAACGAGGCCACTCCTGGCGACACCAGAGACACGAGCACGCCGGAGGCATTGGCCGCGGACCTGCGCGAGTACGTGCTCGGCGACACCCTGCCCGAGGACGAACGGACCCTGCTTCGGGAGATGCTGCTGGAGAACACGACCGGCGACGACGTGATCCGCGCGGGGGTTCCCGACGACTGGGAGGTCGGCGACAAGACCGGAAGCGGGCGCTACGGGACGCGCAATGACATCGCCGTGGTGTGGCCCCCGGACGGTGAGCCGATCGTGTTGGCGGTCCTGTCCAGCCGGGACAGCGAGGACGCCGAGTCCGACGACGCGCTCATCGCCGAGGCCGCAGAGGTCGTCGCCGACGCGCTTCGCTGATAGCCGTCCGCGGGCGTCGACCCTCCGTGGGGCGGCGCCCGCGGGGTGGGGATCTGCCCTACCCGTGGCGGGCGGGTGCTTTCCGTGCCTTCGCGGCAGGATGTGCCACACGGTCGGCTCTTGGAAAACTGCCGCCGCGCTACCGAATGCCGAATATCCGCGCCGCGTTGTCGTGGCAGACCGCCCGCAGCCAGTCCGCGCCGAGATCCAGCCGGGCCAGCGCCGCCAACGCTTCGGTGTAGGGGTAGGGGATGTTGGGGAAGTCGCTGCCGAACAGCACGCGGTCCCCCATGGCGCGCAGCCGGGGGAGCTCTTCGCGCGGGAACGGTGCGCCGTGCTCGGTGAAGCCGGTGAACACCATGGTGGTGTCCAGGCACACCGACGGGTAGCGCTCGGCGAGGTCCAGGAACTCCGCGTACTCCGGCAGCCCCATGTGCGCCACGATCAGCCGGAGCCGGGGGTGGCGGGCCAGGAGGCCGGAGATCGGCCCCGGGCCGGTGTGGGTGCCCGGCTGCGGGCCGGAGCCGCAGTGGATCACCACGGGTATGCCGCTGTCGGCCAGCGCCCCCCAGACGCCGTCCAGCAGGGGATCCGCGGGGTCGTAGTCGCCGACTTGGATATGGGCCTTGAAGACGCGCGCTCCCGCCTCGATCGCCGCGGTGACATAGCGCGGTGCTTCCGGTTCGGGGTAGAACGTGGCGCTGTGCAGGCAATCAGGGGTGCGGCGGGCGAAGTCGGCCGCCCATCCGTTGAGCCAGGCCGCCATGTCGGGTTTGTGCGGGTAGACCAGCGAGCTGAACGCGCGCACCCCGAAGGCGCGCAGGCGCCGCACCCGCTGGTCCTCGGCCATCCGGTAGGTGATCGGCCACGGCTGCCCGCTCCAGGCCCCGACGCCGTCGAAGAACGCCCACACCTTGTCCAGTACCCGCTTTGGCATGAAGTGGGTGTGCACGTCGATGAGGCCGGGCAGGCCCAGGCCGCGCCAGAACGCCGTGACCGGTTCGACGTCGCGGACGTCTTGGGCAGCGTCGATCGGTGTTGTGGATCGATTCGAAGCGTTCACACCGCCCCCTCCGTGGCCGTCGTCGGCCGGCTGCCCGGAAGCCTAACGGGAGTGCCGCAGGGGCCGGACGAAGGGATCGGCGGACGGCGGCAGGCGTTCGGCCGCATGCCCGGCGGTGGTCAGCCCGGTGAGACGGCGACCGGACGGCCGTAGGTCATACGGCGAAGGAACCACTCGGCCGGTCCCTGCCTGAAGCCGGTGCGGCGCATGATGTCGGCCAGCACGACCGTGGCCAGCCACACCGCGGCGCCGATGCCGACGGCCTGCGCGTCGGTCAGGGACGGGCCGATCCCCAGGGTATAGGGCGGGATCAGCAGCGCCCAGACCACCGACTGCAGCAGGTAGGAGGTCATCGACCGCTGCCCGGTCGCGGCGATCGCGGCGACGACCGGCCCGCGGCGCTGCCCCAGCCGGAGCGCGATGAGGGCGATGGCCGCCGCGTAGCCGAAACCGCCCGCGTATCCGGTGAGCAGGTGCAGCCAGAAGATGGCGGTCGCGGTCACCGGGGAGGCGGTCCACACCTCGATGTTGACCAGTGCGTGCGGGATTCCACCGAGCACCGCTGCGCCGATTCCCCAGACCGCGACACGCCGCAGCAGGGCGCGGTGCTGCTGCGGTTCCTCAAGTAGGCGGCGCCGCGCGGCCCATATGCCGACCATGAACGGGAACACCGAGATGGTGATCATCAGTGGCCAGAAGAAGGGCAGCGATATCAGCCGCAGCGCCATATCGAGCAGGGGAGTGACTTCCTGGGATCCCTCCGGCGCAGCGGAGAACAGCATAGTGTTGGCCGCCGCGTAGATGAGGCTGCCGACGGCCATCCAGGCGAACGCGTGGGTGAGCAGCCGGCGGTCGGTGAAGCGCAGGACCGCGGTGAACAGCAGGGCGATGAGGCCGTAGACGGAGATGATGTCGCCGTAGAACAGTAGCGCGGTGTGCGCGATGCCGATGGCCATCAGCCAGCGGCCGCGTCGGCGCAGCAGGCGGCGCACCCACGGCCATTCGCGTCCTTCGGCCGTGCGGCGGAGGTGAATCTGGGCGAGACCATAGCCGAAGAGGGCGGCGAACATCGGGTATCCCCGGTTCTCGCCGAACAGGGCCATGAAGGCGGTGGCGGCGATGTCGAGGGGGCCATCGAGCGCGTAGCCGCCTCCGCCGGTGGTCACACGGAACATGTGGGCGTGGACAGTGGCGATGACGAGCAGCATGAACCCCCGGGCCAGATCGGGGGCGAGCGAGCGCTGCGCTGCGGGGACCGCGCCGGGGTCCGGCGGCGGGCCGCCCTGGGCGGTCGTGTTCTGGGGCATGGGTCCGTCCTCGATCGGCAGAATTAGATACGTGTCCGTATCTAACATGGGAACTATAAGATACACATCCGTATCCAAGAAAGCGGGTCAGATGTGACCGACCGGAACCGGACAGCCGACGGGGAAGCCCAGAGACGCACCAGGCGCCGCCGTGGTGCGGAACTTGTCGCCGCCATCCACGAGGCCGCCCTGGACGAGACCGCCGAGCACGGGCTGGGCCGGTTGACCATGGAGGGGATCGCGCGCCGGGCCGGCACCGCCAAGACGTCCCTCTACCGGCGCTGGTCCTCGCCCGAGGACATCGTGATCGAGGCGCTGTACCGGATGTACCCGATGGAGGAGCCCTCCCCCGGCGCCGACGATCTGCGCGGCGACCTCATCGCCGCACTCAAGCTGATGCGCGACGGGCTGATGCAGCCCATCTACGGCGCGGTCATGGGCGCCGTGCTAGAAGAGGCACGCCGCCGACCTGACCTGCACAAGCGCCTCTACAGCGACGTGTTCGACGCCCGCGGGGGCCGATTCACCCGTACCGTACTGCTGCATTACGCCGAGCACGGCCGGATCGACCCCGCCAGGCTCACACCCGTGGTGTTCGACATCGGCGAGGCGCTCATGCTCAAGTACGGCGTTGACATGTTCGAGCTGCCCGATGACGCCTACATCGACGCCATCGTCGACCAGGCGATCCTGCCGGCGATCGGCCACGGCCATGAGAACCCGCCGAGCGGCCGGACATGACGAGGGCGGCCCGGCCGTCCCCATACGGGCACGACCGGCGCGCGGGCCCGCGGCCAGGGCGGCATCGGCACGGGACGGCCCTCCGCCTCCCTTCGGCGGCAGGCCCAGGCAGGCCGCCAAGGAGCGGTGCCGGCCGGGAACCCGGCCCGAACACGCTCGGGCGTGCGTGCCGCCGTTCCCGTCAGGACACCAGCCCCGCATCATGGGCTAGGACGACCGTGCAACAGCCGTCTTGTGGGTGGAGTATCACGGCCACCGGTGCCCGTGTTCGGCACTGGGCAACCTCCTGTCTGCCGAGTACGCTTGACAGCGCCAGGAAGCGATCCGCCAAGCCCCCTGAAACAGAGGAAACCGACTCCGCAAGACCCACTGCGGCCCAGCTCCTTGGTGCCGAAGGGCGGTGGCCACAAGCGCGGCGTCTGCGCGCCGCGCGCATATCGCCCTGCGGGGCTTCCCATGCGTGCGGGCGGCCTGGGCTGCTACGAGGCGACAGGAAGGTATGCCATGGCCGACGAAAAGTCCCGGACCGAAGTCTCCTATCCCAAGGGTGCGGACATCCAGCCTGGGGTAAGCAGGGACTTTCCCAAGGGGCTAAAGATCAAACCGGGAACGGTCGACAAAGGGCCCAACGCGACTGCACGTGCCGCCAAGGTCAGGGCGGCTCAAAAGCTGCAAAAAGGGAAAGGGAAGGGATCCGCCCGTTGAGACGCCGGTCCCGGACCGCGGGAGCGCTGGGCGATCGCTAATTATGTCGTCGGCCCCCTCCCCACAGGGCCCCGGAGTTCTCGGTACCTGCCCGTGGGGCCGCGGGAGCGCATGTAAGCGTGGACCGCGGCCCGCAGCAATCGGATCACGGAATGGGCAAACGGGCATGGCACCGGTGGATCATGGCACTGACCTAAGGACAGATCCGCACGGTGCCATGCCTGCTGTGTCGGTATCCCTGACCCACGCTCTCCCCGCTACCCGCACCAGCGGCGCCAGTCCGCTCGGCCGCCTGGCCACCATCGAAGATCCCTGCTTTCCACCGGGGGCGCGGCCCCGCATCGACCGTGCCCGTGTGGCCGCCGGTGGGCCCCCGTGGTGGAAACCAGAGCACGGTCGACGCGAAGCGATGACACTGAGGGCGGTCCACCACCCGTCGGCCTCAGCCTCGGGGATCGCGCGCTCACCTGTCGACGGTGTCCTGATGAACGATGACAGGGGCGGCACGGACGACACCGCCAGCACCGGCCTCTACACCCTCAAGGCGGAGTGGACCTTCCCCGGCCGGTCGGACCACTGCCGCCAGGAGCGGCTGGGGCGGCCGCCGATCCCGGCCTCTGTCACCCCGGCCGACCGAGTGCTGCGAGGGTGAGTGGGGCGAGGGTATGCGCCAATCCTTGCTCTGTGGCGGTAACTCACTCCACCGCTGTGACAGCCCGTCCGACGGGCGGGGAGCGAGCGATGGCTGCGACAGGAGGCCCCGGGTCAGGGGCGTGTGGCGATGAGCGCTTCGGTGCGTATGTGTTCCCGGAATGCGCCAGAGGGGAACTCTCTAGTCAGAGCGTTCCGGAGGTCGCATTCGAACGCGGCACGCTGCTCTTCACTGCCGAATTGGACAGGCGCGGAAAAGGAGAAAGAGAACTGCAGTCCGACGAGTGAATCAAGGTCGCGTTCCAGTGTCCAGTTCCATTCAGCAACCTCCACATTCGAGAAAGGGGAGCGACGTAGCACGTCGGTGTGGCGTTCTTCGGGATGGCTGTAGGTGCCGGAGCCAGCGCGTCGAGCGGGTCCGAGATACTTTGTGCGAACAGCGGTGATGGTGTCGTTCCACGGCGGTGGGGTCTGGGTCTCGGGCGCCCCGCCGCTAGCGATCACCACAGCGCCGCCGGGTAGAACGAGCTGGTCAAGGTCCTGAAGGACGCCATCACGGTCCATCCAGTGGAACGCGGCACCCATGGTGACCAGCGTCAGTTCCGGGAGAGCAAGTTCGGGCAGTCGGTAGGAGTCACCGGCGAGCCAATCGATGTTGTGGATACCGCGTTCCGTGGCCAGATGTTGACCTTCGGTGAGCATGCTCGGCTCAGGGTCAACGGCAAGAATGCGGGCGACGTGTGGTGCTAGGGGCAGGGCGATCTGGCCGGTGCCACAGCCCAGGTCCAGGATCTGCTGGGTGCCGTTGAGTGCGAAGCGCGCAACAAGGTGCTCGAAAAACTCTTGCGGATACCCGGGCCGGTATCGCGCGTAGTAGGGAGCCGTGGAGCGGAAGAGCTCGTCCGGGTTGTAGCGCACTTCGTAACCTCGTTACGTGTTCTGAGGATAGCGGAACTTGGCTGGCAAAAGGGAATCGTACGGATCCGTAGGAATGAGTATCCGCAGGTCGGGTGCGTAGCCGTTGAGAAGTTCACGGCACATTCCGCACGGGCTATGGGTGCTCAATCGAGTGTTCGTCATCTCGCGGCGCGTAGCAGAGCGTAACGATGGTATCGAAATCGGTGGCCTCGGCCATGACCGGCTGGAGAGCGTGGCATCTTCGGCGCAGATGGACATGCGCGACGGTCGCGGCGTTGCCGTGCCGCTCAAATTCCTCGGCTGACACCGAAGCTGTGCGTGGTCGAGTGATCGCCAGTCGCCCTCCTTCGATCGCGGGGTGGGCGTTGGTCGAGTAGTGAGAGCGCGGTGGTGGTGAGGCTGGTGATGTCGAGTTCGGCGTGTTCGAGGAGTCGGTCCGGTGGGAGCGGACGGCTGGGGGTGCGCCACCCTCGTACAGTGAGGCGGTTCGCCATGCCGCGCTCGCCGAATAGGGCGTGAACCGCTGTGGCGTGGCACGGTACAGCGGCGAGCACGGGCACATCCGGTGGCATCAGCGCGGTGAACGTGGCGTCCGAAATCGCGTCCGGCCGAATCGAGGGAGCACCCAAGCAGACGAGATCATGGACGTGTATATAGCGTAATGACGTTTCGGGGCGGGCGGTTTTCACAGCGGCAGCGGCGCTCGTCAGTTGACGCGCTGGAAGATCACCTGCGGAGAGCAGGATCAGATCGGGCTGGTCATCGTCGGCGATGTGGGGCCAAATAGCATAGCCGTCCCGGAGTTCGGATTCGATGGTGTCCAGGGGGTGAGCCGGCATGGGATGTTTGGAGCTGACTACCAGGCTGCACCGGCCGAGTTTGCGTACCGCAAAGGTCACAGCCGCTGCGGTACGTGCGGTGTCTGCGGGCGTGTAGACGTGCACGGATGGATCGCGCGTCGCGAGGGCCATATCGATGAGGCCGGGGTTGGCATGGCTGATCGTGTTCTGCCAGCCGAGGCTGGTCAGCAGGTATACGATGCTGGGCATCGGTGGTCGGCCGGCTGTCGTCGTAAGGCGGCGATAAATCAGGTGCTGAGCGAGCAGGCTGGCCACGATGGGCGCGAACGCCTCATAGGACACAACTAGGGCGCGCCGTCCGGTCTCTTGATAGCCCTGTGCCCAGGCGTGGCACAACTCCTCGTTTAGCACCTCGACGATCCAGTCAGGGATCTCATCGCCGAAGCGGATGTGGTTGGAACTAAGTTCGTCCGGGCTGAACACCCGGAGACCGTACGCCTCATGGAGATCCTTCAGTACCTGTGCCATTGCCGAGCCGAACTCGACACCACGGTTGCGGACGGAATTGGCAACACTGGCTGATGCGGCAAGACAGTTGCGCGGTGGCGCAGTCTGAGGTGGCGACGTTGCCGGGGACGTACCCAGCGCGCGGACGATAGCGGATGTGGGACTTCCTCGGGCGGTGAATAGTTCGTGCGGCCGGTAACCGGCGAGCCAGTCGGCGAGCGCGCCAAACTCTTCCTTGTCCTGCGAGGGCCGAATCAACGGGGTCTTGTGTACCAACGGTGTCCCCATAATCCGCCTGCCACCCACGGATTCTGGGGCGCCATGGCCTTTGGGAATGGTCACTGCGACGACGGTGGACGGACCGTGCTGCAGCGGCTTCAGACCAGCCAGCCCTTCCCTGACCGCCTCCCGGATGGCTGCGGTGTCGCTTTCCCTGGTGACTATCGCCTGATAGCCCAATCCCGCTAAGAACTGCCGGAGATCAGGTAGCGTGAGGCCAGCCAGCAGCGACGACCCGCCCATGCGCAAACCGTTGAGCAAGATCACCGGTAGGACTCGGCCATGCTCGCTCCGTTGTGCGAGCGCGTGTGCGCCGAGCCATGCTGCGGCCGTAGCGCCTGTCTCGCATTCGCCATCCCCGATCAACGCGATGACCAAGCGGTTCGGCATGTCCAGCGCCATGCCGTGGGCTGTTGGTAGCGCTGCCCCTAACTGCCCGCCCATGTAGCAGTGACCGGGCAACAGTGGCGTGATCTCACCACCGAATCGGTCGTGGTGCGGAAAGCCGGCGATCAGACGCTGCAGCCCGGCCGGGTTGTGGTCCAGATCGTCGGTGACATGCGCGAGACTTCCGGTCAGCCAGGCGTGGGATAGCGCGGACGGCCCGGCATGGCCGCCGCCGTGCACGACTTGCACGTCAATACCGTCCAGATGATGACGGTAAGGGCCGAGCGCGGATAGCACCGCGTTGACAGGCGGGCAGGTGCCCCAATGGCCGGTGGGCGATTCCACGATGTCGCTTGGATAAAGTGCCCGATTGAGCAGCACGTTATCACGCAAATACAGTTGAGCCAGGCAGAGATAATCAAGCGCCCGCCTGGCCCTGTCAACATCACCGCTGTTGACGCTCTCGTGGGCCGTCAACACCTTTCGACTCCACGTCATGGCCCGACCTCACCTGCCTGCTGGGTGGCTTCGATGGCGATCTGGATACGCTGGGCGCGGATCACGGGATCGCGTGCCTCGGTCACCATCAGCAGCAAGTGCTGGGCGGCTGGCTCATTGAGGTGTTCTAACGAAGCGCCTGCCTCGGCGAGGGCTCGGGACAGATCGTGAGGAATCCGACGTGATCGGCGGGACGGAAGCGCACGGAGGCGCAAGGCCACCGATTGATTCTCGTTCAATGGTAAGGAGGTGGGCGGGCGCAACGCGGCCCGCCCACCGAGGGAGAACACGACGCGTGACACCGCTGAACTGTGGTCCGCTTCGACGCGGTAGCGGTGGCCTCGACTAATGTCAATGGGAGCGGCGTAGGATAAGACGATGAGTGGACGCTCGCAGATGAATCTCACGTGTCCTGTTGCTTCCACCGTGGTCTGATCATCAACGGGCAATTCAGGAAATGACATGGCCGACCGTCCTTAGATCAAGGTCGATATCAACGACAAAGCCTTCTTCTCCTTCGTTGCGCCGCCGAGCAGACTTATGAGTGAACAGCGCCCTGTCCACTCCCGCGAGGACGAGATTTGCGATCCTGAGCGGAGCATGGAGGTGTTCGCTCAGGCCCGGGGTGTCGGGTGTAACCACCGCGATACCGAACGAAACCGTACGCGGAAGCCATTGACGGCAGCGGTCCCTCAGAGTGACTATGGTGGGTTTGAATTTCGCAGAATTCATGACAGCGGCCGCGATGATTATCTCGTCACCACCGAAAGTGGACATGCAGCCGGCCGAAAAAAGCTGTTTGCGGAACCATGTCGTACCGACTGCTCCGCAGCGCGCCATTAGGGCGTTTCCAGCCAAATGTCCAAAGCATTCCGGGTCGCCTTCATTGGAATCCTCGACGTAGCTCTTGAGATCGTCCACGTCGCCGATCGCGACTCCGACTGAAAAACCGGATACCAAGCTATCGACCAGATGGCGGCCGAACACAGCGTGGAAATCAGGAAATGCCACCAGCCCCGTGATGGGATCGGGGCGTGCGTGTGGGACCCAACCGCCACAAGTGGGTAGTAAGGCGGACTCATGAAATGGTATCATTCTTGGCTCGCATATCTACTTACCGGCCGCGAACAGACGGCAGAAGGGTGAGCAGTTCCGGCAGGGACGAGATCGTCGAAACTTGGTGCGGCAGCGGAGAGGGCGTGCTGGTGCGCGGTAGGTAGACAGCTGACCAACCCGCGTCCAGCGCGCCTAACACGTCACATCGCAGCGAGTCGCCGACGCTGACGATTTCATGCGGAGCCAATTTCATTCGTTGCTCAATGGCGCGGAATGCTTGGATCTCCGGTTTGCAGTAACCGATCTCCCAGCTATGGACAGCTACCTCCGCGAAGGAGAAGTAGGGCGGTCGCGGTTGATCGGATGCGTCGCTTATCGCGTTGGACAGGAAGCAAATACGCCACCCTGTGGACCGCAGCTTTTTCAACGTCGGGATGGCGTCGGGGTAGAGCACGGGGTGGGCAATGTCATGGTGTCGCTGCCGCAGGATGGCCTCGATGCGGTCAACTTCCCATGGTAAGTCGCACCCTGTTGCCAGCGCGAGAGAGAGAACCTTTGAACTGCTGCGACGCCGTTTTCCGTGCTCGATGAGCAGATGCCGTACGAGGTCAGGGGTGATTCCCAGTGTGTCGGCGAGTTCTTCGGCCAGAAAACCTCGCGGCATGCGCACCAGGATGCCGCCAATGTCGAAACAGACCGCACGGAGATATTCAGGCAGCATGATGGCTCCCAGGCACGTTTGTCTCGTCAAGGCGGTAGGGCGCTGCCAGCCCCGGCCTATCAGTGAGGGCGAATGCGCCGCGATCGGGTATCAGGGGGACCGTGTACACCGCTTGGCGCAGCGGCTCCAGACTCAGGTGGTACTCGACGGCAGGAATGGCTTCGCTGGGCATCAAGCTGGCCAAGTGCAGCGCGGCGGGCAGATTCGAACCGTGTGGAAAGCATGGGATGCCCAACGCCGCCGCAAGCTCCACCATGCGGACGCTGTGTGCTAGGCCACCGTTCCAGGAAGGATCGGGCTGCCACGCCTGAACCGTTCCGCAAGTCAGAGTGAGTAGCTGGTCGTCAGAGTCGTAGTCGTGTTCTCCGGCGGCATGGACAAGGCCGAACCGGGCCAGGTCGTTGTCGGAGACCATGCCAGGCTCTTCGATCCAGGTCACTTGGTGCTCGGCGAGCACCGGCAGCATTTGCCGCGCGTAGCCGGTATTCCAGCGCTTGCCAGCATCTACGCACAGTCGGGCGGCATCCCCGATGGCTATCCGTAGACGTTCCAGCCGTCGAGCATCAGCCTGTGGTGGTTCGCCGCGATCATAGCCGGGAAGCCTCCACTTCTGGCCCCAGAACCCTTCCTCAACAAGCCACGACGCGACCTCCGGAGCCACCGGGTGGTCGATGTCGATCCCCAGAGCCGTAGCATAAGCGGGAACGACAGTGCGGGCCCGACCACCGATCAGGTCGCCAATCGCGAGGTTCAGGATCCGGCTGCGGAGATCCCACAGCGCCAGTTCGACCGCCGAGATCGCCAGCCTGACGTGCGATCCGGAGCGGTGACGTCCCTGTGGTCGAATGGTGGCGGCCGAACGCCATGCTCGCACCTCCACGCCCATGGCCCAAGGCATGATCTGGTCGCGGATGATCGCGGCCACGCTGGCGCTGACCGGTCCGAACCAGCCTGTATTGCCGAGGTCGTCGACGACACCGATCACAAACCGGTTCTGATTCTCCGGCCACGGCTGCGCAATTGGCGTTCGGATCGCCGGCTGCGCCCATTCGGGCAGTATGTTCGCGCTGTGCTGCGGCAGTGCGGGGAGGGGATGAACAACGACCTGTCTTACACGGGACGGCACAGACATTCAGATCCGCTCCCCGCGTAGTGGCTCGTCGGCAAAGGTGAAGTACCACAATGGCCGATAGTTCTCCCACGGCTTCGGGCGAAGTCCCGTGGGGCCGAATAGGTCCTCGATCTCTCGGCGCATGTACAGATAAAAATCGATGTCCCGGGCCCCGTCAGCGATGAATAGATCCATCAAGTTGTTGTGGGACTGGTAGATCTGGAATCGAGGGAATGTTGTCGTCACGGGCACGAAGTCGGCCAAATGTTGCAACGCGACCTCTGGCGAGTCGAGGCCGACAATATAGGTAAAATCTGTCATGATGCTTCGCTCAGCGGCGTCACCCAGCACGCGGACCATCTCAGCTGGCGTCAAATTCGCCTTGGATTCCTTCAATATCACGCCGCGCTGGGTAAAACATTCGGCGGTGAGTGTGAGGTGGAACGGGCTAATATCCGCTGCGGCATCCATTCCTTGAGTGGTAGTGAGGATGCTGGACAGAAAGTGGATAATTCCTGAACAATTTTGCTCAGTCATGGCTTCACGTACTTGCTGCAAATGCTGCAAGGCCAAGTGCTCATGCTTAAAGCATCCGGTGCAGACCGTAACCCTTTCGACTTCCGTCATATCTGCCAACGAGAAGTTCTCTACGAGTGCGGAGAAATAGGAGTGCAAATCGTCCAAGGCTGTCAGGCGAGGATCTGACGCATCCTCGAGAGTGTTGGGGCAGAACACGCACCCGATGCACTGACTTCGGGAATTGGAGTTCAGCGTCAAAACTCTTCGATCTTTGCGCCAGTATCCAAGGACGGCATCATCTTCCTCGGCGGAATCGATGATCGCGATTCGTTTCCCGTTGAGCCGGATCTCGTGGTCAACGAGTTCGAAGGGTGAGTGAGCCCGGCCAAGGGACAAGATCATGTACAGCTGCTCATCGGGCCGGGAGTCGAGCCTGATCCGGAACCGTAGGCGCGATACGTCGATGTCCGCTTGTAACCCGCAGGAGTTCAGCGCGATCAGCATGATGTCGTCCGCGTGGACACCCCACTCCCGTGACAGCCGCTCCGCGTGCGCCCGGTCGCTCAGCACATCTGCTCCCTCTTTTCCTAGTTCTGCCCTGGGCCCGTATCTGATGTGGACCCGAATCGGGCACCATCAGCTTCTGTGAACTCCAGGCTTCCCTACATCGCCACGGTGCGGAACCGACTCATCACCGCCGAATCGCCGAACTTTCGCTGAATTTGCGTCCCGGTCGGTGCTCACTCCAGCAGGTCGCGTGCCAGACTGGGGGATATGGCGGAACTCAACGGCGTTGCGGCCGATGTCAACCTGGTCAAGGCCCTGGCATTGACCAATTACGGGCATTTCACCTCAATGCGCATTGAGAACCAGCGCGTACGCGGACTATCCCTGCATCTAGAGCGCCTGATGCGCGACTGCCGCCGGGTGTTCGAAGCCGACCTCGACCCCGAACGGGTCCGCTACCTAGTCCGCCGCGTCGTGGCCGACATCAGCCAGCCGATCATCGTCCGCGTCACCATCTTCGATCCAACCCTCGAACTCGGGCACCTCGGCGCCGACGCCATACCACACATCCTCGTCACCACTCGGCCTGCCCCCCAGGGAGTGTTGCCCGGCCTGCGGCTCCAGTCCGCGAGTTACCGGCGCGACATGCCCGAGGTTAAACACGTCGGCCTGTTCGGTGCGTTGCGCTTACGGCGGATCGCCCAGCGCAACGGCTTCGACGACGTGGTGTTCACTGACGCCAACGCCGTTCTTTCCGAGGTCGCCACCTCCAACATCGGCTTTGTGCAGGGCGATCATGTCGTGTGGCCTCGAGCCGATTATCTACCGGGCGTGACGATGCGGTTGATCAACCAGGCCAGGGAGGAGCACGTCACCACCGCACCGATTACGCTCGCCGATCTGACCAACGTGGACGCGGTATTCGCTACCAACGCCGCTGTGGGAGTCCGTCTTGTTAGTGCGATCAACGACGTGAACCGGCCGGCTGACCATCCCACACTGCGTACGCTGGGCAAGCAGTACGCGGATATTCCCCCCGAACGGCTGTAGTCGAAATGGCTCCGCGTTAGTCGGTACTCTCACTCGTGAGCGTCTCAGTGAAGGAGCCATGGGTGACGACAGTGCCACGGTGGTCCGGCTGGGAAGTCCGGGCCTTACGTGAGGCCAAACGGATGAGTCTCCGAGCGTTCGCGGCCCACCTCGGTGTTAGCGATCGCATGATCTCCAAGTGGGAAGCCGGTGGCGAGACCATACACCCGCGCCCGGTCAACCAAGCCGCGCTCGATACCTCCCTTGCCCAATCCGACCCCGACGTCCAAGCCAGATTCGCCCTGCTCATCGGAGACGTGGCAATACTGAAACCGGCCGAACAAGCCGAGACCGGCGCTTCCAACAATCAGCTCCGGCATCCGGTCGACGGCAAGCTCATGACGTTGGTCCACGCGGGGATATTCCTCGCCGGCGCCAACAACGAGCCGGTCTGGCTCCCCGCCTTCTACATCGACGTCTACCCCACCACCAACGCCGACTATGCGCGCTTCATTGCTGCCACCGACCACCGCCCGCCCCTACACTGGGCCGACGGACGCTGTCCCGACGAGCCACAAGACCACCCCGTCGTCTTCGTGACCTGGCACGACGCCGACACCTACGCCACATGGGCCGGTAAGTCCCTACCCAGCAGCCACCAATGGGAGAAAGCCGCCCGTGGAACCCGCGGTAACGTTTACCCATGGGGAAACCAGCCCACACCCGCCAAGTGCAACGTCCGCGACAACGGTCCAGGTACCACCACACCCGGCAACTGCTACCGCAGCGGCGTTAGCCCTTACGGCGTCTACGACCTGTGCGGCAACGTCTGGGAGTGGTGCGCCACTGAAACTGAACCCGGCCGCCACGAACTCAAAGGCAGCGCCTTCACCAGCCCTTTCGACCGTGCTAGGCCCTCAGCCTTCAATGACGCATCAGCAAAGATGCGCGACGACGACACCGGTTTCCGCTGCGTTTCGTTACCCGAAGCTTTGGAGAACACGCGGCAACGAACTTCATCTCAAGAGCAAACGCGCACGGACGCGACCGCTTGAGACGGTCACCGACGAGCACAGCACCATCGAGTAGACCGTGGGCTACATCATGGCAAGGTCGAACTCACGAGACGGGGGCGGCCGCCGCCTGCGAGTGCGGGCCCGAGATGTTGAGCGCACCCACGCGCCGGGGGCGCGGCCCCGCATCGACCGTGCCCGTGTGGCCGCCGGTGGGCCCCCGCGGTGGAAACCAGAGCACGGTCGACGCGAAGCGACGACACTGAGGGCGATCCACCACCCGCCGACGGGGCAGCACCACGGATACGGACCGATCAGACCCCGCGTCAAAAGCGCGGGGCCCGGTGCCGCTCAAGATCAGGCGTCGAGCTCGCCGCGCTTGACGGCGTTGAGGAACGCGGCCCACTCACCCCCGAGGACAGTGAGGTGCCCGGCCTCAGGATGCTTGGAGTCCCGGATGGCCATGGACGCGGGGAGCGGAGCGCATTCCACGCAGTTCTCACCGTGTGCGCCACTGTAGCTGGATCTGCGCCAGGTGAGGGTATGCATGGAAGTTCACTACTCCAAGGATCTGGCGAGCTCTCTTAGGAAGGCTACGGAATCGGGCAGACTCATCGCCGAGTTCTGTAGCTTGCCGTAAACCACGTTATACCGGTCGAGGTCTTCAGTTTCCTCCAGGTACAGATCGTTGGTGACAGCTTCGACATAGACGATGGATTGGTCGAGTGGACCAGGAAAGTCGAGAATGGTGAACGGCGCGGCCGTGCCTGCGTGTGCTCCTGCACTGAAAGGCAGCACGTAGAGGCTGATGTTGTGACGCACCGCCATGTGGCAGAGATGTTCGATCTGTTCACGCATCACCGTTCGGCCGCTCACAGTCCTGCGTAGAGCCGCTTCATCGATGACTGCTTGGAACGTCGGAGGCTTGTGGCGGTTCAAGATCACCTGGCGTTGCATGCGCGATTCGACACGTCGGTTGATCGTCCCATCATCGAGTAGGTCGGCTCCTCGGAAAATGCCCTCGGCGTACTCGGGCGTCTGCAACAGGCCGGGGATCACCTGCACCTCGAAGGTGCGGATAACCGATGCCTCGGCTTCAAAGTCGGGCAGGATCCCGGGGTATACGTCACGGAACTTCGCCCACCAGCCTCGCTCCTGGGCCTCCCGTGCCAACGTCTTCAGGGCTTCGCGCTTATGAGTGTCCGTGACCTTGTACAGGTTGAGTAGGGCATCGATGTCACTAGTCGTGATGGTCTTGGTCTGCCCGATCTCTTGCTTGGTGATCTTGGATTGCGCCCATCCGAGCTTCTTGGCGGCTTGCGCCGCAGTGAACCCTGCCGCTTCGCGCAGGTTGCGCAGCTCTTTGGAGAGACGCCGACGTCGCACGCTTGGGCTGTAGGTCCGCTGCATGGGAAGCATCTTAGATCCACTCAAGGTTCTGTGAAGGATTTCTCTCTATCGCTTGCAATGAGAATAATTCCTGTCTAAGACTATAGAGAGTAATCATTCACGTCTACTCCTTGTGGGGTGGAGGAAGGAAGCTCCCATGTCCTCTCAGGTATCCACGGGCGGTTGCCAGGCCACATCCGGCACCACCCGCCGCTCGCTCCTCACTAATCTCGCCGCTGAACTGCGGAAACTCGGCGTTCCCGCCCTCATCGCCCTGTCGGGCTCCGATCACCCGGTCCTCTATGCGCTTCGCACCTCGGGCGGCCACCGGGTCGCGGTGCTGGCGGTGGAGCACGGCGGCGAATGGTGGTTCATGTGGGGGAAGAACGACCAGGTGGCCGCCGACCGGCCCGATCTGGCCGCGCGGTTCCTCAGCGGGGCCGACGCACAGGTGCTCGACCTGATGGCCCGGCGCCCGCAGCCCCGGGAGGCGGGCGCTCGCCTGTCGGCGGTGGCCTGATGGGTGCCGACAGCACAGAAGGTGCCGCCGACACCGGTCTCTACACCCTCAAAGCCGCCCGGACCTTCCCCGGCCGGTCGGAGGAGTGCCGCCAGGCGCGGCTGTGGGCCCGTGCCCTGCTGCGGCCCTTCCCCGACGTGGCCGACGCGGTGGAACTGGTGGTCAGCGAGTTCTTCACCAACGCCATCGCCTACACCGCTTCGGGCCAGCGGGCGGCGAGGTCTTTGCCAGCCTGGTCGGCCTGGTCTATGGGGTGATCCACCTGGAGGTAGTAGACCAGGGCCCGCGCGCCGACCGGCCGCGCACCGCCGCCCGCGTCATGCTGCCCGACCCCGAACGTCCCGGCGGCCGCGGCCTGTTCCTGGCGGCGGCGCTGGCCAAAGAGTGGGGGCGGCTGCCCGCCGAGGGTGGCCCCGGCTACGCCGAACGCGGCTATGCCAGCATCTTCGATACCGGACCCGAAGACCCCGTCGGCCGCTACACCGGCCCCATGATCACCTGGGCCGACTTCACCACAGCCCACGCCGCACGGTGAACCTTCCGACTGCTCCGAATACGGCCGAGGACGAGGATGAGAGGACGCACGGCCGCCCGCGGCCTACGCGGCGCGATCGCAGATGACGGGCAGGCGTAGTACGGGTGCACCGCCGGGCTGCGGGGCGATGCTGTTCAGCGGTGGCGCCGGTGGCGGGCGGCGGGCAGCACCAGCGGCGATGAGGTCAGCGGGTCGGGGACCACTTCGCAATCCAGGCCGAACACCTCGCGTACCGTCTCGGCGGTCACCACCTCGGAAGGGGCGCCGCTGGCGTGCACTTCTCCCTCGCGCATGGCGATCAGGCGGTCGGCGTAGCGGCAGGCCAGGTTGAGGTCGTGCAGGACCAGGACGACCGTGCGGTCGCGCTCTTCACCGAGCGAGGCCACCAGGTCGAGCACGTCCACCTGATGGGACAGGTCCAAAAAGGAGGTCGGCTCGTCCAGGAGGAGGACGTCGGGGTCCTGGGCCAGCGCCAGCGCGATCCACACGCGTTGGCGCTGGCCGCCGGATAGGGCGTCGATGGGCCTGTGGGCGAGATGCCCGATCCCGGTGGCGTGCATGGCCGCGGCCACGGCGGCCTGGTCGGCGGGTGACCACTGCCGGAACCAGCGCTGGTGGGGGTGGCGGCCCCGGCCGACAAGGTCGGCGACGCTGATCCCCTCCGGTGCGACGGGCTGCTGGGGGAGCATGCCCAGGCGCAGCGCCAGCTGGGCGGCCGGCATCCTGGCGATGTCGACGCCGTCGAGCAGTACTGATCCCGCCTTGGGGCGCATGATGCGAGCGAGCCCGCGCAGCAGGGTGGACTTGCCGCTGGCGTTGGCCCCGACGATCGCGGTCACCCGCCCCGGTTCCACGTCGAGCGCGAGGGAGCGCAGCACATCACGATCCCCATAGCCCACGGTGAGGCCGCGGGCGGAGAGCGCTCCGGTCTGGGCGATGTTTTGGGTCATCCACTTCGTCCTATCCGGTTGGCCCGTGCGAGCAGCACCAGCAGGAACGGTGCGCCCGCCACGGCGGTGAGCACCCCCACGGGCAGCTCGATGGGTGCGAACAGGCTGCGCGCCGCGAGGTCGGCCGCGACAGTGAGCATGGCGCCGCACGCGGCGGAGGCGGCCAGCCCGGCGGTGCTCTCGTTGAGGAGGCGGCGCACGATCTGGGGAGCGACCAGGGCGACGAAGGCGATGGGCCCGGCCGCGGCGGTGGCCAGAGCCGCCAACACCACACCGCTGCCCAACAGGGCGCTTCGCGCCCCATCCGGCCCGATGCCGAGCGTGCGCGCCATGTCGTCGCCCAGTTCCAGCAGCCGGAGCCTGCGCGCCAGGATCACGGCCACGGGGACCGAGACCAGTAAAGCCCCGGCGATCACGCCCGCATGGGACCAGGACCGGTTGGCCAGACTGCCGGTGAGCCAGATCGAGGCGCGCTGGGCATCGTGCAGTTCGGCCCGGGTGAGCAAATAGGAGGTGAGCGCGCTGCTGAGCGCGGTAACACCGATGCCGACGAGTACCAGGCGATAACCGCTCACACCGCCCTGGTAGGCGACCAGGTAACACAGTGCGGCCGAGGCGAACGCGCCGATCAGGGCACCTGCGACGGTGAACATGGTCGACCCGCCGAGCACCGTGATGGCCAGCACCGCCCCCGCTGAGGCGCCCGCGTTGATGCCGATCACATCCGGGCTGACCAGCGGATTGCGCACGACCCGCTGGAACACCGCGCCGGCCAGGGCGAAGGCCGCGCCCACGCCCGCGCCGCTCGCCACACGCGGCAATCGCATCTCGGTCACCACATGAGCGGAGATCGGATCGCCGCCGCCCGCCAGCGCCAGCACGACCTCACCAAGGGGAACGGGGTAGTCCCCCATTCCCAGCGACACCACACCGGCGGCGAGTGCGGCGGCGCTGAACAGGCAGACCAGCACGAGAGCGCGCACGTGCAGGAGGAGCGCCGCCCCGCCGGCGCGCACGGCGCGCACGTCGGGGGGCAGAACCTGGTACCGGTCCCCGCGCACAGGCCCGGTCTTGTGCACAGCCATCACAGCCTCACCAAGGTGTGCCGCCGGATCAGGTAGAGGAAGCACGGTGCCCCTACCAGAGCCGTGACCACTCCCACCTGGAGCTCCTCGGGGCGCACCATGATGCGGGCCAGCACATCGGCGGCCAACAGCAGGGTGGCGGCGATGACCGCCGACCAGACGAGTATCCACCGGTAGTCGGCGCCCACCAGGGCGCGCGCCGCATGCGGGGCCATGAGCCCGACGAAGCCGATGGGGCCCGCGGCGGCCGTGGCCGCGCCGGCCAGCAGCACCGCCGCCGCGCCCCCCAGCCCTCGTACCAGGTGCGGCCGCGCGCCGAGTCCGCTGGCCAGCGTGTCACCTAAGGCCAGAGCGTTCATGGAGCGGGTGAGGGCGACGGCGATGACCAGGCCTGCGGCGATGAACGGGAGCAGCCCCGCGGCGATCGCGCTGTCGGCGGCCCCGAGCGACCCCACCGACCAGAAGCGGAACTCGTTCAGTGTGGTGAGGTCGAGCAAGGTGACCGCCGACGTCACCGCACCCAGCATGGCTGTTACCGCCGCCCCGGCCAACGCCAGTTTGACCGGGGTGGCCCCGCCCTGACCGAGCGAACCGACCGCATAGACCACCACCCCGGCCGCGGCGGCGCCGACAAAGGCGAACCACACATACCCGTGGAAGGAGACCAGGTCCAGGGCGGCGATTGCCAGGACGACGGTGAGCGCGGCCCCGGCGTTCACGCCCAGGATGTCGGGGCCGCCCAGCGGATTGCGGGTGATGGCCTGGACCAGTGTGCCGGCGGCGCCCAGGGCCAGGCCCGCCAGCAGGCCCACAGCGGTGCGCGGTGCTCGCAGGTGCAGCACGATGCGGTCGGTGTCCGAGCCGGTCGGGTCGGTGAAGGCGGTATAGACCTGTGCGGCCGACACCGGGTGGGCACCGATGAGTATGGAGGCGGCTACCGCGCCACTCAGCGCCGCGAGGGCGATCGCCAGGCCTGCGGCGCGGGAACCGTTACCGCGTGCGAGTCCGATACTGGACACCGGCCTGCGAGTCGCGGTGTCCGGCCGGGGACGGGTCTTCACTCGAACAGGTCGGGGTGGAGGAAGCCGGCGACCTGCTCGACCGCTTCGGCGCTGCGTACGCTGGCGCTGCTGGTCGCGAAGGTGAAGCCGTGCAGGCGCTCATCCTCGATGGCGCTGATGCCGGCCAAGGCCGGATCGTCGAGCATCTCGGTGATCTCCGGGTCGGCGTCGGACTCGTCGACGTCAGCTCCGCAACAGGTCAGCACGAGCAGCACCTCGGGATCACAGGCGATGAGCTCCTCGGCGCCGACTTGGGTCAACCGGCCGGAGATGTCGTCGAACACGTTCTCGCCGCCGGCGAGTTCGATGACATCGGTGGCGATGTCATTGCTGCCGAGCACGCGGTAGCCGTCATCCCCGGTACTGATGATGCCCACGCGGGGCCGCTCGGCGGTGTCCGCCAACCGCTCCTGCACGCCGTCGATGGTGGAGCGCATCTCGGCCACGACCTCATCGGCTCGTTCACCGGTGCCGGTGAGCTCGCCCAAACCCTCCAGGTCGGCGTAGACGTCATCCATTGTGACCTCGCCGGGAACGAGGTCGGCTTGGCCCAGTCCGTCCTCGGCCGGGCACATGGAACTGAACTGCCACGTGCGGATACCCAGCTCGGCGAGGTCGGCGCGGGAGCCGAACGCGTCATCGGTGAAGGAACCGTACCCGGAGACGACGAGGTCGGGCTTCAACCGCAGCAGCTCCTCCTTGGAGGGCAGCGATTCGTAGTACTCCGCCTTCTCCTGGGCCTCGGCGTACTCCGGCAGCACCGTGTTGTCCAAGAACGCCGTCCCCACGAGGCGGTCGCCCAAGCCCAGTGCATGCACCATCTCGATGGCGTTGTGATAGGAGGCGAAGATGCGCTGCGGCTCCTCGCCTGCGGGCACCTCGATCCCGCAGTTGTCCAAGGTGGGGCCGGCATCCGACGCGGCGTCCTGCCCGGAGTCGGCGCACCCGGCTGAAACGAGGAGGACAAGCGTGCTGAGAGCGGCGACCGCACCCGGAAAGGGCACGCCCGCGCGGGCGAGAGACACGGAAGAGACCATCCTTCGTGGCGTAGTTCCTACACGCCGCAGCCGGTCTCCTGGCTCCCGGGGCCTACGCGCGATGCGCGCGGCCGGTGCCTCCGCCTTCCCAGGCCGCAGCCCAGTGGCATCAGGAGGCGCCGATTCCCCGGTCACAGTGGCGAGGACCGCACCGGATTCGCACCGGTTTCCCGTTCACCGCGACGCAATTTTCGATTTGCCACAATTGTTGCATATCGGGATCGCGCTTCAAGCGCGGTCCCGAGCAGCTCCCTAGCCGGGATGGTGTTGTCGCAGAGCCGGTCATCGGCCTCTACAAATCGCACGGCCGCCGTACGACCCACCCAATGGGCCACCGGCATGCTCCAGTCACCGCTCTTCCGTCGAGCGTGTGTTCGCCGGCGTAGGGGGCCGCGTTTCCATCCCCGTGCTTTGGGCAGCCGAAGGCGCATGTGGGGACTTCGAGAGCGCCGGCCGCCGTCGCGGGCTGCCCAGCGTGGGCGGGACCGCCGATGAACAGTAGCGCGAACCGCGTGACCATCGAGGAGGACATGGTCTTCCAGCGGCGCGAGTGGCTGGTGCAACGGATCTCCTGGGTACTGGCCGGGGTAGTGCTCGTCCTGGCGCTCCTCGGCGTGTTCGGCACTGGCCCGTTGAGCTGGACCAGCACCACGACCCCGGACGGGCTGCTCCACCTGGAATACGAGCGGTTCGCCCGCCGGCTCGGTATGACCGCACTCGCGGTGGACATCGCTCCTGAGGCCGCGCGGCAAGGGGAGATACGGCTCCAGATCTCCCAGGACTACCTCGGCGACGTCATGGTCCAGAAAGTCACCCCGGAGCCGCTGGCGGTGGTCAATGGCGCCGGAAAGCTGACCTATGTGTTCACAACCGACGAGGTCACCGAGCCGCTGAAGGTCAGCTTCGATCTCCGGCCGGACCGGGTTGGGGTCCAGCACGCCGAGGTCGGGATCGAGGGCGCTCCGCCAACGCGGTTCCGGCAGTTCGTGTACCCCTGAGCGGAGGAGAATCCGTGGACTCGGTCCTGCGTGCCCTTGTCATCTACTTCGTCCTCATGGTGCTTCTGCGGCTCGTCGGCAAGCGCAGCCTGTCCAGATGTCACCACCTTCGACTTCCTGCTCCTGCTCCTCGTCGCCCAGGCGGCGCAGCAGGCACTGCTCGGCGACGACTTCTCGCTCACCAACGCCGTGCTGGTGGCCCTCACCCTGCTGGCCGCCGAGCGCGTATCCGACTATCTGCAGTGGAGGTTCCCCCGGGTGGCCAAAGTGACGCAGAGCGTCCCGGTGGTGCTGGTGGAGAACGGCAGATTGATCCCGGAGCGGCTGGCCAAGAGCCACATCGACGAGGACGACATCCTCAACGCCGCGCGCAAGACTCAGGGCCTGTCGCGCATGGACCAGATCGACTACGCCGTCCTGGAGCGCTCCGGCGGCATCAGCATCCTGCCCAAGAGCACGACGCAATAAGGGCGGCCGCGGGGGCCACCGCCGGTCCTGGCGCTGTGCGCCCCTTGCTCACGTTTCGGGAGCGCACACAGCCAAGAGCAACGGGCTCGGGCCGAGTCGGTGACCATACAAGTGGCCCCAGCAGGATTCGAACCTGCGACACCCGCTTTAGGAGAGCGGTGCTCTGTCCCCTGAGCTATGAGGCCCGTTCGCCGACCAAGCCTAGCGGAGGATGGTGCGTGGTGTGGTTAGGTCGTGTTCGCCGGTTCGGGCCGGGCTATTGGACATAGAAGTGGTGAAGTTGAGTACCCTATGTCTCGAAAGAGTTGCCATTATCCCCCAGTGACTCTGGTCACACACGTATGGCTCCGGTGCCCGTGCCGCGGTAGTTCCCGGTGCGCTCCGGGGCAGCGGCGACTCCTTCGAAAAGCGGGTTTTCCGGGGCGACAGGCGAGACCGCATCGCGGTCGGTGCCGGGTGCCCTGCGGCCGTAACACCCCGATACCCACTTCACCACGTCCGGTTGTGGACATGTAGTAGCTTGCGTTGCGGCCCCGCGAACGACCGAAACAGGCAGCCGGAGGATCCTCGTGCCGTTCTTCCCCGATTCGACGCGGCAGGGATCTCGCACGCCGAGAAGCGGGATCTCTTCCCACCTAGCGCTGCCGCGCCGAATCCGGGGGCGGCTCGCTCAGGCCGCGGTGTTCATCCTCGTAGCCGTCTTCCTGGTGCCCGGTGCGCAGACGGCGCTGGCCCCCGTGACGGCTCCGGCATCGGCCGATGGGAACCTCGACGACCTCAAGGAACAGGCCGAGAAAGCCAAGGACGAACTCGAAGAGGCGACAGACGAGTACACCGAGCGTGAGAAAGCGCTGGAGGACGCCCAGGACGAGCTCATCTCCACCCTGCACGACCTGCAGCAGACCGAGCTCGAACTCGCCGACATGCGCGAGCCGCTGGCCCAGCTCGCCAGCACTCTCTACAAGCAGCCGGACAGCGGAACGCTCGCGATGATGACCTCCGGCTCCATTGACCAGGACCTTCAGGTCGAATCACACGTGGTCAAGCTCTCCGACGACAAGGAAGCGCTCCTGGACGAAGCCAGTGCCCTGCGGGAGGAACAGAGCGAACTGGCCGGTGAGGCCCAGGAGCTCCAGGCGCAGACCCAACTGGAGCGAGTGGAGCTCAAGGACGATCTCGATGCTCTTCGGAAGAAGTCCAAGGAAAGCACCGAAAAGCTCACCAAGGAGCTTGAGGACCGCGGCCTGGACGTCGACGCCTACATGGCCGGTGTCGAGTGCGATCCCAGCAAGGGGGAGGCCGCCTCGGGATACCCCAATGGGCTGCTGCCGCAGGGCGCGCTCTGCGAACTGCACGAGAGCGGCGAGTTCCTGCGGGCGGACGCCGCCACCGACTTCCTGGCGATGAACGAGGCGTTCAGCGAGGAGTTCGGCAAGCCGCTGTGCGTCACAAGCTCCTACCGTGATCTCCCCAACCAGGAGCGCGTCTACGCCGAGCAACCGCCCGGCATCGCGGCCGTCCCCGGAACCAGTAACCACGGCTTGGGCCTGGCCGTCGACCTGTGCGGCGGTGTGCAGAACCAGGGGAGTCCGGAGTTCAACTGGCTGGAGGCCAATTCCACGGAATGGGGCTGGGTCCACCCGCAGTGGGCGTACTCCAGCCCGTTCGAACCGTGGCACTGGGAGTACAAGGAAGCCAGTGGAGCACCGGAGTTTTAAGGTGGTGTCGCTGGCCTCTGCCGACACCCCCCGGGGGGCGTGGTGGCGCGGCTACCGTCCGACAGCTCTGCCGGAGAAGCAGCCATCATCCTCCGTCAGTCTGTGATCGTGAAGGACAGGTGGTCGGCGACGGCGTGGCCGGCCAGAGCGCGGGCCTCCTCGCCGGTGACGGCCACCACGATCAGCGCGCCGGATTCGGCTGAGAGACCCGACTCAGCGGATCTGCCCGGTACGGCGATGACGGGGCGATCCTCCACCACGGTTTCGGCGGGCGGCGCGGGAGCGCCCCCGAAATCGGCCGAGAGCTGATCCCCTGCGGCGGCGAGGATATCCACCCTGCTGCCCGGGTGGAGCAGGGCGACGGCCTGGGAGTCGGAGATCCGGATCGGCGCGGCCACCATGTCGGCCCCGTAGGCGTCGGCGGGCGGGTCGGCGATACGCGCCCGGGTGAGGATCTCGCCGCGGAGCACCGGGCTGGTCAACGAGCGGCCCACAGGATCGGTATCCGGACGCAGAGCGCCGTCGGGCACGGTATCGGCGGGACGTGTACGCACTACGACGTCACCGGTGGAGACGGGGGAGAGCGCCGTGAGGTCGCGAGCGGCGACGAGGACGTCGACCGTGGGCGGCGACGGCGGACGGATCAGCAGGATGGCCCCGGTGAGGGCAAGCCCGGCGGAGGCAGCGGCCAGAACCCTGCGGTGCCGGGCCGCGAAAAGGGAGACGCTGAAACGCATGCCCGCACGGTAGGCCACGGACCGTGCGGGCGGTCGGCGCCGTCCACAGGGCGCGCCCAGCGCGGCCGTATGTCAGGCAGAGGCAGCAGCGGAAGCGGAGGGCGATCCAGCGGAGTCGCCAGAGCCCGTGCCGGCGGTGGAATCCGCGGAACCGGAGGACTCCGAGCCCGAGCCGTCGCTCTTCGTGTCGGTGCCGCTCTTGGCGCCGGAGTCGCCGCTCTTGGCGCCGGATCCGCCGGAGCCGCTGTCAGTCCGGTAGAAGCCGGAGCCCTTGAAAACGATGCCCACAGCCGAATACACCTTGCGCAGCCGCCCCTCGCACTCGGGGCATACGGTCAGCGCGTCATCGCTGAAGCTCTGCACGACCTCCAACTGGTTGCCGCACTCGGTGCATGCGTACTGGTACGTAGGCACGGTGGTCCTCCTTGCTGGCACTCTCGCCCATCGACTGCTAAATACTATGCGCTCGGCCAGAGCAGCCGCGACACCGGGGGCGAGGCGTCATCGCCGGTGACGCTGCCGAAATGCGGCAGCGCCGGGCGCATGACCGGTGTTTTGCGCATGGGCCGGCCCGGCCTTCGGCTTCTAGAAGCGGTGTACGCCGCAGCGTGGCGTCACAACGCCGTGCACGGGGCGGTCGTGCGGTTCGGCAGGCACCTCATCCACGACCTCTGTGTCGTAAATCACTGCCAGTGTCAGGGTATTAGGACCGATCCGGGCCAGCGCGCGGTCGTAACATCCGGCGCCGCGCCCCAGGCGCCGACCGGCGCGGTCGACGGCCAGCGCCGGGCAGATGACCGCTGCTGCGCGGCGCACGGCATCCGGCCCGTAGCGGTGCCCGGTGGGCTCCAACAGACCGTGCTTCGCGGGAGCGAGGCTGGCGGGCCCGTCATAGGCGGCCCAGTCGAGTTCGCCTCCGGGCAGCAGGACCGGAAGCAGCACGTAGGTTCCCTGCTTCCACAGCGTCGCGATCAGCTTGCGGGTATCGGGCTCGGTCCCGACCGAATAGTAGACCGCCACTGTGCCGCCCGTGGTCAGCAGGGGAAGGGCGGTGAGAGCATCGCGGATCGCCGACCCCGCCTCGGTCCGGCGCTCCTCGGGCATCGCACGGCGCGCGGCGAGGATCCGCCCGCGCATCTCCCGCTTGGTCACCTCATCCATGACACAGCAGTCTCTCAGGAACACCCGAGGAGCGGGCCGCGAAGTGAGGTGCAGGCGACGAGCAGGTGAACGTCTCGACAGATGCGGCATGCCCACCGGTGGAATCACGCGGGACGTCCGGTGGGCGTGTGCGTGCCGGGCCTTGATCAGCAGAACATTGTCCTACAGTGCCGACATGACAGATGCGCAACGTGCCCGGCCTTCGATGACCAAGGCCGTCGTACCGGCAGCGGGTCTGGGGACCCGCTTTCTCCCCGCCACCAAGGCGACTCCCAAGGAGATGCTCCCGATCGTCGACAAGCCGGCGATCCAATACGTCGTGGAAGAAGCCGTCGCCGCCGGCCTGGACGACGTTTTAGTGGTCACCGGCCGCAGCAAGCGCTCCATCGAAGACCATTTCGATCGGGCCTACGAACTGGAGGAGGCACTGCGGGCCAAGAACGACGCCCAGCGGCTGCACGCCGTGCGCGAGAGCAGTGAACTGGCCCAGGTGCACTATGTCCGCCAGGGCGAGCCGCGCGGACTGGGACACGCTGTGCTGTGCGGATCCGCGCACGTGGGCGGCGAACCATTCGCCGTGCTGCTCGGCGACGACCTCATCGGCAGCCAGGAAGCGCTGTTGAAACGGATGATCGAGGTCCGCGAGACCTACGGCGGAAGCGTGGTCGCGCTCATGGAGGTCGCACCCGAACAGGCCTCGCTGTACGGCTGCGCCGCTATCGAAGCGACCGCAGAGGATGACGTCGTCGTCGTCACCGACCTCGTCGAAAAGCCGCCGGCCGACCAGGCCCCGAGCCGCTGGGCGATCATCGGCCGCTACGTCTGCGATCCGGCGGTCTTCGACGTGCTGCGCACGACCTCTCCCGGCCGGGGTGGTGAAATCCAGCTGACCGACGCGCTGCGTGAACTCGCCCAGCGCAAACCCGATGACGGCGGTCCCGTCCACGGCGTACTGTTCCGCGGACAGCGCTACGACACCGGGAACAAGTTCGACTACCTCCGCACCGTGGTGGAATTCGCGTGTGACCGCCCCGAACTCGCAGAGGAGTTCCTCCCGTGGCTGCGCGACTTCGTGGCGACGCGCGACAGAGACCGATAGGCCGACAGGTCCGAGTAAGGGAGCACGATGAAGACCGTCGAACAGCACATCTCCGACGTCCTACGACTGGTCGAACCGCTTGAGCCGATCGAGCTGGACCTGCTCCGGGCGCACGGTGGCGTGCTGGCCGAGCCGGTCACCTCGCCAGTGTCGCTTCCCGGGTTCGACAACTCCTCGATGGACGGGTACGCGGTGGTGGCCGGCGACCTGGCGGAGGCATCCGAGGACACCCCGGTGCGCCTCCCAGTCGTCGCCGACATCCCCGCGGGTGATGCCTCCGCCGGCGCCATCCGCGCGGGCCACTGCGCCCGCATCATGACCGGCGCCCCCTTGCCGGCCGGAGCCGACGCCGTGGTTCCCGTGGAATGGACCGATGGCGGCCAGGTCAACGTATCCATCAATCGGTCCGTTCGCGTCGGCAACGCCGTGCGCCGACGCGGTGAGGACGTCGAGGAACAGGCGACGGTGGTACGCAGCGGTGTCCGCCTGGGCTCCGCCGAACTGGGCGTGCTCGCTGCTGTCGGCTGCTCGTCGGTCCCGGTCCACCCGCGCCCGCGGGTCGTGATCCTCTCCACCGGTGAGGAGCTGGTGGAGCCCGGTGCCAGGCTCGGCCCCGGGCAGATCTATGAATCCAACAGCTTCATGCTCACCGGGGCCGTGCGAGACGCCGGATGCGAGGCATACCGCCACGGCTTCATCGGCGACGACCCTGCCGCGATTCTGGACACCCTGGACGACGTGCTGCTGCAGGCCGACATCGTCCTCACCACCGGTGGCGTCAGCATGGGCAGTTACGACGTGGTCAAGGAGGCACTCTCACGCCTGGGAACGGTGCGGTTCGAGAAGGTGGCCGTGCAGCCCGGTAAACCACAGGGCGCCGGGACCGTGGGCGAGTCCGCCACACCGATCCTGACGCTTCCCGGCAATCCCGTCAGCGCCTTTGTCTCGTTCCAGCTCTTCGTGCGGCCCGTGCTGCGCCGAATGCGCGGCCTGCCGCCCGAACCGCTGCCCTCAGTGCACGCCCGCCTGCTGGCCCCGGTGACCTCACCGCAGGGGCGGCGTTCATACCTGCGCTCGATCCTGGAGTACAGCCGCGATGCCGACGGAGCCGCCTACACTGCGGCTCCGGTCGCTCGGCAGGGCTCCCACCAGCTGTCCGCGCTGGCGGAGACCAACTCACTGGTGGTCGTTCCCGAGTCGGTCACCGAACTGGCCGAGGGCAGCATCGTCGAAGTGGTCCAGCTGCCCGCCGCCCACTGAGGAAACGTTCTGCCCCGGTTTCCCGGTGTACCGGCGAGGGCTTAGCGTCGGGAGCACCATCGGCCATACACCCCCACAGCAGAAAGCACGTCACCACCCATGACCGAACCCCACCGATCCGGATTCACCCATCTCGACCCATCCGGTGCGGCCCGCATGGTCGACGTCTCCGCCAAGGAGGTCAGCGCCCGCACAGCGACGGCCACAGGACGGGTACTGCTCTCCCCCGAAGTCGTCTCCGCGTTGCGTGGGGGAGAAGTTCCCAAGGGCGACGCACTGGCCGTCGCGCGGCTGGCGGGGATCCAGGGCGCCAAACGCACCCCCGACCTCGTTCCGCTGTGCCACCCCATCGCCGTACACGGAGTCGACGTCGCCCTGGACGTCCGCGACGACGGTGTGGACATCAGCGCGACCGTCCGCACAGCCGACCGCACCGGTGTGGAGATGGAGGCGCTCACCTGCGTGATGACGGCCGCACTGGGGCTGGTGGACATGGTCAAGGCCCTGGACCCCGAGGCGGTGGTCACAGATGTCCGGGTCGAGGAGAAGACGGGCGGCAAATCCGGGCACTGGAGGCGGTCGCGGTGAGCACACAGGAGTACCGGGCCGCGGTCATCACGGCCTCCAACAGGGCCGCGGCGGGCGTGTACGAGGACCGCTCAGGGCCGATCATCCGGGCCGGCCTGGAAACACTGCCGGGATTTCGCGTCGAGGGGCCGCACGTGGTCGCCGATGGCGCACCTGTCGCCGAAGCGCTGGTCCGGGCGCTGGAGGAACGCTGCGACGCGGCTATCACCACCGGGGGCACCGGCCTGACTCCCGGCGATCAGACGCCGGAGGTCACTCGGGAACTGCTGGCCTATGAGATCCCGGGCATCGCGGAGGCGCTGCGCGCGGCAGGATGGAACAAAGGTGTCGCCTCGGCAGTGCTCTCCCGTGGGCTGGCAGGCGTGGCGGAGCGCGCAGGGCACCGCATGCTCGTGATCAACCTGCCGGGATCGAGCGGTGGCGTGCGCGACGGTATGGACGTGCTGCGGCCGATCCTGGCACACGCCATCGACCAGATGAGAGGTGGCGACCACCCGCGGGAGCAGAACTGACGATCTTCCCGGAGGGTGGAATACTGGTCCGTGGCATTCCCGGGTCGCGGCGCGCTCACAGCCGCCCCCGTGGAGCATCGAATACGGTTCCCCGGCACCACTGGCGCCGGAGGCGTGCCGGAAGGACGCGGATTGAGTCGGATACGTGGCTGGCCGGTCACCCTGGAGGAAGGGCCGGTCGGCCTGCGCCCACTGCGGGTCCGCGATGCCGCGGTGCTGCGGCGGACACGGGTGCGCAACGCCGACTGGCTTCGGCCCTGGGAACCCACCCACCCGGAGATGCCTCTGCAGACATCGAACCTGACACCTTACGTCGCCATGCTCCAGGCCATCCGCCGAGAGGCGCGCCAAGGCATCTCGATGCCATGGGCCATCACCTACAACGGGGAGTTCGCCGGCCAGTTGACCGTGAGCGCGATCGTGTGGGGATCGGCACGCTCCGCCCAGGTCGGCTATTGGATCGACAGCTCCTACGCCGGGCGCGGGGTGACCCCGACGGCCGTGGCCCTGGCAGTGGACCACTCCTTCTTCACCGTGGGCCTGCACCGGATCGAGGCGAATATAAGGCCGGAGAACCGGGCCAGCCGCAGGGTCGCCGAGAAGCTCGGCTTCCGGGAGGAAGGGCTGCGCAAGCGCCAGCTGCACATCGACGGCGCCTGGCGGGACCACATCTGCTATGCCCTGACCAGTGAAGACGTTCCTGATGGGCTGCTCGCACGCTGGCGGCGCCGAGGCGGCCGGACAGCGGGCCCTGACATGTCATCGAATGCGGAGTGATCGCGAGTAGGCCGGGAGTCTGCTGATCGGCCGACCGGTGTCGGCCTCTAGTAGGGAAACCGCTGTCGGTTTGGCGCTGTCCGCGCAATAATCGCCAGTGTCCGACTGTGGCGGACCCTGGTCCGAAAAGGCGGGCCCATCCGCGGTATCCGTTGACCGCGCATAGTGGCGCCTGTGCTCTTAGCGATGAAGGGGCCCGTCCGGAAGAGGAAAGACTGTAATCTCACGACACTCCGGCCCGAATACTGCGCATTTACGGACACCGGGTCGTACGGTGCGGAACGTAGACGCACTAACGATGTCGGCAACACGTACATATGGCGCTCGGGGAACGGCGGATGGCGAGCAGTACAGCGGACAGTACAGGCGCCGGGCCGTGACCCGGGGCGGTCCGCAGCAGGACCGTCACCCGGCATGGGCCATATGCGGGCCGCCGCGTCGCCGGAGCGTCGGGGAGTGTTCGGTGACCGGCGGCGCGAGGAGGGGTAATGGGCAGCTCTCCTCTGTATCTCGCGATCGTGGTCGTGTGGCTCATCGTGCTCATACCGATGCTGATGCGCCGCGACGCCTCCGATCCGGCTCCCGCCCCGCTGCGCCGGGCCGAAGCCCCGGAAACCAGTGACACCGACGAGGACCAGAACCCGGTCGCCGACGACGGTGCCGAGAATGACAGCGAGGACGACGGCGCCGCGCCGGACCGGCCGCTTCCACCGCCGCGCCCCCATGCCGGCCGCGCCAGGATCATCGCCCGCCGGCGGCGCCGCACGGCAGGGCTGACAGCTCTGCTCGTCCTGACGAGCGTCGCCGTGGTGCTGGGGTTGGGGCCCTGGTGGGTGCTGGCTCCGCCAGGGCTGCTGCTGTCCGGCCATCTCGTGCTGCTCCGGGAAGCCGCCAAAGCCGACGCGGAGCGCCGCGCCGCGGAACTGCGGCGCCGCCGCGCCGCCGAAATCCGAGCGCGCCGGGCCGCGGCCGCGCGCGAAGCCGAGATCGTCGAGCTGATGTCCCGCCGCGACCAGGTGTACGACCAGTACACCGATGCCCATCTGCGCGCCGCAGGGGACTGACCGCATTGGGCACGAACAGGTTCGGAGCATACGCCGGAAGCTGCTAGTCTGTGAGACGTCCTCAGGGGCTGTGGCGCAGTCCGGTAGCGCACCTCGTTCGCATCGAGGGGGTCAGGGGTTCAAATCCCCTCAGCTCCACTCGTCTCGGGGCGATCCTGCTCGCAAGCTCTGCTTGCTCGCCGGGTCGCCTCGTTACTTTCTTCGGGGGGCGACCCCCCGCACCCCCCGGTGCGGGGCTTCGCCCC
>JAJYTD010000040.1 GCA_021793235.1 Actinomycetes bacterium | reverse complement strand
TGACGAAGGCTTTCGGACGCCCCTACTGTGCGCTGCTCCGCAAGCTCCGCAGCATCGCACAGCGGGGGCCCGCGAGCGGCCGTCCAGGCAATCTCTCGCAAGACGATTCGCGCAGATCATCCTGGTTGGCTGGGCAAGCGACATCGGCGCAGCGAGAGGCCCCTACTGCGCGCGCTTCGCGAGTGTCGCGCAGCGGGGGCCCTGCCTGGTGGCCGCGAGCCCGAAATGATTCGGCAAACACGACCTAACACCGGCCGTGAGGCGGGACGCGCAGAGCGGTGCCGTTTTCGAGTTCGTCTCGCGCTCACGCAAAACGCTCGGCTGGGATACCCCGGCCGAGCGCCTCGCTGAGCTCCTAGCCACAGACGACCAGCAGCCGTGGTGCAACGGTCCCTGGGATCCGCCGTGTGCCGGGGGCGCTTCGCCACCCATCCAAGAGCACACGACGGGACCGATCTGTCCCGGGAACCCTGTCACAGATCGATTCCGAAGAGGACCTCAAGGGTCTCCTCGACGATCTCTTCGGTATCGCCTTCGACAATGGCTTCGGCGAGCTCGCCGATGTCTTCGCTGTCCGGGTTCATGTCGTCCTTCCATCGGGGGGTAAAGCCGCGTCCAAGATTAGGGAGGTTCTGCGGTGGAACGCCAATCGGGAGGCACGCGGCGCGCCGTGCGGCGAAGGCTGTCCAACGAGGGAGCCGGTGACCAGGGCCTGACAGCGGTTCCCCTGATTGTCCGGCGGACCCGGTCAGCACCGCAGGCGAGGACACCTGCCGCTGCTCAGGTCCGCCAGTGCGCGGGGCGGGTGAGTTCCGGGGGCAGCGTGGTTGCGGCATCCCCTTTGGCCGCGTTGAGCTGGGACTGGGTGCAGAAGATGCTTCCGGTGAGGTCGGCACCGCTCAGGTCGGCGTCGCGGAAATCGACCCCGATCACATCGGCTCTCCTCAGGTCGGCGCATCTCAGGTCGGCGGCGATGAGGTAGGCCCCGCGGAGGTTGGCGCCCCTCAGATCGGCACCTTTGAGTCTGGCTCCGATAAGATCGGCGCCCCGGTGGTTCTTCTTGCCGGGGACCTCGGCCCGCACCAGTTCACTGGCACGCAGCAGCAGATCGCTGACGTCGTGGCGGAGCGCGGCCGCGTCCACTTCCGCGAGCGTTTCGGCGCTGCCGCGGGTGAGGCGGTCGATGTCCTCCAGAGCGCGGCGGAGATCGCCGTGGACGGGGCGGGCCTGCGGCAGCTCCAGTGCTTGGCTCAGATACCAGAGCAGCTCGTGGAGCTGGCGCATGACGGGGAACACGTCGAACATCTGCCGTGCGGTGTGGGGCGCCCGCCGCCAGTCCCGTCCGCCGAAGGTGGTCTGGGAGACCTTCTGCCCCGCGCCGAAGCAGTCGAAGACGACACAGCCGGGAAAGCCCTTCTCGCGGAGGTGGGCGTGGATGCCGCAGCGGAAGTCCGCCTGCAGGTTCGTGCACGGCTGCCCCGCGGCCTTGTCGGCGGCGAAGTCGGCCGAGGCGGTGAAAGGCAGTGCCACACAGCACAACCCGAAGCAGTTCGTGCAGTCGGCCTGCAGGCTGAGGCGGTCTCCGGCAGAGGAAGGGGATGCGTGTTCGTGGGACAACGTGGGTGGTCTCCTGCTGTGGGGTGAGCGCTGCTGCACCGTGCTCGGGGCACCCCCATTCTCCTTGATGGAGCAGGTGGGGGCGTCGCCGACGCGGATCGGCCGGCTTACGGAGCGCGCACCGGGCCAGAGGCACCATCCGCATCGGCTGAGCGTCGAATCGGTATTCCCAATCGGCCCTATCGAGTGAAAGAGATCCCCACGATGCTTCGCGTGACCATGGCCAATGTCGCCGGAGGGCGGCTCGTCGACCGCAGTACGAAAAGCGGCTACGCGCCCCACGACCGGACCGAGGAGTTCGCCGCGGCGCTCGCAGCGGGCGGACCTGACATCCTGATCATCACTGAACTCGATTGCGGCCCGGGATCACAACAGCTCGATCAGCTTGCGGAGCGCGCACTGGGCCAACCGCCCGAGGCGACCGCCCAACACGCGTGGAGCCCTTCCCATATTCCTGGGGTTAGGCGACTGGGAGTCGGAATCGCTTCTCGTTACCCACTGCACGATATCACCAGGGTGGACCTACCGGATCCGCCCTTCGACATGCTGCACTGGTCCACCGGGGAAAAGCTGGAATGGCACCCGAAAGGGCTGCTGGTTTCCCGGTGCCAGACCCCGGAAGGCGATGTGCATATCGTAGGTGGGCAAATACATCCCATCCATATGGCCCGCAGCGCCGAAGGTGTCGAATACTCCTACCGCGAGGGAGTAGGCCGGGAATTCGGTCGGGAACTATCGGATTTCCTCAGTGGAAGACTAACCGAGATCGGTGTCGAACGGGCGATCATCGCAGGTGATCTGAACATGCCCGACCCTCGTGAGTTCTTCGCCTATATCGGAGATACGGCCTTGGCAGATGTTTTCGGGTCGGGAATCCCGCCCGCGACCACGCCCGACGGCCGCTCCATCGACCGGGCCTTTATCACCGAGAACCTGGGAGTCAGAGGGTACCAGGTGAGCCCGTTGCCCGGGGCCGACCACTACCCGGTCGGCTTCGAGGTGGAAATCCGCGAAGCGGGGACCGCGCCTCCGAAAGGAGTATCCCACCGTCTCTATGGTGCTCCTGGAATCTCACCGGCGCACCTGAGGAAAGCGAGTGGCCCCAGCCCGAGAAAAGCAGAGATCCAACGAAAGCCTGCGGCGGGCCCGGACACGCCCCGGAGGCACCGATGAGTTTGCCCGGCCGCTGAGGTCTATACAGAGCGGTGCCGGGGCATCAGTCGTTCCGGCTCCACCTTGTGCCGTGCCAATCTGGTCAGGAGGGTCCATGCGTGAACTAAGGGTCGACATGTTCAGCACTGTTGACGGGTACGGTTCCGGCGGGCCGCGATCGGCTCCGTATTGGGGCTACGGCGGGCCGGACCTGTTCAAATGGATGCACGCGCAGATCGCCGAGGAGCACGTCATGCTCATGGGCGCGACGACGTACCGGCAGATGTCCGAAATCGTCACGAGCGGCGACGACCCGACCTTTCCCCGGATGGCCGAGCTTCCCAAGATCGTCTTCTCAAAGACGCTCCGCCAGCCGCTGACATGGGCGAACACTACGATCGTCGACGATCCGGTCGAGACGGCCGTGCCCGCGTTGAAAGCCATGGCGGACGGGCTGCCGATGCGCACCATCGGCAGCCCGTCCCTGGTTCGCAGCCTCTTCCGGCTCGGCCTGGTCGACCGGGTCCGGGTGATGGTCTTCCCGATGATCCACGGCACGGCCGGAGAGGAGCCGGTCTTCGCCGAGTTGCCCGTGGTCGACCTGAACCTCGCCGACACCACCGTGCTCGACGATCGTCTCGTGCTGCTCGACTACCGCATTGGCGGGCATTGACTCAAAACGCGCCGAGCGTTGGCTCGGCGGCGCCAGTGGACCCGACACCCGGGCAGGTGACCGCGTACGCCGAGATGGTCGGGCCCGTCGAAGGTGTGCGTTGTACGTACGGGGCGGCACCGAACGATCCGCATACGGCTGGAGTACTAGGAACGCTCCATGCGGCATTTGAGTACGGATACTCAGCCCGAACCGGTGGTGGATACGGATGTTTCAAAGGCCGGGGCCGCCTTAGATTCGCGCCATGGCTTACGCACTCATCGGAAACGCGGCGATGCTCCTCCACTTCGCGTTTCTCTGCTACGTCGTATTCGGCGGGTTCCTCGCGTTGATACGGCCGAAGGCCTTCTGGCCGCATCTCTTCGTCGCCGCCTACGCACTGGGGATCGTGCTCATCGACTGGCCCTGCTTCCTCACCGAGATCGAGAACTGGGCGCGGAGCAACACTGGACGCGAGGTCATGGAATTCGGCTTCATCGACCACTACCTCACCGACGTCGTCTACCCGCGGAAGCACCTCTTCACCTCCCGTGTCGTCATCGCGGCCATCGTCGGCGCCTCCTGGGCCGGTGCCGCGTGGCGATTCGCCCGCGGGCGCGGTGACACGGCTCGGGACGGCCTCGCGAAGGTTTGATCTCTTCGCGCCGATCTTGACGCCGTGCACCTCTCAACCGCGTTTCGCACGTGCACAGCGTCAAGATCAACGGAATTGTCCCTTGCCCCACACCGGGGATTTTCCGGGGCGGATGCTTGGGGCGGGACGCCGCGGGTAGCCGCAGCTCTATCGATACCCCACCGCCGCACGGGAGAGGCCGGTCATGAGTAGCGAGCACAATCCGTGGACACGGTCGGTCGTGTTCGTGGGCAACGCCACGGTGGTCATCCGCTGGGACGACATCACGGTCATGACCGACCCCAACTTCTTGCACCGGGGGCAGTTCGCCTACCTCGGCAAAGGGTTGGTGTCCCGCCGCAAAGAGGAACCCGCCTTCGGTGTGGAGGAGACGCCCAGGCTGGACGGCATCGTGCTCTCGCACCTGCACGGCGACCACTTCGACCGGGTGGCGCGGCGCGGCCTGGACCGGGGCCTGCCCGTTGTCACCACTTGCCAGGCCGCGCGCCGGATGCGCGGTTTCGGTTTCGACCGGTCGGTCGGCCTGGAGGTGTGGCAGGACTGGGTCCTGAACCGCGGTTCGACCTGGATGCGGGTGACCGCGGTCCCCGGTCGGCACGGGCCGCGGCTGCTGCACCGGCTGCTGCCCCCGGTGATGGGAAGCATGATCGAATTCGGTCCGCAGGGGGCGGAGGTGGAGATCCGCATATATGTCACGGGTGACACGCTGATGTTCGACGGGATCAAGGAGATCCCCGACCGGTTTCCCGACATCGATGTGGCACTGATCCACCTCGGGGGTACGACGCTGCCCGGTGGTGTGATGGTGACCATGGACGGCCGGCAGGGGGCGGACGTGGTCCAGGCGGTCGGCACCCCGCGCGTGTCTCCCGTGCACTTCGACGACTACGGCGTTTTCAAGTCGCCGTTGGGCGACTTCACCAGGGAGATGTCCGGGCGCGGACTGCTCGACCGGATCCGCTTCCTGCGCCGGGGGCAGGAGAGCCCGCTGTGAGCGTCCGCCCGTACGGGAGCGGCCACAGAACGATCTCTCTTTGCGCGATTCAGCGCCCCCGGCCGGTGCACGCGTCACGGGCGCGGTCGACCAGGCCGATCCCCGGTGCGAGGGCCGTGATCGCGGGCGCGGTGCTCGGCGCTTTGGGGTGCGGGCGGGTCGGCGCCGACGCCTTGGCGGCCTGGACCTTGCCGCCCAGCATGGTGCGGTCGGTCCGGGTGGTGTGCTCCCGCAGCGAAGGGAACAGCCGCGTCTCCTCGTCCTCGACATGGGCCCGGACGTCGGCGATCAGCCGCGCGAGCGTGTGCTCGAACCGGGGATCGTCGGTGTCCAGGTTCTCCAGGTCCTTCATGAGCCGCTCGACTTCGTTGTGGTCGTCGATCTCCCGGTCGGCCACGGCGTCGCCGTCGGGAAGGTAGCGGCGGGCAGCGGGGTAGAGGTGCGCCTCCTCGGTCACCGCATGCCGGACGAGTTCGATGATCACGCGGTCGACCAGGGCGCGGCGCTCGTTGCCGCAGGGCGCCCCCGGGGACATGAGCCGGTGGAACATGTCCTCGACCTCGCGGTGGTCGGCGATCGACGATGTCGGACTCTTCGGGCAGCGGGAGATCATGCATCCCCTACTCCGTTCGCAGTGCCGTGGCGAGGGAGGAAGCGGTGGCCCCGCCCCTCCCGTGGTCGTGCCCGGCCTCCTTTGCCCTGGCCTTGGGGCAGGTTCAGGAACGTACGCCGCTGCCGCGCCGGACGAGCAGGCCCAAGATGATCAGGCCGAGGCCGAGCCCGAGGTGCAGCCAGTTGTCGGCGTTGTTGAGCGGCACGAAGTTCGCCGCGGACTCCTGGTTAATGATCAGGCCGTACAGCCACAGCGCCAGGTAGATGACCCCGCTGCCGAAGAGGTACCAGCGCGCCAGTGTGGCCGTTGTGGCCGCAGCAAGCCCGGCGACACCGAAGAGCAGGTGGACGATGTTGTGCAGGATCGACACCTGGAAGATCCCCAGCAGGTGGGCGCCAGAGTCGTGCCCGAGCCACTGCATCTGGTCGTAGTTCGTCGTCACCCCCGGGATGAAGCCGAGCACTCCGACGATGAGGAATATGAGGCCGACGATCCCGGCGACCATCCGTGCGGGACCGCGGGTGGCGTCGGGAGAGACCGGGGCTTTGCTGCCCGTTGTTGGCTTCCCCATGATGAGCCTCCGTCTGGTTGCTGGAAGCGGCCCGCTACCCCGGCACGCCGTTCTGACACGCCCCGAACTTTCGAATGCGGTTCACGCGAATAAGGCCCACGGCCGATGACCGGCCGCGGGCTGTCGGAATGAAAGTCTGCCGGTTCGGCCCAGTCGAGGGCGTGTCCTTTGGTGGTGCCGATGTGGCCTGCCGGCTGCTCTGGGGAAGGTCCGGCCGGGCGGCGTGGGGGCCGCGCACCGGTTCCCTGGGCTGTCTACCGGCGCGCGGCGTTCTAGAGGGGCGCGGCGTGCGCCCCGCGGGGACGAGGCCGGTGGGCGCGCCACCACAGCAGCAGGGTCAGCCCGTCGAGGGTGGCGTGGTCGTGCAGCCCTGCGGCGTCCATGGCGTACCAGCGGCCCGAGGTCTCGCCGTACCAGGCGACCACGCCGGGGTGCCGGGCCTGCAGGCGCGCGGCGGCCGCGTGGCAATGGGCGTAGGCGCGGTTCACCGGCCGCCCTCCGTCCGCTCGGCTGCCCGGTGTGCCCCAGTGGTGGGCCGCTCCTTCTGCGCGACGGTCGGAATGTCCTCGGGGGCGATGCCCTGGACGCACACGGGCCGCCCGGCGCGGTCGTAGACGATCACGGTGGTCACCGGTCACCGCCCCTCTCCTGCTGTATGAGCTCGTCAAGCTCGTGAGCGGGTCGGCTGGCCTGGGCCTGGAGGCCGGCCAGGGCTGTCCCGAGTGCGGTGTGCTCCTCGGTGTCGGCGTCGCGCAGGTGGTCGCTGGTGCGGCTGAGGAGGGAGTAGGCCGCCCGCAAGTGCGTGCGGTCTCGATTGCCTCGACGTCGGCCACGGCGGGTGTAGTGCGAAAGTGGCCGCACAGCAGGTGGGCCGCAGTTGTGGCTGAGGTCAAGGACGGTCGGTTCGACTGACCGTAGGCGCGAAGAGGCCCCCGGCGACGGGCGGATTCAACGGGTCCTCGCAACACCTCGTTGGTCAGACGAGTGTAGCCAGACGCTCGGCTGGGGGCTCCCAGCCGAACGCCGTGTTCCGGTTGACGCCGAGCGTTCGGGCTACTTCGGTGACGTTCCCGACCTCTGCCATCAGTTCCAGGAACCGAGCTCGCAGACGGGCCAGTTCCTTCTTCGAAAACGACATGGTGGTCGCAACCTCCCCAAAGTCAGGGTGTTGCGACCACCACTAGAACCCAAGACGGATCGCCGGGGGCCTCTCGCACTCGATTCCCACGCTCATTCCACCCCGCTGCGACGGCAGCGGGTAGAGCCCGGCCGCTCGGCGCGGTGGCGACGCTCAACTGTTCTGGGCAATCCTCGATGAGGGCGTCTTACTGCGCCTCGCCGACTACCCCGATGTCCGGCTGATGGTCGCGCCTCCCGCCGGAGGGCGCCCTACTCAGTCGCGCCAGGCCCCGCGGGCGGCCGCCTCGGCGGCATAGGCCGCGAAGGTCTTCGGGGCCTGCCCCCTCACCCGCCGCACCGTGTCGGTCGGTTCCGCGTCGCCGAGTCCGCGCAGCGCGGCGAACGCCGCGAGCTCGGCCTCCGTCGCTGCGGAATCGGCCCCCGCAGCGGCCTGTACGGCGCGGTAGTCCTCCTCGCTTCCCCGGAACTCGACCCTTCGGCCCGCCGCCCGGCTGATGGCCGCGAGGGCCTCGGCGAAGGACAGCGCGTCCGGCCCGGTCAGCTCATAGCTTCGCCCCGCATGGCCCTCCTCGGTCAGCGCGGCGGCCGCCACCGCGGCGATGTCATCGGCGTCAACGAAGGCCTGGCGTATCCCGCCCAAAGGCAGCACGAGTTCCTTGGCCATGACGGCCGGGCGGAACACGCCCTCGTCGAAGTTCTGGGCGAACCAGTCCGGCCGCACGATGGTCCACTCCGCCCCAGAGGCGCGCACGGTCCGCTCGGCGGACAGCAGCCGCTCATCGCCCATGGCCTCGATGCCCCTGCTGGAGAGCAGCACGATGCGGGTGATCCCGGCGTTGACCGCGCAGGTGATGAACGACGGGTCGACCACGACCCCGTCCGGCGCCATGAGGTACATCTTCGACGCGCCGGCCACGGCCGGTTCCCAGGTGGCGGGATCGCCCCAGTCGAACCGCACCGCACCGCTGCGGGATGCGGGACGTACCCGGTACCCCGCCTCCCGCAGCCGGTCCGCCACCCGACGGCCGGTGGAACCCGTAGCGCCCAGAACCAGAATCTCTTCTTCAACCATGCCCGTAGGCAAGCACGGGATACCTGACAGGAAATGGCAAGTAGCCGGATCCGACCAGTTCTGACGCAACGCAAAAGGCCCCCGGCGACGAACTTGGGTTCTCGTGGTCGTTGCAACACCCCACTTGACGGGGTGCGATGGACGACTTCGAGATCCGTAAGAGCCGGGGGCCTCTCGCACTCGATTCCCACGCTCATGCCATCCCGCTGCGACGGCCCCGGCCAGGTCCCGGCCGGGTCAATTCCTGCCGGGTCCGGGGTCTGGTTGCGCGGCCGCCTCGGCGGAGTCCAGCTCAGCCTGGAGCTCGTCCACCGAGATGAGGTCGCGGCGGATGCGCCCGGTCCGGTAGGCGGCGCGTGCGGCGATGTGGGAGGCCACCGGAACGGTCAGGATCTGGAAGAGCGCGATGAGCACCAGGACGCCGACGCGGGGTTCGGGTGCCAGCCGGATACCGATGCCCACCAGGATCAGCAGCAGTCCCAGGACCTGCGGTTTGGCCGCGGTGTGCATCCGCGAGAGCAGATCGGGGAAACGGATGAGGCCGACACCGGCGGCGAAGGACAGCAGCGCGCCCACGAGCAGGCACCCGACCGCGGCCCAGTCCGCAATGGTCGCCATCATGGTGTGCCTTCCTCATTCGGTTCGGTCCGCCCCAGCTGCCGGCGGGCGACGAAGCGGGAGATACTGACCGACCCCACGAACCCCAGGACCGACATCGTCAGCAGAATCGGCAGCACGGTGGGATCGCGGTGGAACGCCGCGTAGGCCCCGATACCGGCGATCGCCGAGGCCAGCAGCACATCCACCGAGAGCGACCGGTCCAGGATGGTGGGGCCGATCACCAGGCGCGCCATGCTCAGCAGTGAGCCCGCGCCCAAAAGCACCGCGATGGCGATCCAGAGATAGATCACGTTGCGCCTCCTGCCTGCTCGACCCGCTCGATGTCCTCACGTGAACCAAAGGCCCGCGCCAGTCGCCGCTCAAGCGACAGCACATTCCTGCGGGCGGGTTCCACGGCGTCGGCCTCCACCCCGAGCAGGTGCACGAACAGGGTGGAGGTCGCGTAGCGGACATCCACGATGACGCTTCCCGGGATCACCGAGACGGTGACCGCGGTGAGCGTCAAAACCAGGTCCGAACGGCTCCGCAGGGGTACGGCGACGACAGAGCTGTGCGGCATCCGACCCAGCGCGAAGGCCTGTGCCACGACGCGAGCGCTGGACACCACCAGGTCAGCGGCGAAACGGGCAAAGAACGTCAGCGTCGGCCATGGGCGCAGCCGCAGGCCGACTCCCAGCGGTGGAAGCGGGAACACCAGCATGACGGCGAGCCCGACGAGTAGGCCGGAGAGCACCGTGGCCACGGACAGTTCACCGAACAGCACGACCCAGGCGGCGGCCAGGACGAGCAGTGCGTGGAGCCGGATCGTGCGCCGTTTGACCTGGATGGACATCAGTGGCCGGTCGGTGTCGGTCGGCGGGGTCACGCAACACCTCCGGGAAAGACCGAATCGATGTAGGGGGTCTGCGCCATGATCTCTGCGGCGGTCTGCGCGCTGTATTCGATGAGCGGGCCGGCCAGTACGGTGAAGGCGACGCCCATGGCCACGAGCGCGATGGTCGCCGCGAGCATGCTGGGCGGGAGGGTCTCGGAGGTGACGATCGGGTTGCCGCCGAAGGTGGCCGAGCGGTTCGCGGAGGAGCGGACCCGAGACGAGGGGCCGACCGCTTGGCTGATGGGGCCGAACGCCGATGTCGGTGCCGTGTCCTCGGAGGTTTCCAGGACCGTGCCGGGGGCGGCCACCGCCCCGGCCGCCGGGGCGCGCCAGAAGGCGTAGTTCCACGTCTTGGCGATCGCGTACAGGGTCAGCAGGCTGGTCAGCACCGACCCCGCCACCAGCAGGTAGGCCAGCGGCGTGCCCTGCTGGACACCGGCCTGCATCAGCCCGAGCTTGCCGAGGAAGCCCGATAGCGGAGGGATCCCGGCCAGGTTCATCGCCGGGAGGAAGAACAGGATCCCCAGCACCGGCGACAGTTTGGCCAGACCGCCCAGGTCCGGTAGCGACGTGCTGCCGCCTCGGCGTTCGATCAGCCCGGTGACCAGGAACAGCGTGGTTTGGACGGTGATGTGGTGGGCGACGTAGAACACCGCGCCGGCCATGCCGTGCACGCTGCCCAGCGCGATACCGAAGACCATGTAGCCGATGTGGCTGACCAGGGTGAACGACAGGAGCCGCTTGATGTCGGTCTGGGCGATGGCGCCGAGGATCCCCATCAGCATGGTCGCCAATGCCGCCCACATCAGCAGGTCGTTCACCGTGTCGCCGGGGAACAGCAGGGTCTGCGTGCGGATGATCGCATACACTCCCACCTTGGTCAGCAAGCCGGCGAAGACCGCGGTGATGGGTGCGGGCGCGATCGGGTAGGAGTCGGGAAGCCACGCGGACAGCGGGAACATCGCCGCCTTGATCGCGAATGCCGTCAGCAGCATGACCTGCAGGACCGGCCTCAGCTCGTCGGGGACGCCCGCAAGGCGCACCGACATCTGGGCCAGGTTCACCGTTCCGGTCGCGGCGTAGGCCAGCCCGACCGTGATCAGGAAGATGAGCGAGGACAGCAGCGACACGACGACATAGGTCGCACCGGCCCGTATCCGCGCCTGGGTGCCGCCCAGGGTCAGCAGTACATAGCTCGCGGTCAGCAGGATCTCGAAGCCGACGTACATGTTGAACAGGTCGCCGGCCAGGAAGGCGTCGGAGATACCCGCGGTCAGGATCAGGTAGGTGGGGTGGTAGACGGCGACCGGCGCCGCTTCGTTCTTGTCCGCCATGCCCTGCCCGATGGAGTACACCATCACCGCCAGGGTGATGGCGGACGACACCGTCACCATCAGCGCGGACAGCCGGTCGGCCACCAGCGCGATTCCGATGGGGGCCGTCCAGCCGCCCACGTGGACGGCCTGGGGGCCGTAGGTGTCGGTGCCCACCATCAGGACGAGTCCGGTCAGCAGGACCGCCGAGAGCGTGGCGATACTGATCGACCGTTGCACCAGTGCCACCCGACCGCGGAATGCGAACTGCACACCGGCGCTGAGCAACGGAAGGACAACGGGAAGCGGGACCAGGTAGTGCAGTATGCCGCTCAAAACTCCGCCCCCTGCAGATCGCTGTCCTCGGCCCGGGCGAGGCGTTCGCGTTCGGCCCGGATCTGCATGCGCAGCTGCCGCCGTTGCGCCCGGATCTGCCTGCGCAGCTCCCCGCGCTGCCGCTTCTCTGCCTCCCGGTCGGCGCGGGCGTGCTCCTCGAGCTCCTGCCGGACGGTTTGGACCCGTTCCCGGGCGGCCTGGATGCCCTCGTCCACGTCGCGTCGGCGGTTGGCGATCCGCAGGCGGCGGGTGTCGTCGGTGTCCTCTTCTGCCAGGAAGTTCCGCAGATCCTGCTGGGCTTCCTGGAGTTCGGCCCGCATCGCCGATCTTTCCGCGGCTTCGCGGCGGTCCGCTTCGGCGATCCGCTGCCGCAGCTCCATACGCTGCACGCGGATCTTCTCCTTGGTTCGGCGGCGTTGGGCGCGGATGGCGGCCCGCAGTTCGGCGCGTTGCTCTTTGATCAGGATGCGGCGGTCCTCGGCATCGTCCTGCACCTCGTCATTGCCCTGCAGTTGCCAACTGCGGTGCGCCATGGCCAGCAGGAACGCGGTCACGCCCAGCGTGATGACGATGGCGGTGAGGATCAGCGCCTGGGGCAGCGGGTCGGCCATGGCGGCGGGGTCGGTGAGCCCGAGCAGCGGCGGTCCGCCGGCGGTTCCGCTGGTGGACAGGATCATCAGGTTGATCCCGTTCCCCAGCAGGATGACGCCGAGCAGAATCCGCGTCAGGCTCCGTTCGAGGAGGAGCACCACACCGGAGGCGACCAGTACGCCGACGACGATGACGAGGAGGAGGGTGGGGGTGTCGTTCACGCGGTCGCCTCCTCGGCCTGGTCGGTGCGCCCGGTCTTCGGATGTTCTTCGAGCTGTTCGTCGATGCGTGCGCCGAGGCTGCGCAGGATGTCCAGGATCAGCCCGATCACCAGCAGGTACACGCCGAAATCGAAGAGCAGCGTTGAGCTGAGGTGGACCGGCTCCATCAGCGGCAGGTGCAGATCCCAGGTGCCGGCCTGCAGGACCTCCGTTCCGATGACCGCTCCGGCGACCGCGGTTGCCGTGGCGGTGGCCAGTCCGAGCCCGATCAGCACACCGGGCGTGACCGGGCTGGCCGCGTAGAGCTCATAGCGGCCCCCTGCGAGGTAGCGCACCATCAGCCCCAACCCGGCGACGATCCCCCCGGCGAACCCGCCGCCGACCTGGGAATGCCCGGTGACCAGCAGGAACAGTGACAGCACGATGATGACGGGGAACAGTAGCCGCGCGATCACCTCGAATACGATCGATCGCCGTTCGGCTGAGAGCGTGAGCGCCCCCGTCAGCCAGATCGGGTTCCATCTGGCCTGGACGGACAGTTGCCGGGGGGCGAACTGCAGCGCGCTGGGGCGCCACGGCGCCTGTGCGCTGTCAGCGGGAGCAGCGGAGGGGACCGGCGTGGTGGGCAGGAGGACCGCCGACTGTTCGCGGGAGGCGCGCAGGCGGAGGCGGGTGGGAAGGGCCCGGCGGCGGACGAACATCAGGCTGGCCACTCCCGCCCCGGCGACGGCCAGCACCGAGATCTCTCCCATCGTGTCCCAGGCGCGCAGGTCCACCAGGATGACGCTGATGATGTTGTGCCCGCCGGCCTCCTCGGCGGCGGCGGGCATGCCGTGCGAGATCGCTTCGGTCTGACGTCCGGCCAGCGCGACATAGGCCATGGTCGCCACCAGCAGCCCGGTGGCCGCGCCGATCACCAGGTTGGCCAGGCGCCGGGTGCGCAGCACCGGGGTGGAGAAGCGCGCGGGCAGCCGCCGCAGTACCAGCACGAACGCGACCAGGCTGACCGTCTCCACCAGGAACTGGGTGAGCGCCAGGTCAGGGCCGCCGTGCAGCAGGAACAGGGTCGCGGTGCCGTAGCCGGTGACCCCGACCAGGACCACGGCGAACAGCCGGCTGCGGACCAGCAGCGCCCACAGCGCCGCGACCACGATGACGGCCGCCGGGATCAGCTGCAGAGGGGAGTCCCAGATCCGGACCGGGGGGAGGTCGATGCCCCATATCGGGCCCCGCACGATCATGGCCGCGCTCACCGCGAGCAGTGATATGAGAATGGTGCCCAGGTAGAGCGGAAGTGAGCCGCGCTGGGTGCTGCCGGTGACCTGGATGGCGAACGTGTTGACGCCGGAGAGGGCTCGGCGGTAGATCGTGTGGGGATCGGTGAACTCGAACCGGTTGCCCGCCCACGCCACAGCCGAACGGGCGCCGAACAGGCCCAGACCGCCGAGCACGCACAGCAGCGACAGGACCAGCGGCAGGTTGAGGCCGTGCCACAGGGCGAGGTGGGCTGGGTCGTTTCCGGCGTTGAAGGCGACCGTGTCGGCGTATTCGGCGAGTACGGGGTCGACTGCCGCCGCCAGCGGTCCGCCGATCGTCCCCAGGGCGGCCAGTACCACCGCGGGCGCCACGAAGAGCGCGTCGGGGGTGTGCACGGGAGTGGTGGGGACCTCCGGCTTGGTGAAGAACGCCCCCCACAAAAAGCGCAGGCTGTATCCAACGGTGAAGACGGAGCCGAGGACCACGCCCGCCAGGGCCGCCGTGTAGAGCGGGCCGCCGGCGTGGACGAGCGCGCCGAACGCGGCCTCTTTGGCCGCGAACCCGGCCATCGGCGGCAGGCCGGCCATCGACGCGGCCGCCAGGACCGAGGTCCAGAAGACGACCGGCATGCTTGTGCGCAGGCCGGAGAGTTCACGCAGGTCCCGGGTGCCGGTGCTGTGGTCGATGATGCCGACCACAAGGAACAGCGGAGCTTTGAAGACCGCGTGCGCGCACAGCATCGCCAGCCCCGCCAGGGCGGCGTCCCGTGTCCCCGCGCCCAGCAGAGCGGTCAGAAAGCCCAGTTGGCTCACAGTCCCGTACGCCAGCAGCAGCTTGAGGTCGTTCTGGCGCAGCGCCGTCCACCCGGCCGCGACCATGGTCACCGTGCCCAGGGCCAGCGTCGTGTACTGCCAGACCGCGACGTCGTTGAAGGCAGGGGCGAGCCGGGCGATCAGGTAGACACCGGCTTTGACCATCGCCGCGGCGTGCAGGTAGCCGCTGACCGGGGTGGGCGCCTGCATCGCTGCGGGCAGCCACAGGCTGAAAGGCGTGATCGCCGACTTGGACAGCGCGCCCGCGAGGATCAGCACGAGCGCCGTCGACACCAGTGGGCCGCTCGGCGGGTCTGCGAGCAGGTCGGAGATGAGGTAGCTGCCGGCGCTCTCGCCGAGCATGACCGCACCGGTCAGCATGGCCAAGCCGCCCAGAGTGGTCACCGTGAGCGCGGTCATGGCCGCGCGTCTGCTGTCGCGCCGCTCGGTGTAGTGGCCGATGAGCAGGTAGGAGAAGACCGTGGTCAGCTCCCAGTAGATGTAGAGCTGGATCAGGTCGTCGGCCAGGACCAGGCCCATCATGGACCCGGCGAAGGCGGTGAGGACTCCGGCGAAGCGGCCGAGCCCGGGCTCGGCATCGGTGAAGTAGCGGGCGCAGTAGATGAGGATCAGCGTGCCGATTCCGGCCGCGATCAGCGTCATCACCAGGCCCAGGACGTCCATCCGAAACGCCAGGACAAGGTGGAACTCCCTGGCCCAGGGGATGTGGAGCCGGGCCGGGGAGCCGGCGACCACACCGGGGGCTTGGCTCAGCGCCCAGGCGGTGGTGGCTGCGGGGACCACGGCCAGGGCCAGGAAGGCGGTGCGTCCCCACCACCGGACCAGAAGGGGGGCCAGCGCCGCGGCGGCGAAAGCGCGGTCAGCAACCCCAGCAATGTGTCCCCCTTCGTTCGGGCTGTGCGGCGGTCACGGTCGGCCCGCGTGATCCCGCCCGGAACCCCCGAACCCCCGGGAGGATCGGTATGTGACCGGCTACCTGCGGCATGCGTGGCCACGGCGCATCGGCATGGACGGGCGCATTTTTCTGTGCGATAGCTATTTAATAGCTATGCTATTTATCGGTCAAGTGACCAGCGCGATCTGTTGAAGGGCTGCCGCGTGGACGAAGACGCAGGGTTCGCCGAGTTCTCCCAGGCCTGGCGTGAGCTGCTGACCGCTGTCGTACGAGCGCGCGGCCGCAGCACGACCACCAGCGAGCGTGAACTCACCCTCGCCCAGGTCCTCCTGCTCCAGATCGTCTCCGATCTCGATCACCCCAGTGTCGGCCAGATCTCACAGGTCGCCGGGATCGCCTCTCCCTCGGCCACGCGCATGCTGCAGCAGCTCGAACGCAAGGGCATGGTCGTCCGGCACCGTTCGGAACGGGACGAGCGCCTGACCTCCGTCACCGTCACCGAGGCTGGGGCCACTGCCCTGGAAGCCCACTTGGAACACGTCTGGAGTCGGCAACGGCGGGTTTTCAGCGGGGTCGACCCCCGGGTGCGCCGAGAGCTCATCGCGTCGATCCGCAGTATGCGCGATGCCATCGACGGAATTTGAGCCCCCCCCGACGCGGCCGGTGATGCGCTCGGCGCCTTTGCCGAAGCGCCCCGGTTGGTAAAGTCGTCCCCGAACCTCAGATGAGGCCCTGGGCGGCCATCGCCTCGGCAACCCGCTCGAACCCGGCGATGTTGGCGCCGGCCACGTAGTCGCCGGGGGCTCCGTAGCGCTCGGCGGTTCGGTAGCAGGAGTCGTGGATAGCGCGCATGATCTGAGCGAGGCGGTCCTCAGCCTGCTCGAACGACCAGATCTCCCGCCCGGCGTTCTGCTGCATCTCCAGTGCGCTGGTGGCCACCCCTCCGGCGTTGGCGGCCTTGCCCGGGCCGAACGCCACACCCGCCTGCCGGAAGACACGGACGCCCTCGGGAGTCGTGGGCATGTTCGCCCCCTCCGCCACCGCCTTGACGCCGTTGCGTACCAGCGTGCTCGCGGCGTCGGCGTCCAACTCGTTCTGGGTGGCCGACGGCAGCGCGACATCACACGGCACATCCCACACCGATCCGCCGGCCACGTACCGGGCCGAGGACCCGCGGCGCTCGGCGTAGTCCGAGACCCGGCCGCGCTCGTTCTCCTTCACCTGTTTGAGCAGGTCGATGTCGATGCCCTTGTCATCGACCACATAGCCGCCGGAGTCGGAACACGTGAGCACGTTCGCGCCGAGCTGCTGGGCCTTCTCGATGCTGTAGATGGCCACGTTGCCCGATCCTGAGACCACGACCTGCTGCCCGTGCAGGTCCTCACCGGATGCTTTGAGCATCTCGGCGGTGAACAGCACGCTGCCGTACCCGGTGGCCTGGGTGCGCGCCTGGGAACCGCCCCAGTCGAGGCCTTTGCCGGTGAGCACACCGGCCTCCCACCGGTTGGTGATCCGCCGGTACTGGCCGAACAGGAAGCCGATCTCCCGGCTGCTCACACCGATGTCGCCCGCGGGGACGTCGGTGTGCTCGCCCAAGTGGCGGTACAGCTCCGTCATGAACGACTGGCAGAACCGCATGATCTCGGCGTCGGACCGGCCCTTGGGGTCGAAGTCGCTTCCGCCCTTGCCGCCGCCGATGTTCATCCCGGTGAGCGCGTTCTTGAAGGTCTGCTCGAAGGCGAGGAACTTCACGATGCCCAGGTTCACCGAGGGGTGGAAGCGCAACCCGCCCTTGAAGGGGCCCAGAGCGCTGTTGAACTCCACCCGGAACCCGCGATTGATGTGGACGGTCCCGGAGTCGTCGGTCCAGGGCACCCGGAAGATGATCTGGCGCTCAGGCTCGCAGATGCGCTCGATCAGCTTGGCGTCGATGAACTCCGGCCGAGCGGCCAGCACCGGAGCCAGGGTTTCGAGCACTTCGCACACCGCCTGGTGGAATTCCGGTTCCCCGGGGTTGCGTCGCAGAACCTCCGCGTAGACGGGTTCGAGCATTGTGCTGAGCCCCTCGTGCTGTGTGGCGCGTGGCTGGGTCGCCATCATGTGGAATCAGACTCCGTCCGGATTGTGGTGCAGGGCTGGACTAATGAGCCCCGTCGATGATAGGTGTGCAGGTAACACGCTCTGAGAAGAGGGTCGGATACGCGCTCAGCGTGTCCGGCTCCGTATCCGTGTAGTGGTGCCCTTCCCAGTTTCCCGGACACGTAGAACGGGATCATTCTTGACCCCGGGCTCTGTGCCGATGTTCCTCAATCCCGCTCGGCGGGCCGATCCGGCGGCGTTTGAGCAGGGGCGCCGTCGCCGCGACGGCCGCGGTAGGAGCGCATCTTGTGCCGTGCCCCGCAGATGTTCATGCTGCACCACACGCTGTTGTTGCCGGGGGAGCGGTCGTAGTAGAGCCACCGGCATTGTGGGGACCGGCACACTTTCAGCCGGGCGCGCCGACCGGCGAGCTCTTCGACGGCCAGCGTCGACAACAGGGCGCCGATGAGGGTGTCGATCCCTTCCTGCGCGGCCACCGGGATCAGCGCTTCGCCGCTCGGCGCCCATTGCGGAGCTTTGAGCACGGCGCGGGCGTGGTCGTTCAGCACGGTGCGCGCGTCTTTCGCACCGGGGTCCGCAATGTGGTCGCGAATGGCCTCGCGCACCCGGTACAGCCGCCGCACCCCTGGTTCGTCCAGCGCGTTCGCCGCCGCAGACCAGCCGCGGCCGCGCAGCCATGCGCGCGCGCTCGGCAGATCGGCGAAAGCGTCCTCCCCGTAGAGGAAGCGGGCGGAGTTGCAGAACGCCTCGATGGGCTCCAGGGAGCCCGGAGCCGCCGGTCGCGTGTAGGCCATACGGAGAGGTTACCGCCATCGAATTGACGGCGGTAACACCCATGGTTACCTTCTTATGGAAAATGGCGGTAACCATAGAGGGATCGGCATGGCCTGGGAACTGGACGAGCGGCTCGCCACACCGCACGGAACCGTCCGCTGGAGTCGCCGGGGCGCGGGAGAACCCGTGGTGTTCCTGCACGGCACCCCCTTCTCCTCCTACGTCTGGCGCGACATCGCCGCCGCGTTCACCGACCGGCACGCGGTCTACCTGTGGGACATGCCCGGCTACGGGCAGTCGGACATGTACGACGGGCAGGACGTGTCACTGGCCGCCCAGCAGACCGTCTTCACCGCCCTGCTCGAACACTGGGGTCTGGAACGCCCCTCCGTGGTCGCCCACGACTTCGGCGGGGCGGTCGCCCTGCGGGCGGCACTGCTGGACGGTGTCGACTACGCGCGCCTGGCGCTGGTCGACGCGGTGAGCCTGCGCCCCTGGGGCAGTGCCTTCTTCCGCCTGGTCAATGCGGATACCGAGGTCTTCGCAGCGCTGCCCGCCCACCTGCACGAAGCACTGGTACGCAGCTACATCTCCACCGCCTGCTCCCGAAAACCGCGCACAGAAGTCCTCGACGCGCTCGCCCGCCCCTGGCTCGGTGAGACCGGCCAGGCGGCGTTCTACCGCCAGATCGCCCAGGCCGACGAGCGCCACACCCGCGAAGTGGAGGACCGCTACGGCGAACTCGACATCCCCGTCCTCGTGGCCTGGGGCCGCGAAGACGGGTGGCTGGACCCGCACCACGCCGAGCGGCTGGCCGAGCACATCCCGCGCGCGCGGCTGCGCTGGCTCGACGGGGCGGGCCACCTCGTCCAGGAAGACGCGCCCGCCCGCCTGACCGGCCTCCTCACCGACTTCCTGGGCGCGGCGCGGGCCTGAGGCGCCCCGCAGCAGGCGCGCGAGACGGAAAACCCGTGCGCCCGCGGGCCCCTCCGCCACAATGCGGGACGGACACGGCAAGGAGGGCACACGTGGGCAACCAGCCGCACGGGCAGCGGCCGGACAGGCCGCTGGCACTGGTCACCGGAGCGGGACGGACGGTCGGCATCGCCGCCGCCATCATGGCGGACCTGGCCCGGGCCGGGTGGGATGTGGCGTTCACCTACTGGAGTCCCTACGACGCACGCATGAGCTGGGGCGTCGAGGAATCGGCGCCCCAAACGCTGAGGGACCGGCTGGAGCGCATCGGGGCGCGAACGCTCGCGGTCGAAGCGGACCTGAGCGACCCCGCCGCACCAAGCGAGCTGTTCACCGCGGTCGAGCACGGACTGGGCCCGGTCAACGCGCTGGTCATCGCCCACTGCGAATCCGTGGACTCCGGCCTGCTGGACACCACGGTCGAGAGCTTCGACCGCCACTTCGCCGTCAACACCCGGGCGGTGTGGCTGCTGATCCGGGAATTCGGGCTGCGCTTCCGCGGCGCGCACGGCACCGGCCGGATCATCAGCCTGACCAGCGACCACACCGTGGCCAACCTGCCCTACGGGGCGAGCAAGGGTGCCGCGGACCGCATCACCCTGGCCGCTGCCCGCGAACTCGCCCACCTCGGGGTGACCGTGAACGCGATCAATCCCGGGCCGGTCGACACGGGCTGGATGACCGACGACCTCAAAACCGAGATGGCGGACTCGACACCGCTGGGGCGGCTCGGTGTACCGCAGGACTGCGCGAACCTGGTCGCGTTCTTGTGCTCGGAGCGGGGCGGCTGGGTCAACGGCCAACTCCTGTACAGCAACGGCGGCCTCGCATGACCCGCTCCCGAGGCGCCGAGGGCGATTCCCGTTCAGGTTGGGGGCGCGGAGCTGCCATGATGGCGCCCATGTCAGCGCGTGAACTCGTGATCCTGGGCAGCTCCAGCGCGGTGCCGACGAAGCGGCGCAACCACAACGGCTACTTCCTGCGGTGGGACTCCCACGGCATCGTCTTCGATCCCGGCGAGGGAACACAGCGCCAGTTGCGCTTCGCGGGGCTGTCCGCCCACGACATCACGCGGATCTGCGTCACGCACTTCCACGGCGACCACTCCCTGGGCGTCCCCGGCCTCATCCAGCGCATCGCCCGGGACCAGGCCCCCCATCCGGTGCGGGCGGCGTTTCCCGCATCGGGCATGCGGTACTGGCGCAGGCTGCGCCGCGCCACCTCCTTCGGCGACACCGATGTCATCGTCGAACAGCCGGTCAGCGGGGACGGGGCGTGCCCGATCGGCGACAAGGACTTCACCCTGACGGCGCTTCCCCTGGACCACCGCATCGACACCTACGGCTACCGGCTGGCCGAACCCGACGGGTGGAGGATGCTGCCGGAGCGGCTCGCCGAGCGCGGCGTCTTCGGCCCCGCGATCGGCAGGCTCCAGCGGGAAGGCGAGGTCCGCAACGACGCGGGGGAGCGCGTGGAACTGGCCGAGTGCGCTGTTGTACGGCGCGGGCAGGTGTTCGCGTTCGTGATGGACACCGCCCCCTGCGCCAACGCGGTACGCCTGGCCGAAGGCGCCGACATGCTGGTGATCGAGGCCACATACCTGGAGGAGGAGGCGGCGCTCGCGGCCGACTACCGCCACCTGACCGCGGGCCAGGCCGCCCGCATCGCCGCCGAGGCGGGGGTGGGCACCCTGGTGCTGACGCACTTTTCCGAACGTTACGAGACCGGCGACGACGCCCGCTTCACCGCGGAAGCCGCCCGCTGGTTCGACGGCGAGATCGTCCTCGCCACCGACCTGGCCACCATTCCCCTGCCTCGCCGACGCCGGTGACCGGGCCATGTCGCGGACCGTCTGGTAAGGCTTCGTCCAGCAGCGCCGCGGCCCGGTCCCCGGTGCGGTCAACCGCCCAGGCCCTCGGTGTCGATGCCCAGGAGGCCGGTTAAGGCGCGGTGCCCGTCGGGGGTGACCGTGACCGCGCGGTGGCGTCGGCCCTTGGTGATCCACGACCGCGCGAGAAGGTGGTCATGCAGTGCCGCTCCGGCCGCCCCGGCCAGGTGGGGGCGGCGCTCGGTCCAGTCGAGACATGAGCGCACCAGCGGCCGCCGGCCGGAGGCTCCGGGAGCGGGCACCCAGCCGAGTTCGGTGAACCAGGCCCGGCCCTCCGCGGTGAGGGCCAGCCCGTCCCGTTCCGAAAGCAGTCCTTTCGCCGTCATCGCATCGAAGATCTCTGTTGCGAGCCGCCCGGCGAGGTGGTCATAGCAGGTGCGCGCCGCGGCGAGCTCGCTGTGGGCCCGGACCGCCCGCAGGGAGGAGCGCGGCGCGGCCGGGGACCCGGCGAGCGCGGCCAGGTCCTCCACGGCCTGGGCGGCTTCGGGGGCCGCCAGGCGTACGTAGCGGTGGCGCCCCTGGCGCTCCTCGCTCAGCAGTCCGGCCTCCACCAGCTTCGAAAGGTGCTCGCTGGCGGTGGAGGGGCTGATCCCGGTGTGGCGGGCGAGCTCCCCGGCCGTCCAGGCGCGGCCGTCGAGCAGCGCGAGGCATATCGAGACCCGGCTCTTGTCGGCCAGCAGGGACGCGAACCGCGCCACCGACTCCGCAGCGATGAGCATCGGTCCCTCCGTAAGTCGTTCGGGCGGCCCGAAAGGTCCGGGTGCGGCTTATCCGCTCTTGCCATCAGTGTCTTGGAAGGAGCGGCCGTTGGGAGCGCCGGGGAGCCCTGGCTGCTGATTGATGTCCGTTTTTGGCCGTCGGCGCGAAACCGCCACGCCGGCCAGGCACACGGCGCCGCCGAAGAGCGCCAAGAGCGGCGGGGCCTCGTTCAGCAGCAGCCAGGCCATGGCGATCGTCAGGGGCGGCACCAGGTAGGTGGTGACGCCCAGCCGCCCGGCGTCCATCCTGGCCAGGGCGTAAGCCCAGGTGCCGAATGCCAGAGCGGTGGGCACGAGCCCGAGGTAGAGGAGCCCGGCGGCCGCGCCGGCGGGGGCGGCGTGGAGCTCGCTGGCGAGCCCCGGACCGAAGGGCAGACAGGCGATCGCCCCCACGGTGCAGGCCATCCAGGTCACCTGGAGCGCGGGCAGCCGGCGCAGGACGGGCTTTTGCGCCAGGACCCCGATGGCGTAGGTGACGGCGGCGACCAGGCACAGCAGCACGCCGAGGAGGTCGACGGAGGCCGACCGGGTTGTCGTCGCCCCGATCATCAGCACGCCCGCGAACGCGACCGCCACCCCGGCCAGCAGCCACCTGGGGAACCCCTCTCCCAGCAGCGCCCCGGCGAACAGCGCGATGAGGATGGGGCCGATGTTGACGAGCATCGCGGTGGTTCCGGCGTCGACACGCAGTTCGGCAGCGTTGAGCGCGACGTTGTAGATGCCGAACCAGGCGAGCCCGCACCCGGTCGTCAGCGCCCATTCCCGGGGGCTCGGCCGGGTCCAGGCGCGCCGGGCGAGCAGGACCGCACCCAAAGCGGCGCTGCCGACCAGTAGCCGCCCCAGCGCCAACGGGCCCGGGGCGAAGCTCTCCCCGACCCATCGGATCGCCACGAACGCCGAGGCCCAGGAGATGACCGTCACCGAGACCGCGGCCAGAGCCGCGTACTTGCCCGTGGTTTTCGGCCGCTCCGGCCGCACTGTCTGCTGGTTCATGGCGAGAAGCTATCCGCCGCACTGTTCGGCCCGTACCGAAACGATGCGCTCGCGATCGGCGTGCGCGGGCGGAGTCAGGTCCCGGGTTTGACCGCCGTGACGCGCAGCCTCCGGTAGTCGGCCCACCAGGTTCCGTCGCGGTACAGGACCGGGCGCAGGCGCTTGCGGAGTTCGGTCAGGAAGCCGTCGGGGTCCTCGACCCCGGCGAGCAGGTGGGAGCCGAACATCCGGACCCATGCCGCCAGTCCGTCGTCTCCCTCCAGCCGGGTGGGGCGGTCGAACAGCCACGCTCCGGTGGTCTCCAGACCGGCGCGCTCCAGGACCGCGGCGTAGTCGGCGATGCCGGGGAAGTACCACGGGTCCTCGGGCGCATCGAGGCCCTGCTCGGCGCGCAGGGAGCGGACAGCGCCGTCGATCGCGGCGATGTTTCCGGCCCCGCCCAGTTCGGCGACGAGGCGGCCGCCGGGGCGCAGGGCCGCGTGGATGGCGGCCGCGGCGCGGCCGGCCTCGGGGATCCAGTGCAGCACGGCGTTGCTGAACACGGCGTCGAACTCGTGGTGCAGCCCCAGATCCCGCAGGTCGGCAACGCGCAGGTCGACGTCGGGGAAGCGCTGCCGTCCGCGTTCGACCATGTCGGGGCTGGTGTCGATACCGATGACCTCGACGCCGGCATCGCGCAGCGCCGCCGTCAGCTCCCCGGTTCCGCATCCGGCGTCGAGTACGTGCTCGCCCGGCCGGGCGTCCAGCAGTTCGAGCAGGTCGGCCCCGTAAGCGGAGACAAAGGAATGGCGGGTGTCGTAGAGGTCGGCGTTCCACTGCTGTTCTGCCATGCCGGAACCCTACCCACACGTTCCATTATATGAAATAGTAATCTCATATTATAAGACACTCCTCGGTTTCGATGGCGCCGCCGCGCTGCCGCATTTCCGGCAAAGGGGGCAATTTGGAAAATTCCCTCCGGTTCGCACGACTTCCTGAGAGAATTCACAGAAATTTTCGCCGTACGGCTTGTTTGTAACGACTACATCACGGCACCATGGTGACCTCGGGTGCGACCACCGCCCCCACGATTCGTCCTACCTTCGCAACGTCGCCTGGGAATACATTCCGTGACTTCAAAGACTCATGCCGTAGCAGACCGCCGTTCACCCGCGACGGTCGCGCCCCGCCGTTTCTTCCCCGAAGTCCAGGGGTTACGCGCGCTCGCAGTGGGTCTGGTCCTCGTGTACCACGTCGACCACGAATTGGTTCCCGGAGGCTACGTCGGCGTCGACGTGTTCTTCGTGATCTCCGGCTTCCTCATCACCACCCTGCTCCTGCGTGAAGCGCGTGAGCACGGGCGGGTGTCGCTGGGCGGCTTCTACGTGCGCCGCATACGCCGCATCCTCCCGGCGGCGACACTCGTCCTGGGTGTCACCGGAGCGGCCGCGTTCTTCCTCCTGCCCTCCCCCCGGCTGTACGACACAGCGATGCAACTGATCGCCAGCGCCGCCTACGCGGAGAACCTGTTCCTCGCGGTGCAGTCGGTGGACTACCTGGCGGCCGAGACCGCCGCAAGCCCGGTGCAGCACTTCTGGTCGCTCGCCATCGAGGAGCAGTTCTATCTGGTGTGGCCGCTGCTGTTCCTGGGCTGGGCGGCACTGCCCCCGAAGCGGCGGACCGCCAAATCGATCCTGGCGGCGACATCGGCCATCGTCATCGCCTCCTTCGCCTGCTCTGTCTGGCTGACCGCGAACGACCCGCAGCCGGCCTACTTCCTGCCGCAGGCCCGCATGTGGGAGCTTGCCGCCGGGGGAGTGCTGGCCATCGTGCTCGCGCATCGGCAGATCCCCGGTGCCGCGCGGTGGGTCCTGGGCTGGTCCGGCCTGGCCACCATCCTGACCGTCGCCTTCGTCTACGACGACCAGACCGCGTTTCCGGGCTGGGCCGCCGCCGCACCGATCCTCGGCACAGTAGCCGTCATCGCGGCGGGGCAGAGCATCACCCCGTGGTCGGCCTATGGGCTGCTGAGCACCCGGCCGGCCCGGTTCTTCGGAGACATCTCCTATGCGCTGTACCTGTGGCACTGGCCGCTGATCGTCTTCACCCTGAGCATCACCGGCAAATCGTCACTGTCGTGGCTGGGCGGCGCGGGCGTCATCGTCTTGTCGACGCTGCTCGCCTGGGCCACCAAACTCGCCGTCGAGGACCCGATCCGCGATGGCGGGCTGCTGCGAGCCGGACGCAGCGCCGCCGTTTTCGCGCTGGCCGCCGTCGTGCTGGTGAGCACCGTGGGCGTCGGCCAGTACGCCCGCTTCCAGCTGCTGCGTAACGTGGAGTTCGACCCGTCGGTGCACGTGGGCCCACAAGCGCTGGCCACCGCCAGCCCCGAGGGCGACACGGACTCTCCCATCTACCCTTCACCGGTGGAGGCACTGGAGGACCTGCCCAGCGTCTACGGTGACGACTGCCAGGCCACGCCTTCGGTGCTCACACCGGACCCCTGCTCCTACGGCCCCGAAGACGCCGACACCACGATCGCGATCGTCGGCGACTCCCATGCCGCCCACTGGGTGCCGGCCCTGCGCGAACTCGCCGGCGACCGCAACTGGCGCCTGTACACCTTCACCAAGTCCTCCTGCGCGTTCACCGACACACTGATCGAGCGCGACGGCCGCCCCTACTTCGAATGCCCCGAATGGAACGAGGCGGTGGTGGAGAAACTGGTCTCTGATGTGCAGCCGGACCTGGTGTTCACCAGTTCCAGCGTGCAGGCCACCTCCTACAGCGCGAAGTCGGACACCGAGGGCGAAGCCGAGATCGCCGAAGGGATGGCCCGGCTGTGGCAGCCGCTGGAGGAGGCCGGCAGTGAACTGGTGGTGATCAGGGACACTCCGCGGACGCGGGCGCGCCTGCCCGAGTGCGTCGCCCGCCACCTCGACGAACTCGACTCCTGCGCGCAGACCTGGGACGACGCGTTCGCCTCCGACGACCCCCAGTTGCGCGCGGCCGACCGCCCCGACAACGACGCCGAGGTGATCGATCTGCGAGACCGGTTCTGCACCGGGGGCACCTGCCCGCCGGTGATCGGCAACGTCCTGGTCTATCGCGACAGCCACCACCTGACGGCCACCTACTCGAAACTGCTGGCCCCGGAACTCTCCAAAGCGGCCTCATCGATCCTGGAGGGACACGAGAAGGGATAGGAAGGAAGAATCTGAGTTTGTGGGGACGGGCCGAGTAGGCCCGAAAGGGGCAGCGGGCGGCCAAGGCGCTGGCCGCCGGAGGTCCCGGCGCGGCCGTTCAGGAGCGCGCAGGCAACCGGCGGCGATCCTCGGACTCGCAGCGCGTGATCGGCGGTGCGAGTAGACCCGACCACGGCATTTGAGTCCCCGTACTCAGGCGCCGGTACCGGGGCGGGGCCGACGATGGCGGTATGAGTACAGCACCCGTACAGTCCACGGCCACCACCGCCTTCTATATTCAGTCCGCCATCTCCTTCGGCGTCTCCGCCCTCGGCCTGGGGGCGGGCATCGCCTACCTGCCCGTCGACATGTGGATGCGCTCCTTCCTCGCACTGGGCATGCTCTACGTCATCACCTCGACGTTCACGCTCGCCAAGTGCGTCCGCGACCGCCAGGAGGAGAGCAGCGTCACCAGCCGCGTCGACCAGGCCCGCCTCGACAAGCTCCTCGCCGAGCACGACCCGTTCAGAGTGGAGGAGGTCTGAGCGGCCCCTGCGGCCGACCCGCAGGCCGGGGCCTCAGCCCATCCGGGCGACCTGCGGCAGGATCTTCTCGGCGTAGAACTCGAAGAACTGGTCCTGCCGTTTGCCGACCTGGTTGACGAAGACATCGTCGACGCCGGCTTCAATGTAGGGCCGCAGCGCCGCCAGGTGCTCCTCGGGATCGGGGCCGCACGGCATCATCTTCCTGAGGCGCTCCGGCGTGATGAGCTCGTCGGTGAGCTGCTGGTAATGGCGGGGCAGCGGCAGCAGCTGGCCCACTTCCCCGGGCAGGGCGTCGTTGGGCCAGCGCTCGCGGGCGTAGGCGGCGGCCTCCTCTGCGTCGTCGCCCACACTGGCCTTGAAGCCGCCCTGGATCGGCTTGCCCGCTCCGCCGCTCTCGCGGAAGATCTTGATGACCTCGGGATCGGGTCCCATCGTCACCAGACCGTCCCCGATACGCCCGGCCGTTTCGGCGGATTTGGGGCCGAACGCCGAGACATAGACGGGCGGCGGACGGTCCGGGAGCGTGTAGAGCCGGGCGTTCTCCACGGTGAAGAACTCGCCGTCACGGGTGACCAGCCCGCCGTCCCACAGTTCGCGCATCAGCGCGACCGCTTCTTCGAGCATGGCCCGGCGCTTGGCGGCCGGCGGCCACGGGTCGCCGAAGATGTGCTCGTTGAGTGCTTCGCCGGTGCCCACGCCAAGGGCGAACCCTCCCCGTGCCAGCGCACCTGATGTAGCGGCCGCCTGCGCGATGATCGCCGGATGGATCCGCATGATCGGGCAGGTGATAGAGGTGGCGATCGGCAAGGACGTGACCTCGCCGATCGCTCCGATGACCGACCAGACGAACGGGCTGTGCCCCTGCACATCCAGCCACGGGTGGAAGTGGTCGGAGATCCACAGGGCCGCAAATCCTGCCTGTTCTGCCTGCTTGGCCTGTGCGATGAGCTCGCGCGGTCCGTGCTCCTCCGTGGAGAGGGTGTAGCCGATGCGCACCATGGTCAGCCCCCGGTCGATGGCGGTGTTTTCTGGTGCGCTATCCGCGTGCGGCGTTGTCTAACCGACCGTATGGGCGCGGATACGCCGCGGAGCTGGTGTCCGTTTCGGCGTGCGGCCCACGGGTACCTTGCCGCCCATGTTCGCTTGCCGTTCGCCGCCGCGGTCCGTACCGGCCGCCCGCTCAAACACGCCGACCGGTCAGGGCCAGCAGCCGGGTCTGCGGGTCGGTGCCCTCAGCGACGGGCACTGGAGGATCGAACAGGAGGCTCTCCCCAGCCGGCTGCCCGTCCAACCAGTCCAAGAGCGCGTCGACCAGTACGGGATCGAGCTTCTCGTCGGCGCCGATCGCGCGGGCGAGGTCCCAGGCGTGCACCCCCAGGTCGAATGTCATCTGCCACAGGTAGAGCGACCCCGGAGCATCGCCGAAGGACAGGTGCACGACGCGTTCGGTGCTGTCGGGCGCCAGCCAGGCGGCGCGGGATTCCCGCGAAGCCACCTCCCAGGTGGCGACGGGCTCGTCGCCGAGGACATCGCCTTCGTAACGGTCGCCCGCGTCCTCGATCCGGCCTCCGGCCAGCAGGTAGGGGCTCCACAACTGCTCGCCCACCAGGTGGTTGACCAGGTCATGGACGTCCCAGTCGGTGCAGGGGGTGGGGTCGGCCCACTGCGTCATCTCCACAGCGCGCACGCGGCGGTCGAACTCCGCCATGGCCTGTCCGTGCAGGTCCGCCAAATCCGGCATGGCCACTCCCTTGAAACGACGCCTTTGCGAGGAGAGGTCCTACCCCCATGGCCCGAGTACCCAACCTCCTCTCCCCGCCTGTCTGGCACCGCCGGTGGCCCTCCCGAAGAGACCGACCGATCAACAGGTCCGGCCCCGTGCACGGGGCCGGACACGGCAAGGAGGAATCGTGGCAGGACCGGATCCGGCGGGGAAGGATTCCGCCGGTGAACTGAACATCGCCTATGTGACACTGATCGCCGCAGCGGCGGCGATGGGCGGTTTCCTTTTCGGCTATGACAGCTCCGTCATCAACGGCGCCGTCAGCGCCATCGAAGTCCGCTTCGACGTCAGCCCGGCCGTCACCGGCTTCACTGTCGCCGCGGCCCTGCTGGGGTCGGCCGTGGGTGCGGCCACAGCGGGCGGTCTGGCCGACAGGCTGGGCCGCATCCGCGTCATGCAGATCGCCGGTGCGCTGTTCGCCGCCAGCGCCATCGGATCGGCGCTGGCGTTCACCGTGTGGGACCTGGCCGCCTGGCGCGTCGTCGGCGGTATCGCCATCGGCATGGCCTCGGTGATCGCCCCGACCTACATCGCCGAGGTGTCCCCCGCCGCCTACCGCGGCCGCCTCTCCTCCCTGCAGCAGCTCGCGATCGTGCTCGGCATCGCACTGTCACAGCTGGTCAACTACGCGCTGGCGGCGACGGCCGACGGCAGCGCGCTGAACCCCCTGGGGCCTTTGCCGGCCTGGCGCTGGATGCTGGGTGTGGAGCTGCTGCCCGCTCTGCTGTACATCGTCTTGAGCCTGACCCTCCCCGAGTCCCCCCGCTACCTGGTGCGGGTGGGCCGCGAAGCCAGGGCGCGCGGCGTCCTCGCCGATGTCGAAGGCGGCAACGTCGACCGGCGGATCCGGGAGATCCGCCGCGCCCTGGGCACGGAGGCCCGGCCGCGGCTGCGCGACCTCAAAGGCCGATTCGGGCTGCTGCCGATCGTCTGGATCGGTATGGCGCTGTCGGCATTCCAGCAGCTGGTCGGCATCAACGTGATCTTCTACTACTCGGCGTCGCTGTGGCAGTCGGTGGGCGTGGAGGAGACCAACTCGCTGCTGCTCAGCCTGTTCACCTCGATCGTCAATATCATCGGCACGCTGGTCGCGATCATGCTGGTGGACCGCCTCGGCCGCAAACCGCTGCTGTTGACCGGTTCAGCCGGGATGACCGTGGCCCTGGGTGTGGCGGCCTACGCGTTCGGCCACGCCACCGTGGTCGGCGACCAGGCATCGCTGTCGTTCGCGTGGGGCGCTGTCGCTTTGGCCGCCGCCAGTTCGTTCGTGCTGTTCTTCGCCCTGTCCTGGGGTGTGGTCACCTGGGTGCTGCTGGGCGAGATGTTCCCGGTCCGGATCCGCGCCGCGGCGATGGCCGTGGCGACCGCCACCCAGTGGGTCGCGAACTGGCTGGTCACCGTGACATTCCCGAGCCTGAGCGATTGGAACCTGAGCGGCACCTACATCATCTACACGGCCTTCGCGGCGCTGTCCTTCTTCTTCGTGTGGAAATCCATACCAGAGACAAAAGGCAAAACCCTTGAGGAAATGGGGCAAACCCCCGCATCGGCGCGGGGCTGAGAACCCCTTCCGCTTCCCGCCCCCGGTGCGGCCTAATCTGGTACCGCACCGGGGAAGGGAACATGGGATGCGTGTACTGCTCGTGGACAACCACGACTCCTACACCTACAACCTGTACCAGTTGATCGCCGGCGTCCTCGGTGCCGAACCGGTGGTGCTGACCAACGACGACCCCCGACTGGCGCGCATGGGGCGGCCCGACCTCGCCGGCTTCGGCGCCGCCGTCATCTCCCCAGGGCCGGGCCGCCCGCAGCACCAGCGGGACCTGGGGCAGGTGCCGCGCGTGCTGGCCGACCCCGGTCTGCCCGTCCTGGGAGTGTGCCTGGGCCACCAGGCGATCGCGTACATGGCGGGCGCCCCCGTGGTGTCGGCGCCGATGCCGCGCCACGGCTACCTCAGCCGGGTCCGACACACCGCGAGCGGGCTGTTCACCGGTGTGGCGCAGAACTTCACCGCTGTGCGCTACCACTCCCTGGCGGTCCCAGCACCCCTGCCGGAACCGCTGGAGGCGACCGCCTGGGCCGAGGACGGCGTCGTCATGGCCCTGGCCCACCGCGAGCTGCCGCGGTGGGGCCTGCAGTTCCATCCGGAGTCGGTCGCCAGCGAGTACGGACGCGAACTCATCGCCAATTTCACCCGCCTGGCCGGGCGGGCACAGCACAAGCGCCCGGCGCCCGCGGCCCGCGGCGGCACTGGCGCGGCCCGGCTCCCACGGCGTGCAGCCGGAGAACGCGAAAACCACAGCCCCGGGCCACCGGAGGAACCCCAGCGGCCGCGGCCCGGCGCGGTCTGCTACCGGGTGCTGCCGCACGCGGTGGACACCGAACGCGCCTTCGCCCGCCTCTACGCCACATCGCCGTATGCGTTCTGGCTGGACAGTAGCCGCCTCGGCGCCACAGCACGGTTCTCCTTCCTGGGGGACGGGACCGGCCCCCGGGCGGAGGTGCTCACCTACCGTGTGGGGGAGGGGACCGTGGCCGTCCGCCGTACCAGCACCGACGTCAGGCGCGAACCCGGAACGATCTTCGATGCGCTGGAGCGGCGCGTGCCGCGCCGCCCCTCCCGCGGCACCGACCTGCCCTTCGACTTCACCGGCGGCTACGTCGGCTACTTCGGCTACGAACTCAAAGCCGACTGCGGCGGGCGGGCCGCGCACCATTCGCCCGCACCCGACGCGGTCTGGATGCGCTGCGACCGGTTCGTCGCCGTCGACCACGCCCGAGAACAGACCTACGTGGTGGCGGTCGGCGGCCAGGACAGTGACAAAGCGTGGGTGGACAGCACCGCCGACACGCTCGCCGTCCTGCCGCCCCTCCCGCCCCCGCCGCCGGCCTTGCCGGGCGCCGGACTGGAGCACCTGCTGGAGCGCCCGCGCGAGGACTACCTCGCCGACATCAAAGAGTGCCTGGGATACCTCACGGCGGGGGAGAGCTACGAGATCTGCCTGACCAACCGGCTGCGCCTGGCCGCCCCAGAGGACGATCTGGCCTTCTACCGAAGGCTGCGCGCATCAGCGCCCGCCCCCTACGCCGCGCTGCTGCGCCTGGGCGAGGCCACGGTGTTCAGTGCCTCACCCGAACGCTTCCTGCGCATCGACACCGACGGAACGGCGGACAGCCGCCCCATCAAGGGCACCGCGCCGCGCCACCCGGACCCGGCCGCCGACGCGCGGATCGCCGAGGCGCTGCGCACCGGGGCCAAGACGCGCGCGGAGAACCTGATGATCGTCGACCTGCTGCGCAACGACCTCGGCCGGGTATGCGAGGTCGGCAGCGTGGAGGTCCCCGCGTTCATGTACACGGAGTCCCATGCGACCGTGCACCAGCTCGTCTCCACGGTCCGCGGGCGGCTCCGGGCCGATACCACACCGGTCGGCGCGATCCGCGCCTGCTTTCCCGGCGGATCCATGACGGGTGCGCCCAAACCGCGCACCATGGAGCTCATCGACCGCCTGGAGTCCTCGGCGCGCGGCGTGTACTCGGGGGCGCTGGGCTACCTCTCCCACAACGGGACCACCGATCTGAGCATCGTCATCCGCACGGCCGTACGGACCGGTACGGAGATGACCGTGGGTGCCGGAGGCGCGATCGTCCTCGACTCCGACCCGCAGGAAGAGTACGAGGAGATGCTGCTCAAAGCCGCCGTCCCCATGAGCGGACGGCAGGGGCCGCGCCGCTGACCCCATGGCTCCCGGGCCGAGCGGCGGGATCTGCGGCGGGCTCGAGCCGCTCGGGGCCGCGCCAGCGGTTCTCCGGGGGCTCCTGAGGGCATCGGTGCGTGTGCAGGCGCGCCGCGGCTGTCGGGTCAGCCGCCCGCCTTCGCGCGCAGCCGTCGCAGCATGCGCGCGTCGGCGAATCCGACGGCCCGCGCCGCGCTCTCCATTCCCGTGCCCGCGGCGATCAGCTTCTCAGCCCGCTCCAATCGGGCGCGCTGCCGGTAGGCCTGGGGTGTCATGCCGGTCGCGGCGACGAAGTGGCGGGTCAGTGTGCGCGGGCTGACCAGGCAGCGGCGGGCCAACTGCGCCAGTGTCAGCGGCTCGTCCAGGGCCGCGTCGATGGTGTCCTGGACCCTGTGCACGAGTTCGTCGAGGTGGGAACGGTGTTCGAGCATGGCGCTGAGCTGCGCCTCACCGCCGTTCCTGCGGGCATAGACGACCATGGCCCGGGCGATGCGTGCGGCGGTCGCCTGCCCGTGGCGTATTGCCAGCAGGTGCAGGGCGAGATCGATACCCGAGGTGATTCCGGCGGAGGTGGCGACGTTGCCGTCGGTGACGAACAGAACGTCGCGCACCATCGTCGCCGCCGGGTACCGCCCGGCGAAGGTGTCCTGCAGGGCGTGGTGGGTGGTGAATCGGCGCCCGTCGAGGACGCCGGCCCGCCCGAGGGCGTCGGCCCCGGCACAGACACTAGCGACCGTCCCGCCTGCGGCGTGGTGGTCGCGGATGGTTCCCAAGAGCCGGTCGCTCAGCGCCCCGGCCCCCGGGAAGCCGCTGTCCCAGCCGGGCACGATCACCAGGTCATCGGGGCGCAGAGGAGCGGGCTCGGGGTCGAGGCACACGGTGAGGTTCTGGGCCGAGGCGACCCGGGCGGAGTCGCCCGCGTAGCGCAGTTCGTAGTCGAACCC
>JAJYTD010000097.1 GCA_021793235.1 Actinomycetes bacterium | reverse complement strand
CATGGGGCTGCTGCGCCTGGCCGTTGGACGGCTCCGCGGCCGGGCACTGTCTGGGGTGCCCGGCCGCGGGCCGGTTCAGCGGAGGGTGGGGAACCAGCGGCGCGGGTGGCGGGTCAGGCTGTAGCCCGCCACGGCCGCCGCGGCGGCGAGGACACCGCCGCCGATCGTCCACCACCACCGGCCGGACGGCCAGGCGAACCAGCCCTTGACCTCGGCCGGTGTCGGCGCCGAACTGGCAGCGGACGGCGCCGCGGACGGCGCCGCGTCCGGGGCCAGGGTGGCCCCCGGGTTGACGGGCGGGGACAGCGGCGCCTTCAGTTTCGAGCCCGCCGGCTGCGCGTCGCCGTCCTTCGCGGTGATCCGCACGTTCGCACGGATCGGCAGGCCGAGGTCCTGTTCGGGCAGGGCGCTCGCCGACAGCCGCAGGTAGTAGGTACCCGGCAGCGGGTCGTCGGACCACGGCTCGGCCCACGCACGGACCCGTCGCAGTGTGCAGCGGAGGGTGACCCGCGCGGTGTCGGCGGCGGCCGTCGCGTTCTGCGGGCCGGTCGTGCACGCCTGGCGGCGGCGCAGCCCGTCGAAGACGTCGGCCGTGTACGTCGCGGCGCCGTGGCGGTTCCCCGCCGGCGGCAGCGTGACGGTCACCGCGACCCGGCCGGTCTGCCCGGCGGCGAGGGCGAATGACCAGTACAGATGGTCGCCGGTCGAGGCGGACACCCGGACCGGCTGCCCCGGTTCCACGGTGGTCGCGGTGAGGAAGGACGTCCCGGCGGTGCCGACCGTCGGGGGCGGGGACGGCTCGTCCGCGGCGGCCGGTCCGGCGGACAGCGGCAGGACGATGGCCGCCGGAATGGCGGCCGACAGGACGAGCTGGGGGGAGGCGCGCACGGTCAGTTCCCCTTCCCGATGGCGACCCGCCAGCGGGCGAGCCATCCCATGACGAGACCGGAGACCAGGCCGGTCCCGGTGAGCACGACCAGCAGCAGCCAGCCGCGGCCCAGGTCGGGCCCGGTCGGCGCGTCCGACGACGGCACCAGGTCGACGGTCAGCTCCAGCGGCATGCCGGGCGCCGTCCGCACGTAGGCGGGGGCGGAGAAGGAGTTGCTGACGACCAGGCAGACCGTCCGCAGGTCGGACTCGCCGTCGGACGGGGGCGACGCGTCTGCCTTGACCTGCCGTTCCGCCCAGCGCAGGCCGGTGGACCTCACGTCGGTGCGTCCACTGCCCGCGTCGGTGCCTCGGACGAGTTCCTGACCGTCCGTCGACACCGCGCGCAGCAGCACACCGTGGTCGGGGTTCAGCTTCCGGTCGAGCGAGAGGCTGATGGAGGCGCGCAGTTCCTCTCCCGGAGCCACCCGCACCCGGTACCAGCGGTGCTCGCTGAACCGCTCCCGGTCGGTGTACACGCCGGGCGTCAGCAGCGGTGCGTTGGCGCACTGCTCGCCCCCGGCCACCTGCTGCGGAGTCTGCTGGTAGGTCGCGCCGGCGCGCTGGACGAGCTGCTTGAGCCGACCGGTCAGCTCCTCCTGGCGCTGGACGGCCGTGTAGGTGCCGCCGGTCGCGTCGGCGATGCAGGTGAGCTGTCGGCGGACCTTCTCGTCCAGGGTGAGCCCGAGGGTGTCCACGACCAGGTGCGTCCCCTGCGCGGCCAATGTGCGGGCCACCTCGCAGGGGTCGGGCGGTGAGCAGGTGTCCTCGCCGTCGGTGATGAGGACGATCCGCCGCGTCGTCTCCCCGGTGCCGAGGTCGCGGGCCGCCGCGCGGAGCGCCAGCCCGATCGGCGTCCAGCCGGTGGGACGCAGCGTCGCGATCGCCGCCTTCGCCTCCACCTTGTCCATCGGCCCGACGGGGAAGAGCTGCCGGGTGTCCCGGCAGCCGAGGGCCTTGGGACTGCCGGGGAACCGGTGCTGCGACCCGAGCACCCGGATGCCCAGCTGCGTCTCGGCGGGCAGGGCGTCCACCACTTCGTTCAACGCCTGCTGAGCGGCCGCCATCCGGCTGCGCCCGTCGATGTCGCGGGCGCGCATCGAACCGCTGACGTCGAGCACCAGCTCGACTTTGGGAGGCTCAGCAGGACCATCGGCCCCGCCGTCATCGGCGACTCCGGGGGGCGCACCGAAAAACGTCAGAGCGGTCAGCAAACCGAGCAGGCCGCCGCCCGCCAACCATCGTCTGGTGATCATCGAAGGATCTTATTGACGCCCTGCGGCCCGGTGGCCGAGATCGCCGTACTTCGGACGCAGGTCACCTACCGGAGCGAACCGTGCGCGAACCCCCGAGCCGACCCGCCGACCCGATCCCTGCCCACCGCCCCGATCGTGCGGCGCCGCCCACCGAACCGAGCGCCGCTCATTGCCGCCTGCCGGCCGGTGCAGGCCGGTGAGTTCCAGGGCGAGTCGGTTCCGTTCACCACCAGCCCCCGCTGCTGTGAGCACCCAGACAGATATGCGGGGGAGCAGGGCGGCAGGTTCGCGGCCGGGTTCCGGAACGTGATCGTCACAGCCGGGCAGGTCGGCGCGCACGTGGGTGTTCGTGGTGACTGTGGTGGCGTCCGACACCCAGGACGCGAGGACGCGGAAAGGCGTGAGACGTCCCTGACGTGTGGAAGCCGCGCGGCGGAGTCTGGGTACGCCTCCCGGCCGCGCGGCTGCTTGTGGTCACCTGTTCGGCTGGGCCCTGAGGATGACCTGGACGAGGTCGTCAGGGGTGGGCGCGTTGACGATCTGCCATCGCGTCCCACCGGGGATGAGCGCCCACCACTCTTTGGTGGAGATGCCCCACCAGCAGACGACGCCGGCGAAGCGTTCTTGCAGCTTGGCGATGGTCACTGCGTGAGCCGGGTCCGGTGCGCTGGGGATGTCGGGGCACGTCAGCTCGATGGCCGTTTTCTGGTGTGTGCGTGCGGCGAGCACGGCCGTGACGAACGGGGTCAGGATGCGGGTGATCTTCGCGGCGGCGAGGCCGGGTCGGTCGTACGGGGCGAGGTTCTCGCCGGTGCTTGATTGGTACCACCATGTGCGGGACGTTGGCTCGTGGACGAGGCTGACACTCTCCCCGAAATGGGGCACTTCGGGATCGAATACCCGGAGAAGGGGGTGCGGGCCGTCATAGCGACGTAGGGTTTGCCAGCCCTCGCGAAGGATTTCCGCTGAGAGCCTGTCGAGATGGGTCGTTGCAAAGGAAGTGGGGGACGACCCAGCGCGGCTCTGCGCTTCGTTCCATCGCTTTACCATCGGTTCCACCTACTGGGTTCTCCCGTAGTGCGGGTGGATGCGCGATCGAGTTCGATGGTCAGCGCCTTGCGTAGCTCTTCTGCGCTGGTGCGTACAATGGTCGGCTCTACGCCGGCCTTTGGGTCGTGCAGAGTGGCGACCCAATCGCCGAGCTTTCCGTCGTAGCGCGTCGCACGCCAGATGCGATGTCCTTGGAAGTCCTGGCGAAGTTGCGCCAACGCCTGGTCGGCGGGGTTGACGGGCGTGTCCATGATCAGTTGAACTTTCGGGTCGGCTTCTCTCCGTTACGGCTTCCCAGCCTTCCGTAATGGCGTTATCTTCTGGAAGGGCAAGAAGCCCAAGGAAAGAAACCCCCCGCGTGCGGTTAGAAAACCGTCCCGCTTTCGGATCTGGAGGCTCCCATGCCGCGCCGTCCTCGCGTCCCCGATGTGCCGTCCTCACCGGTCGAATACTTCGGCGTCGAGCTGCGCGCATATCGGGAAGCTGCCGGTATGTCCCGCCCGCAACTCGCTGAGAGGCTCGGCTACACGCCTCAGTGGATCGGGCAGATCGAATCGGGCAAATACGGTCCTTCGGAAGATTTTGCCCGAGACTGTGACACCTGCTTCCAAACGAACGGGACGTTCTACCGACTCTGGGAGTGGATCCAGCGCTTCGGGCGTCTCGCCGTTCTGCCCCCGGGCTTCCCGGACTTCATCGAACGTGAGAAGGAGGCGGAAGTGGTGTACATCTTCGAGACCATGGTGGTTACTGGCCTGTTCCAGACGCCCGAGTACGCCTACGAGGTGCTCAAGTCGGAGCAGGTACCCGAGACTGCGGAGCAGCTTGTCGCGACTCGGATGGAGCGGCAAGAGATCATCAAGCGGAAGACGCCGCCGCACATCGTCGCGATCTTCGATGAAGGAGCCATCCGGCGTCCCATCGGTGGACCTGAGATCATGAAGGGGCAGATCCAGCACCTTATTAACCTGTCGGCTCTGCAGCACGTCATGATCCAGATCGTCCCAGCAGCCAAGGGTGCCTATGTTGGGTTGCCTGGCGCCTTCACGATCTTGAGTTTTCGTGACGCCCCTGAAGCCGTCCAGGTCGAGGGCCATGTGGGAGCGCAGCTCATTGATCACCCTGACGCTGTCCGGAAGTATGCGGTACGTTTCGATTTGATCAGGGGTTCGGCAATGACCGCCGAAGACTCCGTGAACCTCCTCCGGACGATTATGGAGAGCCTATGAGTACCCGGCAGGGGTTGGTTGTGCGGTGGCGTAAGAGCAGTTACAGCACCGGTACGGGTGGACAGTGCGTGGAGATCGCTGCGGTACCCGCGAGTTGGCAAAAGAGCAGTTACAGCACGAACACCGGTGACCAGTGTGTCGAGGTAGCGCCTATGGCACCGGTCTCCGCCGCTGACTGGCGGAAGAGTCCCCGCAGTGACGACACCGGAGGACAGTGCGTCGAGGTGGCGGACTTGGTGGCGGTTGCGGTGCGGGACTCGAAGGACCCGGACGGGCCGAAGCTGGTCTTCGGCCCTGATGCGTGGCGGGCGTTCGCGGGCCGCGTCAAAGGTGGACACCTCGACCTGGTCTGAGATCCACCCCTGAAGCCCCGGCCGGTCAAGGCGACTGGCCGGGGTTCTCTGCGTCGGTGTCCGGCTGCCTTCATGTCGGGCGGGCCGGGCCGTGCGTGCGCGGTCGGCGGCTTGGCTCCGGGCTGCCGGATGAAGCATCGCGCCCCCCTCGATGGCGAGGACTCGCTGACGACTCCGCTCCGGGAAACCTTGCGCCGACACCGGTTCGTCGGATGGTCGCCGACAGTACCGAGATCGTGAGACGTCGAAGGCGGAGACGTCCGAAACGTGACGGGCGTAGCGGGATTCCGGGCTCGTTCACCGCCCGGGGAGGGGCAAAAGGTGGTTGTCGACAGAAATAGCGGGACCGACAACCGCGCGGAGAACACCGAACCGCACGAACTGCGCGACCGGCCACCTGCACCACCGCCCGACCGTCCCGGGTCTCCTGGATTCCCGTCCCGGCTTGAGAGCCTCCGCGACGCTCGTGAAGCCCAGGTGGCCGCTGCCGCCGAGGAAGACCCAGGGCAAGAAGGCCCGCAGGACAGCGGTACCGAGGCGGATGTCGTGGGTTCCATCGACGAGTCGGAGAAGGCGTTCGACTCCGCTGAGCGGCGCATCGCCGAGCTGCTGAAGTCCGAGGGGAGCACGGTCAGAGCACTCCGGGAGTCACCACAGCACGGGGTGCGCACACCCGACGCCATCGTGGACGGCACGCCGACGGAGTTCAAAAGCCTGCGCGAAGGAGCCGGATCCAACACGGTCAAGAATGCCCTGAACTCTGCAAAAGGCCAAGCAGACCATGCCATCGTGGATGCGCGCGGCTCCGGTCTAGAACAACCGACGGCACAACTGGGCCTGAATTAGGTTCCTGCAAGCTAACCCTGAACGGATGGACCGCATCAGAATAGTCGGCGACGGCTACGATATCGTGTGGTCGAAGGAGTGGCGTGAGCAGCTACTATCAGATCTTTCTCCGCGCTCCCGGAGAGAAGGAGCGGTTCATCGCAGACATCGCGAACGCTGCCGGGTGCGACCTCAAACCGGGTGCCGCGACCAACGGTGATTACGACTTTGCCGGAGGGTCCGACAGCGCCAAGGTTCAGGTCGAGCTGTCTCACGAGTTCGACGATGACTACGGCATTCCCTTCTCACAGTACCCAGTGATCATCACGGTCATCGACCTGGAACGGAAAGTGGACCGGGAGGAAGCGTACGCACGCAGTATTTTCCGTAAGCTGGCGGAAAGTGGGAAGTATTCGATGCTGCTGGTCCACGACCTGTCCGACCTGATCGATCGCCACGACCCCTGACCGGATTTCCGTAGCCACCCCCGCGCGGGCATCGGGAGTGATTCGGATCCGCCCGCGGTCAAGTTCCTCGTGATCTGTTGCTGGCTAAGCTCTGCTGTCGGGCAGGTCGTCTCGATCGGCGTCGTCTGGTGGGTGCGGGCAGTGAGCGCGGCGGTTCTATCTCGCCATGGAGTCTGGTGTTCGTTTCCCAGATTGTCCATGAAATGCGGTGGACGTTTGGCTCAGATGTTCGCGTGGATGGAGACGAGGGTCATTCTCTGCTCC
>JAJYTD010000012.1 GCA_021793235.1 Actinomycetes bacterium | reverse complement strand
GCCCAAGGCGGCGGCAACCGCTGAATATCCGACCGGTCGGCGCTGGAACAGGTCCGGCCGCCAATGCCGCGGGAGCCGGTCTCGCGGAAGCATTCGGAAGTGCCGGGCGCCGGAATCATCAGACTAAAGGCCCTCCCTTACATCGTAGATTCGCAGGTGTGCAATGGGCCGCCGCACAGTGGTCGGGCCGCCACCTCAGCCGACCGCCTCCACCGCCTCGTCCTGGGCGAACTGGGTCCGGTAGAGCTCCTCATAGCGGCCGCCGGAGGCCAGCAGTTCAGTGTGCGTGCCGCGTTCGACGACCCGCCCCTCCTCCAGCACCAGGATGAGGTCCGCGGCGCGCACGGTGGACAGCCGGTGCGCGATGACGATCGCGGTCCGCCCGGCGAGCGCCTCCCCCAGAGCCTCCTGCACCGCCGCCTCCGACGTCGAGTCCAGGTGCGCGGTGGCCTCGTCGAGGATCACCACGCGCGGACGGGCCAGCAGCAGCCGCGCGATCGTCAGCCGCTGGCGCTCACCGCCGGAGAGCCGGTATCCGCGCTCACCGACGATGGTGTCCAGCCCGTCGGGCAGGTCCGCGATGAGGCCGTCCAGCCGGGCACGGCGCAGCGCGTCCCACACCTCCTCCTCGGTGGCGTCTGGGCGGGCCAGCAGCAGGTTGGCCCGGACCGAGTCGTGGAACAGGTGCCCGTCCTGGGTCACCATCCCGAGCGTCTCGCGGATCGATTCGGCGGTCAGGTCGCGGACATCGGACCCGGACAGCCGCACGGCACCAGCGTCGACGTCGTAGAGCCGCGGCACCAGCTGCGCGATGGTCGACTTCCCCGCGCCCGAAGATCCCACCAGCGCCACCACCTGTCCCGGCTCGGCACGAAACGACACGTCGTGCAGCACCTCGACACCGCCGCGCGTGTCCAGGCCGGCGACCTCCTCCAGGGAGGCCAGCGAGACCTTGTCCGCTGAGGGGTAACCGAAGCTCACCGCGTCGAACTCCACTGACACCGCCCCCTCCGGCACCCGCCGGGCGTCGGACTTCTCGGCGATCAGCGGCTTCAGGTCAAGCACCTCGAAGACCCGTTCGAAGCTCACCAACGCGCTCATCACCTCCACCCGCGCACTGGCCAGAGCGGTCAGCGGCGCGTAGAGGCGGGTGAGCAGCAGAGCAAGGGACACGACAGCGCCCGGGTCCAGCCGCCCCTGCAGCGCGTAGAAACCGCCCAATCCGTAGACGAGGGCCAGTGCCAGCGCCGACACCAGCGTCAGCACGGTGACGAACCCGTGCTGCACCATGGCCGTGCGCACCCCGATGTCGCGTACCCGCCGGGCCCGCGCGGCGAACTCGGCCGACTCTTCTCGAGGGCGGCCGAACAGCTTCACCAGTGTCGCGCCGGGAGCCGAGAAGCGCTCGGTCATCTGGGTGCTCATCGTCGCGTTGTGGTCGGCCCCTTCGCGTTCGAGCCGCGCCAGCCGGGAGCCCATGCGACGCGCGGGCAGGACGAAGACCGGCAGGATCAGCAGGGCGAGCAGGGTGATCTGCCAGGAGATGCTGAGCATCACCGCCAATGTGAGCACGAGCGTCACAAGGTTGCCGACCACGCCGGAGAGCGTGTCACTGAACGCGCGCTGCGCGCCGATCACATCGTTGTTCAACCGGCTGACCAGCGCTCCGGTGCGAGTGCGGGTGAAAAAGGCGACCGGCATGCGCTGCACGTGGTCATAGACCGCGGTGCGCAGGTCGAGGATCAGCCCCTCGCCGATGCCCGCCGACAGCCATCGCGCCAGCATCCCCAGCCCGGCCTCCGCAACCGCGATGGCCGCGATGAGCACGGCGAGCTCGAGGACGGTGCCCACCGCCGCGCCCTCGACGATCGCGTCCATGACCCGACCGGCGAGTACCGGGGTGGCCACCGCCAGCGCGGCCGTGACGGTACTGATCAGCAGAAACCACACCAGCTTGCGGCGATGCGACCGGGCGAACCCCCCAATGCGGCGCAGAGTGGCCCTGGAGAACGGCCGCCGGTCCTGCTGGGCGTGCATCGAGTGGTACATCGACGTCCATGCGGCCACTTCCATGCTCACGTCGCATCACTGCTCCCTCGTCGTCGTGGTGGTCGTCCTTGTGCCGTCGCGGCCCGGAGTACCGCCTGGGTCACGGGATCCGGCCGCGGCGCCGCAGAGCGTACGTTGCGGCTATGACGATCGAAGGCTAAAACTTGAACTTAAATTCAAGTCAATGGTGAGGGGGCGCCGCGCCGCCCGGGGACTGGGGCGGCGGATCGTCTCAGACGGGAGAGACCACCCCGGCCAACTGCTCGGAGACCGCCCACAGCCGCCGCTGCCGTTCGGGGTCGTGTGAGCGCTCGTTGGACTCCTCACGCCTGGGTGCGGCGGCGAACTGGGAGTGGCCGCGAGGGCCGTAGTACTCGCCGCCCTGCGCGCCGGGGTCGGCGGCCGCCCGCGGCACCGATAGCGCTCCGCTGCGCGCGCTCTGCGTGATCAGAGGACCCACCACACCGCCGACCACGGCGATGAAGAGCCGCACACGTGCAGGGCCGCGGCTCGCAGAGGCGGAGTGGAACCGGCCGGTTCCATGCGGTCGGGGATCAGGTCGAGCCGGTCGGGATCGCCGGTGTCGGCACAGCACGTCGGCGACGGAGTCCTCGGGGTCGCCCCCTCGAAAGAAACAACGAGGCGACCCGGCGAGCAAGCAGAGCTTGCGAGCAGGGTCACCCAGAGCGCAGGGTCACCCCGAAACCGCGGGGCGAAGCCCCGCACCGGGGGGCCCGGGGGGTCGCCCCCCCGAAAGAAACAACGAGGCGACCCGGCGAGCAAGCAGAGCTTGCGAGCAGGGTCACCCAGAGCCGAGTGGGCCCAACAGGGCAGCATGCGAACTCCAGCCCGTGATCGAAGGACCTCGTATTGAACTCCTCCCAGCGCATGCCAAGGTCCGTCGGGAGGGCTCCTTCGGGCCGCGCGCCCGGCGTCAGGGTTCCGGGGAGTGATCGGTTATGGTCATGGCCCGCTGGCGTCGTTGACGTACTACCGCCGCAGTCGTGTGTCCCGTCCCGGGGGTCCCCCTATGCTGCCCGCCAGGGATTCGCTCGGCGTGGCACCTGGCAGGCTGCCGAGTGCTGGTGGAGGTACCATAACCATATGGGATTGAAGAAGACGACTGTTATGGTCGACGAAGAGTACCTGGAGACCATCAAGGCGGCGGCGGCACGCGAGGGGCGGCCGGAGTCGGAGTACTTCCGCGAGGCGTTCAAGATCGCGGCGCTCCGGGCGCAGCGCTGGTCGGGTGAGTGGGACATCCCGGCGCTCGCACTCGGCGGCAGGGTCGGTGAAGAGGAGGTACGCTCTGCGGTCGAGGAGGCTGCCAACCGCAAGTACCGGCACCCCGGTGGCGCCGCGTGATCGTGATCGGGGACACCTCGGGATTGGTGGCCGCGTTCAACACTGACGACCCCGAGCACGGTTTGGCGCGGGACGCATTTCTTGGCGCCTCGGCGACGGTGATCTCACCGTTGGTCTTTGTTGAGATTGAGCACGTCATCACCCGCAATGTCAATCGTGCGTCGGCGCACGCCGTGCAGGATTGGCTGCTGCAGCAGGAGCGGACGAGGCGGATCGAGGTGCCTGAGGTCTCGGCCTGTTGGCTCCGTAAGGCCCGCACCATCCAAGACCAGTACATCGATCTGGGGTTGGATTTGGCTGACTCGGTGAATGTCGTGCTGGCCGAGCAGTACGAGACGCACGCCCTTCTGACACTGGACCGCCGGGACTTTCGCGCCATCCGCCCGCTGACCGGCCACGCGGCGTTCCGGCTCCTGCCCGACGACATGTAGCCATGTAGGGGCGTTGCTCGTGGCCGTTGTACGACTCGCGCAGCCCGGCCACTTCGATCGCACTGGTATTCGTGGTCATGCCGACCAGACTGAGCCCTTGACCCCGCGTCAAGGTCAACCATCATGGCCGCACCGTCACCCGCACCGCCGGTGGGCCACCAACCGGTGCGCAATAGCCGGGGGTAAGGAACCCGTTCACCGAAGCGAACCGCACCTGCGGACCCCGCCGGATCTGCCCCGGCCATCGGCTCGGGCCGTATGGGAGACCGGGGCAGTGCTCGGAGATTCAGGCCGCAGGCAGCCGGTGCCTGGAAGGCTCGCAGAGCCCTACCTGCTCGCTTGTCGCCGTGCCGTACGGGCTTTGAAACCACCACGTAGGGCTACACCGGGTTCGCATGCTGTTCCACTGGCCGACTACGGAACCGCAGCGCAGATCCTGTTGTGGACCCAACAGGGCAGCATGCGAACCTCCAGCCCGTAACCGAGGGCCACATATTGAACTTCTCCCAGCACACGCCAAGGTCCGCCGGGAGGGCTACTTCGGGCCGCCTGCTCGGCGCCAGGAGGCCGAAGGCTGATATGTGGCGGTCCCGTCTCAGCGGAACTGCTCGCTTCTCGCCTGGATGCCGTCGAGGAGCCGCTGTAGGCCGTAGTCGTAGGAGTCCTCCAGATCTGATTCGTCGGCTTCCTCGAAGTTTCCCTCGGCCCATACCTGGGACATGGTCGGGTACTCCGTCACGTCGAAGTACTCCTCCCAGACGTGTTGCCGCTCCGCCCACCAGGCGTCCCAGGACTGACCGGTGACCGTTTCCGCTTGCGCGGATTCCGTTTCCTCGTGTGCCGACGCGTCCACATGGGTCGCGATCGCGCCGGCAGCGGCGAACATCTCTCGCGGCGGCAGGCCGGTTTCCTGTAACGCCAGAAGTAGGTACTCCTGCTGGGCCATGGTGCCAGGGCCCAGCGGCACCCGGACTGTGGCGGCATCCCGCAGCCAGGGATGCCGCCGGTGTACCGCCCGGGTCCGCTGCGCGTACAACTCGATCTGCGCCCGCCAGCTATCGGGACGGTCGGGATGGCCCGGACCGGGGAGGTCGCGTTCTCGCATCGCCCTGTCGACCATCAGCTCGACGAGTTCCGCCTTGCTGGCCACATGCGTGTAGAGGGACATGACGGCGACGCCGATCCGGTCGGCCACTCGGGCCATGGACAGCGCGGCCATGCCGTCGGCGTCGGCGACGTCGACCGCCGCCGTGATGACCTGGTCCACCGTGGTCCTGGGAGGTCGCCCGCGTCCAGCCTGACGGGCCGGCTTGGCCCGGTGGCGCCACAGCAGTGCCAGCGTTCGCCGGGCGGCCTCAGTGTCTCGGCGTCCCATGGTGCCCTCTCGAATCGATTTTTCGTGTAGGCTACGAGAAATATTTTCCTTATGGCATACGCAAAAGGAGTGTCGATGTCCAATCTGGTGACAGTGGTGGAAGAGCGTGACTACCCAGGTCATGTCCCCACCGGGCCGGTCGGGCGCTGTCTCGCCGCTCGCCTGCTCGCCGCCGGAGAACCGGTCCGGGTACTGGCGCCTGAGTCCGAAACGGAGGGCTGGCCGCAAGGAACCGAGATCGTTCCCGGAGACATAGCGCGCCCCGACGAGACCCCCGCCGCCTTCGACGGCGTCGAGCGGCTGTTCCTGGCCGGAGCGGTCCCGCAGACGGTGCGCCAGGCGGTCACTCTCGCTCGGCAGGCCGGTGTCCAGCACATCGTGGTGCTGTCCTCCCACGGGCCCGACGTCGAGATCGAGTTCGAGCCGGATTCGTGGTACTGGCTGGGGATCGAGGTCGTGGTGGAGCGCTCTGGCGCGCGGTGGACACACCTGCAACCCGCGCCGGTTATGGCCCAGACCTTCCGGAAGGGATATCCCAGCGACGACGCCGACCTCGCTGCCGCGATCCGCGATCGTGAGGTCATCCGCGCGGAGTGTCCAGACACCCAGTACCCGTTCATCGACGAAGACGATCTAGCCGCAGTCGCCATGGCGGCCTTCTTCGATGACCAGTACGCCAACCAGACCCTCACCGTGCATGGCGAGCCGATCAGCCTGCGTGAACAACTGCGCCTGATCGGACAGGCGCTGGGCCGGGACATCCCGTTCGAGGAGATCACCCCGCAGCAGGCCGCCGACCGCATGCGGCGCAAAGGAGCGACGGAGGAGGAGATCGAGGAGAAACTGGCAAGCGAGACGGAATGGGCAACCAAGCCCGAGGACCCGGAGTACCGCCAATGGCTGCACCTCGGCACCGACACCCTGACACGAATTCTTGGCCGCCCACCGCGCAGCTATGCCGACTGGCTGATCGACCATGTCGACGCCGTGCGCTGACGACTGACGTGCGAGTGGCACCGGTTTAGTGGAGGTGGTGCCGCAGATGGCCCGACGAGCGCCACCCCCTAACCTGCGCAGTCGGGGCAACTCCTGTCTGTGGGAGACGCCTTGTGGGGCTGACCCCCACAATGAGGCGGAAGGGCTGAGACAGGCTCAGCAATACGGGGTTTCGCGCTATGAGAAACCCCAGGTCAGTCTGTGTGGGCGCGAGAGGACTCGAACCTCCGACCACCCGCTTGTAAGGCGGGGGCTCTGACCAACTGAGCTACACGCCCCTGTGTCCGGGCCTGGTGTGCGGCCTGGTGACGAAGATACTACCGGCTCTGGCTGGTGGCGTGTGCGTGGAGTTCGACTTCCTCCCCCCCGGCTGCAGCCGAGGGATTCCCACCAGCGGGAACGCCGACTGAATCGGTACCACCTCGCGGGTTTTTGCTGGTTCCTGCTGCACAGACCGGCCAACGCACGAAGTCTCTCGCCCCTACTGCGCGGGCTTCGCCATGGTCGCGCAGCGGGGGCCCGGCTGACACGGCATGCTCTGCCGCGTTGGGTACTGCATGATCGGGTGTCCGACTCCGAGGAGGAGAGTCGCAGTTTGGCTATCGCAACGCACCCCACCCAATCGGACGTACGTACGATACCACAAGGAAGAGCACCCCGGGGAAGCGGCTATCCCCACGGCTGAAGCCGGGGGTTTGCGCCGCTAGAAAGCCCCCAGATCAAGGCGGGTGAGGCCGCTGAGTACACGGGAGAGGGCTTGCTCGACCTGGTCGGTGAGCGCGGGGTCGAGGACCGGGGTGCCCGGTGCGGGGGGCGGGGAGGTCTGCGGGCGGACTTCCCCGCAGCTATGGCACTCGATTTCGCCCAGGCGCGACAGCAGGAAGGTGGAGCGGCAACGCCCGCACCGGTCCAGGTCGGCTTTCCAGTCATGGACGAGTTGGCAGTCCGGGCAGATGAGGACTTGGCGTTCGTCGCGTACGCCGCGCTTCCACGGTTCCGCGCCGCGGTCCGGGTCATTCTGCCGCGCCCCGCAGCTGTAGCAGGGCATCTCTCTCCTTCGGATGGTCAGCTCAGCCCGGCAAGGGCCGTGCGGTAGTCCTCTGGGTCGCGTGCCTCGGAGATGGGGTTGACGACCTTCCAGCGAACGGCACCCTCTTTGTCGATCAGAAACGTCGCGCGCAGGGCCACGCCTCGGGACTCGTCGAAAACACCATACGCTCTGGTGGCCTCGCCGTGCGGCCAGAAATCCGAGAGTAGGGGGTATTCGAACTTCTCTTGGTCGGCCCATGCCCGCTGGGCGAACATCGAGTCTACGGCGACGCAGAGGAGTTGCACGTCCTCGTTCACGAAGTCATCGATACCGTCCCGCAGTCCGCCGAGTTCAGACCCGCACAGGCCGGAGAACGCACGCGGGTAGAACACGAGCAGAACATTCTTGCGGCCGCTGAAGTCCCGCAGGCTCACCGTCTGCCCGTGCTGATCGGACAGGGTGAAGTCGGGCGCGCTGTCTCCGATCTCGATTGACATGTCCGTCCTCGTCCCACGATCCGCCACTGGTGCTGTATCCGGCCGTACCGGGCCTGTTCAGGCAGCCGCAGGGTGTACCTCCCGCCCCTGCTGAGCGGACGGCACACCCTGCTGCGCTCCCCGGAGCAGGTCACCGTTGGGACCCCCGGCCACGGCAGGAGCGTTTCAGCGTTGCATCTTGGGGACCACGAGGCGGGTGCCCGACCAGTCCGGCCCCGCACTCACCGCACTGGTCTGCGACAGCCCAGAGGTCGTCGCGGCCTCCGCGACATCGCTCGGCGAGACGTGGCCCTCGCGGCCCGCCTTCGGGGTCAGCACCAGGATGATGCCGCCGCCCTCGACCGTGGTGAGCACATCGACCAGGACATCGGTGAGATCGTCCTCTTCATCGCTTCGCCACCACAGCAGCGCGGCGTCCACGACGCCGTCGTAGTCCTCGTCGACCAGTTCTTCACCGGTCCGCTCGGCGATCGACGCGCGCAACTGCTCGTCCACGTCGTCATCGAAGCCGAACTCCTGCACCACCTGACCCGGTTTGAATCCGAGTCGATCGGCCAGGCCACGTTCACTTTGTGCCTGGCCCGCGGTCGCGCTCACGAAAGTCCTCCTCCACACTTTTTCTTTTCCGCCGACCCCGCGCCTCCTGCGGGCGGGCTCGGCTGTTCGCGGTCCCCGTTCATCCGGTCGATCCCGCTGTTGCTGGCTAAGTTCACACGTTGGGGGCCTGATCCGTCAACGTGTCACCGCCTCTTCCTGCTCCTACCATCCTGCTCCGTCAGGCAGGCTCGTCAAGAACGAAAGCCGCACCTGCCGACGCGGATTGTCCACATTCAGATCCACGATGGCGACAGACTGCCATGTTCCCAGCTCCACACGGCCCGAAAGCACCGGAACAGTGGCGTAGGGCGGGATCATCGCCGGCATGACATGGGACCGGCCGTGGCCGGGCGAACCGTGCCGGTGCCGCCACCGGTCATCGGCCGGCAGCAGCTCCCGCAGGGCGGCCAGCAGATCGTCGTCGGATCCGGAGCCCAGCTCCATGATGCTCACTCCGGCTGTAGCGTGCGGGACGAAGACGTGCAGTAACCCGTCGCCCCCGACTTCCGCGGCGAAGTCGCGGCACATGCCGGTGATGTCAGTGATGCTCTCCGACCCGCCCGTATGCAGATCGAGAAGTTTTGTCCGCATGCGGCAACGATTACCCAGGTTGTCGGTGGGACAACCCTGCGCCGCCGCGCCGGGTCATGGCCCCGATCGGGGCGACAGGTGACCGCTTCCCGCCCTTCCCGCCATACTCGGACGCGAAAGGGACCGATCGGGGCGTTCTCCGAGCGGTCGCGGCGAGATGACAGGAGCGGATGTGAGTGCTGGTCTGCGGCTCGGACCGATGCTGCGCCATGTGACCGATTCGACGGCGGTGATCTGGGTGGAGACCGACACGCCGTGCCGTGTGACGGTGACCGCCGGCGACCACACAGCACAGGCCCGCACATTCACCGTGCACGGCCACCATTACGCGCTGTGCGAGCTTTCCGGGCTCTCGCCGGGGGCGATGCTGCCCTATGAGGTCCACCTGGACGGTACCCCGGTCTGGCCGGAACCGGACTCCGGCCATCCACCGAGCCTCGTGCGCACCATCGACCCCTCCGCCCCCGCGCGCGTCCTCTTCGGCTCCTGCCACACCCCCACCGACCATTCGTCGGCCTCCGTACTGCGCTACGGCGTCGACATGCTGCGCGCCCGCTCCCTGTCTCTGGCCGAGGACCGCAGGAGGGGCGACGATGCCGCCGAACCCTCGTTGCTGCTGCTGATCGGCGACCAGGTCTACGCCGACGAGCTCCAGCCGCAGATGAAGCGGTTCCTCAACGAACGCAGGGAGCAGGCCCGCGAAGAAGGCGGCGCCGCCTCCCATCCCCCCGACGACGAAGTCGTCTTCTTCGACGAGTACGCCGAGCTGTACCGCCAGGCCTGGTCAGACCCTGACCTGCGGTGGCTGCTGTCCACGGTCCCCACCCTGATGCTCTTCGACGACCACGACATCCGCGACGACTGGAACACCTCCGGCGCCTGGCGGCGCGACATCGCCCAGAACCCCTGGTGGCGCCCCCGCATCACGTCCGGCCTCGGGGCCTACTGGATCTACCAGCACGTGGGCAACCTCTCACCCGAAGAGCGTGCGGCCGACCCCGTCTACGGCGTCGTCACCGCTGAGCAGAACGACGCCGCCGAGGTCATCGACGCCTTTGCCTGGCAGGTACACGAGAAACCGGTCAGCTACCGCTGGAGTTACCGCTACGACATCGGAGGCGCCAGGGTGCTGATGGTGGATACGCGCTGCGGCCGAATCGTCGAGGACGACGCTCGGCGCACCATGCTCGGCCCCGACGACTCGGCGTGGCTGGACGCCCAGCTCACCGGCGACGTCGACCACCTCATCGTGGCCAGCACCCTGCCGTTTCTGCTACCGAAGGGCGTGCACCACCTAGAGGCCTGGAATGAGGCGGTATGCGCCGGGGCGTGGGGCAGCGCCCTGCGCGGTTTCGGGGAGAAGCTGCGCCAGGAGATCGACCTGGAGCACTGGGCGGCGTTCCAGCACTCGTTCCACGCGGTCTCTGCGGCGGTGCTGGAGGTGGCCGCCGGGCAGCGCGGCGCCGCCCCGTCAAGCGTGCTGTTCCTCGGCGGCGACGTGCACTTCTCCTATCTCGCGCGGGCTCGGCCCAGCGCAGGCGCCGCGCAGCGGCCAAAGACCGTGATCGCCCAGCTCGTGTGCTCTCCTACGTGCAACTGGATGCCGCCGCTGCTGCGGCGGCTCACCTGGCTGGCAGCCCGGGGCATCGCCGGCGCGGTGGGGACGGTGATGTCCCGTGCCGCCGGTGTCCGGCAGGGCCCGCTCGATTGGAAACTGGACGACGGCCCCTGGTACGACAACACGCTGGCCACGCTGACCCTCGACGGCCGGACCGCCGAGGTCTCCTGGACGCATTCCCCCGTCGGGCGGCAAACCGTGCAGCGACTGGGTTCGGGCACGGCGCCGCTACAGCCCGCCGTCAAGGAGCTGACCCGCTATCGGCTATCCGATTGACCGGGTGGTCGGCGCCGCGGGCGCCGGCGGTGTCCCCGCGCGGGTGACCGGATGCGGATGCTCTGCCACCACTGCGGCGCGGCTCCCGGCCTGCTCCGGGGCCGAGGGGCGGCCGGGGTACGACCGGATACGGGTGGGTGCGGTGTCGCCGATCACCGCGTTCGCGCCGACCCGAGGGCGGGTGTGTGTCCCTACCGGCAGCGGTCGCGGTCGGTCCGGGGAGAGAACCTGATCCGGGTCCCCGGCCGGGCCTGGGCCGCGCGGGGGAGGTCGGCGGCCACGACCACGGCGATCACCGGGTAACCGCCGGTCACGGGATGGTCTGCGAGGAACAGCACGGGTTCGCCTCCCGGCGGGACCTGCAGTGCCCCCGCGACCATGCCCTCCGTGGGCAGTTCGCCCTCCCGGGCACGGTGCAGCCGCGGTCCGGACAGCCGCATGCCGATGCGGTCGCTGCGGTCGGTCACCTCGTATGCCTCACTGAGGAGCACGGCCAGGGCCTCGGGGTGGAACCAGTCGTCGCGCGGTCCGGGCACCACGCGCAGGAGGAGTTCGTCTGCTGCGAGCGGGGCGACCGGGGCGGCGTCGACAGCGGGAAAGGCCGCGGGCGGTGGGCCGACCGGCAGCAGCGTCCCCCGGGTGGGAATGGGCGGCCCCAGCCCGGCGAGGAGGTCGGTGCTGCGCGAGCCGAGCACCGGCGGTACCGCGATCCCTCCGCGGACGGCGACATAGCTGCGCAGCCCGCGCTCGGGGGCACCCAGCCGCAGTTCGGCGCCGTCGGGCACGTGCAGGACACTGTTCATGGCCGCGCCGCGTCCGCTGATCGTCACGGGGCAGGTCGCTCCGGTGACCGCCAGGGTCAGGTCTTCGCGGGCGCGCACGCGCAGACCGCCGAACGTGACCTCCAGCACGGCCGCGTCGGAGGGGTTGGCCAGCAGCCGATTGGCCAATGCGCACGACGCGTGGTCGGCGGCGCCCGAGGTGCCCACCCCCAGGGCGGCGTGGCCGAACCGCCCGGTGTCCTGCACGGTGGTGAGTATCCCGGTGTCCAGTACCTCCAGCGCGGGCATCGGCCGTACGGCCCGTGTGCTCTGTGCTCCCATCGCGGCCTCAGGCCTCCACGAACCGCACGCGCGTGCCCGGACGCAGCAGACCGGGAGGGTCGCGGTCCAGATCCCAGACGACGGTGTCGGTCCGGCCGATGAGCTGCCAGCCGCCCGGTGAGGAGCGCGGGTAGACCCCGCTGAACTCCCCTGCGAGCGCGACCGCCCCGGCCGGGACCCGGACGCGTGCTTCGGGGCGGCGGGGCACGTGCAGCCGCGGGTCGTCGCCGACCAGGTAGCCGAAGCCGGGGGCGAAGCCGCAGAACGCCACCGTCCACGTGGCGGTGGTGTGGGCGGCGACGACACCACGTTCGTCGAGCCCGGTCAGCCGCGCCACCTCGGCGAGGTCCGCACCGCCATAGCTCACGGGGATGCGCACCTCATCCGCAGACGGCCGCCGGCCAGGATGCGGACGCAGTCGGCGGACCGCCGCGGCGACCGCCTCCGCGCTGCCCTCGCCCGGGCGCACCCGCAGCAGCACGGTGCGGGCCGCGGGGACGATCTCGCTCACCCCCGGGGGAGGCTCCTCGGCCAGAGCGGCCTGGAGAGCAAGCGCCTCGTCCAGGTCGCCGACCTCAACGAGGACACCCGAGTCGGCGCAGTCGCGGATCCGCACTCCGTCACTCCCCTGCCGTGTCCGCGAAGGCGGTGAGCCCGATGCCTTCCGCGCGCAGCCGCGCGGCCACGGCACGGGCCATCTGGACGGCACCGTGGCTGTCGCCGTGCACGCAGATAGAGTCGGCCGCGATGGGCAGGACCGAACCGTCGGTGGTGACGACTCCCTTCCCGCTCGCCAGCCGCAGGCACCGCTCCGCCACCTCATCGGGGTCGTGCAGCACCGCGCCGGGCTCACTCCGGGGCACCAGTGTCCCCCGGGGTGTGTAAGCCCGGTCGGCGAACGCCTCGCGCACCACCCGCAGCCCGGCCTCGGCGGCCAGCCGCAGCCATGCCGACCCGGGCAGGCCGAGCACGAAAAGCCGGGGGTCGTACAGTTCCACCGCGCGCACGACCGCCGCCGCCTGCTCCTCGTGGTGCACGATCGCGTTGTAGAGCGCACCGTGCGGTTTGACGTAGCGCACCCGGCCGCCGGTGACCCGGGCCATCGCGTCGAGCGCGCCGATCTGGTAGATCACGTCGTTGGTGAGATCGTCGGGCGGGACCTCGATGAAGCGCCGCCCGAAACCGGCCAGGTCCGAGTAACCGACCTGGGCGCCGATGACCACCCCCGCCTCGACGGCGCGGTCGCACGTCGCGCGCAGCACCGAGGGGTCACCGGCATGGAAGCCGCAGGCCACGTTGGCGCTGGTGACGATGGACAGCAGCGCCTCGTCATCGCCGAGTTCCCAGCGGCCGAAGCTCTCACCAAGATCGGAGTTGAGGTCGATGCGCACGGAGTTCCCTTTTGCGTTGCGGTGGTAGTGCGTCGACCGTGATGTTATGGCCATCGGCAAGCGCGTGCGGTGGCACTGATTTCATGGTTGGTCCACGCCGCACCCGCCACCGCGCTCCGAGCGGGTGGCGCAGGTGTCAGTTCTTGGCCTTCGGGCGCGCGTTCGCCCGACCGGAGCGGCCCTTCGGGCGCCCACGGATTCCGGAGCGGAGGATGCGCCGCGCCTGCGTCGGCATGGCCGACATCGGGAAGCCGGGGATCAGCTGCCCCGGCTCGGCTTTGGGCTCGGCACTGGTCACGGCGAGCCGCTCGGGCAGGCCCATCTCCTCCGCGGGCGTGCCGCGGTCCTCGCCGACACCGTTCCCGCTGCCTGTGGCGGGCTGCTCGGCCGTGTTCTCGGTGCGGCCCGCGCGCGTGCTTCTCCAGTCGCGGTAGCGGGCCGCGAGCGTGGTCGCAATGGGCCATTCCACCGGCGCCGGCTGAGCCAGGGCGGCCCACAGGTAGGCCTTGGTTCCCCACGCCTCCATCGCCCGGCGAGCCCGGGTGATCGTGAAGAAGATCGGCGACGCGAGCACCAGTTGCGGCCAGGCCAGAGCAAGCGCGGCCAGCAGTGGGAAGAGGCCGCCCCCGACGATCGAAGCGCCCGCCCCCACCCCGACCGGGGTCAGCGCCAGTGCGATCCGCAAAGCGGTGATCTGCCGGAACCGGTGCAGGGAGCGGCGCACCGACGCTTCGGCCGACAGCCCTTCCGGTAGCGGTGTCGGCTGCACCACCAGGGCCAGCAGCAGAGAGGCCACCGCGACCGATCCCGACAACAGGATCATCACACCCGGCGCCGCCCAGGAGCCGCCGACGATGAGCGCCACAAGCCCGAAGACGGGCAACGGGGTCGGCAGGAAGAAGAGCACCCGGCGCCAGAGCTGCCCCGCCTCTGTCGGTTGCTGAATCGCTCCTGCCAACCTTGTGCACAGCTTCTTGACCCTGTCGATGGCCGCGGCCATGGCACTCCCCAAACTTCGCGCGCTAGCACCACATGTACGAGAGACACCCCGGGTCGGCACGGCGTCATCCCAGGATGCCCACGGGCCGGGCGCATCTTCCCGGCACGCGTCGTGACCAACCGCCCACCGCCAACGTTATCCGGTTTTCGCGTTCCCACGCCTACTCCGCCCGGATCTCCCACCCGGATGGACGGGTAAGCACCGCTCCCGGTTGACGCGCTCCCGGCCGGTTCATGGCCGGGCCATGATTCCCGGCATCCCGATGGGGTCCTCGTCAACCCGACAATTCAGGGGGTCTTCTTCGTCTTCTCCCTGGGAACGTTCCGATCAATCGCCTGGTTCCCGCTTTTTCGTCCCTTCCGGTCCGATCCGCGCAGCAGATCCGTCTCCGCCACCACTGGCCGGCCTTCAGTCCGCCCATCCGTTACCGCGCTGGGACAGCCGTCCCAGAGTGACGGCGAGGCGCAGGACGAACGCCCCTCGGCCGTCGGAGGGCAGGTGACCGGTGAGCTCGGCGATCCGGCTGAGGCGGTACCGCACCGTGTTGGGATGGACGAACAGCATGCGCGCTGTGGACTCCAGCGATGACGCGTGCTCCAGGTAGACCGACAACGTGTCCAGCAGAGGCGACCCCGCCTTGCACAACGGCAGGTAGACCTCTTCCACAAGCTGCCGTCGGGCGGCCGCGTCGCCGTCCAGCGCCCGCTCGGGCAGCAGGTCTTCGGCCAGCACCGGGCGGGGGGCGTCGGGCCAGGCCACCGCGGCACGGAGGCCGTTGACCGCGGCGCGCACCGAATGGCTCGCCGCCTGCAGGTCGCCCATCGCCGGCCCCACTACGACCGGCCCGGGGCCGAGCATCCCCGCCAGCGGCTCGGCGACTCGCATCGGCATCGCGTCGCCCGCGGTTTTCTCCCCGACCCCGATGACCACGACGACACGGTCTCCCTGGATGCCGGCGAGAACGTCGTGTCCGGCCCGGCGCGCTGCCGACCGGAGGTCGTCAAGGCCGCCGTCACCGTCCTGCTCGCCCAGCCCGCCCGCGATGGCGAGGACGGGCGTGCGCGACCACCTCAGTGCCGACCCCCAGGTCTGCAGCCCCTCCTCGCGGTCGCCGTGCAGGAGCGCGTCGACGATGAGCTCCTCCAAGCGCGCGTCCCAGGCGCCTCGGGCCTCGGCAGCGCGCGCGTAGACCTTGGCGGAGCTGAACGCGACCTCGCGGGTGTAGCGCAGCACCGCCTCGCGCAGCTGCTGCTCGCCTCCTGGCGCGGCCAGCTCCCCGACCTGGTTCTCCACCACGTCGATGACCACCCTGATCATGTCCACGGTCTGCTGCAGGGTGACCGAGCGGGTGAGCTCGCGCGGAGCGGTACCGAACACTTCGACGGTGATCGCCGGGCGTCCCCGTCCCGGATTCTTGAACCAGTCGACGAACGCCGCCACTCCCGACTGGGCCACCAGCCCCACCCAGGACCGGTCCTCCGCCGACATTCGGCGGAACCAGGAGAGGCGGCTCTCCATGTTGGCGACAGCGGCGGTACCGAGGGCGCCCATGGAGCGTTCCAGCCGTTGTACGGTCGCTTCCCGGATGGCAGCGTCGTCGTCCGGCCGTGCCGTGACCGCTTCGGTCCGCGGGTCAGTGGAATCGGTGTTCACCGTTCTAGCGTGGCATCACGCCGCACGCACCGAACGACCCGGTGGCGGGTTCTGGACGCTGCTCCGCGTCACCCAGCGCCCGCAATGTGACCGGACCCACATGCCGAGCTCGAAGAAGCGGGCCGTTTTGTGGGACTCGCACAAATTGGTCCCGCCAAACTTCGTACCTGTCCCTATCCGGCTGGCGATGTCCTACAGGGCAAGGTGGATGACGTGCTTGCAATCGTCGCTCCCGGCCAAGGCGCCCAGGTCCCCGGTTTCCTTGCACCATGGCTCGAACTGCCCGGTATGCCGGAGCTCTTCGAGCGATGGTCCAAGGTCACCGCGCTGGACCTGCCGCGCTATGGCACCACCGCGGGCGCGGATGAGATCCGCGACACCGCCATTGCCCAACCGCTGCTGGTCAGCGCCGGTTTCGCGGCCGCCATCGCACTGTTCGGCGATCTTGACAGTGCTTCCGCCGACGTCGTCGCGGGCCACAGCGTCGGCGAGTTCACCGCCGCGGGGATCGCGGGCGTACTGACGCCCGAGGACGCGCTGAGCCTGGTGGCCGAGCGCGGGCGGGGCATGGCCGAGGCCGCCGCGGCCACCGCCACCGGCATGACCGCGGTACTCGGCGGGGACCGTGCCGAGGTGCTGGCCGCCATCGAGGCGGCCGGCCTCACCCCCGCCAACGACAACGGATCCGGGCAGATCGTGGCCGCCGGAACCGAGGAGCAGCTCGCGGCGTTCGCCGACAGCAAGCCGGACCGCGCACGGCTGCGTCCGCTCTCGGTCGCCGGCGCGTTCCATACCGAGCACATGGCCCCGGCCGTGCAGCGCGTCGAGGCGGCCGCCGCCTCGATCTCGGCGGCGGCCCCGCGGATCCGGCTGCTGTCCAACCGCGACGGCGCCGTGGTCGCCGATGGCAACGAGTACCTGGACCGCCTCGTCTCCCAGATCAGCTCGCCGGTCCGCTGGGACGCCTGCACGCAGACCCTGGCCGACCTCGGGATCACCGCCCTCATCGAACTCCCGCCCGCGGGCACTCTGGTGGGCCTGGCCAAGCGGGCCTTGCGGGGCACCGAACTGCTCGCCGTCAAGACCCCCGATGATGTGGACCGCGCACGTGACATGATCGCCGAGCACGCCGGAAGCTCTCCCTTTGAAACGGAAGGCCATGCCTGATGAACCTCTCTCCTGCGGCACCCGGCGCGCGCATCGTCGCGTTCGGCGAATACCAGCCCAGTAACGTCGTCACCAATGCCGACCTCGCCGAGCGCGTGGACACCTCAGACGAGTGGATCCAGAGCCGGGTCGGCATCAGGGAACGGCGTATCGCCGGCCCCGATGACACCGTGATCAGCATGGCCGCGACCGCCGGAGGCAAGGCCCTGGCCGCCGGCGGCGTCGACCCCGGCGACATCGACCTGGTCATCGTCGCCACCTGCACCAAGACGGACCAGATTCCCAACGCCGCCGCCAGTGTCGCCGCCCGGCTGGGGATCTCCGCGCCCGGTGCGTTCGATGTCAACGCCGCCTGCGCCGGCTTCTGCTACGCGCTGAACCTGGCCTCCGACGCCGTCCGCGGCGGCTCGGCGCGCAGTGTGCTGGTGATCGGCTCCGAGAAGCTGTCGGAGTGGGTCGACTGGACCGATCGCTCCACGTGTGTGATCTTCGCCGACGGTGCAGGAGCGGTCGTGGTCACCGCCGCCGACACCCCCGGCATCGGCCCGGTCGTGTGGGGCAGCTCCGGCGAGCGCGCCGACAGGATCTACCTGCGCGAGAACAAGTACCTCTTCCAGGAGGGCCAGGCGGTCTTCCGGTGGACCACCACCGAGCTGCACTCGGTTGCGCTGAAGGCGCTGGAGCGTGCCGGGGTGGCCCCTTCGGAGCTGACCGCCTTCGTACCGCACCAGGCCAACCTGCGCATCATCGAGGCGATCGCCCGGAAGCTGCAGGCGCCGCAGGCGATCATCGCCCGCGATATTGTCACCGCGGGCAACACCTCGTCCGCGTCGGTTCCGCTCGCGCTCTCGCGCATGGCCGAACGCGGCGAGCTGCCTTCGGGGAGCACTGTGCTCACCCTGGGATTCGGCGCCGGGCTGACCTATGCGGCACAGGTCCTGCAGATTCCCTAGACATCCGTGGGGTAGCGCTCGCGCCGTCCCACGGCGGACGTCCACCAGTAAGAAGTACGAAGGAGAAATCCCAACATGGCCCACTCTGAGCAGGAGATCCTGGCAGGCCTCGGCGAGATCATCGATGAGATCGCCGGCGTCCCGGCCGCCGAGGTCACTCCGGAGAAGAGCTTCGTCGACGACCTCGACATCGACTCGCTCTCCATGGTGGAGATCGCCGTCGCCGCTCAGGACAAGTTCGGTGTTGAGATCCCTGACGACCAGCTCAAGGACCTCAAGACGGTACAGGATGTCATCAACTTCATCCAGAAGTAGGACACCGCTCCAGTGCCCGCCGGCGCCGTGCCGGCGGGCCGCGGCCCCGCACACGGGGTGTGACGCGGCCCCTGCCCGGCCCGGATCGGCCGGGATCGAACACGAGACGAGAAGGGCGATAGGCCAATGAGTACCACCGAAGTCGTCGTCACTGGCCTCGGCGCCACCACCCCACTGGGGGGCGACGTCGCCACAACCTGGTCCGCGCTTCTCGAAGGTCGGTCCGGTATCGCGACACTCACTGAAGACTGGGTCGATGAGCTCCCGGTCCACTTCGCCGGCCGTGTTGCGGTGGAACCATCGGAGCGGCTCCCTCGCCAGCGGCTGCGCCGCCTGGACCGCACGCAGCAGTTCGCGCTGATCGCTGCGCAGGAGGCGTGGGAGGACGCCGGAGCCCCCGAGGTCGACCCGGTGCGCCTGGGCGCCGTCGTCTCCAGCGGTATCGGCGGCATCCTGACCATCCTGGAGCAGTACGACACCTTCCGCGAGAAGGGCTGGAAGCGCGTCTCGCCGTTCACGGTGCCGATGCTCATGCCGAACAGCCCCGCGGCTGCCGTTTCCCTGGAGTTCAGTGCCCGGGCGGGCGCACACGCACCGGTGAGCGCCTGCGCCTCCAGCGCCGAGGCCATCGCCGACGCGATCCGCATGATCCGCGACGGCCGCGCCGACGTCGTGATCGCCGGCGGTACCGAGGCCGCCATCCACCCGTTGAACATCGCCTCGTTCGCGTCCATGCGGGCCCTGTCGACCCACAACGAGGATCCGCAGCGGGCCTCCCGCCCGTGGGATGCCGACCGCGACGGCTTCGTCATGGGCGAGGGCGCCGGGGTGATCGTCCTGGAGTCGGCAGAGCACGCGGCCAGACGCGGAGCACGCGTCTACGCGGTGGCGGCCGGTGCCGCCTACACCAACGATGCCCACGACATCGTGCACCCCGACCCCGAAGGGGCCGGCCAGGCCCGCGCCATCCGCTCCGCCTTGAGCGACGCCGATCTCAAGCCCTCCGACATCGCCCACGTCAACGCGCACGCGACCTCCACTCCGGCCGGTGACGTCGGCGAGACCGTCGCCATCCGCTCCGCACTGGGCGACGCCGCCGCCGACCGGGTGATGGTCACCTCGACCAAGTCCATGACCGGGCACCTGCTCGGCGGAGCCGGTGCCGTGGAGTCGATCGCGACCATCCTGGCCCTGCACGAGGGGCGCATACCTCCGACGATCAACATCAACGAGCTCGATCCCGGCGTCCAGGTCGACATCGTGCGGGACAAGCCGCGCGACCTTCCCGCCGACGCCCTGGCCGCGATCAACGAGTCGTTCGGTTTCGGCGGCCACAACATCGCCGTGGTGTTCCGCCGGACCTGAGGGGGCTGTGAGCGGGCGGGAGGTCCGGGCCGCGGCCCGGACCTCCCGCCCGACGAACCGACGGTCCGATGATCGGAGGTTCAACCGATCCGTCCTCGCGGATCATTCCGCGACTTTCGAACCGACCGCTTCTTCGGAGGAGCCGGCAGCTATGACCGTGACCGATAACCGAGTGGTGAGCGCGCCGGGAACGGCCGCACGGCCCGGGGACCCGAGGAGCCCGCGGGCACGGCTGAGCGCCTTCTTCGATGAGGGCTCGCTGCGCCTCATCACCGCCGAGGACGACAGCGCCGCGCTGGCCGGTGTGGGACGGATCAGCGGCATGCCGGCGGTCGCCTTCGCCAACGACGCCCGCATCCAGGGCGGTGCCATGGGAACGGCCGGCTGTGCGGCGATCGAGGCCGCCTACGAGCACGCGGTGCGCGAGCGGATGCCCGTCATCGGGCTGTGGCACTCCGGCGGCGCGCGGCTCGCCGAAGGCGTGGAGAGCCTGCACGCCGTCGGGCGGGTGTTCGCCGCCATGACCCGTGCCTCCGGACTGGTCCCGCAGATCTCGGTGGTGCTCGGGCCGGCCGCCGGTGGTGCGGCCTACGGCCCCGCGCTGACCGACATCGTGGTGATGTCGGCGGGCGGGAAGGTGTTCGTCACCGGCCCCGACGTGGTGCGCAGCGTCACCGGTGAGGAGATCACCGCCGAAGAGCTGGGTGGAGTCGACGCTCACGGACGGCGCAGCGGAGTCGTACATGTGACCGCCCCCGACGACACGTCGGCGATAGTGCGGGGCCGCGAGCTCGCTCTGCTCCTGGGCCATCAGGGGCAGATGCGCACCACGGAGGTCACCGACCGGGACCTGGGCGATGTGCTCCCAGAGTCGGCCCGCCGCGCCTACGACGTCAAACCGCTGATGAACGGCGTTCTCGACACCCCCCTGGGCGAGGGTTCCATTGAGCTGCAGGCCAAGTGGGCGCCGAACATCGTCACGGCTCTGGGGCGGCTCGGCGGGCGTACGATCGGCGTGATCGCCAACAACCCGCTGCGGCTGGGCGGTTGCCTGGAGTCGAAGTCGGCGGAGAAGGCGGCGCGCTTCGTCCGGATGTGCGACTCCTTCGGCGTTCCGCTCGCGGTACTGGTGGATGTTCCCGGTTACCTGCCCGGTGTCAGCCAGGAATGGGATGGCGTGGTGCGCCGCGGCGCCAAACTGCTGCACGCCTTCGCTGAGGCCGCCGTGCCGCGGGTGACCCTGGTAACCCGCAAGTCCTACGGCGGCGCCTACATCGCCATGAATTCGCGCTCCCTGGGCGCCACCCGCGTATTCGCCTGGCCGACCGCGGAGATCGCGGTCATGGGCCCCGTGGCCGCGGTGCGCATCCTGCACCGCAAGAAACTCGCCGCCGTTCCAGAAGAGGAACGGCCGGCGCTGGAAGAACGACTCGCCGCCGAGCAGGAGAAAGCCGCCGGCGGCCTGGCGCGGGCCCAGGAGCTCGGTGTCATCGACGAGGTCATCGACCCCAAGGCGACCCGCAGCTCCTTGGCCAAGGCGATCTCCACTGCGCCGTCGGCCCGCGGTGCGCACGGCAATATCCCGCTTTGACGCGCTTTCCGCCCCTGGCGGCCGGACCCGCAGCGTGGTGATTCCGCCGTTGGCGGTACGCGGATTCGATGTCGGCGTATGCGCGGGCACCGTGCACGTCGGTGACCTCATCCGGGGATTGGCCCGCAACTGAGCCGAAGCGGTCGGGGTCAGGCCGGTCCGAAGCCGCTGCCCTCGACTTCGTCGGTACCGACGAAGTCGCCGTTGAGCCTGGTGAAGTCGGGACGTTTGGGCAGTCGGCCGTCGCCGGATGAGCGTCCGAAGGCCCGCCGCCCCAGCCACGGAACCAGGTGTTCGCGGGTCCACTTGAGGTTCGCGCGCCGACGCAGGATGCGCGGCAACCGCTCGGGCGGGGCGTCCCAGGGGTGGGCCCAGATCTCACGCGGCCCCATGGGAGCACCGAGAAGGTCGGCGATGCGGGCGGCGACGATGCGATGGCCGTCCGCGTTGAAGTGCAGGCGGTCGGCGCTCCAGGCACGGGGGTCGTTCAGCGCTTCCATCGACCACAGGTCCGCGATGTCGCATCCGGTGCGCTCAGCGATGCGGCGCAGATGCATACTGAACACCGCGATCCGACCGCGGTACACGCGCAGCACGGGAATCCACCCGGTGTCGTGCCCGGAGAGGATCACCACGCGGATCCCGGCCTGTTGCAGCCGCCGGACGCCGACCTCGAACTGGACCGCGAGAGCGTCCAGGTTGGTGTTGGGCCGCAGCACGTCGTTGCCGCCCGCGTGCACAGTGACCAGGTCAGGCGCGTAATCAAGGGTCTGTTCGAGCTGTTCGCCGAAGATATGCCGCATGCGTCGGCCCCGCACCGCGAGGTTGGCGTAGCGGAAATCGCGCACGCCGGTACTCAAGTGCTGGGCGAGCCGATCGGCGAAGCCGCGGTATTCACCGTCGGGCGACAGGTCATCAAGCCCTTCGGTCAGGCTGTCACCGATCGCCACATACGAACGGATGACCGAGGGGCTCTCCGCCTGAGCGTTTCCAGGGGGATTCATCTCCAGGTCAGTCACGTCAACCAATCATGCATCTGGGCCGCTCTCACCGAGACGCCAAGGTGCCACGGGCGCGCCCGGAAGGAGGGATGTTGCCGTTCGCGCGCCCCGAGCATGTGTCAACGGGGGATGGCGGGGTACGGCGTGCCGTACAAGCATACCGCTGACAACCGCTGACGTGCCTGCACAGAACTGACCGACAGCGGCGACACCGCCGGTCCCGGTGCCGTACCGGAACCGCGGAACCGCCGATCTTTCTGAGGAGTTGTTCTCTCAGTTGAGCACCGCAGAACCGAACCCCGACTCCCCTCAGGCCGCAGCGTTCCCCGCCAACCGCGTGGAGGAGGCACTGGACGCGGCGCTGGCCCGACCCGACGACGGCACTGCGGACACCGCACTCGTCCAGACGTTCGTCGCGGCACTGCGCGAGGGTGAGGTATGGGTCCCCCTGCCCGAGGGGTCGGGGACCCAGGAGGACGGGTCGATCGCGCTACCGACCCTGGAGCTGGAGGGGACCCGGTTCATCCCGGTCTTCACCTCAGAAGGACAGCTCAACGAGCGCAGCGCCGGACTGCCCTTCACGGTCCTCCCGGCTCGGGAGCTCGCGGGCGTGATGCCTGAGGGCGTCGGGTTGGCACTCAATCCGGGCAATACCGCGAGCGTGCCGATCCACCCCGACACTGTGGCGGCCCTCGCCCGGTGAACCCTGCAGGAGGGGCTTCGGCGTATCGTCTCCGGTTCGACGTTATTAGCACAGGGATACGAACGCGCCCACCCGAGGAATCGGGAGAATCCCATCCTGAAATAGTGACATTTGCCACATGGAAGAGCACTTCAGGGGCACCGCATTCTCCGTCACCCCATGGCCGGCGCCTAATGCCGCGGCCGTGGAGACCGTGCGTTTCCCGTACGCGGGACTATCCATGCGCGGCGGGCGCACGTACGATCTCGGGGAAGCACACATCGTGGTGCCCCGCCGCGGCGGTGATCCGGCCCCGCACCGGCGAAGTACCCGTAATGTGGAGCACTAACCGAATGCCCGTGCGGTTCTGCTCATGTTCACGAGCCGAAAGCCTGGAGGTCGAGGTCTTCCGCGGATGAATGCCGTCTCACCGATCTGCCTCATCGACCTCGTTCCCGCCTTGCGCTGGAGTAATCCAGCCGACACCGCGCCGGTCCTGCAGCATGGCCGGCTCATCGAGGGCTGGTGGCGCGCTGTGCCGCTGCCGCGCGTCCTTGACATCGCCGGCTCCACCTGGCTTTCCCACTCCCTGGCCCGGCTCTCCGTCGAGCGGTGGGACCACCTCGAACTCGCGGAGTTCCTGCCGACCCTGCGGACACTGCAGGTGGACCTGGCCGAGATCGCCGAACCGGTGCGCGGAGCCGTCCTCGCCACAGCAGGATCCTGGGAGCAGCTGATCACCGCGAGCCCCGCAACCATGGAGACGTGGCCCTTCCCTGCCGACTGCTGCGCGATCGATATCGTCAGCGCGGTGACTTGGCGCGCGGTACACCCGTTCACCCGCGACCACATCCGCGGCCCGGTCCCCTCCCCCGCGCTGATGATCGAGGCCGTGCGGACGATCGGCAACTGGATGCCCGCCTCGGCCCCCGAACACGTGCACAACGCTCTGACCTACCTGAGCACCGCCACCGGCGCCGACTCCGCCGACTCCGCCGACCCGCGGCGCCCCGCAGACCACACCGCCGACTCCCCTCCGCCCCCGCCGAGCGCGGCCACCCGGGCGATCCGCACGCTGCGCGCATTGCGCGCCCAGCGCGACGAGGAAGAGCATGCGAGCCGGCCCGAGAGCACAGCCGCCGACTTCGCCGAAGGCGGCGCGCAGAAGTTCCGCAGTTCTCTGCTCGGCCCCGGACGCACCCTGCGCCGCCCCGCGTTCGGCCCGCCCAAGGAGTACCGCGAGCAGGCCGGTGGCTCCGTCCCCGAGCCGGCACCGGAACCGGGCTGCCACCCGCTCGTCGACCTCGTGGAGGGGTTGTTCCGCAGTTGGCGAGAGCTTGAGCGCGTTGTTGCCGCCGAGCGGCTTTTCGCAACCGATCCGGTCAGCATCCGGTTGCTCTCCGACCAGATCAGCGTCGAGATCGGCGAGATCCGCAACGCCCAGCGCACCGTGGAGGAGCACCTGCTGCAGTGGCTGGGCTCGCCGGACGGCACCCCGATCACCGAACATCTCCAAAAGCTGTCCGAAGAGCTCGGCGCAGCCACCACTATCGATCACCTGATCAGCGCGCACCCGGACCATCCGGTCGAGGTGCCCTCGCTGGGCACGCCACTGTGGCGGGTGATCATCACCCTGTTCACCGACCGCCGCCTGTACAACGGGTGGCTCGTCGCCGACGACCCGCACCGGATGCGCTGGCAGACCCGGGAATTGCTGAGCGACGGCCCCAGCCTCGCCGACGCCGGTATCCGGCTGGGCCGTCTCGGAATCCGCCAGCAGTCGCTGCGGGCCTGGTTGCTGAGCACTCCAGGCGTCACCATCCGCGACGGCTACGTACTGGTGGACCCGTCAACGTCGATGGAGGCGCCCGCACCGGCCCCGGGCTATAACGGCCATACCCACCTGGTGCAAGGGGCCGGCGAGACGACGAGCAGCGGGCTGCCGATCCGGCGCCGCCGCCCGGCTGCGACCGCGCCGCCGCAGCAGGAACAGCCTCCTCGGGTGGCGGTGTCGGCGCGCTGCTTCCGCGCCCCTGACGGCCGTTGGTGGCACCGTGTGGATGTCACCGCCGACCACCTCAACGGGGCCCCCGTCACCGTGCCGCCCGGATATGCCACATACCTGGGGCTGCAGCCGGGGCGACTGCTGTGCCTCACCGCGCCCGGTGCCGACCTGCTCGTCCTGGTCTGGCGCGACCAGCCGGCGTTCGACTCGCTGCGTCCGCTGCTGCGCCGGCTCTCCGCCCAAGCCGGAGACCGGGTCTTCATCACCGTCAACGGCGACCGGCTGGACGCCCGCCGCCTTCCGGCCGCCGATCTCAGTGACTGCGGGCCGACGAGCCGAGCGCTGCACCTCATCGGCTACACGGCCCCCGCGGCGACAGAAGAGGCGCTGAAGATCATCTCCCGTCGGATCACTGAGGACGGCGACGACTCCAACACCGACCCGCGGGCCCTGCTGGACCTGCTCACCCGCCGCGGAGACACCGACATCGCCGGTGAGCTCCGCCCGGCACTGGTGACCACGCCCTGACGCCGTCTCCGGCCTCAGGCGCCGAAGTCCGCGTTGAATGCGTCGTTGACAACAGGTTCCAACGGGTGGGGGGTGTCGGTCAGGCGTCTGTGCTCCGCACACGCTCCGGCCAGAAACGCCCGCACCTGTGTCGGCAGCAGGCGCAGGCGCACGTTGTCAGGGGTGACCACCTCGACATAGGCCCGCGTGAAGACACTGCCGCGCTGGATCATGCCGATGTTCTCCATCGACGTGATCATCGCGAGTTCGATGTCGTCCAGTCCGTTCATGTCAGATTCCCGCAGATTCGGCACTTGGTGCGGAAGTCCTCGTTGTGGTAACCGCACCGAGAGCACTCCCACCTCTCACACGGGGGGCTCACGGCGCTGGTGGACACGGAGCGAAACACCATGGGCTCATCTTAGTTGACTGCCCTCGATGTCCACGAAGCGAGAACGCGCGGCGCTGGGCCGGGGCGCCCGCCCCGACCCACGGAGGGTTCTTCGACCCGGGTCAGACGTTGAACCCCAGCATGCGCAATTGGTCCCGACCGTCTTCGGTGATCTTGTCGGGGCCCCACGGCGGCATCCAGACCCAGTTGATCTTGACCTCGCGCTCGAATTCGTCCAAGGCGCTGGTGGCCTGGTCCTCGATGACGTCGGTCAACGGGCAGGCGGCGCTGGTCAGCGTCATGTCAAGGGTGATGACCCCGTCGTCGACATTGACTCCGTAGAGCAACCCGAGGTCGACCACGTTGACCCCCAGCTCGGGGTCGATGACGTCCTTCAGCGCCTCGCTGATCTCCTCGGCCAGCGCCTCGCCGCCGGCCGCCTCCTGTTCCGGTGCTGCCGCGGTGATGTTGTTGTCCGTCATGAAGCGCCCTCCTTCTCCTTATCCAGGGACTGGGCGGTCGCGTCCTTCCATGCCATCCAGGCGAGCAGGGCGCATTTGATGCGGGCAGGGTACTTCGACACTCCGACGAAGGCCGCCGCGTCCTCCAGGACATCCTCATCCGGCTCGCCCTGTCCTTTGGAGTGCATGAGTTCGGTGAACGCGTCGGCGGTCCGCATCGCCTCATCCACGGTTCGGCCTATCAGCAGGTCGGTCATCACCGACGCGCTGGCCTGACTGATCGAGCACCCCATGCTGTCGTAGGAGATGTCGCTAATGGTGGCCGAGCCGTCGATACCGTTGCCGTTCGACGGCGTGAGCGCGACCCGCAGCGTCACCTCGTCCCCACACGTGGGGTTGATGTGGTGGGCTTCAGCGTTGTGCGGGTCCCGCAACCCTTTGTTGTGCGGGTTTCGATAGTGGTCCAGGATGATCTCCTGGTACATCGCGTCCAACTGCATCGGATCCAGATGCCCCCTCTAGCGCCCTGGCGCGGCCCCGAAGAACCGCTGCGCCGCCTGGATCCCCTCGACCAGGGCGTCCACATCGGCGACGGTGTTGTACAGGTAGAACGAGGCGCGCGTAGTCGCCGCCACCTTGTAGCAGCGGTGCAGCGGCCAGGCACAGTGGTGGCCGACTCGCACCTCCACGCCCCGATCGTCCAGCACCTGGCCGACATCGTGGGCATGGATGTCGTCCACCACAAAGGAGATCGCCGCACCGCGCGCCTCGGCGTCGGCCGGGCCGACGATTCGCACTCCCGGCAGCGCGCCGACGTGCTTGAGCGCGTACTCGGTGATCTCACGCTCGTGGGCCAATACGTTGTCCATCCCGATGGCGCTCAGGTAGTCGCAGGCCGCCGCCAGGCCGACAGCCTGCGGGGCCATCGGCACTCCGGCCTCGAACCGCTGCGGCGGGTCGGCCCAGCTCGACTGCTCCATGTGCACCACACCGATCATGGAACCGCCGGTGATGAACGGCGGCATGGCCGCCAGCAGCTCCGGTCGGCCCCACAGCACGCCGATGCCGTTGGGCCCGAGCATCTTGTGCCCGGAGAACACCAGAAAGTCGGCGTCGAGTTCACGCACGTCCACCGGCATGTGCGGTACCGACTGGGCACCGTCGAGCAGCACCAGCGCGCCGACCTCGTGAGCGCGCGCCGCGATCTCGCGCACCGGGTTCACCGTGCCGAGCACGTTCGACTGGTGCGCCAGCGCGACGAGCCTGGTGCGCTCATTGACGAGGTCGGTGAGTTCCGACAGGTCCAGGCGGCCCTGGTCGGTGACGGAGAACCAGCGCAGGGTCGCCCCTGTGCGCCGGCACAGCTCCTGCCACGGCACCAGGTTGGCATGGTGCTCCATCTCGGTGACGACGATCTCGTCTCCGGGGCCCACCTGGAAACGGGCGTACTCCTGCCCACTGGTGGCCGCGTTGCTCATCGCGTAGGCGACGAGGTTGACCGCCTCGGTGGCGTTCTTGGTGAACACCACTTCATCGGCCCGGGCACCGATGAAGGCCGCGATCGTGGCACGCGCGGCCTCGTAGGCGTCGGTGGCCTCTTCCGCGAGCTGGTGCGCTCCCCGGTGCACCGCCGCGTTGTGGCGTTCGTAGAACTCCCGTTCGGCGTCAAGGACCTGCCGCGGCTTCTGCGAGGTCGCCCCCGAATCCAGGTACACCAGTGGGCGGCCGTCGCGGACGGTCCGGGCCAGGATCGGAAAATCGGCCCGGATCGCCTCCGCGTCGAGCCGCACCGGCTCGCGTGTCGTCACTTGGCTGCGCCCGCCTTCGCAAACCGCTCGTAGCCCTCCGACTCCAGCACGTCGGCCAGCTCCGGGCCGCCGGACTCGGCGATCCGGCCATCGGCGAAGACGTGCACGTAGTCGGGCTTCACGTAGGTGAGGATCCGGGTGTAGTGGGTGATCAGCATAACGCCGACCTCACCGGTGGCCCGGACCCGGTTGATGCCCTCGGAGACCACCTTGAGCGCATCGACGTCGAGACCGGAGTCGGTCTCGTCGAGGATCGCCATCTTCGGCTTGAGCAGCTCCAGCTGGAGGATCTCGTGGCGCTTCTTCTCACCGCCGGAGAAGCCCTCGTTGACGCCGCGAGAGGCAAACGAAGAGTCGATGGCGAGGTTGCCCATGGACTCCTGGAGCTCCTTGGAGAACGCGCGGAGCTTGGGCGCTTCGCCGCGCACCGCGGTGACCGAGCTGCGCAGGAAGTTGGACATGGACACGCCCGGGACCTCGATCGGGTACTGCATGGCCAGGAACAGGCCGGCGCGTGCGCGCTCGTCGACGCTCATGTCCAGGACGTTCTCGCCGTCGAGCAGGACCTCGCCGTCGGTGATCTCATACCTGGGGTGGCCGGCGACAGCGTAGGCCAGGGTGGACTTGCCCGAGCCGTTGGGGCCCATGATGGCGTGGGTTTCGCCGGGGTTGATGGTCAGGTCGACGCCTTTGAGGATCTCTTTGCGCTCCTCGGCTCCGATGAGGACGTCGGCGCGCACCCCGCGGATTTCGAACTTCGTCATATCTGCTTTCGCCTCAAGAATTCTTGGTGTCGAGCGAGACGAACACGTCGTCGCCCTCGATCTTCACTGTGTACGTGGGCACCGGGCGGGTCGCCGGCGGGTTGATCGGCTTTCCCGATCCCAGGTCGAAGCACGAGCCGTGCAGCCAGCACTCGATGGTGCCGTCCTCGACTTCACCCTCGGACAGGTTCACCTCGGCGTGCGAGCAGATGTCGCTGATCGCATAGATCTCGCCTTCGCTGCGCACCACCGCGATCGGGGTGTCGTCGACCTCCACGCCGAGCGCCCCCTCGTCGGGAAGGTCGCTCAGCGCGCAGACCTTGGTGAATCGCTCGCTCACTGTGCCTCCCCGCTCACTGTGCCTCCCCGCTCACTGCTGCCCCTGCTCCTGCAGCTTCTCCTCGACCTCGTCCATGATCCGCTCGCGCAGTTCCGGGATCTCGATCCGGTTGATCAGATCGGCGAAGAACCCGCGGATCACCAGGCGGCGGGCCTCGTCGGCCGGGATGCCGCGCGACTGGAGGTAGAAGAGGTGAATGTCGTCCAGGCGGCCGCTGGTGCTGGCGTGCCCGGCACTCTCGACCTCTCCGGTGAAGATCTCCAGGTTCGGCACGGAGTCGACCCGGGTGCCGTCGGTGAGCACGAGGTTGCGGTTGAGCTCATAGGAGTCGGTGCCATCGGTGCCCTCACCGATGATCACGTCGCCGATCCACACCGCGTGCGCGTCCGCACCGCTGAGTGCGCCCTTGTACTCGACCCGGCCGCGGGTCTTGGACATGTTGTGGTCGATCAGCGAACGGTGCTCGTGGTGCTGTCCCGCGCCGGTGAAGTACAGGCCGTCCAGCTCGGCGTCGCCGCCGACACCGGTGTAGCCGACCCGGGGCGAAATGCGCACCAGATCGCCGCCCAGGGTGACCACGAAGCTCTTGAAGCGGGCGTCGCGGCCGACCTTGGTGTAGTGGTGGGACACGTGAACGGCGTCGCGCTCCCAGTCCTGCAGGCTGATCACGTTGAGCTGGGCGCCGTCCTCGACGATGAACTCGACGTTGTCAGCGTAGACGGCGCTGCCGCGGTACTCCAGGACGACCGTTGCCGAGGAGTGCCGTTCGGCGCGGACCACGGTGTGGCCGTAGGAGTCGCCGTGCCGGGTCCCGGTGACGGAGACGTAGACCGGGGCGGAGGCCTGGACCTCTGCGGGCACGGTGATGACGGTGGCCGGGTTGAAGTCCGCGAAGGACGCGAAGGCCAGCGCGCTCACCCGGTCGTTGGGCAGGAAGGACGTGCCCAGGCGGTCGTCGCCCTTGCCGACGGCCTCGACCCGCACCTCATCAGGCGCAGTGGTCTCGACCGTGACGGCACCGTCGGTGATGTCGCGGCCGTCGTGCAGACCGCGCAGCCGACGCAACGGGGTGAATCGCCATTCCTCCTCGCGCCCGTTGGGCACCGGGAAGTCGGCCGGGTCGAAGGACCCGTGAACGTCGATTTTGGAAACCGGGATCCCTCCGCCGTGGGAGTGCTCCTTGATTCCGAGGTTCGGGGTGGCCATGATCAGCCGACCGCTCCTTCCATCTGCAACTCGATCAGCCGGTTCAGCTCCAGCGCGTACTCCATCGGCAGCTCGCGCGCGATGGGTTCGACGAACCCGCGCACGATCATGGCCATGGCCTCTTCTTCCTCCATGCCGCGGCTCATCAGATAGAAGAGCTGGTCCTCGCTGACCTTGGAGACGGTGGCCTCGTGCCCCATCTCCACGTTGTCCTCACGCACGTCGACGTAGGGATAGGTGTCAGAGCGGCTGATGGTGTCGATGAGCAGCGCGTCGCACTCCACATTGGACTTGGAGTGGTCGGCGCCCTCCTGAACCTGGACCAGGCCGCGGTAGGAGGCTCGGCCACCGCTCCGCGCCACCGACTTGGAGACGATGGTGGACGAGGTGTGCGGCGCGCAGTGCACCATCTTGGAACCGGTGTCCTGGTGCTGGTCCGCGCCGGCGAAGGCGATGGACAGCGTCTCCCCCTTGGCGTGCTCGCCCATGAGGTAGACGGCCGGGTACTTCATCGTGACCTGGGAGCCGATGTTGCCGTCGACCCACTCCATGGTGGCGCCCTCGTAGGCGACCGCGCGCTTGGTCACGAGGTTGTAGACGTTGTTCGACCAGTTCTGGATGGTCGTGTACCGGCAGCGGGCGTTCTTCTTGACGATGATCTCGACGACCGCGGAGTGCAGCGAGTCCGACTTGTAGATCGGCGCGGTGCAGCCTTCGACGTAGTGGACGTAGGCGCCCTCGTCGACGATGATCAGGGTTCGCTCGAACTGGCCCATGTTCTCGGTGTTGATCCGGAAGTAGGCCTGCAGCGGGATCTCCACGTGCACGTTCTTGGGCACGTAGACGAAGGAGCCGCCGCTCCACACCGCGGTGTTCAGCGCGGCGAACTTGTTGTCGCCGGCCGGGATGACGGTGCCGAAGTACTCCTGGAAGATCTCCGGGTGCTCCTTCAGGGCGGTGTCGGTGTCGAGGAAGATGACGCCCTGCTGCTCCAGGTCCTCGCGGATCTGGTGGTAGACGACCTCAGATTCGTACTGCGCGGCGACACCTGCGACCAGGCGCTGCTTCTCCGCTTCGGGGATGCCCAGCTTGTCGTAGGTGTTCTTGATGTCCTCGGGCAGCTCCTCCCAGGAGGTGGCCTGCTGCTCCGTCGAACGCACGAAATACTTGATGTTGTCGAAGTCGATTCGGGACAGGTCGGCACCCCAGGTGGGCATCGGCTTCTTATCGAACAGCCGCAGCGACTTCAGGCGGAGCTTCTCCATCCATTCCGGCTCGTCCTTCTTGGCCGAGATGTCGCGGACGACCTCCTCGTTCAGGCCGCGCCGCGCGGAGGCGCCGGCCTCGTCGGAGTCGGCCCAGCCGTACTCATAGGTTCCGAGCCCTTCGAGCTCGGGGTGCGCGATAGACGTCATTACGCGGATCCTCCTGGACTCAAGAGTCCTTCACATGGCGTTGCCCGCCGTCACCGTGGTTCGGACGGGACTTGTTCTCAGCAGTGCGCATCTCCGCCGTGGCGAGGCCGCGGGGAGTGACGTGCGTGGTGCACACGCCGTCGCCGTGGGCGATGGTCGCCAGCCGACGCACCGGGGTTCCCAGCAGCCGCGCGAAGACTTCGACCTCGGCCTCGCACAGTTCGGGGAACTCCGTCGCCACGTGCGCCACAGGGCAGTGGTGCTGGCATAGTTGATCGCCGCCCCCGGGCGCCGGCGCCTCCCCCGCCGAGGCCGCATAGCCGTCGTTGGACAGCGCCTCGGCGAGGAGCCGCACCCTTTGCTGCGGCGGGACCGCGGCAAGGAGCGGGCGGTACCGGCGCTCGAGGTCGGCGACCTGCCGCCGGGCGAATTCGGTGACGGCCTCCGGCCCGGCTTTCTCCGCGAGGAAGCGCAGCGCGCTGGAGGCGAGGTCGTCGTATCCGTGGACGAAAGCGTCGCGGCCGGCGTCGGTGATCGTGAAGACACGGGCCGGTCGGCCGCGGCCGCGGCGCCCGTGGGGTTGGGAGTCGCGGGCTTCGACCATGCCTTCGGCCATCAGGTTGTCGAGGTGGCGGCGGATCGCCGCCGGGGTCAGCCCGAGCCGCTCCCCCAGGGTGGACGCGGTGACGGGGCCGTGTTCCAGAATGAGCCGTGCCACCCGGGCGCGCGTACCGGTCTCGGCACCCCGCTCGGGCCCAGCGTGCATCAAGGAGACGCCCGCCACAGCGCTCCCGTCCGCTCGCTTCGCTCTGCTCACCTTTTTCACAACATCAGTGTGGCGTAAATAAGTCCCGGTGAGCAAATAGTGACTCATGCCATTGGTCACCCAGGCAAGCCTTGCCTTACAGGAGTTTCCCTTCCTCATCGCGGTGAAGCAGCCGGACCCCCCTCGAAGCGACTTCGCGAATTTCTCACGTTTCGATACAGCGGTCCCACGGAACGAGACAAGGAATCGCGGCCGCCGGCCTCCACGGCAACCCCGTGCGCTGCCGACGTGTTCCCGCCCAAGGCCCGTGCGGGGCTACGGCAACACTCCTGTGCAGGGGCCGTTGGGGCGCGGTGCGCGGCGGCCATAGACTCTTTCCTATGGAGAAAGCCGCGGTCGAGGCCACTGATGTGGTCAAACGCTATGGTGCCGCCACCGCTGTCGACGGTCTGTCGTTCACCGCACGCCGCGGCGCCGTCACCGCCCTCCTCGGACCCAACGGTGCCGGCAAGACCAGCACGATAGAGATCTGCGAAGGGTTTCGGTTCGCCGACTCCGGACGGGTCCGGGTCCTCGGTCTCGACCCCGTGGCCGACGCCTCGGCGCTCAAACCCCGAGTCGGTGTGATGCCCCAGTTGGGCGGTGTCCCCACCGGCGCCCGTGCAGGCGAGTGGCTGCGCCTCATGTCCGCCTTCCATGCGCGCCCGATCCCACCGGAAACGCTGCTGGAACGGCTCGGCTTGCAATCGGCCGCCGCCACCCCCTTCCGTCGGCTCTCCGGCGGACAGCAGCAGCGGCTGTCCCTTGCGGCCGCCGTCATCGGGCGCCCGGAACTGGTCTTCCTCGACGAGCCCACCGCGGGCCTGGACCCGCAGGCCCGCAGGACCACCTGGGAGCTCGTCGGCGAACTGCGCGATGCCGGCGTCGGCGTGGTGTTGACCACCCACTACATGGAAGAGGCCGAACGGCTGGCCGACCACGTGGTGATCATCGACCGCGGCCGGGTGGTCGCCGACGGCAGCACCGACGAACTCACCGCTGCTCAGCAGGAACTGCGCTTCGACGCCGCCCCGGGCCTGGACACCGAGGACCTGCTGGCGGCGTTGCCGACGGCCAGCCGGATCGAGGCGGTACCCGGCGAACCAGGCTCTGCGCTGTCCCGGTACGTCATCGTCACCGAAGCACCGGGCGGGCTGGGGCCGGAGTTCATCGCCACAGTCACCACCTGGTGCGCGGCCAACGGCATCCTGCCCGAGGGGCTGCGCGTACAACGGCGCACCCTCGAAGACGTCTTCCTCGAACTCACCGGCCGGGAACTCCGCGAATCATGACCCAGACTCACTCCTCCACGTCCTTGTTCGCCCCGGCGCCCCAGGCGGCGCCGATGCACCGCATGGTCGCGGCCCAGGCGGCCATGGAGCTGCGCATCATGCTGCGCAATGGCGAGCAGCTGCTGCTCACCATGGTCATCCCGATACTGCTGCTGGCGGGGTTCAGTCTCACGTCCGTGCTGGACACCGGGCAGGGGGCCCGCGTGGACTTCCTCGCGCCCGGGATCCTGGCCCTGGCCGTGATGTCGACCGCATTCACCGGGCAGGCCATCGGTACCGGCTTCGAACGGCGCTACGGCGTGCTCAAGCGCTTGGGCGCGACCCCGCTGCCGCGGTTCGGACTGCTGGCGGCCAAGACGCTGGCCGTGCTGGGGGTGGAGCTGCTGCAGATCGCGCTGCTGTGCGGTACCGCGTTCCTGCTGGGGTGGGCCCCCTCAGGCGGCGCTGTCGGCGTACTCTATGCCGCTCTGCTGATCCTGCTGGCCACGGCCGCGTTCAGCGCCCTGGCGCTGCTGATGGCCGGGACCCTGCGGGCCGAAGCGACCCTGGCCGCGGCCAATCTCGTCTACGTGCTGCTTCTGGGCCTGGGCGGCGTGGTCTTTCCCGTGGACCGCTTCCCCGCGGCCGTCCAGCCCGTTCTGGAGGCGCTGCCGACCACCGCCCTGGCCGGCGGCCTCCGCTCCGTCCTCACCGAGGGAGCCGCCCCCGCCCTGCTCCCCGTCCTCGTCCTCGCCGCCTGGACCGCCGCCGGCGCACTCCTGGCCTCGCGCTTCTTCAAGTGGGATTGAAGCCAGCGGATCCACTGCTGTCGGGACGGAGAAGGGACTGGTCACGATCCCCGGAAAGCCAGGGAAGACACTGACCATCGGCACAGAGCGCAGCATCCTCAAGCAGGCGGGCTTGTGAGAGAGGGATTCGACATGACCGACTATGTCATCCTCATCGAGCGGACCGAGGATGGTTACGGAGCATGGCGTCCGGATCTGCTCGGATGCGTCGCCCTGGGCGACACGGTCGAAGACGCCATCGCTGAGATGGGCGATGCCATCCGCTTCCATCTGGAAGGGATGCGCGAGGAAGGCCTGCCGGTCCCCGAACCGATGACCATTCGGTCCGCTGAGATCGAGGCGGTCTGATCCCGCCGCTAGGCTCGGTCGGTGTGGAGTTCATCGGTGTTCCGCTGGTCGCGCTGATCCGGGCGCTGGGGCCGCCCGCCGTAGTTCTGGTGGTGGGTGCGGTCCTGATCGTGCTACGGCGACCGGCGCACGCGGGGCTGCTGTGGGGTGCGCTGGGTGTCCAGCTCTTCGCCGCCGCCCTGCCCTATCTCTGGCTACTCCTGCAGGCGGGCACCGGACTAGCGGGACAGAGCTGGGTGGGGCTGATCATGATCTTGGTCCAGCCCGGGGTGGAGTTCATCGCCTGGCTGCTGGTGCTCGCGGCCGTCTGCGCCCGTAGCACCGCGCCGTCCGCCGAACCGGCGGACGCGGCCCGGGTACCCGTCCCCTGAACCGCCGGTCCCCGCGTCACCGCGGACTCACCCGTCCCGCTCGATCGGACAGGTCATGCAGTGCGGCCCGCCCCGGCCGCGGCCGAGCTCGCTGCCGCGGACGGTGATGACCTCGACGCCGTTGTCGCGCAGGTAGGCGTTGGAGGTCATGTTGCGCTCGTAGGCGATCACCACCCCCGGCTCCACCGCGAAGACGTTGCAGCCGTCGTCCCACTGCTCGCGCTCGGAGGAGAACACGTCCTGGGTGGGGGTGAGCACCCTGATGTCGTCGAGCCCGGCGGCGCGCGCGATCGCCCTGTGCATGTCCTCGGGCGGGTGGTCGGTGACTTTGAGCTCCTTGGCGTTGTCGCCCGGTTCGATGGTGTAGGAGGGCAGCATCCCCAGCCCCGCGTACTTGGTGAAGACGCCGTGGTCCACGTTGGTCATCACGGTGTCCAGGTGCATGATCGCGCGGTATTTGGGCATCCACAGTCCGAGGATCCGCTCGGCGCCGCCGCGCGCGAACAGCTCGCGCGCCAGGAGCTCGACGGCCTGGGGCCGGGTGCGTTCGCTGAGCCCGATCAGCACGGACCCGTTGCCGATGGGCATGACGTCACCGCCCTCGATGGTGGCCGGCGCCCAGGCCCGGCCCGTGTTCCAGACGTCGAACTCGGCGGCGGCGAACATCGGATGCCACCGGTACACCGCCTCGTAGTGGATGGTCTCGCGCCTGCGCGCCTTCTTGCGCATCGCGTTGATCGAGACTCCCCCGTTGATCCAGCAGGAGGTGTCGCGGGTGAAGATGTGGTTCGGCAGCGGGGCGAGGACGAACTGGTCCATGTCGAGCGTGTGGAACCAGACCGACCTGGGCTCTTCGATCCGCTGCAGGATCTCGCGCTTGGTGAGGCCGCCGATGAGGAACCGGCGCAGTGTCTCGACGTCCATCGCGTCGAACGCGCTGCGGATGGGGTCGACGGCCATCGGGCCGTAGAAGCGGTCATCCAAAACGTTGTCCAGAACATAGGACCGGGCCTCGGGGATCTCCAGCACGTCCTGGAAGAGCTCGTGGAAGAGGTGGACACCGGCACCCTGCTCGCGCAGTACCCCAGCGAACTCGTCGTGCTCCTCGCGGGCGCGTCTGGCCCATAGGACGTCGTCGAAGAGCAGACCGTCCTTGTTGCTGGGGGTCAGTCGCGTGAGCTCCAGGTCGGGGCGGTGCACGATCACTTGGCGCAGGCGACCGATCTCCGATGTGACCGAAAAAGCCATCTCTCCTCGGTTCTCTCCTGCCGCGCCGCACTGCCTTCCGGGTCCGGCGCGGGCGGCACTCGCCGGCACGGTGCAGCATTCCCCATTCCCCACACGGCCGCGGTCAACCCGCTGCACCACAGGGCCCACCGGATACATAGGATGTCCGGTCGTGGACGCGCATGCGGCGGTGAACGAGTCCGGCGGCCCCTTCCGGGCCCGGTTTTCCAGTGGAGCGGCCCTGTTCCGCACAGCCGGAGACATCATTCCACCGACGTGGATGGTGCTGATCGGCATCCTGTCGGTGCAGCTAGGCGCGGGGATCGCGAAGAACCTGTTCGGGGTACTGCCGCCGAGCGCCGTCGTGTGGCTGCGGCTGCTGACCTCGGCCGCCGTCCTGCTCATTCTGGCCCGCCCGGCGCTGCGCGGGCGCACCCGTGCCGACTGGCTGGTGGTGATCGGTTTCGGGCTGTGCCTGGCGACCATGAACTACGCCATCTACCAGTCGTTCGCCCGCATTCCGCTGGGGATCGCGGTGACCATCGAATTCCTGGGGCCGCTCGCGGTGGCGGTCGCCGGATCACGGCGCCGGATCGACCTGCTGTGGGTGGTGCTCGCTGGAACGGGCGTCGTGCTCCTGGGGCGCAGCGACGGCGACATCACCGCGGCCGGGGTCGCGTTCGCGCTTCTCGCCGGAGCCGCCTGGGCGGGCTACATCCTCCTCAGCGCCGCCACCGGTCGGCGCTTCTCCGGCACGTCAGGGCTGGCCATCGCAAGCGTCGTCGGTGTGGTGCTCGTCGCACCGGCCGGTATCGCCGAAGGGGGGTCGGCACTGCTCGACCCCCGCCTGCTGCTCCTCGGACTGGCTGTCGGGCTGCTGTCCTCTGTGGTGCCCTACACCCTGGAGATGCAGGCGCTGCGCCGGATGCCGCCCCGCGTGTTCGGCATCCTGATGAGTCTTGAGCCGGCCGCGGCCGCCCTCATCGGGCTGGTGCTGCTCGGCGAGTTCCTGTCGACCTGGCAGTGGCTCGCGGTCGGTTGTGTCGTGGCGGCGAGTGTCGGCGCCACCCGTCGACCGCGCGAAGACGCACGGGCCGACGGAGCAACGCCCTGATCCGGGTCTTTTCCCGGGCGCCCGTCCCAACGAGCGTGCACCGCTGTGTCTACTACAGTGTGTCGTATGCGTGGTCTCCCAGGTCCGGCCGTGTTCGCGGCCGACGACATCGAAATCCTCTCCCTGCCGCTGTGGGTGTGGCAGGTCGCTGTGGTCACCACTGTGATCGCCGTGATCGCCGTGCTCGCCCGCACCGCCTGGGAGCCCACGGCACGCTCTGTGCGCGGATGGGCGCTGGCCAACATCGCCGTCAACGCCGGTATCGCCGTCAGCGGTGCTACCGTGCGGGTCACCTCGTCCGGACTGGGCTGCTCGGAGTGGCCGCGCTGCACCGAGGACAGCTTCGTTCCCGTCGGTACCGAACACGCGGCGCTGAACGCCGCCATCGAATTCGGCAACCGCACCCTGACGTTCCTGGTCTTGGCCGTCGGCGTCATCGTGTTCGTGGCGGCGCTGCGAATGCGCCCCCGCCGCCGCGACTTGATCACCCTCGCGACGATCGTCCCGCTGGGCGTGCTCGGCCAGGCCGTCGTCGGCGGTATCACCGTCTGGTCCAAACTGCACCCGGCCTCGGTAGCCGCGCACTTCCTGCTGTCCATACTGGTGGTGATCCCCGCCGTCGCCTTCTATGTGCGCTGCCGCGAACCGCGGGGAGAGCTGCGGCTGACCGTGTCCCCGCTGGTGCGTACACTGGCCACGGCCATGGTGCCGCTGGGCTTTCTGCTCCTGGTCGCCGGGACCATCGTCACCGGCACCGGCCCGCACGGCGGCGACGCCGAAGCGCCGCGGTGGGGCTTTGACATGGTGGCCGTCTCCCGAATCCACTCGGCTCTGGCCTGGGCCGCGGTCCTCGGCACGGTCGCGCTGGTCGTCCTGACCTCCCGGGCGGCCGCCCCCCCGGCGGTGCGCACCTCCGCGCGGCTGCTTCTGGCGGTCCTCCTCGGGCAGGGGGCCATCGGATACGCGCAGTACCTGCTGGGACTACCCGAGTGGCTCGTCGTGCTGCACGTCCTCGGTTCGGCCCTGGTATGGATCGCGGTCCTGCGGGTCTACTTCGCAACGGCCGAGCGCACCGCGGTCAGCGCCTCTCGGGAGGCGGACCGTAGGGAGGCTGCCCGCCCGTAGGCGGCATGCCCTGTCGCTGCTGTTGCGCCTGGGCGATGACGTGGGAGAAGTCGGAGCGCTTCAGGAAGCCTGAGTCTGTCGGTGTCGGCGCCCACGCTGGAGCCACCGGCTGCTGCACGCGCCCGATGAACGCCTCCCGGGCCACGTGCATGAGGGCGAGGAACGCGTCGCGCTGTCCCTCCCAGTACGAGCGTGCCACGCCGCGGTCCAGGCGCTGGTGCAGCAGCGCGAGCTCGGTCGCCGCGAGCTGGTAGTCCTTCATCGCCTGGCGGCCTCTCTGGCCGGCGTTGCGCTGCGCCCAGTTGCGCGCCCCGCGGCGCCCGCCCATCGAGCTGAGCATCCGGATATCGGCCGGGGAGACCAGTCCGGTGGCGATGTAGGGGGGCAGATAGTGAGAGATCGCCGCAACCTGGCGGCGCCGGTCCTGCACCGCGATGACGATGACCGACAGCAGCACGAAGAACAGCAGTACATAGGCGATGCCAAAGCCCAGCCAGCCGAAGAGCGTGGACCCGTTCCACAGCCCGTGCAGGACGACGGCGGCGACCCACCCGATGAACGGGGCGAGGAAGCGCAGCCCGCCGCGATTGATCGCCGTGTAGGCGACACCGATGCCGATCATCGCGGTATAGAGGGGGTGCCCGAAGGGGGAGATGAGGCCGCGCAGCACGAAGGTGAAGGCGAACCCGAAGAAGCCGGCCTCGAAGTAGGAGCTGAGGAAGTAGAGGATGTTCTCCGTGAAGGCGAAGCCGGTGGCGACCATGGCCGCATAGATCACGCCATCGGTGTAGGAGTCGATCTCATGGCGGCGCCGCCACAGCAGGAGCAGCAGGACGATCCCCTTGGCGCTCTCCTCCACCAGCGGGGCGCCGACCGCCGTGCTGATGATGACCCCGATGTCGGGGCCGAAGGCGGGGACTGCCCACAGTTGCATGCCCGCGGTGTTCAGTACAAAGGAGACGACGACCGCCACACCCGCCCCCCAGAGGAAGGCGAAGAGCAGTACCACCCCGGGTTCGGGTTCCAGCCGGTCCAGCAGCAGGATGAGCGGGACCAGGATCGCGACGGGGATGACGGCCGCGACGAGGCTGATGAGGAACCCGACGACACCGGCCACCCCTCCCCCGGCCAGCCCCGACAACAGCAGGTAGCCCATCATCAGCAGCGCGCAGAGCACGCTGATGACGATGCCGATGGTCAACCCGATCTGGCGGCGCCCGGGGCGGCGTCCCTCCAGGATGGCTTTCGTGTCAAGTGCGGGCATGGCCTTGATCGTAACGGGTCGGGATGCACCCTGAATAAAAGGCCCATCGATTCACTTCCGTGTCGACAGGCCCTGGACATTCCGCGGCCAAGGGCAGCACCCCTACTTTTCGCCGGGGTTCAGACCCAGAACAGTTCAGGTTCACTGCTGATGTGCGGAAGCGGACTCCGGACGCAGGACGGCGACCAGGAAGTCCGATTCCGCGGTGAAGGGCCGCAGATCCCAGGTGGACAACGCCAGGTCCAGTACCAGCCCGGCTTCGCCGGCGTCGGCGAAGAACCGGTCGAAGGTGTATCCGCGCCCCGCGCCGAAACCGACGGCCACCCGTCCGCCGTCGCCCGCGTGCGCACCCATCCTGCGCAGTACCTCGGCCTCGGTGCCGGGGGCCACGAAGGTCAGCACGTTGCCCGCGCAGACCACGGCGTCAAAGGACGCTTCCCCCTCGCCCACCAGGTCGAGTTCGGCAAGGTCGCCCACCCGCCAGTCGGGCCCCGGATGGTCCTCGCGCGCCGCCGCGATCAGGCGCGGGTCGACGTCCACACCCACGACGTCGTGTCCGCGCGCGGCGAGCTCCGCCCCCACGCGCCCGGTTCCGCACCCCGCGTCCAGGACCCGCGACCCGCGCGGCAGCATCGCGTCGACCATGCGGGCCTCGCCCGCGAGGTCGTGGCCCTGCGCGGCCATCGTCCGGAAACGTTCGATGTACCACTGGGAATGGTTAGGGTCGGCCTGCACTATGGCCTCCCACGCGGTGACCTCTCGCATGGGACCAGCATCTCACCCCGCCGCAGGCGCGGGGCCCCGGCTCCCGGCCGCCCTAGCTGATGAGGTTCTTGAGCAGCGGGTCGATGGTGACCGCGGAGAACAGCAGCGCGAGGTAGGCGTTGGAAAGGTGGAAGAAGCCCATTGTCTTCACCTGCGGGCCGGTGGCACCGGAGCGGACGCGGGCGAGCAGCCGGTGGGCCTGCACCAGCAGCAGGGCGCCCAGCGCCGCTGCCGCGGCCGGGTAGAACAGGGTGGTCTCGGCGACCGGCCAGAGGAGCAGCGAGACCACAACGGTCGCCCAACTGTAGAGCACGCACTCCAGCAGCACCCGGCGTTCGCCCGCCACCACCGGCAGCATCGGCACCTTCGCCGCCGCGTAGTCCTCGCGGTAGCGCATCGCCAGCGCCCAGGTGTGGGGCGGCGTCCAGAAGAACACGACGAGAAAGAGGATGAACGGGGCCCAGTCGAGCTGTTCGGTAATGGCCGACCAGCCGATGAGCACCGGCATGCACCCGGCGATACCGCCCCACACCACGTTCTGCGCGGTGCGCCGCTTGAGCAGCAGCGTGTAGACGAAGATGTAGAAGAGGATCGCGAACAGCGACAGCGCCGCCGACAGGATATTGACGAACACCGCGAACCCGAGTGTGGACCCGGCGGCGAGCACGAGGCCGTAGGTCATGGCACCGCGCGGAGTGACCTGGTCCATCGCGACCGGCCTGCGGCGGGTGCGCCGCATCTCCTGGTCGATGTCGCGGTCGAAGTAGCAGTTGATCGCGTTGGCGCTGGCCGCGGACATGGCGCCGAATACCAGCGTGGCCACGGCCGTCCACAGCGGAGGCGGCCCCGCCGCTGCCACGAACATCACCGGGATGGTGGTGATGAGCAGCAACTCGATCACGCGGGGCTTGGACAGCGCGACATAGGCGCGTACGTAGGTACCGAAAGAGGCGCGCCGCACGGTCCTCGCCGCTTCGGCCCCCGAACCGTCCCCGCCCTGTGTTTCGGTCGGCTGTCCCCGGTTTACCACGGCCATCAGCGCCGCCGCGCCGCAGGCCCTGCGCAAGGGGCCACCGTCTCGGGGGACATCCGCTCTACGGACACTGACACGCTGAACCTCGAAGAATTGCCGAATGTGATCGCCGCAGCGGGCTCGCAGCCGCTTCGAACGCGGACGCAGGAGCCGCGCGACCCCGTCAACGACATACTGTAGTACTTGCCCTGAAACCGCATTGACCGGGGCGTAGACTCGCCGGAGATGCCCATCGGGACCGTATCTTCCGGCCGCGCCGCCCCCGCGTACAGGCACCGCGCACCGAGGATCCCACATCCGGCACGGGGACGCACAAGGCGCCGCGCCTCCGTTTTCTCCCCACCGGCTCTCTCCCCATCGGCCCGCGCACGCGGCGGCCGGCCGCGGTCGGACGTGTTGCAGCCCCCTCCCGGCCCGTTTGGGCGATAGGCTCGCCCTTGGTCGCCTGTCGTGTTCTCCGGGCTGTTTCGCCCAGATCGATGCGGCGCCCGGACCGGTCCCGGCCACCGCGCAGGAGCCGCCCCCTCGCGCGGACCACACGGCAGGACGCCACGACCACGGACAACCTCACATTCACGATCCCCGGCCGACGATGCCCGGATATCGACTGAATGCGCGAAAGGAGCCCTGAGCCCGCGTGAACATCGACACCTCGGAACCCCTTGAGTGGTCGGAACTCGACCAGCGCGCCGTCGATGTGGTCCGCGCCCTGGCGATGGACGCGGTCGAGGAGGCGGGTTCGGGTCACCCCGGCACCGCGATGAGCCTCGCGCCAGCGGCCTACCTGCTCTTCCAGAAGATCATGCGGCATGACCCCAGCGATCCCTCCTGGGTGGGCCGCGACCGGTTCGTACTGTCGTGCGGCCACTCCAGTCTCACCCTCTACATCCAGCTCTTCCTGGCCGGATACGGCCTCTCCCTGGACGACATCAAGCGGCTGCGCCAGTGGGACAGCCTCACTCCCGGCCACCCGGAGTTCGGCCACACCACAGGGGTCGAGACCACCACCGGCCCGCTCGGCCAGGGCATCGGCAACGCGGTCGGCATGGCGATGGCGGCCCGCCGCGAGCGCGGCCTGTTCGACCCCGAGTCGGCCCCCGGCGAGAGCCCCTTCGACCACTTCGTCTACGCGATCTGCTCGGACGGCGACGTCCAAGAGGGCATCAGCCACGAAGCGAGCGCGCTGGCCGGCACCCACAAGCTCGGCAACCTTATCGTCATCTATGACGACAACCACATCTCCATCGAGGACGACACCCAGATCGCCTTCTCCGAGGACGTCGCGGCCCGCTACGAGGCCTACGGCTGGCACGTCCAGGAAATCGACTGGACCGCCAGCGGCTCCTACCACGAGGACGTCGCGGCACTGCACCGGGCGATCATGGCCGCGAAAGCCGAGACCGAGCGGCCCTCGTTCATCAAATTGCGCACGATCATCGGCTGGCCCGCACCGAACAAGCAGAACACCGGTGCGATCCACGGCGCGGCCATAGGTGCGGAGGAGGTCGCCGCCACCAAACAGGTGCTGGGCCTGAACCCCGACACCCGCTTCGACGTCCCCGCCGAGCTGCTCGACCACTCCCGCACGGCCGTCGACCGCGGCCGGGCGGCGCACGCCGAGTGGCAGACCTCCTTCGAGGAGTGGCGCGCGAGCGCCGGCGAGCGCGCCGACCTCTTCGACCGGCTGCAGTCGGGCCGACTGCCCGACGACTGGGAGAAGGCCCTGCCGGTCTTCGAGACCAGCGCGAAGGGCGTGGCCACCCGAAAGGCCAGCGGTGAAGTGCTCAGCGCCATCGCACCGGTGCTGCCGGAGCTGTGGGGCGGATCGGCCGACCTGGCCGGCTCCAACAACACCACGCCCAAGGGCGAGCCGTCCTTCATCCCCGAGGAGTACTCGACCAAGGCCTTCTCGGGCAACCGGTTCGGCCGCGTGCTGCACTTCGGCGTCCGCGAGCACGGTATGGGCTCGATCATCAACGGCATCGCACTGCACGGCCCGACCCGCCCTTACGGGGGCACCTTCCTTGTGTTCAGCGACTACATGCGGCCTGCGGTGCGGCTGGCCGCATTGATGAAGCTGCCGGTCACCTATGTGTGGACGCACGACTCCATCGGCCTCGGCGAGGACGGCCCCACCCACCAGCCGGTCGAGCACCTGTGGTCGCTGCGCGCCATCCCCGGCCTGGACGTGGTCCGCCCCGCCGACGCCAACGAGACCGTCGTGGCCTGGCGCACCATCCTGCGCAATGGCGACCGTCCCGCAGCGCTCGCACTGACCAGGCAGAACGTTCCGACCCTGGACCGCGAGGAGCTGGCTTCCGCGGAGAACACCGCCAAGGGCGGTTATGTGCTCGCTGAGGCGGGGAACGGGAAACCAAAGGCGATCATCATCGCCACCGGCAGCGAGGTCGCGATCGCTCTGGAGGCCCGCGAACGTCTGGAGGAGACCGGAACCCCCACCCGCGTAGTGTCCATGCCGAGTGTGGAGTGGTTCCAGCAGCAGGACGAGTCCTACCGCCGCAGTGTCCTGCCGTCGTCGGTGCGCGCCCGTGTTTCGGTCGAGGCCGGAATCGGGCTCGGCTGGCACCAGTTCGTCGGCGAGGTCGGCGAGACCGTGAGCTTGGAGCACTTCGGCGCGTCGGCGCCCTACCAGACGCTGTACGAGCAGTTCGGCCTGACGCCCGACCGCGTCGTCGCCGCCGTACACGCCAGCATCGCCAAGCTCGGCGGTGAAAAGGGAACGACGACCGGAAACTGATCTGTTGTACGGAAGGCGGTGCGCGCCCGCAGGTGCGCACCGCCCGTCGACCAGGAATGAGCGAGGCCATGACCAACACATCGAGCAGCACCAACAGGCTGAGCGAACTGTCCGGCGAAGGCGTCTCCGTGTGGCTGGACGACATCAGCCGGGAGCGGCTGCGCTCGGGAAACCTCGCCGAACTCATCGCGCACAAGAGCGTCGTCGGTGTCACGTCGAACCCGACGATCTTCGACAAGGCTCTCAAAGAGGGCGACGCCTACGATGACCAGCTTCGCGACCTCGCACTGCGCGGCGTCTCGGTGGAGGAGGCGGTGCGCGCGATCACCGGCTACGACATCCGCTGGGCGGCCGATGTGCTGCGCCCCACCTATGAGGCCACCGGCCGTATCGGTGGCCGGGTCTCGCTGGAGGTCGACCCGCGCCTGGCACGCGACACCGAGCGCACCGTGGCCGAGGCACGCGCGCTGTGGTGGCTGGTGGACCGCCCCAACCTGATGATCAAGATCCCCGCCACGCAGGAAGGGCTGCCGGCCATCACCCGGTCGCTCGCCGAGGGCATCAGCGTCAACGTCACCCTGATCTTCTCCTTGGACCGCTACCGCGCCGTCATGGACGCTTTCCTCGCGGGCCTGGAGCAGGCCGCCGAGAACGGGCTCGACCTCAGCAGGATCCAGTCGGTCGCGTCGTTCTTCGTGAGCCGCGTCGACACCGAGGTCGACAAGCGGCTGGAGAAGATCGGCACCGACGCCGCCGCGGCGCTTCGCGGACGCGCCGCCATAGCAAACGCCCACCTGGCCTATGAGCTCTACGAGGAGGTGTTCGCCACCGACCGGTGGAAGGCCCTGGAGGCCGCCGGCGCGACATCGCAGCACCCCTTGTGGGCGTCCACCGGGGTCAAGGACCCGGCCTATGACGACACCCGCTATGTCACCCGCCTGGTCGCCCCGGGGACCGTCAACACGATGCCGGAGGCCACGTTGGAGGCCGCGGCCGACCACGCCGAGATCACCGGCGACACCGTACGCGGCAACTACGCTCAGGCCCGCGCCGACCTGGAGGCCCTGGCCGAGGTCGGCATCGACTACGACGACGTGGTCAAGGTGCTGGAGGACGAAGGCGTGGCGAAGTTCGAGAAGTCCTGGGAAGGGCTGCTGAAGAACGTCGCGCGGCAGCTCGGCTCCGCCGACTGACCGGAGCGTTTTCGCCGGGCGGCTCTGCGCCGTCCGGCATCCGGCCGGAGCGCACCGCCGGGCTTCCCCGAGCAGAAGCACGACGCCGGCCCCGTGCCGCTACGCTGCGGCGTCGGCGCCCCGGCGACATACAGCCACACACCACGGGAGTCGACATTGAAAGAACCGGCGATGCCGGGAGCGGTGCCCAACCCGCTGCGCAACGAACTGGACCGACGCCTACCGCGGGTCGCCGGACCCAGCGTACTCGTGCTGTTCGGGGTCACCGGAGACCTCGCCCGCAAGAAGCTGCTTCCGGCCATCTACGACCTCGCCAACCGGGGGCTGCTGCCGCCGGGGTTCGGGCTGGTCGGTTTCGCCCGCAGGGAGTGGGAGGACCAGGATTTCGCCGCCCAGGCCTACGAAGCCGTACGCGAGCACGCCCGGACCCCCTTCCGTGAGGATGTTTGGCGCCAACTCAGCCAGGGTGTCCGCTTCGTCCAGGGCGAGCTGCATGATGACGAGGCGTTCGACCGGCTCGCCGACACGGTGCGCCGGCTGGACGCCGAACGCGGCACGGGCGGGAACTACGCCTTCTACCTCTCCCTGCCGCCCAAGCTGTTTCCCACCGTTGTCGAGCAGCTCAAGCGCTGCGGGCTCGCCGAGTCCGACCACAACGCATGGCGCCGGGTCGTCATCGAGAAGCCTTTCGGCCACGACCTGGAGAGCGCCAAGGAGCTCAACGCGGTCGTCGACGACGTCTTCCCGCCCCAGTCCGTCTTTCGGATCGACCACTACCTGGGCAAGGAGACCGTCCAGAACATCATGGCGCTGCGGTTCGCCAACACTCTCTTCGAGCCGCTGTGGAACCGCAACTACGTCGACCACGTGCAGATCACCATGGCCGAGGACATCGGTGTGGGCGGACGCGCCGGATACTACGACGGCATCGGCGCGGCGCGCGATGTCATCCAGAACCATCTGCTGCAGCTTCTCGCGCTGGTGGCGATGGAGGAACCGGTGACATTCAACGCCGATGCGATCCGCGCGGAGAAGGAGAAGGCGCTATCGGCGGTGGAGCTGCCCCCGGACCTGGCGACGGGAACCGCCCGCGGCCAGTACGCCGGAGGCTGGCAGGGCGGCACCGAAGTACCCGGATATCTAGAGGAGGAGGGCATCCCGCCCGACTCCATCACCGAGACCTATGCCGCGATGAAGCTCACGGTCAGCAGTCGGCGCTGGGCCGGGGTTCCGTTCTACCTGCGCACCGGCAAGCGCCTGGGACGGCGGGTGACCGAGGTCGCGTTGGTCTTTCAGCGCGCTCCGCACCAGGTTTTCTCCTCCACCGATGTCGAGGGCCTCGGGCAGAACGCGCTGGTGATGCGCATCCAGCCGGACGAGGGGGTCACCCTGCGGTTCGGTTCCAAGGTGCCCGGCGCCGCCATGGAGGTCCGCGACGTCACCATGGATTTCGCCTACGGGCACTCGTTTACCGAGGCCAGCCCCGAGGCCTATGAGCGGCTCATCCTCGACGTGCTCATCGGCGACCCCCCGCTGTTCCCCCGGCAGGAAGAGGTGGAACTGTCCTGGCGGATCCTCGACCCCGTCGAGGAATTCTGGGCCAAGGAGGGACGCCCCGAGCAGTACAAGGCGGGCACGTGGGGACCGCGGTCGGGCCACGACCTGCTGGCCCGCGACGGACGGCAGTGGAGGCGGCCATGACACGCGCGCCCGGGCGCATACCCCGCCCACTCTGGGGGGCCACCCGCACCCCCGCATCGCGACCGCGCACCCGCCGGCACACGTGCCAAGGGCCGATCGCCACCTGGCCGACCGAACCTGTGGACAACCGTCCGGCCGTCGCCCGCGTCGGGAGGGACCGATGACGCTGTATCTTCCGCGCACCACCACATCCGAGATCATCGATGCGCTGGCCGCCGAACGCCACAACGTTGGCGGCGGCGCGCTGAACATGGTGCTGACCCTGGTCATCGTCACCGACGAGGCCGACCACTACGACGCGGTCCGGGCCGCCACCGAAGCCGGGCGCGAGCACCCCTCGCGCGTGCTGGCGCTGATCCGGCGCGATCCGAAGGCCGAGCCCACGATCGACGCCGAACTCCGCAGCCCCGGCACCACCAGCCCGGGCGAAGCGCTGCTGCTGCGCCTGTACGGGCCGCTCGGCGAGCATCCCGACTCCGTCATCACCCCGCTTCTGGTGCCGGATGCGCCCGTTGTCGCCTGGTGGCCCGGGCGCGGTCCGATCAACCCCGCGGCCGACCCGGTCGGCCGGCTGGCGCACCGCCGCATCACCGACGCACTACGCGCCGCAGACCCGTTGGAGGACCTGCTCGCCCGAATCCGGCGCTACCAGCCGGGCGATACCGACCTCACCTGGACCCGGATCACCCCATGGCGGTCTCTGCTGGCCAGCACCATGGACCAGCCGTGCGGCTGGGTGACCGGGGCCGAGGTCACCGCAGAACCGTACTACCCCAGCGGTGACCTGCTCGCGTCCTGGCTGTCGGACCAACTGGAGGTGGAGGTGGAGCGCACGACCTCCCACGGTCCCGGCATCACCGGCGTCAAGCTCGTCACCGAGGGCGGCGACATCACACTCGAGCGGATCGACGGCCGCGTCGCCACGCTCTCCCGGCCGGGCCAGCCCGACCAGACTGTGGCGCTGTCGCAGTCCCGCCCTGCTGAGGCTCTCTCCGAGGAGCTGCGCCGCCTCGACGCCGACGAGATCTATGAGAGAACCGCCAAGCACTTGAGCACACTGCTGAATACATCGGAGGCACCCGCGTGAGCACGCCCGGCGTCATCGTGCACCCTGGCTCCGGCCTACTGGCCAAGGCCGCGGCGGCGCGTATCGTCACGCGCCTGATCGACGCCCAGACCGCCCGGGGTTCGGCTTCGATCGTGCTCACCGGCGGGAGCATCGGCATTGCGGTACTGGCGGAGCTGGCGCGGGCTCCCGCACGCGACGCCATCAACTGGCCGCTCCTGGACGTCTGGTGGGGCGACGAGCGCTTCCTCCCCACCGGCGACCCCGACCGCAACGAGACCCAGGCCCGCGAAGCGCTGCTCGACCGGGTCGGCGTCGCCCCGGAACGCGTCCACCCGATGCCCGCCTCGGACGGGCCCGACGGCGATGCCCCCGAGCGCGGCGCCGAACGCTACGCCGCCGCGCTGGCCGACGCCGCCCGCCCCGAAGACCACGCCGAGGTGCCCTCATTCGACGTGTGCCTGCTGGGGATCGGCCCCGACACCCACGTCGCTTCGCTGTTTCCCGAGCAGCCCGCGCTGTATGAGAACGAGCGAACGGTCGTCGCGGTGCACGGCTCACCGAAGCCGCCGCCGACCCGCATCTCACTGACCCTGCCCGCTATCCGGGCGGCCCGCGAGGTGTGGGTGCTGGCGTCCGGGGAGAGCAAGGCCAGCGCCGTGCGGCTGGCTTTGAGCGGTGCCGGCCCGGTCCAGGTTCCCGCCGCCGGGGCCCGCGGCCGGTCCCGGACGCTCTTCCTGCTGGACCGTTCGGCCGCGGCCGAACTGCCGGACGGGCTCATCGCCCCCGGGGTGATGTGACCGGCGCCGATCTGCAACCGGGCCGACCACGGCGACCAGCGAGTTCCCGTGGTGTCCCATGCCCTCGGCGGGCTGCGGTCGTCCGGCTCTGCTGGTAGGGGGAGGTAGCGGTCGGCAGTGCTGCTATGCCCTCTGCGGGCGGGCACCGAGGACTCCGGCGGCACGGGGGCAGGGTGCCGCCGGAGAACTGCCCATCATCCCGGCCCGGTGTCGGTGATCCGAGAATGGGCAGCGAACCGGTCCTGCAGTCCGGGCAGCACCGGGTAGACGGAGAACTCCTCCACATTCATGACACGTGTCCAGCTTTCGGGCAGCCGCTGCCGCCATTGGGCGGCCAGCAGCAGGTCCCGTACCCGAGGGACGTCGCACCAGTCGTCGGGCATCGGCCGGCCGTGGCGCACGCTCTGCTCGCGCTCCCAGGTGAGCAGCGCGTCGTCGAATGCGGCCAGCAGCTTTTGCACGCCCTCGTCTTCGACCCGCTGCACGCCCGCTCCGGGGTCGAGGGAGGCGGCCCGCTCCACGGGGTCGATCAGGTGCAGGGCGGGTGTGATGTGCACGCTGCCGAAACCGAGAGCCTTGCCCATTCCCACCTTGTGCGCGTAGAGCGGGTTGTCCGGGTCTCCCCCGTCCACCGGGTTGTCCAGCAGGAGAGTCCGCAGTAGGGCACCGAGCTCGGCGTCGGTGAGGTTGGTGAAGGTGAGGCGGCCGTGGAAGGTGAGGCCGGCGCGGAGCGGGACGATATCGCGCTTGGTCTCGCCATCGGGCACCCGGTCGGCGCGCATCTCGGCGTAGCGGCGGCTCTCGTCGGGCAATGGATCGTGCCGGTGCAGGTACATCTTGTATCCGCCGAGTCGCACGTCCCCCTCGTGCGCCCAGGTCACCAGATCGGGGGCGTTGCCCCAGGTACGGTCCGTCATGGGCTGCAGCAGGTAGTTGGCGAAACAGGTGCGTTGCGGAGACAGCAGTTCCACGCGCAGCGTGTGCGGGAACCACGGGTCGTCGTCGGCAGCGACCGCCGAGCCGACCGAGATCCGGCCGCGCGCCGCCGGGCCGCTCGCGTCGCGTTCCGGGAGCAGGTCGATGTCGCCGAAGAGTGCGCGCGGGATATCGGGGGCGCGGCCTGCGCGAGTGCCGCTGTTGCGCGGGGGGCTGAGGACCGGTGCGGGCAGCGCACGGCGGATCGGGTCGAACTCACCGACCGCGACCCGGTAGCCGCCGGACCGCCCAAAGGACGCCACGCGGCCGTCGGTCTCCTGGTACCAGACGGGTTCCCAGGCGTTACGGGGCAGTCCGCCGTTCAGGTGTCGTCCTGCGCTGGGCCGGTGCCCGACGGACAGGTCGTCGGGGAAGTTGCGCTCCTGGAACCGGGTGAGCTGGTCGGCGGACTCCACCAGGCGGACGAGGTGGTCGGGCACGGGAAGCCGGACGGAGGGGTCGATGTCTGTGGGGAAGAGGTAGGCGTTCTGGCGTTCTCCCGCGATACCGGTGAGCACAAGGACGCAGTCGACTCGGCGCATCGTGGCCTCATCGACGCGGCGCAGCGCACGGTCGATGTCGTTGTGCCTGCCCCGGGCGGAGGCGCGGGCCCGCTCGCCGGACGCCTTCCGCACCGCCTGCTGGGCACGCACGAGCTTTCGGGTCCAGTGCTCGCGCAGCCTGCGGTGGAAGGCCGTGGCGTGGTCAGAGGTCACGTCCTCTCCGGCCGGGACGACCGCCATCGCCCAGAACCGGGCCTCGCCGACCGTGCGCCCGGTGACTTCGGGGCACAGCGCCACCACGTCGAGGTACTGGAAGTCCCGGTGGAACTCGGCCGGGATGTAGCCACCGTCCCCGGATCCCTGCCGCGGGAGTTCGAACGGGGGCAGTGCGCTGGAGCGTCCGAGGTCCTCTCGCAGATCGGTGAGTTTGATCTGCAGGGGACGGTCCACCGTAAGCGGGTGGATGCCCCAGGTCGCGCTGTCTGCGTGGTAGTTCAGGAAGCCCGCCTTCACGGGAGCGCCGGGCGGACTGGAGGATATGCCGTTTCGCTTGCGGTACCGGCCGTTCATCGTGCGCATCACATGGCGGGCGCGCTTGTCGCTGTGGGAGGCGGCGGGCGCACGGAAGAACAACTGGGGGGTGTTGACCGGCCCGGTCTCGCCCCCGGTGAGTACGCGGAGGACGTTGCGGGCCAGGCCGCGCAGTGTGGCGCCGGGCAGGGCGGGAAGGCCGTCGATGGTCAGTGACCGGGCGGCTCCGCCTTCGTCTCGGGTGGCGCCGATGAAGGTGGGGGTGAGGGTGCGGACGGCGACATCGATCCAGCCGGTGTGTGTACCGGGGATGCGGCGGTCGTGTCCGGCCAGGAGGTGGCGCTGGGTGATCCCGTCGCGCAGTACCGATTCCTGCAGCCGTTCGGCCGGCATCGGCAGGTCGGGCAGTGGAACCAGTCCGTAGGGGGCGAGCGCCTGGTGGTCGCGCAGCGGATCCGGCGGCCCCGGGGACGCGCCTGGAGCGCCGCCGCGCTCGTCGCGGCGCCGTGCCCGGCCGCCGGGGGGCAGCGGCGTGGGGCGGCGCGCAGCGACGGAGGCGCGGCGACGCGGCATTCCAGCCGGAGAGGGCCTTGCCCGGGGGTTCGGCTGCTCGCTCACGCGACCCTCCTTCTACCTGTCGTCGGGACCGTCCAGACCGATGGGCGCGGTCGGCTTCGACCCCGCGTGGTAGCCGGTCAGGCGGTGGAAGGCCACCCCGGCCGCCCCGGTGAAGGGATCCTCTGCCCAGTACTCTCGGACACGGATCCAGCTTCCTGCCCCGCGGGAGCGCTCCTGCTCTGTTCTGTCCGCTGCCGGATCCGGCGGTACGTCGAAGTCCTGCCAGGCCACCGGGTGGCAGGCGGTGGTTCCGGAGAGTTCGCGGCCGATGCTGAACGGGGCGGCCCCGTCGAGAGTGCGGCTGTAACCTGCCTCACTGAGCCATCCGGTCAGCAGGAATGAGCGGTCGCGCGGGCGCAGCCAGTCGGGCAGGGTGTGGGAGTCGCCGCTGTCACGGCTGAGCCAGGCGGCTTCGCCGGCCTCGGTGATGTGGATCTGCGCCGACGGGGAGAACAGCGTGGCGTCCAGGAGGCGCCAGAGGTCGGTGCCGTCGGCTGCCAGAGGCGGGGCGGAGAGCCGACGCATCACAGGGTCGCAGCTTGACAGCCGCCACTTCGCCGCCGGGCAGCCGCCGGTGATCCGGCCGTCGCCGAGTTCGGCGAGCAGCCACTGCGGCTCACCGGGGGCGTACTCGTCCAGGACGGCGCAGCGGCGGCCCCGGCCGAACAGGTCGGCGGTGATTTCCGCGACGGCGCCGCGGCCCAGCGATTCGGTCATGACGCCCAGCGGTGCGGGCAGTGCGGTCTCGGCCGCACCGAGCAGCCTGGTCAAGGGATCGCCTCCCCGACACGCCGCCGCGGAGCCACCGCGGCGCGCAGTGCCTGGAGCCACGGGGCGACCACGGCGCGCTCGGGCCCGTGGGCGTCATCGATGGCGGCGACGAGGTCCACGGGGGCGGGCGCGGCTTCGGGCGCGTACCGGGTCAGGACCGCTTCGGTGAGGGCGAGCCTGCCGTTGCCGATACCGGATCCGCCGCCGATGGCGTCGAGCGGCACGGTGTGCAGTTCGCGGACGATGAGCGCGAGCAGGCCGCGTACGGCATTGTCCGGCCGGTGGATGTCGAGGGTGACGCGGGCCTGGCCGCCGGCGTGCACGTCGTCGGAGAAGAACCGGGTATCCACCGCGTCACCGAACAGTGCGTCGATGGTCACGCGAACGGTGCGCTGGGTGGTCCCGCCGATGAGTTCGGCGGTCTCACGCAACCGGATGCGCGACGACGCGGGTGCTGCGCCGGGCTTGTTTTCGCCACCCCACCAGTGGACGTGCAGCCGTCGACCGGGGCTCTGTTCGGGCCAGTCCCGCAGGGCCAGCGCCGCCTCGCCGGAGATATCGCGGATCAGTCGCCGGCTCAGCCGCTTGAGCAGCGCGAAGAGTGCGGTGTCGCCCAGGGCGGGCCGCCATTCCACGGCGCCGCTACGGGTAAGGCGAGGGCGCCGCAGGTGGGTGCGGTCGACCTCGCCGAGGGACTCGGGCCCGGGCACGCCACCGACCATGAGCAGCCCCGGACGCGGGACGGTGTCGGGCCTTGCGGCAGGGAGGAACGCCTCGGTCGGGCGCTCTGCGAGCCGCAGGGTCATGGTGAGTTCGTCGCGGTGGCGCTGATCCGTACCGTAGGCGGCGACCGTGTCGGAATATCGGCTTTTGACCGCGGCGGCCAGGGCGGCATCGGTTTCCAGGCGTTCGCCGAGCAGGTGCCGCAGGCTTTTCGCCGACGTTTCCGCTGCGGAGCCGGCCACGGCCTGATGTGCGCGCTGCCAGCGGTGCTTCCAGGTGGGGGCATACCAGGACGCCCACCCTTCGGGTGTGCGCAGGTCATGGCGGCGCGCATACCAGGCGTCGGTGCGCACCGCGCCGTATCCGCGAGCGGTGCGTGCACCGATGGAGATTCCCGGGCCGGGCCCGTGCCCGGCCATGCCCTCGGCCGCCAGCGCGGTCAGCGCGAGAAGCCGTCCTTCGGCATCGGGATCGGCGACGCACAACCGGAAGGTGAGGGTGAAGCGGGTGCCGGCCGGGAGGATCTCCATGTGCCACAGGGCGCCCGGAACCGCCGCGCCACTGGCGGGGTCCACGCGGTTGCCGGCCCGTACCGCCACGCCGGCCTCATCGGGAAGGTCGGCGAACGCGTCGTCGATGTCGATGGCACTGCGGGTGGATGCGGCGGGATCGGTTTCCTCTCCTCGGGGGAGGGCCGCCTCCCCGAACAGGTCTGCGCAGGCCGCGGCTCCGGCGGCCCCGAGCCGGGCGGCGAGGTGGTGCCGCAGCAGTCCGGCCTGGGTGGTGGCGCGTAAACGGGGGCGCCCGTCGGCGGGGTCGCGATCGATGAGCCGGTCCACGTCGCCGCGGGGGGTGTCGTGGGCCGCTCCGATATGGGTGTCGCCGAGCAGGCACAGGCGCGCGCCGAACTCCCACAGAACCGCCGGCCCGGACACGGGCCCGGCGGCGAAGTCGGAAAGCCGTGCGCCCACGGAGCCGGCGTCCGCGGGACGCGGGCCGGGAGCGGTCATCGGACCTCCTCGCGCCTACCGGCGTCCCGGCCGATCCAGGCCGCCGTAGAGAACCAGGTGCCGATCAGCAGCAGCACGAACCGGGCGACGACATCAGGCCGGGCCTGCCAGGCGCGCGCGGCATCGGAGAGTCCGCCGCCGCGTTCCCAGGCCAGGTCCACCGGGAGGAGTGCGGCCTCGAGGACGGCTGTGTCCGGGCCGGCCTGCTCCCACCAGGCGGCCGGTGTCCGCGCGGACTCCTCCAGCCATTGGATCAGCGTGCTCTCGCCGGATCCGTGCGGTATGGAGGTCTCTGCCGCGGCCTGTCGTGCGGCCTCGGTGAAGGGAGTGTGCGGTGCCGAGCGGTCCGGGTCCCCAGCGGCCACTCCCGCGATCCGGGCGAGTACCGCAGCCGGGCCGGAGGCCGGAGCCGCCGCGACTTCACGGAGCCGGGCGAGCAGGCTCAGCGGCGGCAGCCGGGCGGATCTGTGGGCCAAGTCCCGCGCACGGGCCCGGACGGGTTCGGCTGCGGCTCTGCCCAGCAGGGCGTCCTGGAGCCGGGCGACGGGGGACGTCGAGGGATCGGCGCCTGCCTGGGCTGCGACCCAGGTGGGATCGACCCAGGCAGGTGACCCATCGGCCAGGGGGACCGGCCGGGTCCGGAGTTCCGTCCTCTCCGGACCCGGCCGCCCGGCGGGAGCCGCGAAGCGGCGTCCGGGTTCGGGAGGTGCACCACTGGAGGAGGCGAGCGGGGGCCGATCAATGGGGGCGCCGACTGGTACGGGAATCGGGAGGAGCGCGGCGGCTCCGTATCCGTCGGCCGCGCGCCGCCCCAGGGCGCGGGCCTCCACGGCACGGATTTCGTGGAGGGTGATGTCGCGCCGCGCGCGCAGCCGCACCACTGACCCGGGGGCGGCCGTCCAGCGCTCGGCCATGGGGCCTTGGTACATGCGGTGGTAGGCGCCGACCGGCTGCTGTCCGACGTGTGCACCGGTGACCTCGGCGGCGTCGGGACCGAGCAGGTCGGCGAGCACGCGGGCGGCGGTGTCCGGGAGCGCGGCGGGGCACGGGCGGCCCTGGTCGTCGTCGATCAGCGCCGGCGCCAGGAGCAGTAGGTCGCGCTCGTGGCCGCGCTCCCATGCGCAGCGCCCGGCATCGACGCGGTCCGCGGTGAGCAGATCGGTTCTGCTGTGCGCGGGCGTGATGCGGATTCCGCCCCCGTGTGCGCGCCCGCTCCCCGAGCCCAGGGACAGCAGTCCGTCGGCGGCGGTGAGCACGTCGAGGATGCGCGCTGCGAGCGAGCGCAGTTCTGTTCTGGTGGCGGCGCGCAACTGCCAACGGGCCTCGAAGACCTGTCCGGGATCGAGGCTCGTGGTGAAGAACGGCACTCCGGTGCTTCCGTTGCCGGTGCGGGCGGTGCCCAGGTACTGCTCGGTGCGGGTCACCGGCATGGCGCGCTCGGTGAGGTCGGGAGTGACCAGGCCGCCGAGTGAGCGGTAGGTGGCTCCCGGCGCACCGGCCTCGGCGACCAGGTCGACCAGACCGCCGGGGACTCCGTCCGTGGTGGCGATGTGCCAGGCGCGCGGGGTCGGCACCGTCATCATCGCGCGGGTGCCGTCCTCCAGACGCGGGAATGCGGGAGCGAATCGGACCGTCTCGCCACGGGCGATCCACTCCTCGATGAGGTCGCTGCGCCCGGCGTGGCGCAGTGCGGCGGCGAGCATTCCCCGTTGGGCTCGGCCATTGATCACCGGATCGGTGGTGATGCGCAGCGGATCGTATCCCGAACGCACGATGAGCGAATCTGTCAGCACGAAACGTAGTGACAGGTAGGCGGACTCGGCGCCACCGGTGCCGCCGGTCCTGCTGTCAGGCGGGGAAGCCGTGGTCCTCACATCTCCTCTTCTCGGACAGCGCCATCGGAGCCGAACCCGGCCCAGGTGAGGGTGGCGGCGTGCGCGCCGTGCCGGTCCTGTCCGGGCTCGGCGGCCAGGCGCACGTCGACCCGGCCGCGCCCTCGGCTCGTTTTCAGGCCCGCCTGGGTGAAAGCGAGGGCGGCGCGGGCCAGGCAGCGCACCTCCGTGCGCCCGGGGGTGCGGGTCCAGCGCAGCGCCGCAGTGAGCCGCAACCCGGGATCAAGGACGCGGACGGTGCGCAGCCGCCCCTCGACAGGGGCGCCGCCTGTGTCCATTTCGACGCTGCTCTCCAGGGAGGTGAAGGCGTCGGTGACCGCGCGCAGCAAGGCGGGGCCGTGTTCGGCGGAGTTATCGGCGGCGCGCTGCTCCAGTGCCCAGGCGATGGCCGCACGCACGGGTTCGGGCGGCAGCGCGTGGCCGATGCGCAGGATGCGGTCGGGCCCGTGCCCGCGAGAAGCCCCGAACAAGGCGTGCGCGGACGGCAGCAGCGCGGGGTCGGCGCGCGCGGCGCCGGCGGCGGCGTCGCGCAGCCGGGCGGCGATGCGGTGCCGCGGCAGGTAGGGCAGACCGTGGGCGTCGGTGACGACATCAGCATCAGCGGCGGTGCCGGCGGCGCTGGCACCGGAGAACACCGCAGGCGCGGCCAGTTCGACCATGAGGAAGGCGGGAACGGCCGTCATACCGGGTCTCCCGTCGGGTGCGGGGCGGGGGCGGATCTGTCGGCCAAGGCGATGTCGAGGTGGATGTCGATGAGGGCGAGGGCGTCGAGCAGGCGACCGCGGGAGAACGGCTCGGGCAGCCGCGCGGGCAGCCCGATATCGCGGCGGCGGCGAAGTTCGGCGGTCGGGTCGCGGCCGTCCTGCAGCACGGGGCTCAGGCGCGACAGCAGCCAGGAGCGCTGTCCGGCCATGGCCGGGGCACGCAGGCTTCCCGGGGTGTCCGCGCCGAGATAGTCACGCAGGAAGGCGTGCAATTCACTCCCTGTCATCGGCAGTGTGGTGCGCGCGTTTTTACGGTCTGCGCCGATCGGGCCGTGTGCCTCGGCCAGCCGCGCGACCACGCGCGCGGGGTCGTCGAAAAGGTGCGACCAGGCGACGACATGGTCGTCGAGCCTCTCCTCGGCCGCTTTCCGGTGCTCTTTCGCGCGTTCGCACAACGCGGCGCAGATGTCATAGCCGACCGCCAGAGGAGCGCCCACCGGCTGCACGGCGATACCGACACCGGCGGAAGGCACGCCGGTGGTGATTCCCGTATCGCCGATGCGGCGCCCCCAGGGCTCCTCCCCCGCGCGGACGGCCATGGCCGTCCGGGGGTCGGCGCGGTCGAGTTCGGCCGGATCGGCGTCGAGCCAGTGCAGCGCGAAGCGGGTGACGCTCCATGCCAGGCGGGCATCGCAGATGATGGTGAGGTCGTCACCGGCGACGACGACCGGGCGAACCGGTACGTACACCGTCCGCCGTTCGGTCCGGGGCCGCAGTCGGCCGCCCGCTCCGCACCCCTCGATGACGGGGTCGCCGGCCCTGATGGTGATGGCAGAGGCGACCGAGCGGATAACGGCCCGTGCCAGCCCTTCCGTGAGCCGGGCGATGTCCTCGGAGACCCGGCGCATGCCGGCCACGACGTCTGCCCCCGCCTCGGTAAGCGCGCTGTGGTACCGCGTGAGCAGGCCGCCCAGCCCGTTGAAGTCCACGTGGATGACGGCGAGCCGGCTGATGTCGCCGATTTCCCGTCCGAGGTGGTCGACATCGGTGGGCAGTTCCAGGCGGTCGAATCCGTCCGGCGCCTCGATGCCGCGCAACCAGGCCGTGCTGTTGGCACGGTGCCACTCACGGGCCCGGTCGCGTGCGGCCACGATGTCGCGGGCCACACGCTCGGGGGCCGTCCCCCGGCCGCGGGTATGGTCGAGCAGCTCGGCGGGGCGTCCGGTGACCTCGCAGAGGGCCGTCACACCCAACCCCAGTACGGGCAGGTGGGCGGCTGCCGGTCGGGATCGGGCGCCCTGAAGCGCGACCGGCAGCAGCCGCAGCGCCTCCGCGCGGGTCTTCGGCTGCCCTTCACCGCCGTAGCCGATGTGGGCGACGACCGGTGTGAGCCGGTCGGAGAGGTCACGGAGCCGCCGGGTGTAGCGACCGGTGAACGCGCGCGCATCCTGTGCCGCCCGCCCCGGTGCGGTGAACGCGATATAGAGCGCACCGCCCGCGTCGCGCAGCACCTCGCACTCATTCGGGCCGAACGAGGCGAGCAGGTCGCGCAGATACGGCCGAGCAGGATCGGTCAGGTCGGCGACCAGTGTGGCTCGGCCGATCGCGTCCAACAGCCGCTGCCCCTCGAAAACGAACCGTTGGATACCGGCCAGGTCCACGCCGACGAGCATCCCGGCGGATGGCACACCTCGGTGCGCACCCGTTCGAGGCACGACTGGGGTGGCGGTCATGGGGCGAGTCTCCCAGGGGGTGAGATCCGGAGTGCGGACAGGTGACTGGAGAGCGCATGGCAGAACTCCGGGGTTTCTGGTTCTGCTGTTACTACTCTCGGACGCCGCCTGTCCTCGTGGCCGGTGAGCTCATCGGTGGGCGTGCCCGCCGCGTCGCCGGACCCCCCGGGCCCGCCCCGCCACCACGCGAACCAGTCGATGAGGTCGAGCACACGCCCGGGATCGCCGTCGCGGGGCCGGTGCAGGGCAAGGGTCAGCCCGGCGGCCCCGCAACGCACGTTGAGCAGGGCCGCCGCGGCGAACACGTCATGCGCCCAGCCGCCCGCACCGATGTCCTGCTCGCGGTGGACGCCGTCCGCGGTGAACCGGCGCAGCCGCAGGCGGCGGGGCGCGCTGAGGGCGAGAGCACGGTCGGCGACGGTGAGGATGACCGTGGGGCGCTGGGGGGCGGAGTACTGCGGCGCTCTCGGGGCGCCGTCGATGACCGTCCGGTCCACCCACGCGGTGGTCTCATGGCCGTCGGCCAGTTCCCTAACGACCGTTGCGGCCGCGTCGATCAGGCCGGTGTCGACCTGGCGGGCCGCGATGTCGGGGGCGATCACCTCGCTGAGCGAGGTCGGCAGCGGCTGGTAGCCGCGCAGCACGATCTTCCACTCGACGGCGGCCGGGCCGTGGCGGCCGACCGGGCCGTGAACGCTGCAGGACACGCGCCGGGTGAGGGGCGATACGTAGGTAACGCATCCGCCGTGCTCGTGGACTGCCAGGGCCAGACCGATGCTCATGGCTTTGGTGCCGGTGGTGATGTCGGCCACGATCGGGGTGTTGCCGGAGCGGTACTGCTCGATCTTGGCGCGCGCTTGGCCCGCGACCTCGGACACATCCGCTCCGTCCACCGCAGCGTCCGCGAACTTCACCCGGTCCGGGTACCCGCCGCGGCGCAGGCGGGAGGCCAGGCGCCGCCGACTCAGCTCCCGGAAGGCGCCGGGCTCCTCCGCAGCGAACAGCGTACGGCGGACGGCGAGGTCCAAAGCGCCGATCTCCTTCTCGCTCTGCCGGGTGAAGAGCATCACCGCGCGGGAGGGGAGGCAGGCGCGCGTGGCGGCGAGCGCGGAGAGCCGGCTGCCGCCCAGGCCGAGAAGGAGCAGCGGCGCCGTGGCGGGGGAAGGATGGGAGTGCGGCCGTTCCGCGCTCGGGGCGCGGGCGGGGCCGGCGCGGCCGCCGCTGTTGCCGGCGGGAGCGGCCGCCGGGAAGAACCCGTTGATGACGTGGTCGGCCGAACCGAACTCGTGCTCCAGTTCGGTTCGGCTGCGGACGTGTAGCGGCGCCCCGCTGAGCTCCGGATCGTAGGCGGCGAGCTGCTCGATCGAGCAGTCGCCTCTTCCCCCCTCGTGGACGAAGAGGACCCGGGCCGCTCCGCCGAAGGCGCGCTGCGCCTTGGTCAGTGTCCAGCCGGCGGCGTCCAGGATATGGCCGGGGTCCTTCTTGACCTCGACGCACAGCACCCGGTGCCGGTAGCGCACGATCAGGTCGAAGTCGCCCATGGCGCCCCGGGGTGCGCGCGGGTCGGGCATCACCCGATTGCCGGCGACCTCGGCACCGGGCACGCCGGCGAGGCGCCGACGGAACAGGGCGAGGACCCGGGCCTCGGCCTGCTCCCCCGGCCCCAGCGGGACCGGGCGGCCGCGCAGCCACGCCTCTTGGGCATGGAGCCGGTCACCGCGGCGCAACTCGATTCCGTGCAGCCCGGCCAGGGCGTCGATGGTCAGCGTGGAACTGTCGATACCTCCGGGATGGCGGGAGCCGTCGGTGAAACGCAGGGTCTCGGAGGTGGCGTCGAGGTAGCTGCGCCAGCGGTCCCGGTCGGGGAAGCGCCCGACGTGGCACAGCACGGCGTGGACGCTCATGACCTTGGTGCCGCCCGTGTAGCACAGGCGCCAGTCCCCGGGCAGCTCCGCCACCAGTTTCGCGAACTGATCGGCCACGGCGTGGAAATCGTAGACATCACGGCCGAGGTCGAACAGACCGGTGTGCTCGATGGCGGGGCACAGCGCGAGGGCGGTGTCGGCGATCCGCGCCGCCCGCCGAGCGGTATCGCTGCTGTGCACGAGCACGAGTCGGCGGGGGGCGAAGGTCAGCGCCGCCAGCAGCGCCGGAGTAGGACTGGTCCCGACGAGCACGACCAGGGTTTCGGGCGTGTCGGAGGCGTCGGGGGGTCCTTCGCGAGCCGTTGTCCATCCCATGGATCCACTTCGCATATTTCTTGTTCGGTGCCCTCAGGGCACCCTCGGTAGAGATTCTCGCAAATAGTCAGAATCCACTCTTTTCACCCTTGTGTCCGAGAGAGGACAAGCGAGCGAGGTGATGATCTTCTCGAACCACAACACAAGACATTAAAAGTCGCATCGATCAACATTCGACCCTCACCGGTAAGTGCTGCCGACCGCCGCAGGCGGCCGCCGGCAGCGGTTGCCGAGAGGAGGAACGGTGACAACGAAACGGGAATGGAGATCACGACGGTGCTCGGCGGAGCCTTCTCCGCGTCGGCGAGCACCGGTTCCCCCGCGGACCGGACAGCGGAAGCGACCCCGGCGGCCACGGTGATCCCTGTTCCCGTTCCCGGCAGACGGGATAGCTCCGACCACCGCAGAACTCGCGCGTCGATCAGGGAACCCCCTCCCGGCAGACGGGATAGCGACCGCGCCGAGCACGTCCCTGGAGACTTCTTCGTCGCCCGAACCCGGTAGACGGGATAACAACGCCAGTTGTTGGTGGGCGCTCCGTCCAGGGTCGGTCCTCCCCGGCAGACGGAATCACAACAACATCTGGCTCGCCTGCGATCACATTCGCCCCAGCCCGCCCCCGGCAGACGGAATGGCACAAGCGCCGGGCACCCGGCCATGGGCCGCGGCATCGCGGGCGGTTCCGGCTTGAGGGCGCGTCGCGCCCTCAAGCCGGAACCGCCCGGTATCCCGGGCACCGCCCGCGCCCCCTTTCAGGTCAGGAGCCGACGCGGCGGCCCAGGGCCTTGCAGCCGAGGATGGTGCCGTCGGCGGAACGGACGAGATCCGTAGGGACCAGCAGATCCCGACGTTCCGGGTGCGCCAGCGCGACCGTCGCGGACACGATGTACCAGACCCCCGCCGCGGGGGCAGGCAGCAGCGCCCGGCCATAGTCCTCGGACACCACCGGTATCCCCTCGATCCGTCCGATCTCGCTGCGGGCGACGGCGACTCTGACAGGCTGCGGCGCCGCCGGGCAGCGCACGACGATCCGGTCGTCCGAGTCGAAGATCGTTACTTCATGCGGTGTCAGGTTGACCAGCGGAACTCGCATTCTTCCCTCTCACATCCCGAGCCGACCTGGCGGGCCGCCGAACCCGGTATGCAGCGGAGCGTTGCCCGCGGCGTCCGGAGTCAGTCGAACAGCAACCCGTCGAATCCCTGTTCCTGATGTTCTGCGTACGCCGGACGCGGAGGCCGGGGCCGCCGGCGTTCCCGGGTCGAAGGCCGTCGCCGCCCGGCTGCCGCGTCATGCCCGGAGGTGAGCGTGTCCACGCGCAGAGCGCCGAATCCCTGCGCCGTGTACTTGCCCACACCGGTGAGCTCGATCAGTTCCAGCAGTGCCCCGAAATCCGCCACCCGCTGCACGTCGGAGCCGCGCGGCAGGGTGAGCCGCAGCCCCCCTTCCCACCCGGGAACGGTCCGCCCGGCCGGGCCCGGATGCTCGGTCGCCCGAATCGGCGCCGCATCATCAGGGGTCCGCCGCAACCGTGCGGTCACCTCGTCGATCCGGCGCAGCCACGGCTCGGCGATCTCCCGGGGAGCGAATCTGGCGACCGCGCCCACCGCCCCGCTGCCGCCGAGAATCCCGTTCGCGGTCCGGTGCACCACACCGAACAGCAGCCGCGGGCCCGGCCACGCCTGGAAACTGTCCTCACCCTCATAATTGCGGGCCAATGACACCACCGGGCTCACTGTGTGCAGCGTCGCCGTATGCGTCGCGCGGCGGGGCCCGGTCAGGATGGCGGTGTAGTCACGCGTGTGCACGTCTGTCACCGACAGCGGCTCCAACAGATGGTCGCCGACACGTTGCACCCGGCCGATCAGATCGGCGGGCTCGGTCGGTGGCGGCGTATCCGCCAGCCAGGTCAGCGACCATACCCACAACCGGTCGGCGAGCGGCTGCGGCCAGCCGTTCATCGCCCATTTCTTCGCGGCGCCGTGTTCGGCCCCGCTCTGCGGCCACCAGCTGTTCAGCAGTCCATGACAGTCAACGGCGCGCACGGGCCGGGCGGCGTCGGCGTGATCACGCAGCACCAGCGTCCAGCGTCGTGGCATCGTCACTCTCCTCTTGTCGGCTTGCCGGCGTCTTGACCGTTGTGGGGCGGTTCCGGCAACTCGCCGGAGCACCCATAGTTCTCGGACATCAGCGCCGCGCCGTCCGAGAGTTGTCGGCACACGTCGCGCAGATCCGTAGAAGGAGGACGGCCATGGCAAAGGCGCCGGCACGGCAGGACAGGTCTGGTCCCGCATGATCCCCGCAGACGACCATCCGGACCATCCGGACAGCGGGGTGTCCCGCCCAGGGCCGCGGGACTGGCTGGATGCCCACGTCGACCGCCGGCTGGCCGAACTCGCACCGGAACTGTCGCCCGAGTACACCGAAGTCGGCGGCGACCCACCGGCCGACCCGCCGCCCGATCCCGACATCACCGCCCGAGACCTCACGCCCCACCTGGCCGAACTGGCCGAGCGGTATCGGCGCCGCTCCGCATGAACACGCCCACCTTGACGCGAAACGGGCACCGGATTTACCGTTGGGGGCGACCACGCGCGTCACCATGGCGGTGCCTCGGGCGCCAGTCGGCGTGGGTGTGTCGCCAGCACTGAACATCCTTCTTCCATGCGCTTTCCCGGAGGAGCTGGGGAAGAGCCTCAGCCCCGTGCACCGGGGAGAAGAAGGATCTTGAGTACGCGCTGTCTGTTCTCGGACCTTTTCGGTTCGGCCGGGTTCCTGCATGCACTCACCCGCGCCTTCGGGTGCGGCCGCTGCGACTCCGCCTCGCACCGCGGCCCGCAGGAGAGCATGCAGTCCTGTGATCGCCACGCCGCACAGTTCGACTCCGCTGTCACCCTGCTGAGCGAGCACTGCCCGTGCCCCCTCCACGAGGGCTCGCCCGTCTCCAAGATCGCCAAACGCATGGGCGAGGTGCACAAAGGATTGCTGTCGGGCCGGATGGCGCCGGCAATGGTGCGTCGGCTGGCCTTCGCCCTACGGGACACGGAAACGGACCGGGCTTTCGCCCGGCTGCGCCTGGTCTACCCGCAATGGTCGGGACGGACACTGCGCTGCGCGTTCTCCGAGCGTCCCCGCCGCTGGGCCCGCCAGCAGGCGGTCGCCTCCTGGATCGCGCCGACGGTGCTGGAGCAAGAGGCGCTGGCCGCTCTCGTCTTGGCCGCGGGGTTCGGCCATCCCGCGGTCGATCTGCCCGACGAGCAGCCCGGTGACTCCTTCGACGGCGGGGCGGGGGCTGTCCCTGGCCACGGCTTCACCCAGGAGTCCGGCGCGGTCCCCGTAGCCGACAGCGCCGGACGCACCATCGTCTCCTGCCGGGAGCGCCCCCTGGTCTCGGTGCCGACCGGAGACTACCTGCTGCGCAAGCTCACCGAGATGGCCTCCGGTGTGGACGCTGATCGGGCCCGCACCACCGATGAACTGCGCCGGGTCCGGCTGGGCACCGAACTTCGGGGAGTCGGCCCCGACACGCTGGCCCGACTGCTCACCGGTGTGCTGCGCCGACTCGCCGAGCGCATGCCGGAGCACTTCGAGCTGCTCGAACGCGCCCGCGGCCGCGCCCGCAGTGCGCCCTACCAGCCCGTGCCCGACTCCGGATCCGCCCCTGTCCCACCGGGTACCGCGGCGCACACCGGGCCGCTCTCGCTCCCCGAACAGGAGCTGGCCTGGCTGCGCTGGACCGCTGGGGCATTGGTCGCCCAGGCCCGCCGGAACCCGGTGTTCTACGCGACCAACCCCATCGCCGCTCTGGACCGCTTCCTCGAAGCGCACCTGCGGACCCGGGCTTGGTCGATCCCGCCCATGTGGTCTGCGGCCCTGGAGAACGACGACACACGGGCGGATCTGATCGACACCCTCGTCGATGTGGTGAACGAGATCGACTGACCTGTGGCGGCGCTTCTGTGCCATGCAGTGGTTCGGACAGGGGCGACCGGGGTGCGGCCTCGCGATAGGCCCGTGCCGGCCCGCGGACCGAGCGAACGCGGCAGCCTCCGGCCGGGTGCCGCGGGAAAGCAGCCCCGGAACGGTCCCGGTTCGGGAACAGATCGGTATAGAGCGATCGGCCGATGGAACCGGGACACCGCGCGGGCGATCAGAATCTGCATGGACGAAATCAACTGCCCCAAGTGCCCCGGTAAGCTGTCCCGCCAGGTGCTGGTCGGTGTCACCGTCGACCAGTGCACCATGTGCAAGGGCATTTTCCTGGACCGCGGCGAGCTGGAAGAGCTGCTGGAGGCCGAACACCGCTGGAGCCGGGGCCACGACACCGAATACACCGGCGGTCGGCGACGCCGCGAGGACAACGGGGATACCGACCGGCGCGCGGAGAGCCAGAGCGACTACCACGGCGAGCGCCGCAAGCGGCAGGCGAGCTTCCTGGACGAGATCTTCGAGTGAGGCTTTCCCGATGCGGGGACACAGCGCGCACCGCTAGGCTTTCGGGGGCAGGCTCCGGTCCTTCCCGCGGCCCCCTCTCCGCCCCTGCGCCACCCCCTTCGAACGCGTGTATGATTTTGGTGCCAGTACCCGTACCAACTACCGAAGGGATGCCACTGCCGTGGTCACCGAGGTCTTCACGCGCAAGTATTGCGATCTGCACGCCGTCCGCGGCGAGAAGGTCGAGGCGACAGAGGCCATCCAATTCGCATGGGAGGGCGCTGTCCGCGAGGTCGACGCCTGCGAGGAGTGCAAGAAGGAACACGACACCCGGTACGAGCCGCTGGTCGACTCATCCCGTCCGGTGAAGAAGCGCCGTGCCACCAAGAAGGCCCAGCAGGATTCCGCGTCCGCGGAGGGAGCGGAAACCGCCGAGGCCGGCGCGGAGTCCTGACATCCGCACGGGCCGCGGCACGCATGCCGGCTCCACTGCGCGTGGGGCCGCACTGCTGAAGCGGGGGAGACCAGCACCCCATTCCACCGGTCTCCCCCGCCGTCTCGATCATGGCCGCCCGGCCACCAGCGCGCCGTTCTTCCACACCGCGGCCGTCTGGGGGACGCCCGCGCGGTAGGCGAGGTAGACGTGATTCGGCGCGTTCAAGAGAGTGATATCGGCTCGGGCGCCGGGCGCCAGGTGGCCGACATCGGTGCGGCGCAGCGCGCGGGCGCCGCCCGCGGTAGCCGCCCACAGCGCCTCCTCAGGGGTCATCCGCATCTCCCGTACGGCCAGCGCGATACAGAACGCGATGCTGGATGTGAAGCAGGAGCCCGGGTTGCAGTCGCTGGCCAGGGCGACCACGGCGCCGGCGTCGAGGAGGGCGCGGGCATCGGGGTAGGGCTGGCGGGTGGAGAAGTCCACCCCGGGGAGCAGCGTGGCGACCGTACCCTCCCCGTCCCGCACCGATTCGGCCAGGGCCGCCACGTCCTCGGGGGACAGATGGGTGCAGTGGTCTACCGATGCCGCTCCGACGGAGACGGCCAGCCGGACCCCCGGGCCGGCTTCCAGCTGGTTGCCGTGCACTCGGGCGAGCAGCCCGTGCCTCTGCCCCGCGGTCAGGACGCGCCGCGACGCCTCCTCGTCGAACGCCCCGCGTTCGCAGAACACGTCGATCCAGCGGGCGTGGGGGGCGCAGGCCTCCAGCATCGGGCCGGTGACCAGGTCGACATAGCCGCCGGGGTCGTCGGCGTACTCGGGGGGCACGATATGCGCACCGAGGAAGGTGGTTTCGTCGGTGAGGCGGGCGGCCACCCGCAGGGCGCGCTCCTCCTCGGCGACACTCAGCCCGTATCCGGACTTGATCTCCAGTGTCGTGGTCCCCTGAGCGTTGCATTCACGCAGCAGCCGGGTGGCGGTGCCGAGCAGTTCGGTGTCGGCCGCGGCACGGGTGGCGGCGACGGTGGCGCGGATCCCTCCCGCTGTATAGGGGCGCCCGCTCATGCGCGCGCCGAACTCCTGGCTCCGGTCCCCGGCGAAGACGATGTGGGAGTGGCTGTCGACGAATCCGGGGATCACGCACCGGCCCGCGGCGTCGATCCGCGCGTCGGTACTTGGGACGCGTGACCGCGGCCCCACCCAGGCGACGCGGCCGTCCTCGACCGCCAGGGCCGCATCGTCGATCGCGCCGAGCAGCCCTTCCCCGAGCTCTGGATCGTTGGTGACGAGCATGCCGATGCCGTCGATGAGCACGGAGCGCGGCGTGGAAAGTGCGGCGGAGCCGAAGTCGGTGGTGGTCAAGCGAGCTCCTGGATGGCGGTGTCGAGGTCGGCTGCTGCCGTGGGAAGGGCGGTGTGGATGCGGTCGCGGACGATCCACCGGCCGTCGGCCATCACGTGCCGGACGTCGGAGGCGGTGGCGGCGAAAACAACGGCATCGGCGGCGCGGTCGGGGTCGAATCCGGCGAGCCGGATTCCGTTCAGGTCGAGTGTGACGAGATCGGCGCGGAACCCGGGGGCGAGTCGGCCGGCGGGGGCGTCCGCCCGGCCGTTCACGGGGTCCGGCCAGCCGAGTGCGGCGTGCCCGGTGTCGAGCAGCCCGTTCAGCAGGGCCGCGGAAGAGAGGGTGCCGCGCCGCCCGGTGCGCAGCCGCTCATGCATCTCCGCGCCGCGCGCCTCCTCGAACATGTCGATCGTGGAATTTCCGTCGCTGCCCAGAGTGAGGGGGGTACCGGCCAGGTCGGCCAGTGCGGGAAGCCCATCAGCGAGGTCGCGTTCGGTCGTGGGGCACAGGCAGACCCCCGCGCGGGCGCCGCGGATGAGGGCGGTGTCCGCAGCGGTCAGATGGGTCGCGTGGACGAGTGTGGGACGCGGATCCCCCAGGAATCCGGCGTCAAAGAGCACGCGCGTGGGGGTACGTCCATAGGCGGCCCGGCAGGCGGCGTTCTCGGCGGGCTGCTCGGACAGGTGGGCGTGGACCGCCGGCCACCGCGCGTGCGCGTACAGGTCGGCGAGGCGCCGGATGGCGCCGAACGGCACCGCGCGCACCGAGTGGACGGCCGCGCCCGTGCGGGCGTGGCCGCCTTCGGGCCGGAAGTCTGCGACCCGCTCGGCCCAGGCGTCGACGCTGCCGTCGCTGAAGCGGAGCTGGGGTCCTTCCAGAGGGAGGTGGGCGCCGCCGGGTGTCAGCCCACCGGAGAGGTAGCAGGTGTCCAGGAGAGTGATCCGGACCCCTGCCTCGCCCGCGGCCGCGACCAGGGCGGCGCTCATCGCGTTGGGGTCCGCATAGGGCCTGCCGCCAAAGCCGTGGTGCAGGTAGTGGAACTCGCCGACGCAGGTGATCCCCGCCAGCGCCATCTCGGCGTAGACCCCGCGCGCGAGGCGGTGGTAGGAGTCGGGGTCCAGGCGTTCGGCGACCCGGTACATCTGCCTCCGCCACGTCCAGAAGCTCCCGCGGTTCTCCCCGGTGCGGCCTCGCAGCGCCCGGTGGAAGGCATGGGAGTGGATATTCGCCAGTCCCGGGATCGTCACCCCGGGCAGCTGCTCGGCATCGGCGGGCGGGCCGGTGCCCGCGGAGACGGCGGTGATCACCCCGCCGCTGACTTCTACCAGCACCCCCGCGGTCGCCGCGGCGGTGCCGGAAGCGGTGCCGATCAGCGCCCATTCGCACCAATAGCGGGCGCTCCCGCTGTGTCCTCGCACGCTGCCTCCTCTTTCCGGCGGCGGGTTGTATCGGCGGCCCTCGCACAATGGCTCCTGCTTTCGGCGGGACCGCCGCCGAGCCGCGGCCGGGCTCTCTCAGTCCTCGCTCTTCTCCGTCACAAGGTCGGCGAGGACGTCGGTCAGGGCGGTCACACCTGCCCGGCAGTCGGCGGGAGTGGCGTACTCCTCCGGGGCGTGCGATATACCGGTCGGGTTGCGCACGAACAGCATCGCGGCGGGTACGGCGCCCGCGAGTACGCCGGCGTCGTGCCCGGCGCCCGTGGGCAGCACCGGTGCCGGGGCCGCTCGCCCACCGACGATTTCCGCGAGGCGGTCGCGCAGCCCGGATTCGAACGTCACCACCGGTGTGTAGGACTCCTGGTAGGTGGCGAGTGAGACGCCGTGTGCGGCCGAGCCGCGCCGGGCTGCGGCGTCGATGGCGTCCACGGCCGCACGCAGAGCGGCCTCGTCAGGGGCGCGCGCGTCCAGCCAAGCGCGGACTCGTGACGGCACGGCGTTGGTGCCGTTGGGGGCGACGTGCACTTTGCCGATCGTGGCCACGGCGCCGTGCTCCTCAGCGGCGGCACGCGCGGCCAGAACGGTCTCGGCGAACGGCGGCATCGGATCGTTGCGGTCGGCCATGCGCGTGGTGCCGGCGTGGTCGGCCTGTCCGGAGAAGTCCATGCGCCACCGGCCGTGCGGCCAGACGGCGCTGGCGACCCCGACCGCGTGCCCGGAGTGGACCAGCGCCCGCCCCTGCTCGATGTGGAGCTCGACGAACACGCCGATCCGGCCGAGCAATTCGGGATCAGGGCCGATCCGTGCGGAGTCCAGCCCTGCCCGCTCCAGGGCCGCGGCCCAGGTGATGCCGTCGGCGTCGGCGAGGCCGGCGGCGCGCTCGGGTGTGATGGCACCGGTGATCAGCCGTGTTCCCAGACAGGGAACGCCGAAGCGGGCCCCTTCCTCTTCAACGAAGACCACGACGGCCAGCGGCCGTTCCGGTCGCACTCCGCGCCGCTGCAGTTCCTCGACCGCTGCCAGGGCGCCGACCACTCCGAGGGGACCGTCGAACGCGCCGCCATCAGGGACGGAATCCAGGTGGGACCCGGTGACGACGGCTTTGGGCCCCGGTCTGCCCCACCAGGCCCACAGGTTGCCGTTGCGGTCGGTTTCGACCTTCAGCCCGCGGTCCGCCGCGGCCTCGGCGAACCAGGCGCGCACCTCGGCGTCGGCCGCTCCCCAGGAGAACCTGCGGTATCCGCCGGTGCTGCGGTGCCGCCCCAGCGGCACCAGATCGTTCCACAGATCGTCGAAGCCGGTGCTCATCGCTCCCCGCTCTCGTCTTTTCGCCTCTGCCGAAGCACCGTTGCCTTCACCTGGATCCGGTCGGTGCGGTGGTCCCGGGTTCGCCGCCCTCCTCTCGCATCGGAACGCGGAGTCCGTGCCGCCGCGCCACCGCCTCGGCTTCGGGATAGCCGGCGTCGACGTGCCGGATAACGCCTGTTGCCGGGTCGTTGGCAAGGACCCGCTCCAGCTTGAGCGCTGCTGCCGTGGTGCCGTCGGCGACGCTGACCTGGCCTGCGTGGACGGAGCGTCCCATGCCCACCCCGCCGCCGTGGTGGATGGAGACCCACGACGCCCCGGACGCCGTGTTGACCAGGGCGTTGAGCAGCGGCCAGTCGGCGATGGCATCAGACCCGTCCAGCATCGCCTCGGTCTCGCGGTAGGGCGAGGCCACCGACCCGGTGTCCAGGTGGTCTCGGCCGATGGCCAGCGGCGCGCTGACCTCGCCGGAGGCGACCAGCTCGTTGAACCGCAGACCGGCCGCGGCCCGTTCTCCCTGGCCCAGCCAGCAGATACGGGCGGGAAGCCCCTGGAAGGCGACCTTCTCCCCCGCCATCCGGATCCAGCGCGTCAGATGCTCGTTGTCCGGAAAGAGGTCGAGGACGGCCCGGTCGGTGCGGGTGATGTCTTCGGGGTCTCCCGACAGCGCCGCCCACCGGAACGGCCCCTTGCCCTCGCAGAACAACGGGCGGATGTAAGCGGGGACGAACCCGGGGAAGTCGAAGGCGCGTCCGTACCCGGCGGTTCGCGCCTCCCCCCGGATGGAGTTTCCGTAGTCGAACACCTCGGCTCCCGCGTCGGCGAAGCCGACCATGGCCTCGACGTGAGCGGCCATCGACTCGCGGGCGCGCCGGGTGAACTCTTCGGGCCTGGCCGCGGCATAGGAGCGCCATACACCGACGTCCACGCCGACGGGCAGGTAGGAGAGCGGGTCGTGCGCGGAGGTCTGGTCGGTGACGATGTCGACGGGCGCACCGCGGCGCAGCAGTTCGGGGACGACCTCGGCGGCGTTGCCCAGCAGGCCGATGGAGAGCGGGCGGCGGGCGTCGCGCGCCTCCACTGCGAGCCGCAGGGCCTCGTCGATATCGTCGGTGCGCACGTCGAGGTAGCGGTGTTGGATACGGCGATCGATCCGGGCGGGGTCGCATTCGACGGCGATGACCGCGCCGCCGTTCATGGTGACGGCCAGGGGCTGGGCGCCGCCCATGCCGCCGAGCCCGGCTGTGAGCGTGATGGTCCCGGCGAGGGTGCCCGCGAAACGCTTGGCCGCCACCGCGCCGAAGGTCTCGTAGGTGCCCTGGAGGATGCCCTGGGTACCGATGTAGATCCAGGATCCCGCCGTCATCTGCCCGTACATGGTCAGGCCCAGCGACTCCAGGCGGCGGAACTCCTCCCAGTTCGCCCAGTCGCCCACCAGGTTGCTGTTGGCGATGAGCACCCGCGGTGCCCATTCGTGCGTGCGCATGATCCCCACAGGGCGGCCGGACTGCACCAGCAGCGTCTCGTCGTCGGCCAGGTCGCGCAGTGATGCGCTGATCCGGTCGAAGGCGGCCCAGTCGCGTGCCGCCCGGCCGGTGCCGCCGTAGACGACGAGGTCGTCGGGGCGTTCGGCGACCTCGGGGTCGAGGTTGTTGTGCAGCATGCGCAGCGCGGCTTCCTGCTGCCAGCCCTTTGCGGAGATGGCCGTGCCCCGTGGTGCGCGGACCAGGCGCGGCCTCCCGGCGTCGTTCGGAGTCGTCAATGCGGTCCCTTTCCGTGTCAGGCGAGTGCGGTCGCAGATCGCGCGGCGGCCAGAACAGACCCGTCGCGGATGAGGGTGGCGGCCGCGGCGATCTCGGGGGCCAGGTGGCGGTCGGGCCCTGGTCCGGGCACCTGTGTGCGGACGGTGGCGCGGACGGCGGCGGTCGCCGGCCCGGGATCCAACGGGGAGCGCAGGTCCAGAGCGCGGGCTGCGGTGATGAGTTCGACGGCGAGGACGTCGGTGAGACCGTCGACGGCACGGCGGAGTTTGCGCGCGGCCGCCCATCCCATGGAGACGTGGTCCTCCTGCATGGCCGAACTCGGGATGGAATCGACGCTCGCCGGCACCGCCAGGCGCTTGAGTTCTGAGACGATCGCGGCCTGGGTGTACTGGGCGATCATATGGCCGGAGTCGACCCCGGGATCATCCGCGAGGAACGCGGGCAGGCCCTGGGACCGGGCCACGTCGAGCATCCGGTCGGTGCGGCGCTCGGCGATGGAGGCCAGGTCGGCGACTGCGACGGCCAAAAAGTCGAGGACGTAGGCCACCGGCGCGCCGTGGAAGTTGCCGTTGGACTCCACCCGTCCGTCGTCGGTGACCACGGGGTTGTCGATGACGGCGGCGAGCTCGCGCCCGGCCACGGTCTCGGCGTGGGCGAGGGTGTCGCGGACGGCCCCGGCGACCTGGGGGGCGCAGCGCAGCGAGTAGGCGTCCTGCACCCTGGAGCACTCCGGACCGCGGTGGGAGGCGACGATGGGCGAGCCCGCCAGCAGCGCCCGCATGTTGGCCGCCGCCGCTGCCTGGCCCGGGTGGGGGCGCAGCGCCTGCAGGTCGGCGGCGAAGACGCGGTCGGTGCCCAGCAGCGCCTCGACGCTCATCGCGGCGGTGATATCGGCGACCCGCACCAGCCGGTTCAGGTCGTCGCAGGCCAGCAGCAGCATGCCGAGCATGCCGTCGGTGCCGTTGATGAGGGCGAGCCCCTCCTTGGCCGAGAGCTCGACCGGCTCCAGGCCGGCGCTGTGCAGGGCGGTGGCGGCGGGGCCGAGGGCGCCGTCGGCGTCGCGGACGTCTCCCTCCCCCATCAGGGCGAGCGCGACGTGGGCCAGTGGGGCGAGGTCGCCGGAGCAGCCGAGGCTGCCGTACTCGTGCACAACAGGGGTGATGCCCGCGTTGAGCATGCCGGCGAGCGCCTCGGCGGTCACCGCCTGGACACCGGTGCCGCCGGAGGCCAGTGTGCGCAATCTGAGCAGCATCAGCGCACGTACGACCTCGCGTTCGACCTCGGCGCCCGCGCCGGCCGCATGCGAGCGGATGAGGGAGCGCTGCAGTCGGGCGCGCAGCTCCGGCGCGATGTGCCGGGTGGCCAGCGCGCCGAAGCCGGTGCTGATCCCGTAGGCCGGAAGCTCTCCGGCCGCCAGCGCCCGGACACGCTGCCGCCCTTTGTCCAGCGCCGTACGCGCGTCCTCGGTGATGTGCACACGGGCGTCCCCGCGGGCAACGGCGACGACGTCGGCGGGGGTCAGCGGCTCACGGCCGATCCGGATATCGGACGAGGTGGTCATACCCCCATTGCACGCGTTCCGCGGCCCGGGAGCGAGATCCGCCGCACGGGTTCTGTCCGATATCTCAGACAGCCGAAGGCTCTCCTACGCTGACGCTTCTATGTCGGCGGGGCGGTCACGGGGTTGCGGCAATGGGGCATCCCGAGCGAAGCGAGGAATGCCGGCGTGCCGCCGGACACGACAGCAGCCCCGCCGATCTCGGGACGACTTCCCCCTCGCGCGCCAGTGAGAGGGAAGTCATCCCGAGATCACCGACACCCCGGGCACGGACCGGTTCGCCAGAAAGTGAAGCGGGGGCAGCGGTTCCCGATCCGTCCGGACCCGGGGCTGCCAGAATTGCGGCATGTCCCACGTTCCGGCCGCCACCCGGACACTGCGGCTCCTCCGGTTCCTGGCGACACGGCCCGGCCCGGTCTCGGCCTCGGCCATCGCGGCCGGGTTGGGGCTGCCGCGGTCCAGCGTCTACCAGCTCCTGGAGGCCATGGCCGAGGAGGAGTTCGTCATTCACCTGCCCGAGGAGCGCCGTTGGGGGCTGGGTGTGGCGGCGTTCGAGATCGGTTCGGCGTTTTTGCGGCACGGCCCGCTGGAACGGCTGGCCCGCCCGCTGCTGCAGCGGCTCAGCGCCGAGACCGGTGCGACCGCGCACCTGGGCGTGCTGCACGGCGCCGAAACCCTGTACCTGCTCAAGGAGCAGCCGCCGCACGCGCCGACGCTCATCACCGGTGTGGGGGTGCGCCTGCCGGCCCATCTCACCGCGTCGGGACGGGCTCTGCTCATGCACCTGCCCCGCGCCCAGGTCCGAGCGCTCTATCCCGCGGCGGAGAATTTCGTCGACCGGACCGGACGCGGCCCGGCGGCCCCCGGTGAACTACGCGAGCTGCTCGCCCGGGAGCGGAGCCAGGGCTTCTGTGTTGAGGAGGGGCTGGTGACCGAAGGATTCTCGTCGGTGGCCGCCGCGGCGTTCGACCACAACGGCGCTCCCGCCGCAGCTATCAGCCTGACGGTTCCCAGCTCCCGGCCGGTGCCTCACGGCGCCCTCGCCTCCGGCGCCCGCGGCGCCGCCGCGGAACTGACCCGAAGGCTGAGCGGCCGGAACCCGGATTGACCGTGGTGCGGCGTGCCGGGTCAGTTCGCGTTGGCCTCCATGTAGGCCTCGACCTCGGCACGGTCCGCGCGGAGTTTGGCGAGGGCCTCGTCGAGGATCATCCGCCCTTCCTCCTCGCTCCGGCGCTCCTTCACATAGGCCAGGTGCGTCTTGTAGGGCTCGGTGCGGGGCGGGGCCGGGGGGTTCTGCGGGTCCTTGCCGGCGGGGAATCCGCATCGCGGGCAGTCCCACTCGTCGGGGACCGCGGCCTCGTGGGCGAAACTCGGCACGACCTCGTGTTTGTTGGCGCAGTAGAACGGGACCCGGATACGCGGAGCGGACTCCCCGCGCTCGGCCTCGCCCATCGGACCGGCACCGACTCGGCTGCCTCGGATGGCGCTTCCACTACCCACGAATAACTCCTTTGGCGGACATGCCCCGCTCGGGGGAACCTTGTGCATGGTCCGCACGGCGGCATGGTGCGGAACACGCATGCCCGTGCCGCTCGGGCACGGGCATGGACTGACTACGCTCCCCGGTTGATCAGCAGACCGAGCACAACGACGCAGACGATCCACACGAGGCCCGTAGCGATCGTCAGCCGGTCGAGGTTGCGTTCCACCACCGACGATCCGCCCAGCGAGGACGTGACGCCGCCACCGAAAAGGTCGGAAAGGCCGCCGCCCTTGCCCTTGTGGAGGAGCACCATCAGGATCAGCAGCACGCTACTGAGCATCACGACAATGGACAGACCGAGGATCACACGCTCACCCGTAACTCGACCCCGACGAGGGGAATTGACGACCTTGGGCCCCAAGACCGCGTACTCGCCGCTCGGCTGGGCCAAGGGCCCGGCGGAGGAGGGACCGGGGGACAGTTTGCGATTTTACCGCGTGCCGCGGGGGCACAGGTGTACTGCTGGAAAGAACCTTGCGCGCAGTCTAACCCGACCGGGGCACCGCTCGGTGCCGGATCCGATACATAAAACCATCCGACCGGATGGTTCAGCCCTGCTCCCCCAGGCGGGCCAGTTTGACGAACTCGTCGGGCTTGAGGCTCGCGCCGCCCACCAGAGCACCGTCGACGTCGCTCTTGGCCATGATCCCGGCGATGTTGTCGGCTTTTACCGAACCGCCGTAGAGGATACGGGTCTGCCGGGAGACCTCCGGAGAGTACAGCTCGCCGAGACGCACCCGCAGTGCCCCGCAGACCTCTTGGGCGTCGTCGGGCGTGGCGACCTCGCCGGTTCCGATCGCCCAGACGGGCTCGTAGGCGACGACCAGGCGGGCCGCCTGCTCCGCCGTGACCTCCTTCAGCGCGCCCTCCAGCTGGGCGAGGGTGTGGGGCACCTGCTCACCCGCCTTGCGCACGTCCAGCCCTTCGCCCAGGCACAGGATCGGTGTGATGCCGTTGGCGAAGGCCGCCTTGACCTTGGCGTTGACGACCGCGTCGTCCTCTTTGTGGTATTCGCGACGCTCGGAGTGGCCGGCGAGTACGTAGGAGCAGTCGAGCTTGGCCAGCATCGCACCGGAGACCTCGCCGGTGTAGGCGCCCTTGTCGTGCTGGGAGATGTCTTGCGCCCCGTATCCGATCTTCAGCCTGTCGCCGTCGACCAGGGTCTGCACGCTGCGCAGACTGGTGAACGGCGGCAGCACCACGATCTCGGCGGTGTCGAAGTCGGCGTCCTTGAGGGAGAACGCGATCTTCTGCACCAGGGCGATGGCCTCAAGGTGGTTGTTGTTCAGCTTCCAGTTACCCGCGATCAGCGGCTTGCGCTTGGCCTCTGCCATTGTCGTTTCCTCGAACCATTCAATGCCGGTGTGCGCCCGCGGCCGGGCATGTCCGCGCCGCGGGCGCCGTATCAGTCGTCCAGGGCGTCGATGCCGGGCAGCGTCTTGCCCTCCAGGTATTCCAGGCTGGCGCCGCCGCCCGTGGAGATGTGGCCGAACGCCGCCTCGTCGAAGCCCAGAGCGCGCACGGCCGCGGCCGAGTCGCCGCCGCCGACCACGGTGAACGCACCAGAGTCGATAAGGGCCTGCGCCAGCGCGCGCGTGCCGTGCGAGTACGGCTCCATCTCGAAGACGCCCATGGGCCCGTTCCAGAAGGCGGTCCGGACATCGGCCAGCTTGGCCGCGAACAGTTCCCGGCTCTTCGGGCCGATGTCCAGGCCCATGCGGTCGGCCGGGATGGCGTCGACGTCGACCGGGTCGTGCGGCGCGTCGGCGGCGAACGCCTCCGCGGCCACGACGTCCACCGGCAGCACGATCTCCACTCCCTGTTCCTCAGCGCGGTCCAGGTACTCCCGGACCGTGTCGAGCTGGTCGGTCTCCAGCAGACTGCTCCCGACCTCGTGCCCCTTGGCCTTGAGGAAGGTGAAGACCATGCCGCCCCCGATGAGCAGGCGGTCCGCGGTGCCCAGGAGGTTGTCGATGACGCCGAGCTTGTCGGAGACCTTGGACCCGCCGAGGACCACAGCGTAGGGCCGCTCGGGGGCGGAGGTGAGCCTGCGCAGCACCTCGACCTCGGTCAGCACCAGCCCGCCGACGGCGTGCGGCAGCCGCTGCGGCAGATCGTAGACGCTCGCGTGTTTGCGGTGCACCGCGCCGAAGCCGTCGCCGACGTAGAGGTCGGCGAGCTGGGCGAGGCGGTCGGCGAACTCTCCGCGTTCGGTGTCGTCCTTGCTGGTCTCGCCCGGCTCGAAGCGCAGGTTCTCCACGAGCGCGACCTGGCCGTCGGCAAGGCCGGCGCTCACGGCGCGGGCCGACTCCCCGGCGGTGTCGGTGGCGAAGGCGACCTCTGCGCCGAGCAGCTCGCCCAGCCGCGCGGCGACCGGGCGCAGGGAGTAGGCGGGATCGGCCGTGCCCTTGGGGCGGCCGAGGTGGGCGGCGACGATGACGCGGGCGCCGCGTTCGCGAAGCGTGGTGATGGTGGGCAGGCTCGCCCGGATCCGGCCGTCGTCGGTGATGCGGTCACCGTCGAGGGGCACGTTCAGATCGGCCCGGACGAACACGCGCTTGCCCGAGACGTCGAGGTCGTCGATCGTCCGCATGCTGCTCTCCATTTCCGGTGGGACGGGACATCGGGCGCACCGCACGGCGGCGCCCCTTCACAGTGGAAGGGGCGCCGCCCGGCGCCCGCGGTCGTAGCGCTCGCGTGCCGGTCAGAGATTGGAGCCGACCAGCTTGGCCACGTCCACGAGTCGGCTGGAGTAGCCCCACTCGTTGTCGTACCAGCCGATGATCTTGACCGTGTTGCCGAAGGTCATGGTCAAGCTGGCGTCGAACGTGCAGGAGGGCGCGGTGCCGACGATGTCGGAGGAGACGATCGGGTCCTCGGTGTAGTGCAGGACCTGCTTGAGCGGCCCCTCAGCGGCGTTCCGGAACGCGGCGTTGACCTCGTCCTTGGTGACCTCGCGCTCGACCTCGACGACCAGGTCGGTCACGGAGCCGTCCGGCACCGGGACGCGCATGGCCATGCCGTCCAGCTTCCCCTGCAGTTCGGGCAGCACCAGCGCGGTGGCCTTGGCGGCCCCGGTGGTGGTCGGGATGATGTTCTGCGCGGCGGCGCGGGCACGCCGCAGGTCCTTGTGCGGGAAGTCCAGGATGACCTGGTCGTTGGTGTAGGCGTGCACCGTGGTCATCAGGCCCTTGACGATGCCGAAGTTGTCCAGCAGCGTCTTGGCCATCGGCGCCACGCAGTTGGTGGTGCAGGAGGCGTTGGACACGATGTGGTGCTGCGCGGCGTCGTACTTGTCGTCGTTGACGCCCATGACCACGGTCAGGTCCTCGCCCTTGGCGGGCGCGGAGATGACGACCTTCTTGGCGCCGGCGTCGATGTGCTTCCTGGCGTCCTCGGCCTTGGTGAAGCGTCCGGTGGACTCGATGACGACGTCGACGCCGAGGTCGCCCCAGGGCAGCTGGGCCGGGTCGCGCTGCTCGAGGGTCTTGATCGTGGCATTGCCGACACGGATGCTGTCCTCGCCGACCTCGATGTCGCCGTCGAGGGTGCCGAGCACGGTGTCGTACTTGAGCAGGTGGGCAAGGGTGGCGTTGTCGGTGAGGTCGTTGACCGCGACGACCTCGACCTCGCTCCCGGCGGCCTGGACCGCGCGCCAGAAGTTGCGGCCGATCCGACCGAAGCCGTTCACGCCTACACGGATGGTCACGGTACCAATCTCCTCACGTGTTCGTATGAATCGCTGACGCGTCCGACACCGCACGCCGGACCGCGGAAGGCGGGCGCAGGGGACACGACCGAGCCTATCGCTACGGCCGATCAGCGGGGAGGAACCCCGCCCGCCGCGCCGCATCCTATAGCGCCCCGACAACCATGCTGGCACCGCGGAACTCGTGAGGTCTAGACCATTTTCCGAAGTTATCGCTACGGGTTTTCCCATCACAGAACCGCACATCACAGCCGGTGCCGCCGACGGTACTCAGCGAGGGGGCGGGGCCGACGGCGCGACGGCGAGCGCCGCACCTGATCCGGCCGGAAGCGCGCGGCCGCCGGGAAACGATCATGCGCGTGGAGCATAATCCGCGGCTCACCGCGGGTACACCCCTGGCGGCGGCCCGCCGCGGCGGAGCGGGCCCGGGCCCCCGGCGTCAAGGAACCAGCATGTCCGGGGTCAGATTCGCGTCGGTCCCGGGGATACCCAGGTCACAGGCGCGTTTGTCGGCCATCGCGAGCAGCCGCCGGATGCGCCCCGCGATCGCGTCCTTGGTGAGCGGCGGCGAGGACAACTGCCCGAGCTCCTCCAGCGACGCCTGCTTGTGCGCCAGCCGCAACCGGCCGGCCGCCACCAGGTGCTCGGGCGCCTCATCACCCAGGATCTCCAGGGCGCGCTCCACGCGCGCTCCCGCCGCCACCGCGGCTCGGGCGCTGCGCCGCAGGTTGGCATCGTCGAAATTGGCCAGCCGATTGGCGGTGGCCCGCACCTCCCGGCGCATCCGCCGCTCCTCCCAGGCCAGCACGCTCTGGTGCGCCCCCAGCAGGGTGAGCATCGCCCCGATGGAATCGCCGTCGCGCACCACCACGCGGTCCACACCGCGCACCTCGCGCGCCTTGGCGTGCACCTTCAGCCGCCGCGCCGCCCCCACCAGCGCCAGCGCCGCTTCCGGCCCCGGACATGTGACCTCCAGCGACATCGACCGCCCCGGCTCGGTCAGCGACCCGTGGGCGATGAACGCGCCGCGCCACGCCGACTCGGCATCGCAGGCCCCGCCCGCGACGACGTGCCGCGGCAGCCCGCGCACCGGTCGCCCGTTGTTGTCGATGAGCCCCGTCTGCCGGGCCAGGCTCTCGCCGTCCTTGATCACCCGGACGACGTAGCGGTTGCCCTTGCGCAGTCCGCTGGGAGACAGGACGACGACCTCGGACTCGTGGCCGAACACCTCGGAGATGTCCTTGCGCAGCCGCCGCGCGGCCGCTCCGGTGTCGAGTTCGGCTTCGATCACGATACGCCCGCTCACCAGGTGCAGCCCGCCGGTGAAGCGGAGAATCGTGGAGACCTCGGCCTTCCGGCAACATGGCTTGAGAACGGTCAGCCGACTCAACTCGTCCTTCACCACGCCGGTCATCGCCATGGATGCCGTCCCCCCTGTCACTCGGCCACCGCCGCCGCGACGCGCGATGGATTGCACGCTTTTCGTGGCAGACTACTGGCCCAGCGCCCGTTGGCCACGCCCGTGGCCGCGTGTCCGCCCGCGCTGATCGAGCCGCGACCGACTTCTCCGCATTCGGACGGCCGTACCGCGCAACGCGCGGCCGCCCCGCCCGCCCAAGGCCGGACCGCCGAGGACCCGTCCGCCCTAGTGCCCCTGCTCGAACAGATGCAGCAGGTGGTCGCGCAGCACGACGGCGTTGTTGTGCTCGGTGTCACGAGCCGCGTACAGCAGGGTGACGGCCCCTTCACCGAGCGCCGCAAGGAGCGGCTCCAGTGCCTCGGGACGGGACTGGAGTTCTGCGTGATAGCGGTCCGCGAAATCATCCCACCGTGCCGGGTCGTGCCCGAACCACCGGCGCAATTGCGAACTGGGGGCGGCGTCCTTCGGCCAGCCGTCGAGAGCCAGCGCCTCCTTGCGCACCCCGCGCGGCCACAACCGGTCGACCAGAAAGACCCGTCCCCGGGGGTCCGCCTCGCCCTTCACCACGTCGTGGACCCGCTGGACACTGATGCGCTGCTCCGCCACGCCGGGGAGGCTACCCTGATCGGTCCCCGGCAACCGGGGCCGCCCGCATTAGTTCCGGAAGATCTCGTCGAACGCCGCGGCCAGCCGGTCGGGGTCGTGCCGCGGCGATCCGTCGAGGGCTTTCACCTCCGCGAGGACCAGGCGGCCGCCGAGCTTCTCGGCCGCTTCGCTGAGCCGGTCGGTGTCTTCTACGGCGCCGCTGTCGGCCAGCACGACGTCCACCCCCAACCGCGGCGCGTGCGCGGAGAGGACCTCCAGATAGGTCTCTGGACTGAACCCGTCGGTCTCGCCCCGCTGCGGGGAGAGGTTCAGCGCCACCAGCCTGCGCGCGCGGCTGGCGACCAGAGCGTCGGCAAGATCGGGCACCAGCAGGTGGGGCAGCACACTGGTGAACCAGGACCCCGGGCCGAAGACGATCCAGTCGGCTTCGCGCACCGCTTTCACCGCCTGCGGCGACGCCGGCGGCATCTCGGGAACCAGGGAGATCGACTTCACCCGCCCCCGTGTGCTGGCGCAGGCCACCTGGCCGCGGACCGTCGTGACGTCGAACGGCCGCGCCTCGTCGACCCCCTCTACCTTCGCGACGATGTCCAACGGCACCGAGGACATCGGCAGCACCCGCCCGTGCGCGCCCAGCAGCTGGCCGACCCAGTCCAGCCCGGCCACCGAATCGCCGAGCAGCTCCCATAACGCGACGATGAGCAGGTTGCCCACCGCGTGGCCGTGCAGCTCCCCCTCGGAGCGGAAGCGGTGCTGGATCACCTCACTCCAGGTGTGGCCCCATTCGTCGTCTCCGCAGAGCGCGGCCAGCGCCATGCGCAGGTCGCCGGGGGGAAGCACCCCCAGTTCCCGGCGCAACCGCCCGCTGGACCCGCCGTCATCGGCGACCGTCACCACCGCGGTGACGTCCGTGGTCACCCGACGCAGCGCCGAAAGGGAGGCGTGCAGCCCATGCCCCCCGCCGAGCGCGACGACCCGCGGTGGAGAGGAGGCATCGACCGACCGCGCGCATGCGCGCCCCGACCGGCCGACCGCGTCCGCGAAGGCGTCGTCACAGCGCTCGTTCGCGTCCGCGTGGATGTTGTCTGACATCTGAGTCCGCGTACCTCTTGTATCCCGTCGATATACGCACCGCGCCACAACGAGCGGGGCAGCACGGGTAAACGAGCCAATGCTAGAGACCGCCGGGCCGCTTGGCTATTCGCTTCTGCGCCACACCGTTGTAAGGGTCACTCCCGCCCGACGTCGCGGTGCGCGACGTTCACATCCAGCCCCTGCTCGCGCAGCCGCTCACCGAACCGCTCGGCCATGGCGACACTGCGGTGCCTGCCCCCTGTGCAACCGACGGCGAGCGTCATGTAGTGCTTTCCTTCGCGCCGGTACCCGTCGATGATCAGCCGCAGCACTTCGACGTAGGAGTCCAGCATCTCCTTGGCGCCGTTCTGCGCGAGGACGTACTCGCGCACAGGTGCGTCGCGCCCGCTCATCGGACGCAGCTCGGGAACCCAATGGGGATTGGGCAGGAACCGGCAGTCGAGAACGAGGTCGGCGTCCACCGGGAGGCCGTGCTTGAACCCGAACGAAACCACATTGGCCCGCAGCTTCGTCTCTTCGGCCGCGCCGAAGAAACCGATCACCTTCGCCTTCAACTGGTGGATGTTGAGCTGCGAGGTGTCGATGACGAGGTCGGCCTCGCCCCGTATCGCACGCAGTGTCTCGCGTTCCCGGGCGATGCCGTCGGTGAGGCGGTTGTCCGCCTGCAGCGGGTGCGGGCGCCGCACGCTTTCGAAGCGGCGCACCAGTTCCTCATCCGCCGCTTCGAGGAACACCACACGCGCGGTGATACCGCGCCGCCGCAGCTCCTCCACCGTCGACAGCAGGTCCTCGGTGAAGGCCATACTGCGCACGTCCACGACCGCCGCGACCCGCGGCACGGCGCCCTGTGTGCGGCCGGCCAGGTCGATCATGGTCGGCAGCAGCCCCGGCGGCAGGTTGTCGACGACGAACCAGTCCAGGTCCTCCAACGCCCGTGCCGCCGTGCTCCGCCCGGCCCCCGACATCCCCGTGATGATGACGACCTCGGGCGGGAGCTCCCCGCTGAAACTGCCCGCCATCTGCTCATTGCCCATTGCTGCGCTCACTGTTGTCCCCCGGTCCGCGTTTCGCGGCCCGTGTACCGCCCTTCTGATCGTCGCCTTCGTGGTCGCCTTCGTGCGCACTCGCACCTTCCGATACGCCGTTCAACCGGTCATAGATCGTCTCGGCGGTCCGCCGTCCGATACCCGGCACCTCCGCGATCTCCTCCGCTGTAGCTGCGGCCAGCCGCTTCACCGACCCGAAGTGCTTCAGCAGCGCGTTGCGCCGAGCGGGCCCCAGGCCCGGCAGTTCGTCCAACGCGCTGCCGGTGAGCGCCTTGGCCCGCTTCTGGCGGTGGTAGGTGATCGCGAACCGGTGCGCCTCATCGCGCACCCGCTGCAGCAGATACAGCCCCTCCCCCGCGCGCGGCAGGATGACCGGGTCCTCGTCGTCGGGCAGCCACACCTCTTCCAGCCGTTTGGCCAGACCGCACACAGCGATGTCATCGATGCCGAGTTCGTTCAGCGCGCGCTGCGCGGCCTGGACCTGCGGACGGCCGCCGTCCACTACCACCAGGTTAGGCGGGTAGGCAAACTTCGCGGGCGCCGCGCCCGCCTTCTCGCCGTCGGCCGTGCCCTGACTGGACGGGTCCGCTCCGTTCCCGCCGGAGGTCTCGCCCATCCGGGCGAGTTCGCCGTCGCGCCGTCCCTGCTCAAGGTAGCGGGCGAACCGCCGCTTGATGACCTCGTGCATCGACGCGACATCGTTCTGCTCTGCGTCGCCCCTGCTCGTGCCGCGGATACTGAACCGGCGGTACTCGGATTTGCGGGCCATGCCGTCCTCGAACACCACCATGGACGCCACAACGTTCTCGCCCATCAGGTTGGAGACGTCATAGCACTCGATGCGCAAGGGCGCCTCGGCCAGGCCGAGCGCCTCCTGGATCTCGCCGAGGGCGCGGCTGCGCGTGGTGAGGTCGCTCGCACGCTGTGTCTTGTGCCGGGCCAGCGCCTGCTCGGCGTTCTTGGCCACCGTCTCCATCAGGGCCTTCTTGTCGCCGCGCCGGGGTACCCGCAGATCGACGGCGGCCCCGCGCCGTTCGCTGAGCCAGGCCACGACCGCGTCGTGATCGGCCGGCGGCGCCGATACCAGGACCTCGCGCGCGATCGCCGCCCCCGCGTCTTCCGTGCCGTCTGCTCTTTCGCCCCCATAGGTCTGGGCGAGAAAGCGCTCGACGAGTTCACCGGTGCCGACGTCCTCGACCTTGTCCACGACCCAGCCCCGCTGTCCGCGGATCCGGCCGCCGCGCACGTAGAAGACCTGAACGGCGGCCTCAAGCTGGTCCTCGGCAAAGGCGATGACGTCGCAGTCGGTCGAGTCGCCGAGCACAACGGACTGCTTCTCCAGCGCGGTGCGCAGCGCCTCGATGTCGTCACGGAGGCGCGCGGCCCGCTCGTATTCCTGCTCGGCCGCCGCATCGCGCATACTCTGCTCCAACCGGCGGATGAACCGGCTGGTCTCGCCGGCCATGAACGAACAGAAGTCTTCGGCCAGCCGCCGGTGCTCCGCCGCGTCCACCCGGCCTACGCAGGGCGCGGAGCACTTGTCGATGTAGCCGAGCAGACAGGGCCGCCCGCTGTTGCGGGCGCTGCGGAAGACCCCTGCCGAGCAGGTCCGCACCGGAAACGCCCGCAGCAGCAGGTCGACGGTCTCCCGAATGGCCCAGGCGTGCCCGTACGGACCGAAGTAGCGGACCCCCTTGCGCTTGGCTCCGCGCATGACCTGCACCCGCGGATACTCTTCGCCCATGGTGACCGCGAGGTAGGGGTAGCTCTTGTCATCCCGGTACTTGACGTTGAACCTCGGGTCGTACTCCTTGATCCAGGAGTACTCCAGCTGCAGCGCCTCCACCTCCGTGCCCACCACCGTCCAGTCGACATCGGCGGCGGTGGAGACCATCGTCTGGGTGCGGGGGTGCAGCCCCGCGAAATCCTGGAAGTAGGACGAGAGCCGCGCACGCAGGTTCTTCGCCTTGCCCACGTAGATGACCCGGCCGTGCTCGTCGCGGAAGCGGTACACCCCCGGGGAGGTCGGAATCGAATCCGGACGGGGCCGCAGATGAGGTTGGGCTGCCATATCTCCATTGTGGTCAGGCGCGCCGACATTGGCATACTCCCGCCCCTGGAAGCCGGGGCCGCGCCCCGTTCAACGGGTACTGTCGCGCAATGGCGGATTCGCCGGCCGGCGGCCCGGCGCGCGTCCCCCGGGACATGTGGATACTCACTCTCCGAGCGTCACGATCCGGCATTCGCATGCCCTAGGTTGGGCGGGTACCGACGGTTTTTCGCAGGGGGGATCGTTCCCGTGGATGTCGCACAGTGGATCGCGATCGGCGTCGCCATAGCGGTCTCCGTGCTCCTCGTCACGATAGTGCACTGGCTGCTGACCCATCAGCTCTCCCGAGTCTGGGGAATGGCCGACCCCCTGGTGCGGCGCTGTCGGAATTCGGGTTACCTCGCAGCCGCGGTCGTCGGGGCCAACATCGCGCTGCCCACGCGGGCCCAGATGGCGGACAAGTCCCTCTACCCGCTGATCATGCACGGGATGCGGATCCTGATGATCGGCGCGCTGACCTGGCTCGCCCTGAGCATCGCCTATGCGATCACCGACATGGTGCTGAGCAAGCTCGCGGCCAAGAATCGCGATGACGACGGGCGCTCCCGTCGGTTGCAGACACAGGTCCGGCTGCTGCGCCGGATCGCCGCCACGATCATCGGCGTCCTGGCCGTGGCCGCGATCCTGTTCACCTTCCCCGCGGTACAGGGAATCGGCGCCGGGCTGCTGGCCTCCGCAGGGCTGCTGTCGGTGGTCGCCGGTATCGCCGCTCAATCCACGCTGGGCAACGTCTTCGCCGGCCTGCAGCTCGCCTTCAGCGACGCGCTGCGGATCAACGATGTCATCGTCTTCGAGGGAGAGTGGGGCCGCGTTGAAGAGCTGAGCCTGACCAACGTGACCCTGCGGATCTGGGACGAGCGGCGGCTCGTGGTCCCGGTATCCCACTTCACCAACAACGCGTTCGAGAACTGGACCAAGCAGGGCGCCTCCATCACCGGCTGGGTGATGCTGCGGCTGGACTGGTCCGTCCCGATCGAGCGGATTCGCCAGGTGACCGGCAATTACGTCACCAATCACCCCTTGTGGGACGGGCGGCGGTGGTCGCTGCAGGCCACCGACATCCTGGACGGCGGGGTCGTCGAGCTGCGCGCGGTGGTCACCACCGCCGACTCCGACGCCCGCTGGAACCTCTGCTGCGACCTGCGCGAGCACCTGGTCACCTTCATCTCCGAGAACGTCCCGGAGGCGGTGCCGCGCCGCCGGACCGAGTTCATCGGGGGCGAAGAACAGCCGCCCTATGCCGCGGTCTTCCCGGAGTCGGCCTTCCGCCGCTCCACACCGCGGGCCAGTGCCGTCGGCAACTCTGGCGGCCCGAACGGATCCCTGCGGACAAAGGGGTCCCGAGGCGAGGAGGCGCCCGAAGACGGCGACGGCGGCTCCGAGGGGGAATGACCGGCACCGGCCGCTTCACAGGCCGGCGGGCCGCCCCGGGAGGGCGGCCCGCCGAAATCGTCCGGTCACGCGTCGAGCGTGATGTCGGTGCCCTCCACTGTGACGGCCAGCTCCTCCAGCGGCTCGGTGGCCGGCCCCTTCAGCACGTCCCCGGTCGCGATGTCGAACTCGCTGCCGTGGCACAGGCAGTTGATGGTCTGCTCGACCTCCTGGACCGTGCATCCGGCGTGGCTGCACACGGCGCTGTAGGCCTTGAACTCGCCCTTCTTCGGCTGGGTGATGACGAGCTTGGACTCGGGAAAGACCGCCCCGCCGCCCTCGGGGACGTCGGTGGTCTGCGCGACCACCGTCCCCTTCACCGCGTCCTGCGGCGCGGGCTTGCCTTCGTCACCGGCGCAGGCGCCCGCACCGATTACGGCGACCCCCGCTGCCCCCGCCGCACCGAGGAGCCGCCTTCGGCTCATGCCGCATGCACACGTCCGCCCCGCAGCCATCACGCGGGCTCCCTTCGCTTCTTCGAAACTGCTACTACAGACTGTAGTGCCGGTTCAGGTGTGCAGCGTACGGGGGTGTACGGCCGTTCGGCGACCAGGTCAGCCGGTCCGCACCACGACCGTGCGGGCGAGCTTGTCGTGCATCCCCTGGCGGTTCGGCTTATCCCACAGAGGCCAGAACACGCAAAAGACCAGGAACAGCAGAAAAGCGATGACCATCCAACCCGTACTCCAGTAGGTCAGAGCCGGGACATGGAACAGGGCTGCCCGGGCCGTGATCGACGCCACCGGGATCGGCCCCTGCCGCCCCGCCCCGTCAGACGGTGTCACCTGCAGCCGCATGAGGCGCTTGCCGAAGGTGCGGCGCCACTTCTTCACGCACACCGCGTCATAGGCGGTATAGCCGAGGAAGAGGCAGACGTAGAAGATGATCGCGAAGTTGCGGCTGATCGCGTCGCCCGTGTGGTCACCGAACAGGAACTGTCCGCCGGCCAGCATGAAACCGACGGCGACACCCGCGACCGAGGCGGGGATGGCCACCGCGATCTCGTCGATGATCCGCGCTACGGCCCGCTGCCCCCAGGTGGCCAGGACGTAGCGCTCTCCCCGGAACCGCGCCGCTTCCTGCCCGTTGCCCTCCGGCGGCCGGTAGGGCGGCGGAGCGGAGGCCTTTGCGGAGAAGTCGGGGCCGCGGTAGGGCGGCGGAGCGGAGGCACCCTCCTGCCCTGCGGACCACCCCTGCTGTCCGGGAGCACCGACGCCCTCGGGAGCACCCGTGCCATCGTTCCACGACGGCGGTGGATGGTTCATTGGGCTCCGAACCTCCTGAAGATCGTTGCATGGCAGAAAAGAACGCACCTCGGGCGGATAGGCGCGCAGCAACGATACCGACCCTTTCGGCTGCCCACCACCGCCGCCGGCCCCGCAGGCCGCCGGGCGGCTCGCGTGCGGTCAGCCCATGACCTTGGTGAGAAACTGCCCGGTGTAGGACGCGTCCATGGCCGCGACCTCCTCGGGGGTGCCGGTAGCGACGACCGTGCCGCCTCGCGAGCCGCCTTCGGGGCCCATGTCGACGATGTGGTCGGCGGTCTTGATGACGTCGAGGTTGTGCTCGATGACGATCACCGTGTTCCCGCTATCGACGAGCCGGTTCAGCACCGCCAAGAGCTTGCGGATGTCCTCGAAGTGCAGGCCGGTGGTGGGCTCGTCCAGTACATAGACGGTGCGCCCGGTGGACCGGCGCTGCAGTTCGGAAGCGAGCTTGACCCGTTGCGCCTCACCGCCGGAGAGCGTGGTCGCCGGCTGCCCGAGCCGCACGTAGCCCAGGCCGACATCATTGAGCGTCTGCATGTGCCGACGGATCGCGGAGATGGGTTCGAAGAAGTCCAGTGCCTCCTCGATCGGCATGTCCAAGACGTCGGCGATGGTCTTTCCCTTGTAGTGCACATCAAGGGTCTCGCGGTTGTACCGCGCCCCGTGGCACACCTCGCACGGGACGTAGACGTCCGGGAGGAACTGCATCTCGATCTTGATCGTGCCGTCGCCCGAGCACGCCTCGCAGCGGCCGCCCTTGATGTTGAACGAGAAGCGGCCCGGCTGGTAGCCGCGCATCTTCGCCTCGGCGGTCTGCGCGAACAGTTTGCGGATGTGGTCGAACACCCCGGAGTAGGTCGCGGGGTTGGAGCGCGGGGTGCGGCCGATCGGGCTCTGATCGACGTGCACGACTTTGTCGACCTGGTTCAGTCCATTGATCCTGGTGTGCCGGCCGGGCACCGAACGCGCGCCGTGCAGCTCTTTGGCCAGCGCCTTGTACAGGATCTCGTTGACGAGGGTGGACTTGCCCGATCCTGAGACGCCCGTGACCGCGGTGAAAACTCCGAGCGGGAACGCGACATCGATGTCGTGCAGGTTGTTCTCCCGGGCGCCCTTGACGAGGAGTTCCCGTCCTTTGACCGTGGGCCGGCGGGTGGTCGGCACCTCGATCCGGCGCCGCCCGGCCAGGTAGTCCCCGGTGGCGGAGGAGGCGCTGGCGAGCAGGTCCTCCACGGTTCCGGACACCACGACGTCGCCGCCGTGCTCGCCGGCGCCGGGGCCGATGTCGACGACCCAGTCGGCGGACTTGATGGTGTCCTCGTCATGCTCCACGACGATGAGGGTGTTGCCGATGTTGCGGAGCCGCTGCAGGGTCTCCAGCAGCCGGAAGTTGTCGCGCTGGTGCAGGCCGATAGAGGGCTCGTCGAGGACGTAGAGGACGCCGACGAGCCCGGAGCCGATCTGGGTGGCCAGCCGGATGCGCTGGGCCTCACCGCCGGAGAGCGATCCGGCGGGCCGTTCCAGGCTGAGGTAGTCCAGGCCCACATCGAGCAGGAAGCCCAGGCGTGCGTTGATCTCCTTGAGCACCTGAGCGGCGATGGCCTGGTCGCGCTCGCTCAATTCGAGGTCGCGCAGGAACTCGGCGCACTCGTTCAGCGGCATCGAACTCACCTCGGAGATCGAGGCGCCGCCGACCGTTACGGCGAGCACCACGGGCTTGAGGCGCTGCCCATGGCAGGTGGAGCACGGAACGGTGCGCATGAAGCCTTCGAGGCGCTCGCGGCTGCTGTCGCTCTCGCTCTCGGAGTGGCGCCGCTTCACCCACGGGATGGCGCCCTCGAAGCTGGTGTAGTAGGAGCGGTTGCGCCCGTAGCGGTTGCGGTAGCGCACGTGCACTTGGGTCTCGTGGCCGTGCAGCAGCGCTTTGCGCCCTGCCTTGGGCAGCCGCTCCCACGGGGTGTCGAGGTCGAAGCCGACGGCGTCGCCGACCGCCTGCATCAGCCGGCCGAAGTACTCCCAGGCGTGCCCGCCCGACCAGCAGGCGATGGCTCCCTCCGCCAGGGTCTTGGCGGGGTCGGGTACGAGCAGTTCGGGGTCGACCTCCATGCGGGTGCCCAGGCCGGCGCAGTCGGGGCAGGCGCCGTAAGGCGAGTTGAACGAGAACGACCGGGGCTCCAGCTCCTCGAACGAGAGGTCGTCGTAGGGGCAGTACAGGTGCTCGGAGAAGATCTTCTCGCGGTCGGGGTCGTCGGCGGGCAGGTCGACGAAGTCCAGCACGATGGTTCCGGCCGCGAGCCGCAGCGCGGTCTCCACGGAGTCGGTCAGCCGCTTCTTCGCGGATTCCTTGACGGTGAGCCGGTCGACCACCACGGAGATGTCGTGCTTCTCGTACTTCTGCAGTGCGGGCGCCTCGTCGAGCCGGACCATGGAACCGTCGACCATGGCACGGGTGTAGCCCTTGCTCTGCAGGTCCTTGAACAGCTCGACGTACTCGCCCTTGCGTCCGCGCACGACCGGAGCGAGCACCTGGAAGCGGGTGCCCTCGGTGAGCTCCAGCACCCGGTCGACGATCTGCTGCGGGGTCTGCCGGGCGATCTCTCGGCCGCAGGCCGGACAGTGCGGCACGCCGATGCGCGCCCACAGCAGGCGGAGGTAGTCATAGACCTCGGTGATGGTGCCGACCGTGGAACGCGGATTGCGGCTGGTCGACTTCTGGTCGATGGAGACCGCCGGAGACAGCCCTTCGATGAAGTCGACATCCGGTTTGTCCATCTGGCCGAGGAACTGCCGCGCGTAGGCCGACAGCGACTCCACGTACCGCCGCTGCCCCTCGGCGAAGATCGTGTCGAAGGCCAGCGACGACTTTCCCGATCCCGACAGGCCGGTGAACACGATCATCGCGTCACGCGGCAGGTCCAGCGAGACGTCCTTGAGGTTGTGCTCCCGGGCGCCCCGGATCACCAACTGCTCGGCCATAGTGCTTGAATCAGCCCTTTCGGCGTCGGCTCACGCGCAGCGGCACGCGGAGGCCCGAATTGCGGATACCACGGGGGCAGGCCTCTTCCGTGGGACGGCGCCGGCACCGAGATGCACCGACCGCCGCGCGGCTCAGGCCTTTAACGGTAACGCTTCTGCCGGGCGCAGACTTCCCGCCCGCGGTAGGAGCCCGGTGCCCGCCGGCGGCTCGGCGAGCACCCCCACTATAGACGAACACGCGTTCGAAGAAGAATCATTCCGGCCTCGCGCCGCGCGGATCCCGCCCAGCGTTGCCCCGGGCGCCAGATCCCGACCTCATCAGGCTGGCGGCGATGGTCACCGCCATCACCCCGATGATGACCGTCAAGGAGACCCCGGTGCCGATCTCCGGGACGGGCACACCGTTCTCGTGCAGCGCGTGCAGGATCATCTTGATGCCGATGAACACCATGATCGCGGCCAGCCCCCAACTGATGAGCGAAAGCCGGTCCATCAGCCCGGCCAGCAGGAAGTAGAGCTGGCGCAGCCCCAGCAGGGCCCACGCGTTGGCGGTGAAGACGATGTAGGGGTCCTGGGTGAGGCCGAAGATGGCCGGGATGGAGTCGACCGCGAACACCAGGTCGGTGACGCCGATCGCGACGATGACCATGAGCATCGGGGTGACGTGGCGCCGCCCGTTCTCCACCACGGTCAGGCGCGTACCGCGGTAGTCGTCGGTGACCGGCCAGATCCTTTTGACCATGCGCACCGCGAAGCTGTCGGCGAAGTCCTCGTTCTCTTCCTCGTCCTTGACATGGTCCCGGACGATCTTGATCGCGGTGTAGATGAGGAAGGCCCCGAAGAGGTAGAAGACCTCGCTCCAGGCGTTGATGGCCTGCGCGCCCACCGTGATGAAGACCCCGCGCATGACGAGTGCGATGACGATGCCCACCAGCAGCACTTCGTGCTGGTATTTCCGGGGCACCGCGAAACTGGCCATGATCAGGTAGAAGACGAAGAGGTTGTCGACACTCAGGCTCTTCTCGGTGACGTAGCCGGCGAAGTACTCGCCCGCCACTGTGGCGCCCGAGACATACCAGAGCCCGAAGCCGAACAGGACCGCGATACCGATGTAGAAGACCGCCCACCAGGCGGCCTCCTTCAGGGAGAACTCCCGCGGTCCGCTCTTGTTCCACGGGCGGTCGACAATGACGAGGTCGACGGCCAGGATCGCGACCATCGCGCCGATCGTGGCCAGCCACCCCCACATGGGGACATCCATGAGAACCCTCCTCCGGATCACCTGCCCGAGCTCGGGCAGTGCTGTTCACCGGAGGTCTCTCCCGCCCACGGTGTCGTACGGCACAGGTCAGGGTGTCTCGTGGGCCGACGGCACCGGGTCCGCGCCACCGCGATCCGTGATGACGGCACCGTCGCGGAAGGGATACTCCCCTCGCATACATCGTCCGGGAGTCGAACGCCTGGCGCTCTGCCATCGTTCCCGGAACAGTCCTCATCATGCCATCGATTCCGGTGTCTACATCACCGCATCCGCCGCGGCGCGCGCCACCTCAGAGGGGTGGTCGCCCCGTTGCCACCCCCCGCCCCCGCGGTCCCAGGGCTTCCGGCCGATCAGCGCTTTGCGAGCGACGCGTAAACCCGCAGCACCTGCTCCAGCGTGTCCTCGACCGTGGGCAATCGCACAGCCGCGTGCGCGGCGCCGCGCCGCAGCCGCTCCGCCAGGTCCGGATCGTCGAGCACGTGTGTCACCTCCCCGGCGAGCGCGGCGGCGTCCCCTGGCGGCACGAGGAGCGCCACTCCCGCGTACAGGTCGGGTATCCCGCCCACGCGGGTCGCTACGACGGGCAGTCCCGCCCGCAGCGCCTCCATGATGACCAGCGACGGCCCTTCCCAACGGCTGGGTAGCACGAACATGTCCGCCGCGGCCAGAAGGTCGGGGATGTCGGCGCGGTGCCCGAGCAGCCGCACGGGAAGCCCCTCGGCGTCGATACGGGTGCTGAGCTCCTTCTTCAACGGGCCGTCGCCCGCCACGGCGATGAGAGGGGCCGGGCCCGCAGGAGTGATCGCGGGGGCCGCCTCAAGCAGCACGTCCAACCCTTTCTGCTCGGCGAGTCGGGCCACGACCAGCAGCACCGGGCGCTCACCGGCCACCCCGAGCTCCGAGCGGACCTCCTCGCGCGTGCGTTTCGCGGGGGCCATGGGCGGGGCGGTGACCACGGCGAGCTCGACCCGGCGGGCGCCGCATGCGCGCATGCGCCGGACGAGGTCGCCCGAAACACCCAGGACCGCATCGGCACGGCGGGCGACGATGCGCTGCAGTACCGGAAACACCAGCGAACTCGGGCCTTCGACCGCCGGGGGGGCGTTGTGCATGGTAACGACCAGCCGCCGCACCCGGGCCAGCGCGCACAGGGCCCCGGCGCGCAGCCCGTGGGCGTGCACCGCGTCAGCGCCGGCGAGGAGGGCGCGCAGCCGCACGACCGCGGCCGTGTCCCGACCGGGACGCGGTCCGCCCCCGATGTCCACGGCGGCGAAGGACGCCCCGGTGGCGGTGAACGCGAAAAGCTCCTCGGTCACCTCCGGGCCGATCACCACGACACGATGGCCATCGGCGACCAGCCCGGCGGCCAGCGACCGGACGTGGTGGCCCACGCCTCCGCTGCTGACGGCGATCACCAGGGCGATCCGCATCCCGCTCACCTCTGCGCCTCCTCGTCGTAGGCAGGGCGCGCCCGCGTCAGCGCGGTGCGCACCGCCTTCCCGTCGACCAGCAGCGCGACCGCGCCGAAGGCCACAACCGCGGCTCCTCCCCCGGCCAGGGCCGCACCCGTGTCCGCCCACACTCCCCTACCGTCGAACAGCGCTGTGGTCTGCGCACCGGCCGGGTAGCCGATCCCCGCTCCGGCGAGCACCGCCAGCAGGCCGCGCCCGAGTCCGGCGAACGCCCGCCGCCCGTGTGCGGCCAGCACCGCGGCTGTGAGCAGCGCAGCGGCCAGCGTCAGGCCGAACGAGGCGGCCGCGCCCAGCGCCGCGACCGTCCAGTCACCCGGTACGGCCCGCACCAGGAGGACACCGGCCGCCATCACCGCCACCCACCCGGTGATCTGCGCGGCCGCCGCGGCACGGCCGTGCTGGGAGGCGTACAACGCCCGGCTGAGCAGCACCGTCAGCCCGAAGCCGACGATGCCCGGAGCGTAGGTGAGCAGGGCCCTCTGCAGCGGCAGGGGGTCGTCCTGGGTGAATACCGCCGCGACCGGCCCGGCCGCTGCTGCCAGCGCGGTGGCCAGCGCCGCCGTGATGACCACCGAAGCGCGCGCACTCACCGCCAGCAGCCGGGCGAAGCCATCCCGGTCGTGTTCGCTGTGCCGCACCGCCAGCGCGGGAAAGGCGCTGGTGGCGATCGGAACCGCCACCACCCCGTACGGAAGGGTGAACAGGATCCAGGCGTAGTTGTAGAGCACCGCCGCACCGGCCCCACCGCCCCAGTTGGCCAGGGCCAGCGACAGCAGCAGACTGACCTGCATGGCGACCAGCGGCAGCAGGGCGGCCAGGCCCAGCGAGCGCACACGGTGCCCCGTGCCTTCGGGGAAGGACAGGCGCGGCCGCAGCCGCAACCGCAGGCGCGCGGCCGGGACGAGCGCGGTGACGAACAGGGCGGCCACACCGGCCGTGGTACCGGCTGAAAGCGTGAGTTCGGCGCTGAGCGGCAGGCGGGCAAGGGCGTCCTGGTAGCCCTCGCCCAGCGGAACGAAGACGATGTAGGCGGCGATCACCACGAGGCTGGAGACCAGCGGGGCCAGAGCCGGCGCGAGGAAGCGGCGGTGGGCCTGCAGAATGCCGTAGAGCACCGCAGCCAACCCGTAGAAGAGGATCTGCGGGGAGAAGACCAGGAGGAACCGCACGGCCAGGGCGAGCAGTGCGGCGCGGTCGCAGCCCGCTCCACCGCCCAGCATCAGCGCCATCGCGGGCGGCGCGACCGCCGCGAGCAGCAGGCTCAGCGGGACGGTGACGAGCACCACCCACGTCACCAGTGCCGAGGCGGTCGCACGCACATGCTCGTGGTCCCCGTGCGCCGCGGCGGCGGCCAGCACCGGCACCACCATTCCCGAAAGGGCTCCGCCGATCACCACCTCGAACAGGACCGTGGGCACCTGGTTGGCGGTGACATAGGCCGTACCCAGGCAGTTGTCTCCGACCGTCTGTGAGAACACGAGTGTGCGGCCGAACCCCGCGAGCCGGGCGAACACGGTGACCACGGCGATCAGCGCCGCAGCTTTGGCCACCCCCGCTCCAAGCCGCCGAATCCGTTCCCTCGTCAACTGGTCGTCGCTCCTCGGGAGATCGAATCAGCCCATCCGGGACAGGCAGGGCGCCGGAGGCTCATCCCGTACCGGCGCTCGGGGCGCTCTGTCGGGGGAAGGCGGGGGCACAGGCGGGTCTCGCGGGCCGCGGGGCATCCGCCGCTGCGGGATCCGGGTCCGGTGCGGGGCGGCGGCCGAGGCCGTCGAGCAGGCGCAGCGGCGGTGTCCGGGCGATCACCCGGCTGAAGCTGACGAACTCGCCGGCGAGTGTCAGCCCGATGACGCCGCCCAGCAGGCCAATGCGGGCCGGACGCGACAGGGACGCCGCCGCCGCGGTTCCCAGGGCGGCGCCCATCGCGTTGGCCCCGGCATCGCCCAGCATGGCGCGTTCTCCCAGGTCCTCGGGGAGCAGGGCCGCCGTCGCCCCCGTGAGGGGGCCGACGATGCCCGATGACGGACCAAAGATCCCAGGGGCCCCGGTGATCAGTCCCGCTTTTGCGGCGCGCCCCGGACGCAGGTCGAAAAGGTTGAACAGGTTCGCCGCCCCCGCGATCAGCGCCCCGTCGACGAGCGTGTCGAGAGGGTGTCGGCCGAGTACCGCGGCGGCGGCCAGTCCGGCCGCTCCGATCCCGGCGACCTTGACCGCACCGGTCGTGACCTCGCCGCGCGCCAAAGCGCCCATGTGGCCCCGGAACCCGCGGGTCCCCGCGGAACCCGCGATGTCGTCGTAGGCCCCGAATCCCGCGGCCCCGGCGGCCGCGATCATGGCCGCCGCACGCATCCGGCGTGGCGTCCCCGGCGCCAGTGCGGTGCCGACACAGGCCCCGGCCGCCAGCGCGGGCCCTTCCAGCAGGGTGACGTTCTCCCCCCGGAAATTGGTGCGCTGCCACACATCGCGCATGTGCTCGGCGAAGGCGCCATCGGCGGGTTCCTGCCGGGAGGAACGCGCAAAGAGAGCGTAGGCGGCCCGGGCACCGACGGCACCCAGTGCGGCACCCACCGGCCCTTTCCACGGTGAACGGCCCTGGACGGGGCGGGGGACGGCCATGGGGGTCGTTCTCCTTTGCACATCGTCGGCGACCATGGAGCGTGCTCGGATCCACCGGCCCCGGTGGCAGGGACCGCGCGGCCTCCGCTAATCCGCGCTGCTCCTCGAATCGCCGTCGCCGCGGCGCGGCGGTGACTTGCGGTCTTGGGAAGTGCTGCTCTCTCCCCTGTCTTCGGGAGGCGGGTCCGGCAGGAATCCCTCGGCTCCTTCGCCGATGCCGTAGTGCCCGCTGCGTGCTTCAGCGGCGGCGGCCACAGCGAGCGCGGCGGCCACATCGCCCGTGGCCCGTCCGGCGACGTCGACGGTGCTGTACTCCGCCTCTTCCGCACGCGCCTGCGCCACCAGTCCGTTGTGGCCGACCGAGGAGGCGCCGCCCACGACGACCGCGCCGTCGGAGGCGCGGTCGAAGGCCTGGGCCAGGGCGAGCATGATGCGGTTGCCCGGCGGGGGCTCGTCCTCGTGCGGAGAGGAGGCGTCCTCGTCGGCGGGGAAGGCCTGGGCCGGGGCGAGGATGACGCCGATGTCGGCCTTTTCCGCGGGTTCTCCGTGCACCGTCAGCAGGCCGGCCTCGCCGAATGCGGCGAGCACGGCTTCGGCGTCGACGTCCGTGTCACCCTTGGTGCCGTCTTTCCTTTCGGTTGTGCCCTTCTCTCCGTCCTCGCCGTCCTCAGCGCCGCCCTTGCCGTCCTCGCCGTCCTTGTCCTCAGCGCCGTCCTTGTCGTCCTGATCACCGGCCGATCGCAGGACCGCTCGCGCGAGAACGGCCCCCGCCCGCTCGTGGGAGGTCCCCTCCGGCAGGTCGATGTCTTCGGCGGCCTGATCGGTGAGATCGTTGATGAATGCCGACTGCTCGGTGTCGATGTAGGTGTCGGTGAACACCAGCCGCCCCGGAACGCGACCGCCGGCCTGCTTGATCCGAGCGATGACGCCCTCGCGCATGTCCTCGTGCACGCCCGGCGATTCCAGCACGGCCACACGGACGCCGCTGAGCCGGTTGTGCAGCATCTCGTCGGCGTAGGCGGAGACGAGTTCGTCGCCGCCGGCGTTGAACCTGCTGGCGTTGTCCTTCTCAGCGCGCAGGTCTTCGCTCTGCTCGCGCAAGTCGGCGGTTTCCGACTGGAGCGTGTGCAGCAGCGGATCCTGGAGCATGGTCGTGCCGAGCACGATACCGACCGCCAGCGCCAGAAAGACCGCGACGATGGAGACCAGGTGGTAGCGGAAATCGATCACGTGAGCAACCCCGTGAGCCAGTAGTGGAACGCGTCCCAGTGCGCGGCGAGGAAGGTGACATAGACCTGCCCCGCCGGCGAGCTGTAGGCCGCGACCAGAATGGTGAGAAGGGAAGCCGCAACGAGCGCCAGCAGTGTCCAGGGGGAGATGCGGCTGCGGTACAGGCGGCTGACGCCTTTGGCGTCGACCAGCTTGCCGCCGACACGCAACCGGGTGAGGAAGGTGCTGGCCATACCGGCGCGCCCCTTGTCGAGGAACTCCTCCAGCGTGGCGTGGGTGCCGACAGCGACGATCAGCGCCGCTCCCGCGTCATCGGCGAGCATCATGGCCACGTCTTCGCTGGTGCCCGTGGCCGGGAAGACGACGGCCGCATGGCCGAGGTCGGTGATCCGCTTGAGGCCGGGCGCGCGACCGTCGCGATAGGCGTGCACCACGAGCTCCGCACCGCAGGTGAGCGCCTGGTCGGAGACCGAGTCGAAGTCTCCGACGATGATGTCGGGCCGGTATCCGGCTTCCAGCAGCGCGTCGGCTCCGCCGTCCACCCCGGCCAGGATCGGACGGTACTCGCGGATGTAGGAGCGCAGCGCCGCAATGTCCTCACGGTAGTGGTAGCCGCGCACGACGATCAGGACGTGTCGCCCCTCGATCGGCGTCTCGATGTCGGGTATGCCGACACCCTCGATGAGCAGCTCACGCTCGCGCTTGAGGTATTCCATGGTGTTGGCCGCGAAGGCCTCCAATTGGACCGACAGGCCTGCCCTCGCCTCGATCATGGCGGCCTCGATGGAGGCGGCGTCCTGCTCGGTGCCTTTGGCCACCACCTCGCCGTTCCGGTAGAGGGTCCCGCCTTCCAGCCGCACGACTTCACCGTCGCGGACCCGGACGAAGACCTCGGGGTCGACGCCGTCGAGCAGCGGGATTCCGGCCTCGACGATCAACTGGGGGCCGAGGTTGGGGTAGCGGCCGCTGATGCTGGTGGCGACATTGAGTACGGCCGAAACCCCGCAGTCGAGCAGCGCCTCGGCGCTGACGCGGTCGATGTCGACGTGGTCGATGATCGCGATGTCGCCGGGTTTGAGCCGTTTGGTGAGGTGCTTGGTCCGACGGTCCGAACGGGCGGGAGCGGCAATGCCCGCGGGTCCGTCGGCACTGGGTCGACGGATTTTCGAGAGTCTGGCGCCTAGCGCCGCCGGAACCTTCATTGCCCGCATACTGCCAGAGCATGTGTCGATATTGTTATAACGCCGGGATACACGGCGTGTTCGACCGGTGCCCCCATACCTGCGTGGTCGTCGGCATCGTCACCGCGGCCACAAGGTCCGCCGCCGGCCCGAAAGCACCACCGAGGCGGGCCGACTCCGGAAGCACGGGGCAAGACGCCGCTTGTGCCTTTCGCGCACCACGTCACCGGAGCCTTCCCCCTTCGGGGAGACCCCAGCGCGACCCTCAAGAGCCGCCCCGAGGACGAACGGACGCTCTCGGGCCCGTGGACCCGGCTCTTCCGACCGGCCGGAAGCGAAGCGCAAAGCGCTGTTATGTGGCGCGATCGGCTTCGGCGATAGTGAGCAGCTCCTCGGCGTGGGCGCGGCCGAGTTCGGAGTCCTCCAGCCCGGCCAGCATGCGGGAGAGTTCACGGGCACGGCCGCTGCGGTCCAGGCGGGTTACTCCGCTTTCGGTCACCGTCCCGTCGTTGGACTTCTCCACCACCAGGTGCGTATCGGCGAACGCGGCGACCTGCGGCAAGTGGGTAACGACGATGACCTGGGCCCGACGCGCCAGCCGGGCCAGCCGACGGCCGATCTCCACCGCGGCCTTCCCGCCGACGCCCGCATCGACCTCGTCGAACACGAATGTGGGCACGGGGTCAGCGCCGGCGAAGACGACCTCGATGGCGAGCATGACACGCGAGAGCTCACCGCCGGAGGCCCCTTTGTGCAGCGGCAGCGGCGGTGCACTGGGGTGCGGCGCGAGCAGCAGTTCGATGTCGTCTCGACCATGCGGCCCGAACTCGGTCCCGGTGGTGAGCCGGACGCTCACGCGAGCGTGCGGCATGGCCAGAGCGGTGAGCTCCTCGGTGACGGCCGCACCGAACTCCTCGGCGACCTCGGAACGGATGCGGGTGAGGTCGTCAGCGAGCTCGGCGAGCCTCGCACCGAGCTCGGCCTCTTCCGCGCGCAGCGCCTCGATGCGGTCGTCGTCGCCTTCGAGCTCGGCCAAGCGCTTGGTGGCGTTTTCCGCCCAGGCCAACACATCGCCGGTGGTCTCGCCGTACTTGCGGGAGAGCTGGGTGAGCAGGGCGCGGCGCTCCTGGACGGCGGCGAGGCGAGCGGGGTCGGCCTCGATCGACTCCGCGTAGGAGGCCAGCTCGGTGGCCGCGTCGCTGAGCACGTAGCCGACCTCGTCGAGCCGGTCGGCGACAGATGCGAGGGCGGTGTCGTGCTCGCGCACGGCCGTTAGCGCCTGGCGAGCAGCGGCCAGCAGGCCGACCACGTCGGCCTGCACTTCAGCGGCCGGGTCGCCGGTGAGCGCCTCGTGGGCGGTGGTGGCGGCGACACGCAGCGCGTCGGCATGGGCCAGGCGGGCCTCTTCGGCGAGCAGTTCGGCGTCCTCGCCGGCCACCGGCTCGGCGGCGGCGATCTCCTCGACGCCGAACCGGAGCACATCGGCCTCTTGTGCCCGTTCGCGGGCCCGTTCGGTGGTCTCCGCCAACGCGGCGGTGACTTCGCGGTGCCTGCGGTAGGTGCTGGTGTAGGACGTCAGCGTGCGGTCGAGCCGGTCGCCGGCATAGCGGTCCAGCGCCGACCGTTGGCGGTCTGAGCGCAGCAGCCGCTGCTGGTCGGATTGACCGTGCACCGCGACGAGGTCGTCGGCGAGGTAGGCCAGCAGGCTCACCGGTGCCGAACGGCCGCCCATCGTGGCCCGGGAGCGGCCTTCGGCCGAAACCGCGCGGGTGAGGATGAGCACATCGCCGTCGAGTTCTCCGCCGGCTTCGGCGACGCGTTCGGCGACGCGCCCGTCCGAGGGGACGGAAAGGCGCCCCTCTACGACGGCGCGCTCAGCGCCCGGACGGACCCGCTGGGGGTCGGCGCGGCCCCCGAAGAGCAATCCCAGTCCGGTCACCACCATGGTCTTTCCGGCTCCGGTCTCCCCCGTGACGACGGTGAGACCGGGCGACAGCTCCAAAACGGCATCGTCGATGACGCCGAGACCTTGGATGCGGACTTCTTCGAGCACCGAACTCTCTCCTGCTCCCACCATTGGCGTCGTCTTGGCCCCGAATCCACCCGGGTGCGCACCGTTCACCTGCGGTCGTGCCCGCCTCCTCGGCCCCGCCAGCCCGCTACGGGCAGAGCGAACTTGGCGACCAGCCGGTCGGTGAACGGGGCCCGCTGCAGACGAGCGAGGCGAACCGGCACATCCGCACGCCTCACCTCGATCCGTGCCCCCGTGGGCAATTCGACCATACGGCGTCCATCGCACCACAGCACGCCTGCGGTCGTGTCGGGCACGACCTCCAGTGCGATCGTGGACTCCGGCGAGACCACGATCGGCCGCGCGAACAGGGCGTGTGCACTGATCGGAACGACCATCAGCGCTTCGACTTCGGGCCAGACGATGGGGCCTCCGGCGGAGAAGGCGTGCGCGGTGGAACCCGTGGGCGTGGCGCAGACCACCCCGTCGCAGCCCCAGCGGGACAGTGGGCGGCCGTCGATCTCCAGCACCGTGTCCAGCATGCGGCGCGCCGTCGCCTTTTCCAGGGTGGCCTCGTTCAGCGCCCAGGTGCGTACGGGGGGCTGGGTGCCGTTTCGGCCGTTGTTGTAGACGGCCACGTCCAACGTCATGCGTTCCTCGACCTCGTAGTCGCGTTCGACAACGCTGTGCACGGTCGCGGAGAGGTCCTCGCGTTCGGCCTCGGCGAGGAACCCCACATGGCCCAGGTTGACCCCCAGCAGTGGAGCGCCCGCAGGGCGGGCGATCTCCGCGGCGCGCAGCAGCGTGCCGTCGCCGCCGAGCACCATGACCAGTTCGACCCCCGTAGCGGCGTTCGAACCATGGACGGCCTCGACCGGGTCGAGGTCGTAGCCGGCACGCTTGATGTCATCGGCCTCCGACGCCAGCATGCGGACGGTCAGCCCGGCTTCGGTGAGGCTGTGATGGACAAGTTGAGCACTGCGCAACGCAGCAGAGCGGCCGGTGTGTGCCAGCAGCAGCACGCTGCGTCCGGCCGATTCCTTGCTGGTCATGGGCGCCTCCTCAACACGCCTGGGCGTTCCCGTCGAATAGCGGCATCGGAATCGCCCGGCCGGGTCACGTTACCGAACCCGGCGCGCACCCCGTTGCGCGCCCCTACCGACGTTATCCACCTCCAAGAGCGGTCGGGCAGCGACCGCCGAGCACGGCGCGGTGGGCTCGGCCCCGGAACCCGCCGCCATGCCCGATCACCGCAGACCTTCGGCACTGACCGGCACTGATCGACACTGACCTGCACCCGAGGGCCCTCCTTACCGGGGGCCTTCTTCGATGGCGCGGCGCAGAGCCCCCTCGTCCAAAGGTGCGGCCCCCGCGCGCAGGCGCAGAAAATATTCGACGTTGCCCGACGGGCCGGGCAGTGGGCTGGCGGTCACGGCGTCGGTGCCCAGACCGAGGGTGAGCGCGTGGGCGGCGACGGTACGGACCGCCTCAGCGCGCAACCCGGGATCGCGGACGACGCCCCCCGCACCGACCCGGTCCTTGCCCACCTCGAATTGCGGCTTCACCATCATCACGAAGTCTGCCGCCGCAGCGGCGCAGCGCACCAGCGGCGGCAGCACCAGTGTCAGTGAGATGAAGGACAGGTCACCGACGACCAGATCCGGCGGCTCTTCGATTTGGTCCGGTGTGAGTTCGCGGACATTGCACCGCTCCATGACGCTCACCCGGTCATCACTCCGCAGCGACCAGGCGAGTTGCCCGTAACCGACATCGACCGCGGTGACATGGGCCGCGCCGCGGCGCAGTAGGACATCGGTGAACCCGCCGGTGGAGGCTCCCGCGTCGAGACAGCGGCGTCCTTTGACGCCGACACCGAACGCATCGAGTGCGCCGACCAGTTTATGGGCGCCGCGCGACACGTAGGCGGGTGTGTCGTCGGGGGCCTTGACCACGATCGGCTGGTCGGCGCCCACCTGGGTGGCGGGCTTGCCCGCGATCACACCGCCGACGCGGACATGGCCGCCGTCGATGAGTTCGGCGGCGTGCCCACGGGAACGGGCATGTCCGCGTCTGACGAGTTCGGCATCCAGCCGACTGCGTTTGGCCATGGAGAAGAGAAACGCCTATTCCAACGAAAGCCGATCAAGGTCTGCGGTGGAACGATACCGCCCCCGCGGCCGCTATGGGGCGGCTACCTGTCCGGACCGCCGGGAGCGTCCTGTGCACGAGGTGCACCGCAATGGTCTCCGAGGGTTTACCAGGAAGTAGGGCACGGTAGGGAACTGCCGCGATCGGGGGCGCGCAGCAGCAGGGGCACGCACCGGAACAGCCTTACCGGAGAGAACCCGCCGTGCCGCACAAACCTCCGCACGGAGCACGGTCCACGCATCGCCGCGCCCGCCGACCTCACCGCGCATTCCGCCTTCACGCCTCCATCGACAGCGGTCTTCCCCCTCTCTATCTCTTCGTGTCATAATCCAGCACGGGACACACAGAAATACGTCTGAGAACCCCGATGGGGAGTCAATGTCTTCCGAAAAAGATAAACCGTCTTCCGAAGATGGCGCTTTAGAAGGTCCGCCGATAATGGGCCCGCAGGATTTAGGCATGTACATGGGGGTTATTCAAGCGGCACAGAAAGCCAGAGAAAAGAAGACTGGACTCGGGAGAACGACTCCCGGCGGAAGAAAGGCTGCCCGAAAGCAGGCTTCCCTCCAAGCACTCGCGCGATCCATACGACATGCGCTGGGACCTGATGGAGAGTACCCCGAGTACCCCACACCCCAGAGGAAACAGGGCCCCTCCCAACCGGATGACCAAAGAAGAGGACAGGGCCGCTAGCTCAAGGCCGACCTGAGCGCCCGGCACCGGGCGGCACCCGAGGCCGGGAAAGTCGGCGCCTCCGGCGGCCATACGCCAGAGCCGCACCATGTGCCCCTTGGCCGAGAACGCGACTCGCAAGGAGGCCGAGACGAGGAGCCGCCCCAGTCCGCGCCATCCTCCCTCACTCAACGGTCTCCGCCCGCACCGACCCGGCCGCCGCTCACCCGGAGCCGCGCTCCGCCGAGGTCTCCTCCCGGTCCAAAGCGGCCAGGACACCGGAGAGGTCGCGGTGCAGCGCGTCGAAAACGGCGACGTGGTCGGCAGTGGGCAGGTCTGCCAGAGAGGCCAGGCGCTGCCGGGTGCCCTCCGCGGTGCGCTCGGCCACACCGGCTGCGGCCTCGTCTTCTGCTGCGGAGTCTCCCGGTACCCCGCCCGGCTCCGTGTCCATGTCCGCGCACCCGCTCCTTTCCGAACCACCTGCGACCGAGACTTCCGGGCCCGCTGAATCCGGATCGGCCCAATCTAGCTCGGCTCGCTCTTCTTTGCTGACGTGCTGCCCTTACCCCGGCTCCCGGAACGCTTGGTGCCGCCTTTGGCGGTAGAGCGCGGACGTGCGCCACCGGACTTCGTCTTGGCCGATCGGCTTCCGGCCTTCTGCTGGGTACCCGCCTCACTCTGCGGAGTGTCGGCGGCCGGGTCGGCCCCCTCAGGCGGCGCTTCTGCGGTGACCGCCGGAATCGCCCCCCGGCCGCCCCCGGCCGCCTCCTGCGACGCGGCCCCTTCGGTCTGTTTCCGCGTGTCCGCGGGGGCGGGTTCACGGGGGTGCGCGGCCGGCTCCGCGGGCGCCTCGGTCGCGCCTGACTCCTCTGCGTTCTCTTCCGCAGCCGCCGCGGTCGGTTCTCCTGCACCGCGGACAGTCGGGGCCGCGGTGCCACGGGCGGGAGCATGCAGGTTCGCCAGTCGGCGCTCCAGCTCCGCGACCCGGCGGGCAAGCCGGTCGTAGTCGTCCCTGCGAACAAGGTCGAGCCGTTCCAGGACACGCTCGACCTCGGCTTCCACGAGATCGTTCAGCGCGTCGCGGTTGGCCCTGTTGGTCTCGATCAGTTCGGTGGCCAGCGTCTGGATCCCGCGTCCGACTCGCGGGGCGGCAGTCGGCCCTTCCGCGCCCTCCGCGGTCGGTTCGACCGAAGCCCGGAACTGGGCGGCCACGCCATCGGAGCGGTCGCCACCCGCCCTCAGCAGCGCCTTGGCCGCCGTGACGGCGCGCTTGCGCGTCAACTCCGTGAGGCCGCTGGCCGCATCGAGATAGGTGCGCACCGCGTCGACGATCATGGTGGTGTACTCCTTGCTGAACGTACTGAAAGACCGGTGTCCACCGCGAGGTGAGGGGTACAGCCGTCAACGCTACCGGTGTTGCCGGGCAGGTGTTCCCGCTTCGGCCGGATGGCGGATCCCGTTCCCCGAAACGGCCGGGCACGGACTGCGGTCGATGCGGCGGCACGCCGATCCGATACCGGAACGCACTCTGCGGCATGATGGTTCCCATGGCCAGCGTTGAAGAATGCCGGGCGGCGATCAGCAAAGTGTCCGACCGGATCATGAGAGTGGACGAGGCGGACCGGCGCAAGCACCTCGTAGAGCGCACTGTCAGCGTCACGGCACGTGATCTGGGCACCGTGTTCGACATGCGGCTCACCTCGAACGGGTTGGCGGACGTCGCCTCCCGGGCCGCCGACGCGCCCGCCGAGCGCGCCCAGGTCCGTATCACCGTCTCCAGTGACGACCTTGTCGAGCTCGCCGAAGACCGGATGGACTTCGCCAAGGCGATGTTCTCCGGGCGGGTGAAGATCGACGCGAGCTTCAGCGACCTGATGCGCATGCGCAAGCTGCTGTAAAGGAGGCGCCCGGCGCCCGGCCCGACCGTTCTCAGCGGGTATCGTTCCAGCGTGGAGAGAGAAGCGGGCAGGGACGCACTGGAGTTGGCGCCGTTTCGCGGCCTGCGCTATGCGGCCTCTGACGCGCGGCCCCTCATCGACTCCTTCAACCTCGCTCTCGCTCTTGTCCCGCCCTACGATGTCCTCGACGCCGCCTCCGTCTTTGACCTGATGCGGGCTGAGCCCCACAACGCCGCCCGCCTCACCGCGCCTCCCGCAGCAGCCCGCGACACCGCCAAAGACACGGAGCCGCCCGGTTTCGGACAGGACCGCTATGCCGCGGCCGCCGGCACACTGCGCAGGTGGATCAACGACGGGATACTGGTGCGCGACCCCGTTCCCGTGCTCTATGTCTACGAGCAGACCTCCCCTGGCGGCCTGCGGCAGCGCGGGCTGATCGGAGCGCTGCGCCTGCCCGCGCACGGCAACCCGGCCGTCCGCCCCCACGAGGACGTCGCCCCCGACCTGGTCGCCGACCGAGCCGAACTGATGGCGGCCGCCCGAGCCAACCTGGAACCGATCTTCCTCCTGTACCGCGGCGGCACGGGTGCGGGGCGCGGTGCGGCCGCTCAAGCCACAGACGCGGCCGCCGAGGCCGGAACACCCCCCTTGGTGGACACAGTCACCGACGACGGTATGGCGCATCGGCTCTGGGCCATCGACGAACCCGACATCCACTCCGAGATCGCCGCCGACCTGGCCACCCGAACGGCGCTCATCGCTGACGGCCACCACCGCTACGCGGCCTACCAGCGGTTGCGGGACCGGCAGGACAGCCCTGGGCCATGGGACCATGGCCTGGCGCTACTCGTCGATTCCGACTCCTCGCCTCCCCGGGTGGGCGCGATCCACCGGGTACTGCGTGACCTGGACGTCCACGCGGCGGCCCGCGCCGCGTCATCGGTGGCCGACGTCGAGCGGCTGCCCTCCCCCGCTTACCTACCGCACGGGTTGCGGGCGGCCGACCGCCGGCTGCGCAGGGCCGCAGCCGACGGCCCTGCTCTACTCCTGGCCGGGACCGCAGGCCCCGGTACCGACCCCGGCGCCACGTACCTGCTGCGGGGCTTGACCGCCGTGGCCGCACCCGGGCGCTCCCCCGTTTGGCGGGCACTGCCCACCGCCGCGCTCGAAGAACTCCTCTCGGTGTGGGGTGTCGGCGACGACCGCGTACATCTGGTGCACGACGACCCAGCCGAAGCGCTGGCGGCCCTGCGCCCAGGGCGCGACTGCGCCGTCGTGCTTCCGCCGCTGAAGGTCGAGGACGTCTATGCCGTGGCCGAACAAGGCGAACTCACCCCGCGCAAATCGACGTCTTTCGGCCCAAAGCCGCGCACGGGACTCGTACTGCGCGTCTTCGACAGTTGACTTCCTCCCCCACGGCTGAAGCCGGGGGCTGCACCGCTAGCACCTACTCAACCGCCACACGACAGATGACGGAGCGTATGACTCTCCTCGCCTCCAGCCGTCCACTGAACACCGTCTACGACACGGCCCTGCTCGATCTCGACGGTGTCGTCTACATCGGCTCCAGCGCCGTTCCCGCCGCTCCCGAAGCGATCGACAAAGCCCGCGCCGCCGGGATGCGGGTGGCGTTCGTGACCAACAACTCCTCGCGCACCCCCGCCGCGATCGCCGAGCGGCTGACCGCGATGGGCGTGGCCGCCGCCGCCCGCGATGTAGTGACCTCAGCCGAAGCCGCCGCCCGGCTGGTCGCCGACCGGTTCCCTGCGGGATCGCCGGTGCTGGTCGTGGGCGACACCGGTCTACGCATCGCGCTGCGCGACATGGGTATGCGCCCGGTATCGGTGGCCGCCGAACAACCGGTCGCGGTCGTTCAGGGATACTCGCCGCGGCTGGGCTATGACCTGATCGTCGAAGGAGCTCTCGCGGTCTCCCGAGGAGCACTGTTCATCACCAGCAACAACGACGCTACCGCTCCCATGGACCGCGGAATCCTCCCGGGTAACGGCTCTTTCTCCCGGGTGATCGCCAACGCCACCGGCCAAGAGCCGATCGTGGCCGGCAAACCCGAACTCCCGCTGCATGCGGAAGGCATTCTGCGCACCGGCGCGAGAGCGCCGCTCGTGGTCGGCGACCGGCTCGACACCGACATCGAGGGGGCCACAGCACATAACACCGCGAGCATGCTGGTGCTCTCCGGTGTAACGAGGCCCGCCGAACTGGTCGCCGCTCCCCCGCATTCGCGCCCCGCCTACCTGGGGTGGGACCTGGCAGGGATGAACCAGGCCCACCCCGAGACCAGGATCGACTCGGTCGGCGCACACTGCGGGGGCTGGACTGCCGCGCTTTGCGACGGCCGGGTCGAGCTCAGCGGAGAGGGCGACCGGCTCGACGGCCTGCGCGCGGTGTGCGGCGCCGCCTGGGCCGCTCCGCACACCGCAAAAGCACCGCCTGCGGCCGAAACCGCGCTGGCTCAGCTCGGCTGGTGATCCGGCCCTCGAACCGGGCTCACGGTGCGGCCGATCCGCCGTACGGCTTTCGCCTCGACCTCGATCACACTGGCCGACCCGTTCTGCGAACGCCAGAAACGGCGCCGCAGCGCACCGGTCACCTGGACGACGTCTCCGATCCGCCAGCCGCGCGTGTCCTCCTCCATCGATGCTTGGAAGCTGACACAGGTGATCGGATCGGCAGGCTGGTTCGGCCGCTGTTCCTCGGGGGGCCTAGTGATCGAGATTCGCCAGGTGATCAGATGATCACCGCTGGGCAATTCGCGAACGGCGGGCTCTGCAGTCACCCGGCCAGCGAGGACGACCTCGTTATGGTGACCGGTGCGGTCGTGCACACGCTTGCTACGGGGGGTGGGGACTGCGACGGGTACTCGGCCGCCCGTGACGGATGCGGTGGACGGATCGTGCATGCTGTTCCTCCCAGCGTGAGGATCTCGGTAAGCCCGGCCGCGGATTTCGAAGGGCCGGTCAGGCTATTCCAGGATCTGCGGGACCGGCTCCGCACCGAAAGCCCGATTTCGCGGCTGTGGACAACCCACCCCCTCGCCTCCCGGACGCGGACCACGCCCCGCCTACGCCTCGCCGGACCCGGTGGAATAGATTCGATTCCCCCGGTGAACACCAGCGGGAAGACAAGGAGACGAAGCAGTGCACGACGGAGTGGACGCGACCGAGCTGCCCAGTGGGATCACTCCTCTGGGCAGCCAGGTCTTCGCCATCGACACCCGCATGGCCGGCTATCCCGGTATCACGTCGAGTTACTTGATCCGCACCGAACGCCCCTGCGTCATCGAGGTCGGAACCGCGGGGTCTGCCGAAGTGCTGCGTGACGGGCTGGCTGCGCTCGGCGTCGAAGCCCGGGATCTGGCCACCATCGTGGTCACCCACATCCATCTCGATCACGCCGGGGGGGTCGGCGATATCGCACGGATGTTCCCCGCTGCCGAGATCGTTGTCCACGAACGCGGCGCCCGCCACCTGGCTGATCCCACGCGTCTCATGCGCAGCGCCCGCATGGTGTGGGGTGACCGGCTCGACATGCTCTTCGGTGAAATGCGGCCCACGGAGGCGTCCCGCATACGCTCGGTGGCTGAAACAGGCGAGGTCGACCTCGGCGCCGGACGCCGACTCGTCACCCACTACTCGCCCGGCCACGCCAAGCACCACGTCGGGCTCGTCGACTCCGCGACCGGCGATCTCTATGTCGGCGACGCCCTGGGCGTCTACAATCCCCACACCGGTGATGTCCGCCCGGCCACACCTCCGCCGGATTTCGACTTCGACGCGGCGCTCGCCTCACTGCGGTTGTTCAGTGACATCGCCCCGCAGCGCCTGATGTTCTCCCACTTCGGAGCGGTCAGTACGGTCGAGGAAACGATCACGCGGGCGGGCGAGGAGCTGCACGCGTGGGTGGAGACCGTCCGCTCTGCCCACGCCGACACCGCTGATCTCGACCATGCGGTGGCGATGGTGCGCGACCACGTACTCGGCCGCTACCGGGCGATGCCCGCCGATGCTTCCGCCGAGGCGGCCAAAGTCATGGATCTCTTGAGCGGGGTGGAGAGCAACGTTGCGGGTATCACACACTGGCTCGATCGCGTCGCCGTAGACCAGCGGCGTTCGGCCGCAGAGGGCACGGACTGATCTGGGTTTTCCAGCGGCGCAATGCCCGGCTTCAGCCATGGGGAGGAAAGTCAAAAAGCCGGGGCGCGGGCACGCCCCAATGGCACGCGGTGCACAGGCCCCGGCTCTTTTCAGTCCCGCGAGACCTCCGGCGCCCCCGGCAGCCCGATAGCCCGCAGCAGATGCGTGTAGAGCCCATCGTCCCAGGACAGCTCCTCTTCGGGCAGCCGGTCGAACGCACGGACCTCGACAGTCTCGAACTCGCCTGTGAGCGGTCGGCAGGAAGCCACCTGCGCATGCGTAACGACGGTGGTATGCCCATCCGCCAGCACGTAATGTCCGTCGATGTGCACATCACCGAGTTCCGCTCCGGCCTCCTCACGGGCTTCCCTCCGGGCCGTGGCCTCGATGTCCTCGCCCGTCTCGGCGTGCCCGCCGGGAAACTCCCACGCCCGGTCGCGGTTGCGCACCAAGACGGGCCGGGTGCCCGCGAAGAGCAGGCAGACCACCGAGTCATAGCGCGCGGGGAGCCGACCGAGGAGCACGGTCGCCCCGTTCAACGGCAGGGCCGGGCCTACTGGCGGGGCCTCATCGGCGCCGGGCACAGGGACTCCTTCCCGATCCGGCCCCATCGGCCCATTTCTTCGCGTGCCAGCGCACGCATCCTTCAGGAGTCGCCACGCGGCTGGCCACCGCCTGCTGAAGCCCTTGACTCCGGGCTCCCCGTGCCCATCCCCTCAAGTCCCTCGGGTTCTTCCGGTTCCTCGGCATCGGTCCATACAATGTCCTCGTCGGCATCGACGATCTCAACGCCCTCCAGCTCCGCCAGCCTCTCGTCGGCGTCGGTCCCGCCCTCCCGGTCAACAGCGGAAGCACGCGAGAAGTACTCGCGGGCATCTTCTCGACGGCCCAGCTCCAGCAGCGCATCAGCGTAGGCGTAGAACAGGCGGGCCGCCCAGGGCCGGGCCCTGCGCTCCTTCAGCTCGGGCACCTGGAGCTCCACAAGAGCCGCGTCCGGTTGGCCGAGGTCTCGGCGCGCACCGGAGGCGACGATCCGCAGTTCGACCCTGTCCTCAGTGTCGAGCGCGGAAGCCGCGGGATCACGCGCGATCTCCAAAGCACGCTCAGGACGCCCCAGTCCCCGCTCACAGTCGGCGATGATCGGCAGAAGGTTGTGCCGACCCGTCATCCTGCGAGCCGCCCGCAGATCGGACAGGGCTTCCTGCCACTTGCCGATGCTGTAGGCCGCGATCCCCGCCGCTTCGCGGACCACCCCCATTCGAGACGCTTTGCGGCGAGCGTAGGCGGCGTGCTCATAGGCCTGTTCCGGGTCATCATCGAGGAGCCGACCCGCCATCACCAGGTGCCGCCCGACCATCTCGGCCAGCGTCCGTGGAAGCGTACCGAGCTCTCTGCGGACCTCGGGGTCGAGCTGGCCGATAGTGACGTCGTCCGGGAGCTGCGGGGCGATGTCCTTGGGGTCGCGCTGCCGTTCCGATCGGTCCCCCTGACTTCGCTGCTGACGCCGATCGCGGTCGAAGCGCCCACCGGAGCGGCGATCCCCAGAGCGGAAGTTCCGGTCTCCCTTTCCCCGGCCCTGGCGATCACGCTGTCCGCCGCCCTCTCCCCGATCCCGCGACCATTCGCGGCGCCGATCGCCGCCGTCACCACCGGAGCGGTCGCCTCGGCCCGCAGAACCGCCGAAACGGTCATCGCCACGGGGACTCTTCCCCTGTCCGGACCCCCCGTATCCGGAGCCGCCCCGGCCTGCACCTCCGCGGTGGCCTCTGCGCTCTCCACCCCCACGTCCAAAGCCCGACCGGGAGCGATCGCTCTTGCCACCACCTCGGCCACCGGGACCGCCCGAACGGTGCCCCCCTTGGTTGCGAGCTCCGGAGCCGCCTCGGCCCCCCGATCGGCTTTCGTCAGTCATGCGCACGTCCGTAAACAGTCAAAAGCGCTGCCACTTACCCGTAGCAGCGCATGGTGATTCCCGGTCCCTTCACTTTACGCCATCGGCTCCCCTCCTCACCGTCGAGACAACGCAGAGATCCCGGGCTTCGGGAGTAGCGGCCTGTACGCAGCGGTGACCGGCTTGTACGCCGCGGGCATCAGGAACGGTAGCCCCGCGAGGAGACACCGCTGATCTTGACGTTACACACCTCGAAATGGCGCGCAAGGGGTGTACAACGCCAAGATCACCACCACCACCCCACGTTCACACGC
>JAJYTD010000011.1 GCA_021793235.1 Actinomycetes bacterium | reverse complement strand
TATTGGGGTGGTGTGTTTGTGGGTGCGGCGGCAAGCTGGCTTGCTCGCTTCGCTCGCTGCGCCCCATTGCCGCAGCCTTGCGGGGGTTGAGGGGCGGGGGTGCTTGGGTGGGGCGAGCGGCGGGGGACGGCTTATGGGCTGTGGGGGCAGCGGTGGCGTGGAGGCTCGCCCGGGGCTTTGGGGTGGGGATCGGGGATGGTGATGGCGGGGGTCAGTCGAGGTGGTCCAGGACGAGGGTGGTGGCCTCGAAGACCGCCCAGACGGTGAGGCCCATGTCCTCGGCGGGGGTGTGGCCCCAGCCGTCGGCGACCTCGGCGACCAGGTGCAGGCCGCGCCAGCCGGGGGCGCCGGGGGTCATGGGTTTGAGTTCGGGCCAGCGGCGGCGCCCGGCCGCCCGGTCGGCCCGGGTGGGACCCTGGTCGGTCACCGACACCACGGCCAGCCCGGTGACCAGGGCGCTGATGCTGACGGCCAGGGTGCCGCCGGGTTCACCGCTGCGGGTGTGCCGGCAGGCGTTGCCGAACAGCTCCGAGACCACCAGTTCGGCATCGTCCACGATGCGGGTGTGGTTGCACAATGCGGTGCGGACCAGTTCCCGGGCCAGCGGGCACGCCTGGGCCTGGCCGGGGAACTCCTGGAACTCCGATACCGCCGTGAGCCTGCCGAGCTCGTATCCGGTCATGGTCAGGCCACCTTCCGCAAGGCCGGGCGCCGGTCGGTGACCAGGTTGCGCTGATCCGCCCCGGTGGACGGGGCGGGCGGAACCTCCGTGCCGGCCGGGGCGTCCGCCCCCGCCAGGTGCGCGGCGACCGCCTCCACCTGAGAGGAGTCGGCCCACCCGGTCCGCCCCCAGAGGAATCGCCATCCTCCGGTGATCCCTTGGATCAGCACCACGGGGATGGTGCGGCCCTGATGGCGGACATAGAGCACCGGGTGCGCCGTCCCGTCCAAGGCGACCAGCGCCGTCCCACCAAGGGAGCGGATGGCAGCGGCCAGGTGGGTGAGTAGCGCCTCACGATCCGTCGGCGGACGGATGTCGTAGGTGATGTTTGTGGGCATGAAGAAACCTCCTATGTAACCCGTCCCTGTCTGGGAGACTGGGGTGAGCTCGGTAACACCATCGTGATCCTATGTAACCTGATAGTCAAGAAGGAATCAGGGTTAACCTGAAAATGTGGAAGGTGGTTAGACTGCCCCGCATGCAACGCGCGTATGGTCCAAGCGTTCGGCGTCGTCGTCTCAACGCTCAGCTACGGCGCTACCGTGAGCGGAAGGGCAAGACGACCGGAGAAGTAGCCAAAGCACTGGGCTGGCAGCAGACCAAGGTTTCCAAGATCGAAACCGGAGAGCGGAAGAAGGTCACCCCTGATGAGTTGACCGAACTGCTGGACTACTACGAGGAGGAGGACCCGGAGATCCGCGAGTCGCTGCACGAGTGTGCGCGGCTCGGCAATCAGCGGGGTTGGTGGGCTAAGTATCGGGACCTGTTGCCCAGTGGTTTGCCGGACTTCGAGGTGGAAGCGTCAGTCATCAAGACCTACGAGTGCCAGGTGGTGCCGGGGCTCCTCCAGACACCGGACTATGCCGAGGCGATCTTCCGCGCCAATCTGGTGCGCTCTGACGATGAGATCGCGAAGCGCCTCAACGGCCGGATGAAGCGTCAGGAAACCCTTAACCGGGTGGACCCTCCCGAGTACTGGGTGATCCTCGATGAGGCGGCGCTGCGGCGGGTCATTGGCTCGCGCGAGGTCATGAGCCAGCAGTTGCGGCACCTCACCCACATGGCCGCACGCCACAACGTCAACATCTACGTTCTACCGTTTTCGGAAGGTGCGCATCCTGCCACTATGGGGAGCTTTGTCATCATGGAGTTCTCTAACCCGATGGATGCAAGCATCGGGTACGTGGAGATGCCGACTTCCAGCGCGTACGTCGAAGAAGACCACGAACTCGCGGAACTCAACACCATCTTCGCTGGAGCGCAGGGGGCGGCAATGAGCCCGGTACGGTCGCTGGCGTTCATCAACGACATCATCGATTCCCTAGAGAGTGATCTGATTGCCTGACCAGCGAGCATGGCGCACGAGCAGCTACAGCGGCGCGAATGAGAACTGCGTCGAGGTTGCTGATCTTCCCGGTGCTGCCGCTGTGCGTGACTCTAAGCACCCCGATACCGCCCACCTGACCTTCTCCGCCGCCGAGTGGGCGGCGTTCCTGCGTGATGTGCGTGAGGCGCGGCTGTAGGGATGGGGTTGCCTGCGCTACCTGGCGAGCGGCCGTGCTGGATAGGGGAAAGAGAGCGCTCACCCCCTCCAGAGGTTGTGGCAATGGGGCGCAGCGAGCGAAGCGAGCACGCCAGCTTGCCACTGAGCACACCGGACGTTTCTCGCAGGCCGGTCACCATGGGTGCCCCCTGCCCCCGAAACCGGGGTGGCCGCCTGTGTCCCAGGTGGCCGGCGTGCCTAGCGGCAAGCTGGTAATCCTCCCTGTGCTCAGAGCCCACTAAGGCCGCGAAGCGTCGCCGGGATCGGTCACAATGGCGGGATCGGCTTCCCCCGTTCCGCCAGGAGTGTCAGTGATCGACCACGCATCGTTGCTCAGGGATCTCAAGGGTCAGGTCTCTGTTCTTGAGGAGGATCTGCGGGAGCGCAGCGAGGACCCCCAAGCGGTCAACGAGCGCACGGGAAAGATCTTCGAGGAGGAGCTGAAGGTCGAGTACCACCGGGCGTTCCAGGCTGAGCGCACGGCCGACACCTACGGGGCCTGGCGCGACGAGCGCATCACCCAGGCGGCGGTGGCCTGGGTGCTGGCGACGGTGTTCGTGCGCTTCTGCGAGGACAACCGCCTGCTGGAGCAGCCCTTCATCACCGGGCCTCGGGATGATGCCAACCGCTATGACATCGCCCAGGAGCTCAAGGACGCCTGGATCCTGGCGGAGCGGGAGCGTGACCCGGAGGCGCCCGAGCGCACCGACCGCGACTGGCTGGTGCACGCCTTCGATCAGATGAGTGTCTCGGCGGTCATGGCCGGGCTGTTCGACCGGGCGCACAACCCGATGTGGACCATCACCCCCTCCCACCAGGCCGCCAAGAACCTCATCACCTTCTGGCGCAGGGTGGGCGACGACGGCCACCTGGTCCACGACTTCACCGATGACACCTGGAACACCCGGTTCCTGGGCGACCTGTACCAGGACCTGTCGGAGGCGGCGAAGAAGAGCTACGCCCTGTTGCAGACCCCGGAGTTCGTCGAGGAGTTTATCCTCGACTACACCCTGGAGCCCGCCATCAAGGAGTTCGGGCTCGACGGCAACAGGATCTACCAGGCCAAGAGCAAGGGTTTTCGGCTGATCGACCCGACCTGCGGGTCGGGGCACTTTCTGCTGGGGGCCTTCCATCGACTGTTGGAGAAGTGGCGTGATGAGGAACCGGGGGTCTCGGACTGGGACCTGATCGCCCGCAGTCTGCGCAGTGTCCACGGGGTGGACAAGAACCCCTTCGCCGTGGCCATCGCCCGCTTCCGGCTGCTGATCGCCGCCATGAAACAAGGCGGCATCACCACCCTGTCCGCAGGGAATCCTGATTGGCCGATTGTGGTGGCCACCGGGGATTCGCTGATCCATGGCCGGGGGGCACCGGGACGTAAGACCAGCCTGTTCGATGAAGAAGAGGTCCACCGTTACGCCACCGAGGACGTCTACGACTACGCCAAGTACGACCTGCTCGGGACCGGCAGCTACCACGCGGTGGTGGGCAACCCGCCCTACATCACGGTCAAGGACAAACAGGAGAACCAGAACTACCGGGACCGCTACGCCACTTGCTCAGGAACCTACGCCCTGTCGGTGCCCTTTGCCGAGCGGTTCTTCGATTTGGCGAAGCGAGCCGGTGGCGATCGGGTGGGGGCAGGGTTCGTCGGCCAGATCACCGCGAACTCGTTCATGAAACGCGAGTTCGGCAAGAAGCTCATCCAGGAATTCTTCCGCGATGAGGTCCGGCTGACCCACATCATCGACACTTCCGGTGCCTACATCCCCGGCCATGGGACACCGACGGTCATCCTCATCGGGCAGAACATGAAGAACTCGCACAAGGCCAGCGTCCGGGCAGTCTTGGGAATCCGGGGAGAGCCCTCTCAGCCGGAAAACCCTGCTGAAGGACTAGTTTGGTCCGCGATCGTTGACCAGGTGAAGCGCCCCGGAAGCGAGAGCGAGTGGGTGAGCGTTGACGACCTGCCATGGGAGAGCTTCAAGGACCATCCATGGAGCTTGGGTGGTGGTGGCGCTGCTGAACTCCAGGAAGAAATTGAGAAGTCAGGTCAGAAGACATCAGAGCTGATTTATCGAATTGGTTTTATCGGTATGACCCATGCCGATGAAGCTATGCAAATGAATTCTGGGCAGTGGATGCGTATCGCTGGGGATAGTGCTCTATTTAGTCCTATTTCTTCGGGGGAAGACATTCGGGATTGGGGGGAAGATTCGCTAGATTCAATCTTCTTTCCCTATGATGGTGACCGTAATCTTTTGGATCTTGATGTTCTTTCGATTGCCAAATATCTATGGAGATTTCGTTCCACTCTGGGAAATCGCGCTACTTTCGGTGGGAATACTTACTTTGGGCAGGGTCGTCCATGGTATGAGTGGCATCAACTTCCCAGAGATGAGAAAGCGCATAAGTGGTCGATCACCTTCGCGTTCGTCGCCACCCACAACCACTTCGTGCTGGACCGCGGGGGCAAGGTCTTCAAGCAGTCCGCACCCGTGATCAAACTTCCCGCGGACGCCACTGAGGATCAGCACTTGGAGCTGCTCGGGGTGCTGAACTCCTCGACGGCGTGCTTCTGGCTGAAGCAGGTGAGCCAGAGTAAGGGAAATGGTGGCATCGGAGGCGGTATCTCGGATGAGCTTTGGGAGCACCGATACGAATTCACCGGAACTAAACTCCAGGAATTCCCCCTCCCCTCCACCTTCCCCCTTTCTCGCGCCAAAGAACTCGATTCTCTCGCCCAGCGCCTTTCCGCTCTCGAACCCTCTGCTGTTGCGGAAGCCGCCACCCCCACCCGCTTCCGTCTCAACGACGCCCACGCCGAATACACCACCACCCGCTCCCGGATGATCGCGCTGCAAGAGGAGCTCGACTGGGACGTCTACCACCGCTACGGTCTCATTACCGACGCCGAGCACGCCGAACTGGTCGTCCCCGACACCGCTGATGTTCCCGGCATCAACCTGGGGGAGCGGGCCTTTGAGATCGTGCTCGCGCGCAAGATGGCGGCGGGCGAGGCCAGCACGGAGTGGTTCAACCGGCACGGCTCCACCCCCATCACTGAGGTCCCCTCCCGCTGGTCCGAGGACTATAAGAAGGTCGTGGAGCGACGGATCGAGGTTATCGAATCCCGCAAGGACATCGCGCTCATCGAGCGGCCCGAGTGCAAGCGGCGGTGGCAGGCCGAGCCGTGGGAGAAAAAGGAGAAGGCCGCCCTCAAGTCCTGGCTGCTGGACCGGTGCGAGGACCGCGATCTCTGGTTCCGGGTCGACGACCAGGGGGAGTCGCGGCCCCACGCCCTTTCCATCCTCGGCTTGGGCAACCGGCTGCGCGATCTTCATCCCGAGGTCGTGGAGGTGGCCGGCCTCTACGACCCCGACAAGGACTTCGCCGACGTGGTCGCGGAGATCGTGGCGACCGAGCACGTGCCCTACCTTGCCGCGCTGCGCTACAAGGAGTCCGGGCTGCGCAAACGCAAAGAGTGGGAGCACGTCTGGGACTTGCAGCGCGAGGAGGACGCGCTCAACGCCGACCGTGCCGAGGGCGAGCCGGAGAAGCGGCTGTCCCCGCCCATCCCGGTCCCGCCGAAGTACACCTCCGCAGACTTCCGCACGACCGCCTACTGGGCCAACCGCGGCAAGCTCGACGTGCCCAAGGAGCGGTTCGTGTCCTACCCGGGCGCAGAGACCGAGCAGGACACCTCCCTCGTTCTGGGGTGGGCCGGGTGGAACCATGCCGAGCAGGCCGAGGCGCTGGCCACGCTGGCGATCGACCGGGCCGAGGAGCACGACTGGGCCGGGGAGAAGGAGAAGATGACGCCGCTGCTGGCCGGGATCGCCGAACTGATGCCGTGGGTGCGGCAGTGGCACTCCGACCCCGACGAGTACGGGCAGAGCATGGCCGACTACATCACCCAGGATCTGGAAGAGCTGATGAACGACACGGGGGTGACCCCCTCCGACATGGAGGCGTGGCGGCCCGCCGCCCCCACACGGGGCCGCCGCACGAAGGGGTAGTCGGGGCGCCTCCCCAGGGTTGCGGCAATGGGGCACCCCCTCGCTGCGCCCCATTGCCGCAGCCTGGCGGGTTGCGGCCGCAGGTCCCTGTCTCCGGCCGGGGCAATACTGTTGAATAGGTGTATTGCGCGTCCGGCGGGTTCCGCGCCGGGCGCATTGTGCTTCCCCACGTGTGTCAGAAGGGTTCCGCCAGGCGATGACTCCTCCCCCCGGCTCTGACGGCAAGCGGTTCATCGGCGACCTCATCGACATCCCCGAGGCCGTCCACGACGGCGACCTCGTGTTCAAGGTCTCCGACGGGGTCGAGCGGCAGGCGGCCCAGGCCGTGCGGGACTACGTCGTCACCCCCCAGTTGGAGCGGTGCTTCGGCGAAGCGCTCGACACCGTCAAGGGCGCGCTGGCCAAGGGGCAGTCGCGGGCCACCTACCTCAACGGCTCGTTCGGCTCGGGCAAGAGCCACTTCATGGCGGTGCTGCACGCCGTCCTGCGCCACGATCCCGCCGTCCGCGGCGTCGAGCGGATGCCCACCATCCTGGCCAAGCACGACGACTGGCTGGACGGCAAGAAGTTCCTGCTCGTCACCAGCCACCTCGTGGACGCCGACTCCATCGAGTCCGCGATCCTGGGCGGCTACGTCCGCTACGTGCAGCGCAACCACCCCGAGGCGCCCGTCCCGCCGGTCTACCGGTCCGAGGGGCTGCTGGCCGATGCCCGCGACCTGCGCGCCACACTCGGCGACGAGGCGTTCATCAAAGAACTGCCCGGGGCCGGGGGCTCCGGCTCCAGCGGGGCCTGGGGCCGGTGGGCCACCACCGCCGAGTGGACGCCGCAGCTCCTCGACCAGGCGCTGGCCGTCTCGCCGGTGAGCACCGACGAGGACGCGCTCACGCTGCGCCGCAAACTCATCAGCGCCCTGCTCAAGAGCCACTTCAAACGCTACGCCGACACCGTGCACGGCGACGCCGAAGCCTTCGTCACCCTCGACGACGGGCTGTCGGTCATCAGCCGCCACGCCAAGGAGGAACTCGGCTGCGACGCCGTGATCCTCCTCCTGGACGAGCTGATCCTGCGGTTCACCAAGTTCATCGGCGACGAGAGCCGCGTCAGCGAAGAGGTGCAGAAGATCGCCAAGCTCGTGGAGTCCTCCGAGAGCTACCGGCCCGCACCCATCATCAGCTTCGTGCCGCGCCAGCGCGACCTGCGCGACCTCGTGGGGATCTCCGGCGGAACCGAAGGCGTCACCCAGACCCTCACGTACTGGGACGGCCGCTTCGGACACATCGGCCTGGAGGACCGCAACCTCACCGAGGTCGTCCGGCACCGGCTGCTGCGCCCCCGCACCCCCGAAGCGGCCGACGAGATCAGCACCGCGTTCGAACGCATGGTCAACGCCCGGCCCGAAGTGCGCGACACCCTGCTGGACGCCGAGGGTGGCGACGCCGACACCTGGGACGACTTCCGCGCGCTGTACCCGTTCAGCCCCGCGCTGCTGCACGTCATGGTCGACCTGTCCGGGGCGTTGCAGCGCCAGCGCAGCGCGCTCAAACTGATGCGCCAACTGCTGATCAACCACCGGTCCACCCTGCCCGTGGGGCAGCTCGTGCCGATGGGCGCGGTGCTGGACGTCCTTGTCGAGGGCGAGGACCGGCCCTTCCACGACCGGCTCAGCGCCGAGTACGGCAAGATCCGCGCCTTCTACCGCGACCGGGTCCGGCCCTGGCTGCTGCTGCGGCACGGCATGGGCGAGGACGACACCGGCGGCCTGGAGGTGCGCCACCCCTTCCGCGCCGAGGACCTGCTGGTCAAGACGCTGCTGCTGGCGGCGCTGGTGCCCACCGTGCCGGCCCTCAAGGAGCTCACCGCCGGGCGGCTCATCGCGCTGAACCACGGCATCATCCCGGCCCGGCGCACCGGCCAGGACATCGCCCGCGTCGCCCAGTTCTTCCGCGAACTCAACGCCCAGTTCGGCGAGGTCCGGGTCGGGGTGGAGGACACCAACCCCACCATCACGCTCAACCTGCTGCGCGTGGACACCGAGTCGCTGATGCGCACCAGCTACACCGCAGCCAACGACCAGGCGCTGCGGCGGCTGTTCAAACGGCTGATGTGGCAGGAGATGGGGCTGGAACCCGACGCCGCGCGCACCTCGCTCCTGTGGCGCGGCACCCGCCGCACCGTCGAACTCGACTTCGGCAACATCCGCTCCGAGGACTCGCTGATGCGCCAGCGGTTCGTGCCCGAGGCGCCGGGCGCGCTGCGCGTCGTCATCGACTACCCCTTCGACGAAGGCGACCACAACCCGGCCGAGGACCGCCAGCGGGTGCAGGCCCTGCGCGAGGAGTTCACCGACCCCCCGGCCACCCTCACCTGGATCCCGCACTTCCTGTCGCCGGCCCGGCAGCAGGACGCGCGGCGGCTGCTGATGATGGAGCACCTGCTCCAGCCCGGCGTCATCGAGGAGAAGGCCCCCGACTGGAGTTCGGCGGACCGGCGCGAGGCGCGCGAACAGCTCGAACACCAGGCGTCCCAGATCGAGATCCGGCTGCGCGGACTGCTGCGCGGCGCCTACGGGGCCGACCGCCGCAACGACACCGACTTCGGGCACGGTATCGACGAGCACATCGAGGCGCTGCCGCCCAACGTGCGCATCCGCGTCGAAGCGGGCAGCAGGCTGGGCGACGCCCTCCAGCGCATCGCCGGGCGGCTCCTGGACCACCTCTACCCCGAACACCCCACGTTCGCCGCGCCCACCGGATCCGTGCCCGAGGTGCGCCGCCCCGACCTCACCGCCGTACTGCAGGCGGTGGAGGCGGCCAAGGCCGACCGGCTCCAGCGCTACGAGCCCGCCAAAGGCGAGACCAACGCCCTGTACCGGGTCGCCCACAACCTGGGGATCGCCCAGGTCAGCGAAGTGTTCGTGCTGCGCGACACCTGGCTGACCGCGCTGGACGAGGCCGCCCGCACCGCCCAGCCCGACACCACCGAGATCCGGGTGCGCGACCTCAAGCGGTGGATCACCGAACGCGAGGAGGGCAAGGGGCTGCCGCCCGAGATCGTGGACCTGCTCGTGCTCGTGTACGCGGTGCAGTCCGACCGCGCCTTCACCCGGGCGGGCAAGCGCTACACCGACGTCGGGATCGGCAAGCTCGAAGGCGACATCGTGCTGCGCCGCCAAGCGCTGCCCTCGGAAGGAGACTTCGACCTCGCCAACCGCCGCGCCGAGCAGGTCTTCCGCCTGCCCCGGCAGCCGGTGCTCAACGCCCGCGCCGTGCAGCGGCTCGCCGAACGGCTCAAGGACCAGGGCACCACGTGGCTGGCCGGGACCGAGGCGCTGCTCACCCAGTTGGAGAAGCGCGCCGACCTGCTGGGCCTGGACGAGGAGTCGCCGCGCCTGGAGACCGCGCGGGCCACCTACGAGCTGCTGACGAAGCTGCGCGGGCTCACCGACGACACCGAGCTGGTGGCCGCCCTGGCACGGGCCGACCTGCCGCGCGAAGGCGAGGTCTACCGGGTCAGCATGGCCGCGGCCGGGGCGGTGGCCACGGCGCTGGAGACCACCGGCTGGGGCAACTTCGAGACCCTGGCCGACCTGGCCGACAGCGGCGGCGAACACGCGGGCGAAGCGGCCCGGCTGCTGGAGCGGCTGGCCACCGCCGCCCGGCACAACGAGCAGCAGAAGAAGCTCGCCACCGAACTGGACGCGGTGTCGGCCGAGGCGGTCGCGCTGATCAGGAAGGCGCTGACGCGGAAGGACCCGCCGCCGGTCGTGCGCCCGGGAACAACCGGTCGGCAGCAGGACGAGGAAGGCGGCACGCCGGGCGGTGGGCGCGTCACCCTCCCCGGTGCAGAGGCGGTCGGCAGGCTCGCGCCCGCCGACGATCCGGTATCGGTCATCGCCGAACTGCGCAAGGAGCTCGGCGCCTCCGCCGACGCCACCGTCGAGATCACGGTGCGGGTGGTCCGGTGACCACCACACAGCCCTCGATCCAGCAGGTCACCGTCGAGGCCGTCAGGGGCGGGCTGCGGCGGGCGCTGGAGAAGGAAGAGGCGCGGATCGGCAAGGGCTGGCTGCCCTCGCACGCGCGCGCGGTGGCGCTGCGGGCCGCGGCCGAGTGGAACGGACCCGACGAGGTCACCGTCGAGCACCAGGGCCGCCAGGTGCGCGCCCGGGTCGCGGCCGCACCGACCGTCCTGGCCGTCCTGGCCGAACTCGGCCGACCCGTTGCCGATACCGACTATCTCGTCCTGCTCACCCCGTGTTCCGAGGACGACCTCGGCCCCTCCCTGCTGGGGCGGCTGCTGTGCCACGAAGTGTTCACGGTCAACAGCTGGGAACTGCTCGCCGACGAACTCGGCCTGCGCATGCTGGACCCGCGGCTGTACTCCCAGGACTGGACCTGGCTGGCCGAGGCGCTGCGCGACATCGGCAGCGCCGCCGAATGGCGCAGGGGCACGGCCGTGCTCAAACTCGACGACGCGGTGCGGCACGTCGCCGCCATCCGGTTCGGCCAGGAGGCCGGAGACCGGATCGACGCCGCCGCCCTGCTCGACTGGACCCGCAGGCCGGTCCTTGTCACCCGGTTCCGCGAGCTGGACGCCAAGGAGCGCCGGGGGCTGCGCGCCCATCTCGAAGCGGAGATCGGCGCGGTCGCCCAGGTGGTGTTCTGGATGCTGGACAAGGGCCAGGTCCACGACGCGCTCCCCGCGGGCCTGGTCTTTCGGGAACTACTGGCCGCCGACCGCGCCGGCCGCCCCGGGGCGCGCGAAGCGCGGATCCGGGCCGAGGAGCGGTTCGTGGGCAGCCCCGCGCCGCCTTCCGACGTCCTGTCCCGGTTCGCCGAAATCAGCGAGGCCGTGCTGCTGCGCATGATGGACGGCGCCGAGCACGACGCCTCCGTCCAGGCCGGCGACCGGGCTGAGGAGATCCTCGCCGCGCTGGGCGCCGAGGGGGTCGCCGAGGACAGCCGGGTGCTCAGCACCGGACTACAGGCGCGGCTGGCCGCGCTGGGCGCCGAGATCAGCACCGCCGTCCGGCCGCCCATGTCCGCCCCCTGGCCCAATGACCTGGACCCGGTGGAGGAGGCGCTCGTCAGGCTGCGGGAGCACAACCGCTTCGACCCCGCTTCCCGTGAGGGCGGCGACGTGCTCGCCGCGGTCCGGCTGGTGCGCTGGCTCGCCTCCGGGCCCGCCGAGCCGCGCACCGTGCTCGATGGGGTCGCCGCGCACATGGCCGGCACCGCCTGGGCCGACCGGGCGGCCAGCCGGATCCGGTTCGCCCACACCGAGATCCCGGCGCTGAGCACGGCCTACCGCGAGGTGTACGCGCGGGTCCGCGACCGGCGCGCGGAATTCGACGAGGCGTTCGCCCGGCGCGTCGCCGCCTGGACCGAGGTCTCGGCGCACACCGACGAGCTGCTGCTCGCCGAGAACCTGCTGCACCGGATCGCCCGGCCGCTCGCGGCCGAACGCGCACCGCTCATCGTGCTGCTGGACGGGATGAGCGCCGAGATCGCCGTCCAGATCGGCGAACAGATCGCTGCGGGCGGGCGGTTCACCGAGGTCGCCCGCAGCGAGAAGGGGCGCGAGGGGGCGCTGGCCACCCTGCCCTCGACCACCACCTGTTCGCGCACCTCGCTGTTGTGCGGTCGGCTGGCCACCGGTGGGCAGAGCGAGGAGCGCGCCGGGTTCGCCGCCCTGTGGAACCAGACCGCGTGGGGAAAACGCCCCGCCGACCTGCTGTACCAACGCGACCTGGGGGCCGATGCGGGCGACGCGCTGCCCGAAGACGTCCAGGAGGCCATCGGCGGCACGGAACGGGCCGTCGCCGCCGTGATCAACACCGTGGACGACGCACTGGGCAAGGGGCGCGGGACCGAAGACGGGATGTGGACGGTCGACCAGATCGGCAAACTCGGCGCGCTGCTGGACGCCGCCGCCCGCGCCGGACGTCCGGTGGTCCTGACCGCCGACCACGGCCACGTGTGGGACCGCGACGAGAACCAGAAGATCGGAAAGGGCGAATCGGCCCGCTACCGCACCGGCACCCCGGGAGAGCGCGAACTCCTCGTCACCGGGGACCGGGTGCTCGCCGAAGGCGGGCAGATCGTGGTGCCCTGGGACGAACGCATCCGCTACACCTCCCGCAAGGAGGGCTACCACGGCGGGATCTCCACCGCCGAGATGGTCATCCCCGTCCTGGTGTTCGTGCCCGACACCGCGCTCACCCCCGCGGGGTGGGCGGTGCTGCGCCCGACCCAGCACGCACCCGCCTGGTGGACCCAGCCGCTGACCACCGAACCCCGCACCGGGCAGGCTTTTGAGCCGGCGGAGCGGCCGGGGCGGCGGGAACAGCCGGAGCAACCGGCCCGGACCGGCCCGGCCCGCAAGACCAGAAAAAGGGTCCCAACCCAGGACAGCGCGCTGTTCGACACCGATGAGGCGGCACCGGTCCCCGCGCCGACCCCTGCGGACCGCGCCGGCCCCTCGCTGGGCGAGCGCGTCGTCGCCTCGCCCGCCTTCGAGGTCAGCCACGGGCAGGTGCCGCGCGGCCCCGCCGCAAAGGAGGTCGCCGCCGTCATCGACGTGCTCGCCAAAGCCGGGGGCGCCGCCCCCAAACTGCCGGTCGGCCGCGTCGCGGAGGCGGCGGGCAAGGAGCCCTACCGCGCGGTGCGGTTCCTCAAAATGGTGGCCAAGGTGCTCAACGTGGAGATGTTCCCGGTCCTTACACTCACCGACGCCGAGCGCACCGCCGAACTCAACACCGGACTGCTTAAAGAGCAGTTCCTGCCGGGGGAGAAGTAGCCGTTGCACAATGTCAGTGCGGCCCGCCGCCGCGAGGTCATCGACGCGCTGCGGCGCGGCACTGTTCCGCCCTCCGGCCTCGACCTGTTCGCGGTGGGGCTGGAGCGCTTCGAAAGCGTCCTGGACAAGGAGCTGGCGGCGGCCGCCTCCGGCGGCGCCGGGTTCAAAGCGGTCCGCGGCGAGTACGGGTCCGGCAAGACCTTCTTCTCCCGCTGGCTGGGCGAGCGCGCCAAACGCGCCAACTTCGCGGTGACCGAGATCCAGATCTCCGAGACCGAGACCCCCCTGCACAAACTGGAGACCGTCTACCGGCGCCTCACCGAACGGCTGTCCACGGCCACGCTGCCGCCCAGCGCGCTGCGCGAGATCGTGGACAACTGGGTCTACACCCTGGAGGAGGACGTCCTCGACCAGGACGCCGTGCCGACCGGGCCGGACGGCCCCGACCAGCAGCGCCTCGCCGCCGAGGTCGACCGGCTCCTGGAACAGCGCCTGGCCAACGTCGCGCGCAGCAACCCCGGATTCGCCGCCGCGCTGCGCGGCTACCACCGGGCGCAGGGCGAGGGCGAGTCCGCGATCGCCGAAGCCCTCATCGCCTGGCTGGGCGGCCAGCCCAACGTCTCGGCCGCCGCCAAGCGCTACGCCGGGATCAAGGGCGACCTCGACCACTTCGGCGCGCTGGCCGCCCTCCAGGGGCTGCTCACCCTGCTGCGCGATTGCGGGCACCCCGGCCTGCTGGTGGTGCTGGACGAGCTGGAGACGCTGCAGCGGGCCCGCACCGACACCCGGGAGAAGGCGCTCAACGCGCTGCGCCAACTCCTCGACGAGATCGCGGCCGACCGCTTTCCAGGGCTGTACCTGGTCATCACCGGCACGCCCGCCTTCTACGACGGGCAGCAGGGGATCCAGCGGCTCGCCCCCCTCGCCCAGCGGCTGGCCACCGACTTCATGCCCGACCCGCGCCACGACAACCTGCGCGCCGCCCAGATCCGGCTCAGCGGGTTCGACCTGGAGAAACTGCACCGGCTCGGGGCCGCCGTCCGGGACCTCTACGCCGACGGGGCAGAAGCGCCCGGCCGCATCCGCGAACGCGTCGACGACGCCTACCTGCTGCAGCTGGCCGAGGCGGTCGCCGGGGAGCTCGGCGGACGGGTCGGGGTGGCGCCGCGGATGTTCCTGCGCAAACTCGTCGACGTCATCGACCGGGTCAACGACATCGACGACTTCGACCCGCGCCTGCACTACGAGCTGACCGTGCAGGCCGCCGACCTCAACGACGTCGAACGCAACGCCTGGACCCAGCGCGCCGCCTCCGCCGACGAGGTGGAACTGGACCTGTGACCGCCCCGAGCAGCCTGGACCTGCTGCACCCCACGCTGGCCCACCACGTGGTCAACACCCTGGGCTGGCCCGGGCTGCGGCCGCTGCAGCGCGAGGCGCTGGCGCCGCTGGTCGGCGGCGAGGACGCGGTCCTGCTCGCCCCCACCGCCGGAGGCAAGACCGAAGCGGCGGTGTTCCCGCTACTGTCGGCGATGGCCGCGGGCGGGTGGAGCGGTGCCTCGCTGATCTATGTCTGCCCCATCAAGGCGCTGCTGAACAACCTGCTGCCGCGCCTGCAGAGCTATGCGGGGTGGATGGGGCGCTCGGCGGGGCTGTGGCACGGCGACGTGGGCGCGGCCGCGCGCGGCCGTATCCTGCGCGACCGGCCCGACATCCTGCTGACCACACCGGAGTCCCTGGAGGGGATGCTGGTCAGCACCAAGGTCGACCACCGGGAGTTCTTCGCGGGGGTGCGGGCCGTCGTGGTGGACGAGGTGCACGCCTTCGCCGGCGACGACCGCGGCTGGCACCTGCTGGCGGTCCTGGAACGGCTCACCCGGCTGCGCGGGGAACCGATCCAGCGGGTGGGGCTGTCGGCCACCGTGGGCAACCCCGAGGACCTGCTCACCTGGCTGCAGGGCAGCGGCGCGGGCAAGCGGCCCGGCCGGGTCATCGCGCCGGAGGTGAACCGGCCCGGGGCCGCGGCGCCGGCCGAGCCACCGCCCGGAGAGGTGGAACTCGACTACGTCGGATCGCTGGACAACGCCGCCAGGGTCATCGCCGCCCTGCACACCGGCGAGAAGCGGCTGGTGTTCTGCGACTCCCGCCAGGCGGTGGAGCAGTTGGGGGCGGCGCTGCGCATGCGCGGCGTCACCACGTTCCTGTCGCACGCCTCCCTGGCGGTGGACGAGCGCCGCCGCGCCGAGCAGGCGTTCGCCGAAGCCCGCGACTGCGTGATCGTCTCCACCAGCACCCTGGAACTGGGCATCGACGTCGGCGACCTGGACCGGGTCATCCAGATCAACGCGCCCGGCACGGTGGCCTCCTTCCTGCAGCGCATCGGCCGTACCGGGCGGCGCTCGGGTACCCGGCGCAACTGCCTGTTCCTTGCTTTGGACGAGGCCGGGCTGCTGCGCGCAGCAGCGCTGCTGCACCTGTGGGGCCGCCACTGGGTCGAACCCGTCACGCCCACGCCCGAACCCCGGCACATCACCGCCCAGCAACTGTTAGCGCTGTGCCTACAGGAATCCCAGGTCGGCGAGCACCTGTGGAAGGAGTGGTGGCCGGGGCTGGAACCGTTCGAGCACGGCGAACCGATCGTCGCGCACCTGCTGCGCGAGGGCTTCGTGGAGCGCGACGGCGGCATGCTGCTGATCGGGCCCGAAGCCGAGCGCAGGTTCGGGCGGCGCCACTTCATGGAACTGACCAGCGTCTTCACCGCGCCGCCGGAGTTCGCGGTGCTGCACGGCCGCACCGAGGTCGGGCGGGCCAACCCCGCCCTACTGTCCGCACGGGACGAGGGCGAGGGGCCTCGGCGGTTGCTGCTGGCCGGGCGGAGCTGGGCCGTCACCTGGGTCGACTGGAAGCGGCAGCGGTGCTTCGTGGAACCCGCCGAGGACGGCGGCGGCACGGCCCGGTGGGACTCCACCGACCGGGCGGGCGCGTCGTTCGCCCTGACCCGCGCCATGCGCGCGGTGCTGCTGGGAACCGATCCGCCCGTCCGGCTCACCCGACGGGCGGTCGCGGCGCTGGCCACGGCGCGGGAACGGCACAGCGACCACGTGTGGCCGGGCGGGACGGTCATCACCCGGGCCCCGGGCGACGTCCGCTGGTGGACGTGGGCGGGCACCCGGGCCAACCTGACGCTGCGGGCGACGCTGGCCGGGTTCACCGACCCCGGCCAGCAGGCCCACGACAGCTACCTGCGGCTGCGTGAGGACGCCGACCCCGCCGCGTGGGCCGCCGCCCGTGAGGGCGCCGCCGACCGCATCGCCCTGCCCGAGGTCAGCGAGAAGGCCCTGGACGGACTCAAGTTCACCGCGGCACTACCGCCCCACCTGGCCGAACGCACCCTCGCCGCCCGGTTGGCGGATGTGGAGGGGGCACGGACGCTGCTGGGGGAGCCGACGAGGTTCGTGGTGGAGTGAGTGGCGGGTACCGCGGTGGCCCTTCGGGTTTTGGGGATCGATCGTGCTCCTATGACCGGACCCGGTGCTGAATACGGTCATAGGAGCACGATCGATGGGGAGTGCTGACAGCAAGCCCAGCTGGAAACCGTCGGTCTGCCGACCGCGGGACGGCGCCGCCGGGAAATCGCCGGAGCACTCGGGCATCGCCGACGCCACCTGCAGTGGACCGTGTCCAGGACTACATCTCGTTCTCGCGCTCCAGCCAGCCCTGTGACTCATCCAGGAACCACTCCAACGTCTCGCGGAACGGCTCGAAGCCCGCACCGGTCAGGGCCTTCATGGAGAAGCTGGGGCGCAGGCCGAGCTTCACCTCGGCGAGGTGGACACCGGGGATCCTGTTGAGGCGCTTGAGCAGGGACCGGCGCATGTCGATGTCAGCGAAGGGCTCCCGGCGACTCAGGTGCTGGAACACGACCTCCACCCTGCCGGACAGCGGGTAGAACGCCACCGGCCACAGGTCGCGGGGGGACCTCTGCGGTTCCCATGCGAGCGGGAAGCAACTGGTGTCGGTGCCGGTCCCATACGCCAGCGCCCCGCCCAGGCCGGTCCAGATCTCCAGCAGATCCGTGACCGCCGTGGCCACAGGCGGACTCTGGTTCTCCCGCAGCAGAGCGTGGAATCGCTGTTCACGCTCGTCGAATGAGGCGCCCCTGGCCAACCCGCCCTCCGTGCCCGAGGGGGCCGCATCCGGGTCGGGAAGCTCCAGGTTGAGTAGTGCCGCCAATTCCGCGGCGTGCAGACGCTGCGCCGGGTCGGCGCGGTCCTTGTCGTCGAAGACGACCCCTTCGGCCTTGAGCAGTTCCCGGGGGTCGTCGGTACGGCCGTCCGGCCAGCGGAAGTTCGGTGCGACCCGCCCCTTCGAGTTGAGCGCACGATGGGGGTTGGCAACGTCGGGCCGGCTGGCGATGTGGTTGCCGACCGCCTGCGGGCCGCTCCCGATGAGTTCGGCGATGTCGCCGTAGGTGGTCCAGCTTCCGGTAGGGAGGGCCGCCATGGCCTCCCGCAGCATGGCCCACTCCCGGCGGTCGTTCACCAGACGCGAACCGCCGGGCAGAGGCGCCGGCCACAGCCGTGCCGCCCGATCGGAGAGAGCGTCGGCGCGGGCCAGGATCTGTTTCTTGCCCCAATTGGGGGCGTCGGCGATCTCCCGGTTCATCCGCAGGGCGCTGTGCTCGAAGATCTCCTGTTTGCGGTGGAACGGGTGGTTGGACAGGTGGGCGTTCTCAGCTGTCAGGGTGAGATTGCCGAGCGTGTGCAGTAGGAGGCCGTGCAGTTGCTGGGGGCCCTCCTCGTCGGTGACCTCTTCGGCGAGCCGCTCAAGCCATTCCTCCGTGGCGGTCTGCGGCATGATGTGCTCGATCGTGAGCTTCGCCTTGGCGAAGTCCACGGGTTCGCTGGCGTCGTAGCTCTCCTCCAGGCGGCGCAGGACGAAGAGGCGCTGTCCGGGGCGGCCCGACCAGTAGAAGGGGCGCCGCCGGATCGACTCGCGCAGCTCGGTGTCGGAGGGCCAGTAACGCCGTTCACCCGACAGGTACCGATGCACGGCCTCCGGGACGGGCCGGTCGGTCTCCAGCTCCTTCGGCGCCGAATTGAAGATCCGGTTGAGGTTGTTCGTGGGGACTACGCAGAGCATCCGCCGGACCAGGAAACTCTCCACGTAGCCGAGCGCCTCGGCCACCTCGGCGACGGTGCTCTCTCCCCTGTCCAGCAGGTCCAGCAAATGGAGCGTCATGGGGTAGGTGGTCTGCCCGCCCCACTCCTTGAGCCGGACCAACGGCCCGCGCAGTTCGGTGGTGTCCTGCTCGGGGTCGAGAATGCGGCGCAGAAGCCTGCCGCGACGGCTGAGTTCCTCCAGCTCGCCGCGTAGGGCGTCCTCCCCGCCGACGTCGACCACCTCGTCCAGGCGGTTCTGCTGCTCCTGGCTGATCTCGGTCTGCTTCACCTTGTCCGACCCGCGTATCACCAGGTCCAACCAGACCAAAAGCTCCAGATTCTCGGGACCGAGCATGTCCTGCAGCGGGAACCAGATCCGGTCGTAGACGTCTTCACCCTGGTGGGGCAACCGCATGAAGATGTAATTGCGCAATAGATCCGTCTGGGTGAGCCGGACACCGGTATCGTTCAGCGATTTGAAGATCCGGTAGACGTTGTCGCCCTTCTCCGCGATGATCTCGACAACAGAGAGCCGCCCACAGAGGACGGACTCGATGCGCTGGGCGTACTCGGCATCGGCATTGGCGCGGGCCAACTTCGTCTTGAAGAATCGGTAGGCGTGGCCCACCTTGTCCGCACCGCCGGCGGTCGGATTGCCGTCGACGCAGTCGAGGAACGCCTGCCGGTCGGCCTGGGTCGGGAGCAACCGGTAGTGGTCGCGCCCCTCCTTGAACTCGTTCACCAGGCACCGGCGGTGGATGCGGTCCGCGGCTTTGCCGTCGAACGAAGCCAGGTGGTCGCGTAGGGCGCAGAACGCGAGCATGAGCGAGGTCAGGCGCTGCTGTCCGTCGACCACCAGCCACCTGTTGAAGCCCGCGGCGGAGAGTTCTCCCGGAGCCAGCACGATCGAGCCCAGGAAATGCGGGCTGCGATTACCGTCGAAGAGCGTGTCGACCTGTTCGAGGGCGTCGTCCCAGAGTCGGCCGAGCTGCTTCTGCTCCCAACTGTAGGTCCGCTGGTAGAGCGGTACCTGGAACTGTTTCTCGCCCTGGATGAGGTCGATGGCGCTGATCTCTTGGGCCCGCATTGTTCCTCCGGGGGACGTGGTCTGATCTCGGGAAAGTACCAGTGGGGACCAGGGGCGGCCGGGCTATTCAGGAAAGAAGTACCGAATTCGCAACTTTGCTGGTGGGGTGTCCGAAGCGGGGTACCGACACGCCGCCCATGGCGGGTTCGCATACGAGGCGAGTAGAGCAGACCAGCATGCCCCGTCCTGGGTCCTGCGGAGCGCGGCCGAGGTCCGCCTGGTGCGGGATCTGCCGGGGTGACCGGACCGCCGACCGGGTGCGGGAAGCGGTCCCGTTGGCACCAGGGGATCCGTTGTCCCTGGTTTCCTCTTTTCGGATTCAGGGAGACGGTCTTCGGTGAGCGTCAGGAGTCGCCAAGGACAAGAGCCTCGGAAATGGGTCGTGAACACGGCGGACTTGGTCCACATCCGAAGCCCCACCTGTCGGCCGCGGTCAATCCGACCGGGTCCATTCCCCGCATCGGGAAGTCTCGAAGGCGGCATCGCCGGCGTGGATGGTCACGACCTGGGCACCCGATCCAAGACTGTTGGTGATGATCGAGTCGAACCCGCCATCGGTGCTCGATAGCCGCGCCCAGTAGCAGGAATCCGTGCCATCGCTGCGGTAGGTGCCGGCCTTGATGTCCTCGCCGACCACGTATGTCCCGTTGCCGGGAAAAGTGTTCTCCTCGATCGAAGTCTCCGTCTCGGAGATCTCCTCTTCTCGCTCGTCCAAGTCCTCTTCCCGCCCGTCCAGGTCATTCTCCCGGTCGTTCAGGTCGTCCTCGCGCTCGTCGAACTCTGCTGCCTGGTCTTTCAGCGGCTGGAGCTCTTCTTCGAGCGCGTCCGCGCGTTCGAGCTCTGCCTCCGCTTGCTGCGAATACGCATCCCGCTCCTCGACCACGCTCACGTACTCGTCGGAGGCGGTCGGACCCGGGTGGAGGAGGTAACCGAGGGATCCCCCGAGTAGTAGCGCCGCCAGGCCGGTGACCAGTGGGAGCACCCACAGTCTGCCGGTGGCGGAACGCCAGGCGGCCACCGCCGCCGCAGCGCTTCTCTCTCGCCAGACCGCAGAAGGGCGGGAGAGGGGCGTCTCCGCTTTCTCCGCCGCATCAGCCGAGGACGGTGCTTCTTCTTCGTTGAACTGTTCGCCGTTGTCGGACATGTCGGATTCTCCAGGGTCGGGGAATGCCGGAGTCGTGCAAGGTCGTCGGGGAAGCCGCGGGATGTCTCATCCCATTTCCGGAACGGCGCAGTCCACCGGCGTCCGGTCGCGGGATCGGAACGCTGCCGACTGAGGTGATCCGTACACGGACCGTCCTTCAGGGGACGCGGCTCGACCGGAGCCGGACGTCCAGGGGGATGGAGACTCTCGTAGAGATGTTTATGGACACTATGAGAGCATGGCTTGTGAACTTAGTCAACGATGTTTTTTGTTCTTGTGTCTCGTGTTATATGTGTACGTGGCGGTGCCCGACATGGGACCGGCCCGGTTCCGGGACATCGCGGCCGGTCTGGTCGCCATGGGGCCGCCCGACCCGGCCGAACTCGCGGCGCTGGTCGCCGACAAGCACCGCGACAAGTACGACCGCTACCTGAGCGAGGAGCTCCTGGTCCGCGCCTACGCGGCCCAGGCGGTCGATGTCCGGGGAGCCATGGATTTCTTAACCGAGGCCGTAGAGTCCTGAGCCGGGGCTTCCTGCTTCCTTACGGCCCAGGCGCGAGAGGGCGCGGCAGACGGGGATGCCCACCGAGGAGAACCGCGACGGAGGGAGCGTGATGGCCGAGTCGCCAGGTCCCGACACCTCTTTGCCGGGGGAGGCCGAGCAGGACGGCCCCCTGGCGTGGTGCCTGGTCGCGAACGTCGCCGAGGCGGACCGGTTCCGGTCCGGCGTCCGGCACTTCGCGGTCGGAGCCAAGGTCTGGATCGTGCCCCCGCAGTGGGGGGACGGAGGGGAGAAGGTCATGGTGCTCGGCCGGCGCCGGGGCTCGCGCGGACGGCAGTGGTGCAGGGTGGTCCAACCGGTCGACCGCTTCACCGACTTCCGTGCCCGGCCGGTCTACTCGGCGGACGTCCTGCGTCAGCTCGTCAAGCCCTGGCGGTCGCTCCACGGCGGCGCGCCGGTCCCGGTCCGTTTCTGGTGGACCAGGGAGCTCGCGCAGGCCTGGGCCGACAGCCTCAACACGCACCGGGACAGGTGACGGGCTCCTCGCTTTTTCCCGAACCGGTCCACGCACGCTTGGCCCCGTTCGGGTACGGCGAGTACTCGAACGCCTCGCTGGATAGGTCCGCGGGCGGCTACGGGCGCAGGCGGTCCACACCCCGTGGGCGTCTGCGGCCATAGGAGCGCGGACACTTCCGGGGAGGCCGTCACCGCCTCCCGCGCGCGGGTGAAACCGCTGCCTCCCTAGGGGGAGGCAGACGGGCCGCCGCCCGCGGCACCCTCGGCTGCACCGCCTACCCGCGGATGGGGAAGGGCGGGTTCGTCGACGTCTTCGCACCGCAGGCGAGGAGAGACGAGGAGTACCTGGAGGGGCGCCATCGAGCTCGTCCTGGAATCGAGGTGGTCCGTGCCGATGCCGGTGACAGTGGTGAGGCCGGGCACCGCACCATCACCGTGCACCGCGTCGACGAGGGCGGTGACGAAGGGATCGCGGTCACCATCGAAGGGATGGAAGCTCCCACCCCCGACAGCGGTACCACGCGGCCTTGGGAAAACCGTGCCTGATCGCCGGCCAGGTCCCGCATGGTGACCATGAGGTGGGAGCTCATACGCGCAGACGGCCGCGGCGTCCCTCGCCTTCCCAACGGAAGGGGCCCGCCCCGCTCCTCAGGAGCGGACCAGGAACGGGGCGAGCAGGTCCGGTACGGCCTCGTCCGCGAGGGCGAGGCCGCGCCCGTGGCCGATGTCGGGGGCGCGGTGCAGGCCGCCGCCTGCCGCGACCATCGCGCCCAGCGTGGACAGGCCGGCCCGGCGCTGGAAGGGCGACCTGCGCACCGTCCAGCCGATGATCGCGCCCCGCTTCAGCGCCACCGTCGACCTGGCCGCCATGCCCCGGCGCAGGTAGAGGAAGTCGCCGCTGATGCCGTGGCCCAGCCCGCGGTAGCAGCCCACCGCGTAGGGCACCGCGACGAGGGCGGTGAGCACTCCGGCCGCCGCCGCGATGAGGACCGCGCCCGCCGCCGACACCGGCGGAACGAACCAGGCCGCGGTGCCCGCCGCCGCGGCGACGATGGGCACAGCAGCCGCCGCGCGGACGAGCCTGCGGCGCAAGGCAGCCCGCGGGTGCGCGGCCAGTTCGGGGAATCCGGGGCCGCGCAGCGCCGCTCCGGCGACTCGCACCGCCTCCGCGCGCGGCAGCTCCGGCGACAGGGCGCGCTTGGGAACCAGGCCCGATTTGTGGTCCTCCTCGCCCAGCCCGGAGGCGACGGCGGCCACCGACGCCGCCCCGAACCAGCGCAGCGGCAGGTACTCGCGCAGCTCGACGCCGCGCAGCCGCTTCTCCTCGATGGACACCGAGGACAGGTTGAGCAGGCCGCGCTTGACGAGCAGCGTGCCGTTGGGCTCGCGGGTCAGCCGGTAGCCCCACCAGGCCTCGGTGTGCACGGCGAGGGCAATGAACGTACCGAAGGCGATCGCGCCCAGGCCCGCGGTGGCCACCGACACCACCAGGTGCCGCATGACCTGGTCGTACAGCTCGGGCGCCAGCTGGGCGTAGAAGGTGCCGCCGAACTGCGCGGCGCCGCCGATCACCGCGGCGAGCACACCGTAGCCCACCGCGAGCGGGCCCCCGGACAAGGCGCCGTACTCGAACCACGCGGGGCGCATCGATGCGAGGAGCGCCGCGGAGTCCGCGGCCGCGCCCGAGGACGCGCCAAAGGGGGCGCGGTCGAGCAGTGTCCCGCGCAGCCGGTCGGCCTCCTCGACGGTGACCATGGCAAGGGTGAGCTGGTCGTCGGTGTCGGCGTCCTCGCCGGTGCCGACCGTGACCCGGCGCAGGCCGAAAGGGCGCGCCCACAGCGGAGCCGCGACGTCGACGCTGCGGATGCGGTCGCGCGGAAGGGAGCTGTGGTTGCGGGAGACGATGCCGGAGTACATCTCCATCCGCCCGTCGCTCACCCGGTACCGGGTGAGACGGTAGCGGAGCACCGCGTAGCCGACCAGGGCGGCGATGAGGAGCGCGCCGGCCAGCAGGATGAGCCCGCCCCATGGCGCGAATACGCCGATGAAAGCGGTGATGGCGGCGCCGATCAGGGCCGGCGCGCCGATGAGCGCGGTGGCGGCCGCCGCGCTCATCCGCATGGTGAGCGGACTCAGCCGCCGCCACGGCTCCGCGGTGGCGAGGTGGTCGGGCGGTGCGCCGCCGGCCGCGCCGGCTGTATCGGTCGCGCCGGGATCGGCTGGGGTGCGAGCACCGGTCTGAACGGGGCCGGTCGTTTCGGTGGTGCCGGTCATCTTCTGCACGTCCTTCACGTCGCGTCGCCGGGCACGGCCTGAGTGGCCTCGGTCAGGCGCCGGGCCAGCGCGGCGGCGCGCTCGGCGGCCAGGCCGTCGATGCGCAGCGGCCCCGCGGCCGAGGCGGTGGTCACGGTGAGGGTGGACAGGCCGAGCGGCCGCTGCAGGGGGCCGCGGTCGGTGTCCACGGTCTGGATGCGCGACATGGGGGCGATCCGCCACTCCTGCCACAGCCAGCCGGAGGCGGTGTAGACGGCGTCGTCGGTGACCTCCCAGCGGTGCACCCGGTACCGCCACAGCGGCATGGCCAGGGTGACGGCCAGCGCCGGGACGGCGATCACGGCTGCGGCCGCCCACAGCCAGGGCACCGCCCAGGGCAGGACGCCGAACAGGTCGAGTGCCACCGCGGCGGCCGCGGGCAGCGCGACCGCGGGGACGGCGGCGGCGAGGGCGCGCAGGGTCCAGTGCGCGATGGCGCGGCGCTCGACCCGGTGGCGGGGTGGACGCAGGCGGGGCTGGGTCGGGGTGCGGGGCTGCGGCGCGGGACGGTCCGGTGGCCGCTGTGCCGTGTGTTCTGCCGTCATTGCTTCTCCACGCTTCTCCATGGGTCGTCCTAAAAAAGTGATATCACAATGCTATGCTAGTGTCATCAAGTAGTCTGAACGGTCACACCCCCGAGGAGTGCTGATGAACACCCGGACCGAACCCGCGCCAGGCGTCGACATGCCCGAGCCGCAGTACCGCGAACGCCCCGCGTTCGGCACCAAGGGACTCCCCGTCGCACTCGCCTGCCTCATCGGCATCCTCGCCGGAATAGCCCTGTTCATCGTCGGAATCGGTGGCATCGTCAGTGCCGATGGCGAGGGGCCGCAGGTCCTCGGGCCGGGCGCCCTCCTCGGGGCGGGTGTCCTTCTCGCGCTCGCCGCGCTCGTTGTCGGAGCCGGGCTGACCATCGTCGCCCCCAACGAGGCGCGGGTCATCCAGTTCCTCGGCCGCTACACCGGTACGGTCCGCCAGGACGGGCTGCGCTGGGTCAACCCGCTCACCACGCGCAAGGCGATCTCCACCCGGGTCCGCAACCACGAGACGTCGGTGATGAAGGTCAACGACGCCGACGGCAACCCGATCGACATCGCCGCGGTGGTCGTGTGGCAGGTGCGGGACACCGCGCGGGCCGCCTTCGAAGTCGACGACTTCGTGCAGTTCGTGTCAACGCAGACCGAGGCCGGGGTACGGCATATCGCCAACCGCTACCCCTACGATGCCCACCAGGAGGATGTGCTGTCCCTGCGGGACAACGCCGAGGAGATCACCGAGCAGATGTCCCAGGAGATCACCGAGCGGGTCGAGTCCGCCGGTGTGCACATCGTCGAGGCCCGCTTCACCCACCTCGCCTACGCACAGGAGATCGCGCAGGCCATGCTGCAGCGGCAGCAGGCCAGCGCAGTCGTCGCCGCCCGCCGGCAGATCGTCGAGGGCGCCGTCGGCATGGTGGACCAGGCACTGCAGAAGCTGTCGGAGGAGGATGTCGTGGACTTGGACGAGGAACGCAAGGCCACTATGGTCAGCAACCTCCTCGTGGTGCTGTGCTCGGACCGTCCGGCCACCCCGGTCGTGAACTCGGGATCGCTCTACCAGTAGGAACGGCAGACAACACTGTGGCCGAGCGGAAGAAGATCCTGCTGCGCCTCGACCCGGCCGTGCACGACGCACTCGCGCGCTGGGCCGGTGACGAGCTGCGCAGCACCAACGCCCAGATCGAGTTCCTCCTCCGCCGCGCCCTGTCCGACTCCGGCCGCATGCCCCGCAGCGTGGGCGGCCTCCCCCGCAGGGGGAGGCCGCCCAAACGCTCTTCCGATGAGGAGGAGGCGGAGGACGCGGAGAGAACCGACGCCCCGGAGGATGGCCGGAAGTGAGCGCCGCCCGGGCCCGCGCAGCCGCCGGTTTCCCGCGACGATCTTGACGTTATGCACCCTAGAACGCGCGTGAGGAGTGCACAGCGTCAAGATCGGCAGCGACACCTACCTGAACAGGGTCGTGTCCCGCGGTTTCGGCTTCGCCGGCGCGTGTCTGCGGCGGGCGCGGGACCTGCCCGAGGCGCAGGGTCTGCGCGCGGTGGTCATCACCGGCGTCGACGACGGCTTCCTCACCCACGGCACGACCGTGAAGTTCTTCCTGGTGCGCGGTAATCTGCCGGAGCGCTACCAGGACATCGAGAGGTTCAGGATCGAGGCGATCGCGCTGGTCGGACTCGCCGATCTGCCCGCCCGCACCGTAGGAGGTCACCGTGTCGATCGGACTTGAGGACATCCGCCGCTGGGCCACCGCGCTGCCCGAAGTGGAGGAGGCCACGCATTTCAGGCTGCCTTCCTTCAAGGTCAGGGGAAAGCCCTTCGCCGGCGTGGAGAAGGGCGGCGCAACCGCGATCGTGTCCGTGGACCAGGCGGAGGCGGAAGCGGTGGTGGCGGCCGAACCGGAAGGGTTCGAAGAGGTGTGGCGCAACGCCAACGGCCGGATCTTCGTCGGGCTGCGAGTCGACCTGAGCAGGGTTGCGGCCGGACACATGGAAGAGCTGGTCGGCAAAGCGTGGCGGCACAAAGCGCCCAAGCGCCTGGTCGCCGCCTACGACGCCGAGGGGTGAGGAAACCTCCCCGGATGATCGGCCGTGAACGTATTTCCCGATTCCGCGTCCGGGAGGGGCAGAAGAGCACGGTCGGTGCCCGGCTCGGCGCATGGCCGCTTCCGGCCTCGGACGCACTCTGCGCGCGGCAGGGAGAAGACCCTTCAGCGCTCGAACGATGTCACGTGCACGCCATCGATGAGGATCCGGTAGTGCAGGGGTCGGAAACCGGCGAAGGCGAGCTTGCGCGTCATCTCGATGGTGATGCGGTATCTCGTGGTCCTGCCGATGTCGAATTCGAATTTCTTGGTGCGGGAAAATCCCACGTGCGGCAACTCTGCCGTGGTTATCAGAGCGCCGTCGACCTTGATGGTGACGTGGCCGATGAACTGGTCGCAGTGGAAATCGACGGTGTGCTGTCCATCGTGTGTGACCAAAGTGTAGGCGAATGCGGACGTCCGCTTGAGGACGCTTCCGGTCTCGTTCGTCAATGTCTCTTCTCGTGCTCGCTCCTTCAGGATCCCGCCGTCGGGCGGAACCACGGTGAGATTGTAGGGGCGTCCGCTTTCCCCCGTCGACGCTTCTGTGTCGGCGGGGGCGGTCACGGGGGTTGCGGCAATGGGGCATTCCGAGCGCAGCGAGGGGTGCCCCATTGCCGCAATCACCAGGGTGGACCTGGGCACGACAGCGGACACGTCGGGCTTCCCATCGGGGCCGCTCCCGTCAGACCAGCCCGAACACCCCCATAACCACCAATAGATCTTGACGTTATGCACCTCTCGCGCGCGTTTCAGGGGTGCACAGCGTCAAGATCGGCGGTGCAGCCGTTCAGACCAGCGCGAAGGCGGCCAGGGGCGCGCCCGCGATACAGCCCCACCGGATGACGTGCTCGGGCCAGGATCCGGTGGAGAACCGCAGCCGGTGCGGCACGCCGACCATGGCCCAGCGGCGGCCGCCCACGGGTACGGGCCAGGCCAGGGGGACGGCGGTGCGGGTCAGCGCGTCACCGAGGCTGTGCACCACCATTCCGAGGGCGAGGACCGCCCCGGCATAGGGGCCGGGTGAGGCGCCCGCCCAGATCAGCAGCGCGGTGGCGGCCGCGGCGGTGATGGCCACCACCGGCCAGCTCATCAGCTGGGCCCGGCCCCTTCCGCGGGGCAGCGCTTGGGCGAGGCCGCGCACCGCCAGACCGATCGTGAACCACAGGACGGCGGCCAGCACCCACACCGACAGCGCCCCGCCGAGCCCGACCAGCCCTCCGGTCACCACAGCGGCAACGGGGGTGTGCCACAGGTAGCGGTGCTCGCCATCGGCCGCCGTGTCGGCGCGGGTGCGGGTGCGGCGGTAGACCGCGGCGGACAGCCGCCGCGCCCCCGCCGACAGCAGCCAGGTGACCGGCCCCTGCGACCGGGTCGCCGTCGACCCCGGGTGGTCGATGTCGGGAAGCAGGGCGGCGCCGGCGCCGATGACCGCGCCGGCGCCCAGTTCCAGCGGCCCGACGGCCATGACGGGGGAGAGCGCGGCAGTGGCCAGGACACCGGTGAGCAGGCCGGTGGCGGCGTGGGAGGGGGCCATCATGGGGAAGCTCCAAAACGGGGGCCGGATACCGACACCCCTTGTTATCGGTCGCCGGGCCGCTGGGGAAGGGGCGGGTGCCCCCGCCGTGTCGATCTCGGGCGGACGCCCTTTGCCCAGGCGTACTCGTCCCGATTGATATCACGCCGGTGCCCCAGAATGGGGGCTGCGCGGCCGGACGGCCGTCGGCCCGATCCCGCCTGGGCAGGGCTCGGCGACAACAACGTGTACGGCATCCTCCGGGGAGCCCCTGAGCCGTCATCGGTGGCCGAGATGCTCACCAGCGCGGGCGGACCGCCAGGGCGGCGTCCCGGTGTTCCTGCGAGCTCGGAGCCGGCTGGTACGAGGTGGAGGTGGGGCCGACCGACGCCACCACCACCCTGATCAGCGGTGCCGTCGATCCCCGGCGCTTCGACGACCTCGCAGCGCTGCTGACCGGGTTCGGCCTGGCCTTCAGGCTTGAACGCTACGGCGAAGACGGCGAGCTGGTGCGCGAGACCGACGGCTGAACCGGACCGGCCCGCGATCGGCCGGAGATAGGGCGGGAACCGGGGCTCGCCAGGGTGTGTGGAACCCTTGAGAGGTGGTGGTACCTGTTACCGGTGACCTGCTGCTCGATGACCTGCTACGCGCGGTGGCCGCACCGCGGACGTACCTGTGTACAACGAACACACCTGCTCAGTGCGTGGTAGGCGGATAGGCCCGTATGCGGTCTACTCCGTTACCTGCTACAACCGACACTTTGGTGCCCCGGCCCCGCTGTCTGTGGGACCTTCCGTCGCGGAAGGTCAGTCCAGGTCGGCCAGCTCCGTCTTGTTGGCCCGGTTGATCGCCTGCTTGACGCGCTGGGCGTAGTCGGCGATCCGGTCGATCTCATCCCACTGCTCGCGGCGCGGCACACCGTAGTCGGTGACTTCGGCGACGTCGTAGCCGAGCAGCTCGATCTCCTCGATCTTGAGGCCCTTGTCGCTGAACGACTCGCGCTTGCGCTCCACCCGCTTGACGGCGCGGTAGCGGATCCAGTCCTCCCCGGTCTCGTAGACGCCGACGTTGTCGGCGCGCAGGGGGACGGCGCGGGCGGCCTGCTCCAGCTTGGGAATGGTGTCGTCCTTGAGCACCAGAAGTTCGGGGATCGACAGTACCCGAACCCGCCCATCGAGGTCCTCGATCTCGGCGCGCGCCTGCTGGTTGGTGCGCGAGATGCGCAGCGCGAGCTCCTCGTCCTCGGCGAGGATCGCGGCGATGCGCTCCCGGCACTCCTGCACGGTGTAGGCACGCGCGGTGGCCTTGTCCGTTCCGGGTTCCGGCCGGTAGGCGTCCTCGCCCTCCAGGGAGGCGGTGCGGTAGCTCCGCCGTTCGGCTCCCGCCAGGTTCAGCCGGTTGATCCAGCTTTGCAGGTCCGAGGAGAGCTTCTTGCGGCGGTTGAAGGCGTCTCCGAGCGTCATGTTCACGCCGCAGAACATAGCGGCCGGTATATCCCGGACGCCACTGGTTTTTCGTTGTTCGCGGGTGGATCGGGTGAAAAGCCGGGCGAGCCCACGATGTGCCCCTGGGCACCCGGGCGATGCTGTGGCCTGCCGTGTCCAGGGCGCGGCCACGCCGGCGGCTCCGGATACCCCCGAGCCGACCGGGGGCGGGTTTTGCCCGTGTCCGCAGTGACACGCACGGCCCTGACGACCTCCGCGCTTCAGCAGAACACAGAAATAGTGACATATGTCACTGTACTGAGGCTTGCGGCCTCGTTGCCCTCCTTGCGCTGGGGGCGGATGCCCTCTGTGGCAACGCGCACCCGTTCTCCGCTGGTAGGGGTGCAGAGGTCGCGGCCCCTTTCCGCTATGCCGCCGAATTCTGGCCGGAACCGGACATACCCACACCCCGATGTGCCCTCCGATGTGCGGGGTGCCGAGGGCCTGGGTAAGGGTCGGTTCGTACCACGGAATAAGGCTCCGATCAATCCTTATTTGCGGATGCCACTTAACCGGAAGGTCTCAGAAAGGTTTCGATGCAGCCACGGGAGAGTAGATAATTTCCTTTCTGGGCAATATTCAGGAAGACGTCTCGAACAAATCTCGATGCCGCAACAGTGTAATTCATTGACAGTTGGACTCTGTCGCCACTAATCTCCCGCTCTATCCCGAGTTCCGGACTCGTTTTCCGTGCGTGTCGGGTAAAGGAGAGCTGGCCGGCCCATCAGCACGGATCCACTTGGGCTCCCCGTAGAAAACGAGCGGGACATATGATGGAAGACAGATATCGGCGTCCACTACCGGCTAGGCAGGAGAATGTGGCACCAGCAGGGGGAGTCGGAAGGGTTACCAGCCGCCAGACCACTGACCGGAAGCCTCAATGCTAGAAAATTTCGCCCGCAAACTCGGGCTGCGTACGAATCCGCAGATATTCTTCGTCTCCGCACTGCTGGCGATCGTGTTCGTCGTCGGAACGATTCTGTTCACCGAAGAGGTGAACACGGTCTTCAGCAGGATGACGGGCGCCATCCTCTCGTCCCTCAGTTGGTTCTACATCTTCGGGGTCACCGCCTTCCTCGGGTTTTTGATCTGGATCGCGCTGAGCCGATACGGCCATGTCCGGCTGGGCGGCCCCGACTCCCGGCCTGAGTACAACACCTGGGCCTGGTTCGCGATGCTCTTCGCCGCCGGGATCGGCACCATCCTGATGTTCTGGGGCGTGGCGGAACCGATCAACCACTACGCCAACCCGCCGCAGGCGCCCTTCGGTACCACCACCGAAGAGTTCGCCCAGACCCCCGAGGCGGCCAAGCAGGCGATCACCTTTGCCAACTACCATTTCGCCCTGCACACCTGGGCGATCTTCACCGTCCCCTCGCTCGCCTTCGCCTACTTCATCTTCAAGCGCAAGCTGCCGATGCGGGTCAGCTCGATCTTCTACCCGTTCCTCGGTGAGCGGATCCACGGCCCCATCGGCAAGACCATCGATGTCACCGTGATCCTGGGAACGCTGCTCGGCCTCTCCGTCTCCGTCGGTCTGGGATCGGCGCAGATCAACAGCGGCCTGGCCCATCTGTTCGGTCTTCCCACCGACCCCGACAACCCGGTCACCCTGGTCAACCAGCTCCTCATCATCGCGGTCATCACCGCGATAGCCATCACGTCGGTGTGGCTCGGCCTGGACAAGGGCATCAAGCGGCTCTCCACCATCAACATCGTGATGGCGGTGGGGCTGCTGATCTTCGTGTTCTTCGCCGGGCCGACACTGTTCCTGATCAAGGGGACGGTCGAGCAGGCAGGCGACTACGCCAGCAGGATCGTCTCGCTCGGCCTCTGGAACGACGCCTACGCCGACACCGGGTGGCAGGACGGCTGGACGGTGTTCTACTGGGCCTGGACCATCACGTGGGCCCCGTTCATCGGGATCTTCGTCGCCCGCATCTCCAAGGGGCGCACCATCCGGCAGTTCGTGTTCGGTGTGCTGGGGCTGCCCGCCCTGTTCAGCGTGTTCTGGTTCAGCGTCTTCGGACTGGCCTCCTTCGACATCGAACGGAACGACCCGGGGGCGCTGGTCACCCCGGTCGTTGACGAGGGCGACGTCCCCGGCGCGCTGTTCGCCTTCCTGGAGGCGTTCCCGGTACCCGCCACCATCGCTACCGCCATCGCCGTGGTGTCCGTGGTCATCGTGGCGATCTTCTTCATCACCTCGGCCGACTCCGCCGCCCTGGTCGTGGACATGATGTGCAACGGCGAGCAGGACCAGCTGCCCCCGACGCGCCAGCGCGTCTTCTGGGCGGTGCTGGGCGGCCTGGTGGCGCTCGCACTGGTCGGCGGTGCCGGGGCGGCCGCCCTGGACGCTCTTGCCGAGGTCATCACCGTGGTGGGGCTACCGTTCTTCATCATGTCCTTCCTCATGATGGCCTCGCTGGTCACTGCTCTCCGCAAGGATCCCGACGTGCCAGGCAACGAGGAACTGCGGCATAAGGACAAGGAGGAGAAGACGGAGAAGACGGAGGAGATCGAGTCGGAGTCCGCGGAACCGGACGGCGACCGGCCCCCTGTCGAAGCCTGAGACCGGACACCCCGTCTCCCGGGTACTCCTCGGGAGGCGGGGTTTTCGCGTGCGCGGCGTCGGCCAGCCGACGTGACAGGAGACAGGCCAGCCGTGCGGCACCGTGCGGCTTGGGCCTACGCTCCGGCGGTCACCAATTCATGGGGCGGTAGTCCTTGAGGAAGCAGTTGTAGAGGTCCTCGCCCTGCTCGCCGCGGACGATGGGGTCATAGACGCGGGCGGCGCCGTCCACCAGGTCGAGCGGGGCGCGGAAGCCGGCCTCGGCCAGGCGCATCTTCTCCGGGTGCGGGCGCTCGTCGGTGATCCACCCGGTGTCGACGCTGGTCATGAGGATGCCGTCGGTCAGCATCTCCTGGGCGCTGGTGCGGGTCAGCATGTTGAGGGCGGCCTTGGCCATGTTGGTGTGCGGGTGGCCGGGGCCCTTGTAGCGGCGGCCGAACTGGCCCTCCATCGCGGACACGTTGACGATGTACGTGCGGCGGGCGGGGGAGGCGGCCATTGTCGGACGCAACCGGCTCACCAGGATGAATGGTGCGGTCACGTTGCACAGCTGCACTTCGAGGAGTTCGATCGGGTCCACCTCGTGGACCCGCTGGGTCCAGCTGTTCACCGGGGCGAGGTCGGGGACCAGCCCGCCGGCGTCGATGGCAGAGCCCGCCGCGACCCGCTCAGGCGAGGCCGAGCCGACGGTCAGGGCCAGGGCGGTGAGTGCGTGCGGGGTGATCGGGGCGCCCGCGGCAGAGCCCGGGGAAGGAGCCGGGGCATCCGCGGAATCGGGAAGGGCGCGCGGGAAGGACCCGCTGGCGAGGCCGTCAGAGCCGCCCACGGCACCGAAGGAGACCACCTCGGGCAGGGGGCCGGGTGGCAGAGGGCTCGACTCGGCCTCGATCAGCCGGGCGTAGGAGCCGGGGGAGCGGCGAACGGTCTGGGCCGCGTTGTTGATCAGGATGTCCAGAGGGCCCTGCGCGCTCACCGAGTCGGCCAGCGAGACGACCTGCGCCGGGTCGCGCAGGTCGATACCGACGATCCGCAGCCGGTGCAGCCAGTCCGCGGAGTCCGGCATCGCGGTGAACCGGCGCACCGCGTCGTTGGGGAACCGGGTGGTGATCGTGGTGTGCGCGCCGTCGCGCAGCAGCCGCAGCGCGATGTACATGCCGATCTTGGCCCGGCCGCCGGTGAGCAGCGCACGTCGGCCGGTGAGGTCGGTGCGGGCCTCGCGCCGACTCCGGTTCTCCGCTGCACAGGAGGGGCAGAGCTGGTGGTAGAACGCGTCCACCTCGCGGTAGCGCTGCTTGCAGACATAGCAGCCGCGGGGCCGCTGGTACCGGCCCGCTGTGGGGCCGGCCGTTCCCGGTTCCAGGGCGATGCCGCTGGTCTCGTCGTCGATGCGGTCGGGTGCTCCCGTGGCGGTGGCCGCGATGACGGCGGCGTCGGCGGCGACGGCCGCGGCCTGGCGCTCTTTGCGGCGGCGCAGCTTTACGTTTTTGAAGACCTTGGCGGTGGCACGCCGCACCGCGACGGCGTCGGGATGCTCCACGGGCAGGTCGTCCAGTTCGGCGAGCACCTCGATGCAGACGCGCAGCCGTTCCGGGTCGATGCCCGGAGCCTCTTCTTGGGGTGCGGGGGTACCCGGACCGGTGCCCGATCCGGTGCCCGTGCCCGTATCCGTCCGACCGTCCTGCCCCATTACCGTCCCTGCTCGCCGTTATGTGTGGTTTGCGATTGAAAAGTTCTGTTGAACTCTAGTTCAGACCAGGCCGGTGAGGGGACGAGGACGGTTCCGCCTACCCCCGCTGGTCCCGGCGATCCTGCTGGCCCTGCTGGCCCTGCTGGTCCTGCCGGTCCTGCCGGTCCCGGTCGGTCCAGGGGCCAGGGGTGCCGTCGGCGGACTGCTGCTGGCGGCCGCGTTTGCGGCTGGCCATGTGCTGGCTGGAGAAGGCGGCCTTGGACACCCGGCTCATGCTGTCGCGGCGGGCGCGCTCGGCGAGGTCCCCGAGTTCGGTGATCTGGGCGTCGACATCGTCACGCATGTCCGCGGGTGCGTCCGGCCGCTGCGCGGCGAGCCTGCCGCGCGCCTCGTCCAGTTTGGCCGCGGCCGTTTCCCGGTCTCCGCTCTGCAGGGCTTCGGCCGCCTTCCGCTTGGCCGTCTGGGCTTGCTGGTAGGCGAGTTCGGTGCGCACGGTCGGGTTGGAAAGGTGGGCGGCGGCCGCGTCCCCGGAGACCACGTTGACCGAGATCGGCAGTGAGACCGTGTGGGACGTCAGTGACGCGGGGTCCACGTAGGTGATCTCGACCGAGGCCACCTGGGCCGGCCCGAGGTCGGCGACGGCCGGGACCTCGACACGCAGCAGCAGCCGCCGCTGCTCGCCGGCGTGGAAGTCGCCGAGCTCCACCATGACCGTCCCATCGTCCAACCGGGTCGAGGGGAGCTCGCCGATGACCAGAGCCGAGTGTGCGGCGCTGGTCGGGGTGATCCGCAGAGAAGCGGCCTGGGCCGTCTTGGCGAGCAGGTTGTCGACCTCGCCCGCGATGAGCGCACCGGCGGTGTCGGGCTCCTCCGCGAACAGCGCGCTACCGGTACCGCCGTCGGCGATCGCGCCCAGGAGTTCCTCGTCGTAGCCCAGGCCGTAGCCGAGGGTCGTCGTCGACACCCCGTGCTCGTAGGCCGAGCGCGCGCAGCCCGCCAGCCGCCCGTGGTCGGTGATGCCCTGGTTGGCGTGCCCGTCCGAGATCAGCAGCAGTGTGGCGCCGCGGTCGCGGGAGGCGCGCCTGGCCTCCTGGATCCCGCGCAGCAGGCCACTGGAGAGGTCCGTACTGCCGCCGGGCCGCAGGGCGCTGATGCGGCGTTTGGCGTTCGCCTTGTCGGTGAGGGGGCCGGCCGGAACCTCCACGCGGGCTTCGTGGTCGAAGGTGACCAGCCCGAAGTTGTCGGTGGGATCGAGCCGGTCCACCAAGTCCAGCAGCGCGCGCACGGCCCCGGACAGGCGGCTTCCCGCCATTGAGCCGCTGCGGTCCACAACGATCTGCAGTGTGGCGGGCGGCCGGTCGGACGCGGGGTTCTCCGGTGCGGTGATGTCGAGGAGGATGGTCACCGCCCCGGCGGACTCCACGGGGATGGCGTCGACGTCGAGCAGTGAGGACACGTGCACGGGGGGCTCCTCGGGTCGGGGGCAGGTGTGTCTAAAGCATGCCGTCTCCCAGAAGCCGGAGCCACTTTCTCTATCGGGTATGCGCCGCATCGGTTTCCCGTACGGTGGCGGTGATCGAGCTTTCCTGTGGACGACCCCCGCGCAGGAGGACGGATGGTGCACAACGAGAAGCCCGCGCCCGGAACCGAAGGCGGTGCGGGCGAAACGCACAACACTTTTTCCGGCAGCGGTGAATCCGTACTGATGTTCCGCGACGTCGGCGGCGATGTCACCATCGGCGGCGGCCCGCCCAGTGTGCCCTGGCAGGTTCCGGCGGCGCCGACCTCCTTCGTCAACCGCGATACCGAACTCGCCGATCTCCACGCGGTCCTGGGAACCGCCGGCGGGACGCGCGTGCTCATCTGCGAAGGCCCCCGCGGCATCGGCAAGAGCGCGTTCCTCCGCCAGGGGTCGGCGCTGTTCCGCGACCGCTTCCCCGGAGGGCAGTTCTACTTCGAGTTCCCGCGCAGGCACGCCGCCGAACGCGCCGACCCCGACCTGGCGGTCACCTCCTTCCTGCGGTCCCTCGGTATCGCCGACCGCTACCTGCCCCCGACCTATGCGGAGCGGGTCGCCGAGTTCCGCACGCGCAGCGCGCACTCCGCCATGCTCGTCGTCATCGAGGGGGCCGAGGACGCGGCACAGATCCGGCCGCTGATCCCCACCGGTCCGGGCAGCGCGCTGCTGGCCGCGGGCGACGGCCCCTCACTCGCCGAGCTCGAATGGTCGGAGGAGGGCGCGCGTTCGTTCACCCTTGAACCCCTCACCGCAGAGGCCGGCCGGGAACTGCTGCGGAAACTGTGCGGACCGCGGATCGTGCCAGAGGAGCCGCGCGGACAGGACCAACCGGGCGGACAGGACGCGGTCGGGCGCCTCGTCGCGGCATGCGAAGGGCTGCCGCTGGCCATCGTGATGGTGGCCGCGCGGCTGCGCCGCCAGCCAAAGGGCGACGTGCGCGCCTTGGCCGAGGAACTGCGGGACGAGAAGCGCCGACTGGCCGGCATGGGGGTCGGCGAGCACCTGACCCTGTCGGCGACCTTCGGCCTCTCCTACCGGAGGCTGTCCGCGTCGGCCGCCGTGCTGTACCGGGCACTGGGCGCCTGGCCGGGGACACACGTCGACAACGGGCTCGCGGCGGTCCTGCTGGGAACCGGCGAGGACGTGGGGCCGCTGCTGCGGGAACTGGCCGACGCCAATCTGGTCGAACTGGTCGAAGCCCGCGGGGCGCGGCGCTACCGCTTCCGGCACGCGCTCATCCGACTGGACGCCCGCGACCGCGCCGAACGCGAGGACACCGCCCACCAGCGGAGCGACCGGTTGCGCCGCGGGCTCGACCACTTCCTGGCCGTAGTGGCGTTCGCCGACCGTGCCGTCATGGGCACCCGCACCCGCGTCGTTGACATCGACGCGCTGACGCGGGGGCGCACCGACCCGTTCGATGGGGACGGCAGCCGCGCGCTGCACCGCTTGGCCGAGGAACGGGAGACGCTCGTGGCCGCGGTGCGCGCCGCGGCCCGGGAAGGGCTGCACGGGCACGCCTGGCGGCTGGCGGAGGCCGCCACGGCGCTGTACCTCAACATCCGCTATCTGAACGACTGGGTCGAAACCGGGACCGCCGGAGCGGACTCGGCCCGTATCGAGGGCGAGGCGCGGGCCGAGGCCCGGCTGCGCTCGCTCGTCTCGCGCCCGCTGACCGACCTGGGGGCGATCGACCGGGCCGAAGACCAACTCGAACGCGCCCTGGAGGTGGTCGAGGGCACCGGCGACGCGATGCTCGAAGCGTCGGTGCACGAGTTCCGCGGACGCTACCTCGACCAGGTGGCCCCGGAACAGGCCATCGCCGCCTACGACCGCGCGCAGCGGCTGTGCGAGAGCTCCGGGGACGAACGCAACGGGCCGCGGGGCGCTGCTCTGGCCGTCTACTTCCGCGGCTGCTCCCGTGACGCCGCCGGAGACCATGCGGCGGCCTGTACCGAACTGGCCGATGCGCTGGACCGCTTCCGCGCGCTGCCGGAGCCCGACGAGCGCATGGCCGCCCGGGCGCAGGCGAGCCTGGGGCGGGCCCGCTTCCGGGACGGGCGCGCCGCGGAGGCCTCCGCCGCGCTGAACGACGCGGTCCACGCCCTGTCCGCGGGCGGCCACGCCTACTACGAGGCCGACGCCCGCGAAGCCCTCGCCGAAGTACTCCAATCACTCGGGCTCGGCACAGAGGCGCGCCCCCACCTCGTGCGCGCCTTGGAGATCTACCGTTCGGGAGGCAGCCCGCGCGCCCGCGAGATCGAGAGCCGACTCACCGGATCGGATGAAGGGCCGGGATGTGGAGCCCATCGATCGTGAACTTTCTACCGGGATCCGCGCTCACGGCGGAAATAAGAGCACGGTTGTTGCCTCATTGCCGCTCTCAGCGGTCGGGCAGCAGGGAGCACGTCCATGTCCGGCCGCCCACGCGGAGGGTGTAGTCGCCGCTGGTATCGCGACGGTCGGCGAGCACGGCATAGACCAGGGCGGCCTGTAGGCACGGGTCGGGCCTCTCACGGTCCGCGGAGTCACCGACGGCTCGAACCTCGATGATGCGGCCGCCGCGGACGGCGACGAGGCCGCCGCCGGGCACACCGGTGCAGGCCAGGACACAGCCGGGGTGGCGGTCGAGCGCCGCTTCCGCCCATGCACGTGCCGCGTTCGCCGATGGCAGCGGTTCGGCGCGGTAGAGCACCGATGCGGAGTGTACGAGCGCGTCGTCCTGCTCGGACTCGCAGGCGGAGAGGTGGCGGACCGTTCCTTCCGGCACGGGCTCCGGTGCCCGAACAGCGGCGGGGAAGCGTTCGACCGAGACGGTGCGCGTCCCGCTGAGCCGCGTGTGCACTTCGAAGGCGGTGACCTCCGCACGGCCCGGTTCGGCCGGCTCGGCGGCGCGGACCCGTCCGCTGCCCTCGGGCGCGGGGATGCCCAGCAGACCGTAGAACAGCAGAGCGAGGCGGCGGCCCGCCTCACCGACATGGCTGAACGCCGACTGCGCCACGGCGGCGTAGCGCCCCGGACGGTATTCGCCGATCGCGGCCTCGACCTGCTCCAGGAGCGGTGCGGCGTCATCGAGGAGCAGAGCGGTCGTGGCGAGCCGCTCGATCGCGGTACCGGGAACGGACTCCATGCCGAACGCGCCGAGGAGGACCGGCCGGTCCGCTGCGGCGCCGTAGAGGGTCACCGATCCGTGGTCGCCGATCACGCAGTCGGATGCGATGAGGGCCGCCTCCCACCCCCGCTCCGGAGGGATGAGGAGCAGGCCGGCGTCGAGGGCGTCGGCCAACCAGTGCCGCACCTGCCACGGGCTGTGCGCGAACCAGATGTTGGGGTGCAGGACCGCGGCGACCCGGTACCGGTCATGGGGCAGCTCGGCGAGGAGCCGCGCCGGCAGGAGCGGCCGTTTACCGAGGAGCCCCTGGTCGCCCCACGTGGAGGTGACGGTGACGAGCCGGTGGCCGTCGCTGATGCCGAGCCGCCTCCGGTAGTCGGCGCGCAGCCGCGCACCGGCCCGGATCCGGTCGTGGACCGGGTCGCCGACGACCTCGGCGCGGTCGGCGAGCGAGGGGTGCACCGACCGGAGCTGGTCGCGCTGCGCGGGATGGGAGACGACCGTCCGTACATTCGGCGCGTCGACGAATTCCGCGCGGACCACCCCCGAGAGGCGCCGGCCCCGGCCGAGGGAGTCGGGAACGAACTTCTGGAAGCCGACCCCGTGGGGGAGGAGGACGACGGGGGCGCTGAATCCGCTCAGGTCGACGTTTTCGCTGGCGGTCACGATGAGGTCGGCGGGGATGCTCGCCGCTGTCTCCCAGGGGAGCAGGCAGACACCGTTCTCCAGGAGCAGCGATTCCGTTCCGGCGTTGAACGCGGAGGTGTCGTCGAAGCTGAAGACGACCTGGATCCGCTGGTCGCCGCGGCACACGGACAGCGCTTCGAGGAGCCGGACGGTAGAGGTGAAGGTCCGGGCGATGGCCAGGACGACGCGGCGCCCGGGCAGGGTGGTCCAGCGTGCGGAATCCGCGCCGACGTGGGGCCGGAGGTAGGCGAGCCCCATCAGCGACGCCTCCGGAGGTGTTCCGGTGTTCCGGTGTTCCGGTGTTCCGGTGTTCCGGTGTTCCGGTGTTCCGGTGTTCCGGTGTTCCGGTGTTCCGGTGTTCCGGTGTTCCGGTGTTCCGGTGTTCTACCCATTGATTCTATCTTCTGAGCAAGCAGAACGCGGGGTTATCGGGATAATCGCCGCATTGTGGGCGGCTGTTCGTTGCCACGGCCGACACCCTAACGGCTCTGTGTCGGGGAGCAGGGGGAGGGCGTCTAAGAAGCCGGGCCGCGCCGGGCGCGGGGGCGCCGTGGTGGCGCGGGGCCACGTGGAACCGGGTACGGCGGTGATCATTTCCGCTGCGCCCCGCCTTAGTATGGGAGCGCTCCCGGAGTGTCGGACCGAACCCCCGAGCCGCGCGCCCGCGCGGATCCGGCCAAGCAACGAGATGAGGACACCGTGACAGCGGATGACTTCCCCGTTCTGCCCGCCGATTTCCTGTTCGGCGCGGCCACAGCCTCCTATCAGATCGAGGGGGCCGTCGACGAGGACGGCCGCGGCCCCTCCATCTGGGACACCTATTCCCACACCCCCGGCCGGGTGGCGCGGGGGGAGACCGGCGACGTGGCCTGCGACCACTACCACCGCTACCCTGAGGACATCGCCCTGCTCAAGGAGCTGGGCGTGGGCGCCTACCGCTTCTCGACCGCCTGGCCGCGCATCGTCCCCACCGGCAGCGGAGCGGTCAACCCCGCAGGGCTGGCGTTCTACGACCGCCTGGTCGACGCGATCCTCGAAGCGGGCATCGAACCGGTCGTGACGCTGTACCACTGGGACCTCCCGCAGACGCTGGAGGACAACGGAGGCTGGCGGGTACGTGCGACCGCCGAGCATTTCGCCGAATACGCCCGCATCACCGCCGACCGGCTCGGCGACCGGGTGCGGCGCTGGATCACCCTCAACGAGCCCTACTGCTCCTCCTTCGTCGGCCACGCCGTGGGGCGGCACGCGCCGGGGACACAAGAGGGCACCCCTGCCCTGGCCACCGCACACCACCTGCTCCTTGCCCACGGGCTGGCGGCGCGGGAACTGCGCGCATCGGCCCAGGCGAACGGGACCACGGCCGAGGTCGGCATCACCCTCAACCTGGAGCGGCTGGTCCCGGCCACCGACTCCGCGGCCGACCGCGCCGCGGTGGACCGGGCCGAGACACTGCACAACCGGGTATGGCTGGAGCCGCTGCTCAACGCCGCATACCCCGCCAACGAGGCCGAGACCTGGGGCGAGTTGGCCGACGGTTCCTACCGGGCCGACGGCGACCTGGAGATCATCTCCCAGCCGCTGGACTTCCTCGGCATCAACTACTACCGGCCGACCGTGCTGCGCGCCGCACCCCACTGGGAGCCCGACGCGGCGCTGCGCACGGCCGTGGACATCCGCGCCGAGGAGGTGCCGATCGACGGCGTGCGGTACACCACGATGGACTGGCCTGTCGTGCCCTCCGCGTTCACCGACCTGCTCGTGGACCTGAAGCGGCGCTACCCGCACCTGCCGCCCGTGCTCATCACCGAGAACGGTTCGGCAGAGGACGACCGGCCCGCCCCCGACGGGCGCGTGCATGATACCGACCGGGTCGACTACATCCGCGACCACCTGAACGCGGTGGCCGCCGCGATCGCGGCCGGGGTCGACGTCCGGGGCCACTTCGTGTGGTCCCTGCTCGACAACTTCGAATGGGCCTTCGGCTACGACCGGCGGTTCGGCATCGTCCGGGTCGACTACGACACCCTCGAACGCATCCCCAAGGACAGCTATCACTGGTTCCGGGAGTTCATCCGCGTCCACGCGGAGCGGAACGGGGGCGACCGCGCGCTCTCCTGACAGCACCCCGGCCCTCCCGCCCGGTGCCGCTCGGGCGTGAGGAGCCGTAGCGCTCCCTCTCCTCGGCCTCGTCGATGAGGGGTGCATCCGGTGGGCGCGGAAGGGGGCGCGCCCACCGGACGGGGAGGCGCGGGGGTCAGATGCTGCCGCATTGCCGAGGCGGGCGGCCGCGTGCGCTTGCGCCCTGCCGGGCTCCGTTCGCCGCCGTTGACACTGCTGCCCGTTCCGGGCGGCACGGGCAGCAGAGGAAGCCGGATGCCTCAGCCTGCCCGCAGAGCGGCGCAGACGTCGAGGAGCCGGGCGCGCAGTTCACTTCCGCGCTCGGCGAAGGCCCGCTGGGCGGCCACGTACTCGGCCTTGCCCTCCGCGGTCTCGATCCGGACCGGGGTGTAGCCGTAACCGCTCAGATCATAGGGTGAGGCGCGCATGTCCAGCTCCCGGACGTCCCTGGCGAGTTCGAAGCAGTCCACGACCAGTTCGCCGGGGACCGCCGGGGCCAGTTTGTAGGCCCACTTGTAGAGGTCCATGGTGGCGTGCAGGCACCCCGGCTGGTCCAGCGCGACCTGGGAGTCGCGGGTGGGCCGCAGACGGTTGCGCGGGCGCGCCTCGGGGGTGAAGAAGCGGAACGCGTCATAGTGCGAGCAGCGGATCCGGTGCGCCTCCACCACCTGGTCGGTTCCTTCGGCGCCGAGGCGCAGCGGAACAGCGGAGTGCCGGACCTGCTCCGGGGGGAGCCGGTAGACCATCGCCCATTCGTGCAGCCCGAAGCAGCCGAGGTGGGCGGGGCGGTCCTGGACAGCGCGGAGCAGGGACGCCACGAACTTCACGGTCGATCCGCGCTTGGCCAGGAAAGCGTCCACGTCCAGCGCGGCGCCGCGTACCGGGCGGCCGTCGGGACCCGGTACGCGCACCTGTGCGTACCAGCGCTCGCCGAGCCGGTCACGCGCCGCGTCACCGAGGAGGGCCACCCCCGCGCCCGGGTGCCAGCGCCGCAGATGCGCGGGCTTGTGGCTGTAGTAGGTGAACAGGAAGTCCTCGACCGGGTGGGCGATGCCGTTCCTGCGCCGGTACAGGTGATCGGCGAGCAGGGCGTCCACGCGCGCGTGGTGCTGCTGTTCGCGCTTGTGCCACTGGTCCTCCGGCAGGGCGGTGACCTGCCCGGGGGCGGACATCGAGGTACCGGTGCTCATGGGGCACCAGGATATGCGCCGACCGACCCGGCCCCTTCCCAAAGAGACCGAGGCCCCGGCCGTCCACAGGCGGGAATCCCATGTGGCCGCGGCGATGGCGGGTTGCTCCACTGGAAGGCGGATGGACGGCCATCCGCGCCCTCGGCCGCCGCGGCGGCCGGCGTTTCCGCCCGCCGAAAGGATCCGCGTGAACGAGACCCTCGTGACCGTGGTCGGCAGCCTCACCGCCGATCCACAGGTGAAGTTCCTTGAAGACGGCACCATGCTGTGCCGTTTCACGGTCGCCACCACCCCCCGCCTGTTCGAGCGCACCAGTGGGGCGTGGCATGACGGGAATCCGGTGTTTTTGAACTGCTCCGTGTGGCGGCGCTACGCCGAGAACACCGCGGCCAGCCTGAGCAAGGGCACCCGGGTGATCGTCACCGGTGAGCTCCGGCAGCGGCGCTACACCGATGCCCGGGGAGCCTCCCGAACCGTCGTCGACCTCCGGGTGCACGAGGTCGCGCCTTCACTGAAGTGGGCCGTCGCCGAAGTCGACCGGTGGGGCGCGGACCAGGGGCGGGACCCGCGGCCGGCGGTGCCCGCACCCCGGGCCGAAGACGCACAGGCACCGCGGCATGTGCCGCCCTGACACGGTGCCACGGCGGACCCCAAGCGCAGCGGATCGGCGGGGCGGTCGGGTGTTTCACCGGGCGCGCCAAGCCGGGAAACGTGGCCCGGCCGCCGCACAGGCTCCTCAGTTGCTGTGCTGGATGGGCAGGTGGCGGCCGAGGTAGCCGATGTAGATGCGGTTGGTGGTCTGGGGGCCCAGGTGGGGGTAGAAGTACAGCCGAGGGCAGATCCCGTACTCGGTGTCGAGCTTGATGTGGGCGAACATGGGGACTTCGCCGCTCGGGTGGACCTCTTCGGGGACCGTGAAGACGCGCTTCTCGCTGAGCTTGTCGCGGTTGCGTACGTGGTCGCTTTCCTGCGCGGCGAGCCTGCGCACCGGGATGGCGTGGTAGCCGTCAGGCGGTTCGCGCAGGTAGGCGTGGAAGCTCAGGCTGCTGTCCGGGTGCTCCAGTTGGTAGCGGGCGTAGTCGTTGAGCGCGAGCAGCGCCTCCCACGCGCGTGCCACCCACAGGCTCTCCTTGCGGCTGCCGGTGAGTTCGCGCACGGTGTCGCGGTCCTCGATGGTGAAGAACAGGTGCGGGAACCGCCAGTCTTCGGTGATCCGGTCCAGGAGGTCTTCGACCTTGTGCGGCGGGCGCAGGCGCGGGTCGGGCGGGGCGGGGGCGAGAGCGAGACGGTAGAGGCCCTCCTCCTGCAGGCGTTCGCGCAGCCAGGAGAGTTCGTGCCGGGTCGCGTGCAGGCCCTGCCGGGCGGAGTCGAGCTCCTCGGTGAGTTCGGACACTTCGGTGACCAGTCGCTCGCGTTCCTTGGCGAGCTCGGCATTGCTCTTGGTCAGCTGTTTGGCCTCGGCACGGAGCCGCTTGGCCTCCTGTGACGTGGCGAAGATCCGGTCTCTGAGCAGCCTGATCATGTCGGCTGCCTGGGGGGCGGCGGCCGCGGCCGTCAAAGGTGTGCGGGGCGAGGCGGCGGATCCCTCTTCTTCCTGGATGAACGTGTCGATTTCCTCCTCGTTGAGGAGGGTGTCGATGTCGTGCAGCGCCGACGGGAGCGGACGGTCCAGGGCGTTGTCGCGTACCGAGCGGGCCAGGGCCAGGCCCACCCAGGGGCGTACCCTGCCGCCTTCCCGGGCGGTATCCAGGGTGTGCGGGGTCATCCGGGGATGGCGTAGAGAGTCGGCGGCGTCGGAGAACTCCACATCGGGAAGGAAGGTGCGCACCCCTCCGGCCGGGACATCGAAATCGTCCGGGAGCAGCACGTCGACCTGCTCCTGTGCCGCGGCGTCCAGGATATGGCCCGAACACATGCCGGTGGAGCGGGACAGCACGCCCGCCATGGTGTCGCGCCAGCTCGAAACGGTCATGTCAGCGGGGGCGCCGCTGACCACCACCGCGTAGCGGCGCTGCGGGTCGCCGATCGCGTCGATCAGTGCGTGTACCGCGCTTCTGTCCTTGCCGCGCACGATTTCCGGTTCGGCCGGCACCCGGTGGCCGCTGTCGTAGCCGGGCACCTCGTTCAGCAGCATGCGAACGGCGTCAGGGGGCGCGATGTCGAGCCGTTCGCTGTCGACGATTTCGCTGCGGGGGTCAGCGGTCATGTCGACCCAGATGTAGGGGTGGTGCAGCCGCAGCGGATCCGATACCGCGGTCACGGTGGTCCGCCACACGCCATCGGGCTTGTCGGATTCGGTGACCAACCGGAGAAGGGTGATGTCCTCCTCGTGGTTCTGGTGCAGCAGCACCATCGCCCTGGAGCGCTTGCTCAGCTCGTAGGCGCCGGAGCGGGTGAACACGACCCGCGCTCCGGCGGTGCCCCGCTGGCTCAGCCACTGTGAGAGCACAGCCGAGGCCGAGGCGATGACGTCGTGGTCCGGCGGGACCGTGACGATGCTGCGGTAGACGAGGGGCACTCTCCTACTCTCCCGGTCGGTGGTGCAAAGCGGTCTGGGCCGCTGCGCCATGAACGCAGCCACCTTGACCACTCTGACCCAACGGCGGCTGATTCGCCAGCTGGGACACCAGCACCCGCAACCTCGGCCACGCCGTTGCCGGTGGCCGCGGTGAGCGGAAAGGTGCAGGCGGCAGCCGCTCTGCGCGTTCTCCCGCAGCTGCCGGCGGAACCGGGCATGCGGGTTTTCGAGCTCCAGTGGTGGGCCCGGAAGGTTCCCGTGCGGGTGCGGATGGCGATCTATCGGCCATGGGCTGAAACGTCTGCGCTGGAAAGCCGGGTCGCCGAGAAGGCGGCGGAAAGCCGAAATCACCCCCGGGGTAGTGTGATGCTCATCTCAGCCTTTGTCAGTTTTCCCTTACCACCTTTCTGTGAGGCTCACGGTGACCGAGAAACCGGTCGGTACTGCCCGCCGCTGCCCCCTGCACGAAAACGCTGTCCCGCTGTACGAGTACGCTGCGGAGGCCGACCGCGGACGCATCTGGGAGTCCTTGCGCGACCGCTTCGGCCAAGTCGCCCCTGTGGAGCTGGAACCGGGGCTCGTCGCGTGGCTGCTGCTGGGATATGAGGAAAACCTCGAGGTCATGCGGGACTGGAACACCTTCTCCCGGGACACCCGGAGGTGGAATGAGATCCGCGACGGCCGCCGCAGGATCGACGAGACCCTGCCGCCGGCCATGTCCTACCGCGCCAGCGCCCTCTATGCCGACGGTGCCGAGCACACACGGCTGATCACGCCGGTCAAGGACGCCCTGACCCGGTTGACCGAATCCCGGATCCGGCGGGACATCGAGGAGACCGCGGACCAGCTGATCGACGGCTTCTGCGAGAGCGGCCGGGCCGACCTGGTCGGCGAGTACGCGTTCCTGCTGCCCGCGCTGCTGGTCAACCGCTTCTTCGGGCTGGAGGACACCTACGGTTACATCCTCGGCGACATCATGGGCCGCATCTGGTCCACCGATGGTTCGAGCGGCGCCGAGGCCGTCCAGCAGCTCGGCAGCTACTTCTCCGGATTGGTGCAGCGCAAGAAGGCCGCCCCGGGAGAGGACCTCACGAGCTGGATGCTCGCCCACCCCACCGGGCTGACCGACAAAGAGGTCGTCGACCAGTTGATCCTGATGTCGGGCGCCGGGCACGAGCCCACGACGAACCTGCTCGGCAACGTGCTCCACACGATGCTCACCAACCCCGAGATCGCCCGGGAACACGCGAGCGGCGGCCTTCCGCTTGAGGACATCATCAACCATGTGCTGTGGGCCGAGCCGCCGATGCAGCTCGTCGCTGCCCGTTTCCCGACCCGCGACGTCGACATCGACGGCACCCGGGTCCAGGAGGGAGAGCCGCTGATCATCGGCTTCGCCCCGGCACACCGCGACCCCAGGCTCGGTGACACGGCCTCCGTGCCCGACCTTCCGGTGCCCTCCGGCCACAACAGTTCGCACCTCATGTGGGGTGCTGGGGAGCACCGGTGTCCCGCGCAGCCGATCGCCCTGCTGATCGTCCGGATCGGCGTGGAGCGGCTGGCGGCCCGGATCCCGGGCATCACGCTCGCTGTCGATGCCGGCGAGCTGAGCTGGCGCCCGGAAGTGAAGTCGCGGGGCCTCAAGGATCTTCCGGTGCACTTCGACCCGGTCCCGGCCCGGCCGGCTCCCGCGCCCCGAACACCAGAGGCCGACAAGTCGGAGCAGATCCAGGGGGCGAGCGACGCCGCCGACCCGCTCACCCGCCTGCTGCGCTGGTGGCTGGGGAAGAGCAAGGGGAGAAGGCGGCGGCGGTGACGCCGCGGTGCGCCGGCGGGGCGCGGCCATAGCGCCCTCGTGGTCCATGGTGGAGGATATCGCCCGGTGGTGTTTGGCCATTGTGGACAAGAATCCGGAGCGGGCCGCGAGTACCGTTCCCGACATGTCTACGTGTCCGTTCTGGCTGGCCGGAAATGCCGCGACCGGCGACAGTGAACTCATGGTGACCAACCCCTACACCGGGGAAGTCACGGGAACCGTCGCGGTGCCCTCTACCGCGCAGATCGAAGAAGCCGTGGCCGCCGCGGACACCGTGGCCCGCCGGGCCGCGGAGCTGCCGGCCCATGCCCGGGCCGAAGCGCTGACGCACACCGCCCGGCGGATCGCCGAGCGAAAGGATGAGCTCGCCGCGACCATCACCGCCGAGAGCGGGAAACCCATCGTCTGGGCGAACAGTGAGGTGGACCGCGCCGTAGCGGTCTTTCGGTGGGCGGCCGAGGAAGCCCGCCGCGACAGCGGAGAACTGCAGCGCCTCGACACCGACTCCGGTGCCACCGGGCGGATCGCCATGATCCGCCGCATTCCCAAAGGGCCGGTGCTGGGCATCTCCCCGTTCAACTTCCCGCTGAACCTGGTCGCCCACAAGGTAGCCCCCGCGATCGCCGTCGGCACCCCCATCATCCTCAAACCGGCTCCGGCCACCCCCATGACCGCCCTGATCCTGGGCGAGATCCTGGCCGAGACCGACCTGCCCGCCGGCATGGTCTCCGTCCTGCCGATGTCCAACGACCGTGCGGCCTCCCTCATCACCGACCCGCGGCTGCCGGTCATCTCCTTCACCGGCGGCCAGTTCGGCTGGGAACTGCAGCGCCGCGCCCCGCACAAGCACATCACCCTGGAGCTCGGCGGAAACGCCGCGGCCGTCGTCCTGGCCGACGCCGACCTCGACTGGGCGGCACAGCGCATCGCGCTCTTCGGCAACAACCAGGCCGGCCAGGTCTGCATCGGTGTGCAGCGGGTGATCGTGGCGGAACCGGTCTACGCGGAGTTCGCCGACAAGCTCGTCGCACGTGTCGAAGCGCTGGCGACCGGCGACCCGCGCGATCCCGCCACCCAGGTCGGCCCGCTGATCGACGAGGATGCGGCGGTCCGCGTCGCCGCCTGGGTGGAGGAGGCCGTCAGCGGCGGTGCCGACCTGCTCACCGGAGGAAAGCGGGACGGTGTCGCGTTCGCCCCGACAGTGCTCGCCGAGGTGCCCGACGACGCCAAGGTCGTCCGGGAGGAGGTCTTCGGCCCGGTGCTCGTGCTCCAGCGGGTGAGCGGTGTCGACGAGGCGTTCGCCCGCGTCAACGACAGCGAGTACGGGCTGCAGGCAGGCGTATTCACCCGGGACCTGCAGGTGGCGTTCCGCGCCCACCGCGAACTGGAGGTCGGGGGCGTGGTCATCGGCGACGTGCCGACCTTCCGCGCCGACCAGACGCCCTACGGAGGCATCAAGAAGTCCGGTGTCGGCAAGGAGGGCCTGCGCTCGGCCATGGACGACCTCACCTACGAGCGGGTCATGGTGCTGACCGGCGTGCAGTTGTGAGGCCGGCGCGGATCAGAGCCGTTCTGCGCGCTCGTAGAGCCGCCGCGCCTCCTCACCCAGGCGCGGACCGTACTGGGTGTGGGGGTCGTTGGCGTACTTGAAGCTGATCACCGAGGTGATGGTGCCCGATCCGGTACCGGGGTCGAACCCCGACAGCCACGGCCCTCCGCTGGATCCCTCGGTCATCGAGCAGGCCATGCCGTTCGCTGTGGTCCCACTCGTGTCCGGCCGGGTGCCCCCGGAGCAGTAGTACAGACGTCGGCCGTCGAAGCGGTCGGCCACCGGGTAGCCGAACGCGTACACCGGGCCGTCCGGATCGCCATTGAAGGAGATCCCCTGCGCCCCGGTCTCCTCCTGGACGTGGGAGCCGCCGACGGTGTTCAGCACGGCCATGCCGAAGTCGAAGCTGTCGTCGGCCTGGTAGGCCCACCTCGACGGCACCAGCATGTGGCGGGCGGTGTAGCGGCCATAGGGGGTGTCGCCGTCGTCGTATCCGGGGATGAACATCCAGTTCGTCACCCAGGGGCCCGCGCCGTCTTTGAGGCAGTGGCCCGCAGTGATGACACTGTCCTTGTTCGCGGCCTCCACCACAGAGGCCGAGCAGCTGAAGTCGTGGCCGTTCAGTGTCAGGTAGACCTTTCCCGTGGTCTTGGCGGCCGCGCCGCCCCCCGTCCAGCGCTCACCGGTGGCATCCGGGGCCGAGTGCGCGCCGGGCGCGTCCGTGCCGGACGGAGGAGCCGCGGAGGCCGCGCCTTCGAGGAAGTACTCCAGCGGCAGCGCGGCCGCCATGCGGTCGGGGGTCCAGTAGTCGATCACGCCGCGGTGCCCGTCGCCCGCAGTTGCGGCGGATTGCCGGACGGTGCCGGACGGTTCCCCCGCAGTGTCCCGGTCGCCTCGCAGAGCCGACAGCGATGCGGCTGTGGAGGCGGGGTGCTCTGTGTTGCCGTGGGCGGGGCCGCTGGGCGCTGCCTCTGCGGCGGGCGCGCAGGCCAACATGAGGGTGATGCCTGTGAGCGGGCCGAGGACCGTGGAGACGAGAGTCATGGGACCGAATTCTGCCATGCGCAGAGTAATTAACTGACTACATGTAGTTTGTGTCGTGAAAGGTTCGGGATACCGTTTGCGCGGCCCGAACCAGCCCGCGGCAAAGCATCCGGTTCCCACCGCCGCCCCCTGCACGGATCCGAGCACGGCACATCGGACGAGGCCGTCGTCGCCGGCGGCACCGCGGGCGGTCAGGAGACAGGCACCGTCAGGGCGACGGAATCGCCATCGGGCGATCCGCGTGATGCGCCCCTTCCCCCCGCCGTGCGGCACCAAAGATCCGTGTGCGCGACAATGGAGTACGTGCGTATCGCGGAACAGTTCGTCACCGAAACCTCCCCCTCACGGCGCGAGGTGGTGATCCTCGGATCCACCGGATCGATCGGGACCCAGGCCATCGACGTCATCACCCGCAACCCCGACCGGTTCCGGGTCGTAGGCCTGGCCGCCGGAGGAGGCCGTGCCGGCCTGCTCGCCGAGCAGGCGAGCGCGCTCGGCGCAGAGGCCGTGGCCGTGGCCGACCCTGCGGCGGCCACCGAAGTGGCCGACCGCCTCCGCGAACAGGGCAGCCGGGCCGAAGTGCTCAGCGGAGCCGAAGGCGTGGCCGAACTGGCCGCCTGGCCCTGCGATGTCGTCCTCAACGGGATCACCGGAGCTCTGGGGCTGGAGTCGACCCTGGCCGCGCTGCGCGCCGGCCGGCTGCTGGCGCTGGCCAACAAGGAATCGCTGATCATCGGCGGGCCGCTGGTACGCGAAGCCGCCCAACCGGGACAGATCATCCCCGTCGACTCCGAGCACTTCGCGCTGGCCCAGTGCTTTCCCCGCGTCAGCACCGACGCGCTGACCAGCCTGGCCCAAGGCCAGGTCGACGCCCGCTTGGAGGAGGTGCGGCGGCTGGTCATCACCGCCAGCGGAGGGCCGTTTCGCGGCCGGTCCCGCGCCGAACTGAGCGAAGTGACGCCGGCGGAGGCGCTGGCCCACCCGACCTGGAGCATGGGCCCGGTCATCACGGTCAACTCGGCCACGCTGGTCAACAAAGGGCTCGAGGTCATCGAGGCGCACCTGCTCTTCGACGTCCCCTTCGACCGGATCGAGGTCGTGGTCCACCCCCAATCGGTGATCCACTCCATGGTCGAGTTCGTCGACGGCTCCACCCTGGCCCAGGCGAGCCCGCCCAGCATGCTCATCCCGATCGCCTACGGCATCGGATGGCCGCATCGGGTCACCGAGGCGGCCCCGGCCGTCGACTGGACGAAGGCGCACAACTGGACGTTCGAACCCCTGGACGCCGAGGCGTTTCCCGCGGTCGGTCTGGCCTGCGACGTCGGTGCCGCAGGAGGTACGGCCCCCGCCGTCTACAACGCCGCGAACGAGGAGGCCGTGGCCGCCTTCCTGGACAAGAGGCTGGCGTTTCCGGCGATCGTGGACACCGTGGCACAGGTAGTCTCAGAACATCAGCAGCCGGACGCCGGTGCCGCCGCGTCACTGGCCGATGTCTACGCGGCGGACGAATGGGCCAGGATCCGTGCCCGGGAACTGATCTCTCGGACCGCGTGAGGAGAAGTACATGGTCGCGCTACTGACCGCGCTCGGGATCATCCTGTTCTTCCTCGGGCTGCTCTTCTCCGTCGCCTGGCACGAACTCGGGCACTTCGCCACGGCGAAGATGTTCGGCATCCGCTGCACCCAGTTCATGGTCGGCTTCGGTAAGACCCTGTGGTCGCGCAAGAAGGGCGAGACCGAGTACGGCGTCAAACTCGTACCGCTGGGCGGCTACGTCCGCATGGTCGGGATGATCCCGCCGGCCAACCGGAGCGGGGACGACTCCGGCAAGCCGATGTCGCGCTGGCGGGCGATGATCGAGGACGCCCGCGAGGCGTCCTATGTCGAACTCGAACCCGGTGACGAGGACCGCCAGTTCTACCAGCGCGCGCCGTGGAAGCGGATCATCGTCATGGTGGCCGGCCCGGCGATGAACCTCATCCTGGCGGTCATCCTGTTCACGACCGTGCTGATGGGCATCGGCGTCCAGCAGAACACCACCTCCGTCGACACCGTCGCCACCTGCGTCCTGCCCGCCGACTCCACCCAGACGGGCTGCCCGGCCGACGCCCCGCCGACCCCGGCCTCCGAGGCCGGGATACAGCCGGGCGACCGGATCGTCGAGGTCGACGGCGAGCCCACGCCCGACTGGGCCGCGGCCAACACCGCCATCCGCGAATCCATGGGCCCGACCGAGGTCACGGTGGAGCGCGGCGGTGAGACCGTCACCCTCACGGCCGACCTGATCGAGAACCAGGTCGTAGCGCGCGACGAGAACAACGACATCGTCTACGAGACCGACGCCGACGGGGAGCCCATCACCGACGAGCAGGGTTATCAGATCCCCGAGACCGAGTCGGCCGGGTTCCTCGGCATCACCTTCGCCCAGGAGCGCAGCCCGCTGGGCGCGGCCGAGACCGCCCGCGTCATGGGCGACTCGGTCGTGGGCGTGGCCGAGGCGCTGGTGGCACTGCCCTCCAAGGTCGATGACGTGTTCCGCGCGGCTTTCCTGGGTGAGCAGCGCACGGTCGACTCCCCGGTGGGTATCGTCGGTGCCTCCCGTATCGGCGGCGAGGTGCTGTCCCAGCCGATTCCGCTCACCGACCGCGTGGTCTTCATGGTCAACATGCTGGCCGGTGTCAACCTCTTCCTGTTCGCCTTCAACATGGTGCCGATCCTGCCGCTGGACGGCGGGCACATCCTCGGGGCGCTGTGGGAGTCGGTCCGCCGGGGCCTGGCCCGCGTCTTCCGACGCCCCGACCCCGGACCGTTCGACGTCGCGCAGTTGATGCCGGTCGCCTACATCGTCGTGGTCTGCTTCGTGATGTTCAGCGTCATGCTGCTGATCGCCGACGTGGTGAACCCGGTCCGGCTGGTGCAGTGATCCAGGTGGCGCGCAAGGGAGCGGAGCGGCGGCGTCACGCCGCTTCCCGCCGCGGCATGAGGCCCTGCTCGATACGGGTAGCCTGGACGCGAGAACGCCAGGGCCCTCGCCCGGTGTTTCGGCCGGTGGCCGCCTATGCCCGGCCCGCCATCCCAGAAAACGATCCCGCCGGTGAAACCCGGTGGCCGACGAGGTGAAGAACGCGTGACCGTCGATCTCGGAATCCCCGCCGCTCGTCCGCGCCCCATCGCGCCCCGACGCAAGTCGCGGCAGATCATGGTCGGCAACGTCCCCGTCGGCGGGGACGCACCCGTGTCCGTGCAGTCGATGACGACCACCGTTACCTCTGACATCAACGCCACCCTGCAGCAGATCGCCGAGCTGACCGCGACCGGGTGCCAGATCGTTCGGGTGGCCGTGCCCAGTGCCGACGATGCCGAGGCGCTGCCGGTCATCGCGAAGAAGTCGCAGATCCCGGTGATCGCCGATATCCACTTCCAGCCCAAGTACGTCTTCGCCGCGATCGATGCGGGGTGCGCCGCGGTCCGGGTGAACCCGGGCAACATCCGCAAGTTCGATGACAAGGTCGGCGAGATCGCCAAGGCGGCGAGCGAGGCGGGTGTGCCGATCCGCATCGGGGTCAACGCCGGGTCGCTGGACAAGCGGCTGCTGGAGAAGTACGGCAAGGCCACACCGGAGGCGCTGGTGGAGTCGGCGCTGTGGGAGTGCTCGCTGTTCGAGGAGTACGGGTTCCGCGACATCAAGATCTCGGTCAAGCACAACGATCCGGTGGTGATGGTCAACGCCTACCGGCAGTTGGCCGAGCAGTGCGACTACCCGCTGCACCTGGGGGTGACCGAGGCCGGTCCGGCGTTCCAGGGCACGATCAAGTCCTCGGTGGCCTTCGGCGCACTGCTGTCCGAGGGGATCGGCGACACCATCCGGGTGTCGCTGTCGGCGCCGCCGGCCGAAGAAGTGAAGGTCGGCAACCAGATCCTGGAGTCGCTGGGCCTGCGCGAACGGGGGCTGGAGATCGTCTCCTGCCCCAGCTGCGGGCGCGCCCAGGTCGATGTCTACACGCTGGCCGACCAGGTGACCGCAGGGCTGAAGGGCATGGACGTTCCGCTGCGCGTGGCGGTGATGGGCTGTGTGGTCAACGGTCCGGGCGAGGCTCGCGACGCCGACCTGGGGGTGGCTTCGGGCAACGGCAAGGGGCAGATCTTCGTCAAGGGCGAGGTCATCAAGACGGTGCCGGAGTCCCAGATCGTGGAGACGCTGATCGAGGAGGCCATGCGCATCGCCGAGGACATGAAGGACGAGGGCGCCGAATCCGGCGAGCCCAACGTCTCCGTGGCGGGCTGACCCACGATCGCAACGGTAGGAAACGGCAGGAAGCGGTCGGCGGCGGTCTCTGGAACCGCCGCCGACCGCGCGCTCTCCACCTACAGCGACAGCCCCGGGGCGGCGAAGCCCGGTATGGACGTGGGTGTCGGCGCCGCGGTGGCGGTGCCGTGTCGTTTCCCGACATTCGGGATAGCCGCGGAGAGAATGAAAGCAGACACCGAGAGCGATGGTCGGAGCCGGATCCGCGGGCCGTCGTCGACGGACGCCGCCCGCTGCGGGCGGCGTACACGCCGACCGGCCGGTGATCGGATCGGGCCACCGGTCGATTAGTCTAAAAGCGCGGGGATCATGACTGTTCGCCGCGCGGACGGGAAACGACGGCGCGCACACGGGCGGTTCCGTCCGGCACCGTGGGGCGACGCCGCGACAAGATGAGGTGATGCGGGTGCTGCGGACCTCGTCGCTGCGCGTCCTCGACGAATGCGACCGGGACGCCGTACACGCCCTGCTGGACGCCGATCCCGTCGGCAACGTCTTCGTCAGTTCCCGCCTGCGCGCGACCGGCCTCGACGCGGGGCGGCTCGGCGCGGAGGTGTGGGGGTTCATCGAACGGGGCGAGATCACCGCGCTCTGCTACGCGGGGGCCAATCTGGTCCCCATCAACGCAGGTCCCGCGGCCATCCGGCAGTTCGCCGACCACGCGCGCCGGCAGGGCCGCCGTTGCTCCTCGATCGTCGGGCCGGTCGACGCGGTGAACGACCTGTGGGCGCGGCTCCGGCCCGCGTGGGGACCGGCCCGGGCGATCCGGGAGCGCCAGCCGGTGCTGGAGCTGTCCGAGCCGCCGCTTGTCGAGGCCGATCCGCTGGTGCGCCGGGTGAAGACAAGCGAACTCGGCATCGTGCTCCCGGCCTGCATCGCCATGTTCACCGAAGAGGTGGGGGTGGCGCCGGACTCCGGTGGTGGCGGCTCCCTCTACCGCGCCCGGGTGGAGGAGCTCATCCGGACGGGCCGGGCGTTCGCCCGTATTGAGGACGGCCGCGTGGTCTTCAAGGCCGAGATCGGGGCGGTGACGCCGTACGCGTGCCAGGTCCAGGGTGTCTGGGTGCACCCGGAGCTGCGCGGCCGAGGCCACTCGGAGGCCGGCATGGCGGCCGTTGTGCGTGCGGCGATGGCCGACATCGCCCCCAGGGTCACCCTCTACGTCAACGACTTCAACGCACCGGCCCGCGCCGCCTACCGCCGCGTCGGCTTCCGCGAGGTCGGCGTGGTGAAATCGGTGCTGTTCTAGGCGCGCGAAAGGTCCGGGCGGTTTCTGCGCTGATCTTGACGTTGTGCACCTTCCGCGCGCGTTTTGAGGTGCACAACGTCAAGATCAGCGCCAAGGGCGGCGGGGCTACTCGGCGCGGGGGGCGGCTTTCACGGGTGGGGCCTGGATCGTCCGGTGCAGCGGCGACTCGGAGAAGGAAAGCTCGAAGTCGGGGGTGTCTGCGATGAGCGCGCGGGTGTAGGAGTGCCGCGGGTCGGACATGACCGTCCCCACGTGCCCGTACTCCACGATCTCGCCTTTGTTCAGCACCGCCACCTTCTGGGCGATGTTGGAGACCAGCGCGATGTTGTGCGTGACGAACAGCAGCGCCATACCGTCGTCCTGCAGGTTGCGCAGCAGCTGCACGATCTCCGCCTGTACCGACACGTCCAGCGCGGAGGTGATCTCGTCGCAGATGAGCAGGTCGGGCTTGGTGGCGATCGCGCGGGCGATGGACACGCGCTGCCGTTCGCCGCCGCTGAGCTGTTCGGGGAAGCGCTCTGCGTAGGCGGCGGGCAGTGCGGCCCGTTCCAGGGCTTCGTGGACCACCGCGTCGGGGTCGGTCGGCTGCCCCGCCAGATGGATGTAGGGCGCCAGGATGAGGTCCCGTACGCGCTTGCGCGGGTTCAGTGCCTCGTAGGGGTTCTGGAAGATGTACTGCACGCGCCGCCGCTGCTCGGCCGTGCGCCGGTAGCTGCTGGGGGCCAGCGCCTCGCCGTCGAAGAGGACCTCCCCGGTGAACCGGTGGTGCAGGCCCACGACGGAGCGCGACAGGGTCGTCTTGCCGGATCCGGACTCGCCGAGCAGCGCCACGCACTGGCCGCGGCGCACGTCGATGTCGATGTTCTGCAGCACGGGGGCGGAGCCATAGTTCGCCTGCAGGCCGCGCACCCGCAACAGCGCGTCGCCGGGCTCCTCCTCGGGCTCGGCATGGCCGCCGGTCTTCAGCAATGGGACCGCGCGCAGCAGCCGCGCCGTGTAGGGGTGCTGGGGAGCGGCGAGCACATCGTTGGCCGCACCCCGTTCCACCACGTCACCCTGGTACATCACCGCGATGTCGTCGGCCAGGTCGGCGACCACGGCCATGTCGTGGCTGATGTAGACGCCGGCGGTGCCGTAATCGCGGGTCATCCGGCGGATGGTCTGCAGAACGTGCGCCTGCGTGGTGACGTCCAGGCCGGTCGTCGGCTCATCGAGCACGATCAGGTCGGGGTAGCCGATGAACGCCATAGCGATAGCCACACGCTGCTGCTGGCCGCCGGAGAGCTGGTGCGGGTAGCGCTTCAGGAACGCGTCGTCGTCGGGCAGCGCGACCTCGCGCAGCACTTCGCGGACGCGGTCGAGCACACGGGGTGTGTCCCCGGCTGTACCGTTGCCCGGGGCCGGACCGGCGTGCAGCGCCTCGCTGAGCTGCGTGCGCAGCCGCAGCGCCGGGTTGAGGGCGGAGGCCGGAGACTGCGGGATGTAGGCGACCGACCGGCCGCGCATCTGCCGGACCTCGTTCTCTGTGCGTCCGAGGAGGGGGGTGCCGGAGAGCGAGATCGCCCCCGCGGTGATCTCGGTGGCGCGCTTGCAGTGCGCCAGCAGCGACAGCCCCAGCGTGGTCTTGCCCGACCCCGACTCGCCGACCAGGCCGAGGATCTCACCGCGCCGGACGCGCAGCGTGATGCCGCTGATGATCTCGACGTCAGAGGGGCGCCCGACAACGGTCAGGCCGTCGACCTCTAACGCGGTGTGCTCGTTGTTCCCGCTGTTGGCGGGCTGTTGGTTGCTCATTCCTCCACCCCTCGGTCGATGCCGATCGAGGCCCGGGACAGCCCGTCGGTGATGAGGTTCGCGCCGATGGTCAGCAACGCGACCGCGCCCACCGGCAGGGCCACCGCCCAGGGCTGCACGGTGACGGCCACCCTGTTCTCGTTGATCATCAGCCCCCAGTCGGCGGTCGGCGGCTGCAGCCCCATGCCGAGGAAGCTGAGGGTCGCGATGAGGCCGACCGAATAGGTGATCCGCAGGCCGAGCTCCACCAGCAGTGGGCTGCTGATGTTGGGCAGGATCTCTGTGGCCATGATCCTCCAGCGCGGCAGACCGATGGCCTCCGCGGATTTGATGAAGTCCTGCTCGATGACCTTGAGCGTCGCCTCGCGGGCGACCCGGGCGACCCGGGACGCGTGCGAGCCGCCGATCAGCAGCACGATCAGCCACACCTGCGGGCCGATGATCGACATCACCAGCAGCGCCAGGACGAGTTGCGGAAAGGCCAGCACCATGTCGTTGGTACGCATGAGGAACTCGTCGAGCCATCCCCGGAGGTAGCCCGCGACGATACCGATGACGGCGCCGGCGGCCACACCGCCCAGCGCCGCCAGGACAGCGATCCCGATGAGCGTGTACCCGCCGTGCAGGAACCGGCTGAAGACGTCCCGGCCGATCCCGTCGGTGCCGAACAGGCTCTCCTCCACACCGGTCGAGTTCGGCGGGCCCACGGGCTCGGTGGGGGAGTAGGGGCTGAGGAAGGGGCCCGCGATCGCGACCACTACCACGAGGCCGACGATGATCACGCCGGCCTTGGTGCGGCCGTGGCGCCACGCGGCGTGCAGCAGTCCGGAGCGGCGGCGCGGTGCGGGGGGATCGGCGGGAGCGGTCTCAAGGGTTGCGGTGCTCATCGGGACGACACCCTCACCTTCGGGTTGGCGGCCAGGCCCACGATGTCGGCCAGCAGGTTGACCACGATGTAGATGGCGGCGATCAGCAGTGTCACGGCCTGGATGACCGGGATGTCGCGGTTGTCGATCGCGTCCATCAGGGCCATCCCGACGCCGGGGAAGCGGAAGAGGAACTCGATGGCGACCACCCCGCCGGCCAGCCAGCCCAGTTGGACGGCGATGACCTGGGCGACCGGGCCGATCGCGTTCGGTGCGGCGTGCCGCCAGATCACCGTGCGCTCCGGCAGGCCCTTGAGCCGGGCCTGCTGTACGTACTCGCTCTCCAGCACCTCGATCATCGAGGCCCGCATCATGCGGATGATGGGCGGGCTCACCGCGATCACCAGGGTCGCCACCGGCAGCACGAGCTGTTCGGGGCTCTCCAGGACCGCTTCGGAACTGCCGGCGAAGACCGCGGGGAACAGCTGCAGGGATCCGGTGGCAAAGACCAGGACCAGCAGGATGCCCACCGCGAACTCCGGGACCGCGGCGGTGATCAGCGTCACCATCGACGTCGCGTGGTCGGCGGCGCGGTCCCGGCGCAGGGCGCTGTAGGCGCCGATGGCCACCGCGATCGGGGTGGCGACGATGGCGGCCAGCGCCATCAGGGCCACGCTGCTGGACACCCGCGGCCCCAGGTACTCCGCGACCGGCATGGCGTTGGCGAAGGATTCCCCCAGGTTCAGCACGAATAGCCCGGCGATCCACTTCCCGTACTGCACGGCCACGGGATCATTCAAGTTGAGCTGTTCGCGCAATGCGGTGAGGCGCTCAGGGGTGGCGTCGCGGCCCAGCATGGCCCGGGCCGCGTCGCCCGGTAACGCCTGCGTCGCCAGGAACACCACAAGGGAGACCACGAACAGGGTCAGCAGGCCGTAGAAGAGGCGCTGCAGGATCAGACGTGTCATGGTGACGACCTTTGAGAGACTGCGGGCAGGGTCGTGCTGGTACTGTGGCTACCCCTCGATCCGCATCAGGTGGAATCCGTAGGTCGTCAGTGGGTGGCCGGTGACCGAGGGTTCGAGCCCCTTCACCTTCTTGTTGAAGCCGTCGACCGTGTTGACGAAACCCCAGACGATGTATCCGCCGCGCTCGTACTCGATCTTCATGGCCTGCTTGATGAGCTCGGCGCGCTTCTCCTCATCGACCGTTGCGCGGGCCTCCTCGATGATCTCGACCCACTCTTCGTCATCCCAGTGCGTCTCGTTGAACGCCGCGCCGGGCAGGGAGCCCTGGGCGGCCTGGGACAGGTAGTTGCGGCTGCTCCAGAAGTCCTGGGCGAACGTCCACTGGAGGTAGTTGTCGCCGTAGTACTCGGTGGAGTTGGTCTGCTTGAGCTTCACCGTGACGCCGGCCTTGGCCGCCTGCTCCTTGAAGACCTGGGCGGCGGCCTCCGCGCCGGGGCTGATCGGGCCGGTGACGAGCTCCACCTCCAGCCCGTCCTCGTGGCCGGCCTCGGCGAGCAGCTCCTTCGCCTTCTCGATGTCCTGCTCGCGCTGCGGCAGGTCCTCGTTGTAGGCCGGGTCGAACCGGCCGTAGAGGTCGTTGCCGACGGTGCCGTGGCCGGACAGGGCCTGATCGACCATCTCCTCGCGGTCGACGATCAGCCGGAACGCCTGGCGCACCCGTTCGTCGTCAAAGGGCGCCTTGTCCACGCGCATGGTGAAGGGCAGCCACATGCCGGTCTCGGATTCGAGGACTTCCAGGTTGTCATCGGCCTCGACGACCTCGATCTGGCTGTGCGGCAACTGGCTGATCACGTCGACCTGCCCGCCGACCAGCGCGTTGACTCGAGCGGTCTCGTCGGGGAAGTTGATGATCTCCAGTTCGTCGACGTAGGGCATGCCCTCCTGCCAGTAGTCGGTGTGCGCCTCGAACACGCTGCGTTCGCCGGGGGTGAACTCCTTGAACTTGAACGGTCCGGCGCCGACCGGGTTCTCCGGATCGAATCCCTCGGGCACGATGCCGGCGAGGTACTCCGCCATGACGTCGAGGAAGGTGACGAACGGATCGGTGAACGGGACCTCGACGGTCAGGTCGTCGACCTTCTTCAGGTTGTCCCGGTCCAATGTGGTGAGCTGCCCGGCGAGGGAGGTGGGATCGTCGGGGTCGGTGATGCGCTGGAGGGTGAAGATGACGGCGTCGGCGGTGACATCGGAGCCGTCGTGGAACTTCAGACCCTCCTTGAGCTTGACGGTCCACACGGTGGCCTCATCGTTGGGCTCGATCGACTCGGCGAGGGCCATCTTGATCGTGTAGTCGGTGTCGAAGTAGCACAGGCCGGCATAGAGGGCGTGGGCCCGAGCGATGTCGGTGTTGTCGACCGCCTTGTGGCCGTCGAGTGTGTCCTTGGCGGAACCGCCGGCGATCCCGACCTTGAGGCGCCCGCCGGAGCCGGAGCCACTGGAGCCGTCGCCACCGCACGCCGAAAGCGCCGGGACGACGACGGCACCGGCGGCTCCGGCTTTCAGGACGCTGCGGCGGCTGGGGGTGAAAGCGCTGCCCTTATCGGATCGTGCGGGCTGATGTTCCTGGTGGTTGTGCATGGACGGCACGGGAAACCTCGGTTCGGGTTCGGGGATGGGCGGTCTGGGGCGTCGCGGACGTCGCGCGTCCACGGGCGACGCCTGGGCGAACTGGTGGCCGCGCCGGCGCGGGGCAGCGCCGACCTCCTGATAGTTGTCAGCCCAAACGCGCACGTCAAGCCGTGTTCTTTTGGTTCCACCGCGTAGTTTCCAGTGATCCGGTTTGCCGGTATTCAGTTATTCGCTCTGTGTCACGATTCCTGCTTTGACCTGGCGTTTTGCGATAATCGCAAGCGGTGTGCCGTGTGGTGGCGAGTGCCTGTGAAGAGCATGCTGTACGGCCCCGAACCTGGAGTTCGGGGCCGTGGCCTCGTGATGCAATTGATGCCGTTGCTTAGTTAAATCTTGCTGTTTAAGGTTGGTTTACTACTTTAAGTAGTTATTAAACCACTTTGTGCACCCTGGTTCGTCGTCCAGGTCGGCGCCGTCCAGCCATCGCGGGCCGGTACCCGGACCGGGCACCGGCCCGCCGCCCTCACCGCTGCTCGGCGAGGGCCTCGGGACCCATCACGAAGTCCGGGTCGACCTGCGCGGCCAGGTCGGATCCGGTGGCCTCATTCGCCCATGCGCGTGCGTTGCGCAGATGGAACTCCACGCCCTGCCGGGTGAACCGGGCCCAGTCCTTGGGCGCTGCATCCACGGTGTCGCGCATCCAGGCCAGCGTCTTGGCGTTGCCCCCTTCGAGCTCGTCGAGCCCCGGGTGGCGTCCCTTCTCCATGGAGCGGACGAACGAGGAGCTGCCAAAGCACGCCGCGAGCGCGTCGCCCACGTGCTCGCGCAGGAAGTCCACATCCGCCTCGTCCTGCACCTTGTTCCCGATGACGCTGATGGTCACATCATGGTCGGCGGCGTATTGGGCGTACTGCCGGTAGACGCCCACGCCGCGCACAGTGGGTTCGGCGACCAGGAAGGTGACGTCGAAGCGGGTGAACAGGCCGGAGGCAAAGGAGTCCGCGCCGGCGGTCATGTCCACCACCACGTATTCACCGGGCCGGTCGACCAGGTGGTTCAGGTAGAGCTCGGCCGCGCCGATCTTCGAGTGGTAACAGGACACGCCGAGGTCGTCCTCACTGAACGGCCCGGTCAGCATCAGCGTCGCGCCTTCCACGCTGCAGCCGAACCGCTGGTGGATCGGGTTGCCGGGGGAGAAGTCCAGCAGGCGCGAACCGCGGCCGGGCGGGGTCGTCTTGACCATCTCTTCGGCCGAGGCGATACGCGGATTGTCGCCGCGCAGCAGCTGCTTGATCTCGTGGAGGTGGGCTCCGAGCGGCGGGGTGCGGGCGAGGCGGTCCGGTGCCACGCCGAGAGCCGTGCCCAGATTCTGATTGATGTCGGCGTCGATCGCCACGACAGGGAGTCCTGAGGCGGCAAGATAGCGAGTGAACAGTGCGGACAGCGTGGTTTTGCCGCTGCCGCCCTTGCCGGCGAATGCGATCTTCACAGGGCGCCTTTCACGGGTCGCGGATCGGGGCGGCAGCGCCGCTTGACAGCCGCCGCCACTGGGATTGGGAACGATTATCGTTGCTAACGGGGTCCGTGTCAGGCGTTTCACCGGATCGTGTCCTGGGCGGTCTGCGGCCGGGATCGGGACCAACGCCACAGCGTCGCCGCGACTGGCCGCTATTTTGCAAAAACGCAGACCATAGGCTGTTATGTGAGTTCAGCACGGAATTTTTGTCGTATCGCGAAGGGACACATGGCCGCCTTTTGTGGGGTATCCGTGAAGAATGTGGCTGCCGTGTGCTGTCCTGGTCATGGTGCGCCGTTGTCTAAGGTGAGGCCGTCGGCTATCGCCCGGTGGTGATTGGGAGTGTGACGGGGATGACCGAATCGCAGCGACTCGGGGAGCGCGCCGCTGTCGGCCCCTCGCCCGAGCTGGAGGCGAGCGAGCCCGTCGAGGACGCGACCGACCACACCGTGTGGAGCTGCGTCGGCAACCTGACCGCCGTGCGATCGATCCGTGCCCGGGTCCGTGCGTTCCTGGAGCGTGCCAAGCCCCCGGAAACGGTGTTGGACGACGCGGAGCTCGCGGCCAGCGAACTGGCCACCAACGCCCTCCTGCATTCGCGTTCTGGACAGACAGGCGGGGTGATGACGCTGTTCATCCGGTCCGGCCGGGGCCGTGTGCGGGTCGCGGTGGCCGATCAGGGGGAGAAGAGCGCCGAGGCGGCCAGCGGTTTCGGCGCCACCCGTGCCGACAACGGAGACTACGGGCGGGGCAAGCTCATTATCGAGAGCTGCACCTCGCGCAGCGGCGAGTACTGGACCGACAGCACACACGTCGTCTGGTTCGAAATCGACATCCCGCGGTAGCGCCGGTCTCGGGCGGGTTTTTCCGCGGTGCGGCGGGGCACTGCCGTTTGCCCTCGGGAGGGGTGCCTGTAGGGGCGGACCGCTGTATCCGCCGCGGTGTCAGCGGTGGTGCACCGGGCCGACGCGCGCGGGGGTGGGGCAGCCGCCTACGGTGACGTCGAGCGCCGAGAAGCCCCCACGGGCGCCCTGACCGCTCCCACCGGCGGGAGCGACCACCGCCGCGCCGTTCCACATCGCCAGGGCGGCCAGTACCGCCCGCACGGACTCGGGCATGCCCGGTCCCACCGCGACGGTGTCATCGGAGGTCAGCTGCAGGGAGGCCGAGAACCGGTGGAACATATTCAGCAGTTCATCGTGCGGGCTCAACGTGGTGCACACGCCGTTGTCTGTGGCCTGGTAGCCGAGGAGGCCGTTGTGGAACAGACCGCGTGCGGGATCGTATCCGCTGCCGTCCGGACTGGGCAGCAGCAGTTCGCCGAACGGGGTGGTCTCCGGCGCGTCTCCGAAGGCGATCACCTGTCGGACCCGTGATCGATCCGCCAATTCCAAGGCGACTTCGGACAGCGGCGCCGCCACCAGGAGCAGCCGGACGTCGGACGCGGTGAGAATGTCGATCAGTGTCTCCAGGTCCGAGTCCAGTTCGAGCGGCAGCGCGATTCCACCCGCGGCCATCACGGTGTAGACCGCGGTGAGCCGGTCCAAAGAGACCGGGGCGAGGATACCGATGACATCACCGGGGTGCGTCCCTCTGCGACTCAGTCCCGCCGCCGCGCGCTCGATGGTGCCCGCGAAGATGACCGTGTCGGTGCTGTTGCCGCGGGAATCCACCACGGTCGCGCGCAGGTCCCGGCGCCGCAGCCGGTCGAGCAGTCCGCCGGTGAGTGAGCCCACCGGACCCGCTTCGTCGTCGGTTCCGGCGTCGATCAGGCGGATCCGGGCCGGTCCAAGACCACCGGATCGTGGGTCGCCCCCCATGCCTCCCCCAGGTCGCTTATCCGTGATCACGACCCGGGCTCGTCACGCCCCCTCCACGTGGCGAGCCCGGTAGCGCCGTGCTTGCGGAAGCCCCGGGTGCCTCCCCTCTACGCACCCGAGGCCGCACGGTTCTCCGGTGAGCCGGGAAGCATGGGCCTGCTTGTTCCGCCGCTCGGGGAACCCGAATCGAGGGACGCGAGCCGACCGCCGCCTCCGCGGCTTCCCGGAGAAGCATCTCCAGGATGCCTGAGCCCGAGCTCGTGCCGCTCACCCTCCCGTGCGGGGCCGAACGCGGACTCATAGGAAGAGTCTAGCGTGCCACGCGCTTTTGCACATGCATCGGAGTGTGCACATGCATATGTAGATTCCATCCGGGAGGTGCCGTGGCATCTGGCGGCGATAGCCGTGGAGCCCATCAGTCCGCAATACGCCGGTTGATCCATGCAGCGATCTGCTTGCGTGAATTGAACCCCATCTTGCGATTGATGTTGGCGACATGCCGCGCGACCGTGGTGGTCGTGATGAACAGCTGCTCGGAGATCATCCGGTTGCTCTGGTCCTGGCCGATCAATTGGGCGATCTCGTGCTCCCGGCGGGTCAGGACCTTCTCCGGCGGCTCGGTGCTCTGGGCCCGTACGGGGCGCTGACGGGGCGCCCGTCCCGCATCGGTGACGCGCAGCGCCATGGCCACGGCCTCATCGATGTCGAGACCGCGTCCCTCCTCCCGCCAGGAGGCCGAAGCGGAGGCGTCGAGGCCATCTCCCTCAGCCGAATCCACCGTCCGGGGACGGACGGAGCGGGGACGGCCCGCGTTCTCCCAGAGCGCGTCCGCCGCTCCTGCCAGTCGGTACGCCTCTTCCGCAAGGCCCTGATCCGCGGCGATCCGTGCGATGGAGGCGAGCGTGGCGGCGACACCTGAACGCTGCCCGGTGGAACGGCTCAGCAGCAGGCTCTCGCTGAGGTAGTCGTAGGCCTGGGCGGTGGAGCCCAGAGCGTGTGCGATCCGGCCCACACCGGTCAGGCAGCGCGCGAGTCCGGGCGTGATGCCCATGCTGCGCTGGAGGTCGAGGGCCTCGCGGTAGCAGCGGTCGGCGCCCAACAGGTCGCCGCCCTCCTCTGCCACGACGCCCTGACGGATGAGGGTGGCCCCCACGCCCCACCGGTGGTCCATACCGCGCATGATCATCAGCGCCGTGTTGTAGAGCGTGTCGGCTCCAGCGAAGTCGCCGCGGCGGGCGGTGAGTGTGCCCTGGGTGCCGAGCGAGACGGCCTCGTTCCACAGGTCACCGGTCTCGCGGGCGAGCTTTTGCACCTCCACCAGGTGGGCTTCGACGCGATCGTGTTCGCCGGTGTGGATGCCGACCATGGCCAGCAGGTTCAGGGCCAAGGCCACCGACTGGGTGTCTCCGGCCTCACGGCAGCGCCGCAATCCCTCCTCCGCGAAGTGCACAGTGCCTTCGTGGTCGTGCTGTGCCCAGGCGAGCTCGGCACGACGCACCATGACACGTCCGCGCAGGGACTGTGATCCGCCCTCCATACCGAGGAAGAGGTCGCTCCAGTAGCTGCCCTCGGCGAAGTGGTAACCGGTGATCCAGAACGGGCGCAACCCCGTGCACAGGCGCAGGCCATCGTGGATGCGGCCGTGTGCGGCGCACCAGTGCAGGGCGGAGCGGAGATTGCCGTATTCGGCTACCGCGCGGCGCCAGTACGCGAAGCGCTCCGGCCAGGGCATCGCCCGGCCGAGAACGGTCGCCCGGCCGAGGGCCTCGGCGATCGCGACCATCTGTTCGGCATGGCGCTCGCGGATCGCCGCCTCCTCACCGGCCGCGGCCAGGCGCGCGGAGGCGAAGCGGCGGATCGGGCCGAGCAGCCGGTAGCGGACACGCCCTTCGTGTTCGCCGATGATTGTGATCAGTGAATGATCAACCAGAGCCGACACGAGATCGAGGACGTCGGGCTCCCGCAGCGGGTCCATGGAGCACACCCCCTCGGCGAGGTCCAGGTCCCAGTCGGGAAACACCGACAGGCGCCGCAGCATGGTGCGCTCACAGTCACTCAGCAGCGCATGGCTCCATTCGAGCACGATACGCAGGATCGTGGACCTGCCGGGCTTCGGGCGCCCGTTGCCGGCCGACAACGGTATGCGCTCGGCCAGCTCCGCGGCGATCTGCGCCAGGGGCAGCCGCCTCACCCATGCGGCGACGAGTTCGATGCACAGCGGGATACCGCCGATTCTCCGGCAGATGTCGGCGATGACGCGCAGCTCGCCGGCAGCGGCCTCGAACCCGGGTGCAGAGGTCCGCGCCCGGTCCAGGAACAGCCGGACGGCTTCTGAACGCGCGGGGTCGCGGTCGCTGCTCCACGGCGGCAGCGACAGGGGAGGAACCCGCCAGATCGCCTCGCCATCGAGGTGCACCGGTTCCTCACTGGTGATCAGCAGCGAGACTTCGGGGCAGGAGTCGATGAGCGCACGGCCCACGGCGGCGACGTGGTCGGTGATGTGGCCGCAGCCGTCCAGCACCACCAGGAGGCGGCGACTGCGCAGCGCCTCGCGGAGCGTATCGGCCGGGGCGTGGCCGACCTCCTCGGTGACGCCGACAGCGGTGGCGATACGGGAGGCGATCTCTTCGCACGAGGACACGTCCTCAAGGGCCGCGAGCCATACTCCGTCGGGGAAGGACCCGGTGGCCTGAACCGCCAAGCGCAGCGCGAGCCGGGTTTTGCCGATACCGCTCGCACCGCACAGGGTGAGCACACGATCCGTGTCGAGCAGTCGAAGCAGGTCGCTGAGGTCGCGGTCGCGACCGATGAAACTGTCGGGGTCCAGTGGGAGGTTCTGCCGTGCCGGCGCGCTCTGAGGTGCCATGGCCTTCACGTGAGTAGACGGTGCTGGGCCGCTCTCACCTTGCCTGCGGGTAAGGGCGTCGGGGATCAGGGAGTGGGTTTTCCGTCCTGGGGCGTGTTCGCCGAATCATTTCGGGCTCGCAATCGCCAGGCAGGATCCCCGCTGCGCGACAATCGCCAAGCGCGCGCAGTAGGGGCTTCTCGCTGCGCCGATGTCGCTTGCCCAGCCGACCAGGCCGGTCTGCGCGAATCGTCTTGCGAGAGATTGCCTGGACGGCTGCTCGCGGGCCTCTGCTGTGCGATACCGCGGAGCTTGCGGAGCAGCGCACAGTAGGGGCATCCGAAAACCTTCGCCAAACACTCCCTAGAGCTCTGTCTTAGTAGTTGTACAGTCCCGACGCAAGCGGTACAGGCGAATCTTCCTGCCCGTGCAGAAACATGTGTGAAGAAGACACAGGTGTCGGCGTTCTGCGGCCGATCTTTCCGTTTCTTCTGCCCCTCTCGCCCCAGTTTCATCGTCTGGAGCAGAGCACGCGGAAAAACACCGGTTCCGCTGCCGCGGACGCGGCTCCTCGCCGAAGCGGAGACCGCGGCATCACTTTCCCAACCCGTGCTTTTGCGACCAGTCCGCGAGCTGGGTCCGCGACGTGATGAGCAGTTTCCGGAAGATATTGGCGATGTGCCGCGCTGCGGTCGCCTGGCTGATGACGAGGTGTTCGGCGATCTGGCGGTTGGACATTCCCTCGCCGACAAGAGCCGCTATTTCCTTTTCCCGGGGGGTCAGCAGGGACGGAAGGGCGCGCCGCGCCGCGGGGAAGGAGAGGGCATTGTCGACCACCTGCTCCAATGGCCTGCCCCGCCAAGCCCGCCAGGCCTTTTCTGCCGCGTCGGGCGCAAGGGTCTGCTCGACCCTGTTCCGAAGGGAATCAGCGCGCGGCGCGGACTGGCCCAGGTCCTCGTGCAGCCGGGCAGCGGCCCCGGCCAGTGAGACCGTCCGTTCCGGTTGCTCCTCGGCGAGAGCGAGCTCGGCCAGGGCCTCCAGGGAGCGCGCGATCGCGCCGCGCCGACCGGAGGCCATATTGAGACGCAGGTAACCGGAGAAGCGGCGGCGGGCTCCGGAGATGTCGCCGCGGGCGAGGTCCAGGTAACCCATGGGCACCGCGCAGCGAGCGGCCTCGGGGGCGATCCCCGACTCCGCGAAGATGCGCAGTGCTTCGGCGAAGTACCGCCCCGCGCCATCGAGGTCTCCTCGCCGCGTGGACAGCACCCCCAGCCCGCTGAGGCAGTGGGCGACACACCACCGGGCATCGATCTCCTGGGCGGCGTCGACACCGCGTCTCATGAACCTTTCAGCGGTCTCGTCATCACCGCTCCGCTGCGCGAGTCGGCTCAGCGTGCCCAGGGCCGCTACTTCGGTGAAGTGGTCAGGCACCTCCCGCGCCGCTGTCAGCGCCTTGCCGGCGTAGTCGCGGGACTCGGCGTCGTCCCCCGTGCGCAACGCCGCAACTGCGAGGGCCGCAAAGGCGATGGCCCGTGCTCCGAGGTCACCGCAGGACCGGGATGCCTCCAGGGCCGCGTGTGCCAGCCGGCGCGAGGTGTGGACACCCTCGGTGTCCAGGCAGAGCTCCGCGTGTACGGCCAGCGCGCGTGCGCGCACCGCCGAAACCGCCGGCGGCGTTGCCGATCCCGCCCGGTCCAGGAACCGGGCAAGGTGGCGGACGCCTTCGGTAACGAGGCCCCGGACGAACCAATAGGGCCGCAGCGCCGTGCACATGCGCAACCCGGCGTCGATGTGTCCGTGCTCCAACGCCCAGGCGAGCAGCCGTGTGGTGTTCTCCCGGGCGTGGTCCAGGCGGTGCAGGTAGCGCAGTCGGTCGGGCCAGGGCAGAGGTCTGGAGAGCGCCGCGGCCATGCTCTCCGCCCACTCCACGGATTCGGCCAGACACCGGCCCCACGTCCGATCCTCCTCGTCCGCGTCCGCCAGCCGCTCGGCCGCGTATGCGCGGACCGTATCCGGAAGCCGGTAGCGGACCACTCCGCCGGTCTCGTCCTCGAGCACGACCAGTGACTTGGCGATGAGCGAGGAGAGCAGGTCCTGGATCTCCCCGCGGTCAAGGCCGGTGTGGCCGCACACGTACTCCGCCTGCCGGAGGTCCCAGGTACCGAGCACCGCCAGCCGTCGGAGCAGGATCTGCTCCGGGTGGGTGAGCAGATCGTGGCTCCATTCGAGTACGGCGCGCAGGGTGCGCTGCCGGGGGGGCAGTTCCTGCCCGGTGGACACCAGCAGTCGGAAGCGGTCGTTGAGGCGGTGCAGGATCTGCTGGACGGAGAGGACGCGGACGCGGGCGGCGGCCAGCTCGATCGCCAGCGGAACACCGTCGAGAATCCGGCAGATCTCCACGATGTCACCGGAGTTCTCGCTGGTCATCTCGAAGCTCGGGCGTGCGGTGCGGGCGCGGGCCGAGAAGAGGCGCACCGCCTCGTAGGCCAGGGCCCGTTCGGTGGTGAGGGAGCCTGCCGGATGGCGGTCGGCCGCCGTGGTCCTTGGCGGCAAGGAGAGCGGCGGGACACGCCAGACCGTCTCACCGGCGACGTGCAGCGGCTGCCGGCTCGTGGCCAGGATGTGCACGTCGGGACAGGACAGCAGGAGCGTATGGCACAGCTCGGTCAGCGGGGTGATCGCGCGTTCGCACGTGTCCAGCAGGAGCAGCATCCGCCGCGACCGCAGCACCGTGGCGATCGCGTCGGCGGATACCTCGCCGCTGTCCTCCAGCACCCGCAGCGCCCGTGCGATGACGCGTACCACCTGGTCCGGCGATGCGGCCTCACTGAGATCGATGAATCCGACGCCGTCGGAGAACCGCGGAAGCGACCGCCGGGCCACACGGATCGCCAGGCGGGTCTTTCCTATACCGCCGATGCCGGTCAGAGAGACCATGCGGGTGGTGCCGACGATCCGCTGGAGATCCACGATGTCGCGTTCGCGGCCGATGAATTCATCTGAGGACGGGGGAAGGCTGTGGCGAGGATCTGACATGGCCTCGTTCGATGGGCGACCGCATCTTTGGACCGCTTGACCGCACCGGCTCCGGCGCGGACGCCGATCCTGAGGAGGAGTGTGTCATGGCAGACAGCGGATGTCCCGGAAATGGCCGGTTCCGGGCAGCGGGACAGACCCCCGGTCAAGGGTCTTCGGCCCGGCCCGGCCGTGATCTGGCCGGGCAGGGCAGGGTGCTAAGGGCGCGTCCAGGAGGCCGGGTCGGCCTCGGTCTGCTCGCCGCTGGCCATGTCCTTGACTTCGTGGGCCTTGCCGTCTTCGAAAGGCGGGAACCAGACGAAGGGGATGCCCTTGCGCGAGGCGTACTGGATCTGCTTGCCGACCTTGGCGGCCTGGTGGAACACCTCGGTGTTGAAGCCCCGCTCCCGCAGCAGCGCGGCGGTGCGCAGCGCTTCCGATCTGCGGTCGGCTCCGGGCACGGCCACCATGACATCGGTCGGGCAGGCCCTCCCGCCCTCGATGCGGCCTTCGGCGACGAGCTTGGCGAAGATCCGGGTCAGCCCGATGGAGATGCCGACACCGGGCAGGCGGCGCCGGATGAACTGCCCGGCCAAGTCCTCGTAGCGGCCGCCCGCGCAGATGCTGCCGTAGCCCGGGTCGTCGTCGAACGTCGCCTCGTACACGGTCCCGGTGTAGTAGTCCAGGCCGCGGGCGATCGACAGGTCCGCCACGACGCTGCCCTGCGGTAGATCCGACAGCGAGTCCAGCACGAAGCCGAGTTCGTCGAGCCCTTCAAGGAGCAGGTCGGACCGCACACCGAGCCGCCGCACCTCGTCGGCCACCGACGTGTCGGACCCCTTGATGTGCGCGAGTTCCAGACAGGCGTTCACCTGCTCCTCGCTCAACCCCGCCTCGCCGGTGAGGATCGCGCGCACACCGTCGTCGCCGATCTTGTGCAGTTTGTCGACGGCGCGGATGACCGCGAGCGGGTCATCGATCCCCACACCCTCGTAGAAGCCCTGGAGCACCTTGCGGTTGTTGACGCTGATCGTCCAGGCGGGCAGATCCAGGCCGGACAGCACCTCGTGCACGATACGGGGCAGTTCGGCGTCGAAGTGCAGGGGGATCTGATCGACATTGATCACGTCGATGTCGCACTGGGTGAACTCGCGGAACCGGCCCTCCTGCGGCCGCTCACCGCGCCACACGCGCTGCATCTGATAGCGCTTGAACGGGAACGTCAGGTCGTTGAAGTGCTGGGCCACATAACGCGCGAACGGCACGGTGAGGTCGAAGTGCAGGCCCAGGCGGGCGTCGCCGTCGCCGCTGTCGGCATCGGCCTGCAGCCGGTGCAGCGTGTAGACCTCCTGGGAGGTCTCGCCTTTGGCCATGAGCGCGTCGAGCTTCTCCACCGAAGGCGTTTCGATCGACGCGAAACCGTACCGCTCGAATCCGGCGCGGATATGGTCCAGCCAGCGCAGCTCCACGGACCGGACCTCCGGCAGCCACTCGGGGAAGCCGCTGATGGGTGTGGGACGGACCACGCGCTGTTCGGACATGGATTCGGGTGGCTCCTTACGGCCGTTGCAGGATCAGCTCAATGGTAGTACCGCAACGGCACCCGAGTGAGCGGATGGCCCCGGGCGAGCGGAATCCCGCCGTTCGCCGCGGCCGGTCCTGGCCGTGCCGGCGGCGTCAGCACCGGCACGGCCAGGACCACGCGTGCGCCGCAGCGCGGACATCCGCCCAGGCTGCGGCGGCGAATGCCCGGATCAGCCCGATGCCGGGCTTGCGGCCTCGGCTACGCCGCTGCTCATGTCAATGGCGGCGCGGCGTCGGCCAGGGCTTTCAGCGCCTGGCTGAAGCAGACCGCGGGCGGGGTGACCAGGCCCGCGCCGACCTGTCCGGTTCCGGGGACCTTCCCGGCCATCCCGGTGTTGATCTGGGGCAGGATCCCCGTGCGCAGCACCCGTGTCACGTCGATCCCGGTCGCCGTGCCGCGGAAATCCAGAATGGGCAACTGGAAGGCGGGGTTCTCGGCCAGGGTGATCTCATACATCCGGCGCGAAGTCTCCAGAGCGAAGTCGACGTCGCCGCCGACGAAGCGGACGATCGCCGGTGCGGTCGCCATCGCGAACCCGCCGATGCCGCAGGTCTCGGTGATGGCGGAGTCGCCGATGTCGGGGTTGGCGTCCTCAGGACCGAACGAGCCCAGGAACAGGCCGTCGGGCAGCTGCGCCGGCCCGGTGAACCAGCGGTCGCCGCAGCCGGAGACCTGGATACCGAACTCGGTGCCGTTGCGCGCCATGGCCACCACCATGGTCGATCCCGCGATGTCGCGTCCGGCGTCCATCATGAGCTTGCCCGCGGGCATGACCAGGTTGAGGAAGAAATGGTCGTTGCCGCTGACGAAGCGGACGACATCGGCGATATCGGAGCTCGGAGCGCCGCTGGAGACGAGCTCCGGCAGCAGCGCGCGGAGCAGCATGAGGGTGCCCGAGCGGTTGCGGTTGTGCCCCTCATCGCCCATTTGCAGCATCTGCGCGATGAGCGCGCCGATGTCGATCGGCCCGTGCGCCCGCACAGCGTCGCGGAGCAACGGGCCGAGCACCGCCGACATCCAGCGCAGCCGGTCGATGACCTCGGTCCCGTAAGCGCCGTAGCGCAGCACCTTGCCCAGGCCCTCGTTGAGAGAGCACCAGGAACGCCGCCCGGTCTGCGGGTCGGCGAGTTCGAACACCCACATGGACGGGCTGATCACGCCCGCCATCGGTCCTACGGCGCCGTGGTGGTGGCAGGGGTCCAATCGGGCCGCGCCGCGGGCGAGGGCTTGTTCGGCCGCATCCGGGTCGTCGGCCAGCCCTTCGAAGACCATCGCTCCGATCAGGGCGCCGCGCAGGGGACCTGACGCGTGTTCCCAATCCACGGGCGGACCTGCGTGGAAGAAGGTACCCGGCTGCAGGTCCAGGGCCTCGGCGGCGGGCCGCACGTCCACCAGCTGCGGGCGTACGGCCAAGACCCGGTCGACGGCCTCGGCGTTGGCCGCGGTGCGACGCGGGTCGGCGAGCACGCGGACCAGCGCCGCGTCGATCTCCTCCTCGGCCTCCAGGGGCGGGCGGAAGTCCACCGAGGACACGGGGACCGCCTGCGCAGTAAGGGCGTCCCCGAACAGGTCGGCGCCGGTGGCGACCACGGCCGGGTCGGCGGACAGAAGCTGAGAGTCGGTCATGTTGTGCCTTTCACTACCTTCGAGGCGGGGCGGGGCGGGGCGACCGGGGAAGGCGGTGCCGCTACGCTGCCGGCCCCGCGAGGGAGGCGGCTCGGCGGGCGGCCTCCGCGTTGGACGAGAACACCTCCGCACCGGCCCGGCGCAGCGTCTCGGCCTGGGCCGCCAGGCCCTGCGGGTCGTTCTCGGTGCCGCACAGCGTGACGACCACGGGTGTGGTGGAACCGGCGGTGCGCGCCGCGCGGAGCTGCTCTGCGACACCGGCCGCCGGGTCAGGGTGGGCGCCATGCCCCAGCACCACGTCGAGCAGCACCACAGCGGTGTCAGGGTCGGCCAGTTCCGCGGCCAATCGCTCCTCCCGCGCGGCCGGGTCGATCATGGGGTGCGGGCGGCCCGCGGTGAAGGTGTCGTCACCGAAGTCGATGACCAGGTGGCCCGTCTGCGGGGAGTCCGACAGCACCTGGGCGCCGCCGGAACCGGCAGGGGTGTTGGAAGCGACCGGCCCCAGTGTCCGCTCGATGATGCGGGTCGCCTCGTCGGCGAGCGTCCCGCCGCAGAACAGGCCGCGCAGCGCCCCGGCACGGGGCGCGGGCCGCTCCTCGGGGAACCAGTGCGGCCAGGCCGGAACGGAGTCCCCGAGGGCGGCGATCACCTCGGCCGCCGCCTCGCTGAGGTCGGGTCCTTCGGTGCCGAGCAGCGCGGTGTGCACGGGTGTCGCCAGCCCGGCCGCCTCCGCCTGGATCGCCTCGGCGACCTTCGGTGCCGGAGGCTTGGAGATCAGCACGATTCGCTCGGTCGCGGGGTCGGCGTCGAGCATCCGCAGCGCCCGCAGGGTGGAGCGGCCCGCGACCTCGGCCGACAGATCGCGTCCGCCCACGCCCAGACAGTGGCTCACCCCGATACCGGCCGCGTCGAGCAGGCACATCACCTGCTGCGCGCCGGTCCCCGAGGCGGCGACGATCCCCACCGGCCCCGGACGCAGAGCATTGGCGAACCCCAGTCCGGCGCCGCCGATGACCGCGGTCCCGCAGTCCGGTCCCATCACCAGCCGCCCGAGGCGGTCGGCGGCCTTTTTGAGGGCGACCTCGTGCTCAAGAGGGACGTTGTCGCTGAAGACCATCACGTCCACCCCCGCCTCCAGGGCGTCGAAGGCCTCGGCGGCGGCGTATCGGCCCGGTACCGACACCAGGGCGAGCGTCGCCGGGTGCCCGTCGGCTGCGGCGTGCTGCGCGGCCGTGCGGACGGTGCGCGGTGGTGCTTCGGCCGATGTGCCTCCGCCGCCCGTGGACATCGCCGCCAGTTGCGCTTCGGCGGTGCTCAGCGCCGTGTCGCGGGAGGCGGCGTCGACGGCGCGGACGGCGATGACGAGGTCGTCGGGCCCTGTTCCGGGAGGGACGGTCGCCCCCATTCCGGCAAGGAGCTCCAGGTTGAGCTCGGTCGCCATCGCGACGAGCGCGGCCTCGACCCCGTCGACCGCGGCGACCTCCCGGCTGACGCGCATGAGCGCGACCGAGTCACGGTAGGTGCCCTTGCGGACGTCGACCGTTGTCAAGGAAGTGGAGTCGAGCGTCACGGATACTCCTTCTGATCGTCGGGGGCCGGGTGTATCGCGCGGGAGCTGCCTGATGGGCGGGAATGTGCGCGGCCGGTCGGGGGGCTGTGCGCGGTGCCGTCCGCGCTGCGCGACAGCGCGGCGCGTACTCCGGCGAGCACGCCCAGTGCGAGGTCGGTGCCGGAGGTGTGGCCGATCGCCCGCAAGGCGGCCAGGGCCGGTCCCAGGGGAAGGTGCCCGGATATCGCGTCAAGCAGGTCGATGACTTCAGGGCAGCCCTCTCCGCGGGCCGCGTATCCGATGAGTGATGCGGACAGCTTCGGCGTGGCCGTGGCGGCCCGGTGCATGGCGGCTTCGGCCAGGGCCGTGTGCGGGCCGCCGAAGTGGCGGGCGGCGAGGAGGAAGCCGCAGACGAGGTCGTCTCCGCTGGGGGTCAGCCCCGGGCCGAGTCCGATGAGTCGCGAGCAGGCACGGGACGCCTGTCCGGGTTCGGTCAGATCGGTGTCCAAGATCGCGGCGTCGGCGGGAGGGAGCCCGCCGGCGGCATCGGCCAGCCCGGTGGCCAGATCGGCGGCGGCCGACGCGACCTGGCGCGCGCTCCGGGGAGGCCGGGGCACGCGGGGCCGCCACCACCGGCCCACGTGGACGGTACGTGGGCCGGTGCGGCCGCCGAACACCACGGAGCATCGACCGATGCGAACCGACGTTGCCTCCGCTACGTCGGCGAACGGCCCCACGCTCTGCGTGTCCGCGAGGACCATCCCGTTGGGCAGTCGTACAGCGCCTCGTGCCAGGAGTGCGATGACGGCGGCCCCGCGGTGGTCCTCAACCTCAAGGTAGACCGCCAGGCGGGACACGCCCAGTATTCGTGACGGCCGAAATGGGCCGCTCACAATGTCATAAAGCCCGTGTGGAGCGGCCGCGGAGTAGGGACGTGCTTCCGGGTGCCCCGAGGACCAGGGCATTCGTCGCTCACCGCGGTCGCGGGACGCGGGTGTCCGACCGGATCCGGGAGAGAAAAAAGGGTCGATGGTCCCATGTGCCCCAGTGCGCATGCCATCCTCCTCCCCCGTGCTCCAGATGTGCTTTCGTAAGCCGACGTTATGCGAGCCGCTATCGTCTACCCATGGAAAACATTGCCAACGATCTGGGAAAGGCTGGACAGGATCTGCCGAGCTTTGGGCGCTCGGCCAGCACGTTGGCCCGCGGGCTCACGGTCGCGGACGCACTGAGCCTGTCAAGTCTGCAAAACGCGGAGATCCTCGCCGGATCGGCCGGACTCGACCGCGTCATCCAGCGCCTCAACGTCATGGAGGTCCCCGATATCCTCCCGTGGGTCAAGCCGCATGAGCTGCTGCTCACCACGGGCTACCCGTTGCGCAACACTCCACAGGACCTGGCGCGGCTCATCCGCGACCTGGACGAGCGGGGACTGGCCGCCATCGCCATCAAACTCGGGCGCTACGTCGACTCCCTCCCGGCGGAGGTGCTGCGTATCGCCGACGAGCGGCAACTGCCGGTCCTGCGCCTGGACGACGCCGTGGCCTTCGACGACGTGCTCAACCAGCTCCTCACCGACATCCTCAACCGGCAAGCCGCCACGCTGGCCAGGTCAGAAGAGGTGCACCGGGTCCTGGTCGACGTCGTCCTCGCGGGCGGCGGTCTCGCCGCGATCACCGGCAAACTGGCCGATCTACTCGGCGACAGCGTCATGGTGGCCACCCCCGACGGCAGGGTGCTCGCCTACTCCGGCCCGGACGAGGAGATACTGCGCGATCCGCGCTACTTCGATGTGGCCAGCGGGCGTTTCCATGTTGAGAGCTACAAACACGGGATCCGTGCCCTGGACGACGAGAACGCGCGGGTCGTCCAGGTCCCGATCCTCGCGGGCAGCTTCGACCACGGGCGTATCGTACTGATCACCCGCGACCGCACCATCGACTCCACCGACGTGCACCTCCTGGAACGCGCCGCGGCGACCGCGGCGCTCGTCATCACCAGAGACCTCGCGGTGTCGGCGGTCGAGGGCAAGTACCAGGGGGACTTCCTGCGCGACCTGCTCGCCGGGCGGGCCGGCGACCCCGATCACGTCGTACGGCACTGCGCCACACTCGGCTGGGACATCGACCGCCCGCTCATCGTGGTGGTCGCCGAGCTGGACGCCGAACCCCGTGGCGAGGTGCCCGCAGCGGGTGACCTGCGGCCCGCGCACGAGCGCTTCGCCAGCGCCTGGGGCCTGGTAGTGCGCGAACGCGACCCCCGCGCAGCCGTCGCCGGCTACAGCCAGGAGGTGGTGGTCGTGATGGGCGTGGAAAGCACTGACGGCGGGCGGCCGGGGCGGCTGATCCGCTCACTCACCGCACAGGTCTCCGGCGACGGAGGCGGGGGGCGGCGGTCCTTCTCCACGGGAGTGAGCCGAGTGGTGACGCGCCCGGAGGACATCCCGATGGCCTACGAGCAGGCTCGACAGGCTGCACGTGTGGGGCGGCAGATGCACGGTAGGGGATCGGTGGCCGAGTTCGACGACCTGGGCGTGTACCGCCTGCTGAGCCAGATCCCCGACAGTGCGGAGCTGCGGTCCTTCATGGCCGAGACCCTTGGTGAGCTGGCGGTCGGGGGAGACTCGGAGGCCGACGATCTGCGCACCACACTGGAGGTGCTCTTGGACAACAACCTCAACGTCGCGGAGACGGCCCGAATCCTGCACTTCCACTACAACACCCTGCGCTACCGCATCGGCAAACTCGAACGGATGCTGGGCCCTTTCACTTCGGACCCGCACCTGCGGCTGAATCTGATGGTGGCGCTCAGAGTCGTCCGCATGAAGGGGATGCGGATGTAGTCCCTTGCGCGCTGGTCCCGACACGTCGGGGGTGCGAGTGAGCGCTCGCTCCGCCCGAGCCCCAGTGGTCGGCGCGGAGCGGAGACGTCACCCCTCTGGAGATCTCTCGCGTATTCTCCGCTCGGTGTACCGGGAGATAATGGCGGATACCGCGCGAGGGCCGGTCTTTTCCGCCAGGAACTCGTCGAGGAGCCGGAGCAGCGTGTCGGTTTCCGTGGAAGAGACCGCTCCTGAATCCTCATCGCCTTACCGGCGGAAATTTCGGCGACGGCCCTGAGCCAAGCCAGGTTCGCCCCGGTCCTGTGCTTGAGCGCAAGCCGCTCGGGGAACCCGGCCAATACCCCCCGGTCGTTCCCGGCATCGCAGCCCATGGCGAAGGCCACGGCTTCACCGTCGTCACCCGAGAAGCCGTAGCTGCTGGGGCGACTGCGGACGTCTCTGAACAGTTTCCGGTAATCCATGCGGCAGGGGCAGCCCGATGCGGGTCAACCCAGGAAGAACCGCCGCGAGGCGGGCCGGAACAGCAGGATCAGCACCACTGCGGGCAGGATGAGCTGGCTCAGCCTGCCTTCCTCCGCGAGGGTGATCAGCGTGTACAGGACGAAGATGGTCTCGACGGCCAGGATGCTCCAGAAGACCACTCGGCCGTTGCGGCGGATGAAAAGCGCGAGCAGGAACTGGGCGACGCCGGGCAGGGACGCGACCAGGACGTAGCCGAGTTCATAGGCGGAGAAACCGAAGAGCACCAGCGTCGCCAGCGAAAATGCGAAGATTAATCCGGCACTGAAGTAGAGCAGGACTCGGATCCATTTCACGGACTTCGGGAGCTTGGTCATCGATTCCTCTCGAAGCGGTGGGGCTTCCGCTCGGGCCGTACCGATTCCTCTGGCGGCGTCGCCAGAAAAACAGTAGTGCCCAAAGTAGTCCGCAAGCTTCAATCGGTGAAGATGCCGCTGTGCTGTGGCCGCTCCCGGCCGTTCTTGGCCACGGTGGCTTCGCGGCTCCGAGGCGTGCCGTAGGTGCTACGGAAGGTCAGGGCGCCTTCGGCGTACCGGGGTCATCACCCAGTGTCGAGGTTACCTGCGCGCAACCCGGCGGCGATACCGGCGATACACATGTGTGCCGAACTTGGGAGCACACGCGACCGTGGTCTGGTGTTTGCCAAGTACAGGCCGCTCCTTTGGCAGATGTCGCCGGTGAAGCGCCTCTTCGCAACTCCCTAAGGTTGCCCCAAAGTGAAGTGGGTCACGTCATAGTGCTCTGCTTCATGGGGTACCGGCTGAATATATGCCGCGGACCCGGTCGTGCCCGACACGTCGTAGTGGAGGCGGCATTGAACCTCGGCTTGGGTTGGAAACTCTACGGAGACGGCAGCGCACCACCCCCCGGTGAGGTCGTAAGACCCAGGGAGCGCCTGTCATGGGGCCGCACTGTCGGCCTCGGAGCACAGCACGTCGTGGCGATGTTCGGCGCCACGTTCGTGTTCCCCCTCGTCATGGGGCTGGATCCGAACCTGGCGATCATGATGTCCGGCATCGCCACCATTCTCTTCCTACTCATCGTCAAAGGGATGATCCCCAGCTACCTGGGGACCAGCGCCTCCTTTGTGGGTGCGGCGGTCATCATCTCCCCCGACGGGGCGAACCCCGCCGTTCTCACCGGCGCCATCTGCGTCGCCGGGATCGTGATCATGCTGTCCGGGGTGGTCATCCACCTGCTCGGCCCCACCGCGGTACTGAAAGCGTTCCCGCCCGCCGTCACCGGCGGTGTCGTCATGCTGATCGGGTTCAACCTGGCCCCGGTCGTGGCCGACGCCTACTGGCCGTTCGACCAGTGGATCGGGCTGCTCACGATGGCGTTCGTCATCCTGGCCACCGTGCTGCTGCGCGGATTCCTCGGCCGCATCACCATCCTGCTCGGCCTGCTGTTCGGGTTCGCCGCGTCCTGGATCTTCGACCTGGTCTTCGGCAAGGCCGCGGTGCCCGACGGCGGCAGCGCCTTCCGGGTCGACCTCTCCGCTGTGCAGGACGCCGCCTGGATCGGACTGCCGGCCTTCCACGCCCCCGAGTTCCAGACCTCGGCGATCCTGGTCGCGCTGCCCGCCATCATCGCGGTGATCGCGGAGAACGCCGGCCACGTCAAGGCCGTCCAAGAGATGACCGGCGACGACCTCGACCCCTACATGGGCCGCGCCATCTTCGCCGACGGCCTGGCCACCTCCCTGGCCACCGCTGTGGGCGGCTCGCCCACCACCACCTACGCCGAGAACATCGGGGTCATGGCCGCCACACGGGTGTACTCGACCGCGGCCTACTACGTCGCCGCGGTCGTGGCCATCCTGTTCGGCCTGTGCCCGAAGTTCGGCGCCCTGGTCGCCGCCACCCCCGAAGGCGTACTGGGCGGCATCACGGTCGTGCTGTACGGCATGATCGGCCTGCTCGGGGCCAAGATCTGGGTGGAGAACCGGGTCGACTTCGCCAACCCCGTCGTGCTGGTTCCGGTCGCCGCGGGCCTGGTCGCCGGGATCGGCGGCGTGCAAATGGCCTTCACCGAGACCTTCGTGATCGAGGGCATCGCGCTCGGCACCATCATCCTGCTGTTCGGCTACCACGCGCTGAACCGGATGGCGCCGGAGTACATGCGCCCGCGCCCGCTCGGCACCCCCTCTGCCGGGGGCGGCGCCGAGGACTCCGGCGGCGGTACGGCTCCGGCGGAGCCGGAGGCGGCGAAGGAGCGGACGCAGGACGATCCCGAAAAGCACGTCTGATGCGGTCGGCGGCGAGCGCGGCCCGGTGAAAGGAGTCATGTGAAGCCATCGGCGTTCACCTACCACGCACCCACCTCTCTGGACGACGCGGTGCGCGTCCTCGCTGAGGCGGGTCCGGACGGCAAGGTACTGGCGGGCGGGCAGAGCCTGATCCCCATGATGAACATGCGCCTGGCCGCGCCCGCTGTCCTCGTCGACATCAACCGCCTCCCGGGGCTGGACACGGTGCGCGTGGACACCGGGGGTGTGCGGGTCGGGGCACTGGTCCGCCACACCGACCTGGAGGACGACGCGCAGGCGGCGCGAACCGTACCCCTGCTGCGCCAGGGACTGCGGTTGGTCGCCCATCCCGTTATCCGCAACCGGGGCACCACCGTCGGCAGCATCGTGCACGCCGACCCGTCGGCGGAGATGCCCGCCGTGCTCGCGCTCCTCGGCGGAAGCATGGAGGTGCGCGGCCCGTCCGGTACCCGCTCGGTGGGTGCCGCCGACTTCTTCACCGGGCCGTTGGAGACCGGGATGGCCGAGGGGGAGATCGCCGTATCGGCGTACTTCCCCCGGCCCGCGCCCGGCAGCGGCACGGCCTTCGTGGAGATCGCGCGCAGGAGCGGCGACTACGCCATGTGCGGGGTGGCCGCCGTCGTCACGCTCGACGCCGACCTGAGGATCACCGCGGCGCGCTGCTGCTACATCTCGGTCGCGCCCGTTCCCCTGGTGGTCGACATGGCCGAGGCGGTGGTCGGCGCCGTCCCCGCGAGCGCCGACCTCTCCGCCGCTGCCGACCTGGCCGCCGACAGGATCGAACCGGAGGACGATATCCACGCCAGCGCCGACTACCGCGCCCACCTGGCCCGCGTGCTCACCGAGCGCGCGCTGGCCGAAGCGGCCGAGGCCGCCCTGCGGGAGACCGCGGGACCCGGCCCGCACACCACCGGAATCGGAGCGATGAGATGACCGAGGAACTCCACGAGATCCGGCTCCGTGTGAACGGCATCGTGCACACGGTGTCGGTGCCCGCGCGCCGACTGCTGTCGGACTGCCTGCGTCACGATCTGGGGCTCACCGGTACCCATGTGGGCTGCGAGCACGGGGTATGCGGAGCCTGCACCGTGCTCGTGGACGGCCGCCCGATGCGCTCCTGCCTGATGTTCGCCGTCAGCGCCGCCCAGCACGAGGACATCACCACCGTCGAAGGGCTCGCCGGCCCCGGTGGCGAACCGCACCCGGTCCAACGCGCCTTCGCCGAATGCCACGCCCTGCAGTGCGGGTTCTGCACGCCCGGCTTCCTCACGCTGATCGCCGGCTATCTGGAGGACAACCCCGACCCGTCAGAGGAGGAGGCGCGGGAGGCCGTATCGGGCAACCTGTGCCGCTGCACCGGGTACCAGAACATCGTCAGCGCCGTGCAGCGCGCCGCCGAGCTGCGCACGGCGGAGGTGGTCGGCGGTCCCGCGCGGGCGGCCGAGGAGGCCCCCGCTCCGCAGCCCCATAGCGAAGGAGGCCACCAATGAGCACACGGCTGCTAGGAGCCCCCGTTCAGCGCACTGAGGACCGGCGGCTCACCACCGGTGGCGGATCCTTCCTCGACGACCTGGGGAGCGACGCCTGCGCCGCCGCGTTCGTCCGCAGCCCCCATGCGCACGCCCGCATTCGCGACATCGACGTCATGGACGCCCTCGACGTCGACGGGCTCATCGCCGTCTACACCTACGACGACCTGACCGGGCCCATGGCCGAGCCGCTGCCGCTGCTCATCCCGCACCCCTCCATCATCGATGGCCGCACCCCCTACGCCCTGGCCCGGGAGTACGTGCACCATGTCGGGGAACCGGTGGCCATGGTGGTGGCGCGGGACCGCTACGCGGCGGAGGACGCCGTGGAACGCATCCGGGTCGACTACGAGATCCTGGACGCCGTCGTCGGCGTGGAGAAGGCGATGCAGGCCGACCGGATCGTGCACGAGGGGATGGCCGACAACGTCGCCGCGCACCTCGTCCAAGAGGTCGGCGACGCGCCGGCCGCCATCGGCGCCGCACCGAACACCCTCGAACTCGACCTGGAAATCGAACGCTCCGCCAGCATCCCGATGGAAGGGCGCGGCGTCTACGCGCGCTGGGATTCGGCCAGGGGCGGCGGGCTGCGCCTCTACAGCTCCACCCAGACCGCGACCGGGGTGCGCGCCGCCGTCGCCGCGAAACTGGAGCTCCAGCTCGGCCAGGTCGAGGTCGTGGTGCCCGATGTGGGCGGCGGATTCGGATTGAAGATCGTGCACCCCTGGCCCGAAGAGGTCATGGTGCCGTGGGCCGCCCGGCAGCTGGACCGCGAGATCAAGTGGACGGAGGACCGGCGCGAGCACTTCGTCGCCTCCGCACACGAACGCGGCCAACAGCAGCGGGTGCGGGTCGGGTTCGACGACGGCGGGCGGATCCTGGGGCTGGACGTGCAGATCCTGCACGACAACGGCGCCTACCTGCCGTACGGGGTGATCGTCCCCATCGTCACCTCCACGCAGCTGCTCGGCCCCTACAAGCCCGGCGCCTACCGCGTGGAGTTCCACAGCCTCTACACCACCACCGCCATCGTCACCCCGTACCGCGGCGCCGGGCGCCCCCAGGGCGTCTTCGCGATGGAGCGCACGATGGACGCCATCGCCGACCACCTGGGCAAGGACCGCGTCGACGTGCGTGCCGCCAACGTCATCAAACCCGACGAGATGCCCTACGACCAGGGGATGCTGTTCCAGGACGGCCGTCCGCTGATCTACGACTCCGGCGATTACCCGAAGATGCTGCGCATGATCACCGACCTCGTCGGCTGGGACGACTTCGAGGAGTACCGGGAGCAGGCCCGCGCCCAGGGGCGCCGGGTCGGGATCGGGCTGGCCTGCTATGTCGAGGGCACCGGTCCCGGCCCCTACGAGGGCGGGCACGTCCAGGTGGAGACCAGTGGGAAAGTGCGGGTCGCCACCGGGCTGACCAGCCAGGGCCAAGGGCACGAGACCGCACTGGCCCAGGTCGTCGCCGACAAGCTCGGCGTGCCCATGTCCGACATCGAGGTCACCACGGGAGACACCCGCCGAATGGGCTACTCGGTCGGGACGTTCGCCTCACGCGGAGCGGTGACCAGCGGCAGCGCCGTGGCGATGGCCACGGTCCGGCTCCGGGACAAGGTGCTGAAGATCGCCGCGGACGCGCTGGAGGCCGATCCCGGAGATTTGGAGATCATCGACGGCCGCGTCCAAGTGAAGGGGAGCCCCGCGCAGGGAATGGAACTGGGCACCGTCGCGGTGCTCTCCAACCCGCTGCGCTATGCCTTCGACGCGGCCTCCGCCGCGGCCACCCAGTTCAGCGGGGCCGCCGACTACGACCGCCCGCCGGTCCCCGAAGACGAGGCGCCCGGACTGGAAGGCACCGATTTCTACTCACCGCTGCGCTGCACGTTCGCCAGCGGCGCGCACGCCGTGATCGTGGAGACCGATCCCGCGACCGCCGAAGTGCGGATCCTGCGCTACTGCGTGGTGCACGATTGCGGCAACCTGATCAACCCGACCCTCGTCGAGGGCCAAGTGCACGGAGGGGTGGCCCAGGGCGTCGCCGGGGCGCTGTACGAGCGGATGGCCTACGACGAAGGCGGGCAGCTGCTCAACGCCTCCTTCATGGATTTCCTGATGCCTTATGCCAGCGAGGTCCCCCGCATCGAGATCGATCACCTGGAGACTCCGAGCCCGCTCAATCCGCTCGGTGTCAAGGGCGCCGGCGAAGCCGGGGTGATCCCCGCTTCCGCGGCCATCGCGGCCGCCGTCGAAGACGCTGAGGGCTTCCGCATCGACCAGATGCCGATCTCCCCATCGGAGCTGTTCCACCTGCGGCGCAGGCACGCGCGGGGGGAGATCGCATCCGTGCCGCGCAGGCCCGCCCACCGCTCGTTGACAAAGGAGAACTGAACCTATGTTGGTCACCGGAAACGCCACTCTGCAGGCACCGGCCGAGAAAGTGTGGGCGCTCATGCTGGACCCGGCGGTGCTGGCCCGCGCCATCCCGGGGTGTGAGCAGCTGGAGAGCACCGGTCCGGACCGCTACCGGGGCACCATCAACGTCGGAGTGGGCTCGATCAAGGGAACGTTCCAGGGCGACGTGGAACTCACCGATCTGCAGCAGCCGAAGTCGCTGGTGATGCGCGCTTCGGGGGCCGGAGCACCCGGTACGGTCAAGGCCGACGTCGCGGTCGAGCTGGACGAATTGGCGGACGGCCGCACGGAACTCACCTACCGGGCCGAAGCCGTGGTCGGAGGCATGGTCGGGGGCGTGGGGCAGCGGATGCTGACCGGTGTGACCAAGAAGATGGCGGGGGAGTTCTTCTCCCGGCTCAACAAGGAACTCGACGGAGAGCCCGCGCGGAAGGAGGCGCAAAGCCCCGGGGCAGCGGCCGTTGCCCCGGCCGATGCGGGGGCCGCGGCGGACGCCCGCGCGGCGCAGCCCGGCGCATCCCTGTTCTCCGGCGCCGCATCCGGCACCGCACCAGCGGGCGTGCCGGAATTCGTCAAAGGCGCGGTGTTCGGTGCGGTGATGGCGTTCGTCGGCGTGCTCATCGGAGCACTCATCGGACGCCGCCGCAGGGACTGAAGCCTCCCGACGCCAACGCCTCTGTGCCCGCGCCGAGCTCGGGAGGAAGGCCCTTGTTCGTAGGGCTTTCTTCCGGGCATCGGCGCGAATCCCGCTCGTTTGCGGAGTCAACCGGTACGGTGTGTCAATGCTAGGTTCTTTCTGAGCGTGCACTGCCTACTGCGCGGCGCGCCCATCGGAGAGAACCCGGTCCGGCACCGTGGTACCCGCGGTCTCGCTGATGGCCCGCATTCCCTTCAACGGCAGGTGCGCCGGCCACAGCACTCTGCTTTTGAGTTGGCGTCGTGAGGAGACCAGAGAACCCAGTGAACGAGTCACCGAAGCTCTCCACCAAGATCATCGTCGCCGGCGGTTTCGGTGCCGGCAAGACGACGTTCGTGGGCGCGATCTCGGAGATCCCCCCAGTGCGCACGGAGGCCGCGGTCAGCGCCGCCAGCGTGGGAATCGACGACCTCTCCAAGACCCCCGACAAGACCAGTACGACCGTCGCCATGGACTTCGGTCGCATCTCGCTCGACACCGACCTCACACTGTACCTCTTCGGTACCCCTGGCCAGCAGCGGTTCTGGTTCATGTGGGACGACCTGGTGCGCGGCGCCCTCGGTGCGGTGATCATCGCTGACCCGCGCCGGCTGGAGGACTGCTTCCAGGCCCTCGACTACTTCGAGAAGCAGCACCGGTTGCCGTTCGTGATGGCGGTCAACTCCTTCGAGGACGCACTCGAATACACGATGGAGGAGTTGCGCGACGCCCTCGACCTCGCTCCCGAGGTGCCGATGGTGGCCTGCGACGCCCGTAATCGCCAGTCGGTACTGAACGTTCTGGTCACACTGGTCAAGCACGCGATGGCGATGGAGGCGCGCCAGCACGGGCGGCAGCTCGTGCACTGAGCACCGGGCCTCTCGGCGCTTGGCCGTGCTGCTCAGCGGTAAGCCGGCTTGCTCGTTTCACTCGCTGCGCCCCATTGCCGCGACCTCCAGGTATGGGGGGAAGCGAGCGGGGACCGCCATGGCGCGGCGCCGGGGCAAGGAGATGCCACTGCTCCCGCAGAGCGGACAAAGGACAAAGAAGGGCACGCACCCGTTGCGGTGCGTTCTGCGCCCTCGGCCGCCCTTGCCCCGACCGCTGCCCGGCAGAGAAGCGCCGTTGAATGAAGATCGGGAACCCACGGGCCTGCTGTCGGCGTTACCCTTGCGTGGTGTTCGGACGAATGGCTGAGAGCATCCGCCGGATGCTGGGCAAACCCGGTGCGGTGGATCTGCGGCCCTATACCAAGGTTCTGGAATCGATCGAGGCCCGTGAGCCCGAACTGCGCGAACTCAGCGACGCGGAGCTCACCGAGAAGGCCACCGAGCTCGGCAACGCCGAGCTCCCCTACGAGCGCGACGACCTGATCGAGCTGGGCGCGGTCGGCCGCGAGGCCGCGCGGCGCGCCCTCGGCGAGCGCCCCTTCGACGTGCAGCTGCTCGGCGTGATGGCGCTGCTCGACGGGCACATCGCCGAGATGGCGACCGGTGAGGGCAAGACTCTGGCCGGTGCTCTGGCCGCCGCCGGGTTCGCGCTGCGCGGGCAGCGCGTGCACGTCCTCAGCGTCAACGACTACCTGGCGCGCCGCGACGCCGAGTGGATGCGCCCCCTCTACGACCTCCTCGGCGTCGCCGTCGCCTGGATCGGTGAGGAGTCCACGCCGGAGGAGCGCCGGGTGGCGTACTCCGCCGACATCACCTACGCCTCGGTCAGCGAACTGGGCTTCGATGTGCTGCGCGACCGGATGGTCACCGACATCGAGCAGCGGGTCGTCCCCGAACCGAACATCGCGCTGATCGACGAGGCCGACTCCGTCCTGGTCGACGAGGCGCGGGTGCCGCTGGTGCTGGCCGGCGCCGCGGAGAGCTCCACCGCCGACGTTGAGATGGCCGAACTCGTCCGTCAGCTCAAGCCCGGCCTCCACTACGAGATCGATGCCGAGGGCCGCAACGTCGGGCTCACCGACGCCGGTATCGATGCCGTTGAACGCGAGCTGGGCGGTATCGACCTCTACGACGAGGACGACACCTCGGTGCTGCCCCGCGTCAACCTCGCCCTGCACGCCCACGCGCTGCTCCAGCGCGACGTGCACTATGTCGTGCGCGACGGCGAAGTCCGGCTGATCAACGAGTCCCGCGGCCGCATCGCGCTGCTCCAGCGCTGGCCCGATGGGCTGCAGGCGGCGGTGGAGGCCAAGGAGAAGGTCGAGGTCTCCGAGACCGGCGAGGTACTCGATTCGATCACCGTCCAGTCGCTGGTACTGCGCTACCCCACCCGTTGCGGGATGACCGGCACCGCCATGGCGGTCGCCGAGCAGCTCCGCGAGTTCTACGAGCTTGAGGTCGCGGTCATCCCGCCCAACAAGCCGTGCGTGCGCGCAGACGAGGTCGGCCGCCTCTACGCCACCCGGGAGGAGAAGGAGGACGGCCTGGTCGAGGAGGTGCTGTCGGCACACGAGGCCGGACGCCCCATCCTCATCGGCACCCAGGACGTCGCTGAGTCCGAACTCCTCGCCAAGCGGCTGGCCGACGAGGGCCTGGAATGCGCCGTGCTCAACGCCAAGAACGACGCCGAAGAGGCCGCGATCATCGCCGAGGCCGGAAAGTACGGTGCGATCACGGTGTCCACCCAGATGGCGGGGCGCGGAACCGACATCCGGCTCGGCGGCAGCGATATGAGCGACCGGGAGCGTGTCGTGGCGGCCGGAGGCCTCTACGTCATGGGTTTCGGCCGCTACCCCAGCAGCCGCCTGGACGACCAGCTGCGCGGCCGGGCCGGTCGCCAGGGCGACCCCGGCAGCTCCCGGTTCTTCGTCTCGGTCGAGGACGACCTCGTCGCCAACAACGCTCCCGAGACGCGCGGATACGAAGCCGCGGGCGACGGTGAGATCACCGACCCCAGCTGGCTCTCGATGGTCGACCACGCCCAGCGCGTGTCCGAGGGGCAACTGCTGGACATCCACCGCAACACGTGGCGCTACAACAAGCTGATCGACGTGCAGCGCAGTGTTGTGCTGGAGCACCGCGAGGCGGTGCTCGCCGAGGACCTCGGCGACCGCCAGCTCGCGGTGGACTGCCCGGGGCACCATGCCGACCTGGTCGAGGACGTCGGTCCTGAGGAGGTCGCGCGGGCGGCGCGGCTGATCACGCTGTACCACCTCGACCGCGGCTGGACCGAGCACAACGCGTTCCTCGCCGAGCTTCGGGAAGGCATCCATCTGCGCTTCCTCGGCCGCCGGGACCCGCTGGACGAGTTCAACCGTGATGCCGTCCCGGCGTTCAAGGGATTCTTGGACGAGGCGCGGGCACGGGCCGCCGAGACCTTCAAGGAAGCCGAGGCCGGCGCGGACAAGACGATCGACGTGTCGGTCATCGGTGTCAAACGCCCTTCGATGACCTGGACCTACATGGTGCACGACCACCCGTTCTCCTCCCTGCTGGAAACGGTGGTCGGCAAGTTGAAGGGGGCGCCGGCCTAGACACCCACGGGCCTCCCCCGGAACCACGGTGTCCGTCCGGCTTGCCAAGCGGTGCGTCCGGCGGCAAGCCGGGCTTGCTTGCTGCGCTCGCCGCTCCCCACTGCCGCGATCTGAGCACGGAGGCGGGGCAGAGCCGGCACTCTCCGCGTCGCCCTGGCCAAGCTCGGCCTGCCGCCCGACGACGCCGGACGCCGGGTGTCGGCCGTCCTCGCCCATCTGCACAGTGCGCAAGTGCCAATGATCGGCTGATCCATTGGCAGATCTTGCTGGTTCCTTGGACCCGTGTGAGTCGGTTGAATCCGAAGTGGCCATGTACCGCACAAAGGGGGAGCCGCCATGATGACGGGCGCACGCCGGGTTCGGATCGGTATCGACACCGGAGGGACGTTCACCGACGTCGTGGCCGTCGACGAGGACAGCGGCGAGCTGCTGCACACCACCAAGACCCCGTCCACGCCCGAGGACCCCTCCACGGGGTTCATGAACGGTGTGGCCAAGGCATTGGCCGCCGTGGAAGGGGACGCCGCCGTCGCGTCGATCTCCCACGGCACGACGGTCGCCACCAACCTGCTCCTTGAGGGCAAGACCGGCAGGATCGGCTTCATCACCACCGAGGGATACGAGTTCATCCTGGAGATCGCCCGGCAGGCCGTCCCGGACGGCTACGGCAACTCCTACTTCTGGGTCAAACCCGACCGCATCGTCCCGGCCGACCTCGTCCGCACGGTGCGGGGGCGGCTCGACTACACCGGCGCCCAGGTGCGCCCTCTGGACGAGGAGCAGGCGGCGGAAATCGCCCGTTGGTTCCGCGACCAGGGCGTCAACACGATCGGGGTGTGCCTGCTGCACTCCTACGCCGACCCATCGCACGAGCGCCGCGTGCAAGAGATCCTGCGCGCCGAGCACCCGGAGGCGACCGTCTCCATCAGCTCCGATGTCCTGCGCGAGTACCGGGAGTACGAGAGGTCCATGACCACCCTCGTCGACGCCGCGGTCAAACCGGGGGTCTCCAGCTACACCAGCACCATCCGCGAGCGGCTGGACGCCGCCCGGCTGGGGAAGGAACCGGATACGGCCGAGGAGGCCACGGGGGAGGCCCACGGTCGCCGACTGCCGTTTCTGATCATGAAGTCCAACGGCGGGGTGCTCTCCGCCGAGGAGGTCGTGCACCAGCCCATCACCACGGTGCTCTCCGGCCCGGCCGCGGGGGCGCTGGGCGCGGCGCTGCTCGCGGGCGAAGCCGGGTTCGACCGGATCCTCACCCTCGACGGCGGCGGCACCTCCACCGATGTCTCCGTCGTCCTCAACGGAGAACCGGGGCTGACGACAGAGGGCACGATCGGGCGCTACCCGTCGAAGATCCCGATGATCGACATCGTGACCGTGGGCGCGGGCGGCGGCTCCATCGCCTGGATCTCTCCCGAAGGCACCCTCAAAGTCGGCCCGGATTCGGCGGGTGCGGACCCCGGACCCATCTGCTACGGCAACGGAGGCACCAAGCCCACCGTCACCGACGCCCACGTCATGCTGGGCCGCATCCCCCCGCACCTCCTCGGCGGGGAGGTTCCGCTGGACGTCGAGGCCGCCCGCGCCGGCATCACGGACCTCGCCGACCGGCTGGGGATCGGTGCCGAGGAGGCCGCCGCGGGAATCCTGGAGATCTCGGCGTGGAACCAGGCCAACGCGCTGCGCCAGATCACCGTTCAGCGGGGGCTGGACGTACGCGACTTCCACATGGCGACGTTCGGCGGGTCGGGATCGCTGCTGCTGTGCCCGCTGATCGACGTCCTGGGGCTGGCCGGAGTCATCGTTCCGCCCGACCCCGGCAACGTGTCCGCCTACGGCCTGCTGAGCGTGGACGTCAAGAACGATTACGTCCGCACCTGCGTGGCCCGCCACGCCGACCTGGACCCGGACATGGTCGGACGCGTCTACGGCGAGCTGAGCGAGGAGGCCGCCGCCGCGCTGCGAGCCGAGGGGTTCGCCGACGCCGGCGTCCGTTTCGACCGTACGGCCGACCTGCGCTACTTCGGCCAGGCCTACGAGGTCCGGGTCCCGGTGCCGAACGGCCCGTTCGACGCCGACCTGGCCGACCAGGTCGCCGAGGAGTTCCACCGGGCCCACAACCAGCTGTACGGGTACGACTTCCGCGACAACCTCGACCAGCAGGTCGAATGGGTCAACCTGCGCGTCAGCGGAGTGGGCCCGATCCGCCGCCCCAAACCGAGGAAACTGTCCGAAGCCGACGGCGGTGTCGAACGCGCCCTGACCGGAACGCGCGACGTCTGCTTCGACGGCGCCGACTACCGGCCCACCCCGATATACCGGCGCGACCGCCTGGCCCCGGGAGACCGGATCGCCGGCCCCGCCGTGATCGAGGAGTTCGGGGCGACCGTACCCCTGCACCCGGGCTTCACCGCCGACGTGGACCCGACCGGCACCATCATCGTCACCGCGACCAGCGCCCAGGGAGTCTGAACCATGACCGCAGTATCCCCTCCGAGCGTCAGCGCCGACCCCGTCATGATCGAGATCGTCGAAGGCACACTCGCCTCGGTGGAGAAGGAGGTCGAGACGGCGATCGCGCGCACCTCCCGCTCCCCCATGATCCGCGACGCCCACGACTTCCGTGCGGGCATCCACGACCGCAGACTGCGCAAGCTCACCGGGCGCTCCTATTCCGCGCTCGTGCACCCCGTGGCACGGGACTTCCCGCTGGAGACCATGCGCCCCGGCGACGTGTTCTTCCACAACGACGTCTACGAGTCCGAGGGCGGCATCGGGCACCTGCCCGACCTGTGCGTCACCGTCCCCGTCTTCCACGACAGCGGCGACGGCCCCGAGGTCGTCGCGTTCGTTCAGGCCTTCGGACACCACGACGACATCGGCGGCGCCTGCCCGGGATCGATGCCCTCCGGGGCGACCTCGGTCTTCGAAGAGGGCCTCATGGTGCCGCCGATCAAGCTGTGGGACCAGGGTGTGCCCAATCGGGCGGCGCTGCGGATCATGGTGCGCAACTCGCGGATGCCCCAGTCGCTGGCAGCAGACCTGGACGCGGAGTGCTCGGCCTGCCTCATGGGGGCGCGGCGCCTTTCCGAGCTGTTCGACCGCTACGGCAGGCAGAGCATCGAGGCGTGCTTCGACGCCATACTCGCCAACACCACCGAGACCTACCGCCGCGAGATCCTCGCCAAGATCCCCGACGGCACCTACACCTGGGAGGACTACGCCGAACACGACGGCGTGGACGAGCCCCGGCTGCACCGGCAGCGGATCACCCTCACCAAGGTTCCCGACAAGCTGATCATCGACTTCGCCGGAACGTCGCCGCAGGCGAAGGGGCCCATCAACCACTGTGGCGACTACGCCGACGGCAACTTCTTGAAGAAGTGGCTCGCCCCGATCCTGCGCAACCTCGCCGACACCCCCGAGCGCATGGCCGAACTGGACGTCAACGAAGGCATAGTCCCCCTGATCGAGATGCGGTTCCCCGAAAAGGGGACGCTGCTCACACCGATCTTCCCGGCCCCGACCAACGCCCGCACCTTCGTCATCCTGCGCCTGCTCGGCGTGCTCTCCGGGGTTCTGGCCAAGGCCGTCGACGGGCGCATGCCGGCCGACCAGGAGACCATCCGCTACACCGGCGTCTACGGGACACGGGGGGACGGCACGTCCTACCTGATGCGCGAGGTGCTGGGCGGCGGATCGGGCGGGCGCCACTACGCCGACGGTGAGGACACCATCCATGTCGTCCCCGACTCGCGCAACCTGCCCACCGAGTTCACCGAGTCGCGGTTCCCCTTCATCGTCGAACGGCTCGGCCTGGCCGTGGACTCCGGCGGGGCGGGGCAGTACCGGGGCGGCCTGGGCTATGAGAAGCACATCCGGATGCTGGAAGACGCCTCGTTCATGTCCATCGCCGACCGCACCATCCTGTCCTGCTGGGGGGTCAAAGGCGGCCGCGCCGGCCGCCCGTTCCAGGTGACCATCGACCCGGGCGGGCCCAACGAGCGCGAGCCGGGCGGCCTCGTCGACGGCGAACCGGTGAAGGCCGGTGAGGTCATCCGTATCCGCACCACCGGCGGCGGCGGCTGGGGAGACCCGCTCGATCGCGAGGTCGACTCCGTCGTCGCAGACGTGCGATGCGGCAAGGTCTCCCGGGAGGCCGCACGGGAGGACTACGGCGTTTTGATCGAGGGACCCGACGACGCCCCATGGGCCGACCCGGAAGCCGTGCGCCGACTGCGCGAGGAGATGCGGCAGCGGCGCCCGGCCGATGCCCCCTTCTTCGACCGCGGCGAAGGATATGCGGTCCTCTCGGGGGGCATCCCCCACCCGGAGGTGGACCTCCTTTGAGCTCGAGCGGACCGGAGGAGCGCACGCCGCGCCCGGCACCGGGAACGCCGGAATCCGCGCGCGGCGGTCACCGACCCGGCGAACGGAAAGCGCGGGGTCCGCGCACTGTTGTCGCCCTGGGCGGCAACGCCATGACCGCCCCTGACGGCCATGCCCGCCCCGAAGACCAGCGCGCGGCCATCGAGAGCGCCATGGAACATGTCGCAGACCTCATCGCCGCGGGAACCGAGGTCGTGCTCACCCACGGCAACGGCCCCCAGGTGGGCAACCTGCTGGTGAAGAACGAACTGGCGGCGCGGGTGGTGCCTCCGGTGCCGCTGGACTGGTGCGGCGCGCAGACCCAGGCCACCATCGGATTCACCATGGTCAGCGCCCTGGAGGCGGCCCTGCGCCGCCGCGGTCACGAGCGCGCGGTCGCGGCGCTGGTCACCCGTACCCGGGTCGACGCCGATGACCCCGCGTTCGCCAACCCCAGCAAACCGGTCGGCCGTTACCTGCCCCCTGCTGAGGCCGAGGAGTTCATCGCGCTCGGGCAGGACTGGATCGACCTCGGACCGCGAGGCATGCGGCGGGTCGTCGCATCACCGGAGCCGCGTGAGATCCTCGACGCCCCGGCGCTCCTGACGCTGATCGAGTCAGGAGCCGTGCCGGTGGCGGCGGGCGGCGGCGGGATCCCCGTCGTCTGCGACGACCGCGGAACCGTGCGCGGCGCCGAAGCCGTGTTGGACAAGGACCGTACGGCCGCGCTCCTCGCGCGCGCCGTGGGCGCGAAGCGCCTTGTCATCGCCACGGACGTCCCCGCGGCCATTGTGGGGTACGGGACCGATGACGCCCGCCCCATCGGCCGGATCCGCGCCGCGGAGCTGCGTGCCTATGCCGACCAGGGACACTTCGCCGACGGCAGCATGGGGCCGAAGGTCGAAGCGGCCCTGCGGTTCGTAGAGAGCGGCGGCGAACGCGCCGTCATCACCGGACTGGACCGCATGGGGGCCGGCCTCGACGGCAGGGAGGGAACCGTCGTCGAGCCATGACCGGCGATGCAGGCCCGACCGACGTGTCGGGATGAGCTGATAGGGACAGATACGACCAGGAAGAGAGGTGGCCACAGGTGCCCAGGCCCATCGAAGTGCACAAGGTGGCGATCGAGAGTGTCACGGACGCGTCCGGGCTGGCCCGGCTCATCGACGACGGAGTGTTCGCCGCCGACGATGTCCTGGCCGTGATCGGAAAGACGGAGGGGAACGGGGGGGTCAACGACTACACCAGGATCCTCGCCGACCGGGCTTTCCGCGAAGTCCTGACCGACCGCGGCACGCGCGGCGAGGACGCGGTGAAGCAGGTGCCGCTCGTGTGGTCGGGCGGCACCGACGGTGTCATCTCACCGCACGCCACCGTCTTCGCCTACGCCCCAAAGGGCCGCTACGAGCCCAGCGACGAACCGCGGGTGACCGTCGGCGTCGCCATGAGCGAGGTGCTCCTCCCCGAGGACATCGGTCGGCCGGCCATGGTCCGCAAGGTGGCCGAAGGGGTCCGCGAGGCCATGCGCAGCGCGGGGATCACCGACCCCGCCGATGTCCACTACGTGCAGACCAAGACGCCGTTGCTGGTGCTGGAGACCATCAACGATGCCAAGGCGCGCGGCCACGATGTCGTCACCGAGGACACGCTGAAGTCCATGGACATCTCCAACTCGACGACCGCGCTGGGGATCGCCACGGCTCTCGGCGAGATCGAGGAGCCGACAGCAGAGCAGATCCACGCCGACCTGTCGCTGTACTCCTCGGTGGCCTCGTGCTCCTCCGGTGTGGAGCTGGACCGGGCCCAGATCGTGGTGGTCGGCAACGTGCGCGGCGTGGGCGGCAGGTTCCGTGCGGGGCACAGCGTGATGACCGATGCGCTCGACGCCGACGGCATATGGGCGGCGATCCGCTCCGCGGGACTGGACCTGCCCGAGCGGCCGCACCCCAGCGACCTGGGGGACCGGCTGGTCAACGTCTTCCTGAAATGCGAGGCCGATCCTTCGGGCAGCGTCCGCGGACGCCGCAACATCATGCTGGATGATTCCGATGTGCACTGGCACCGCCAGATCAAGGCCACGGTGGGCGGGGTCACCGCTGCTGTGACGGGAGACCCGGCGGTCTTCGTGTCGGTCGCGGCGGTGCACCAGGGGCCGTCGGGCGGCGGTCCGGTCGCCGCTGTGGTCGACCTGGAAGCCTGAGCGGAAAGAAAAACCCGTATACCCCTGAGGACTTTGGTCCTCAGGGGTATACGGCGTTCACAACCGGGCACACGGGTGCGGAATTCATGTCGGAGACGTAGGCAATTGCATTCCCAGATAGTAAAGTTCAGAATCCGCGCAATGAATCCAGGGAACGTTAATGCCATTGCGGAGCAGCATTAACGTTGCCGGGGCTCATCCGAATGACAGGAGAAGAGCCGGACGTGACTCATGAAGTCGGTGCGCAGGAGAGGATCACCTATGGCCGAAATGACCGGTTCGAGGGAGGACCGGTCGGCGGCGGCAGGTTCTGGCTGGACGAGCGGGGCCGCCCCATGGCCAAGATCGGCGGACCGGCCGAATGGAACCGCAGCGGTATGCTCGATGTGAGCGTCGGCGATACATTCACGGTCGGCGGGCAGACCTGGAAGATCACCGACATCGCCGACGTGGAGTCCGACGACGCCTACCTCATCGTCACCCGAGTGAGTTGACCACCCCGGTCGTGGAATGCCCCGGGATCCGCGCATCCCTATGGGCCCGCGGGCCCAGCGAGACGGACGGGATCCGGGGCTCTGCGGGTCTGCCGCAGGGACTCCGGCAGCGGAAGAATCCTCAGTGAGCGGAGCGGTTCCGCTCATCGGCCGGGACCGTTGAAAGCCGCGTCCGTGTACGTCTGTGCCCGCTCCGCGGATGTGTGCTGGATACACGGGCGCCTACGGCCGGTTCGCCATGGGCGCTGTGCTTCCTGTCGTCTCCGCGGTACTCATGGTTTCCCCGACCGGTCAAGAAATCGCCCTCCGGCCCTTGCGGTCCGGAGGGCGCCTCTGGTGCGGTCGCAGTTCTTTGTCCGTGGCCGCGGTCGCCGCTCTTCGAATTCGACTTGGCGCACGTGGTGATCGGTTTCCGCACCAGAGGTAACCAGCCGAGCACGTACTGGAATGCAGAGGGCCGACCGGAAAGGGCGGCTGAGTGGAAAAGAGTGTCAGTCCGATCGCAGAGCGTGAAAAACCCTGAGGGGGCTTGCGGTAAAGCCTTGCATGATGTTTATTATGGCAGGTCACAGCGGTGGGGAGGGGTCCGTTCCGCAGTCGGCCGCAATGTCTGGGTTATTCGGGCAGGCTATGCCCCGAGCGTAGTTGCCGCCGCCCTGAAACGGGGCGCTCGGCCCCGTCGCACTCGGTCTTCTCCTTTGCCGGAAGGCCGCAGGGCCGCGGTGACATTCCCCCGCGGCCGGTCCCAGGAGCTGTCCCCCGCTCCTGGGCCCGGCTCTTCCCCCGACACCCGGCTTTGCGGCGGGTTCGCGGCAGGGAACCGAGTGGAGCCGGTGCGGTGGCCGCGCCCCCGCCCGGGATAGGTTCGAAGGTATGGCACTTCGGCATATCGCACTGTTCCGCTGGATCGACGGTGTCCGCCCCGAGCAGGTGGCGACGGTCCGGGAAGGGCTGGCCCGCCTCCCCTCCCTGATCCCCGAGCTCAAGGCCTACACCTTCGGCCCCGACCTGGAAATCGGATCGGGCACCTATGACTTCGCGGTCGTCGCCGACGTCGCCGACGAGCAGGCGTTCGCGGCCTACCGCGACCACCCCGAACACCAGGCGGTGCTCGCGACCATCAAGCCGCTGCTCGCCGACCGCGCCGCAGTACAGTTCCGCATCGACGGCGGCGAGTAGACCCCCGTCCGCATTCGGCACCCTCTGCCTTTGGCCGGCGCCCACCGGACTTCTCCGGTATCGCCCTACGGACCAATGCCGTTGCAGTGGTACCCACTGACATGGGAAGACCGAACCAACGCATCTTCAGGCCACCGGGATCCCGAGCGCTTCCAGATCCCCGCGGGTACGGGTGGTGAAGAACCAGTCGCGGAACCGGTCGTGGGCCATGATCGGACCGGCCGGCGCAAGGGCGCGTTCGCCGATGAGGTGGAACCGGTAACCGAACGGCTCCAGCAGCGAGCCCAGCAGCGCCCCATCGGCCTCGGGCAGGACCTCGCAGACGATATCGGGCCGATGCGCCGCCAAAAAGCCGCGGCCGTGCTCGAATACGGCGGCCTCGGTCCCCTCCACGTCCACCTTCAGCACCGACGATGTCCCGGCGGGAACCTCAGAGGTGAGCGAGTCCAGGGCGGCGACACTGATGGGAACGCCGTCGGCGAAGGCCATCCCGCTGGAGTAGAAGCAGGGCAGCGCGGAGTCCCCGGACTGTTCCGGCATGCTGAGCACCGCCGCGGGATCGCCCACGCCGCTGTGGTGGAGCGTGGTCCGGTGCAGCACGCGGTTGCGCACGCAATTGTCGAACAGGGTGTGGAAGACCTCCGGAACGATTTCAAAGGCGTGGGCCCGGAGCGCGGGGTTGACGGCGGTCCCGACCAGTGTGAACAGCCCCGTGTAGGCCCCGATGTCCACCATCGTGCCGGATTCGCGGGCCACGGCGGCGAACAGCCGGACCGCGAAGTCGTCGGCGGCCTGCGGACGGTGCCCGCCGCCCCAGTAGAGCTCCTTGGCGATGACGCAGCGCGCGGGCCGCAGCATGACGTATTCGGCCCCGTCGACCCGCCCGGTGACCTCCGGGATCGCCGCGGGAACGGGAAGCCGCCCCGTATCGCGCAGTGCCGGGGCGGCCACCCGGACGGCGCTGCGCATCGCGAGGTTGGGCAGGCGCCACCCCAGGGCCCGTTTGACGTGCTTCTTCGTTCCGTACCAACTGCGCCTGCGCCCGGTGGGGGTGGTCCGGAAGTCGGTATCGGGGGTGGAGGCGTGCCGGGTGACCGTGCCGGGGATCTCCGTCTGCTGGTCCATAGCCGCTTTCCGTGCGCCGGATGCATGGTGAATGCCGCCAGCGTAGCCATGTGCTTTCGGAAGGTCACCCTTGCCGCGCGGGGCGGGCGAGGTGTCCGCGTGCCCGCCGGAGCCGGTAGCGCCGAAGAGAACGGCCGGGCAGCGGCGAGCAGGGCCGTCGGCTGTCGGATCACGCTCGATCCGGTGCCGACGCCGTACCTCAGGAAGGCAGCCGGGCCATTTCCCGGATCGTGGGGCAGGGCCAGCTCAGCATGCAGCAGCGGCACTTGGCCACACGGCTGTCGGCAGGGCCGTCGCTGTTGTGGGGCCGGTGCATGTCCAGCAGGTGCAGGCACAGGTCCGCGAACGCGATGACCTCATCGCGCGCGTTCGCGTAGAAGGCGACATCGTTGATGCGCAGCAGTGCGTTCTCTGCCTCCTGCGGAGGAATCCCGACCGTATCGGGCCCCCAGGGAACGGCCTTCGCGGCCCGTTCCCGAACCCCCTCCACGTGCAGCCGCAGCCGCTCGTGATCGTCCAGTTGCCCCGCTGGGGACGCGAACATGTCGGAGATCGACATCGTGCATTTCTCCCTGGCCGACGCGGCTCCGCCCCAACCCCGTCTCTATGACTATGAGTATACAGACTGATGCTCACTGTTCCGGCTAAGAAGGGGAAAGGCAAAGGGACACGCCGCAGGAGGTCCGGGTGCACGCGCACGGTACGAGGGGCGCGGGCTGTCCCGGGGGCGTGGGACAGCCCGCGCTCAACGAGCGGCCTTCCTAACCGCAGCTTCCACTGCAGTTGCACGGGCCGCCGTTCTGACAGCCGCAGCCGCAGCTCGATCCGCAGTTGCAGCCACCGGGGGCGGGGGCGGCGGGTGTGGACGGGGGCATAGTCCCTCCTCGGATCAGCGGTGCGCTCGACGTGTGTGTCGCCGCCGCGCGATACCGATACGTGAGGTTCCCGCTTCCCCGAGTCGGCAATCCTCCGCTGATGCTCTCCGTGGGCAAGATGTCCGGGATCAGGCGAAGAAGCCGGATACGGGGGCTGGCCGGCGCAGCATCCGGTACAGCCACACCTGGCCGATCAGCATGACCGGAACCACCGGTGCCAACGCGAAACCGACCAGAGTGAGCGTGCCGGTGGGCGCAGCCGCGATCGGCAGCTCGACGGCCGCGGCGACAAGGAGCGGCGGCACCGCCACCGCCACCGCGGAGGTGTGCCTCGACAGCCGGGGCCCCGAGAGCCCCGCCGTTCCCGCCAGGACCGCGGCCAGCACCGAGACGATCACCGCCGCGGTCGGCAGCCGCTCCACGGCGGTCCCTCCGGCCACCGCCGCGGCGAGGACCGACACAGCCGCACCGGCCAGCGCCACACGGGCGATGACACGCGTCGCCTGGGCGGCCACATCGGCGTTCTCGGCCGTGTTGACGGCGGAAGCGGTACGTTCGGCGACCAGTGTTGCGCCGGGCGCCGCAGAGGCGGGCGCCTCGGCTGTACCAAAAGCCGGTGAACCGCCCGCCGGGACCAGGCGCTCGGCACCGAAGGCGGCCCCGCGCAGCGCGAACAGCGCGGCCACGGTGAACGCGCAGGCGACCGCGAACGGGCTCAGCAGGGATCCGCCGTTCAGCATCCCCCCGACCGCCAGGCCCAGGCTCAGGGCGAGGACCCAACTGCCCACTGTGATCGCGGTGTCCCACAGGGCGTGCCACGCTCGGGAGGCCACCCGGGCCCGGAACCACAACCCGGCGTCACGGGCCACCCAGCCGGCCGGAAGCATGACGAGCACCGGTCCCAGCCCCGTGGTCAGCTCACTCTTCAGCGCCGGAAACAGCCCGGCGACCACGCCCACCGCTCCGACCAGCCACACCTCGGTACCGAGGAAATAGGGGGCGATCGCCGAGACCACTCGGCGCCGATCGGCGGGGGTCCGGGCAAGGTAGGGCATGAGCATGCCCAGCCCGATGTCGCAGCCCGCGAGGACGAAATAGCCCACGACCAGCCCGGCGAGGAAGAGTACGGCGATGATGTCCATGGAAGTCTCCAACAAGGGGGTCGGCCGGGTCTAGAACACGTGGGTGGGCATAACCGGGTCGCTCTCCGGCTCTGCGGCCGGAACCAGCGGCCCGCTCTCCGGCCCCCGCCGGGCGAACCGGACCAGCAGCCAGTAGGTGACGCACGCCAGCACCGCGAAAGCGGCCGTGAACAGTGAGAACGACACCACGGCCAGGCCCGGGGACATGTCGGTGACGGCATCGGCGGTCGTCAGGTGGTGGGTGACCGTCCACGGTTGGCGGCCCACCTCCCGGAAGACCCAGCCGCCGGTGCTGGCGGCGTAGGCCAGGAACGGGGAGAAGACCAGCAGCCAGTGGAACCAGCGCCACCGGTCCAAGCGGCGGATCAGCCACATGAGCAGCATCAGCAGGGGAATGAGGGAGATCAGCGTCCAGGCCGTCATCATGACCGCTTCACCGGTCAGGGAGATCGCGGAGGCCGCCGGTGCCGCACCGTATCCGTCCTCGATCGCGGCGATCTCCGCGGGAGTGTAGGTCAGGCCGCTGGTCGGTGGGTCCTGGCCGAACAGGGAGAACTGGGTGCCGCCGGTTACCACCGTGGGGATGACCGCGGCCCCCAGGACGACCGCGGCGCGGCGGATCCCGCGGCTGAACATCCGGTCCGGGTCGTTGCGGTGCGCCAGGTGGTAGGCGCTCACCGCGGCCACGACCAGCCCGCCGACCAGCAGGGTGCTGGTGACGACGTGGGCGAACGCCATGAGCGTGGAGGGGTTGGTCATGAGCGCCACGGGATCGGTAAGGACGGCGACGCCGTCCTCGATCTCGACCCCGACCGGGTACTTCAGGAAACCGTTGGCCACCAGCACCCAGTACGCCGAGGCGTAGGCGGTGGCCGTCACCACGGCGAAGCAGGTGAGGTGGGCCCACCGCCCCATCCGGTCCCAGCCGAAGATCCACAGACCGAGGAACGTGGACTCGATGAAGAAGGCGCCCATGGTCTCCACGGCCAGCGGCGCGGCGAACGCGTAGCCGAACATGTCGTTCAGCCCGCTCCAGTTGGTCGCCAGTTGCAGCTCCATGACCAGACCGGAGAGCACGCCCATCCCGTAGTTCACGACATAGAGGCCGCCCCAGAAGCGCACCGCCCGCATGCGCGCCTCATCGCGCCGCAGGGTGGCGCTGAGCTGGCTGAGAAGGATGAGCGGTGCCAGGCCCAGGGTGAAGGCCACGAACAGGTAGTGGGTGCCCGCGGTCAGTGCGAACTGCAACCGCGCCAGCAGCAGGGGGTCGTCGAGCATGTCGGTGAGACCTCATCGGTCGGGGTGGACTCGGACCGCCCGATCATCACCGCCCGCTCCGCTGACCGGCATCGCCCAGGGGGAGGCTTTCGCGCTACGCCGAGTGGAGAGCAGGTCCCGTCCGCCCTACACCTCGCGGCGTAGGGGACATCCCGGGGTGGTCAGGGGCGCGGCAACCGCCTCAGGGCGCGGCCCGAAGACTCAGTCCATCCACCCCGGGGTCACCAGGCCGGCCTCGTAGGCGAGCACCACCAGTTGGGCCCGGTCCCGCACCCGCAGTTTCACCATGGCCCGGCTGACGTGCGTCTTCGCGGTCGCGGGGCTGACCACGAGCCGTTCGGCGATCTCCTCGTTGGACAGTCCTTCCCCCACCAGGGCGAGGACCTCCCGTTCACGGTCGGTGAGGCCGTTCAGTTGTGTGGAGGGCCTCGGTTGACGCGGTCGGTGGGCGTAGTCGGCGATGAGCCGCCGTGTGACGTTGGGCGAGAGCAGCGCGTCGCCGCGGGCGACCACCCGCACCCCCTGCAGCAGGTCCTCGGGCTCGGTGTCTTTGACCAGGAAACCGCTGGCCCCCAGCCGCAGCGCATCGAAGATGTACTCGTCCAGGTCGAACGTCGTCAGGATGATGATGCGGGCCTGGCTCAACTCCGGGGCGGCGAGGATGCGCTCGCTCGCGGCCAAGCCGTCGAGTCCCGGCATCCGGATGTCCATCAGGATGACGTCGGGCCGCTCCGCCCGTGCCAGGCGCACGGCGGCGTCTCCGTCGCCGGCCTCCCCGACCACGGTGATATCGGAGGCACTGTCGAGCAGCGCCCGAAACCCCGCACGGACGAGCGCCTGGTCATCGGCGAGCAGAACACGGATCACAACTCTTGTTTCCCTTGCTGAGCAGGCCGGGGGAGCGCCCCGTCGGCCGGACGGTCGTCGGTGTCGATGCCGGGTAGCCGTGCCCGCACCGCGAACCCGCCCTCAGGGCGGGCGCCGACCTCCAGCTCGCCACCGAGTGCCTGTGCCCGTTCCCGCATACCGGTGATGCCGTTGCCCGCGGTGAAGCCCGAGACCAGTGCGGCACCGTTGTCCTGGACGTGGAGTTCCAGCCATCCTGACGTATAGCAGACATCCACGTCGACCGCTGTCGCATCAGCATGGCGCACGGTGTTGGTCAGCGACTCCTGCACGATCCGGTACGCGGCGGCCTCGACGTTGGTGGGCAGCCGCCGCCGGTCGCCGCGCACGTCGAGCCGGATGTCCAGACCTGTGCCGCGTGCCCCTTCGATCAGATCCGCCAAGCGGTCCAGATCAGGTGTGGGCGAGCGTGGCGCTTTCTCGTCCACCGACCGGAGTACGTTCAACGTGGCGCGCAACTCCTGCAACGTCTCCTTGCTGGTGTGCTTGATGGTGGCCAGCGCCTCGGCGGCCCGCTCGGGTTCGGAGTCGATCAGGTAGAGCGCGGTCCCGGCCTGCACGTTGATCAGCGATATGTTGTGCGCGACCGTGTCGTGCACCTCCCGGGCCAACTGCACCCGCTCATCGGCGACCCGGCGGCGGAACGCCTCCTCCCGCGTGCGCGCCGCCTCCTCCGTGTTCGCGTGCACGGCATCGAGGTATTCGCGGCGTTTGCGCATCACCTCGGCGAAGATCAGGATCACCAGCATCCAGGCCAGGACGCCGAACGCCGGACCCAGGCGGGGGGAACCGTAGGCGATCGCCTCCCAGACATGGAGCACCAGGAACTGGGCGAAGCCGAGCAGCCAGCCCTGCCACCGGTAGCCCTGCTCCACCATGGTGTAGAGGGCGACCGCCCCGGCCAGCATGACCAGTCCGTCGGGAAAGGCCAGCGGGTAGTAGACGGTCGCGGTGGTGGTGCTCACCACGCCCACGGGCACCGGGTACCGCGTCCGCCACAGCAGTGGCACGACCGCGGCCAGAAGGAGGATGTGTCCCCACGGGAGCAGTGGCCGGACTTCGCCCGGGGCGGCGCTGAGGTCCAGGAAGACGGAGCTGGCGAAAACGCACAGGGCGGCGACCGCGGTGATGGTGATGTCGAAAGGGGTCGGCCGACCGGGCAAGCGGTGCATGGTCCCGAGATTATGCGGTGGGGGTGGTGGTAGCGCGTCGTCTGTGCGGATGCTCTGAGCGCGATCGGCTACTCTCGGCGGAGTAGCCGCCTTCTGTCGATGAGCCCCGCCACGTGGTCGGTCGCCATGGCCGCGGCGAGGAGCAGGGCACCGAACGCGCCCGCGGCCGTCATCTCCTCACCGAGCAGCGCCATCGACAGCAGGGCCGCGGTGAGGGGTTCGGCGAGGGTGCCCACCACCGCTCCGGCATCTGAGGCGCTTGGCAACCCGCCGAAATAGGCCAGGTAGGCCAGGACCGTGGGAACCAGCCCGAGGAAGGCCAGCAGGCCCAGCGCCTCGGGGTCGACGGGCACGGCCATGTCTCCGGCGAGCCCTGCGGGCACCAGCAGCAGGCCGCCGATGAGCAGCCCCAGGCCGACGTTGACCAGCGGGTCCAAGCCCGCGACCGGCGCCCGGTTGACCAGTGTCATCACCGAGAAGGTAAGACCCGCCCCCAGCGCACAGCCCAGTCCGGCGGCGAGCCGCCATACGGGGGCGTCGACAGCGGGAAAGCCCGCCAGCAGCGCCAGCCCGGCGACCGCGAGCAGCACCGATACCGCCAGCCGCGCGGACGGTGCGCGGCGGGACGCCAGGCAGATCCCGACGGCGACGAACACCGGGACACTGCCGATCTTGACCAGTGTCGACAGACCCACAGGGATCAGGGAGAGCGAGGCGAAGTACAGGCTCTGGAAGACCGCGTGCAGCACACCGTTGACCACCAACCGCCGCACCAGCGGCCACGATAGAGGCAGTCGCCGCAGTCGACCGGAGGCGGCCAGGAACCCGGTGATGAGCACCCCGGCCATGAGCAGCCGGTAGACGGCCGTCGCCAGCGGGGCCACTCCGACGTGCATCTGCAGCAGGTGGCCGGCGATGCCACCGGTACCCCACAGCACACCTGCGGTGAGAAGCAGGGCAAAGCCCCGTTGCGCAGAGGCCGAGGAGGAAGTGACCGAAACGGTCGCGGAGGAATCGGACACGGCAAAGGGCTCCGACGTCGACAGGGGAAGAGCGGAAAGCGCCGGCGTGGGCGTCACCGTGGCGGGCCGTGCGACGTGCGCGCCGCTGCCCGCTGGCCAAGACGCCCCTGTCAGAGCCTCGGCGGGGGCGTGGCGAGGAGCCGAGTCCGGTAGTCCATGCCATGAACCCTAGCGCATCCCGGCGGCGATGGCGGCGGGCGGCGGAGCCGGGCAGACGGCGGGAACGCCATCATGGAAGAGTGCGTCTGACCCCTCGCGCCGCCGCGGGCACCCGCGGTGCGCACAACGAACCACACCTACGTCAGGAGCGACCGAACCACCGATGAACGTCCCGCAGTACGGCCCGCAGTATGGGCCGCAATACGGCCCGCAGTACGGTCCGCAGTATGGGCCGCAATACGGCCCGCAGTATGGGCCGCAGTACGGTCCGCCCCCCGATGTCCACAGCCGCCTGCTGAGTGAGCCGTTCTCCGCGGTGGCCCCCGGCCTGCGGGTGATCCTGACAGGGGACCCCTCCGCGCTGGGCACGGACAAGCTCGCGTACTCGATCAACCCGCGGCTGACGGCGCTGCTGTGCTACCGGCTGACGCCTGACTCCTTCGAGGCGGCCATCCTGGACAAGCGGCACACCCACGCGTGGGGACTCACCAAGCAGGACCTGTGGTTCACGGCTCTGCAGAACATGGCCTACGAACAGTACGATCTGCGGACCTTCCAGACCACCGCGGATGCGCCCGTACACGTCGTCATGGGCGTCGACTGGCCGGGGTCGGCGCACGTCATGCGGCTGGTCGAGGTCGCGCGGGAACCCATGCCCTACGGTGCGATCGTGATGCTGCCCAGCCCCAACGTCATGGTCTACGCCGTGCTGCGGAGCAAGCGTTCCGCGCAGCTCATCCCCTTCCTCTTCCAGACGTTCCAGAGCCTGGCCGATGACGGCGAGCCGCTCACCGACCAGCTCGTCTGGTGGCGCAACGGAAAAGTCACGGGAATGGACACGCGGCCGTCCCCGGAAGGCGGAGTGCAGATCCGCCAGTCCGAGGAGTTCTCCTTCCTGCTGGACCACGAACTCCCGGACTACTGATCGCGGCGGCTCACCGCACGAACGTGCCCTCGGGCGGTTCGGGGGAGTCCTCGGCGGCCGCGTCGTGCACAGGACCGACACCGGCGGTGAACCGCTCCAGCTCCGGCCCTGACAGCAACCGCGCCATGTCGGGATCCCGATGGGCGCGCCGGCGGAGTTCCTCGACCGGCAGCGGGTCGGCCGACGCGACCAGGACGAGATTGCCGAACCTGCGCCCACGCAGCACCCCGGGCTCGGCCACCAGAGCGACGTGGGTGAAGACAGCCGCAGCCGTGGCCGCCCGGGACCGGGCATGGCCCAGCCGGCGGCCGTCGCCGATGTTGGCTACGAACACGGCACCGGGGCGCAGCACGCGTGCGGCCTCGTGGTGGAACTCCACCGACGTCAGTGCGGCCGGGGTGCGGGCACCGGCGAAGACGTCGCAGGCGAGCAGGTCGGTCGAGGCCTCCCGGCGCCCGGCCAGCCACCTCCGGGCGTCGTCGATGCCGATGCGGATGTCGGCGCGGCGGTCCCAGGGCAGGGACGTGCGGACGAGTTCGATCAGCCGTGCGTTGTTGTCGACCGCGCGTTGGCGTGAGCCGGGCCGTGTCGCCGCGATGTAGCGGGCGAGGGTGAGGGCGCCCGCCCCGAGATGGAACACGTCGATGGGGCGGCCGGGCGGTGCGGCGAGGTCCGCCACGTGGCCGAACCGCCGGACGTACTCGAATTCCAGGTAGGCGGGGTCGGAGAGGTCCACATAGGACTGGGGGGTGCCGTCGACCATGAGCATCCACGAGTTAGGGCGGTCGGCATCGCGGATCAGTTCCACCTCCGGATGCTGAGGTCGTTCCGCGGCGAACACACTGCGGTCGCCCATCTCTCCACCCCCGGCTCATCTCACGCGGGCCGCTTGCCCCGTATACACGGTACGGGTTCGGAGGCGGCCGACTCACCGGTGCCGCCGGTGGAGGTATTGACCGGGACAGAGCCGGAGCGCCCAATGCGTCCGGTGCGCCCGGCCAGGCCCCGGCAGGAGCCGGGGCGGCCGGGCTGCGGCGGCCCCGGTCGCCCGCTAGCCTGGAACACCGCGGATCTTCTCCGCCTTTTTCGGAGACCCCCAACGGTTCCCACCGTGCTTTTCACATCTCTATTCGAGCTATTCGAGGAGTGGCCGTGCTACTGCGGATGTCGACCCTGTTCCTGCGCACCCTGCGCGAGGACCCGGCGGACGCCGAGGTGCCGAGCCACAAGCTGATGGTGCGCGGGGGGTATGTGCGCCGCGCCGCGCCCGGCATCTACTCCTGGCTGCCGCTGGGCAAGATGGTGCTGGACAACGTGGCTTCCGTGGTGCGCGAGGAGATGAACCGCATCGGCGGCCAGGAGGTCCTGCTCCCCGCCCTGCTGCCCCGCGAGTACTACGAGGCCTCCGGGCGCTGGACCGAATACGGCGACACCCTGTTCCGGCTCACCGACCGCAAGGACGCCGACTACCTCCTGGGCCCCACGCACGAAGAGCTGTTCACCCTCCTGGTGAAGGGGGAGTACTCCTCCTACAAGGACTTCCCCGCGATCCTGTACCAGATCCAGGAGAAGTTCCGCGACGAGGCGCGTCCCCGCGCCGGCGTGCTGCGCGGACGCGAATTCCACATGAAGGACTCCTACTCCTTCGACCTCGATGACGAGGGCCTCCAGCGCTCCTACGACCTGCACCGCGACGCCTACATCCGGATCTTCGACCGCCTCGGCCTGAACTACGTGATCGTGTCGGCCATGTCCGGGGCAATGGGAGGTTCGGCGTCCGAGGAATTCCTCGCCGAGACCCCCACGGGCGAGGACACCTTCGTCCGCAGCACCGCTTCCGACTACGCGGCCAACGTCGAAGCCGTGCAGACTCCCACGCCGCCCGCTCTTCCCATCGAGGGCCGCCCCGAGGCGCAGGTCCACCACACTCCGGATACACCCACCATCGAGACCCTCGTCGACTTCCTGAACGGCGTCGGTCTGGGCCGCTCCTTCACCGCCGCGGACACGTTGAAGAACGTCCTGGTCAAGACCCGCGCCCCCGGAGAGGCCGACTGGGAGATCATGGGTGTGGGCGTTCCCGGCGACCGGGAGGTCGACATGAAGCGCCTCGAAGCCGTACTGCACCCCGCCGAGGTCGAACTGCTCGACGAATCCGACTTCGAAGCCAACCCGTTCCTGGTGAAGGGCTATGTCGGCCCCAACGCGCTGCTGCGGAACAAGCTGCGCTACCTCGTCGATCCGCGTGTCGCCGAGGGGAGCGCCTGGGTGACCGGCGCCGACGAGCCCGACCACCACGTGGTGGACCTCGTCTGCGGCCGCGACTTCACCCCCGACGGTGTCATCGAGGCCGCCGAGATCCGCGAGGGCGACCCCTCGCCCGACGGCCGGGGCACCCTCTACACCGCGCGCGGTATCGAGATCGGCCACATCTTCCAGCTCGGCCGGAAGTTCGCCGACGCCTTCGGACTCGACGCGCTCGGGCCTGACGGCAAACCCCGGCGCATCACCATGGGCTCCTACGGCATCGGCGTCTCCCGTGTGGTCGCGGCCATCGTGGAGCAGTCCCACGACGACAAGGGCATCATCTGGCCGCGGGAGGTCGCGCCGGCCGATGTGCACGTGGTCGGCACCGGCAAGGGCGAGCAGATCGAGGTCGCGGTGCGCATCGCCGAAGAACTGGCGGACAGGGGCGTCCGGGTGCTCGTCGACGACCGCAAGGGCGTCTCGCCCGGTGTGAAGTTCACCGACGCCGAACTGCTCGGTATCCCCACGAGTCTCATCGTCGGCAAGGGCTTGGCCCAGGGGGTCCTGGAACTGCGGGACCGCGCGAGTGGGGAGCGCGAGGAGATCGCCGTGGACACCGCGGTCGAGAAGGTGGTGCGCTCCGTCAAGGGCGCATGAGCGCGGTCAGCGGTCCCCGCACCGGTCAGTCCCCGCCTGCCGTGTCGGCGGCCGGGACGTCTCCGTCGGGAAAGCCCGGAAACGGTGCGGGTTCTGCGCCCCAGACGAGGCCGCGCACCGTGGCCGCCTGCAGGGAACGCGCCGCGAGGTCACGCAGTGGCGCGTCCTCGGCGGCGGCCAACTGCAGGTAGCTCTGCGCGGTCTGCTCCTCCAGGCGCGTGGCGAACGCGGCCAACTCGTCGTCCTCGGTCGACTCGGGGAGTTCATAGGCGCTCTCCCCCGCGACAGGTGTGGCCTCCCGGTCGACCAGTTCAGCGCGCAGCGCGTCGCGCTGTACCCGGTGCGCGTCCAGGTGGCCGTAGCAGCGTTCGCGCCGGCCGTCCTCGGAATGGGCGCCGATGTAGGCATAGCCGTAGACGGCCGCGTGCTCGGCGCGCAGCGCGTCCTGCAGCGCGTCCACGTCGGTGAACTCCTCGGGATCTTTTGGGGTGGGGCTCATACCGCCTCCGAGAGAAGGTGGGCGTGTCCGGTCTCGCAGGCGCCGACGGCGGCTATCAGTTGCGCCAGACCGGGATCGAGGATCCGGGAAAGCTGCGGCCCGCGGGAACCGGCGGCGCTCTCCTCGGCCACCCGAAGCCCAGAGACCGACACCTCACCGCCGGAAACGGGGGCCGGGCTGGGCTCGGGGGAGCGCTCGGCCGCGGGCTCCGGGGCGTCGCCGCCGTGGTCGGGAAGGCGGTCGCGCAGCGCCGCCAAGTGGCGGCGGTGATCCGCCAGCAATCGCTCCAGCAGCTCCACCGGGCCGTCTCCCGCGGCCACGGCCGCCTCGTAACGGGCGATCATGCGCTTCTTCTCGGTGATCACGCCGCGCAGCACGTACTCGTCCGGGCTGATCCCACTGGGATACCAGCCCCTGCCCTGGCAGCCGCTCAGAGCGACGGCCCCGAGGCCCGTGATCGCGCCGACGACGAACGTGCGGCGGCTGACAGCGCCGTCGTCGTGGCCCAAGCTTCTACTCCTCACCTTCTACAGCAGCAGAATCGAGGACGCGCCTCGCGGATGACCAGTGCCCCCATCCTCCCATGCCGGGCGCCGTTCGCGCGCACAGCAGCGGCCCGCCGTTGCCGCACGCCGCAGAAAACACCGGGTCCGCAGCGGGAAGCGGACGTGCTCACCGAGTCGATACAGGAGGAGGCCCGAGAACCGCCGACTGTGGATACCCTTGACTACACACCGCCGTTGCTGTGACGTGCGGACGAATACGACTTATGTGCACATCTGGACCGCCCCGGACCTGCGGAACCGGGCGGACTTCGCCGAGGAGGACCACTGATGGGCGCGCAGGCTCGCCACGACCGTCTCGCCGAGCTGCTGGAGCCGGTCTTGGCTGAGGCCGGCCTGGACCTGGAGGGCATCGAGGTCACCCCGGCGGGAAAGCGGCGGTCGCTGCGTGTCGTGGTCGACTCAGACGAGGGGGTCGACCTCGACACCGTCGGAGTGGTGAGCCAGGAGGTCTCCGCGGTGCTCGACGCCTCCGATGCCATGGGCAAGGCACCCTATGTGCTCGAAGTGACATCTCCGGGAGTGGACCGGCCGCTCACCAGACCCCGGCACTGGCGGCGCTCGCTGGGGCGCCTCGTACACGCCCGGCTCACCGCCGGCGGCGAGGTCCAGGGCCGGGTGAAGGATGCCGACGATTCCGGCGTCACTTTGGAAGTAAACGGTCAGAACCGCGTATACGGCTATTCTGACCTGGGGCGCGGCAAGGTGCAGGTGGAGTTCCGCCGCGATACCGACATCGACGCGGCGGACTAGAGGGGGAGCCCCGTGGATATCGATATGAGCGTCCTGCGCAGTCTTGAACGCGAGAAGGACATCTCGGTGGACCTGGTCGTGAAGGCGATCGAGGACGCTTTGCTGATCGCCTACAACCGCCAGGAGGGAACGGAGTCCCGGGCGCGGGTGGAACTGGACCGCTCCACTGGGCACGTGACCGTGTGGGCGGCCGAGACCGACGACGACGGAACCGTGGTCCGGGAGTACGACGCGACGCCCACCGGGTTCGGGCGGATCGCGACGTCGACCGCCAAGCAGGTCATCCTGCAGCGGTTGCGTGACGCCGAGGACGAACTGACCCTGGGCGAGTTCGCCGGCCGGGAGTACGAGATCGTCTCGGGCCTCATCCAGCAGGGCAAGGACCCGCGCAACGTGCTCGTCGACCTCGGCAAGATCGAAGCCATCCTGCCCCCGCAGGAGCAGGTTCCCGGCGAGCCCTACACCCACGGCGAGCGCCTCCGGGCCTATGTCGTGCAAGTGCGCAAAGGGCACCGCGGCCCGTCGGTGACGCTTTCGCGGACGCATCCGAACCTCGTGCGCAAGCTGTTCGAACTGGAGGTCCCCGAGATCGCCGACGGCACCGTCGAGATCGCGGCGATCGCCCGCGAGGCCGGGCACCGCACCAAGATGGCGGTGAAGTCCAACAAGGCCGGTGTGAACGCCAAGGGAGCCTGTATCGGGCCGCTCGGCAGCCGTGTCCGCAACGTTATGACGGAGCTGAACGGAGAGAAGATCGACATCGTCGACTACTCCGACGATCCCGCGGTCTTCGTGGGCAACGCCCTGTCCCCGGCGCGTGTCACCCATGTCGAGGTGCTCGACTCCGCCGCCAAGGTCGCCCGTGTCACCGTTCCGGACTACCAGCAGTCGCTCGCGATCGGCAAGGAGGGCCAGAACGCTCGGCTGGCCGCCCGGCTGACCGGTTGGCGCATCGACATCCGCTCCGACGCCGAAGGCGAGCCGGTCTACGGTGATGAGGCCCCGGAGGACGGGACCGACCAGCCTTTCGGCCAGGCCGATGCCCCGACACGCTAGACTGGAGGGGAGCGGCCGCGCATACCCTGTGCGCATGTGCGTGGGTTGCCGGTCGCGGGCAGCTCAATCCGACCTGGTGCGGTTGGTGGTCGACTCCGGTGCTGTTACGCCGGACACCACGGGCCGCATGCCGGGCCGGGGTGCCTACCTCCACGCCGACCCCCGGTGCTGGGAGTCAGCGCAGCGGCGGAGAGTATGGCCGCGGGCCTTCAGGTCCGCGGGCGGCCTCGACACCTCCCGTGTCGCCGCCTACGTCGCCGCCGCTTCGCGCGTTGGAGTCGCCCGCGGATCCGGATAGGGTTGGAATGATCACGCCGACTTCGTGGTTGTACTGACCACGGTCGGTGGGTCTTGCCGTGTCGGCATGCCTGCTATGACCGACCATTGTTGTGTAACGACGAGAAAGCGGGTCGAGATTGCGATGAGCACTCGATGAGTACGCAGCGATGAGTACATCAAGCTAGCGACGGTCCGGCACACGCCCATGTCCCGGACCGAGATAGAGGAGAGCAGTGGCGAAGGTCCGGGTATACGAGCTCGCGAAGGAGTTCGGAGTAGAGAGCAAGGCCGTCCTGGCCAAGCTCAACGAGATGGGTGAATTCGTGCGGTCGGCGTCCTCGACGATCGAGGCCCCCGTCGTCCGTCGACTCAAAGAAGCTTTCAACAACGGTTCCGCGGACGGAAACAAGGCGGACGGGAACAAGAGGGGCGGCGAGCGCAAGCCCCGTCCGGCAGAGCCCAAGCCGCGCCCGCGCAGCGAGGCCGGCACCGCCGACGCGTCCCCGCGCCCGTCGGTTCCCAAGCCGGGCCCCAAGCCGGGTGGCCGGCCCGGTGCTCCCGCTGGCAACGTCCCGAAGCCGGGCCCCAGGCCCGGCCCGCGTCCAGCGGCTCCCAAGCCCGACAGCAAGCCCGGCGCCAAGCCGGGCGCCGGCGTGAACCGCCCTGAGCGGAGCGAGCGCGGCTCCGGTCGGCCCGAAGGCGGCAAGGCGCCGCGTCCGGGCCCGCGCCCGTCCGGGCCCCGCCCGGGCAACAACCCGTTCGCGTCCACGGCCACGGGCATGGGCGCCAAGCCCGCCCCCCGTCCGGGTCCCCGTCCCGGACCGCAGGGCGGTCAGGGCGGACCGGGCGGTCCGGGCGGACCGCGTCCCGGCGGCGGTGAGCGAGGCGGGGCCCCGCGTCCCGGTGGAGCTCCGCGGCCGCAGGCTCCGCGTCCCGGCGGCGGTCCCGGCAGCGGCCCCCGCCCCAGTCCGGCGAACATCGGTCCCCGTCCGGGGGGCCCGCGGCCCAGCCCGATGAACATGCCGCCCTCGCGC
>JAJYTD010000096.1 GCA_021793235.1 Actinomycetes bacterium | reverse complement strand
GCGTAGCCACTCGGCGAACGCGTCGGTGGGACCATCCCCGCGTGCGCGGGGAGCACTGCGCAAGAATGCGCATGGGTCATACCTCCAGGGGACCATCCCCGCGTGCGCGGGGAGCACGGGCAAGCTTCCGTCGTCCGGCGGGTCGATGCGGGACCATCCCCGCGTGCGCGGGGAGCACTCTGGCTGACCTGCGGGTTTGTCGGTGGAGGTCGCTGTTTTGGAGCACTTTGTGAGATTCCGACATTTCGGGCCATTGGCTAGCGCTTGCCGTAGCGGCGGCGTTTGGAGGCTTTGCTCCAGCCTGTAGGTGGGGGCTTGGCGGAGACGGTGGGCCGAGACTTGGGGCGGCGAATCAGGGTGAGGCCCTCGTGGTCGACGGGGTGCCATTTGTGGTCGCGGGTTTCGAAGGTGAAGCCTTGTTCGTTGTTGGTCGTGTAGGCGAGCAGGGCGCGGCCGGTGTCGGCGTACTTGTGGACCTCGTCCCAGAGGGCTTCGCGGATGCGGGCGGACGGGCCGCCGATGAAGACGCCGGGGGAGATCTCCATCAGCCAGCGGGTGAGGAAGCCGCGCAGGCCGGCGGGGCAGTTGGTGAGGATGATGATGGTCACCAGTACACGTCTTCGGCGTAGTTGCGTCCGGACTCGACGTTCATGCCGTGGTCGCTCTGCAGGGTGACGTGGTCGGTGTCGTCGCCCGTGGGGTCGCCCGCGGCCTCGTCGGGCAGCAGGAGGCGTTTGATGTCGTTGACGCATCGGCGCAGCAGGCCGACTTCGTTGACGCGGTCGCGGATGGCGCGGCGCGTGCGTGAGCCGACGTCGTCGGGGCTTTCGGCTGCGACTTCGAAGGCGACGGGGATGGCGATCTCGGTCTTGTAGAGGTCGGCGATGTCCAGGACGAAGGCCAGCTCGTGGCCGGAGTGGATGAATCCGAGGCCGGGTGCGCAGCCGAGGGCGGCGACGGTCGTCTGAGCGATGCCGTACATGCATTGGGCCGCGGCGGTGACGGCCTGGTTGGCGGTGTCGCCGGAGTCGAAGTCGCCGGGTACGTAGTGGCGTCCGTTCCAGGTGAGGCCGACTCGTTCTGCTTCGTAGCGGTAGCGCTCTTTGACGCGTCGCCCTTCGCGGCCGAGGAGTTCGTGGCGGGTGAGGCCGGACGGGTCCTCGCCGGGGAAGCGCATCCGGTACATGGCGCGTGCCACGTCCAGGCGGGTGCGGCGATTGGCCCACGCGGTGGCCTGGGCTTCGACCAATGCGGAGGAGCGGTTGAGGGAACGGCCACCGGAGTAGAACCGCACGCCTTGTTCTCCGACCCAGACGACCCCGGCGCCGCTGTCTCCCAGGACGCTCATCGCCTGGTGGGTGACGCGGGTGCCGGGGCCGAGGAGGAGGGTGCCGATGGTGGCCGACGGGATGTGGGTGATGCCGTCGGCGTCTTCGGCGGTGATGGCGTTGTCTTCGCGGTGCAGGGTGCAGCGTTCGAGGTAGATGAACGAGAGGCGGTCGCCCATCCGGGTGAGTTCTCGCGGTGAGGACGCCCCTCGTTTGCCGACCGTGGTCATCAGGCTGTGGCGAGGGTCATCAGGCCGCAGCCGTACGCCTTGGCCTTGCCGAGACCGTGGGTGAGGGTTCGGCGGAACGCGTCGGGGTCGGTGACTTCCAGGCGTCCGTCGAAGGTGACGGTGACCAGGGTGACCGGTTTGCTGGAGCCCCGCTTCTTGAAGGCGAGCTGGCGGCGGTTGTGGACGACCAGCTCGTACTGGTTGAGCTCGTCCTGGTGGCCTGGGCCCGGTGGTTTGCGGACGATTCTGAATCCGGCGGCCTCCTGGCGTTGCAGGAGCCAGCGCATCTGGTGGCGCGGGCCGATGTGGGCGGTGGTCTTGGTCGGCACGCCGTCTCGGTTGCGGACGGAGTGGACGGGGTTTGCGGTGAGGCGGAACGCCCAACGGTCGCCGGCGCTGAGGCGTTCGAGGAAGGGGCCGTAGTCGTAGGTGTCCCAGCGGGCGGTGGTGGGCCAGCCGGCCTGCTCGACCAGGTGGGTCAGGTCGGGCTTGCAGGGGCTGACGATGCACAGGTGCGTGCGGTGCCGGGCGCTGCGGTCGATCCGCCACAGGACTCGCGGCCCGTCCTGCTGGGCGGGGAGTTCGGCGAAGGAGGACATGACGGCGGCGTGCAGGGTCTGCGGGGAGGACAGCAGCTTGCGGGCGCCGACCCGTTCGGTGTTGATGCGGAAGCGCGTCAGGTACATCACTGGCCTCGTAGGACGGCGGTCGGGTCGTGCTCGGCCGGCAGTGGGCGGGCTGCCGGGTTGGGGACGACGACGTGGTCGTGCCGGATGCCGCGCAGCGCGTAGCGGCGGTGCCTCGGGTCGAAGCTGAGGGGCTGATCGCGGAGGGTGTCGACCGGCCCGTCGTCGACGTTGGCCTGAACGATGACCTCCAGCTGCACCTCTGGTTCACGGACTCGGCGCTGGCGCCAAGGCGAGGCGCGCCAGGGCTCGGCGGCGAGGCACTCGTCGAGGCTGCGGTCATGGTGGACGCCCAGCTCGACCGGCCGGGACGGAGGGCAGGACCGGCGCCCCAGGTAGGGCAGGAACACCGGGTTGCGCAGCGCCTGGTGCAGCCGGTTGATCAGATCTTCTTCGCCTTCGACGGCGGCCACGAACACCGCGTCGGCCAGGTAGAACCGTTCGGATACCGGCATGGCCTTCCCGGTCTCGAAGTGGTGCGCGACCTGGTAGTCGCGGACGGGGATGCCGCGCTGGTCCACGCGGACACCGAACCGGAGCGCGGCCAGGTCGGTCAGGTCGGCGGTGCGGCCGCGTCCCAGGGCGGCGGCGAGCAGGCCGATGACGCCGCTCTTGGTCGGCGCCTGCTCGGTGGTGCGGCGCGCGAACCTCGCCGAGGCCCCCCACGCCTGGAGGGGGCCGGCGAGCTGCATGGCCAGGACGCTCACCGTTGTGCTTCCTGGCGGCGGGTGACCTCCTCGCCCACCGCGCTCACGAGCTCGGGCAGGGACACCTGGGTGCCGAGCTCGGACAGCGGCTCGGTGTTCTTGCCGACGCGCAGCACCCAAGTCCGGGTGTCGTCGGAGATGCCGTAGGCCTTCTCGATCTCCGGGACGTAGCGGGCCAGGCGAGCCGAGGCCTCCTGCAGGTGGCCGCCGTTCGCCGTGGCCCGGCAGGGCTCCTCGAACGCGGACACGAAGCTGATCGGGCGGGACGAGCGGATCTTCACCACGACCGCGTCCGGGAGGGTGTGGTTGCCGAAGGTGTTGACCTTCCCGGTGGGCATGGAGGTGATGAAGCCCTGCACGAAGGCCTCCACGGCGCGGCGGACGGGCTCGGTGACCGGTTCGTCCTCGCGCAGGCCCTTGCCGAGGTTGCCGCGCAGCAGGTCGACGTCGAGGGCGGCGTAGCGGTAGAGGGTGGCGGAGTTGAACTCCACCGTGCCGATCATGCCTGCGCCGAGGTCGTCGTCCTCGCGTTCCTTGTGGTCGTCCACGGCGGTGTAGTAGTCCGACTCGTTCTCCACCTGGTGGACGCTGATCGCGTGGGCGACCTGGGTGGCGGCGTCGACGTTGATGTCGGCGCCGTCGGCGACCATCCGTCCGAACAGGGCGATGTCCACCGAGTGGCGGGCGTTGGCGATCTGCTTGGCGCGCGCCTTGTTGTCCTTGTCCTTGAGGAACGTCGTGATGTCGTCGCGGCCTTCGACGGCCAGTTCGGCGAGCCCGTCGAGCTGGCGGGCGCTGAGGAACATCAGGTACTTCGACTCCGGCGGCGTGGCCGGCTCGTCCTCGTCCTTGCCCGCCCCGCCGCGGCGCTTGGGCACTTCGATCTTGGAGCCGGTCGCGCTCTGGATCGTTTCCGCGGCGAGCGTCCACGCCTCCGGCTGCGGGATGGTGTCGTCCAGCTCCTGGATGCGCGTGGCGAGCAGTTCGGCCACCCGCTTGGTGCGGACCCCGAGCTCGCTGGGGTCCAGCAGCTCGTGGAAGCTCTTGCGGGTGGCGCGCTTCCAGGCCTGGCTGGAGACGCGGGCGCGGCGAACCCCGCCGTAGATGGCGGTCTTGGGCGTGCCGGTGTCGTCACGGTTGAGGTTGCTGGGCGGAACGCTCTGCAGCACGTGCAGGTCGATGATGGTGCGTGTCATGTGACGTCCTTGTCGGTCGTGGCCTCACCGGGCGGGGGTGCGTCCTGGCCGGGTGGCCTCGGACTGTGAAGGCTGAGAGGCGTCCTGTTCGCGGGGCGGACGGTAGGCGTGGAAGCTGCGGCCCCATTGCCGCCGGACCTGCGCGAGCCCCTCGGGCGTCTGGGCTCGGTAGAGGCGCTCCGCCAACAGCGCGTAGTCGAGCGGGATCGAGTCGCGGCGCAGCAGCGAGATGATCTCGCGGAGCCGGTAGGCGAGCACGTCGGGGCTTCCGGCCGTCCCCACCCGGACGAACCGCCGCCGGATCGGCTCATCGATCTTGTCCGGCGGCATCAGCCGGCGCACGGCGGCCCCCAGCTCGACGCCGGGGGAGTGCATCCCCTGGTTGGGGCGGGACTGCTGGTGCAGCGCGTACAGCGTCACGGCCAGGAAGGACGCGGTTTCGGCGCGGGCTGCTTGGGCTTCGGTGAGCGTCTGGTCCTGGTAGAGCCGTTCGGCTCCGGTCAGCCCCCACAGCTCCGGCACCTCATGGGGGAGTTTGCCGGCGCCGCGGCGCAGCTGAGCCAGACGGCCCACGGCGGTGCTGGTGTCGCGAAGGTAGCCGTCCTGCAGTTCGCGGACGAACTCGCCGACGACCTGGCCGACCAGGCGGGACGTGTACTGCCGCTCGTCGGGGAGGGTGGCGGTCATGTGCTGGCCTCCAGGGATTCCTTGATCGCTTGATCCGCCGGCTCGCCGGCCTCGGGATCGGTGCCGGGCAGCGCCTTGCGGAGCCGTGATCGGAAGACCGCGTCGGCGCGCGGGGCGGACAGCCACAGGTCCTGGCCCTTGCTGGTCTGGATGACGCGGCCTTCCCAGGCGCCGTCGCCGGCGTCGGCGAGCTCCTGATCGCCCAGCCTCGCGATGATCGCCCGTGCCTGGTCCTGCCAGGCCGCCCGCTGGGGTGGCGGAGGTTCGGTGATGTCGAGGTCGGCCAGCCAGTCGCGGAAGGGGCCGTCGAGCATGCCGTAGGCCCGGGTCGCGGCGTTGCTGCGGGCGGGCTCGGGATCGGCGCCGATCGTCCTGGCGAGATCAGCGGCCAGGTCGCCGAGCACGCTGACGCCGTTCTCGGCGTCGTTGACCGCGTCGATCGCGGCTTGCCCGAGCAGGGTGTCCCGCTGGTGCAGCAGGACTACCGGCATGGTGACGGAGTCGTCGACTATCTCGTCGATGACCGACTGCTGCGTGCCGTACTCCGCCCCGACCAGCCGCGCACGGACGAGGAAGTCCGGCTCGAAGTCGCCCTCGACGGTCAGCCTCGCGACCCAGTCCAGGATTCGCGGGCGGACGATGTCGGCGGCCTCCTGGCGTTGATCGGCACCGTGCGCGCGGCCGGCGACCAGGGCTCCCAACCCGCGCCAGGCGCTCTTGCCGGGGTCGTGCTCACGCGGCAGATAGACCTGAGGCAGACCGTGCTTCTTCTCCTGTGCAGGGCTGCGCCGCCAGCTGGTCATCGGCTCACGCTGATGCTGATTGCGAGCGGCCAGGGTGTCGCCGTAGGCGAGCACCACGCCGTGGACGCCGTCGCTGTCGAACGCGAGGCGGATGCGGCGAGACTGCCAGGTGTACAGGTCACGCACACCTGCCGGGCGGCGGCTGAGTTCCAGCGGGTCCATCTCCGCGGGCCCGGGCGGCGGATGACGCCAGGCGGGCCGGTCCGCGTCGGTGTCGATCCGCAGGTTGTCGGTGTCGAAGGCGATCAGGTTGAGCAGCAGCGTCTCGCGGAGGTTCCCGCCCTCGACGAAGACCCCGCCGAGGTTCCCTGCCCAGCCCACGCCCAATGGGTAGACCTTGCCGCCCTTGATTCTGGGGTCGCCCTTCGCGCCCGTCTTGATCCCAGAGGTGTCGAAGGCGTGTGCGTGCACCACCCAGCGTGCGGCCTCCGCGAACGACAGGCGCTCCACGCCGCGGGCGCGCATGGTGAAGAACTGAGAGCCGTTGGGGACGTCGGCGACCAGCCTGTCCAGCGAGGCGATCTCGTTCTTCGGGGTGCGCAGTCCCGCGGTCTGGAAGAACGGGGTCTCCGGGTGCAGCAGATCGAACCGTCCGCGGTGCTGCTGCAGGTAGGCGTCGACTCCGTCGGGGCCTCCCAGCGGAATGCCGTCCTCCCATAGCTGCTGCCAATGGTCGAGGTCGACCGGCCCCTCCACCGCGTCGTGGAGAATGGCCAGCAGCAGGCGCAGCAACGCGAACTCTTGGGTGGGCACGTCGCCGACGAGTCGTCGCAGCCTGTCGGCCTGGGCGAAGACCTCTACCAGGGACAGCTCGTCTTCGGAGCCGTCATCCCTCAGCACCGGCAGCCATGGCCTGCGGGTCAGGTCGAAGGTCTCCACGAGGGGATCACCGGACATCCGTCACCTCAAGGCCGTCGTCAGGGGAGTAGCGCAGTTCGTAGCCCGCCAGGG
>JAJYTD010000095.1 GCA_021793235.1 Actinomycetes bacterium | reverse complement strand
TGTTCACCGCGAACGCCCGGGAGTCGCGAATACCCGGCCAGGTGTTCGATCCGGCATCGACGAAGAAGGAGACGAGCGGAGGATCAAGGCTGGCTCCGGCGAAAGAGGTCGCGGTCATGCCCACGGGACCCTCGGCGGTATCAGCGGTCACCACCACGACTCCGGCCGCGTGCGCGCCGAGAGTGCGCCGGAACCGCTCGGCGCTCACCCCGGAACCCCGGGGGAGCCGGGAACCTTTTGATCCCGCCGATCCGGTGGTCGCTCCAGCCGCATCCGTGGTCGCAGATGTCCGCACGCGTACGCCCCCATCCAGCCGTCCGTCCGTGTCTGTTCCGGTCCGCCCGGGATTCTCGCAGGCGACAGCACCGGCCCTGCACACGGTATTCCGCCGGCCCACGACAGCGCCGCGACCGAGCTCACACCCCTGTCCGAAAACAGCCGGTCCTCTGCTGCTCGGTTGCCCTGGGCCCGGCGCCATGCGACGCTCACGGGGACGGCTACGGTGACGGAGGGCGCCCATGACCGCCGGCCAACTCTGGGCACTGATCGGACTGGGCGTCTTTCATGGCGCCAACCCGGGAATGGGCTGGCTGCTGGCGGCCTCCCGGGGATTGCAGGAACGCAGCCGCGCGGCGCTGCTGTGGTCGCTGCCCGCCCTGGCAGTGGGCCACGCCGCCTCGATCGCTCTGGTCGCCCTGATCATCACCGTCACCGGATCTCTGGTAGCGACACGCTGGTTCCCGGTGGCCGGCGGAGTGGTGGTCGCCGGAGCCGGGGTGTGGGTCCTGATGTCCCGATGGCACCGTCACCAAACGGACGCGCGGATGTCGCTGTGGCAGATCGGTGTGTGGTCGTTCCTGATGGCCTCGATGCACGGGGCGGGACTGATGGTGCTGCCGGTGCTTTCGGGCGATCTTCCGCATGCGGCGGCCGATGGTGCCGCGGGGCACGGTGCGCACGGTGCGCACGGTGCGCACGGTGCCGCCCCCCAGACCGGCCCGGCCGAGGCGGCCGGCCACGCCCCGCCGCCGGACACCTGGGAGCTGTCCGAGGCGACCCTGCTCGGACTGGCCGCCACCGGGGTGCACACCATCGCCATGTTCGCCGCCGCCGGCGTGGCGGCGCTGATCGCCTACGATTTCCTCGGCGTGCAGGCGATGCGGCTGCGCTGGGTCACCATGGACCGGGTCTGGGCCTTCGCGCTGATCGCCAGCGGCGCACTCGTCCTGTGGACAGCCGCGTAGCGGTACTTCGCTGATCTGTCGCACACGAACACCCGCCCCTCCAGGAGCGCCCCTTGGCCCACCGCCCCACCGCGCCGCGGACGGTCCGCGTCTTCGGCGGCGGCCCCGACGTTCTGGGCCGCGCCGGCCTCCTCTTCTCCTCGGTCGTTGCCGGGGGCCTCACGGCCTACGCGCTGTGCCCCCGGTTCGGTGCGGGCGCGCCTCTCAGCCCGGCCGAGGCCCTGTTCGCCGCGGCGGCCCTGGTCCTGTACCCCGCGGTCGCGGTCTGCTCGCTCGTGCTCGCCCTACCGCGCGCCCTGGCGCGCCGCGAGGTCGTGGTCGGCGCGGCCGGAGTGGAGGCGGTCGAGTCCCCGAAGTGGTGGTTCCAAGGCCGGCGCGCCCTCATCCCCTGGGACGCCATCGCCGAGGTCAGAGCGGAGACGGTGCGGGTCAGAGACCGGGACGGCCCGGCCCGCTACTCCGACCGCCCGGTCCTGGACCTCTACCTGCGCCGCGGTGTATCCGGCCTTCCGCGCTTCGCCCGATGCGCGAACGCGGGGCGGTTGAGGGAGGGACGGGACGCTCCGGCCGCCCTTTACACGCGCATCGGCGGCCGCGGCCTGCTGATGGAGTTGAGCGTCCGCCGGATCGGCGAGGCCATCGCCGAGGAGCGCCCCGACCTCTTCCAGGTGACGGAGTACCCCCACTGGCCCTGAACAGCCGTCCACGTGGATCGGCCAAGACCGCCGGGTAGGCGCCCCGGGCCCGCGTACAGGGCCTTCGGAAGCGGGGACGGCCCCTTCCCCGCAGCGGATACAGTCCACTTATGCGCACGCGGACCGGACGAAAGCGCCGCCTTCTGGCGCTACTCGGAGTACTCGCCCTCATGTGCGGCGGCACGGTCCTGACCGTCCCATGGCTGCTGGGCGATGGGATCGACCGCACCGCGCTGCCGTGGGGCCCGCCCTGTTCCGTGCGCACCGGCGACGGCGCCGCTTTCCTCTCGCTCGACGAGGCCCGGCTCGCGACGACCGCCGCGGCGCTGCAGGCGCGCGGTGCCCGCGCCCCCGACACCTCCGGCATCGACCCGGTGGTGCTGGAGCGGCTGCGCGAGGGCCCGCACGATGCCGCCGGCCCCGTCCTCACCTGCCGGGCCTCGGTCGCCGACGGCCTGCCGCGGGAGGAGATCACCGACTCGGGCCTGACCCCGCGCGCCGAGGAGGTGCGCGCAGCGATGGCCGAGGTGTTCGGCGAGCAGAGCCTCGGCGGATTCGCTCCGGGCGGTGTCCAAGACGGCCACGGAGAGGACTCCGCGCACTACGACGGGCGGGCCGTCGACATCTTCTACCGCCCGGTCAGCGAGCAGAACCGCCGGGAGGGCTGGCTGCTCGCGCACTGGCTCGTGGCGCACGCCGAGGAGCTCCACATCGCCAACGTCATCTTCGACGACAAGATCTGGAGCATCCGCGGCTCGCAGGGCGGCTGGTGGGACTATCATGCCCCCGACCCCGACAACGAGATCCTGCGCCACCTGGACCATGTGCACGTGGACGTGCAGCGCGGTGGCGACTGACCCGGCCGGGCGCCTGGCCCGAAGCGCTCCCGATCGCTAGGTTGGGGGACCGTGCCTGATATCGACCCTGATTTCCTCGCCCTCCCGCTCCGCGGGCTGGCCGACGCGGCGCTGCAGCGCGCCCGGGACCTCGGCGCCGAGCACGCCGACTTCCGGCTGGAGCGTGTCCGCGGCCAGCACCTCGCCCTCGTCGACGGAGCCGTGGAGACCGCCGCCGACTCCGACACCCTCGGGTTCGCGGTGCGCGTCATCCACAACGGTACGTGGGGCTTCGCCGCCGGGACCGAACTGACGCCGGATGCGGCCGCCGCCGTCGCCGGCCGCGCCGTCGACGTCGCCGCCGTCGCCGCGGCCATCAGCACCGAACGCGTCGAGCTCGCCCCCGAACCCGCGCACCACGACGTGACCTGGGTGTCCTCCTATGAGATCGATCCGTTCACGCTCTCCACCCGCGAGAAGACCTCACTGCTCGCCGGCTGGAGTCGGCGGCTCCTGGAAGACAGGCGCGTCGACCACGTCGACGCCGGCCTGTCGCAGGCCAAGGAGCAGAAGTTCTACGCCGATACCTCCGGCACCGTCACCACCCAGCAGCGCGTGCGTGTGGCGCCCGAAGTCGAGGTCATCGCGACCCGCGACGGCCGGCTCGACGGCATGCGCACCATCACTCCTCCGGCCGGGCGCGGCTGGGAGTATCTGCAGCAGGTCGAACCCGAGCTGGACACGCTTCCGGAACTGCTCGCCGAGAAACTCGCGGCGCCCGGAGTCGAACCGGGCCGCTACGACCTGGTGATCGACCCGTCGAACCTGTGGCTGACGATCCACGAATCCATCGGACACGCCACCGAACTCGACCGCGCCCTCGGCTACGAGGCCGCCTACGCCGGAACCTCGTTCGCGACCACCGACCAGCTCGGAACACTGCGGTACGGGTCGCCGATCATGAATGTCACCGGCGACAGGACCGTCGAACACGGGCTGGCCAGCATCGGCTACGACGATGAAGGCGTGGCGACTTCTTCCTTCGACCTGGTCCGCGACGGTGTACTCGTCGGCTACCAGCGCGACCGCCGCATCTCCCGCCTACAAGGGTATGAACGGTCCAACGGCTGCGCGTTCGCCGACTCCCCGGCGACCATGCCGATCCAGCGCATGGCCAACGTGTCGCTGGCGCCCGACCCGGAGGGGCCCTCGACCGAAGGCCTGATCTCCCAAGTGGAGCGCGGCATCTACATCGTCGGGGACCGCAGCTGGTCGATCGACATGCAAAGATACAATTTCCAGTTCACCGGACAGCGGTTCTACCGGATCGAGGACGGCCGCCTCACCGGAATGCTGCGCGACGTCGCCTACCAGGCGACCACGACCGATTTCTGGCGCTCGATGACAGCGCTCGGCGGCCCCCAGACCTACGTTCTCGGGGGATCGTTCATGTGCGGCAAGGGCCAGCCGGGGCAGGTGGCCTCGGTCAGCCACGGCTGCCCCAGCGCGCTATTCACCGGTATCCGGGTCCTCAACACGGTTCAGGAGGCGGGCAGTTGAGCCAATCATCCCCTCAGTCCACCGTGGAGCGGGTGCTGCAACTGGCACGCGCCGACGCCTGCATGGTGCTGGTCCAGGAGACGAGCACGGCCAACCTGCGCTGGGCCGGAAATACGCTGACGACCAACGGAGTGACTCAGGGGCGGACGGTCACGGTCATCGCGCTGACCGAGACCGGACAGGGCACCTCCGTGGGTGTCATGGAACGCAGCGGGCTCCGCGACGACGAACTGGAGGATCTGGTCCGGGCCGCGGAGACCGCGAGCCGGGACGCTGTTCCCGCCGAGGACGCCCTGCCGCTGCTCGGCCCGGAGGCGGTGGGCACCGGCGGCGACTGGGACGCCGCCCCCGCGTCCACCGGCATCTCGGTCTTCTCCGACTTCGCCCCCGGGCTGGGGCAGATGTTCGACCGGTGCTCCGCAGCGGACCGGCTGCTGTACGGATACGCAGAACACGAGGTGACCTCGACCTTCTTCGGCAGCTCCACCGGGGTTCGGCTGCGCCACGACCAGCCCACCGGCACCGTCGAACTCAACGCGAAGTCGGCACCGCCCGCCACCGGCGGCGGCCACTCCACCTGGGTCGGCCGCGCCACACGCGACTTCACCGACATCGACGTCGATGCCCTTGACGCGGAACTGGGCCGGCGGATGGCGTGGGCGCACCGCCGGGTAGACCTGCCGGCCGGGCGGTACGAAACACTGCTGCCGCCCACCGCTGTCGCCGACATGATGGTCAACCTGTACTGGAGCACCGGTGCGCGCGATGCCGCGGAAGGGCGTACGGTGTTCTCCTCGGCCGACGGCGGTACGCGCATCGGCGAACGGCTCTGCGGACTCCCGCTGACCCTGTACAGCGATCCCGCCGAACCGGGCCTGGAGTGCGCTCCGTTCACGCTGGCCGCGACACCGGGGCGGCGCGTCACCGCATTCGACAACGGGCTCCCGCTGCACCGCACCGAATGGATCTCCGCGGGCCGGCTCGCTTCACTGGGCCAGACACGCTACTCGGCCCGACTGACCGGACTCCCGGTGACCGCCTACGCCGACAACCTCGTCCTGGAGCTTCCCGAAGCGTCGGCCACGCTGGAGGACATGATCGCCCGCACCGAGCGCGGCCTGCTGCTGACCTGCCTGTGGTACATCCGCACCGTCGACCCCCAGTCCCTGCTGTTGACAGGGCTCACCCGCGACGGTGTCTACCTGGTGGAGGACGGGGAGATCACTGGTGCGGTGAACAACTTCCGGTTCAACGAATCGCCGGTGGGGCTGCTGGAACGGGCCACCGAAGCCGGCACCACGGTCCCCGGTCTGTCCCGTGAACTCGGCGACTACTTCTCCCGCACCGCCATGCCGCCCCTGCGGGTCCCCGATTTCAACATGTCCACGGTGAGCCAGGCCTCCTGAGCCGCTCTGCGCCCCTGTTTACCGGAAGCGCTCCCCCTACAGGCTGCGGCAATGGGGCGAAGCGAGTGAAACGAGCAAAGCCGGCTTGCCGCTGGGCAGGCCGGTCGCCTGGGAGGTCGGGCGGTTGTCCGGGGCGCGGGCAAAGCCTGGGCGGCTTTCTAGTGGGATGGTTTCTGATGTGTTCGGCGGCAAGCTGGTCCCTGCTCGCTACGCTCGCAAGGCCCCCATTGCCGCAACCCTGCGCAAGGCCGGCCGACATGCTCGGCGCGCCCCTGTTTTTCTGGGTCGTTCACCTCCGGGGCGCCTAAAGCCGGTGTCTTCCCTCGTCGCCCGCCGCTCCCTCGTACTGTGTTTTCTGGGTCGTTTGCCTCCGGGGCGCCTAAAGCCGGTGCCTTCCCTCGTCGCCCGCTGCTCCCTCGTTCCTCGGTCGCAGCGTTCTCCTCGGTCCAGACACCGGCGCGCCCCTCCGGCTCACTCCCCGGGGTCCAGACACCGGCGCGCCCCTTTGGCTCACTCGTCCAGTCGGAAGCCGACCTTCAATCCGACCTGGACGTGGGCGATCCGGCCATCCTCAAGGTGGCCGCGGATCTGGGTCACCTCGAACCAGTCGAGTTCGCGCAGTGTGGCGGAAGCCCGGTCGATACCGTTGCGGATGGCCTGATCGACGCCTTCGGGCGAGGTTCCGACGATCTCGGTGACGCGGTAGGTGTGGTGCGACATGGTGCCCTTCCTCTCCTGGTGTTCCTGCTGGCACATTTCCCGCCCGGCAGCGGAACCAACCACGGGGAGCGGCGCGGCATCGGCACAGCCCCGTCCGCCGGCACACCACTGTTTTCCCCTTCTTTGAGTTCCATGTGACGCTTGATCTTCCGGAGAACCGTGGGGGGCATGTCGGATTTCCTCCATTTCGGGACTATCCGCCGTGAATTCTGTGGGACTCTCCCGAGATCACGTCGTAATAGAGTCTTGACGCATACAGGGGACTGGCGGTGTACATTGGGATGCAGCGCTTCGGTC
>JAJYTD010000094.1 GCA_021793235.1 Actinomycetes bacterium | reverse complement strand
CTCGGCGAGGCTGCTGCCGACGTTGATGACGCGCCCGCCGCCGGTGACCAGTGCGGCCCGTCCCGTGAGCGCCCGCCGCTCCGCCGTCTCCGCGAGGCCCGCTGATCGTCTCGTCATCCCCACTCCCGTCCATAAACGGAAAAATCTCCACTTATCTCGAAGGCTAACCGGAGAGTTCTCCGGATACAAGTCGGCTAGGGTGGTGAGCCGTGCCGGAAGAGGGCGGGATGAGGGAACTGCCGGTCGTGGGGCGTCCCCCTGCCGAGCGCGCCGACGCCGCCCACAACCGCCGCCGCATCCTACGCGCCGCCGCCGACCTGATCGCCGACCGCGGGCCCGAGGCGGTCTCCATGGACGAGGTCGCGCGCGCCGCCGGGGTCGGCGTCGGCACCGTGTACCGGCGGTTCGGCGACCGGGCGCGGCTCGTCTTCGCCGTGATCGACGACCGCGAGCGCGAGTTCCAGGCCGCCTTCCTCCAGGGGCCGCCGCCCCTCGGCCCCGGCGCGGCCCCCCGCGACCGCCTCCGCGCCTTCCTGCACGCCCTCGCCGACCGCACCGAAGAACAGGCGGACCTGCTGCTCATGGCCGAGTCCGACCCGCCCGAGGCCCGCTTCCGGGAGGGCTCGTACCACCTCTACCACCGGCATCTCGTGATGCTCCTCGGACGGATCCGCCCGGACGCGGACACCGCCTACCTCGCCGACGCCCTCCTGGCGCCGCTCGCCGCGAACCTGTTCCTCCACCAGCGCCGCACCCGCGGCATGTCGCTCGACCGGATCAAGGCCGGCCTCGACACCCTCGTCGAGGGGCTGATCGGGTGACTTTGCACCGCTGAATACCGATTTATCCGGCGAGGCCCCTTATCCGGACAGCGCCCGTGCCGTCACACTGGGAGCCGTGACTGACTTCGATCTTCTCGTTCTCGGCTCGGGACCCGGCGGGCAGCGCGCGGCCATCGCCGCCGCCAAGCTGGGCCGCAAGGTCGCCATCGTCGACCGCCGCGACATGCTCGGCGGCGTCTGCATCAACACCGGGACGATCCCGTCCAAGACGCTCCGCGAGGCCGTCCTCTACCTCACCGGCCTGAACCAGCGCGAGCTCTACGGCCAGAGCTACCGGGTCAAGGACGACATCACCGTCGCCGACCTCGGCATGCGGACCCGGCACGTCATCGGACGCGAGATCGACACCGTCCGCAGCCAGCTCGCCCGCAACCGCGTCACCGTCATTCCCGGCCACGGCCGGTTCCTGGCGCCCGACACCGTCGGGATCACCGGCGCCGGGGACCGCGAGCAGAAGGTCACCGCCGACCGCATCGTCATCGCGACCGGCACCCGCCCCGCCCGCCCCGACACCGTCGACTTCGACGACCGCACGATCATCGACTCCGACGGCATCATCAACATGGACCGCATCCCGGAGACCATGGTCGTCGTCGGCGCCGGCGTGATCGGCATCGAGTACGCCTCGATGTTCGCCGCCCTCGGCACCAAGGTCACCGTCGTCGAGCGCCGCGAGCGCATGCTCGAGTTCTGCGACCTGGAGATCGTCGAGGCGCTCAAGTACCACCTGCGCGACCTGGCCGTCACGTTCCGGTTCCGGGAGAGCGTCGCGTCCGTCGAGCGGATGCCCAAGGGCGCGATCACCGTCCTGGAGAGCGGCAAGCGCATCCCCGCCGACACCGTCATGTACTCCGCGGGCCGGCACGGCATGACCGACGACCTCGGCCTGGAGGCCGCCGGCCTGACCGCCGACCACCGCGGCCGCATCAAGGTGGACTCCGACTACCGCACCGAGGTCCCGCACATCTACGCCGTCGGCGACGTGATCGGCTTCCCGTCCCTCGCCGCCACGTCCATGGAGCAGGGCCGCCTCGCCGCCCACCACGCCTGCGGCGAGGCCGTCTCCGGGATGAACGAGATCCAGCCCATCGGCATCTACACGATCCCCGAGATCAGCTTCGTGGGCCGCACCGAGGACGACCTCACCGAAGCCAAGATCCCCTTCGAGGTGGGCGTCTCCCGCTACCGCGAGCTGGCCCGCGGCCAGATCATCGGCGACTCCTACGGGATGCTGAAGCTCCTCGTCTCACCCGAGGACCGCCGCCTCCTCGGCGTCCACGTCTTCGGCACCGGCGCGACCGAGCTGGTCCACATCGGCCAGACCGTCATGGGCTGCGGCGGCACCGTCGACTACCTGGTCAACGCGGTGTTCAACTACCCGACGCTCGCCGAGTCCTACAAGGTCGCCGCGCTGGACGCGATGAACAAGATGCGCCACATCGAGCGCCTCTCCGGCTAGGCCTCACGACGGCCAGAGCAGGTTCTCCAGCTCGGCGTCGATGTCGATGAACTCGCTCTCCTCACCCGCAGGCACGGCCTGGTAGGTGCGGTGCAGGAAGTCGGCCAGCTCCGGCAGCGGCACCTCGAACAGCGCGTCCCCGAACGGGGACGACAGCGCGATGTGCAGGGTGCCGTCGTCGGAGCCCGGCCAGACCTGCACGTCTCCGTCCCCGACCCTGCGCACGATGCCGACCGTCAGGAGCTCCCGCGCGAAGATCCACTCCACCGGCTCGTCATCGCCCACATAGAACGCCATCCGGATCGCGTACGGATCGTCGGCCGCGTACTCCAGCCCCGCGAGCAGGGGCACGGTCGTGCGGTCGGGGACGACGAGACGAAGGCCCAGCTCTGCTGAGACGGTGGTGCTGCTGTTCATGGCCATTCCCTCTTACGTCGGTCCCGCTGCCTCGCGGAGACGCCGGTGGGTGCTTCATCCCTACCCCGGGACATCCCCGCGATCTATGACGCCTAACTGCCTGATCTCGGCCGAACATTCCGAGGCCCCCGGCGTTTGTGATCCATCTCACGTTAGCAAAACCGCCGCCTGACCTGCGTAAAAGCGGATCTTCCCCCCATCGTGCCACCCGTCCGTGGGACGATCGGGCACGGTAACCTAACGTCCCGGGCGGCCGATCTACTGGCTTGGGGTAAAACCGTGACGATCAATCAGGAAAAAGAAGCCCGTCCGGGGGCGCGGGGGCGCCGCCACCGGTTCCGCGAGCGCATCCGGAGCAACCCCCTGCTGAACACCGCCTGGCGCGCGGGCGTCTTCACCATCGGCACCGCCGTCCTCATCGGCGGCCTGATCATGATGGTCACCCCCGGCCCCGGCCTGGTCGGCACCGTCGTCGGCCTCGCCATCCTCGCCACCGAGTTCGCCTGGGCCCAGCGCGCCCTCCACCGCGCCAAGGCCGCCGCCGACCGCGCCAAGGAACAGGCCTTCGACCCCCGCAGGCGCCGCCGCAACCTCATCCTCGGCGCCGCCACCGCCCTCCTCGTCGCCGCCGGCCTGGTCGCCTACCTCTCCCTCTACGGCCTGACGGCCCCCTGGGCCATCGACGAACCCGCCTTCTGGACCTGACCACGATGCACGCGCACCGCCCAAGATGCGCTAGAGTTTCCGTCGTCGGGCCCCCGGCCCGCACGGGCGATTAGCTCAGTGGGAGAGCGCTTCGTTCACACCGAAGAGGTCACTGGTTCGAACCCAGTATCGCCCACCACGTTTCAGCAGCTCAGACAGGGTCTCGGAGATCAATCCGAGACCTTTTTCGATCTTGAGGCCCCTCGGGGAGCCACCACCCTCAGACTTACGCGGACTCCGCGCGACAGTCCTGGCCGAAGACCGTGTTCATGGTGTCGGCCCCCTTGGTGATGACCGGCCGCAACTGGTGCCGGTACACCTTCTCGGTCACGGCCGTCCCCGCGTGCCCCACGAGATCGGCGATCGTCTCCAGCGGCACGCCGCTGTCACTCTGGATCGAGACGAACGAGTGCCGGAGTTCGCGGGGAGTCCAGTTCTCTCCGAGGCCCGCCTTCGCAGTGATCAGCCGGAAACCACGGCGCACGTTCGCGGCGTCGAGGGCCGTCCCTCTCCCGGTGCAGAAGACCAGGTTGTTGTTCTGCCAGGCCTGGCCCGCCCTGAGCCGCTGGACGGCCTGGCGGGCGTGGTGCTTCCGCAAGGCGTCCGCTGCCTGAGCAGGTAGCTCAAGGGTCCGGCGGGACTTCCTGGTCTTGGTGTCGCCGTGGGTTCGCACGGAACGCCAGACGTAGAGGGCGAACCTGTCGTGGTCGAAACCGACCTCGTCGACGGTCCGCCAAGCGTCCTCGTCCTGCAGCCAGGCGACGACGTGATGCCAGCGAAGGGCTCGTGCCTCTTCAGTGCGGATGCCGACCATGAGGCTGAGCACCACGTACGCGTACAGGCGAGACGACTTGGCCTCCTCCAGCACGGCCATGGCTTGGGGGACTGTGAGCGCCTTGCTGGGCCGTCCGGCCCTCCCTTTCGGGGTGGTGATCAGTTCGGCCACGTTCCGTGTGACCTTGTCTCGTGCCTGCGCCTGCCAGATCGAGCCTTACAGGATGGCGTGGAACCTCTGCAGGGTGCGGGTGGACAGCTTCTCGGTAAGGCCATCGAGCCATTCGTCGACGTCGTCGGCACGCAGCTCTTTGAGCTTCGCCTTACCGATGAGAGGGATGACGTGCTTGTCGGCTCGCCTGTAGCGATATGGCGCCGGTCCAGCTGTCCCCCTCCTCGTAGATCGAGCCTTCGTACTTACCGATGAGGATCTTCGCCACTGGGTTCTCCGTCTTGAGAGAGCCTGTGAAGCCTCTGGTGGTCCTGCGCAGACCGTGGGCTTCATCGCGGAGACGGTCTTCCGCCCTCAGGGAGCGTCAGCCATCCGTTGGCGACGGGAGCTCGTCTACCACGACCGTGCGCGGTAGGCCCGGACGGGCCGAACACCGGCGGCAGTTGCTGCCAGGTGCAGCCAGTGGTGGACACGAAAATGATCGCCGCCGGCGTCTCACGATCCCCGTGCCGGCGCCGGCCACCGCCCTGTGGCCGTGTCGGGGCAGGCGGAACCACCCGCTGGGACAACTACCACAACTCGTCCGGAACCAACCGTTCGACAATCGCCACAGGCGCAGGCTACCGACTACAGCCAAGAGACGACGCCTAAAAGGGTCAGTCGTCCGCAAACGCGATCGATCGGGATGAGCGTGCCGTCCAGCACCAGGTCAGCAGATCATCCTTGCGGGCCTTGGCCGGCGCCCGGCCGAGTCCGGAAGCTCGAGGTGCACCCGGCCTTGCTGCCGATCTGCTTGCGGTGGCGGCCTGCGACGCCGCTCACGTGCTGCAGGGTTCGGTGCGGTAACGGCAGTGAAGAACGATAGAAAACATGTGGAGCCTTTGGTGGGGGTGGTGGGTGGTGAGAGATCAACCGTCCTACCAGGTCTTCTTCGCGGTTCAGGCCCGCCACGCCACCGGCGATCATACCGTGATCCCCCACCCACAAACGCCGGTGGAGAGACACTTTGTAACCGGAGGAATCTGCGTCTGCTTTTTTAGGTCAATTCGACTTCGACGACAATCTTCTCGCTCGGACCGCGATGTCATCATTTTCCAGGCGTACATGGTGGATGGCGAAATCTGATGTGATCCGGCGTAGCACTTTCAGCCATTCGGCCACGAAGGAGTCGATACTTACGGTCAACTGGCTTCTCTCGTTGAGAAGAAACTCGTAGCTTCCGTGAACACTGTCCCAGCGCGAATCGATCCAGAGCGAATCGCTCTCGCGTGCGATCCTCCATTCGGTGGAGAATGTGTCGGACCCCCAGTGGACCTGAGTCTGGGAGAAGTTGGGGTCTTGGACCTCTTCAAGCAGCGGGACTAGGTCATCGAGTAGGACGGGAATATCGTAACGGTATTCGAGTCGCACGGGGATCCGGTTCCAGAACAAGATGGCGTCCTCGGTGTCCATGGGATACATCTGCCCTGTTGCGTCTGCCATGTCTTCGGCCGACTCTACCTTCAGAGTCTCAGGGTTTCCGGTTTGCAGTCGAAATTTCACTTATCTCCCTCTCGAGTCAGCGGATAAGCGTGGACCTTGTCGTTGGGTGCTGCCGGTCTCTTGGGGGAGTAGCTTCTTGTCTTGGTTGCCCTGGGCGCCGACGTTGCCGGTTTCGGGTTGACCTGTTGTGTCTTCGTGGTCGTTGTTGCCGCGCTCGCCCCCGACCTGGCGTGGGCCCTCGGGCTTGGCCTTGCCGGGCTTCTCTGGTTCCGAGTCGCCGTTGCCAGTCTTGGTTCTTCCGGTTCTCTGGTGACCTCTTCGCGGGCTCGGGAGCCAATCGGGGAGCTGGCGGGAGACTGCTTCGGCTCATCGGCGTCCCATCGCGACAGGTCGGTGCCCTTGGGAAAGTACTGTCGCAGCAGTCCGTTGGTGCCGCGTTGCCAGGGGTTGTGCGGGTCGGCGAAGTAGACGGCCGGCTCGGTGTCGACGCGCATTGCGTATGCCGGAAAGTTCTGTGCGTGGCCTCAGGGCTGCGAGCGCCGTAGCTGCTTGGGCAGCGTGGTGATCGTGGCTGTGATCGCGTCCTTCACGGCCTCGGTGCCGCCGCTCGCCAGCGCCGGGCCGTTCTTCACCCGCGGCTCGACGCCGTGACCATCCATCCGGCCCGATTAGATCCTCGGCCCGCGTCCCGGTAACCCTCCATCGCGGGTTCCCCTGGATGGCGGGGCTAAAAGGACGACGGGGATGCCCAGGCCCTCCAGCACCTCGATCATCTCGTCGAGAACTGGAGCGTCATGTCTTGCGGAGCGGTGGGCGGGTGACGTCTGGCCGTCCGATGGGTCGACGCGGTCGTCTTCAGCGTCTGCCTGGGGTCCGGCATGGGGCTGCTGCGCCTGGACGGCTCCGCGGCCGGGCACTGTCTGGGGTGCCCGGCCGCGGGCCGGTTCAGCGGAGGGTGGGGAACCAGCGGCGCGGGTGGCGGGTCAGGCTGTAGCCCGCCACGGCCGCCGCGGCGGCGAGGACACCGCCGCCGATCGTCCACCACCACCGGCCGGACGGCCAGGCGAACCAGCCCTTGACCTCGGCCGGTTTCGGCGCCGAACTGGCAGCGGACGGCGCCGCGGACGCCGCCGCGTCCGGGGCCAGGGTGGCCCCCGGGTTGACAGGCGGGGACAGCGGCGCCTTCAGTTTCGCGCCCGCCGGCTGCGCGTCGCCGTC
>JAJYTD010000093.1 GCA_021793235.1 Actinomycetes bacterium | reverse complement strand
GAGGGCGGAACCACAGGTCAGGGGGCGTGGCGGAGCGTGAGCTTGACTCCATCCGGTATGCTCCCGCCGTCGCTTCGCGATGCTACGCACCCAACGGGCGGCGGGAGCATACCGGATGGACACGACTAACCTCGGCGCCTCTGTTCCAGGCCGGGCGGCCGGGGCGGGTCGGCCCGGAGAGGCCGCATGCCCGGCCCGGACCGGCCGGCGGCGGCCGCGTAGCGGGCGCCCTTGAAGACGTAAAGAAAGTTCTCATCGGGCGCGGCCTGTAAGTCGCTGACCTGGGGTTATGGCATGAGCTTGCTCAGGGCTCGGCGGGTCTGGTCGGCGAGGCTGACGGCTGCGCCTAGGCGGTTGTCGATGGTGAGGTGTGCGGCCTCGGGCGGGTCCTCGGTGTTGAGGGTGCTGGCGTACTCGTCCCAGTTGGCCAGCTTCCAGCCGTCGCGGGGGGCGTCGCGCTGCTCGATGTACTCGTGCATGGTGTCCAAGTCGCTGTGAACCCATATGGCTCTGACGTCGACGCCCTTGGCTTGGCATCGATGAGTGAGGCGGGGAAGCCAGCTCGGGTTGTTCAGTTCGCTGATGAACGGGGCGGCGAGGATGATCGATACGCCGCAGTCGATGTTGCCGTAGGCGGCGTTGAGCAGGCACCGGTACTCGTGGGGGCGTACTTCGGTGCGGTAGAGGTCGGTGTGCCGGTCGTGCTGGTCGGCTCCGAGGGAGATCAGTAGGCGTTCGGTCATGCGGCGGGTGAGGGCGTCCTTGTCGAGGAATGCCCACCCGGACAGGTCGGACAGGAAGCGGGCGAATTCGGTCTTGCCTGATCCGGCGTAGCCGCCGACCAGGATGAGCATGGGGTTGCCGCCGGCGTTGGCGACGGCTCGGCCGTGCCATGCGTTCGCAAGGCGGGTCTTGAGGTCTTGGGCTCCGGAGAAGAACGCGGACAGGTCGAACGGGGTGCCGTCCTGGTCGGGGTCGCGGCCGTGGGCTTGGGCGGCCATGCGTTCCAGGACGGGGAGCGCGACGTTGTGGGCGCGGGCGAGGTAGGGAAGCCAGTCGTCGGGGACGCGTACGCCGCGTTCCCAGCGGGACACCTCGTGTCGGGTGATCGTGTCAGAACCGGCGAGGTCGCAGAGTTGAGCGGCTAGGGCGCGTTGGCTTCTGCTCCCGCGTAGGCGTGCCAGGTATGCGCCGAACGCTCGTCGTGCCTCGGTCGTCATGGGCGGCTACCTCCTGTGAGCAAGTCTGGCCCCCTACTGGCCCCCTGTCAGGCTCCTTTGTAAGACGCGTGACGGCGGGACGCTGGCGGGGCGGCTGACGGCATGCCGCGTTCAGCTCGATGACACCCCGTGAGGAAGACCCGATGGAAACGCGTGCGCAGACGGATGACCCGGTGCTTCGTCGGCTCCGGGAGGAGTTCACCGGACATCGGATCTGGCGGTCTCGTCGCTGGGACGGGCGTCCCGGTGACTGGGTCGCGACGCTGCATGACCCGGCCGCTGGCGTCGACCCGACGGTGATCCGGCCGGACTCGGCGTCGCTGCGTGAAGCGCTGATAGCGGAGGCGCAGCGTGCAGGCCGTCCGAGGTTCAAGAGGGCCTGGTGATGGCTGCTCGATCTCCCTCGCCATCACCGGATGGGGCCGCCTCGGGTCAGGAGGCGGTCTCGGGGGTGGCTGAGGCGGCGGGGCGGGTGCTCAATCCCCCGGGTGCACTCGCTGCGCTGCCTCGGCCGCTCACGTCGCGTCGTCAGCTCGATCGGCTTCGACGGGCGCTGCATCGTGAGGGATGGCGTACGGAACGCCGGTACTGCGATGCGGTTCGGATGCTGCGGGTGTACTCCCCCGGTACGTCGTGCATCGGGGAGAGCGTCACCGTGGTCGGCGTCGATCGCGAGTGGTGGTATCGGGCCAGTACTGGCGAACTGCTCGCGCCTTGCTCACAAATCGACCTGGCCGTTAGTCGTATCGCCTCGTTGCTGATGCCGTGGGTGTCTGCTGCGGCCTCGTCCAGGAGAAGCGGCTCGGGCTGATGGACGCTAGGGCGGCTCTCCAGGAGGTTGCGGAGCGTTTCGGGGTTCCGTGCTGGCTGGGGCAGGCCACGCGAACGTACTGGGCGCTGGTGCGTTACAGCGGCGGCTGGCGTCTGGTGGAAGCGGTGACGATTCGAGAGCTGGCCATGGCCATCAGACGGCCCGATGGGTGGCCATGGCCGTGACGGCCGCGCGGCGGAGCAAGATGCTGGGGCGTTGGTCTCTGTCGCGCGGCCGTCTCCTAGTCGAGATCGGGCGGGACGGTCACGGATGGCTGTGGGCCGGCGGCCACGGTGGTGATGATGCGCTGGGCGGCCTCGGCGGGGTCGGTCTGGTCGGTGTGAATGATCAGGTTGAAGACCGGTGCTCCGGCGGTGCGCAGATCGTTGCGGGTTTCGTCCCATGCTTTGAGACGGGCCGGGGTGTCGGTGTCCCTGCGCTGTCTGGAGCGGTCGGCGCAGACGGCGCGGGGAATCCACAGTAGGACGCTGGTCCAGGCGAGCGGGACGGCGGCGCGCAGGCGTCGCAGGTCGGCGAGGTTGCCCATGTGGACGACGGGAACCCGGTCGGCTTCGACCAGGGCGGCGATGTCGTCACGGTCGACGGCGTAGACGTTGCCGTAGCGGTGGGTCTCGACGGCCACTCGCCCGGCCGCCCGGAGCTTGTCCAACTCGGCGGACGAGACTCTCCGGTAACCCGTGGTACGGCCGGTACCGACCTTGAGCTTGGCGACGGGTGCGAATCGGGCGTCCTGGCTAACCAGCTCGGCGGTGACGGTGTCCTTGCCGCTGGTGGGCGGGCCGTAGAGGATCACGCCGTGACCGGTCATGCGATGACCCTACGCAGTGCCTCCCGTGTCTGGTCGGCGACGCTGATCGCTGCGCCTAGCCGGTTGTCGATGGTGAGGTGCACGCCGGGCGGGCTGCTGTCGGTGTTGAGCGTGCTGGCGTACTGATCCCAGTTGGCGAGCTTCCACGCGTCACGCGGCGCGTCACGGAACTCGATGTACTCGCGCATGGAGTCGACGTCGCACCGGACCCAGATCACGGCGACGTCGACGCCCTTGGCCTTGCAGCGGTTGGTCAGGCGGCTCAACCACGCTTGGTCGTTCAACTCGGCGATGAAGGGGGCGGCGAGGATCGTGGATATGCCGCAATCAAGGTTGTCGTTCGCGGCGTCCATGAGGCACTTGTATTCCAGTGGCCTGACCTCGTTCAGATAAAGGTCGGTGTGACGGTCGTGCGGGTCGCCTCCCATCGAGATCAGCAGGCGTTCGGTGAGGCGTCGCGTGAGCGAGTCCTTATCGAGGAAGGCCCATCCTGAGATGTCGCCGAGGAAGCGGGCGAACTCGGTCTTGCCTGACCCGGCGTACCCGCCGACCAGGACGAGGGTGGTGGTGCCGATGCTGCCGCTCATCGCTCGGCCTCGCCATGCGTTGACCACACGGGCCTTGAGCGCGTCGCCGGCGGTGGGGTCGCGGTCCTGGGTCTGGTCGGAGACCCGGTCCAGGCCCTGCGTGATGGCGGAAGCGGCTTCCTCGGTCGCTGCCGGAGAGAGCGGCCCCGGCAAGGGAAGGGTCAGGTCTCCGGACTCCTCGGAGGGGAGCGGGAGACGAAAGCCCAACTCCGGCTCGGTGGCCTTGTACAAGAGGCAGTAGGCGCGACGGTAGTGGGGGCCTGGGTACATGTTGCCGTTCTCGTGGCCCCACAGGGTTTGGAAGTTCGCCGCGACCCTGAGCCCTCCTCGCTGGGCGACCTGGCGCAACTTGTCGCCTGCGGCCTCAAGGGTCAAGCCGTGGCTCTCGCGATGTTCGCGGAGCTTGTGGGGCTGCCATCCGGTCCGAAGCTTGGTCGTGCTCAAATCCAGCCTTTCCGGCTTTCGCAGATATCAGCGCACGGCAGCGCACGCTCAACGTCTGCACTGGGGCGTGAAAGCGGACGTATAAACGGACGTGAAAGAACCTGATGAAGCAATAGTGATGGGCTTTGGCGACCTCCTGAACTGAAATACCGGTGTGCCGAACGAAGCAACGGATCACTACGGGAGGCGGTCACCGATGGCGGCGGACGGCGAGCACGGGCGGACTCCTCGGGAGTTGCTGAACCTGATTCTCGCCGAGTTGGACGACCTCACTTGCCGGGTCGATCAGCTTGAGAACGCTCTGAGAACACGGTCCGCTCGATACGGGCGACTCGTTCGCCCAGGTCACGGACAGCGGCGAGAACTTCCGTGAGCTGCTTTGTCGTCACATCGCCCTCGGCGGGCGCGGCGGCCGTGCTCGGTGGCTCGGCGTCGACCTGGTCACGGACGAACACGCCCTTGCCCTGCTGGCCGATCACAAGCCCCTCGGTGCGCAACACGCTGATGGCGGCCTTCACCACGCCGGCGGACACGTCGTACCGCTCGCGGAGTCGGGCGGTCGACGGCAAGGACTGTCCGGGCGACAGTCGCCCGTCGCTGATCTGTTGCCGCAGGTCATCGGCGATCTGGAGATATCCGGGCCGTCCGGTCCTCTTGACCATCGTCCGCCTTCCTTCGGGGGCTTGCCCTCCAGTTCAGCACAGCCAACCGGCCAAGAAAACCATGGCGGCCTTGACAGCTTGGACGACTATGCAGACTATGTTGTCTAAGTGGTCCTACGAACCTCGGAGGTTCTTCGTGCGAAACATCCCGGTGGACTTGTCGGCGCTGACGTTCGTGTGCGTGTCGCCGCCGCGTCCCAAGCTGGTCAGTCAGGAGACAGGGGAGGTGAAGACGGACCGCAACGGTCAGACGGTGTTCACGGTGGGTCTGTCGGCCGCTGACGCCACGGGGCGGGTGGAACTGCTCAACGTGGCGGTGACCGGCGACCAGTCGGTGACGATCGGGGAGGTCGTGACGCCGGTCGGCCTCTCCGCATTCCCGTGGGAAGCGGTGCTGGGCGGTGAGAAGCGCTGGGGCGTGGCCTACCGCGCAGAGCGCATCGTTCCCGTGTCGGCGTCCCCGTCTGGCTCGTCGGACGCGTCCGGCGCGGCGGGCGTGGCCTGAACGGCGGCCGTGATGAGTGATCTGCTCCTGGTGCTCGGGGTCCTGGCCGCTGCGGCGGCCGGGCTCTGGGCCTGGCGCCGATACCACCCGGCCTCCTTCTGGTACGGCGTCGGCTTCCCGGCGCGGGCGGTGCTGGTGTACCTGACGTGGCATCACGTCGCCTCGGGGTGCCGCTTGACCCGCAACCGGCGGCGGTTCCGGCTCACCCTCGACGCCGTCCCGGTCGTCGGTCCTGCGTCCCGCTCGGCCGCAACCGTGGTCGAGCACAGGCGGCGGGTGCGGCGGGTCGACGTCGAGCGCTCGCCGCGCCTCGGGCTGCTGCGGCCGACTCGGCTGGGGTGGCGTATGCGGCTGCGCCTGCATGACGGGCAGGTTCCCGCCGATTACGAGAAGGCGGCTGAGGGGATCGCGCACGCGTGGCGTGTCCACTCGGTCCGCGTGGTCGATGTGCGGCCCGGTTACGTGACGTTGTGGGCGACCATGCGTGACCCGCTGACCGAGGTGACGCTGTCGCCTGCGCCGGTGGAACTGCTGCGGGTGCGGCCCGGCAGGCTGGAGAACGGGCGTGACTGGGTGATGGACCTGCGCACCGTGCCGCACTGGGTCAACGCCGGGGCGACGCAGTCGGGCAAGTCCAACTTGGCCAACGCCATCATTCGCGACCTGGCTCCGCAACCGGTGGCGCTGGTCGGGTTCGATCTCAAGGGCGGGGTGGAGTTCACGCCGTACGCGCCTCGGTTGTCGGCGCTGGCCACCACCCGCAAAGAGTCGGTCGACCTGCTCACGGACCTGGTAGGCGAGCTTGAGAACCGCATGGGCCTGTGCCGCGCGCACGGTGCCCGCAACGTGTGGACGCTGCCCGAGGCGCTGCGGCCGGTCCCCGTCGTCGTCCTGGTGGACGAGGTGGCCGAACTGTTCCTGATGGCCGACAAGTCCGAGAAAGAGGAGGTGTCGCGGACGGCTACCGCGCTGCTGCGGGTGGCGCAGCTCGGCCGCGCGTTCGCCGTGCACCTGATCGTGTGCGGACAGCGCATCGGCTCCGACCTCGGTCCGGGTGTGACCGCCCTGCGCGCCCAGCTCTCCGGCCGGGTCTGCCACCGCGTCAACGACCCCGAGACCGCCAACATGACGCTCGGCGACCTGGACCCGGCCGCCCTGGACGCCGCCCGCGCCATCCCCGCCGAGACACCCGGTGTGTGCATCGTGGCCGGGCAGGACGGCACCTGGCACCGCGCCCGCTCGGTCTATGTCCCCGAGCATGAGGCCGAACACGCCGCACGCTCCTACGCGCACCTGACCCCGGACTGGGAAACCCTCATCGGCTCCGTCCCCGTCACCCCCACCGCCGCATAAGCGGCCCGGTTCCCTCTCCGCTCCTTCCCTTCGGCTCGGTGCGAGCCCTCAATCCGCGCCACGTCCCTACCCGACCCATGCCCAAACCCGACCCGTTCGGAGGTTGCCCGATGCAGACCCGCGCCCCTGGTCCCCGTCCTCGTCCTCGGTTCGTCGCCGTCCCGTCCCCGTCCTCGCGCTCGTCGTCCTCGTCCTCGGGCTCGTCCCGCTCGCCTGTGGTGTCGTCGTGGGACGTGTGGCCGGTCGGCGTCCAGTGGGACGAGTTCCGGTCCTTGCACATCGCGCGGTGCCAGCGCTGCGCCGAGGTGTTCACCTCGCCCCGGCCCGGCCCGGTCGACGCCTGGGCCGACACCCACACCTGTGATGAGGAACTGGCCGCGCTGCTGGCCCTGATCGACACCCGGCGGGCGGCATGAACCGCGTGCTGGGCGCGGTTGCCGACTCCGGGCCGGTCGTGGTGCTGGCCGGTATCGCGGCGGCGGGGTCGTTCACCCACATCCGCGACACCGCCACCGAACACGGCCAGACCGGATGGATGGCCTGGGCCATCCATCCGGTCTGCATCGACCTGACCTGCGTCATGGCCGCCGCAGAACGCCAACGAGACAAGACCACCGGCCGGGAAACCGGGCGGCTGTCGTGGCCAACGGTGGTGCTGGTCGGGGGCATCCTGCTGTCGC
>JAJYTD010000092.1 GCA_021793235.1 Actinomycetes bacterium | reverse complement strand
TGGCCTTGGACGAGTTCAAGGAGCGCGGCAATGACGTCCTGGGGTATGTGGCCGGCCTGGGGGTGCTCCTGGGGGTTCTCGCCCTGATCATCATCGGTGGGCGGATGATCCATGCGAACTTCACGGGTGACCCGTGGATCGCCGCGCGGGGTATGGCCGAGTTGCCGTGGGTGGTGCTGGGGGTGGCGCTGCTGGTGGCCGCCGGGAGTCTGGCGGGGACGCTGCTGCAGGGGTCTGTCCACGCGACCGAGGAAGAGCTCGGCACCATCATCAAAGACACCGTGGACAAGCAGAACGCGTCTGAGCGGGAGCACATCGATGACACGCGGGGCCCCGCGTGCCTGGTCCGCCCCAGCGACAAGCCCGGTGAGAACGGCGACCCCTATGTCTGCCCGGACGATGACGACTGGGAAGAGCTCGCGGCGATCATTCCGCTGGAGGGTCCCGAAGACCGGCGCTGCACCGAAACCGAGGACGGCAAGAAGGACTGCTACGAGTACTGCTATATAACGCCGGGATCGCCGATCCAGCATTCCCCGTGCACGACCGAGAACCTCAGAGAAAACTCTTGGGTCTGGGCCGACTACCACTGCCCCAACCTCATTGAAATGGTGGATGAGCTCACCGGATGCCCCGATGCCCCGAGTGAGGACAGTATTTCAGATGAGGTCAAGGGCGCGCATATGCCCAACTATCTCCAAATGGCATACGTATGTGAGCACTTCCCGGACTGGGTGACGAGCACGCAGGAGGAGCCGGAGACCTACTGTGAGGATTTCTGAGGTGGCCTACGGTGTAGCCGCTGGATATTAGGACTTATATTGGAGGAGAAGAAGGAGGTGAACAGGATATGATAGTTCTGAACACGGAAGCCGAGAGCTGGATATCAGAGAGCCTCCAAGGGATTATCGAGACCCTCTTTGATTACCTGATCGATGACCAGTTCATCATCTCTGGCCAGACAGAAATCGAGTTCAGCGGAGGGAGGCCGGTTTATCCCGTCGTCGACCAGGGGATGTTGCATCTGCAGAACGTCTTCAACCCGTTCATCCTCTTCCTCGCGACACTCGGCATCCTGATCTCGGCGGTCCGCCTGCTCTGGTACCGCCGCCTCGACCCGATGATGGACCTCGTCCGCGGCCTGCTCACGGTCATCATCACCACCTTCGCCGGGATCTTCTTCATCCATCTCCTGATGGGGTTCAGTCGCGCGCTCGGCTACATGATCACATCTACCGGGACATTCGAGATTCCGAATGAGAATGAAGATAGCCCTAGCGAAACGACGACCCGCAACTTCATCTACGCGGCCAAGCAGGTCTACCCGAGCATCATGCGCGTGGCCCTGGAGGGCGACGAGCTGGGCTTCATAACCGAGGCCGCTCAGGAAGCGGTCACCTACATGATCGGGCTCGCGGTGGTTTTCGGCCTGATCGCCCAGATCGTAGTCCTTGTGCTGCTGCAGGCCATCATCTACCTGATCGCCTGCCTCCTTCCACTGGCCGCGGCGAGCACGATGATCCCGGGCCTGAAGATCTTCCCCAAGGTGATCGGCTGGCTACTCGCCTGCCTGCTGTACAAACCGCTCATCCTGTTGGTGTACCTCGCCGGCCTCGTCATTCTCGCGGCCAGCGACGACTCGCTCTTCAAGTTCCTGGTGGGCGCGGCCGTCATGCTGCTGGCCACGGGCGCGCTGCCGGTGCTGATGAAGCTCATGAGCTCCGGCAGTGTCTGGGCGCTGGCCCTCGCCGCGGGCGGCATCAGCTCTATCGGCGGTGGCGGCGGCGGTGGCGGCGGTGGTGGCGGCGGTGACGGTGGCGGTAACGACGGTACGACCACCAGCGGAAACAACTCCGGTTCAATCGAGCCGGCCAGCTATTCGGGGGGTGGGAACGGGCTCCAGGAGCAGGCGCAGAACGCGACACAGCGGGCGAATGATGTAGGGCGCAACCTCGATGACGGCGCTCCGAACCCTGAAGGCGGCCCGACCGTGACGACCGCTGACCTCTCCGGGACGGGCGCCCAGGACACGAACCCCCTGGGGACGCAGGGAGGACCGCAGCAGGTGTCGACTACCGGAAGCAGAGTGAACAGCCCCAGTACCGGAGGCGGGCTGGAGGACCCCGCCCCGGGGGCCACGGAACAGACGGTCGAAACAGGACAGACCGAGACAAACGAGGGTTCCGTGGAGCCCAGCGGCGCGGGCGAGGCCATTCCGACCGAGCCGGCGGTCTCCTCCACCGGGGACACCCCCGGGGGTGCGATCACGACCGCATCAGGAGACGGCGGTGCCATCTCTGACCCGGGCGTGTCAGGACCGCCCCCCTCATCCGGTTCACACCTCCCGGACGGGGCCGATGGGAGGATGATCTAAGTGGTTCGCACTTACGGCGGCTGGCGCCGCCGGCGCAGCATCGGACTGTTCGGGTTGGGCTTCAATGCCACCCTCGGCCTGCTGGGCTGCTTGGTCCTGCTGATGCTGTCCGGCCTGTACGCGCCGGGACTGGCCATCTACCTGCTGCCCATCATGGTGGTGGTGTTCCTGTTCGCGGCGGTTCCGGTGCAGGGCGAGTCGCTGCTGAGCTTCCTCCTCACCCGGTTCCGCTGGTGGTGGTCCTCGATGCTCGGGCACACCCGCTACCGGGCGGGGGTCATGGTGGAGCACCCGCGTGCCTTCCAACTGCCGGGGGTCCTCGCCCCCGTCACCCTACTGTCCTGCGAAGACGGCAAAGGAGGGCGGTTCGGCATCGGGTGGAACCGGCGGCTAGGGCACATGACCGCGACGATCCTGGTGTCGTCGAACTCGGTGTGGCTGGCGGAACCGGCCGATGTCGACAGCTGGGTGGCCAACTGGCACCAGTGGCTGGCGTCGCTCGGCTACATGCCCTGGGTGCAGTGGGTCAGCGTGACGGTCGAGTCGCGCCCCGACCCCGGAGTGGCGCTGCGCGACGGAGTCAACGCGCAGATCGATCCCCACTCGCCGCAGCAGGCCCGCAAGATCATGCACGACCTCGTCGAGCTGGCTCCCGCGGTCAGCGCCCAGATCGAGACCCGCGTCAGCATCACCTTCGACCCGCGCAAGTTCCCGGTCGCCCCCAAAGGCCGCATGGAGGCCGCCGCGGAGATCAGCAACTACCTCAACCGGCTTGAGAACAGCCTCGCGGGCACGGGGGTGTCCGTGCTGGGGCGGGCCACCCCCGAACAGCTCGTCGCCATGGTGCGCACCGCCTACGACCCGGCCGCGCTCAACGACTTCAACACCATGCTGCACAACCGGTCGCAGGACATCGAGATCGGCGACTGGACCGACGCCACACCGGTCGAGGCCGAAGCCCTCCACGACCAGTACAACCACGACAGCGGCACCAGCGTCGCCTGGATCTGGCAGGAAGCCCCTCGCACCCACGTCATCAGCACGGTGCTGGCCGAACTGCTGGCCCCCACCCGGTGGACCAAGCGGACCACGCTCCTGTTCCGGCCGTGGCCGGCCGCCGCGGCGGCGCGCGCCCTGGAAACGCAGAACTCCGCCGCCCAGTACAAGAGTGAGATGTCCTGGCGGGTGCGCCACCGGGTCAGCGCCCGGGACAGCCAGGACCTCGCCTACGCCAGGCAGGCGGCCCGCGAGGAGACGCGCGGCGCGGGCCTGGTGCAGATGAGCCTCTACACCTGCGCCACCGTTGACGATCCCGAAAAGCTGAAGCAGGCGGTCGCGCACACGGAATCGGCGGCCGAGACCTCCCGGATCCGGCTGCGCCGGGCCTGGGGCAGCCAGGACGTCGCGTTCGCGGCGACACTGCCGCTCGGTGTCTGCCCGCCGTTCCTCATCCAGCGCGGTATGGGATAGAGGGGGCCGGATATGGCGATCGTTGAACGGCAGAGCTGGCGTGATGAGCGCCGCCAGCAGAAAGCCGAACGCAAGCGCCTCAAACAGAGGAAGAATGAACAGCGCCAGGCCGAGAGCCGGGAGAAGGCGCGGGAACGAGCCCGGGAACGCGACGTCATCGCCCCGATCTTCGGCTGGCGGCACCGCGGGGGCGGTGCCGCGCCCAACGTCCCCAACGCGGTCGAGTACCAGGCCACGACCGCGCAGGCGTGCGGCCTGTTCCCGTTCGTCACCAGCAGCAAACCGCCGTCGATCGGTACCCCGATCGGTCGCGACCTCCTCTCCGGGGAGGTCGTATGCATGGACCCGATGGCGTGGCTGCGCGCCGGCCTGGTCACCAACCCCGGCTGCTTCGTGTTGGGCCAGCCGGGGACCGGAAAATCCACGTTCGTCAAACGGCTGGTGACCGGGGCGGTGGCTTTCGGATCACAGGCCATCATCCTCGGTGACACCAAGCCCGACTACACCGAGCTGATCCGCCACCTCGGCGGCCAGGTCGTGCAGGTCGGCCGCGGGCTGGACCGGATCAACCCCCTCGACGCCGGCCCTTTGGGCGGGGTCATGGACCAGCTCAGCGACATGGAGCGGGAGAAGCTGCGGTGGGAGGTCCGGTCCCGTCGGATATCACTGCTGATGGCGCTGTGCACCTTGATCCGCGAGGGCCGGGTCGACAACTCCGAGGAGGTCGTCCTCGGCGGGGCGGTCGACCTGCTGGACGAGCGCCTTCGCGGGCAGCGTGAACCCACGGTCGTCGACGTGCTCAAGGTGATCGAGGAGGGCCCCGACGAGCTGCGGCTGATGGCCCGCGCGGCCAGCCGCGACCAGTACAACGAGCGCGTGGACGACCTCATCTTCACCCTCCGCCTACTGTGCACCGGGTCCCTGGCCGGCGTCTTCGACGGTGAGACCACCAGCCAGCTCGACATGGAGGCGCCGGGCGTCAGCGTCGACATCTCCCGGGTGGGCGCCGCCGGAGACAAGCTGCTGACCGCGGCGATGCTGTGTACCTGGAGCTACGGCTTCGGCATGGTCGACGCGGCCTCCGTGCTCGCAGATCATGGTCTCACCCGGCGCCGCTCCTATATCGGGGTGATGGACGAACTGTGGCGCGCCCTGCGCGGCGCCCCCGGGCTGGTGGAGTTCGCCGACTCCCTGACCCGGCTCAACCGCTCCAAAGGCATGGCCTCGGTCATGGTGACGCACTCCCTCAGCGACTTGGAGGCGCTGGCTACCGAGGAAGACCGGGCCAAAGCGCGGGGGTTCGTGGACCGCTCCGCCATCACCGTTCTGGCCGGCCTGCCGCCGCGTGAGCTCGCCTGGGTCAACCGGATCACCCCGCTGACAGGCCCCGAGCAGGGGCTGGTGTCGTCGTGGTCGTCGCCGGACTCCTGGCAGCCCGGGGCACGCCACCCGGGGCGCGGCAAGTACTTGATCAAGACCGGCGCGGAGCGACTGGGGATTCCGGTGCAGATGTCGCTCACCCGCGACGAACTCGTTCTCTACGACACGGACCAGGCGATCCGAAGGGAGTGAGGCCGAACATGGCGCGGAAACGGCCCAAATACCAGGTGCGCGGTGGTTCGGCGGCGGCCGGCGCCCCGCCGCTGCTCGTACTGCTCGCACTGTGGGGCACAGTGGGCCTGTTCTACCTTTTCTGGCTGTCGGCGCGGATCGTGGCCGGCCTCACCGGCGGCGAGGTCGGGGAGTTCGGTGCGTTCTGGGCGTTCTCGCTGGTCATCTGGGACACCGAAACGACGTGGCCGGGTACCCCGAGCACCCCGGTGGCGTTGCTGTTCACCGTGTTCGCTGCGGTGGCGGTCACCGTGGTCTGGTGGTTGCTGAAATGGGTGCGGGACACGCTGTACGGGCAGCCTGACGCGGTCGCCGCGCTGAACAAGGGCAACGACACCATCGCCGAGCTGGCCCGGCCCGAGGCCGCGGACAAGGCGGTGCGGCTGCGCAAGCGGTCGCTGCGCGGCCGTAAGGGGGCGTCGCTGAAAGAGGCCGACGTCGGCCTGGTCATCGGCGACGTCAAGGGGACCGGCAAGAAAGCGGGGCCCCGGCTGTTCGCCTCATGGGAGGACACCGTCCTGGCCTACATGGCCCCCCGTGCCGGCAAGACCACCGCGATGGCCATCCCCTACATCCTCGACGCGCCCGGGCCGGCGCTGGCCACCAGTAACAAGGGCGACGTCTGGTCGGCCACGGCCAAGATCCGGGAGCGTTCCACGGGCGAGCGGATCTGGCTGTTCGACCCCCAGCACATCACCCATCAGGAGCAGGAACTCTGGTGGAACCCGCTGTCGAACGTGCGCAACGTGGAGGACGCCTACCGGCTCGCCGGGCACTTCGTGCTCACCATCGACGACGACTCCAAGAAGGACATGTGGGGGCCGGCCGCCCGTGCGCTGATCTCCCAGCTCGTCCTCGCCGCCGCGCTCGGCGGGGAGTCGCTGGCCAAGGTGGGGGAATGGCTGCACGACACCAAGCTGCCGCAGCCGGTGGACACCCTGTTCGACCACGGGTTCACCGCCTATGCCGAAGCCCTGCGCGAGACCCAGAACATCGTCGCCGAGACGCGCGACGGTATCTACACCACCGCCCGCACCGCCGCCCGGTGCCTGGACGACCCGCAGATCATGGCATGGGTGACCCCTCCGGACGACCCCACGATCCCGGAGTTCGACCCGCGCTCCTTTGTCACCAGTAAGCAGACCCTGCACCTGCTGAGCAAGTCCCGGGCCGCCGCCGCCCCGCTGATCGCGGCGTTGACCGACGCGATCTTCATCGCCGGTGAGGAGGCGTCTGAGGGCCAGGGCGGGCGGCTCGACCCGCCGCTGACGGCCGTGCTGGATGAGGCCGCCAACATCTGCAAGATCGCCGACCTGCCCGACATGTACTCCCACCTGGGGTCGCGCGGGATCGTCCCGGTCACCATCCTGCAGAGCTACCGCCAGGGCGTGCGGGTCTGGACCGAGAACGGCATGGAGGCCATGTGGTCGGCAGCGACGGTGAAGGTGTTCGGTGCCGGGCTCGACGACCACAAGATCGTGGACGCGCTGTCCAAGCTGATCGGCCAGCACGACATCTCCACCACGTCGTTCAGCTACGGCGAGGGCAAGGGAAACCATTCCGTTCAGCTCCGTCGGCAGGAGATCATGCAGGGGTCGGACATCCGCAAGATCGAGAAGGGCGAGTGCCTGCTCTTCGCCACGGCCGCCCAACCCACGATCCTGAAGATGCGCCCCTGGTACAAGACCGAAAAGGCCAAACTGATCAGTGCCGCGATCAAGGAAGCCGAGCAGCAGATCACCAC
>JAJYTD010000010.1 GCA_021793235.1 Actinomycetes bacterium | reverse complement strand
ACAGTGCGGCTTATGAGCCCCGCCCTCTATTGTCTAGGGGTATTGACAGAGAAGGTAACGCACGCGCCGGGCGATTGTCTAGGGGGATACTCAGAGGGTGGGGTGTCCGTAGATGGCCGTCGCGTCATCGTGGGTTTTCCCGCGTGACCACCGCCGCCCCTCGGGATCGCTGGCTTCTGCCTGCCGCACCTGGCGGATCAGTTCCTCAGGCCCGTGTTGGTCGAGGGTGTCCAGGGTGTCGCGCCAGGTAGTGATGCCGAAGCGGTCAGCCAGCCGACTCGCGCCGTCGCTGAGTAGTGCGACCGCCGAGAGCTCATCGATCCGGATTCTGCCGGTGATGGACTCGTATGCGGCCCCGGGATCGGTGTTGGCGACCCAGAACCCGCCGGGACGGTTCCGGTGATCAGCGAGGGCAGCGGCGTAGTCGCGGAACGCCCGCGTGTGCTCAGGGCTGCCCGTGGGCAGCGCGTCCATGTCCTTGCGCAGTTCGCGGCCCACGACGGCTTCGCGGTCATCGGTGATGGCCTCAGGAACGCCGTTCTTGGGATCCAGGAGGAGCACGGAGTCAGCCAGGACCAGGTATTCCAGCTCCGAGGAGTCCCAGCGGACGGCGATCACGGTCGCCGATGGGGTGTCGGAATGTTCGAGATCACAGGTACCGGCATGCAGGGCACACACCCGGTCGACACTCGCCGCCAACGCGTCAGGAAGGCTGTGGTCTGCCCCGAGTTCAGCGAGCAGCAGCCCGCCGAGGGTGCGCGCGTACCAGGCCACGCCGTGCTCACACCCCGAACGGGTACCGGGCGGGGTGCCGGCCCCGTCCAGCAGCACGGCCGCGCTCGTACCGACGGCGGCGAAATCCTCGTTGGCGCGGTCAGGCTTGGCGGGATCGGTGGCCAGACTGTAGGTCACTGCTCACCCCTTGTCGTGTCGGTACAGCGGTGTCGCAAGTTCGGTCTTGACCGGTTCCAAGGTGCGTTCGTCGTACTCGGTGCGCACCAGAACCGAGAAGTCCTCGGTGCCCACCTGGCCCCACAGGGTCGCGAGGTCGGTCGAGAGCCAGTGCGCCACCCCCAGCGAGCCCGCCGGGTGAATGCCCGCGATCGCCAGCAGGGACCCCGCCCCATCGGGTCGGGGCAGGCGGCCGAGATAACCGATGTCGCCGGGGTGCGACGGCTCCTGGTCCGAGCCCGCGTAGTGGGCCGTGCCCGTACGGGTGTCCCGGATCCGCCACGGCCCGCCCTCCTCACGCTCCCAGGAGAAGACCGGGTCTTTGGCATAGGTCAGCCGCATCGCCTCAGACATCCGCGGCCCGCACACCACCACCAGCCCCGACCGGTTCAGATCCACCGCACCATCAACCCCGACATGGTCCCGCTCCACCGTCAGGTCATAGGTGCGCGCCAGATCCTCCAGCCGCATGCCGGTATTGACGTCCTCCAGCGAGACCGCCACCCGATCCTTGCCCGGTTCGGGACGCAGAGGAGTGACCACGGTGACCGTGCCCGACCCGAAGAACGCGCCCTCCGGAGCGGGACCGGTATGGCGAATCTGGTGGATCCTGCCCCGGCTCAGCCCGGCCTGTGCGGCGATCTGGGCATAGGACAGCCCTTGAGCGTGCAGGTCCTGAACCGTGCGGCGCCGCAACCGCGCCAGATCGGTCACCTCTTGCTGAGCCTCAGCAAGGCGCTCGGTCGCCGCGCGGAGCAGAGCGAACGGATCATCAATCGCCGCGATGCGCTCGTACTCGCTCGACATCGGCCCCCTTCCATCGGGATCTACGTGGAAGTTTAGGCCCCTAGACAAGACAGACTCGATCGCCTCGCCCGACTGCGAACTCACCGCAGTGAACAACCGCCTACGACGCGGCATACGCGGACCGGTCATGAAGAACGGTCGGTCACCAGTTCCGCCCAGACCCGCAGCCCGGCCGGAACCGACTCATAACCCCACTCCTTGGCCAGCGCGGACACAAGCGCCAACCCCCGACCGTACTCACGATCAACGTCCAGACACCCCAGAGGCGTGGCTTCAGGTGCCGTGTCGGCCCCCATGTCCATCACGCTCACCCGAACGCTTTCCGAATCGGCCTCCACCATCACGATGAACGGCCCGCACCACTGCCCGCTGAGCGTATGCACCACAGCATTGGTCGCGAACTCACTCACCACCAGTTCGGCACTGTCGACCAGCGCATGCCCATCGAGCACCCCACGCGCGAAGGCCCGAGCCTGGCCGACTTCCTCAGGCAGGCCTGGAAACATCCGAGACCAGCGATCCATCACGACAACCACCACCGTCTAGAGGGCTATACAGTTCGGTGATGGGAAGCGTAGGTGACAACCACCATCGATTCAATGAATTCACTGAATCAAGTGAGGAAGGTCCGAAAAGTCCCGCCGGACCGCCTCCAGTAGCGACCGCATGCCATCACCGACGACGGCCACCCGATCAAGCTCAGCGAAGGCATCCGCGTAGCAAGCCACAGCATCAGGCTCGGTGATGGTCAACTCGGCCGTGAAGGTCTCCACCACCACCGCCTCACTCCCGTACAGCGTGAACCCGTGCGGAGGCACCACCGGCAGCGGCACCGACCACGGCACCACCCCCAGCGACACATTCGGCCGCTCGGCCACTGACAGCAGATGCGCGAGTTGGGCCGACATCACCGACCCATCCCCCGGCCAGGTCCGCAACGCTCCCTCAGTCACCACAAACCGGAAATCACGTTCAGCGCCATCGAGCCCGCAGGACACCCCCAGATCCCGAGCCCCCGCAGCCGTGGCGTACTCCGCAGTCCGAAGAAGCCGAGGCACCATGGCCGATTGGAACCCCCGTACCGACATGGCCGAGCGTTCCAGCTTCCGCGCAGCATCCCGCTTCAGCGAGAACCCGGCATCAATGCGACGTTCGTTCGTCGCCGCATAGGCGGCGTGGACCTCCGAACGAAGACGAGCCGCCTTTTCCCCGTCGAGCGGCAAAGCTGAGATGATCTGTTCAATCACATCCGGCCCGGCCACTCGCTGCCCGTTCTCCACACGAGAGACCGCCGACTGAGCCACACCTGCCCGTTCAGCCAGCACACGCCCGGACCAACCAGACGCCTTGCGTAGTTTCCGCAGACCCGCACCGATTGCCCGTAGCCGCTCATCTCCCATAACTGGCCGTTCTACACGATGCCCGCGACTTCCACGGACCAAAGCACTGCCGAATTGGGCTGTATGGGATCAAGGCGACGGCGCTTCGCGCCGCCGCTACCGGCTCGCCGTCCGCCGCCCGGGCTGCGGGCTGCCTCCCGGTCCCGAGCGCGCGGACGGCCGCCGAGGCCGACCCAGGCGAAGGCCGACCACACTCCATCCGGCCCCACGGACACGCGCCGTCGCCGGAGGCCAGGCCGACGAAGCGCCAACACGTACCCGGAGTGATCGGCCTATGGTTCTGGCGTTCTCGGTCCCGAGGCACCCGATAGCGCGGCCCTGCCTGTCTGGGGTGGCCGGCCCCGGTGCTATCGGGCACCTCGGCCCGAATCCGTGGTGCTCGCTACAGGTGGTTGCTGTAGCCGTGGCTAGGGTGGGGAGACCGTGACCCCGGCTCCAGGGGACGACCACCGTGCCAACCGAACATCAGGGAGTGACCGTGCCCGAGGAGTGGGAACGCATCGACTCGCTGATCCTGAGCGGGCAAAGCATCCAGGCGGCACAGGCGATCAGGGAGCAATTCGGTCCCATATCCATACGCGACACCGTCGAGGCCCTGGGCAAGCGCTTCGAGTACCTACGCGATGCCTGTCCCGGCGAGTTCACGGTGAACCTCGATGGCTACTGGGATGGCTTCTACTCGTAGGCGTTTCTGTGCCACACACGTGCCACACCCACCACCCCGCCAACGATCGTGCTCTTATGGTCATGTTCGGCCGCTGAAGTGACCATACGAGCACGATCAGCGGCGGCCCGGTCCCGCTGCCTGTCTGCGGCTGAGCACCCGGCGCGATCGAGCACCTTGGACCGGAAACCGTGGTCACTCACCGCTTGGGATGTCGTGGAACACAGGAATACTTTGGACGCATGGCCCATCCTGACAATGCAGGAATCGAACTCGTTCCGGGACAGACGGTACGAGCAGAGGTCATCGACCATCAGCCATGGGGATATTCGTACGGGTCATCAACTCCGAAGGGATCATTGCGTCCGTGGACGCTTCAGCCATGGACAGCCCGTCCGGATCCTGCATCGCACTACCCGAGGAACGGCCGTCCATCGGCACGGAAGTCACGGCGGTTGTTCAGGAGATTCGGCGTTGGACCCCGCCTGGCTATATCCGTCTATCGTTGCGCGCCAAGGACCTGGAGGAGTTCCGGTGGCACTGCGACCTCTGCATGGCCCCTACGACATTGAGCCCGGGCGGTGACGGCGTGGTCATGGACGTGAAAAGCGCCGAAGGCCCCGGAAGTCACACCATCGTCGCGCATCGGACATGCCTCCTGGGCGCTCTGCATCCAGAGAGCCTGGAACGAGCCCGCGTAACCACCGTCGGTTACAGCCACCGCAACAGAACTCACTAGAACCGCCTTCAAGCACCGTGCCAGATCCGTGCCAGATGGAGCATTCGTCGAAGCGGCCGCCGACGTGGACGTCGTGTTGGACACGATCGGCGGTGAGAACGGCATCCGCTCGTTGCGCACCGTGCGCAAGGGCGGCGTGCTCGTGACGATCCTGCCCGGGAACAGCGAACCTCTCCTCACCGAGGCGAAGGCTCTGGGCGTTCGCGCGGAGGTGCTGCTGGTCGAGGCCGACCATGCCGGTATGGCGGAGATCGCGGCCCTGGTCGAGGAAGGCGAACTGCGCCCCGAGGTCAGCGCGGTGTTCCCGCTGGAGCAGGCCGCCGAAGCCCACCGGCTCGGCGAGGCGGGCCGCACCACCGGCGAGACCGTTCTGACGCTGCCCGAGGGATGAGCGGAAGCCGAAGCGGGGCTGGAGCGAGCGGTGGGCGCTCGCTCCAGCCCCGCTTTGCCGCCGACTCCTGGACGACGTCCACACCCATTACCTCGACCAGCACAGCGGTACCCGCCCGCTACACCACGAACCCCCCTCCACACTGGACAACTGAAGACCTTTAAGACGATCTTGACACCAGCGGGGCCCGGAATGCGCGGTGGGGAACGCTACCGTCAAGATCAGCGGTTTATGTCGATCCATGTCTCGTGGAGGTGTCGCCAGCGCAGGCCGTGCCGCGCCGCCGGGTCCTCTACGAACACGGCCGTGCTGCTCCGGGCGTTCCATGATCCTTCCACCCGCTGATGCTCCTCGTAGACGGCGACGACGATGCCGTCGGCGGCGGTGAGCACCCGCGCGTTGCGGATCTTCACATCGATGCCGGGCATGGTGCCGCGGGCACGGCCGAATCCGGTGGCGACCTCCTGGATCCCGGTGACCGTGCCATCTGGTCCGTACAGCGCGAAGTCCGACGTGTGCATGTCGACGAACGCGGTCAGTAGTGCGGCTTCGGCCGTTCCGCGCAGCCACGCCTCGATGAACCGGTGCTGTTCGACGATCTCCACAGGGGCGTTCAACGGGCGGCCCGCCAGGTCCGGGCGGCGATCCACGTATACAGCGGGGTCAAGCGGACCCCGAAAGCCGCTTCCACCTTGTCCGGAACGCCCTCGTACAGGTCCGCGCCGCCCGGTCCGGCCAGCCAGCGGTAGGTCTCCGCCACACCTGCCGCGCGTTTCGGACCGAGCACCTCGGCCAACCCCGCTTCGAACGCGTCCACGGGCACCTCCCGGTAGGTCACCGTGCGGTCGAGCACAGCGGCGAATGCGGCGGCGAGCTCGGGGCCCGTCACCACGTCCCGGCCGCCCACGTCGATCGCGGTGCCGACCAGGTCGTCACGGTGGAAGGCGGCGGCCGTGAGCGTCCCCAGGTCGTCATGGCTCAGCCAGGCCACCCGGTGGCCGGCCGGGATCGGGTAGGTCAGCATCCCATCGGCGACCAGAGCCTCGCTCACCCAGGGGGCGCACAGGTTGTCGAGGTAGACCGGCGGGCGCAGGACAACGGTGGGTACACCGGAGGCCAGTAGCGCCTCGGCGGCGGCCCAGCGGGTCTCGAACACGTCCACAGAAGTGCGGATGGCGGGCAGCCGGTTGGCGATGTTGACCACCAGGCGACGCAGCCCGCCCGCCGACGCGGCCTTGACAATGGCGTCCACCCAGTCCGCCACCAGCGCCGGCTCGTCGGCCATGGGCAGGGTCACCGAGGCATGGGTGACGCCGTCGAAGGCCGCCCGCAGCGCCGCTCGGTCGGCCAGGTCGCCCTTCACCCACTCCACTCCGGGCAGTGTTCCCGTGCCGCTGCGGCTCAGGCCGCGAACGCGGTCGCCCTGCTCCACCAGCCGCCGGGCGACCGCGCCGCCCTGTGCTCCACCCGCACCGATCACCAGATATGTACCGTCCATGGTCGTCCTTTCCGCCGAGGATCTGTGGCGACCAGGTTGCCGGGATGGAGCCGGTACGGTCGATGAGCATGGATCCTGATCTATTTAAGGATCGTCCATGACCGTGGAGATCCAGAGCGCCTCCGCCACGGGCGGGGACCTGCTCGACGAGCTGTTGACGCCGCTGCGGCTGCGGGGCGTCTTCGCGAGCCGGTGGTCCGTAAAAGCCCCGTGGGGTATCCGCGGTGACCAGGAGAACTGCGCGGTGCTCCACTACATGCGGGCGGGCGGATGCTCGGTGCGCCTTCCCGGAACACCGGAACCGATCACGTTGGGGGCCGGTGACCTGGCGATCTTCCCGCACGGGGCGGCGCATGAGCTGGCGGACCGACCCGGCCGTACCACGACGCCGCTGGATCTGGTTCTTCCCGACCGCCCTGCGGGGACGGTGGGCGCGGTGGAGATCGACGGCCCCGGTCCGGCCACCGAGCTGCTGTGCGGTGGCCTGCACTACGACGAGGTCGCCGTGTCGCCGTTGTATCGCGCGCTTCCGGAGGTCCTGGTGCTGGACCCGGAGATGCTGGCCGACGAACCCCTGCTGGCCGACACCCTGCGCCGACTGGCCGACGGCGCGGACCATCGGGCTCCCGGGGCGCGCCTGGTGGCGCTGCGCGCCTTCGAGCTGGTCTTCGTACTGGCGCTGCGGGTGGCGCTCGCCCGGCTCAGCACCGAATTCCCGACCTTGCGGGCGCTGCGGCACCCGGAGATCGGCCGCGCCCTGCTGGCGGTGCAGACCCGGTTCGCCGAGCCGTGGACCCTGGAGTCACTGGCCAGGGAGGCCGGGATGTCCCGCTCGGCGTTCGCGGCGGTGTTTCGGCGACTGGTCGGCGAGCCGCCCGCCCAGCACCTGGCCGGCCGACGCATGCAGGAGGCCGCCCGGCTGCTCACCGAAACCGCTCTCCCGCTCAGCGCGCTGCCGGAACGGGTCGGCTACCAATCAGCGGTCGGCTTCCACCTCGCCTTCCGCAGGCACTTCGCGACGACGCCGGGAGACTTCCGAAAAACCCGGGCGAGATATTGACGTCGATCTCACGGTTGGCGAGATCGCTCACCCCCGGGATGGGTGTGCCCACCTGAGGGCGGTCCCGGCCGCAGACGGCCGCACTGTGCGGCACGCCTAATGCCGCTGCTCGGCAACGCTCGATTCCCCGGCCCCCGGCCAGTTCTCCCGGGAGAACGGCAGAGCAGGGCTATTTCCACTAGAAGTGGAAGATGCCGTCCGACCCGGCGGAGGCACATGTCTCGTTGGAATAGGTATCCTCGAATTCGGCGACGTTTCCGAACCCTTCGCCGGTGGCCACAACGGTGACCGGATCCCAGTATGTGAGGCACACCGTGTTCTCGGTGGGCAGGAGTCCGAACCGGCCCTTCACATTCTCCACCGCCGCGCAGGCATCCGCCGGTGCGGGATGCGTGCCGCCGAGGCGGCCGGACGGTCGCCCCGCGACATCCGCCGCATGCTCAACATCAACGGCCGCTTCAGCGGGACCCATCAGGGCTTCCTCGCCGGCCCGCCCGACCAGTGGGTCGAGCAGCTCACCGAGCTGGCGCCCGGTCCCGAGCGCGCGGCCGGCGGTCGGGGGGCGTACGGGACAACCGTCGCTGGCATCACATCCAGTAGCCAAGCATCTTGCCCCCGCTACTGCCCAGGCGCTATACCACAACAACAGTCACCCGGTAAGAGAATGCATCAAATGTCCAATAACGGCCAAGTGGGAACATTGAGTGACCTTAACGCGCGAAACGGTGATATCACCTTCTTGAATATTCGCGAGCTACAGGACCCCCATGTCTGACACCTCTGGTTCACTTGAAGAATATAGAAGAATAGCTAGAGACTACGAACAAAACTTAAATCGCCTCAAAGGAGTTAAAGCTCTCCAGAGAGTTTACTTCGCAATCGCGTTTATCAGCTTCATCCTCGCTGTCCTTCTTGGCTACACAGTAGTTATGGGGCTGTGGAACGAACAGCCTGTGGCGACGCGATACATATCGCTTGCGTTAATTACATGCCTTCTCTTTGGCATGCTCGCAGCTTTCTGGTTCAACAGAAAAAAGCTTGTCGACTTCGACATCGAGACGCGAAATCTTGCGCATGACCGCCAAGAAATGGCGTCAAAAATCGCGCTCGAGTCAGTAGAATCTCTACGAATTTACCGGGAAGCATCTCTCGACTTAATCCAAGCATACCGCCAACGGGCGAAACACAACCGCTCCATTCACAACTACTTTCAAGCGGCAATCATCATCCTCTCTGCCTTGGTCTCGACATTCACCGCACTTTCAGGTGAATTACCACAGCTTCGCTGGATCGTCGTCACCTTGAGCACGATCGTAACCATCTCAGCGGGACTTACTGCGTACTTCAAGTTCAGAGAACGTGGCTATAATCTGCAGTCAACAGCAGACGAGATTGAGAAACATTATAACGCCGCCGAGTTCCGTCTTGATGATTATGTCGACATCGACGATGAACCTAGACGACTGAGAATTTTCGCCAAGCATGTTGAAAAACTGAAAGAGGAACAGCGCAAAAAAGAACTGCAGCTCGAACAATCCCCCGAAAAGAAGGACAGCGGCTCATAGACAAGTCGCCCTCTACGGGAACCGTGCCCGTTGCGTGCCCGTTGTAGGCGGTCCTTACGGGGAACCACGGGGAATCAACAGCAGACGTCCAGATCCGCGCAGGTCAGCAAATCCCCTGATAGGCGATGACCAGCGGCCTTGCCTTCCCAAGCTGATAACGCGGGTTCGATTCCCGTCATCCGCTCAGAGCAACGAAGGCCCAGGTCAGGGACGGTTTCCCCGACCTGGGCCTTCGACATTGAGAGGGCCGGAAGAGGGCCGCGTGCCCGCTACGTGCCAGATACTCAGCGGCAAGCCGGCTCCGCCCGTTGCACTCGCTGCGCCCCATTGCCGCAACCAACGGTCCACCACCCCGCCAACGATCGTGCTCGTATGGTCATGTTCGGCCGCTGAAGTGACCATACGAGCACGATCGACGGGGCATCTCAGGAGCCGGACCGCTCGGCGGGCGTGACCTCGCCCTCGGGGCGGAACTCCCGCACGACCTCGATCGGTCCGACGATGTGGGCGTTCAACTCGGCGAGGTCCTCGGCCGGAATCCAGTACTCCAGGATGGTGCGGCCTCCGGCCTGGTGGACCTCGTAGGAGTCGAGGAAGGACCGTTCGACCCGGAACCGGGTCACATAGCCCACACCGTGCGCGGGCACGTTCCACTCCCGGGCGATCCTCGCCGCGTAGTCCTCGTTCAGCACCGGGTAGAAGATCGGCTGCTCCGGAAGACGCGGCGGCCACGCGCACCACCCCGACGCACGCACCAGTTCCAACTCCTCGGGGCCGGTCGGCCGCCACAACGTCACGGCGTCAGGACTCATAACCCACCTACCTTTCCGACCCCATGATCGACGCCTACGCCGCACTCGGCCACCCATTTACCGCAGCCCCTGGCAGACCGCGCACATTCCTCGCTGTGCTCCTGGCCTGCCCCTCTCACACTCCCCCGTCCCCCATCCACTCGGTGGACGCAAAGTGGCGGCACCGGTCACCGAAACGCGCGGGGTCCTGGGTCGCGCGAATCACCGGCCGGCCACCTCTGTTCCGGGCATATTTTGGGGCATCGCCCGGTTGACGGGGATACGCTCCGGATCGGAGCGGACCTGTCCAGTCATCTAAGAAGAGAGCAACACAGTCATGGCGGACTACGGCCACGACCTGAGGTTCGGATCCTTCCTCACCCCGCAGAACAAGCAGCCGGCGGCCGTTGTCGAGCTCGCCCAGATCAGCGAGCAGGCCGGGCTGGACCTGGCGACATTCCAGGACCACCCCTACCAGTCGGCCTTCCTGGACACCTGGACATTGCTGTCCTATGTGGCCGCGCAGACAGAGCGCATCTCGCTGGCGCCCAACGTGGCGAACCTGCCGCTGCGGCCGCCGGCGGTCCTGGCGCGCTCGGCCGCGAGCCTGGACCTGCTCAGCAAAGGGCGCCTTGAACTCGGCCTCGGGGCAGGCGGATTCTGGGACGGGATCGAGGCCATGGGCGGGCGACGACTGACCCCCGGGCAGGCGGTCGCGGCCCTCGATGAGGCCATCGACATCATCCGCGGCATCTGGACCCCCCAAGACCGCTCCGTCCTACGCGTGGAAGGCGAACACCACCGCGCCACCGGCGCCAAACGCGGCCCCGCACCGGCCCACCCCATCGAGATCTGGCTCGGTGCCTACAAGCCGCGCATGCTGCGCCTGACCGGGCGCAAGGCGGACGGGTGGCTGCCCTCCCTGGGCTACATCGAGCCCGAGCAGCTCGGCGAAGGCAACGCGATCATCGACGAGGCCGCCGAGGCGGCCGGACGGTCGCCCCGCGACATCCGCCGACTGCTCAACATCAACGGCCGCTTCAGCGGGACCCATCAGGGCTTCCTCGCGGGCCCGCCCGACCAGTGGGTCGAGCAGCTCACCGAGCTGGCCCTGACCTACGGGACCAGCACCTTCATCCTGGCCGGCGACGACCCCGCGGCCATCCAGATCTTCGGCCGCCAGGTCGCCCCGGCCGTACGCGAAGCCGTAGCCGCGCACCGCGCCGGTGCCGCGGCGCCGCAGGCGGGCACCGCCGCGCCCGCGGTTTCGGCCAAGGACGTCAAGGACGCCAGGGATGCCAAGGGCACCGCGGCCCCGGGCGGTTCGGGGCAGGCCCGCCCCGAGAACGCCGATAGCGGTCAGGAGACCCCCGGGCAGAGCGAGGAGTACACGCGACTGGGGCTGACGCCGACCCCCGACGACGGCACCAGGCTCAGCGACACCCGGCTGTGGGACGAGTCCACTCGCCCGCGCCGCCCCGCATCAGGCCCGGACGTCACCTACACCCGCCAGGGGCGCCAGGCCGGAAAGCACCTGATCGACGTGCACGACGTGCTCCGCAAGGAACTGACGGAGGTGCGCACCATCATCGCCCAGGTCCGCGACGGCGCCCGGGACGCCGCGAGCGCGCGCTCGGCCATCAACGAGATGACCATGCGCCAGAACAACTGGGTCCTCGGCGCCTACTGCGCCAACTACTGCCGTACCTTGACCCAGCATCACACGCTCGAAGACCAGTCGATCTTCCCCTACCTTCGAGCCAATGAGACCTCCCTGGAGCCGGTGCTCGACCGCTTGCAGGAGGAGCACATCGTCATCCACAAGGTGCTGGAAGACGTCGACGCCGCTCTGGTCCGGTTCATCGGTGCCCCCGACGACTTCACCGAGCTCCAGGAGGCCGTCGACGTGCTCACCGACACCCTGCTGTCCCACCTGGCCTATGAGGAGCGCGAACTCGTCGAGCCCCTCGCCCGCCACGGGTTCTACGCCGACCAGCTCTGATCGGTCCCGAGCGTGGTGGTCGCGGCGCTCAGGTCGCCGGGGGCACCTGGGCGCAGGCCACCTGGTCGAGGAAGGCGTCCACCAGCCGGTGGGTCCGCTTTCGGGATTCGGCTTCTCGCAGGCGGGTGGTTTCGAGCAGGTCGTCCGGCTCGATGCCGTGCTCCCGGGCCTTGTCATCGCCGCCGTTGTCCAGCCACCGCTGGAGGATGACGGAGTTGAGTTCGGGGTGGAACTGGACACCGAGGCTGCGGCCGGAATGGAAGGCCTGGGGGCACAGCGGTGTGTGCGCGATCGCGGTGATCCCGGCGGGCAGATGGTAGCGGTCATAGTGCCACTCGAACCAGGGGCCGGGTTCGATGAGGGAAGAGTCGTCGCTGGCCACGTCGGTCCAGCCGATCTCCGGGCGCGGTGCCGCTTCGACCGATCCGCCCAGCGCGGTGGCCAGCGCCTGGGCGCCGAAGCAGATGCCGAGGGTGGGGACGCCTTCGGCGTGCGCGCGGCGCAGGAAGTCCACTTCGGGGTCGACCCAGCTTCCGACGAGGTCGCGGTCGTACACCGCCCAGACGGCACCGAGCACGACCACCAGGTCCCAGTCGCGCGGATCGGGGAAGTCGAACTCGACACCGGGGCTGTGGAAGCGCTCAGCGGGGACGACCAGCCTTGTGGTGAGGTCGTATCCGCGCTCCAACAGGCGTTCGCCGACCAGGCCCGTTCCTGATACGTGGTCGTGCTGGATGAACAAAGCGCGCACGTGGCCTCCGTTTCTCTCGACACCGCCGCTTACGGCACCCCGACAAAGAAGTCGTTTGGTAGCAAATGGTATGCGGTAGGCCGTCCTTCTCGGCACGCGACCCCGCGCGGCACGCTGAGCAGGACGGCCGCACCTCTGCCGGAGTCTCCGGCGGCGGGATGAATGGACGGTCCCCGTCCCGCCGCCGCCCTGTCACCGGCCTCAGGCGAGGGTGACCTCGACCGGAAGCTCCTTGATCCCGTTGACGAAGTTGGAGCGGACCCGGCGGATGTCCCCGTCGACCCGGATATCGGCCAGGCGGGGAATCAGTTCTTCGAACATGATCCGGATCTCCAGCCGGGCCAGTGCGTTGCCCAGGCAGAAGTGCGGACTGCCCTTGCCGAAGGTGACGTGGTCGATGTTGGTGCGGGTGACGTCGAACTCGTAGGGGCGGTCGAAGACGTCCTCGTCGCGGTTGCCGGAGGCGAACCACAACACGACCTTGTCGCCCTCCTTGATCTGCTTTCCGCCCAATTCGGTGTCGCGGGTGGCGGTGCGGCGGAAGTGGTAGACCGGGGAGGCCCAGCGCAGGAACTCCTCGACCGCGCCGGGGATCAGGGACGGGTCACGGCGCAGCCGGTCGAGCTGCTCGGGGTGCTGGATCAGCGCGAGCATGCTGTGGGAGATGGCGTGCCGGGTGGTCTCGTTACCGGCGACGACCAGCAGCAGGAAGTAATTGTCGAAGTCGCGGTCGGAGAGTGGGACACCGTCGGAGGGGAGCTGGTTGACCAACTGGCTGATCAGGTCGGTGTTGTCGCCCCCCTTGCGCTGGGCGGCCAGTTCGCGCCCGTAGGCGAAGACCTCCAGTGCCGCCGGGCTGCGGAAGGGAAGGTCGCGGTACTTCTCGCTCTCCTGGCTGTGCAGCAGCACATCGGCGTAGTCGGGATCGGTGTTGCCGATGATGCGGTTGCCCCAGTCGATGAGCTGCTGGGTGTCCTCTCCCGGAACATCGAACATGCGGGCCAGCACGTTGATGGGGAAATCGGCGGCGACCTCGGAGACGAAGTCGAACCTCCCCTTGGGCAGGGCGGCGTCGAGGGTCCGTGCGGTCAGGCCGCGCAGGAAGTCGGTGTACTGGGCGACGGCGCGCGGGGTGAACTGCCGGTGCAGCAGGCGGCGCAGAGCGGTGTGGCGCAGTCCGTCCGTCTCCAGCATGGAGCGGCGCTTGGCGATCTGGTCGTCATCGACCTCCTCCAGGTTGACGAACTTGGTGGAGGTGAAGGTCTCTGCGTCGCGGTCGACGCGGACGATGTCGGCGTGGCGGGTGACCGACCAGAATCCGGTGTTGGGCTCTGGTTCGGGCTGCCAGTGCACGGGGTCCTCGTGGCGCAGGGTGTGGAACATCCGCCAAGGGGTGACGCCGTCGAGGAACCGGTCGTTGTCGGCCAGGTCCACCTCTTCCAGCGGCAGGGGGCGGGTCGTCTCAGCGAGCAATTCGGTCACGGGTGGCTCCTTGCCTCACAGGTGGTAGGCGTACTCGGTGAACTCCCAGTCGGTGACATGGCGCTGGAAGCGTTCGATCTCGTCGCGCTTGTAGGTGACGAATGCGGAGGCGAAGTCTTTACCGAGGATCTCGATCAGCTCGGTGTCGGCTTCGAACGCGTCGAGTGCCGCGGGGAGGGTCATGGGGAGTACGGGTGCTTTGGTGGCGTCGTATCCGTAGCCTTCGAGCGGCGCGGGCGGCTCTTCGGCGGCCAGCACCCCCAGCAGGATCGCGGCCGCGGTGCCCGCGACCGCCAGGTAGGGGTTGGCGCTGGCATCGCCCAGCCGCAGCTCTATCCGGGCTCCCGCGCCGCGCTCCGGCGGGATGCGGACCATGGCGCTGCGCTTGTCCAGCCCCCAGTCGATGAGCCAGGGCGCCAGGGTGTCGGGACCGAAGCGTTTATAGGAGTTGATGGTCGGGCTGAGCAGCGCGGTGAGCGCGGGGGCGTGGGCGAGGACTCCGGCGATGGCGTACCGGGCCGTGGTGGACAGACCGTAGGAGCCCGATGGATCGTCGAAGCTGTTGCGGCCCTGCTCGTCCTGGCCGGACAGGTGCAGGTGGAACCCGGAGCCGCCCTCGTCGTTGAAGGGCTTGGCCATGAATGTCGCCCGCCGGCCTTCGGCACGCGCCAGCTCCTTGATGGCCGATTTGAAGCGGAAGGCGCGGTCGGCGGAGTCGAGCGCCTCGGAGTGGACCAGGTTGATCTCGAACTGGCCGCTGCTGAACTCGTGGTTGGCGGTGGTGACACCGATTCCCAGATCCCGCAGGTACCGCAGGGTCCGGGTGAGATGGCCGTCGGGGTCGCCTCGGAGTCCGGAGGTGTAGACGTTGCCGGGGGCATCGGCGTAGCGGCGCCAGCCGGTGGGGGACCCGGGGTCGGGATCGCACAGGAAGTACTCCAGCTCGGGGGCTGATATCAGCCGCAACCCGTGTTCGGCACAGCGGTCGAGTACCGAGCGCAGCAGATCACGCGGGGACTCGGGGGCGGCTGTCCCGGTCACGGGGTCGATGGCTTCTCCCTGACACCAGGCGACACCCGGCTCCCAGGGCAGCGGGGCCAGCGTGGACAGATCGGGATAGACGGCGATGTCGGGAAGCCCGGCGTCCAGTCCGCCGGCGACCGGCACCACGTCTCCCTGGGGACTGGTGTGGTAGACGGCCCGGCAGAACGCGAGCCCGTGCTCGCACGCGGAGGGGAGGTGCTCCAGCAGGACGTTACGGGCGCGGTCGGTCCCGATCATGTCGGGATAGGCGACCCGGACGATATCGATGCCTTGCGCGGTCAGGCGTTCGATGTCCTGCTGGATCTGTACGGAGGAGGTGCTCACCGGTTTCTCCTCTGGGGACGGGGGATGGGTGGCGATGCAAGATGACGACAGGACGGACCGGAGCAGCCCGAACAGATCGTTTGGGAGCAAACGATAAGCCTTGGTGTCGTATTTCACAAGACGTCACCAAAATCGATTATCCACCGCCCCCAAGATGTTGACCTGGGCCGACGTCCCATCTATTTTGTTTGGAGCCAAACGACTTTGGGTCAGGTCGGGCCCCGTCCCGCCTCCCACGATGCTCCCCCGCAACCTCCAGGAGGCCGACCATGAAGGTCGTTGTCGACATGAACAAATGCCAGGACCACGGGCAGTGCGTCTTCTCCGCTCCCGAGGTCTTCCAGCTCGACGACTCCGGACACCTCGTCTACACCAGCGATCCCGACGAGGCACTGCGCGACCAGGTCGAAGACGCCGCCGACGTCTGCCCCCTTCAGGCCATCACCATCGAGGACTGACTGATGGCCGCCCAACGCATCGTGGTCGTCGGCGCTTCCATGGGCGGCCTCCGCGCCGCCGAGCAGTTGCGCGCCGCCGGGTGGACCGGGCGGATCACCCTCTTCGGCGCCGAAGCGCACCCGCCCTACAACCGGCCCCCGCTGTCCAAGGAGGCGCTCGCCGGCACCGTCGATTTCCCGTCGCTGGCCCTGCGCCGCCGCTCCTCCGTCTCCGACGTGGAGTGGCGGCTCGGGACCACCGTTACCGCGGCCCGGCTGCACGACCGCACCCTGGAACTGGGCACCGGGGAGCAGGTCGCCTTCGACGGGCTGGTCGCCGCCACCGGCGTGCGCCCCCGGCGACTGCCCCTCCCCGGTCCTGCCGCCGGTCGCCACACAGTACGCACCATCGACGACGCCGACGGGCTGCGCGCCGCCCTGCTTCGCCCCGGCGTGCGGGTCGCGGTCGTCGGTGCCGGGTTCATCGGCTGCGAGGTGGCCGCGACCGCGATCGGGCTGGGTGCCGCAGAGGTCACCGTCATCGACCCGGAACCGCTGCCCATGCTGCGCCCGCTGGGCCGACCGCTCGCCGAGGTCCTCCTCGAACGCCACCGCGAACGCGGCGTGCGATTCGCTCTCGGCCGTACCGTCACGGCTTTCCAGGGCACCGACCGCGTCACCGGGATCGTCCTCGACGACGGCACCGAACTACCGGCCGACGTCGTGGTCGAAGCGGTCGGATCCCTCCCCAACACCGAATGGCTGGCGGGAAACGGCCTGGACCTGTCCGACGGAGTGCGCACCGACGAACTGCTGCGGGCCGGATCCCTGCCGCACGCGGTCGCCGTCGGCGACGTCGCACGCTTCCCCAACGCCCGCTACGACGGCGTTCCGCGCCGCGTCGAACACTGGTCGATCCCCGGCGACAGCGCGAAACACGCTGCCGCGGCCCTCACCGCCCACCTGATGGGGGCCGAGCCCGACCGCGCCCCTTTCGCGCCACTGCCCGCTTTCTGGAGCGACCAGCACGGCTTTCGGATCCAGTCCTTCGGAGCCCCCTCCCTCGGTATGGACGACATCCGTGTTCTGGAGGGCTCCGCCGACAAAGACATCACCGTGGGCTACCACACGCACGACCGCCTGGTCGGCGTCGTGGCCCTTGGCGGACCCAAGGCCATGGCCGGGGCCGCCCGCCACCGCGCCGGGCTGCTCGCTCAACCCGCGGCGGCCTGACCGCACCCCGGCCCCGACCCGCGGACCCTGAACAGTCCGCGGCACCCCGATGACCAGGAGGAAAACGTGGCCACCGTTCGCGGCTACTTCTACCCCAAGACGGCGACCGGCCAGTCGTCGATCATCCCCCCGCCCCCGTGGCACTACTCGGGCGACCTGCTCACCGTCGAGTACCGCACCGATCCCGACCGGGTTCGGGAACTGCTGCCCGAGCCGCTGGAACCGGCCGCAGAAGACCCGGGAGCGGTCGCGCTCATCTGGGCCGACTGGCAGTCCTGCGCGGAGTCGAAGGAAGAGCTGCTGGACCCGGTCCGCGCACAGTACAAGGAGATGTTCGCGGTCGTCCGCTGCTCCTACAAGGGGCGCACCTACACCCGCTGCGTCTACATCTGGGTGGACAAGGACTTCTCCATCGCCCGCGGACTGCACCAGGGCTACCCCAAGAAGTTCGGCTCCATCCACATGACCCGGCCCCACCCCTACGGCCCTGCCCCGCGCATCGAGGCCGGTGCCCGCTTCGGCGCCACCCTGGCCGCGGCCGACCGCCGGCTGGCCCAGGCGGTGGTCACACTGCGCGAACTCGCCGAGAACAACGGGTTCGTCAACGCCCACCCGATGGCCCATCACCGCTGGATGCCCTCCATCGAGAAGGGCGGGGGGCTTGCGCTGGACGAACTGGTCGAATCGGGGGCCGCCTCCGTCGAGGCCGGACCGGCGTGGAAGGGCGAGGCCGACCTGGACCTGTTCGACTCCCCCACTGAGGAGCTGTCCCTGCTCGCGGTCCGCGAACCGATCGCCGCCTACTACCGGCAGGTGGGTGTCGTCTGGAACGGCGGAACCCTCCTGGAGCAGGGCACCTCCGGCGCCGAGTAGCCCGACGACACACCCCTGGAGACCCGGCAATGTCCACTACCATCACCGTCGCCGGCACCGCCGTCGATACCCGCCACTGGATCGGCGGGCGGCGCGTCGCCTCCGCCGAGACCTTCACCGACATCTCTCCGATCGACGGGGCCGAACTCGGCCGCATCGCCCGCGGCACGGCCACCGAAGCAGCGGCCGCCGTCGCAGCGGCCCAGGAGGCCTTCCCCGCCTGGGCCGCCACCACCCCGGCCGAACGGTCCCGCCTGCTGCACAGCATCGCCGACGGTGTGGACAAGCGCATCGGGGAGCTGGCGGCCGTCGAGACCCGCGACAACGGCGCACTGCTGCGCTCCCACCTCCGCGGCGTCATGCCCCGGGTCGCGCACAACTTCCGGTTCTTCGCCGACTGGCTGCTGGAGTTGGCGCACCCGCCCTTCGACACCCGCGGCCACACCAACCGCGTCTCCTGGGACCCGGCCGGACCGTGCGCGCTCATCACCCCGTGGAACGCCCCGCTGATGCTCGCCACCTGGAAGATCGCCCCGGCTCTGGCCGCCGGGAACACTGTGGTGCTCAAACCGGCCGAATGGTCCCCGCTGACCGCCTCTCTGCTGGCCGACATCTGCGCCGAGGCGGGACTGCCCAACGGCGTCTTCAACGTGCTCCAGGGCCACGGCGACGAGGCCGGCGCCGCCCTCGTCGCCCACCCCGGCGTGCGCCGGATCAGTTTCACCGGTTCGGTGCCGACCGCCCGTCGCATCTCCCAGGCCGCGGCCGCCAACCTCACCCCGCTCAGCCTGGAGCTGGGCGGCAAGTCACCGCTGCTGGTCTTTGCCGACGCCGACCTGGACCTCGCCGTCGACCTGGCCGTGGAGCAGTACGACAACGCCGGTCAGGTGTGCCTGGCCGGCACGCGGATCCTGGTGGAGTCCACCATCGCCGAGGAGTTCACCCGCCGGTTCATCGAACGGGCCAGTGCCCTGGTCCAAGGCGACCCCCGCGACGAGGCCACCGACATCGGCCCCAACATCCACCCCCGCCAGATCGAGCGGATCGACGGCTTCGTCCAGCGGGCGATCGCAAAAGGCGCGCGCCCCGTCATCGGCGGCGGACCCAACACCGACCTCGGCGGCCTGTACTACCGGCCCACGCTGCTGACCGATGTCGCCCAAGACAGCGAGATCGTGCAGGAGGAGGTCTTCGGCCCCGTCCTCACCCTGCAGACCTTCGACACCGAGGACGAGGCCGTCCGCCTGGCCAACGACACCCATTTCGGGCTGGCGGCCACCGTCGCCTCCGGCAGCGCCGAGCGCGCCGACCGCGTCACCGCCCGGCTGACCGCCGGCACCGTCTGGGTCAACTGCTTCTTCGTCCGCGACCTGCGCGCCCCGTTCGGCGGCTCCCGCGACTCCGGCATCGGCCGGGAAGGCGGCAACTGGAGCTTCGACTTCTACTGCGACCTCAAGAACACCGTCACAGCACCGAAAGGATGGACAGACCATGGGTGAGATCGTCGGGGCGGGCCTGCTCGCCCACGTGCCCACCATCGTGCTGCCCGAGGCCGACCGCCGAGAGCTCAACGAGGGAAAGGAGATCTCCCTCGTCCCCGGGCTCAAGCAACTGCGCGCGGACGTCTTCGAAACGCTCGACTACGACACCGTCGTAGTCCTCGACTCGCACTGGGCGACCACCGTTGAGTTCGTGGTCACCGCCCAGCAGCGCCGGGCGGGGCTGTTCACTTCCGAAGAGCTGCCCCGCGGCATGTGCCGGATGCCCTACGACTTCCCGGGCGACCCCGAGCTGGCCCACAGCATCGCGGGGTTCGCCGACAAGCACGGCACCTGGATCACCGCCATCGACGACGATTACCTGCCCATCTACTACGCCACCATCAACCTGTGGAAGTACCTCGGCGAAGGGCTGCCCGACAAGCGCTGGGTGACCATCGGCGTCTGCCAGACCGGCGACATGGAGGATCACCTGCGCCTGGGCCGTGCCCTTGCCGACGGGATCGCCGCCACCGACCGCAAGGTCCTGCTGATCGCCTCCGGCGCCCTCTCCCACACCTTCTGGCCGCTGCGTGAACTGCGCGACCACGAGGCCAGCGACCCGTCGCACATCTTCACCCCCGAGGCCCGCGAGGCCGACTACCAGCGGATCGTCTGGTTCACAGAAGGCCGCCACGACAAGGTGCTGCAGACCATGCCGGAGTTCTGGAGGCACAAGCCCGAGGCGAAGTTCTTCCACTACCTGATGATGATCGGCGCCCTGGGCGAGGCGGCCTGCACGGCCCGCGCCCGCCAGTACGGCCAGTACGAGAACTCCATCGGCACCGGGCAGGCGCACCTCTGGTTCGACCGGCCCGCGAACGGTTGGACCGCCACCGACTCACAGCGGGAGGAAGCCCATGCCTGAGTACCGCCGTATCCTGCTCGACGGCGCCGCCGTGCAGGTCGTCCGCGAAGGCGACGAGCTCGTCGCCGCCGACGGGCGCCGGGTGCAGGCTGACGCTGCCCAGCACCTGCCGCCGGTCGAGCCCACCAAGGTCATCGCCGTCCATCTCAACCACCGCAGCCGCGTCGAGGAGTTCCAGACGCGACTGCCCCCGGCTCCGACCTACTTCCACAAGCCGACGTCGTCCCTCAACGCCCACAAGGGGGCGATTGTCCGCCCCGAAGGCTGCACGTGGCTCAACTACGAGGGTGAGGTCGCCATCGTCATCGGCCGGACCTGCCGCAACGTGGCTCCTGCCGCGGCCGGGGACTACATCGCCGGCTACACCGTCGCCAACGACTTCGGCCTGCACGACTTCCGCGACACCGACGCCGGGTCGATGCTGCGGGTCAAGGGCTCCGACACGCTGTGCCCGCTGGGTCCGGGGCTGGTCACCGACTGGGACTTCCGCGGCAAGTACCTGCGCACCTACGTCAACGGCACGCTGGTGCAGGACGGCTCCACCGACGAGATGGAGTGGGACATGCACTACCTGGTCGCCGACATCGCCCGCACCATCACCCTCCACCCCGGCGACGTACTGCTCTCGGGGACACCGGCCAACTCCCGGCCGGTCAAACCGGGCGACACCGTTGAGGTCGAAGCCGAAGGGCTGGGCAGGCTCACCAACCACGTGGTCACCGGCCCGACGCCGATCCGCACCGACGTGGGGGCCCAGCCCACCGAGTCCGAGGAGGTCCTCTCCACCGCGCTCGGCGGTGACTGGGAGTTCCGCGGAATCCGCCCGCCCCGGCGGTCGTGACCGCGGGTGGGCCGCACTCCCGGGGGGCCGGGGGTGCGGCCCACCCTTGCCCTAGTCCGGCAACGGGCCGGGATCGGGAGAAAGCGCCGGACACACTGGAACGGAGACCACCATGAACGCCACGTATGACGACTGGCTGCAAGCTGCCGCATCCCTGACCCCCCACGGCGAGCACCACATCGGCGGGGCGGACGAGGCGGGCTCCGGTGCCCGGTTCACCGTCACCGCACCGCGTGACGGTACGGTGCTGGCCGAGGTCGCCGATGCCGGACAGGTCGAGGTCGACCTCGCCGTATCCGCCGCCCGGCGGGCCTTCGACTCCGGTCCCTGGCCGCGGATGTCGCCGGCCGAACGCGGGCAGGCACTGCTGCGGCTGGCCGACCTGATCGAAGAGAACCGCTCGGAACTGGCCCTGACCATCAGCCTGGAGATGGGAAAACCCATCTCCGACGCCTACAACATCGAGCTCCGTGCAGCCGTCGCCACCTTCCGCTGGTACGGCTCCCTCGCCGACAAGCTGGCCGACGAGTCCCCCCATGCCTCGCCCGACGTCCTCGCCCTGGTCACTCGGGAGCCTTCGGGGGTCGTAGGGGCGGTCGTCCCGTGGAACTTCCCTCTCACCATGGCCGCGTGGAAGATCGCGCCGGCCCTGGTCAGCGGGTGCACGGCGGTGCTCAAACCATCGGAGGAATCGCCCCTGTCGGCCCTGGCCCTGGGGCGGCTCGCCACCGCGGCCGGCCTGCCTCCGGGCGTGCTCAACGTCGTCTGCGGCGACGGCCCGGGGACCGGGCGGGCCCTGGGCCTGCACCCCGATGTGGACGTCCTGGCCTTCACCGGTTCCACCGCCGTGGGGCGGCACTTCCTGCGCTATGCGGCCGACTCCAACCTCAAGCGGGTCTGGCTGGAGCTGGGCGGCAAGTCCCCCAACATCATCCTGCCCGACACCCCCGACCTCGACCAGGCCGCGCAGACCGCCGCCTGGGGCATCTTCTTCAACCAGGGCGAGATGTGCACCGCCCCCTCCCGGCTGCTGGTGCACTCCTCGATCGCCGACTCCGTCATCGCCACCGTCGTGGAGCGGGCCCGCGCCCTGACCGTGGGCGATCCGCTCGACCCGGCCACCGAGATGGGTGCGCTCGTCAGCGAGGGCCACCGGGAACGCGTCCTGGGCTACGTGGAGACCGGCACCGCGGAGGGTGCCCGGCTGCTGACCGGTGGAACCCGCATGGACGGCCGGGGATACTACCTGGCCCCGACCGTCTTCGACCGCGTCGACCCCGCCTCCCGGCTGGCCCGTGAAGAGATCTTCGGCCCGGTGCTGTCGGTGATCTCCTTCGACGACCTCGACGAGGCCGTCGAACTGGCCAACGCTACCGAGTACGGGCTGGCGGCCGGACTGTGGACCGCCGACCTGTCTACGGCCCACCGCGTCTCCCGCAGGCTGCGGGCCGGCACCGTCTGGGTGAACTGCTACGAGGAAGGGGACCTGACCGTGCCGTTCGGCGGAATGAAGCAGTCCGGCCACGGCCGGGACAAGTCCGCGCACGCCATCGACAAGTACACCGACCTCAAGACCACCTGGATCCAGCTGTGACCCGCCCCCTGATCGCGATCCCCGCCCGCTTCTCCGCCTCGGCCTCAGCTCTGCGCTACGCCGCCGAGGTCAACGCCCGCGCCCTGGTCGAGGCGGTCTGGCGGGCCGGCGGGGAACCCGCGACCATCCACCCGCACGCCCCCGCAGGAACGGCCGACCCGCGCCAGGTGGCCGACCGGATCGCCCGCTTCGACGGCGTGCTGCTGCCCGGGGGCGGTGACCTGGCCCCGCACCGCTACGGTGCGGCCGAAGTCCACGCGAGTGTCTACGACGTAGACGACGAGCAGGACGGCTTCGACCTGGAGGTGGCCCGGCAGGCCCTGGAGGCCGGCATCCCCCTGCTGGCTATCTGCCGGGGGCTCCAGGTCGTCAACACCGTGCTCGGCGGGACTTTGCACCAGGACATGGGCGGGCCCGAATACGAGCACCGCCATCTGCGCCACCCGGTGTCCATTGCGGCGGCATCAAAGGTCGGCAGGGCGACCGGTGCGGACAAGGCCGAGGTCTCCTGCTACCACCACCAGCGGGTGGCGCGCCTGGGCGTCGGCCTGCGGCCCTGCGCCCGGGCACAGGACGGCACGGTCGAGGCGCTCGACCTTCCCGGTGCCCGCGGCTGGTTCGCCGCCGTCCAGTGGCACCCGGAGGACACCGCCGAGCATGACCGGACCCAGCAGGGTCTGTTCAACGCGCTGGTCCGAGCCGGGCGAGCGCGGAAACACCGGTCGTGACACCGACGGAGTCTCATGTGCGGGGCCGGCCCCCGATAGCGATCAGGATCGCCGCTGAAATGCGTGGAGCCGCGGCCGGCGTATACGTGCGGGAGCACACAGCCCCGGGTACTATTACGTAATAGGCGTAATACTTAGGAGTCACGTATGCGGATCAACAGCAAAGGTCAGGTCACCATCCCGGCCCCCATCCGCGAGAAGTTCGGGTTGCACGAGGGCGATGAGGTCGATGTGGTCGACGACGGCGGGGTGCTGCGCATAGTGCGGAGCGAGGGCAGCCGAACCCGGGGGCAGCGCATGGTGGACAGGCTTCGGGGAAGCGGTAACGCCAGAGAGACCGCAGGGATGAGTACAGAACAACTCATGGAACTCCTCCGTGGCTAGCAGTCATCTGCGCGCCGTTGAGACGGTAGACCGACCGACCACCCTGGTCGATTCGTGTGTACTGCTGGACATCCTTGGCGAAGACTCCACGTGGCGGCGATGGTCGGAGAACGCCCTGGCCGAGGCGGCGGACGAGGGCCTGATCGTGATCAACCCCATCATCTACGCCGAGGTCTCGGTCCGCTATGCCAGGATCGAGGACGTGGACGCCGCCTTGCCGCCCGGTGATTTCCATCGCGAAGAACTTCCCTACGCAGCCGGGTTCCTCACCGGGAAAGCGTTCCTGACGTACAAGCGGCGCGGCGGGAACAAACAGTCGCCACTCGCGGATTTCTACATCGGCGCTCATGCGGCAGTGCGGTCCTATCGGCTGCTCACCCGCGACACCAGTCGTTACCGGACATACTTCCCGAGTGTGCAGCTCATCGCCCCGGACTGATCCCCTGGGGCGTACTAGGAAACGGTGCGCCACGACCACCGCTTCCGCCGCACCGCTCGCCTCTACGCTTCTGGGGTGTCCGGCCGCTCTTTGGCGCGCCGCCCACTGCGGCGGGGCGGCGGCGAGGCCCCGTCGAACAGGCCCATCCGGCGCTCCTCACCCTTCTCCTCCACCTGCATGACGATCTGGCGCAGACCGTCGGCCACGCGTCGGCACTCTTCGTCGGACAGGTCGGAGGCGACAAAGGCCTCCTCGGAGTTGAACTTGGGGAAGAGCCGCCGCATCAGCTGCTCGCCCTCATCGGTGAGGCCCAACAGCACCAGCCGGCCGTCGGTGGGGTGGGCCGAGCGCCGGACCAGTCCGCGTGATTCCAGGGTTCGGGCGACACCGGTCAGCGTTCCCTTGGAGATCCCGGCTTCCTCTGCCACGTGGCGAGTCTCCGACTCCCCCCAGATCCAGATGACCCACAGCACGACGAACGCCGTCCAGGTCAGGTCGGATTCACGCAGAACGGAGTTCTCCAAGTGCTGGCGGACGGCGGAGGCGGCACGGTAGATGTTGGCGACGACGGCCATCTGCTCGTGCTGGATCGGCGTGTCGCCGAGCTTTGCCGCGACGAGCTTCTCTGTCTCGGTAATGGAGCGTTGACCTGGCACCAACCTGCTCCTTCCCGGAGAACGTGTATTCGCGGCCGTGCGCCTTCCGGGTCTGATTCTATGGGGGCAAAGACCGGGCCGCCCCCGGGACGGGTAGAAGGGGGCGGCCCGGTGATCCGGTCAGTCCTTCATCTCTTCCTTGCGGCTCACCAGTTGGGAAAAGCCGATCGACAGGGCCAGAACGAGAGGAACCGTGAGGGCCAGCACGGTCGCCAGCCACAGGTCCCCGTCGATGAGGGTGGAGAAGTTCGCCAGGATGAGGGTGATCGCGGCGGCCAGGCCGATACTGCCCAGGGTCGGCGCGATCACGGTGTTCCACAGGCGGGTGTCGGATTTGTCCTTGCGGAAGAAAACGATCACCGACACCGAGGTGAGCAGGTAGAGCAGCATCATCGCCAGTACTCCGGTACCCGAGAACCACGAGAACAGGGTGAGGACCGGGTCCTGGCCGGCGGCGGCGAAGGGGATCACCAGCAGGAAGGCGATGACGGTCTGCACGATGCCGGCCGCCCATGGCGCGTAGCGCCGGTTGACTGCTCCCAGCTTGCTCGGCAGCAGCCCTGCCCGGCTGAGCGAGAACAGGTAGCGGTTGGCCGAGTTGTGGAACGCCAGGATGCCCGCGAACAGAGAGGTGGCCAGTGCGATCGACAGCACGTGGACGACCCACGGACCGAAGAGGTCGCCGACAGGGCCGAACACCCACATCGTGGAGTCCGTCTCCAGCGATTCGAGGGCGGTGGCGCCGGCGTTGGACGCGCCGTGCGCCGAAACCAGCATCCACGTGGTGAAGGCGAAGAAGATGGTGACGGTGGCGACGGCGAGGTAGGTGGCGCGCGGAACGGTCCGGCTGGAATCACGGGCCTCTTCACCGTAGATGGCGGTGGCCTCGAATCCGAACATCGACGCGAAGGCGAACATCAGCGCCACGCCGGGAGCCCCCTGCAGCGCCGCCTGCAAAGAGAACGACTCGGCCGGGGCGAGTCCTTCGGGGCCGCCGCCGGTGAAGAGGGTGACGAGCGCGAAGGCGACCAGGAAGGCGAACTCCAACAGGACCAGCAGGGCCAGCACCCGCGCGCCGATCTCCACCCCGAACCAGCTCAGTGCCTGGACCAGCAGCATGGTCACCACCGCCCAGACCCACCAGGGGATGTCCACGCCCGCGTAGGCGGCGACCAGGCCCTGGACTGTCGCCCCGTACAGCCCGTACATCGCGGCCTGGATCATGCAGTAGGCGAACGTCGCCAGCCCCGCGCTTCCGATACCGGCCTTCTCGCCCAGGCCCGTCCCGATGTAGACGTAGAACGCTCCGGCGTTGACCAGGCGGCGCCCCATGGCGACGAAGCCCACGGAGAACAGGAGGATGATCGCCCCGGCGGTGGCGTAGGCGACCGGGACCCCGGGACCGTTTCCGATGGCGGCCGCGATGGGCACGGCCCCGGCGATGCCGGTGAGGGGTGCCTGCGCGGCCAGGACGAAGAAGAGGATGCCCAGGACACCGAGGGCGTTGGGTTTGAGGCCGCCTGTCGTGGCGGCCTCCCCTGTGCCCTGGGCAGTACTGACCGTTCGATTTTCCATTCGGGACCACCTGCATTGACTGGGGGAAGTCGTTTTGACCCAAACGAGTTTCCCTATGCTGATCCAGAACACCCGGCCCTGGCAAGAGGTCCGCGGCAAATAACCTGGTCAACAGGCCGTCCGTTGCGTTCGCGCAATCAAAACGTGACAAATCAGCCAGCTGCTACCGAGCACCCACGGCCATCCAGACGGCCTCCGGGAGGCCCACGGCGCGCGCGTCCGGGCCGAGACCTCACCCGCCCTCGATCCACGTCTCGTGGAGATACCGGCCGGCGGCACTGGGCGCGTTCCCGTACCGCGAAAGCACCATCGGCTTTGTCAGGGGGACTCCCTAGGATCCGCCCATGTCCCTGTCCGAGGTTGTCTACCGCCGGTACCCGCCGTCTTTAGAGCAGGCCGGGTTCATCGAGCACCTGTGGACGGTCCAGGCGCCCGGCTGGCCCGAGCCCAGGCGGGAAATCCTGATCCCCAACGGCCGCCCGAGCGTGGTGGTGAACCTGGCCGAACCAGGCGCCCGCCACGATCCGCTCACCGGCCGGTCCCAGGTCAACGGCGACACCGTCTTCGGTATCACCACGCGCCCCCACGTCCTGGAGCAGTCGGGCCCCTCGGCCTATGTCGGCGCCCAGCTGCGGCCCTGGGGCCTGGCTGTACTGCTCGGCACGGAACGGCTCGTGGACGAGGTCCGGCCGCTGCACGACTGCTTCGGCGGGCGAGCCGCCGCCGAACTCATCGGTGTGCTGGCTGGTCGCGGATGCGGCGAAGCCGGCGCCCGCGCCCTGGAGGCTTTCCTGGTACGGCATGCCGCACCGCTCAGCGCGCGAACCGAAGAGGTGCTGTGCCGCGCGGTCACCGCGGTCGACACTTCGCGCGGCACGCTCGGCGCCGGCGAGCTCGCGCACCACGCCGAAGTCTCGGCGGACAGGCTGTACCGGCTGTTCAAGAGCCATCTGGGGGTCGGCCCCAAAAAATTCAGCGAACTCACCCGGTACTACCACTTCGTGGGCGGACTTCTCAGCGACGCCCGCGACTCCGCGGCGCTGCTCGCCCAGTTGCACGGATACTACGACCAGGCGCATGCCGCCCACGATTTCAAGCGGTATACGGGGGTGAGCGCCCGATCGTTCCAGCGGCTCCACAACGGGATCGCCCGCCTCATGCACGCCCCCTTCCTCCAGGCGCGTTAGCCCACCGCACAGACGGGTGCGGTCGGGTCGGCCGGCGGAACGGGCTCCCGGCGGACCCCACCGGATTCCTACAAGACACCAGGCCTCACAAACCGCAGACTCATGGGCACCATACGGAACACAAGGAGCGTGCCATGGGACGCATCGTCCATTTCGAGATCACCGCCGACGACATCAAGCGGGCCACCGCCTTCTACGCCAACGCGTTCGGCTGGAGCTGCACGGGGTCGCCGTTCATCGACGGCTACGAGGTCGCCGACACCGGAAAGGGCCCGGGTATCGACGGCGCCATCATGCGGCGCGAGTACCAGGTCCAGCCCGCTGTTCTGTGGCTCTCGGTCCCCGACATCGATAGCGCGATGGCGGCCGTGCGCGAGGCCGGCGGAACCGCTGACTCCGACGTACAGAACATCCCCGGTCAGGGCCGGGTGACCTATGTCCGCGACAGCGAAGGCAACGTCCTCGGCCTCAAGGAGCCGACCGCCTGACCCCGATCGGGCGCCCTCCCGGCGGCCGGGGCCGCGGCGCGCCTGTGCCGCGGCTCCGGCCGGCAGCATCGCTTGGTGCCGTGCCGTGTCGCGTGCGCCTTCAGTTGGCGAAGGCCCACACGTCCGCCTCGATGGACTGCCGGACCTCCGCCTCGTACTCCTGTGCGCGGGCAGCGCATTCGGGAATCCCGCGCAGCCACCCCAAGGCGGCGTCGGAGAGGGAGAGCAGGTCGTCGACCCTGCGGTCGCGCGCAGCCGCGACATCGTCGGCTGCCGCGACGCAGGCGACCGAGCCGACCTCGAAGAGCCTCCGGGCACCGATCCGTTCACCGGTCAGCAGCAGGTTTCGAGCCATGGGCGGGGGAACGAACGATGACAGCAGCGTGCGTCCGACGAGAACACCCATCCGCGCCTCGGGAAACGACAGCCAGCTGTCCTCGGACATGAGGACGCAGTCGGAGACCGCTACCAGCAGGGCGCCCGCACCGACCGCCGGACCCGTCACAACGGAGACGATCGGCACCGGGCACCGCGCCGCAGCCGCGACGGCCCGCCCGGCGCGCTCCAGGTACCGCCCGGCCTCGGTGGGCGACAGCGCGGCGAACTCCTTGCGGTCCTGGCCCGCGCAGAAGACCCGGCCGCGGGCCTCCAGCACGATGAGGCGGGGCCGTGCCGGACCGTCAGGGGCGACGCTGAACGCCTCGGCGAGCAGCTCGTACTCCACCATGGACAGCGCGTTGACCGGAGCGCGCTGAAGGGTGACGAACCGGACCGAGCCCTCGTGGCGGATGTCCACGGTCGGACGCTCCTCGGTCAACCGTCCCTCCTTCCCGTCTCACCGCCTCACCGCCTCAGTAGGACTTGGGCAGGTCCAGTTCGTGCTGGGCGATGTGGTTGAGGATCATCTCGGTGCTGACCGGGGCGATCCGGAAGAGCCGGACGAGGCCGCTGAGTGTCGCCAGGCCGTACTCCGTGGCCATCCCGTTGCCGCCGTGTGTCTGGATCGCGGCGTCGAGGGCGTGGGATGCGGCCTCGCTCGCCGCGAACTTCGCCATGTTCGCGGCGGCCCCGGCCGCGGCCAGGCCGGCGTCGTACATCGCCGCCGCGCGGGCGGCCATGAGCCGCGCCCCCTCGACCTCCACGTGCGCCTTGGCCAAGGGGTGGGCGATGCCCTGGTGCGCGCCGATGGGCACGTCCCACACGGTTCGCTCACGGGCGTATCGGGCGGCCTTGTCCAGCGCGTACCTGGCGATGCCGTTGAGCAGCGCGGCGCTGCCGATGCGTTCCGGGTTGAGTCCGCTGAACAGGGCGGCCAGCCCTTTGCCTTCCGCACCGACCAGCGCTTCGGCGGGCAGCCGGACATCGTCGAACGACAGCGAGAACTGGCGCTCGGGCGAGGTGATCTCGACCGGGATCTCGCTCTTGCCCAGGTTGGGGGCATCGACGTCCATGACGAACAGGGACAGGGGGTGGCGGCCGCGCTCGTCGGGTTCCCCTGTCTTGGCGACGACCAGGATGGCGTCGGCGTTGTCGATGTGGGAGACGTAGTACTTGCTCCCGGACACGACCCACTCGGCGCCGTCGCGAACCGCCCTGGTGCGGATCCGGTGCGCGTTGGATCCGGCGTCCGGTTCGGTGATCGCGAAGGCCATCACGGCTTCTCCGCTCGCCAGTTGCGGCAGCCACCGCCGGCGCAGCTCGGCACTGCCGTGCTTGAGGAGCGTGGTCGCACAGACCGCGGGCGACAACGCCATCAGCATCAGCGGGATACCGGAGGCCGCGAGCTCTTCGGTGATGACGGCGAGCTCGGTCATGCCGCCGCCTCCGCCCCCGTATTCTTCGGGGACGTTCACCCCGAGCAGGCCGGCACGGCCCAGCTCGGCCCACAGCTCGGTCGGGCTGGCTCCGTCGCGCGATGTGCGTACGAAGTAGTCGTGCCCGTATTTCTCACTGATCGTGCGCACCGTCTGGCGGAGCTCCCGCGTTTCAGGTGCCTCGACCAGCGGAAGCGAGAGTGCTTCACCGTTCACGAGTGCTCCCTGGATTGTGGCCGGCGGCTGCGAGGGTGCGGTGGGCGGCGCGGACGACAGCGGCGTCGACGAGGCGACCGTTGCTGTCGGCGTAGATGCCGGTCCCCTCAGCCGACGCTTCGGTGAACTCGCCGACCAGGGCACGGGCGCGGTCGACCTCTTCTGCTGTCGGGGTGAACGCTTCACGGACCACGGGCAACTGGGCCGGGTGTATGCAGGCACGGCCGAAGAACCCCATGCGGCGCAGCGCCTCGGTGGAGGTGCGCAGCCCTTCCAGGTCGCGGAAATCGGCACGCACCGCCCCGACCGGCGCAAAGAGCCCGGCGGCCGCACTCGCCGCCACGGCCTGGCTGCGCGCCCAGAGGAGTTCGGTCTCCCCCGGGCCGGGTGCCGCCCCCAGGTCGGCGGCGAGGTCGACCTCTCCCAACTGCAGTGCCGCAACGCGCGGCCCGCGGGCGATGTCGGCCGCCGCCAGCAGTGCGGCAGCGGACTCCAGCAGCGGCATCACCGCTATGGTGCCTGGCGTGATCCCGGCCTCACGTTCCGCTGCGGTCAGCGCCGTGTCGGCGGCGTCCACCTCAGCGCGCGACTCGGTTTTGGCGATGACGACCCCGGTCAGGGACGCGCAGGCCACTTCGGCGATGTCCGCCGCCGCGGCCGCTCCCGGGTTGGTTCTGACCCAGATCTCCGGGGACCGGCCCTGTCCGTCGGCCAGGCCGCGCAGCCATTGGCCGACCTGCGCCCGTGCGGCCTCTTTGCGGGCCGGGGCGACCGCGTCCTCCAGGTCGACGATGAGCGCGTCGGCGCCGCGGCCCAGAGCTTTGCCGAGCTTGTCGGGCTGGTCGCCCGGAACGTAGAGGTAGGTCCGCGCCGATCTCACCCGATCTTTCCCTTCCCGCTGGTCAGAGCCTTGGCGATAACCGTGCGCATGATGTCGTTGGTGCCCTCGCCGATGCTCATCAGGGGCGCGTCCCGGTACAGCCGCTCGACGACGAACTCCTTGGAGTAGCCGTAGCCGCCGTGGACCTGCATGGCCGCCAGCGAGCATTCGACGGCGGCCTCGGAGGCGAACGCCTTGGCCATCCCGGCCTCCATGTCCACCCGCTTGCCCGCGTCGGCCTGCGCGGCGGCCCAGTAGACCAGCAGCCGGGCGGCCTGCACCTTGATGGCCATGTCGGCGAGCTTGAGCTGGATCGCCTGGAAGTCGTGGATGGGTTTGCCGAAGGCTTCGCGCTGGCCCGCGTAGGACAGCGCCTCGTCGTAGGAGGCCTGGGCGATGCCCAGGGAGCGGGCTGCGACGTTGATCCGGCCGGTCTCCAGCCCGGAGAGGACCTGCTGCATGCCGCGCCCCTCTACACCGCCGAGGAGGTTCTCGGCGGGCACGCGCACGTCCTCCAGCAGGATCTCGCAGGACTCGGTGCCTTTGTAACCGAGTTTGGGCAGGTCGCGCTGGACTGTGAACCCGGGCGTGTCGGCCTCGATGAGCAGCACCGACATGCCCTTGTGCGCGGGCGTGGCGCTGGGGTCGGTCTTGACCAGGACGGGCAGGGGGTCGGCGTAGCGGGCGTTGGTGATCCAGGTCTTGGAGCCGTTGACCACGTAGTGGTCGCCGTCGCGGCGGGCGGTGGTGGCGATGCCCTGGAGGTCGGTTCCGGCGCCGGGCTCGGTGAGCCCGATTCCGCTGCGCCGCTTGCCGGTGGCGAGGTCGGGCAGGTAGCGGCGCTTCTGCTCCTCGGTACCGTGCCGGGCGATGGTCCAGCAGGCCAGGGAGTGGCTGCCGAGGATGCCGGCGATGCCCATCCAGGCCTTGGAGATCTCCTCGAAGACCAGGGCGAAGGACACCATGTCGACGTCCAGGCCCCCGTACTCCTCGGGCACGGTCAGCCCGAACAGCCCCATGTCTTTCATCGTCTCGACGATTTCGGTGGGGTAGCGGTCGGTGGCCTCCCACTCCTGGGCGACGGGCCGGATCTCGTTGTCGGCGAAGTCGCGGAGGGTGTCGCGGAAGAGCCGTTGCTCGTCATTGAGTTCGAAATCCATCGGATTACCCCTCCTTGGCTGGGGTGAACAGCGGCAGGTGGCGACCGTCCTCAAGGGGGCGCCAGGTGAGCCGCACGGCCTGCCCGCAGGCGACGTCGTCGGGCGGGCAGTCCACGATGTTGGTCAGCAGGATCGGGCCTTCGGCGAGCCGGACCCGCGCGACGACGTAGGGGGCCTCGAACCCGGGCAGGGGCCGGTGCACGACCGTGAAGGTGTCGATGGCGGCCTCTCCGGAGGCTTCGACAAACTCCAGGTCGCCGCGGCCGCACCCGGTGCACATGTACCGGGGGTAGTGCTGGAACCTGCCGCACTCGGCGCACCGCTGGATGAGGAGCCGCTTTTCTTCGGTCCCCGCCCAGTACGGCGCCGTGACATCATCAGGCAGCGGAATTTCCGTGCTCATCACTCCACCCCCAGCAGGACGGTCGCGTGTGTGGACAGGATTCCCCCGGTGCCGTGCGCCAGCGCGACCTTCGGGGCCGCCCCGGTCGCTGCGCCGGCCTCGACCTGGCGCGCACCGCCTTCGCCGCGCAGCTGGCGGACGGCTTCGACCAGCAGCAGGACGCCGTACTGGCCCGGGTGGTTGTAGGACAGGCCGCCACCGCTGGTGTTGAGGGGCAGGCCGCCGCCCGGTCGGATGCGTCCGTCGGCGATCAGGTCGCCGGCTTCACCGAACCCGCAGAACCCCAGGGCTTCGAGGGTGAGCAGGACGGTGATGGTGAAGGAGTCGTAGACCTCCAGCACGTCGACGTCGGCGGGGGTCAGCCCCGCGCGGCCGAACGCCGCCCGGCCCGATTCCACGGCGCCGGTGACGGTGAGGTCGTCGACGGCGGCCATGGAGGTGTTGGTGGTGCATTCGCCGTATCCGAGCACCCGCACCGGGTCGCGCCGCAGGTCGCGGGCGCGGTCCAGGCTGGTCAGCACGACCGCGCCGCCGCCGTCGGTGACCAGGCAGGCGTCGGCGACGGTGAGGGGGCTGGAGACCGTGTCGGAGCCGAGCACGTCGTCGACGGTGAGGGGGCCCGCCCCGTACCGGTAGGCCTTGGGGTTGCGCAGTGCCCATTCGCGTGCGGCCACCGCCACCTCGGCCAGGGACTCGCGCGCGGCCCCGTACTTGTGCAGGTAGGACTGCGCGGCCATGGCGTAGTGGGAGAAGGGGTACAGCGGCCCGTAGGGCGTCTCGAACTGCGCCTCGGGGGTGTGGGTCTCTTTGACACCGCCGAGCGAACGCGACCGGGCCGACCGCTGGTTGGAGCCGTAGGAGATGACGACCGTGCTGGCCTGCCCGGCTTCGATGGCCTGCACCGCGCGGGCGACATACATTTCGAACGCCGAGCCGCCGGCGAAGGTGGAGTCGGTCCAGGCCGGCCGCAGTCCCAGGTACTCGGCGACCTGGGTCGCGGAGAACCGGGACACGCCGGCGGTGGCGATGCCGTCGACGTCGGCCAGGGTGAGCCCCGCGTCGGCGAGCGCACGGGGGATGGCCTGCGCCTGCAGGGTGAGGATGGACTTGCCGGTGCGGCCGAGGTCGGACTCGGCGGCACCGACGATGGCGACATTGGTCATTGCAGCACCACCTCCGCTGTCGCGCCCTTGACCGCGACTCGTTCTTTCTCTCCCACCACTGTGATGGTCTGCTCCACTGTTACGACCGTGCCGTCAGGGGTGTCCTCGACGGCGGTGACCGCGCCGGTCACGCGCACGGTCTCACCCGCGAACACCATCTGGGCGAAGCGGAATGAGAGGCGGCGCAGCCGGGCGCGCGGGCCGAGCCAGTCCTGGACCTGTTCAGCGAGGTAGGCGCCGAACACCTGGCCGTCGACGAGCGGAGCGGGCAGGCCTTTGGTGGCCAGGTAGTCGGTGTCGTAGTGGAGCCGGTGCCAGTCCCAGGTGGCTCCGGCGTAGGCGACCATGTCGGGAAGTTCGATGGTCTTTTCCAGGTTCGGCGGCCGATCGCCGACCGCGAGCGCAGCAGAGGTCATGCGGTCGCCTCCAGTGCCACGAAGATCAGCGTCTCCTCATTGGTGACCAGGAGTTCGCCGTCCTGGTTGCGGTAGTTCGCCCGGGAGTTGATCACCAGCATCTCGTGTCCGGCGGAGTTCACCCGTTCACGCACGTCGGTGATCGTCCACGTGGCGGTGATGACGTCGGAGGGGCGTACCGGCCGGTGGAAGGTGTAGCTGTTGCCGCCGCGAACCTGGCGGGTTCCGGGGATATCCAGCCCCCACCCGTGCCCGGCGTAGCCTTCGGTGTCCCGCTCCAGCCCGGCGTACTGGTTGGTTTCGCAGATGAGCGTGGGCGGTGCGATGACACCGTCGTACCCGTTCGCGCGGGCGTACTCGTCATCGGTGTAGAGCGGGTTGTCGTCGCCGACGGCCTGCGCGTAGTAGCGGATGGCGGCGCGGCCCAGCTCCTCGGGGGCGGTGTAGTTCACCTCCCGCCCGACCATCGCCTCGATTTCGGGAGTCAGCAGGCTCATGCCGTCTCCTGGGAGTCGGTGTCGAACACGGCGGTGGGCACGACCTCGATGAGGAACTCCGGCCGCAGCAGGGCGGTGACCACGACCGGGGTGAGCGCCGGCCCGGGGTCGCCGAAGTACTTGGTGCGCAGCTCGACCAGCTTCGGGTAGTCGGGCAGTGCATCGGGCAGGACGTACTCGACGAGCCGCACCACCGACGATCCCGTCAACCCCGCCTCGCGCAGGGTGGCGCTGATGGCGGCGTAGGTGAACTCGGCCTGGGCGAGCAGGTCCCCTTCGAAGATGGCCTTCTGCGTGGCCGGCTCCAGCGCACCGAACCCGGACATGAACAGGGTGTTGCCGGCGGCGACACCCGGCTTGTAGGTCAGTGTGTGGTAGCGCCGCCAGCCGGGGTTGACGGCACGCAGCGGCCGGCGGGAGGCGAAGGAGTCCAGCGACACGCCGGCGCCGGGAACGATCGGCTGGTCGACGAGGATGCCGGCCGCGCCCGGGTGGACGGGCTGCCCGTCGGTCCCGGTGGCGCCCAGCAGTTCCTTGCGGGGACGGCCGCACCGCGGGTACTCGGAGCGGGTGGCGGTGGAGGTGTAGTCGGTGCCCTGGGTCAGGGCGTCCAGGCCCAGCCCCGCAGCGGCGAGCAGCTCCCCGGTGGCTTCCAGGCAGTATCGGTACTGGCCGCGGAAGTCGCCTTCGGCCACCAGGTTGCCGTCGCCGTCGATGGGGTGGACGCTGGGCAGGTAGACGATGTCGTCCGCCACGCGCAGCGTGCCCCGGTGGAAGGCGGTGTTGCCCTGCAGCTCCGTGCTGTCGGGGAACGCCACCACGCGCTCACCGCCCCCTGTGTGGGCGGTGAGCTCGATGGCGACCAGGGCATCGGACTCGGGAAGCCCGACGACGGCGACCGTGGCGACCGCTGGGGTGTGCCCGTCGAGGGCGGCCAGGCGCGCCCGGGCGACCGCCGAGTAGTCGGCGAGGGCCTCAGGGCAGACGTATTCGATGACGTGCACGAGGTCATCGACCGCATATCCGGCCGAGGACAGGTTCGCCAGGGCCGTGCTGAACGCGGCCTCGGCCTGCTTGGCGACGTCGCCGCCCGGAGCGGTAACGGCGGACAGGCGCGCGGTCTGGCCGAAGACCGTCCCGGCGGGCAGGTTCGGGGCTACGGCGGGACCAGTTCCCGCGATGGGCGTGATCATTGCGGATTCCCCCAGTCAGGTTCGTGGACGATAGCTGCGATGTCGGCGAGTACGGTTTTGAGGTCGGTTTGCGCGGCGAGGTCGAGGACGCGGTCGGCGAGGCGTTCGGATGCCGGTCCCGCACCGATGTTGCCGATGGCCTTGGTGCGGACCAGCTCCTCGATTCCGGGATCATCCGGCCCGCCGGAGCTGTGGGACACGTGGGCGTGGAGGCTGCGCCCGTCGCGCAGCCGCACGCGCACGACACCGGGCTGGTCGGCGGCGACGCCCGGGAAGTCGACGACCCGGTGGCGGAACCGCGCCGCCAGCTCCAGCACCTGCGGATCGTCGATCCGGGCGAAAGCGTCCTCGGTGAGCTCACCGTGCAGCAGCAGCCGGGCGACACACCAGGGCATGCTGAACTTGGCGTCATAGGCGGTGCGCGGTTCCTCCTTGCCGGGCGCGCACACCACTTGGGCCGCATCGGGGTGGACGTCGGCGGTGATCTCGGCGATGTCGGTGGCGGGGTCGGCCCCGTCGAGCTGCAGACGGCGGACCGCGTCCAGTGCGGCATGGCTGAGCTGGCAGACGGGGTAGGGCTTGATGGTGATGCGGGTGGCCTCCCACCGCTGGCCGAGCCCGTCGGTGAGCGCGGAGGGATCGACGCGGGTGCCGACCAGCGCGGCGTAGAGCCCGTATTCGCCCTCCAGGACACTGGCCGGGCCGGTGGCTCCGGCCTGCGCGAGCCGTGCGGCCATGATCCCGGCCTGACTCGCGAACCCGGGGTGGAGCTGCTTGGTGGAGGCGCCGGTGTTGAGGAACTCCAGGAGGCCGCCGGCCTGGCTGCCCGCGATCCCGAGCGCGTGGACGGTGCGCTCGGGATCGAGCCGGTACAGCCGGGCGGCCGCCAGGGCGGCGGCGAACACTCCGCACACGGCGGTGGCGTGCAGCCCTCGGGCGTGAAAGGCGTGCGGAGTCACGGCTCCGAGCCGGCAGACGGTCTCCAACCCGACCGCGGCGGCGAGCATGGTGTCGGCGCCGGACGCCTCCACCTCCTCGCCGACCGCGAACACCGCGGGCAGCACAACGGCCGTGGCGTGCACGAGCCCTCCGGCGTGGGTGTCGTCGAAGTCCAGTGCATGGATCTGCGCACCGTTGGCCAGCGCGGCGGCGGCCGCACCGATCCGGTCGCCGGTTCCCAGGATGCTGGCCTGGGCGGGGCCGCCCAGGCCACGGGCCACGGTCACGGCCGGACGGGCCGCGCCCAGGCGGGCCGCAGCGAGGGTGGTGCCCAGACCGTCGAGGAGGTGTCGGCCGACCGCCCGGCGTACCGGCGGCGCCACATCCTCGAGCCGAAGCCGCGCGCTCCAGTCCGCGAAGTGCCGCGCCGCCGTGGAAGCGGAGTGGGCACCTGTCATGGGGCGGCTCCGAAAGCACCCTTGGCCCGCAGGTCGGCGACGCGGTCCGCGTCGTAGCCGAGCAGCTCTGCCAGGACGTAGTCCTCGTGTTCACCGCGTGTGGGAGCCACGGTGTAGTCTTCGCTGCTCCGGTCACCGACCCGTACGGGGGAGGCGAGCTGGCGCACCGTGCCGAAACGGGGATGCTCGGTCTCGACCACCAGTCCCCGGGCCTGCGTGTGCTCCTCCTCCAGGGCCTGGCCGACATCGTTGATCGGCCCGCAGGGGACGGCCGCGGCGTAAAGCGGTTCCAGCCACTCGTTCACGGTCTTCGTGGCGAAGATCTCCTCCAGCATCGGCAGGAGCACATCGGCGTTCTTCTGCCGGTCGGCGAAGGTGGCGAAACGCGGGTCCTCGCGCCATTCGGGGTGCCCCACGACGTCGGTGAGGCGCTGCCAGAACTTCTCCTTGGCGCAGCCGACCACGATCCAGCCGTCCTTGGCGCGGAAGTTCTGGAACGGCACCAGCGAGGGGTGGGCGGAGTTGGGCATCCGCTGCGGCCGGTGGTCGGTGTTGAGCGCCCAGGTCCCCACGTAGGTGAGCATGGAGATCGCGGTGTCGTAGAGGCTGAGGTCGCAGTCCATGCCGCGGCCGTCGCGGCGGGCCGCGTGCACGCCCGCCAGCAGCGAGATCGCGGCGACGAAGCCGCCGGAGAAGTCGACGAGCGACAGGCCGCTCTTGGTGGGCGGGCCATCGGGGTCACCGGTGAGTTCCATCCACCCGGCCAGGCCCTGGAGGATGTAGTCGTATCCGGGCTCCTTGGCGCGGGGCCCGGTCATCCCGAATCCGGTCAGGGAGCAGCACACGATGGCCGGGTTGATGTGCTTGAGGTCGTCGTAGGTGATCCGCATCTTGGCCGGGACGTCACCGCGCAGGTTGGAATAGACCGCGTCGGCGTCGCGGACCAGGTCCGCAAAGACCGCCCGGCCCGCGTCGGTGGTGATGTCCAGCGAGAGCGACTTCTTGTTGCGGTTGAACGTCTCGAAGAAGAGGGAGTCCTCCTCCTCGGCGTAGGGCGGCACGTAGCGCCCCACGTCACCGCCGGTCCTCGGGTCCTCGATCTTGATGACCTCGGCGCCGAGGTCGGCCAGGTGGACCGAGCCGAACGGGCCGGCCCCGTACTGCTCCAGGCTGATGATGCGGATGTCGGCAAGGGGTTTCACGCGTGCCACTCCCTGATGAACTCGATGATCCGGTCCTGGGCCCTGCGCGTTTCCTCCGGGGGGAGGTGCGTCGGCGGGGTGATCTTCACGGAGTCGGCGAGACCGGCGTAGCCCTCGATGCGCGCACCGACCTCCGACGCGGTCCCGGCGAGGGTCAGCGCATCGATGATCGGTGTGCTGACGACATCGGCGAGGTGCTCGGCGCCCGTACCGGAACGGAACGCCTCGATCACCCGCTCCTGGTCCTTGCCCAAGCCATGGAACTCGAAGAAGTCGGCGTAGGTGCGCACCGATGCGTAGAAGCCGGCCACGCCTGCCGCGCGCCGTCGCGCGAGGGCGCCGTCCGCGTCGATGGAGCAGGAGGCGGAGACGACGACGTCGAGGTCTTCGCGTCGGCGTTCCGCGGCCTGCAGGCCTTCGTTCAGTGCCGGCAGCGCACGCTCCCGCAGCCAATCGGGGGAGCACAGCTCGTGGGAGATCCATCCGGTACCGATACGCCCGGCCAGCTTGGTCATGGCGGGGCCCATCCCCGCGAGATAGACCGGGATCTCCTGGCGGGCTTGAGCGAACGGCCTTTCGTAGCCCTGGATCCGCATCGGCTCGTGCTCGCCTTCGAGGATCATCGGATGACCGGTCCCCGCGTTCGCCACGAAGTGCCGGATCGCCGCCACGGTCTCCCGGATGTGCGCGACGGGCTTGCCCCACTGGACGTTGTGCCAGTCCTCGTTGAGCCGCTTGACGCCCGACCCCAGTCCGAGGATGAACCGGCCTTCGGAGGCCTCGTCGATGTCGAGGGCCTCCAGCGCGGTGGTCATCGGGCTGCGGGCGAAGGCCAGGGCGATGGCCGTGCCCACCTTGACGTGGCTGGTCGCACCGGCGATGACGGCGGCCGGGATCGTGGCGCTGCGGTGCAGTTCGGGAAGCCAGACGACTTCGGCGCCGGCGTCCTCGGCGGCCCGGGACGCGGCGACGAGCTCGGCCAGGGTCTGGCCCCAGGGCCCGTAGGTGATGCGGGGGCGGGGGCTCACGACTGCTCCGTTGCGAGTGGCTCGGGAAGGGCCATCGGACCGTTCTTGGCTTCGGGGAAGTAGCCCTTGTCGTGCGGGGCGTCCTTTCGGTAGACCATCACGGTGCGCTTCCAGGAGACGACCTCGTCACCGTTCTGGTTGAGCCCGCGGGTGCGGCAGGTGAGGATGCCCGCGTAGGGGCGCGACTTGGACTCCCTCTTGTCGAGGACGAGCGACTCCGCGTACAGGGTGTCCCCGACATAGACCGGGTGGGTCAGCCTGATCTCGTCCCAGCCCAGGTTGAGCAGCGCGGTCTGGCTCATGTCGATGACGGAGAGGCCCAGGACGAGTGCGACCGTGAACCCGGAGTTCACGATCACCTTGCCCGACGGTGACTGCTCCGCGAAGTGAGTGTTGAAGTGGTTCTGGTTGGTGTTCATGGTGAGCAGCGTGAACCAGGTGTTGTCCGTCTCGGTCACGGTGCGCCCGAACGGATGCTGGTAGACGTCGCCCACCACGAAGTCTTCGTAATACTTGCCGATTCCGGCCTCATGCACAGTCACGCTATCTCCTCACCACGTGAGATCTACACCTGAAGTATAAAGGTCTGACATTTAAAATCAACAGATAAAGAGAGGCCTATGCCACAGAGTGTCTCTATAGGCTCAAGTCAGACCTTTACCGGAGCGCACGTTTGAGGATCTTGCCCGCAGCGTTGCGCGGCAGCGAGTCGACGAACCGCCAGTGGCGGGGCAGCTTGTAGCCGGCCAGCAGTGGCCGCAGGAAGTCCGTCAGTTCCTCCTCTGTTGCCGAGGATCCCGTGGAGCGCACCACCACGGCGACGACGGCCTCCCCCCACACCTCGTCCGGCTGCCCGATGACGGCGACGTCGGCCACCTCGGGGTGGCCCCGCAGGGCGTCCTCGATCTCCCGCGGGTAGATATTGACACCGCCGCTGATGATCATGTCCTTCTTGCGGTCGACGATGTAGATGTAGCCCTCCTCGTCGACCGTGGCGATGTCACCGCTGGTCAGGAAACCGTCCTCGGTGACGCACTCGGCGGTCGCCTCTTCATTGTCGAGGTAGCCGTTCATCAGGAACGGGGAGCGGCTGAACAGCTCGCCGGGCTCGCCCACTCCGACGGGGTTTCCGTCCTCACCGACCACGCGCACCTCGGTCATGAACCAGGGCTGGCCCACCGACCCGATCTTGCGGCGCGCGTCTTCCGGACGCAGGTTCGCCACGACCCCAGCCTCCGTCGAACCGTACAGTTCGTGCACCCCGACATGCGGGAACGCCTCGAAGACCCACTCCTTCAACTGCGGGGGCAGAGCGGAGGCGTTGAAGTAGAAGGTCTCCAGCGACGACGTGTCGTACTTCGCGGAGGGATTCGGGCAGAACGCGCGGAGGGTCTGCGCGTGCGTCGGGACCAGGAACACCGACTGCGGCCGGAAGTCGGCGACCATCTCCAGCAGGTGCTCGGGGTTCCACTTGCGCAGCATGGAAACGGTGCCCCCGGTGGCCGGCCCCGCGTAGCCGAAGATGAACCCCGCACCGTGGTACATGGGGGCCACCGCGATGGTGCGCCGCCCGGGCCCCAGCCCCCACTCCAGAGCGGTGGTGTACAGGGTCAGTGTCCGCGACCGGTGGCTGATCTGCACCCCTTTCGGCTTGCCCGTCGTACCGGAGGTGTAGGCGATGCAGAAGGGGGAGCGCTCATCGACCTTGATCTTGGGGTCGCGGTCGACCGCCGACTCAAGGACCTGCTCGTAGCCGTGGCCGATCCCGCCCTCGTCCAGGCTCAGTACGGTCTTGACCCCCTCAGGGACCGAACCCAACTGATCAGCGAACGCGGGATCGACGATGATCGCCTGGGCGCGGGAATGGCCGATGATGTATTCGAGCTCGGGCAGAGGGCTGCGCGGGTTCAGCGGGACCTGGATCAGCCCGGCCTTGGCTAGGGCCGCCGCGATCTCGATGTACTCCAGCCGGTTGCCCATCAGCAGGGCCACGGTGTCGCCCGGGTTCAGCCCCATGGTCAGCAGCGCACTGGCCAGCCGGTTGGAACGCTCTCCCACCGCGGCGAACGTGAGTTCGCGGTCACCGTCGACGACGGCGAGCCGATCCGGGGTGGCCCTCGCGAACTCGCGGATGCCGTTGGCGATGTTCAGGTCAGCGCCGGGGACCATGTTCATGGCCGTTCTCCTCTCGTAGTAAGGGATGGGTCGATACCGGCATGTCCGCCGGAGAGGAGGGGGGCACAGAAGGCGGCGACTTCGGCCGCGTAGCGTTTAGGAGCACGGAGGGGAAGCTGGCCGGGCAGGCCTTCCACCGTCACCATGCTCGATTCAGGAACCACCGCCATAGCGCGGCGGTCGTGTTCGACCAGCATGTCGTGCTCGGCGTCGAGGAAGAGCACCGGGTTGGGCCAGGCCGCCAGCGCCGGCCCGGGGTCATGGCGGAACGCCGCGTTATAGGCCCAGTTGTAGCGGGACCAGTTGAGGGTCAGATCGTGCACGGCCAGGTGGAGCAGTTCCGGTGCGGTGTCGGGGCTCCAGATGCGCTGGTAGCGGGCGATGGCCCAGGCGTACTGGGAGCCTTCGCCGTCGATGCCGATGGGCGGGGCCCACTCGGCGAGGAACGTGGCGCGCTCCTCCTCCGTGAGCAGGGGGACCCCCGACAGGACGGCCCCGGCCGCACGGTCCGGCCCGGCCTGGCGGGCGGTCTCCAGCGCCAGCGACGCCCCGGTGTGGACTCCGCACGGTACGAATCGCCGCACGCCCAGCGCGTCGGCGGCGGCCAGGAGCACCGCCGCGTAGTCGGGGATCTCCCGCCCCTCGGCCGCCGGCGGGTCAGAGAGCCCGTACCCCGGGGTGTCGAAGGCGATCGCGGTGAACTCCGACCCCAGCAGGGGAAGCACGGCCTCGTAGGTCCGCGACGACAGCGGCGACTCGTGGAAGAACAGCAGGGCCGCCTCACTGGAGCCGCACCTGCGGTAGTGGATCTGGCCCCAAGGGCCGTCGACATAGCCGCGGACCACCGCGGGCACCTCTCCGGGAACCGCCATCAGTGCTCCTCTCCCCGCTCCGCAGTGGTTTTGGCGAACAACACGGCGCCCGCGCCGGAGGCGATGGCGGGTGCCGGGGTGTGGGCGGGCACGCTCACCAGGGAGCAGGGCCGCAGATCCCGGCCGTCGACGGTGACCGCCCCCTCGACCACGACGAGGTAACGGTCGCGGGGCGAGGGGGCGGCGTCGGCCCGGTAGCCCGCGTCCAGGCGCACCAACGCGGACACCGCCCCGGTCACCACATTGCGTGACAGGACCCGCGCGCTCGCCCCGGGGACGGCGGACGGGAGGATGCCATCGGGGACCTGCTGCCAGGGCAGCAGCCCGCTGGGGCAGCGGCGCACCCACCCTCGGGGGCCGATGGCGGCCTCCCACTCGGCGGCGTCGACAGAGGAATCAGGGCGGAGCAGGTTGCGCCCGGCGTCGTCCATGGGAGTGATGACCCGGCTGACCGGGCCGCTGCCCTCCTCCTCGACGCGCCCCTCCATCATCAGCAGCGCCTCGAACCCCTCCTCGCTGCGGGCGGAATGGGAGAAGCCCGGCGGCCGCCAGAAGTAGTCACCCGCGACCAGCTCGCCCTCGCCGTCGATATAGAGCGAACCCGACAACACCAGGCACTCCTCCACGCTGTCGTGGAAAGCGCAGCTGAGGTCCTGGTATCCGGGGTCGGTGCGGATATGGTCGATGCGCCGGGTCGTGTCGGGGTCCAGGTGCAGGCTGCGCAGCCAGTACTTGGCGAGCAGGCCCTCCACCTCCTCGGCGGGGCCGAGGTTCTCGCGGAACGCCGGCGCCATGGTGGCGTAGACGTCCAGGCCGTTGCGCCATTCGTGGCCAGCGGCATCGCTGATGCGGGTGTGCGGCACGTTCTCCCCTCTCAGGTGCCTGTGTGCGTCACCGGCTCACCGCGGGGGCGAGCAGATCCGGTGTCTCGTCAGCCCGTACACAGGCGACCTCGTGGTCACCGGTGAGGGCGCGCGGCCGCACGGGGCCCGCGGTGCACTCCGCGGTCACCAGTGGGCACCGACCGGCGAGGACGCACCCGTGGTGGCTCGTGGTCGGAGCGGCGATATCGCCGGTGAGCCGGAGCTGCGGCGGCGACTCGCGCGGGTCGGTGGACAGCCGGGCCGACAACAGGGCGCGGGTGTAGGGGTGGCGGGGGTCGTCGAAGACCTCGCGCACCGTTCCGGTCTCGACGATCCGGCCGAGGTACATCACCGCGATGCGGGAGCTGACGTATTCGACCGTGTGGATGTCGTGTGAGATGAACAGGTAGGTCAGGCCGAGTTCGCGCTGCAGCTCGGCGAGCAGTTCAAGGATATGCGCACGTACCGACAGGTCCAGTGACGAGGTGGGCTCGTCCAGGACGATCATCTGCGGCCGGGTGATGATCGCGCGGGCGATGCCCACCCGCTGCTGCTGCCCGCCCGACAGCGCGCCCGGTTTCCGGCCCGCCGCGTCGGGCGGCAGCCCCACCTGTTCCAGGCAGGTGAGCACGCGCTCACGCAGTTCGGCTTGGGAAAGGCCGGGCTCGTGCACGCGCAGCGGTTCGGCGACGATACTGCCCACGCTCAGCCGCGGGTCCAGGGACTCGTAGGGCTCCTGGAAAACCGCCTGCAGCCGCGAGCGCAGATACCGCATCTCGCGATCCGGCAGTGCGGACAGGTCGGTCCCCTCGAAGCGCACCGTCCCGCTGTCGGCCTCCAGCAGCCGCAGGATGATCCGCCCCAGGGTGGACTTGCCCGACCCGCTCTCACCGATGAGGGCCAGGGTCTCCCCCTCGTTCATGGTCAGCGAGATGTCGTTGAGGGCGTGGATCGGGGCCTGGCCCGGTCGGCGGAATGTCTTGTTGACCCCGGCGAGTTCAACGAGCGGCGGCATCGGCAGGCTCCTTCTCCAGATGGCATGCCACTGTGCGCCCGTCCCCGCCCGGCGTGGGCTCGGGTCGCACAGAGCACGCGTCGAACGCGGACCGGCATCGCGGAGCAAAGGCACAGCCCTCGGAAAGGACGCGCAGGTCCGGGACTGCCCCGGGCAGCCGCTCCAACGGCTGTCCGGGGCGGGGGACGGCGCCCAGGAGCGCCTGGGTGTAGGGGTGGCGAGGGCTGGTGAACACGTCGGCGACCGGCCCGCTCTCCACCACGCGTCCGGCGTACATGACCACAACGCGCCGGCAGTACTGGGCGACCACCCCCAGGTCGTGGGTGACCAGCAGCATCGCCCGGCCGTCAGCACGGGCCAGCTCGGCGACCATGTCGAGGATCTGGCGTTGAACGGTGACATCGAGCCCGGTGGTGGGCTCGTCTGCGATGACCAGCCGGGGGTCGAGCAGGAAGGACATGGCGATCACGACACGCTGGGCCATGCCACCGGAGAGCTGGTGGGCGTAGCCGTCGAGGACCCGGTCCGGGCCGGCGATCCCCACCGCGTCCAGCATCTTTGCGGCCATCCGCCGACTCTCGCCGCGCGACGTGCCCTTCCTGTGAGCGGCGACCAGGTTGTGGAACTGGCGGTCCAGCCGGTAGATCGGGTTGAGCGCACCGAACGGGTTCTGGGAGACGTAGCCGACGTGCGCGCCCCGCACCTGGCGGAGCCGCTTGTGGTCCAGTGCCAGCAGATCGCCCGATCCGGCCAGAACGGCGCTTCCGGACGGCACCTCGGCTTCGGGGGCCAAAAGCCGCAGGACGGCCTTGACCATGGTCGACTTGCCGCAGCCGGACTCGCCGACCACACCGACGATCTCGCCTTCCTCGACATCGAGGCTGACGTCGTTGACGGCGTGCACGATGCTCTCACCGGACCGGATCCGTACGGAGAGATCGCGGACAGACAGCAGTGGCGGAGCCATCAGTTTCTCCTCACCGACGTGATATCGCCGAGGGCGTCGGCGATCCGGTTGAAGCAAAGAACACACAGGAACACGAACAGGCCGGGGAAGACCGCCACCCACCACTGGCCGAACGCCATGTTCTCCGCGCCGGCCCGGATCATGGACCCCCAGCTGGGCGTGGGCGGGGTGGCACCGACGCCGACGAAGCTCATCGCGGCGATGATGACGATGGCGTTGGCGATGGTCAGCGAAGTCTGCACCAGGATGACGCCGAGCGAGTTCGGCAGCAGGTGCCGCCACATGACGCGCAGCCGGCTGGAGCCGGTGGCGTAGGCGGCCTCGATGAACCGGCTCTCGCGGAGGGCGAGGATCTCGCTGCGCATCAGCCGCATATAGCGGGGCACGTTGATCAGCGCGATCGCCACGATCACCATCGACATCCGGTTGCCGCTCAGGGACACCAGCGCGAGCGCGAGGATGAGCAGCGGGAACGCCTGGAAGGCGTCCAGGGCGCGCACCGACCGCTCGCCCCAGGCCCCCTTACTGCTGACCAGCAGGCCCAACGGCACGCCGACCAGCAGGGAGACCGCGGTTCCGCCCAGGGCGAGCCCCAGGTCGACCTGGGCGGCCGCGATGACCCGGGAGAAGACGTCTGATCCCGAACTGTCGGTACCGAACCAGTGCTCGGCACTCGGCGGAACCAGGGTCGCGAAGGGGTCGGGCATCCGCGGGTCGTAGGGCATCGGCAGTACCGTCCCGGCGACGAGCAGTACCAGGATGAACAGGGCGGAGACGGCCGCGGAGGGGTGCTCGCGGACGACGGACCAGCGCGGCTTCTTGGCGCCGCCGACAGTGAACGTGTCAGCCATGGGAGATCCTCGGGTCCAGCCAGGCGACGGCGATGTCGACCAGCGTGTACACGGTCAGGGTGATGGCTCCCGCGACAAGGACGAAGCCCTGGACGACCGGAATGTCCATGCCGAGGATTCCGTCCAGCGCCCACTGGCCCAGGCCCTCCCAGGCGAAGACCGTCTCCACGATGGCCACGCCGCCGAAGAGCGTGACGAAGACGATGCCGCCGTAGGTGAGGACGCTGGAGCGCGCCTCGACCAGCGCATAGCGCAGGACCGTGCGTTCGCGAAGGCCCAGCGCGCGGGCGTACTGCACCTGCTGCGAGTTCAGCGCGGATCCGATGGAGGAACGGGCGATCCGGGCGAAGGACGCCGCATAGACCAGTGCCAGGGTCAGGACCGGGAGCACCAGGTGCCCCAGCGACGAAGCGGCGACGCTCCACTGTCCGGCGATGATGGCGTCGATGGTGATGAAGCCGGTCACCGACGGCGGGGGCAGCTGGATGATGTCGAGCTGCCCCACCGGGGCGGGGGCCCAACCCAGCAGGAAGAAGCCCGCGTAGATGAGGACCAGGCCGAGGAAGAAGTCGGGGATCGACTGGAAGAAGCCGACCCCGGAGTTGAGGATGCGGTCCTGCCAGCGGGAGCGGAAGTACCCGGCGGCCGCGCCGACGGCGATGCCGATGATCACGGCGAGCGCCATGGAGAGCACGGTCAGGGTGAGGGTGGCGGGCAGCCGGTCGGCGATCTCTCCGGCCACCGACGTACTGGTGTAGTAGGACGTGCCGAGATCACCGCTGAGCAGGGCACCGATGTAGTCGACATAGCGGGCCCACAGCGACTGGTCCAGACCCAGTTCGGTGCGCAGCGCGTCGAGCTGCTCCTCGGTGGCCAGGTCACCGGCGATCACCTGGACCGGGTCGCCGGGAGTGAGGCTGACCAACAGGAAGGAGAGTGTGACCACGGCGAAGAGTGCCACCACCGCGAAGAGCAGGCGGGAGCCGACCAGTTTCACCAGTCGGGCGGGGGAGCGGGAAGCCATGCCGCTGCTCTCCGGCACGGCGCTGTCGTCCCGAGCGGTGGTCTCGGGGGGCGTCGCGGTACTCATGCGCGCCCCAGCTGGGACACGACCACGCCGCCGTGCGGGTAGGCGACGTACCCCTCGATGTCGGGAACGGTACCGACGACCTCGGGGACCTCGGTGAGGTAGATGACGGGGGTGTCCTCCATGACGATCTCCTGCAGTCGGTCGACAACGGAGTCGCGGTCGGGGCCGTCAGGCGTGCGCATCGCTTCGGCGATCAGCTCGTCGGCCTCGGGGTTGTCGTAGTTGGTGTTGTTGAGCGACGACTCCGACTGGCGGTAGAGGAAGAACAGGTAGCCGCTGTCGGCGATGGTGGGCCGCTCGGTGTAGAGGAAGGCCGGCAGGTTGTTGCTGGCGACCGCGCTTTCGAAGTCCGCGGCCGATCCGATGGTGCGGATCCGCACAGTGACGCCCGCTTCGCGCAGGTCGGCCTGGATGAGCCGGGCCATGTCCTCGGCGTAGGGACCCGGACGGTCGGAGTTGATGGTCAGATCCAGGGTGAGGTCCTCGGCCCCGGCTTCGGCGAGGAGTTCCCGCGCGGCTTCAGGGTCGTACTCCACCGGTTCGGTGGCGGGTTCGGTGTTCATCACCGAGGGCATGGCGTAGCGCGCCGGTTCGGCGTAGTCCTTGTAGACGCCTTCGACGAGCGCCTGGCGGTCGATGGCCAGACTCATCGCCCTCCGGACGCGGGGGTCCTGGATCCGTTCGTCGTTGGCGTTCAGGCTGAGGTTGTGCCGGTTGCTGTCGGCGCTGACGACCAGCTCGACCTGGTCGCTCTCCTCCAGGGTGGGGAGCTGCTCATAGGGGAGGTCGCGGATGAGGTCGACCTCTCCGGACATGAGCAGTTGGGCCCGGCTGGCGGGGTTGGCGACCGCCCGGATGACCAGGTTGCCGATCTTGGGCTCGTCGGGCCGCCAGTAGTCGGTGTTTGCGGTCATCCGTACCTCACTGCCCGGGTCGACCGAGGTGACGTTGTAGGGGCCGAAGCTGGCGCTGTGGGTGGAGAGCCATTCATCGGCCCACGGGTCCTCCTCCGTGGCGTGCGATTTCGCCTCGGTGGAGTCGTAGATGCCCATAAGGGGGTAGTGCAGGATCGCCAGACCCACGGCCGAGGGAGCGGTGAGCCGGTACTCGAAGGTGTAGTCGTCTATGACGCGGATCGGCTCGTCCATGTCGACGTTGGCCGAAGGCATCAGGACACCGGCCGCGATGCTCTCTCCAGCGATGTGGCGGTCGAAGGACCAGACGACGTCTTCGGTGGTGAGCTCGTTGCCGTACGGGCTCATGACGCCCTTGCGGAGGGTGATGGTGTAGACGGTCTCGTCCTCGTTGACGGACCAGTCCTTGGCGAGTTCGGGTTCGAGCTCGTCCACAGCGAGGACCTTGTCGGGAGAGGCCGCGTCCGGGTCGTAGCGGACCAGGGTCCCCATGAAGTTGACGGCGGTCTGGGGCACGTGCAGACCGGTGAAGATGTTGGGGTCCACCTGCGAGACGACCGACGGCCAGGCCATGGCAAAGACATCGTCGCGCTCGTCATCGGCGATGGCTCCAGCGCAGGCGGAGGTCAGGAAAAGCACTCCGGCGGCCAGGGCCGCCCGGATCCGGGATCTTCCCGGTGTCACTGCTGGACTCATCAGACTCCCTCAGGGGGCAGAGGCACGTGATATAAACCTCAGACGTTAGACAGTAATGAGGGTCACTGTGATGGTCAAGACTTCACCATCCCCCGTGAGGGGTCTCAGCGTATTCTATGCGTGGGATGTGACATGGATGTTTCCCTCGCATGGATGGGTCTTCACCGGACGACACCCCCGCCCTCCCTTGCTCTCCAATAAGTCAGACTGATTGTCTTAGCGGTATCCACACGAAGGAGGCCCATGCTTCCCGAGGTACTCGACACCCCACAGCGAAAGCCGGTCCGGGAACTGGCCCAGGCCCTTCTCTCCGACCGGCTGCCCACCCAGCGAACCCTGGAAGTGGATGCCGCGGGCGCCTTCCCCGGCGATGTCTGGGCGGCGCTCGGTGAAACCGGCCTGCTCGGGCTGGGCATCTCCGAGGAGGTCGGCGGCAGCGGCGGTGACGTTGGCGACTCCGCGCTGGTGACGCTGGAGATCGCCCGGCGCCTGCCGTCCCTGGCGGTGGACTACGTACTGTGCGGCATGGTGGCCCGCACCATCGCCGAACACGGGACCTCTGACCAGCGCGCATGGTTGGCAGGTATCGCGGAAGGCTCCCGGATCTGCGCGTACGGGCTGAGCGAGCCCGATGTCGGCACCGACCTGCTCCGGCTGCGGACACGTGCCGAGGAGACCGCTGACGGCTGGGTGCTGAACGGCCGCAAGCAGTGGATCTCGCTGGCCGAGCACGCCGAACTGATCTTCGTGCTGGCCCGCACCAGCCCGCCTGAAGAGGGCCGGAGCCTGGCACACGGCCTCTCTCTCATCGCGGTGCCGACGGACCAGCCGGGAGTCGGCATCCAGCGGACCCATCTGGCCGGTATGCGGGCTGCCGGAACCTGCGAGGTCGTGCTGACCGACGCCGTGGCGCCCGCGGGTCACCTCATCGGCACCCCGGGCCGGGGATTCCACCTGCTGCGCGACACCCTCAACATCGAACGGGTACTCGCCGCCTGCCTGAGCCTGGGCATCGGACGAGGCGCACTCGACCTGGCCCTCTCCTACGCGGGAGAGCGCAGCGCGTTCGGCCGGCCGATCGGCGGCATGCAGGCACTCCAGCACGGGCTGGCCGACTCCGCGGCCGAACTCGGTGCCGCCACATCACTGGTGGACCAGGCGGTGCACGCCCTCTTGGCAGGCACCGACGCCACGTCCCTTTCGGCCATGGCCAAACTCATCTCCTCCGAAACGAGCGCACGCATCACCGACCGGGGAATGCGCCTGATGGCCGCCCACGGGCTCTCGGTGGAGACCCCCATGCAGATGTTCTTCCGCGACGCCCGGCTGCAGCTGTTCAGCCCGGTCAGCAATGAGATGGTCCGCAACATGCTGGGCGAGGCGCTCGGCCTGCCGCGCAGCTATTGAGCAGTCCACAGAAGGAGGCCGACGTGTTCGACGGCATCGACCTGACCACGCTCATCACTCCCGACGCCGAGGAAGCACTGCGGCTCTACCGCGACTTTCTGGGCTTCCGGCATGAGCAGGGAGAAATCCCGGACACGGAGGCCTTCAGGTGGCTGTGGCACCTCCCCCCAGAGGGGCCGCTCCGCGCCCACCTGCTGTCCCGGCCGGGCAGCGCCGGCGGCCGGCTTCGGCTGGTCGAGGCTCCGGAGCAGCCGCGGATCCAGCGGCGGCGCTCTATCGCAGAGACCGGCCCGCACGCCTTTGACTTCTATGTCCGCGGTTTCTCGGACATGCACGCCCGACTCGGGTCCGCGGGTTACCGATTTCGTTCCGAACCGCAGAACTACCAGCTTTTCGGGACATCGTTCGCAGTGGACGAATGCCTGCTCGAAGCCCCTCAGGGCCTGGTACACGCCCTGGTCGGCTATCTGCCGGAGCGGCACCGCTGCGTGCTCTCACAGCATCCGGACGAACCGGTCAGCGAAGTGGTGGCGATGGTGCACGTCACCGACGACCTGACGGCCGCTTCCCGGTTCGCGACCGAAGTGCTGGAGGCCGAGATGTACCTCCGGGAGACCTTCCGCGGACCCGAGATCGAGCGGCTGATGGCCCTGCCGGACGGCACCGAGTTCACCATGGCGCTGTTCCGCGGCCCGCGGCGCCGCAACGCCCGGCTGGAGTTCATCGAACGCACCGGCGCCGCCGACCCTGATGCCGGTCCAGCACCGCACGTGGTACTCGGCTGCGCCGTCACCGATCTGGACGCGCTGCGCCGGCGGCTGAGCGGGCAGGACTGGGGAGAGGTCCGCGGTCCCATCACCTACTCCGGCGGCGCCTCTGTGTTCTCCCTGCTGACCCCCTGGGGCGGGCTCTTCGAATTCTGGCAGCGCACCGGCTGAGCGCGGGACCCTTGAGGGACTCGGAAAAGAGGCTTCACGGGGACCGAGCCCCTGGGCGTGCGTGGGCGCTATCCGTGGTCCTGGGCCAGCCGCTCTTCTTCGACGCGACGGTAGGCGGCGCTGAGCCGGGCCAGGTGGGCCCGCATCGCCTCGGCCGCTGCGTCGGCGTCCCTGTTCTGGATGTGGCGGAGGATATCCTCGTGGTCGGAGTCGACCTCGTTCCAGAACGAACTCGGGGAGTCATCGCGCAGGTAGCGAGAGCGCAGCACCTGGAAGATGGGCTGGGTGAGGACTTCCAAGAGCTCGTTTCCAGATGCGCGCAGCAGGGTCTCGTGGAAGGTCCGGTGGTGCTCGAACCGTGCTTTGCGCTCTGTCTCGGCGACTTCTCGGGCGATCGCCTCGCGCATGCCGAGAAGGTGCTCTTCGGCGGCGCGCCCCGCCGCCATGCGGACGGCGTGGATCTCCAGTAGCTCCCGGGTCTCCAGCAGGGAGTCGATTCCGACGAGCTCGGCACCGCTGAGCAGGCCGATACTGGTCTCCAGGAAACTGCTGACCGCGCTCGGACGCGGCTGGGCGACGAAGGTTCCGCCTTTCACCCCGCGGCTGCTGTACACGAGGTTCTGGGAGGCAAGGGAACGCAGCGCCTCTCTGATCGTGCTGCGGCTCACCGAGAATGTGGCCGCGAGGTCGCTTTCGATCGGAAGCTGGTCGCCCGGGGCCAGTTCCCCTTGGACGATGAGACTGCGTAGTTGATCTGCGACCTGCTCGTAGGCGGGACGGATGGGATCGACGCGCAGATTGGCCCGGCCTACCTGGGTCGACTGGTCACCCTTTACCATCGCGTCCCCGTCCCGTACGAATCGGCTTTACTGAACATCAGAGCCGCATCGGCCACCTGAGCGGACCCGTGGCATGGACGCACAGGCGCGGCTGGGTCAACCCTGTCGGCAAAGCCATGATTGTACACCGCCGCACTAAACCTCTGACTTATTGTCATCTGACCCGCGGCAGCGCAGGCCGCCTGGCCGCCCCCGGGAAAGGCGGGCTGACCTGCGCCGCTCCCGCCTTCCGTTGCCTCTGGCACCGTCACTCCGTTGCCCATGCCGTGCTCACCGTAGCGGTGTCGACAACCCAGCCGAACCCGAAGCTGATGGTGGTGAGCGCGTGCTCATGGCGTTCCCGGTCGAATTCGCCGGTGGCGTCGCTGACCGTGAACGTCGGATAGTCCCGCTGGCCGGCGTCGCGCACTGTGGTCTCCACGCACATGTTGGTGGTCACACCGCACACGACCAGCGAACGGATACCCCGTGCCGTAAGAGCGGGCTCCAACCGGGTTCCGTGGAACGCGCTGTACCGCGACTTGTCGATCACCAGGTCGCCTGGCTGGGGGGCGAGCGCGTCGATGATCTCGGCATCCCAGGAGCCGGCCGCCAGTGCCCCGACATCCTTCATCGCCGGCATCAGGTGGTCGGGGAGCAGCCCGCCGTCGGCGTAGTCCGGCTGGTAGACGTACCGGGTGTAGATCACCGGAACGTCTGCCGCACGGGCGGCCTCCACCAGCTCACCGCATCCGTGCACCGCTGCGGCCAGCGGTGCGGTATCGAACCCGAGCGCGGCCATGGACCCCTTGCCGTCCAGAAAGCCGTTCTGCATGTCCACCACGATGAGCGCGACGTCCGAGCGCGGCACCAGCATCTTGCACTCCTTTAGTCAGGCAGTTGCATTCCTACACAGATCGCACCTGCATGTGATAGATCAGATCTATTTACTATCGCATGCTAGACGGTCGGCACCAGAGGACCAAGAAAATCTTTACCTGCAGTGACACACTAGCTCAGGAGAGATAAGCACATCCGATCCGCGACAAACCCAACCTTGACGCAGTCGGATACAGCCTGCAAAGTAATTGTCTGATCTATTTACACCAAGCTCTGTCCGAGGCTCCGGATCGAGAGGGGCGGCAGTGGAGGCAGCCGCGTAGCGCGGGGTACCGGAGCCCGACCCGGGCAGCGGATGACCGATGCGGTCGCCGCGCTTTCTCATCGCGGCGGTGAACGTACGCGCGATCAGCGAAGGCGACGCCGCGGACAGCGGTGTCCGGCGCGATCGGCGAGCCGCGGGGAGCCGTGGACGAGCTGGACCGCCCCGGAGCGGTAGAGGTCCCGTTCCTTGCGGGTGAGTTGCTTACTCACCAATGCTGTACAGCGGCACGGGGCGCGTTCCCGTGCCGGGAAAACCCGTCGGCTTCATCGGGGGACGTCGTAGGACAGGCACCGTGGAACGGCCGGGTGCGGGCGGACGCCCGGAAGCATCCGCCCGCACCCGGCTGGCGCATACCGCTCAGACTGCGAAGCCGGTAAAGGCGATGAGGTCGGACATGGTGAAGCGGCCCTTCGGCCCGGCGCCCAGGACGGGGGTCCACCCGGGCTCGGTGCTCAGGTAGGACGCCGGGTCATCGGACAGGAGCCCGGCGAAGACCTCGGCGACGATACGGCCGCCGACCGGCCCGAGCTTGCCGGTCTTCTCTGCCTCGCGCAGGATGTAGTACCACAGCGGCGCCGGGTCCGGCAGCCCATCCCCCGTCAACGGAGCAACGCCCATCGCTCGTGCCGTGTCCTGCCCTGATGGCAGGCCGAGCCGGGCCCCGCGCAGCAGGTTGCGCTTGGCCAGGTTGTTGATGCCCTCCGCCTGTTCAGGCGGCAGGTCCAGCAGCGGCGGGGACAGGAAGCGGTCCATCTTGCGGCCGAACTGCGGGTCCTCGGCGTCATCGCCGATCCGGAAGAACAGCGGCCACTTGATCTGCCAGCCGTCGGGAAACGGGCGGAAGCCGCCGAGGTGGGCGTGCGGATTCTTGTGAGCGGACTCCGCCGTGAAAATCGGTTTGAACCCCACATCCGGATTCAGCGTATAGCCCGGCCGGACCAGTGAGTGGCCGAACCGGTAGGCGGCCACGGAGAACTCCACCGGCATGAACGGCTGGTTCTGCCACGAGAAGAACGTCAACCGCGCTCGGTCCGCCGGCATCCCGCCGGGCACCAGCGGCTCGCGGATCACAACATCGTCCAGGATCTCGCGGTCGACGACACGCGGCAGGAAGTCGTGCAGGGCCACCCACTGGTAGTGCCAGCGCACGAGGCGCTGCGCGGCCGTGAACGTGTCCTCGCCCGCGCGCCGGTGCACGTTGTTCTCCGGGCGCCGCAGCCAGTCGACGACCTTGTTGTGGAACTTGAGCATCGTGAGCTGTATGTGGGACACGATGAGGTTCTCGTCGTTGCGCGGGTCCCCGATGAGGGCGACCCCCTGGTCGTCGCGCGGTAGGTCTGCCACGTTCCCGTGCCCGCCGATCCGGAATTTCTCGCCGTTCTCGGACCGGTCATAGAGGTAGGGCTGATCCACGGGACCCCTCCCGTAGATGCTGTCGAGATCAAAACGCGGGGTGCGGAAATCGGTCAGCGCATCCGGATCGTTCTGCCGTTCGAAGCTCGACACGGGGTCGAAGGTCAGGTCGTGGTCGATGAACTGGCCCAGGAACGTGTAGCCGGCCGGAAAGTCCGGGTTGTCGAAATCCGTCCCCGGCGTCGTCGGCTCGGAAACTTCCTTGGCGAGTCGGTCGATCAGCCCGAGGTCGGGGATGAACGGTTCCGCGTGGCGGAACATCCGGCCGAAACGGCCGGTGAACATCGGCGATTCGGGGATGCTGTCGAGACCGCGCGGCTCGTAGCCGTGGCTGCGAATCGAGGTCTGCGGCTCTTCCAGAGCGGCCGCGTAGGCGGCTGTGTCGATATAGGCCTCGCCCGTGGACTGGGCAGGGACAGATACACGCGAATTGGCAGTGGAGCGGACGTCGGTCACTGCTTCTCCTCAGATTTAAGAGGCCCGAAACTGGTTAGTGAAGAACGGAATGGCGTCTGTACTCATGCGAGCAGACAGACGTTGACCTGCCCAGAAGCAGAAAAAAAGAAACCAGACCGAGCCGTATGCGCAAGCGTTGGCCAGTGAATAGGCCGGAAAAAATTGCGCAATAGAAAAGAATCCCGAGAAATCCACGAACATACTATTTACCATCGCAATAGCGCCGTTGTCCGCCGGATTTTTTGCACCTTCGGGGTGAAACCAGGCACACGGTCGGGAGCGGGGCCGCTCTGGCCACTGTTCCGGTCCATTCATCCACGGTGACCACCCGCTGGACAGATCGGGCAAAAATGCGGAAAGCAGCGTGGTGGAAGGCCCTTCTCCGCACGTCGACGCAGCAGAATCGGGGCAGCGGCACGGTCACGACCGGTGAGGAGCGCCATGTTCGTCTTCTTCAGCAACAGGCTCGGCTGCTTCATGTCCATCGTGGTCTCGATCGCGTTGACGGCACTGTTGCTGCTGATCCTCAACTCCTGCTACTGATGCGTCGCCTGTTCCCCCGCCGACCACGTCGGGCAAGGTGGGCCGCGCCCGCCCCTGGAGCCCCGAATGGCCCCGGGGAAGCACAGCAGATCGGCCCGCGTCGATGCCGCGTCAGCGGTAGTCTCGATGGTGCTGGGCAGGTAGGTTCGGACACCATTGGGCCTGGGTGAGGCATGTCCCACCTGGTGCGTCCGGTCGGCGAGCGCTCCGGGCTCCTTCGGCCTTGCCGCCCGGAAGGCCCAGTGTTACCTTTACGTTGACGTGAAAGTTTGAGGTGTGGCGGTGTCCGGCGAAGCTCCACGCGAGATGCGCATCGGTGAACTGGCGCGCGCCGGCAACGTCACCCCCCGGACCATCCGTCACTACGAGCAGCTGGGGCTACTGCGGCCCAGCGAGCGCGCGGCGTCCGGCTACCGCTACTACACCGAGCACGAGCTCGCCCGGCTCAAGAAGATCGGTCGGCTCAAGGAACTGGGGCTATCACTGGAAGAGATCTCCACTGTGATCGATCTGTACTTCGAGGACCCGACCGGCATCCGCGGGAAGCGGAAAGTGATCGGGATCCTGGAATCGCATCTACGCGAGGTCCGTCGGCGCCGATCGGATCTGGAGCAGTTCGAGCGCGAACTCGAGGAGAACATCGCGAAGGTGAGGCGGTTCCTCGCCGAAGCGGAGCACGGTCAGGACTAATTTTTTTACCCAAAACATTGACGTTTACGTCAAAGTAAATCTTTGACGTAGGAAGGAGCTTCCATGGCACGGGCCACGACGCCGGACCTGTCACCAAACCCGGACAGCTCAACAGCCAGGGGCAAGCGGCCACCGGTATTCACACCGGTGGCGCTGCTTACGGTCTGCGCCCTCCTGGTGCTGACCCAGCTGTACGCGACGATCCCCCTGGTGCCGACGGTCGACGCCGACCTGGGCGAGGGCAACGCTTCTGCCGCAGTGGGAACAGCGTTCGCGCTGGCCTACGCCACGGGGTTCCTGTTCTTCGGCCCGCTATCGGACCACTACGGACGCAAGCGGATCCTGATACCGGGGCTGGTGGTGCTGGCCCTGGCCACCGCATGCCTGACGATCGCCCCCTCGCTCATAGCCATAGCGCTCCTGCGCGCCGTACAAGGTTTCGTCGCGGGAAGTTTTGCCCCGGCAGCGCTGGCCTACCTCATGGAGGCACTGCCACCGCGCTGGCGTACGACCGCGGTAGGCGCGATGTCCACAGCGTTCCTGACAGCGGGCATCATCGGACAGGTCTATGCCTCAACAGTGGCGCTGGCATGGAGCTGGCGCTGGGTCTTCGGGCTGGCCGCACCGGCCATCGCCGCCATCGCGCTGGCCATGGCGGCTCTGCTGCGGGAGCCACCCCGGGAACCGGTATCGGGAACACTGGGCGAACGGTTCCGGCAGATGGGCCGTCTTGTCACGCGCCGAGAGATCGCGCTGCTGTGTGTGGCGCACCTGAGCACGCTCCTGGCTTTCGTCGCCATGTACTCCGCGCTCGGACCGCACCTGCAGACCCTTTTCGGGCTCCACGAAACAGACATCATCTGGGTACGCCTCGCCGCGCTGCCCGGGATGCTGGTCGCGCCGTTCTCCGGCGCACTGATAGGGCGCTTCGGCGCCACACGGATGGCGATCGCGGGGTTCGTCCTCGCCGCGCTCGGCGCCGCGGGTGAATCGCTTGCCAGCGGATCACTGTGGGCGCTGATCGGCACCAGCATCGTCTTTGTGGCGGGTATCGCCACGGCGGTGCCCGCCATGATCTCGCTCTTCGGCGACCGTGCGGAGGAGTCGCGCGCCGCGGGGATCGCGCTCAACGGCTTCATGCTCTTCGCCGGGGCCAGCATCGGGCCGCTCACCAGCCAACTCGGGCTGGGTTTCGAAACGCTGCTGTACGCGCTCTGCGGGACTCTGCTGGCCGCGGCGGCGCTGGTGACCGCGAGCAGGCCCAACCGTGTCGGGCCGAGCCGCTGAGCAGAACGGTACTTCTCCCGCTTCGGGTATTCGCCGGCCCTTGCGGTCGGTGCGGAGCCGCGCACCGACCGCCCGGAGAAATTCTGCCGCGAAAACCCGGAAAAAATCGTTGTCCCTGGCAGGGGCCGCGGCTCTTACCCGGTGAACGCGCGAAAAGCGCCGAACCGCGAAGGAGCCGCTGCCATGTCCCCCACCACCCTCCCCCGCTTCCTGGCCACCGCGGTACTGGCGGCCAGTGCCGGGTTCGCCCTGTCGGCCACGGCCTCGCCCGCAGCGGCCGAGATCACCGAACTCAGCCCCACGGCCATTGACGCCGTCTCCTACGGTTCCGACGCTTCAAAGCTTCCGGAGGAGGCCGCGCCGTCCTCTCTCGCGTCGCCGGAGCCGTCCGACCGCGGTGACAGGTGCGCTTATGTCGGCGGCTGCGAGGCAAGTGAAGCCGACGAGCCGGACGGGGAGGCAGAGGAGCCGCCGATGGACGGCTGCACCACCGAAACCCCGTGCGGCCCCGAGGACGAGTGGGCGGACTTCGGCGACGGATGCTACTTCCACAACGACCATGTGTACTGCCCAGATCCCGGCGAAGAGCCCTCCCCCGAGAGCGATCCCCAGAGTTGCACCCCGGTCGAAGGACAGGTCGAGTGCCCCACAGAGCCCGATGAGGTCCCCGAACCGGAGTGCCCGATGACCCGCGTCTCCGAGGACTGCGCTCCGTCCACCTCCACCATCCCTGAGGACGAACCCACAACTCCCGACACGTCCACGGCCGACAACAGCGGCAAGTCCGGTCTGCCGGTGACCGGTCCCGGTCTGGCACTGCTCGTCGCGGGCGGTACGGCGCTCACCGCGGCCGGCGGCGCGCTGCTACTGCTCCGCCGACGCGGCCGAGACGGCGAACACCACGTGGACGCCCCTTGAGGGACAGCGATGGCAGAAGCCGAGAGCACGCGGGGCGGGTAGCCGCCCCGTTACAGATATCGGGGCTGTGCCGGGCACAGCAGCAGAGTTAGGCTCTGACGATGCGCGACGCAGACATCGTGCACGCGATCGCCGCAGGCGAGCGGGACGGGCTGAGCCAGGCCTACCGCACATACGCCGACCGCCTGTACGACTACTGTCTGCGATTACTCAGCGACCCGGAAGCGGCCGCCGACACCGTGCACGATGTCTTCCTGATCGCCCGTGAGCGCATCACCCAGCTGCGCGACCCCGACGCTCTGCGGTCCTGGCTGTATGCCATCGCCCGTTCCCAGTGCCATCGAGCCCTGCGTGTCCGTAACAGGTACACGCCGCTGGATGCGGACGTGGAGATGAGCGACGAGACCCTGGATCCGCCGGAGACCGGCGTCCACCGTGCAGAGGTGCGCGACCTCGTGCACGCGGCGATGGCCGGGCTCAACCCGCGTGAGTACGAGGTCATCCACTTGACACTGCGGCACCGGCTCGACGGCCCCGGGCTGGCCGCCGTGCTCGGTGTCGGTGTCAAACAGGCCAATGCGGTGGCGTCCACGGCACGCGCCCAGCTCAAGCGCGCACTGGGCGCGCTGCTGGTCGCACGCACACGCGGCAGGGATTGCGCGGAACTACGGGCACTGCTGGAGACCTGGAATGGCGAGTTCACTCCCCTGTGGCGCAAGCGGATCAACCGCCATCTGTCAAAATGCGTACGGTGCGAGGAACGACGGGCCGCGCTGGTCGCCCCCTCGTCGCTGCTGAGCGCGATACCCATCGCGTCGGCTCCCGTCTTCCTGCACGAACAGTTGCTCGACAACGCCTTCGATCCGGACCTGGTCGGCCACCACGCCGAGGTCACCGACCAGGCCGGCCCCTACCGTTTTGACGGATTCCCCGACCAGAGCGGGTCCGCCTCCGCCCCGGGCGCCACGTCACGGCTCGTGCTGGCCGCGGCGGTCGGGCTGCTGGTCCTCGCTGTGTTCGGCTGGCTGCTGATACCGCTCACGGGCGGCGAGGAGGATACGGCAAAGGACACGGTCGTTTCGCGGGAGTCGACCGTACCCGGACAGACCTCCTCCCCGAAGCCGCCTCCCACGGGCGGTGCGGCGACACCGGAAGCGACCTCGGCCGCCGCGACGGAGCCGTCTCCGGACGTCCCGGCGGAGGACGACCAGCCCCAGAACCAGCAGGAGCCCGGGGGGCCTTCGCTGGCCGTCACCGGGGCGAGCGGGCAGGACACCACCCCGCCGGGTTGTGTGAACACGTGGACCCTGCTGGTCTCGGCGCAGGTCCAGGGCGCGGTGTCCGCGGTCACGCTCTCCGTCAGCAGCGCATCCGGCTCCCAGCAGATCTCCATGGAGCCGGGCAACGCACCGGGCAATTGGTACGCCAGCGCGGGCGGGCTCCCTCTGGACACCGCCGTCACGTGGTCGGTCACCGCGAGCGCCGCTGACGGGTCGACCGTGTCCAGCGGCGCCCGGACCGCCTCACGCCCGAACTGCACCGGAGAAGACGAGGAAGCGGACAGCGGAGAAGAGGAGCCGGTCCTCCAATAGCCCGCTGCCGAAGCGGTCCGTCAGGAGACACCGCCCCGGGCGAGCCCACCGATCTCCAGCGCCACCCACCCCGCGCCGTCCGGGCCGGTGGTGGCGCGTAGGGGACGCCGGAGACGGGGAACTCCCGCATCAGCCGTCCTCTCGGGTGAACAGGCCGTGCTCGGCGGCGACGGCCTCGATCTGGGCGGGACTTCCCGCCATGATGGTGCGCACGTGTTCGGTGACGAGTTCCACCGGCCAGTCCCACCAGGCGGCGCGCAGTAGGCGCTCGATTTCGGCATCGTCGAAGCGGCGCTTCACCGGCCGGGCGGGGTTGCCGCCGACGATGGTGTAGGGCTCCACATCGGAGGTGACCACGGAGCCGGCCGCGATGATCGCGCCGTCGCCGATCCGCACACCGGGCATGACCAGCGCACCGTAGCCGAACCACACGTCGTTGCCGACGATGGTGTCGCCGCGGGTGGACAGCCCTGTCAGGATGTCGAGGGTGCGTTCGGCCCACTCGCCGCCGAAGATGGTGAAAGGGAAGGTCGAGACCCCCACGTTGGGGTGGTTGGCGCCGGCCATGATGAAGCGGGTTCCAGTGGCCAGGGCACAGTACCTGCCGATGACGAGCTTCTCCGGACCGTAGGCATAAAGCACGTTGCGCTGCTCGAAGAGCTCGGCGTTGTCGGGGTCGTCGTAGTAGGTGTACTCGCCCACCTGGATCCGGGGGTCGGTCACCAGTGGTTTGAGCAGCACGACCCGGTGGTGTTCGGGCATCGGGTGCACCGTGTTCGGGTCGGGGATCTCAGCAGGCATACCATCGCTCTCGTCATGTGTACGCGGTCCGCGCCGCACGGCGGCACAGGGGCACAGGGGCACAGGGGCACACGGCCAGGCGTCCTCTGATCGGCTGCCCCGGGCGGGGATTATCGCCGACGGCAACGGCCGGGGAAACCGATTTTTTTCCGCTTGGCCGAAGCCCCGGACAGAGCCCGGGATACATCCGGAAGGCGCACGGTGTGAGGGTGCGGGCTCCCCGAGTCAAAGGGACGAGAAAACCTCGGCAACAAGAATCCATGCCAGAGCGGCGTTCCGGTGGATTGATCCACAGGTCTGGGGATAGTGGCTCCGGCGATGAACTCTCGATACAAAGGACCACCATGGCCGACATCACGATCATCGGCACCGGCAACATGGCGAACGGACTCGGTGTCCGCGCCAAAGCGGCGGGGCGCACCATGCAGGTCCTCGACCGGGACCCGGAGAAGGCCCGGGACTTCGCCGCCAATCTGGGGACCGGTGTCGAGGGAGGGGCCATCGGCGACCCGCCCACCGGAGACATCGTCATACTGGCGGTGCCCTACGACGCCGCCACAGAAATCGTCACCATGTACGGCGACGCCCTCTCCGGCAGGACCGTTGTCGACATCACCAATCCCATCGACTTCTCGACCTTCGACTCACTGGTCGTGGCCCCTGGCACCTCCGCGGCCGAGACGATCTCCGAGCGTGCCGATGACGGCGCCGACGTGGTGAAGGCGTTCAACACGACCTTTGCCACGACCCTGCCTTCAGGCGAGGTCGCGGGCGAGCCGTTGGACGTCTTCATCGCCGGTGAATCCGAAGCGGCCAAGGAGGCGGTCGCCGACTTCGTGACGGACGCGGGCATGCAGCCCATCGACGTCGGCCCTCTGCGCCGCGCGCGCGAGCTCGAAAGTTTCCAGCTCCTGCTGATGAGGCTGCAGGCCGACTCCGAACACGAGAACTTCAACTGGGACACCTCCCTGAAGATCCTCGCCCGGGCTTAACGGGCACCCGCCCGCCATCGACATCGCTGCACCGGCCGTGGACTTTTTGCGGTCCTGGAGCGAGGACTCGGAAAAAAGTTCACGGCCTTCCCGCGCGGCATGGCGCTGGCGCGCCATGCCGCGCGGGCTCAGTCGCCCGATCCGATGGATTCCCGGTGGTGGAAGATGTTGTGCGGGTCCCAGCGCTTCTTGGCCCGTTGCAGCCGGGGGTAGTTGGCGCCGTAGTAGAGCGTCGACCACGACACACCGGAGGTGTTCCACTTCTTGTCACGGACGTCCACATCGGGATAGTTGATGTAGCAGCCGTCGGTGACCGCGTTGGACACCGGAACCCCGCCCGTGTCCCGGTACATGTCCTGGTAGAGCTCGCGAATCCAGCGCAGGTGGTCGGTGCCGCCCTCCTTGATCGGCCAGTAGGCCTGGTGCTGCAGCTTCATGATCGAGCTGCGCTGGGCCATAGCGGTGGCGTCGGCGGATTTCTCATTGATCTTGGAGCCGTAGGAGTCGATCTGTACCAGCGCATCGCGTGGTTTCTGCGCGTTTTCGGTCAGTCCCCGCCACACGGCGTCGACCTGCTTGGTGGGGAGCCGCGTGAGCATGTAGGCCGACTTGTACTTGCCGGCCCTGTCGTTGGTCGCCACGCCGGTCCGCTCTGCGACCCTGTGCCAGGGCACGGCCACGGGGTCCTTCGAGTTGACAATAGAGGCGTGCTCACCGTGCCCTTCGGCCATGTGCAGCGGCCGGGGGCCGACACCGTGGCCGACCTTGTCGATGAACTCCGCCACCCGCCTTTCGGCGTCGGGGACGGCAGCGTCGATCTGGGTGATCAGGCCGATCTGCTCCTTGCTGCTGTGGGTCAGCTGGAGGATGCCGAAGAGGGCGGCGTAGGCGTCGCCGCTCTGACCGCGGTGCTCCTCGAAGAAGCGGCCGAAGTTGTCCACCAGCTTGTGGAAATCATCCTTGCCCATGTCCGCCCATTTCCACCCGACCTCGGCGCGGATGACCTCGGCGGGGGCCGCGGGCAGGCCGCGGAACCAGAACCGGGTGGCGATGCCGAAGTTGCCCCCGCCGCCGCCCGTGTGGGCCCACCACAGGTCTTTACGGTCTCCGGTATCGTCGGCCGTGGCCGTGACCAGCTCAACCTCGCGCTTGTCGGTGACGACCGCTACCTCCACCGCGTGCAGGTAGTCGACCGTGAGCCCGAACTGCCGGGAGAGCAGGCCGAAGCCGCCGCCAGGAATGTGGCCCCCGGCTCCGACGGTCGGACACGAGCCGCCGGGCAGCGCCAGACCGAGCTTGCCCACCAATCGCTCTTCGATGTCGCGGTTGGTGGCACCGGCCTCGACGCAGACCGCCTGCATGGCCGGGTCGTAGTGGATGCCGTTCATGAGGGAGACGTCGATGATCACCCGGACGTCGGGGGAGCAGACGAAATTCTCGTAGCAGTGGCCGCCAGAGCGCACCGTGATGCGGGAGCGTTCTGGTTTCTTCGGAGTCTCGGCGACCGCGGCAGCGAGGGCGTTCTTCACCTCCTCACCGCTGCTGACAAGCCTGATGTATTCGGGCTCGGCGACCCATCGGGGGTTGAAGCCACGGCTGAGCGCCGTGTAGCGGCGGTCTCCTGGGCCGATCTTTTCTCCGGCCGGTGGCGTGCCCTCGTGCACCATGGTCCGCGCCTTTCACCTCGGGATGCGAACGGCCGGATGCCCTGCCGGTCGTCCGCCCGAGTGCGTACCCGACCAAGGAAAACACCAAACGAATACACATTGGCACACAGAGTTATGGCCGTCTGAAACAGCCTGCCCCAATGTGGGAAAACCTGCCTCGGGACCTGTCTGTTCCGCCGTTCGGGTTCAGCTCGGGGCGGCCGCGGCTCCGTCAACCTGCCGGTACCACGGGGCGGATCCGCCGTGTTGGCCGCGGACCGCTGACGGCCGCGCGGTTCTCACCGCCTGGAGGGGCAGAACCGCACGGCCGCCGCGCGGAGAAGGGAGAGCCTAGCCGAACAGGGCCACCGCCACGATGACGACGATGGCGATGACGACGACCACCGGAATCAGGAGTTTGGCCATGGTGGCGCCACCGGTGGTGCGCAGGATGTCCACGGCCTCGGGTTCGGGCGAGTCGATCACCCTGCGAGTCGTGGCCTGCGTCTCCTGTGTCTCCTGAGCGACCGGTGCCGCTGCGGTATCGGCTCCGGTTCCCCCTGCGGTCGCGGGAGCGACTTTCGCGTCCGGAGCCGCCGCTGGGTCTGGGGCCTTCGCTGCGCTCTCCGCGGCCCCTGTGTCGGTCGCGGACGCGGTGTCCGGCTCCGGTTCGGCGACCGACGCGGCCTCGGCCGCCCCTTCCGCTTCGGCGGAGCCCTCCGCCCCTTCTTCGGCGGAACCCCCCGCCGGTTCGGGTTCCGCCGTGCCCTCCTCCTGGAGCTTGTCCTCCAGGCGTTCGGTGAACTGACCGATCAGTTTGGTGCTGACGTCGGTGACCGCGCTGCGGCCGAACTGGGCGATCTTGCCGGAGATCGTCAGGTCGGCCTCCACGTTGACGCGCGTGGTGTCGGGACCCTGCTCAGTGAGCTGAGCCGTGACCGTGGCCGACGCCATGCCCTTGCCGGTGGCCTCCTTGCCGCGGGCCTCCACGACCGCGCGGTAATTCGTGTCGTCGCGCTCGACGAAGTCGGCCTGCCCGGAGAACTTGGCGGTGATGGGGCCGATCTTCACCTTCACCAGGCCGCGGTAGGTGTCGCCCTCGACTTCTTTCAGCTGCGCTCCGGGCATGCACGGGGCGATGCCCTCGATGTCGGTGAGGATATGCCACGCCTCGTCGACGGGCCGGGGAATGGTGAACTCGTTGGAGATGATCATGGGGACTCCTCAATCCTCCTCGGACGCGCCGCGCGCGTAGTCCCCGGGATTGCGCAGGAATGTCCGGCGGCAGCCCGGGGCGCAGAAGTACCAGGTGCGACCGCCGTACTCGGCCGAAATGGCGTCCGGTGCGGCGACAACGGCCATGCCGCAGATCGGGTCGGTCTCTTCGGCGGGGGCCACCGCCGTGCTCGCCGCCGGCCCCGGTCGTTCTGGTGATCCGGGGGTGTCGGCCGGTGCGGCGGAGCGCACGGCGACCATCTCGGCGAACACCGACAGCGCGATCTCGGCGGGGAAACGCGCCCCGATGTTCAGGCCGACCGGTGTGCGCACCTGCTGTTTGTGCCCATCGCACAGGTCCAGGTCGGCGACGACGGCCGTACCGCGCCGCCGGCTGGCGACCAGCCCCACGTAGGGGACGCCCGCCTTGAGCGCCGCGGTGAGCACTTCCTCCTCGTCGCGGCCGTGGGAGGCCACGACGACGGCGGCGGTGTCCGGCGCTATCGGGGCGTGCGGATCGTCGGTCGCGCGGACGTCGTAGCCGAGTGCCGAGCCCACGTCGACGAGAGCGTGCGCCACCGGCGAGTCGCCGAAGACCCGCACCAGGGGCGGCGGCAGCACGACCTCCATGAAGATTTCCAGTGTGCCGCCCGACAGGCAGGGGTTGGCGACCGTGACCAGACCGGAGTCGACCGGCTCCCCCACGTCGGCCGGGGAGTCCAGCCCTGCGGGCACGCTCGTACCGGCCGTATTGCTCGCGGCCGCACCGCCGTCGGCACCGCCCTGCGGCCCCGGCGCGGTGACGGTCGGCGAAGTACCCTCCGGCCGGATCCGCAGCAGGGTCGACTCGCCCGTCTTCAGCAGGCGCAACCCTGTCGAACGCACAGTGGACTCGGCGCACACGCCGCCGACGAAGCCCTCTATGGTCCCGTCCGGCAGGATCAGCGCCCGGTCCCCGGGGCGGGAGCCGGCCGGCTTCTCGGTGCGCACCACCGTCGCCAGAACGAAGGGGGTGCGCACCGCCCGCAGGTCATCCTCCCGTGCGCGCACATCCCGCGGCACGGCAGCGGTGCGGGTCGTACTCATGAGATCGCCAGGTCGGTCCGGAGGGGGCGCCCCTGCGCGGCGCGCCACACCTGGGCCGGGGTGAGCGGCATGTCGGCGTGGCGCACGCCCAGGGGTTTGAGCGCGTCCATCACCGCGTTGACCACCGCGGCCGGTGATCCGACGGTCGCCGACTCCCCGATCCCCTTCGCGCCGAAGGGGTGGTGCGGCGACGGCGTCACCGTCTCGCCCAGTTCCCAGGAGGGGCATTCCAGCGCAGTCGGGACCAGATAGTCCATGAAGGAGGCGCCGAGGCAGTTGCCGTCCTCGTCGAAGGCGATGCCCTGCATCAGCGCCATACCGATCCCTTCGGCCAGTCCGCCGTGCACCTGCCCCTCGACGATCATGGGGTTGATCCGCACCCCGCAGTCGTCGACCGCGATGAACCGACGGACGTCGACCTCACCGGTCGCGGGGTCGACGTCGACGACGCAGATGTAGGCCCCGAACGGAAACGTCAGATTCGGCGGGTTGTAGACACAGGTCGCGTCGAGGTGGCCTTCGACGCCTTCGGGAAGCTCCAGGTTGGAGTGCGCCGCCATCGCGATCTCCGCGATCGTCTTGGCGTTCTTCGGGTCCCCGCGCACCCCCCACGTGCCGTGCCCCCACTCCAGGTCGGAGGGGTCGACCTCCAGCATCGCCGCGGCGACGATCTTGGCCCGGTCGCGTACCTTGCGGGTGACCATCGCGGCCGCGGCGCCCGACACGGGGGTGGAGCGGGAACCGTAGGTGCCCAATCCGAAGGGGGTCTGGTCGGTGTCGCCGTGCACGACCTCCACATCGGCCGTTGGTATCCCCAGTTCCTGGGCGACGATCTGCGCGAATGTGGTCTCGTGGCCCTGGCCCTGGGTCTGCACCGACAGCCGGAGCACGGCCTTGCCGGTGGGGTGGATCCGCAGTTCGGCCCCGTCGGCCATGCCGAGGCCGAGAATGTCCATGTGCTTGCGCGGACCGGCACCGACCGCCTCGGTGAAGAAGCTGATCCCGATGCCCATCAGTTCGCCGCGTTCCCGCTTGGCACGCTGCTCCTCGCGCAGCTCCTGGTATCCGGCCATGTCCATGGCCAGGCTCAGCGTCGCCGGGTAGTCCCCGGAGTCGTACTCCCAACCGGTAGCGCAGGTGTAGGGGAACTGCTCGGGCCGCAGCAGGTTCTTCATCCGCAGTTCGGCCTGGTCCATCTCCAGCTCGTAGGCCAAGACGTCGACCATGCGCTCGATGAGGTAGACGGCCTCGGTGATGCGGAAGGAGCAGGCGTAGGCCACCCCTCCGGGTGCCTTGTTGGTGTAGACCCCGGTGACCTCGCAGTGCGCCGCCTGCAGATCGTAGGAGCCGGTGAAGACGTGGAAGAACCCGGCGGGGAACTTGGTGGGCTGTGCGGTGCCGTTGAAGGCGCCGTGGTCGGCCAGCACCCTGACGCGCACACCGAGGATCTTCCCGTCGCGTGTTGCCGCGATCTCACCGCGCATGTGGTAGTCGCGGGCGAACGACGTGCTCATCAGGTTCTCGGAGCGGTCCTCCACCCACTTCACCGGCTTTCCGGTGACGATGGAACCCACGACGGCCAGCACATAGCCGGGGTAGATTCCCACCTTGTTGCCGAAGCCGCCGCCGATGTCGGGCGAGATGATGCGGATCTGGTGCTCGGGCAGCCCAGCCACGAGAGCGTAGAGCGTGCGGTGGGCGTGCGGGGCCTGTGTTGTGGACCAGACGGTCAGCTTGCCGGTGACCTTGTCCATGCTCGCCACGGTGCCGCAGGTCTCCATGGGCGCCGGGTGGACACGCGGGTAGAGCATGTCCTCGGTGACGACCACGTCGGCCTCGGTGAAGACGGCATCGGTGGCCGCGCGGTCGCCGGCCTCCCAGTCGAAGATGTGGTTATCGGTCTTGCCCTCGATGTCATCGCGCACTACGGGCGCGCCCTCGTCCATGGCCGTGCGGGCATCGACCACAGGGTCCAGCGGCTCGTAGTCGACGTCGATGAGCTCCAGCGCGTCGCGGGCGGCATAGCGGTCATCGGCGACGACGAACGCCACCTCTTGGCCCTGGTAGCGCACCTTGTCGGTGGCCAGTACCGCTTGCACGTCGTTGGACAGGGTCGGCATCCAGGCCAGACTGAGCGTCTCCAGGGTGGCGCCGGTGATGACGGCCCGGACCCGGGGGTGCGCCTCGGCCGCGCTGGTGTCGATGGAGACGATGCGCGCGTGGGCGAATGGGCTGCGCAGGATCGCGCCGTGCAGCATGCCGGGAAGCTGCACGTCGTCGACGAAGTTGCCCTGTCCGCGAATGAAGCGCGGGTCCTCCTTACGGTGGATGCGTCCGAATCCGTGCGCGCCGTCGCCCGCGGGCCGCTCTTCGATGGTCGTCATGACGGGGAGACCTCCTGGGACGCTTCGGTGCTGTCGTCGGCCGGGTTCTCCGCGGCCCACCGCACCGAGCGCACGATGTTCTCGTATCCGGTGCAGCGGCACAGCTGCCCGGACAGGGCTTCGCGGATCTCCTCCTCGCTCGGGTCGGGGTTGCGGTCCAGGAGCCACCGGGAGGTCATCATCATCCCGGGCGTGCAGAATCCGCACTGCAACCCGTGGCATTCCATGAATCCGCGCTGCACCGGATCGAGCTCGCCATCGCGTTCGAGCCCTTCCACAGTGCGCACGGTGCGGCCGTCGGCCATGACGGCGAGTGCGGTACAGGACTTGACCGGGGTGTCGTCCAACCACACCACGCAGGCGCCGCAGTTGGAGGTGTCGCAGCCCCAGTGGGTGCCGGTGAGGCCGACGACATCGCGCAGGAAGTGCACCAGCAGCAGGCGCGGCTCCACGTCGTGGCTGTGCCGTTCGCCATTGACGGTCACGGTGATCATCATGGGTATCAGGCCTCCTGGCCGGACGCGCGGGCGACGGCGCGGCGCAGCGCGCGCGTGGTCAGCTCACCCGCGAGGTGGCGTTTGTAGTCGGCCGGGCCGCGCTGGTCTGCCTGCGGATCGCAGTGCTGAGCGGCGATCTTGCCGGCCTCGACGAGGGCGGCGTCGTCTCCGGCCCTGCCCCGCAGGAACTCCTCGGCCTCGGGTGCGGTGAAATGCTCGGCGCCGACAGCGGCGAGGCCGATTCCGGCGTCGGTGATGGCCCCGTCCGGACCGAGCCATACGGCGGCGCCCGCGGCCGCCACGGCCCAGTCGCCGGCGCGGCGTTCGACCTTCGTGTAGGCGCTGCTCCCGCCGGGGCGGATCGGCACCCGTACTTCCACGAGGAGTTCGTCGGGCGCGACCGCCGTCTCGTAGGGGCCGAGGTGGAACTCGCGCAGCGGCACTGTCCGGGAGCCCGCGGCGCCGCGGATCACCCCGGTCGCCCCCAGGGCGACGAACGCGGCGCTGAGGTCCTCTGACGGGTCGGCCTGGCACAGCGATCCGCCGACAGTGCCGAAGTTGCGCACGACCGGGTCGGCGATGACCCGCTCGGCGTCGTGCAGGACCGGGAAGTGTTCGCCGACGACCGCCGAGGACAGCAGGTCGGCGTGGCGGGTCAGCGCTCCGATGAGGAGTTCGTCGCCGCTGACCGTGATTCCTCGGAGTTCGTCGATGCCGTTGATGTCGATCAGCGCCTCCGGTTCGGCCAGGCGCAGTTTCATCATGGGAATCAGGCTGTGTCCGCCTGCGATCACCCGTGCCTGATCGCCGTGCCGGGCGAGTAACCGCAGTGCGTGATCGATGCTGGTGGCTCGGTCGTAGCCGAAATGGGCGGGGACTTGCAAACTGGACCTCCGCGCGGATGGCGGCGTCGGGTGGAGACCGAGCCGCGTTCGGGGGATAGTGTCGGCTTGGGTCGTCGGCATGGCGCCGGGCCGCGCCTAGGGCGCGGACTTCTTGGGTCGCCGATGAGTCGGCACTGTGTGCCGCAGATCATTCGCCCATCGGGCACTTAGGGCAATGGCGAAATAATGGATCGCTTAAGACCCCTCGTGAACATGGCCGCACGGGCCTGGCGGCCCCGTCGCGCGCCTCCGGACCGCGGAGCGCCGCCCCATGGCGGGAATCAATAACATCCACAAATCTTTTTCGCATTCCGCCACATACCGATTGCCGTATCCCCGGGGCGCGGTAACACAATGAGGCCATGACCCTGACCCAGTTGAGCGCCTTCGTCCTGGTCGCCAGGCTGGGATCAGTGAAGGAAGCCGCCAGCGCCCTGGGAGTGAGCGAACCCGCTGTCTCGCAGGCGCTCGCGGCGCTGCGCAACCACTTCGGTGACCCGCTGATCGAGCGCGGCCCCGGCGGGATGGCGCTGACCCCGGGCGGTGCCCGCCTTATGCCCATCGCATCTCAGGTGGTACGGCTGGGAAACGAGGCCGAGGCGGTGGTGCGCGCCGCCAAGGGCGCCCCCGACCAGTTGCGGATGGTCGCCACGAGTCCGGTGGCGGAGTTCCTGGCCACTCCCGTGATCGATGCATTCACCGCACGGATGAACACCTCCATCGAGCACAGCGTCGGTGTGGCCACCCATGACCAGATCCCGCTCCTGGTCGCCGATCGCCTGGCCGACCTGGGACTGGGGATCCGCCGGGGCGGAACCGACCCCGCCACCGGCACGGTCAGCGATCCCGTCTTCCGCTGCCGGATCATCGTGGTCGCCGCGGCCAAGGCCCGGATCCGTGGGGACGTCGCCCGGGTTCCGTGGCTCGTCGATCCCTCCGGAACCGACCCGGCCAGTGACGTGGCCGCGCTGTTGCGGCGGCTGAACGTTCCGGAGTCGCGGGTGCGCGTGTTCCCCAACCAGACCGCGGCGTGGGCCGCCGCGGCCGAGGGCGCGGGAGTAGCGCCCGCGATCGCCCACCTGGTGCGGCCGCAAGTGCAGCGTGGCGACCTCGCGGTCATCACCACCCCCGCTACCCCGATGGACGAGACCTGGTGCGTGACCATGCCTTCCTCGGAGATCAGGTCCGTGGTCGCCACCGGGTTCCACCGGTTTTTGAAGACTCCCGAAGCGCTCTATCTGCTGCAGCGCCCCAGTTCCGGGATCCCGGCCGCACGGTTCCGCCCGCCGGTGCACGTCACCATCTGGAACTGACCCGGTCCAGAGCGGTCGGGTGCCCGGTTCACCCGGCGGGGGCGCGAAAACCGCGTTATCAGGGTGTTCGCGCCACCTGGTCCGCCGCCCCGACACGCCACCGCCGATCCGCTACCCACAACCCGCTCCGTTTCGCACCGGTCCATTGCTGAAGCGCGCCGTGCGGCCCACTCCCACGCCATTGCCGGATCCCCCGACACCGCCGCATCCGGTGGCGTGAGCGCGGTCACCACGGCCAGAACCTGTGTTCCACGATCGAGGACGCCACTGCCGTTCCGCTGATATGCCATGATCGGAAACTGAGAGTAATTACTCGGACACGGACGGGTCTGTATCTCTCACCTCACCGCGGTCCGCCGCCTCGGGACGGAAACCCCGCGAACCGCTCGCGGCCGTTCCGGGAAATCCGCCACTCGGTGAAAGGGAACCACATGCTGGAGAGACTGCAGCGCCGTCTGGGGCTCCGCACGGACCCCGCCGTCTTCTTCACGTCCACGGTGCTGATGGTCCTGTTCGTCGTGGCGACGATCGCCTTCACCGCACAGATCGATCTCCTCTTCGGCACGCTGTCGAACTGGATCACCGACAAGCTCGGCTGGTTCTATATCCTCGGTGTCACCACGTTCCTGATCTTCTTGATCTGGATCGCGGCCAGCCGGTACGGCAATGTGCGGCTGGGCGACAAAGGGGACCTGCCCGAGTACAGCAACCCCGCCTGGTTCGCGATGCTGTTCGCCGCCGGAATCGGCAGCATCCTGATGTTCTGGGGCGTCGCGGAGCCGATCAGCCACTTCGCCAACCCCCCGCAGCAGAACGTCCCTCCCGAGTCGACGGGAGCGGCCAAGCAGGCCATGGCCTACGCGCTCTACCACTTCGGGCTGCACACCTGGACGATCTTCTGCCTGCCGGCGCTGGCGTTCGCCTATTTCGGATACCGGCGGAAACTGCCGCTGCGGCTCAGCTCGATTTTCCAGCCGTTCCTCGGTGACCGAATCCACGGGCCCATCGGCAAGATCATCGACATCACGGCGGTCATGGGCACACTGTTCGGCGTCGCGGTCTCGATCGGCCTCGGCACGCTGCAGATCAACAGCGGACTGGCCAGCCTGTTCGGTGTCCCCGAGAACAAGCTCGCCCAGGTCCTGCTGATCGCGGCGATCGAGGCCATCGCCGTCGTCTCGGTGGCTCTCGGCCTGGACAAAGGAGTGAAGCGGCTCTCCAACATCAACATCGTCATGGCGATCGCCCTGATGGTCTTCGTCGTGGTCACCGGCTCCACGCTCTTCCTGATCCGGGGGATCATCGAGTCGACCGGCATCTACCTGCGCTGGCTCGTTCCGCTGGCGTTCTGGAACGACGCGTTCGGCGACACTGGTTGGCAGGACACCTGGACGGTGTTCTACTGGGCTTGGACCATCAGCTGGTCCCCATTCGTCGGAATCTTCATCGCCCGCATCTCCCGGGGGCGCACGATCCGGGAGTTCGTGCTCGGCGTCCTGCTGCTGCCCACCGCGTTCACCATCATCTGGTTCAGCGTGTTCGGCCTGTCCGCGGTGGACATCGAACTGAACGGACCGGGCGGGCTGGTCCAGTCCGTCGTCGTCAACGACGACATCCCCGGGGCGCTGTTCGCTTTCCTGGAGAATTTCCCGTTCACCACGGCGGTCTCGGTGTTCTCGGTACTGATCGTGGCCATCTTCTTCACCACGTCATCGGACTCGGCGTCGCTGGTCGTCGACATGCTGTGCAACGGGGACAAGGGCGTAGGCCCCACACATCAGCGCGTCTACTGGGCGGTGGCCGAGGGAGTGATCGCGGCGACCCTGCTCGCGGCCACGGGCAAGGGCGGCCTGGACGCGCTGCAACAGGTGATCGTCGTCGTCGGCCTACCATTCTTCGTCATAGCGTTCCTCATGATGTTCTCCCTGATGAGGGCACTGGGGAACGATGACGCGGTGCCCGTCTTCCACCGCCACCGGTTCCAGCGCCGCCAGGACCCCCAGGAGTAGAAGCTCCCCGGGACCTGGTGAGCCGCACATCCCGCCCCGAGGAAGACGCGCCCTGACGGAGAGGTCCACCGGAGAATTTCCCAAAATTCCGCACAGACCTGGGTACTGCCGCTGGAGAGAGCCACCTCGCCGGGCAAGACCTTGGGCTGCGGACGACGGGCGTCCGAAGCCTCTCTGCTGCCGGAACCGGCTGATCAGACCCCGGTCTTTGGCTCGCTTGTCCCCAACTCACTGCTCACCCGGTCGAAGTCCGCATCCATCTGGTCGGTAGTCCGGCCGAGAGGGTTGACGGCGGCGATCGCGGCGAGGCTCACGATGACGGCCGGGACCATGGCGTAGAGCCCGGTCTCCAGCACGTTGGTGTCGAGGATGTCCCAGATGACGGCGGTCGCCCCGCCGCCGATCATCCCGGCGAGCGCACCTGCGGTGTTCATCTTGCGCCAGTAGAGGGAGAGCAGGATGACCGGGCCGAACCCGGCGCCGAAACCGGCCCAGGCATAGCCGACCAGGTCCATGATGGTGGTGTTGCCGGAGATCGCGATCCAGGCGGCGATGACCGCGATCAGGATCACGGAGGCGCGGCTGACCCACACCAATCTCAGCGGGGACGCGTCGCGCTTCACGAACGCGCGGTACCCGTCCTCGGTCAGCGCCGAGGCGGCCACCAGGAGCTGGGAGTCCGCGGTGCTCATGACGGCCGCGAGGATCGCCGCCAGCAGGAATCCGGCCACCCACGGGTTCATCAGAGCCTGGATCAACTGGGCGAAGACCTGTTCGGGGTCGTCGATCGGCTGGTCGAAGTAGACGGCGCCGGTGAAACCGAGGACGAGGGCCATGGCCATCGCGCTGACCGCCCAGCTGACACTGACAGCGGCGGCCTTGGGGATGTCTTTGACCGAGCGGATGCCCATGAAGCGGGCGAGAATGTGCGGCTGGCCGAAGTAGCCGAACCCCCAGGCCAGGCCCGAGATGACCACCATGGGCACCAGCGCGTCGCCGAAACTCCAGTCGGCGCCGCCGGAGACGCCGCCGAGTACCGAGGCCAGGCCGCCTTCCACGTTCTTCTCCGGGTCGGCGGTGATGGTGGCGATCGCCACGAGCGGCACGACGAGCAGCGCGGCCCACATCATGACGGCCTGGATCACGTCGGTGTAGCTCACCGCGAGGAAACCGCCGAGGAAGGTGTAGAGCACCACGATCGACACGCCGATCACGATGGAGACGGTCATCGAGATACCGAAGGCATCCGAGAACAGGCCGCCCATCGCCACCAGGCCGGAGGCCACGTAGAAGAGGTAGAAGAGCAGGATGAGGACGGCCGAGACCGCGCGGAGGAGACCGGTGCGGTCGGCAAACCGGTTCTCCAGGTAGGAGGAGAGCGTAAGCGAGTTCGAGTCGCCGCCGCTTCGTGCGTCAGTGGCGCGCTCGGTGTAGACGCGCAGCCGGCCGGCCATGAGGTACCAACTGGCCGCGAAGCCGATGGCCAAGCCGACGGCGATCCATGCTTCGCCCAGGCCGGAGAGGTAGATCGCGCCGGGGAGGCCCAGGAGCAGCCAGGCGCTGAAGTCGCTGGCGTTGGCGCTCAGCCCCGCCACCCAGCTGTTCAGTTTCCGGTCACCCAGGACGAAATCAGACAGGGATGTGGTCCTCTTGTAGACGGAGAGACCGATCGCGACCATCACCACGAAGTAAGCGGCGAAGGTGGCGATTGATGCCAGAACGGAACTGTCCACTCGACTCCCCTCTCCTTTCCGGGTCGAACACTCAAAACGTACGGTCCCCTGGATCCTGACCCGCGGGTGGATCCGACGGCAATGGCCGATATGGAATCGTTCCCCCCTTTGATACCCCTCCGATGTTTTTATTCCTCAGGATTGTCGACTTGGCCAGCAGGGTGCCCTGCGCATTGACGCATCGGACATTTACCGCCGCTATCGTGTGGCATATGCGCGGCAGAAGCGGCCCAGAAGTGGCCGCGCCGCAGGATCACGGCGGCGCGGCCTGTGCCGCGGGGGTCGGCCCTCGCAGCCGCCTACACCGTCCACACGCTCGGTGCCGTTGGCACGCTGATCCTCGACGCGTGCGGCGGCCTCCTCGGGCGGGCTCACCCGCCCCGCCCTCTGTGTAGTAGGCGGCGGTGCCGTCGGCGGCCCGGATCACGAGGTCGGGCCGGCCCGTCACGAGGGTCGTCGCCCGAAGGCCCGTGGGCAAGGAAGGGCCGGGCCGGAGGGGTAAGGAGACAGGGGCAGAGGATCGGAGAAACGTCGCTCATTCCCCGCTGTCGCAGTGCTCGCGGTCCTCCTCGCTCATATCCTCTATCGAGTGCGATAGCACGCTGCCGTTGCCCGTGGGCGCCTCACTGTCGGGCATGGGTTCGATGATCGTCTTCGGGATGTACCAGATGTAGTGCCCGTACTGCTTGTCCTCGAAATGCAGCTCATAGATGCCTTCCGTGCGCTGCATCAGCGGTTTCTGGTAGACGTATCCGACCTTTCCCGGAGGAAGATACATCTCATATTGCTTCCTGGTAAGTAATTCTTCATCTTCTGCCTGGCTGTAGAAGACAGAGAATCCCGACTGCACGAAGAGTATTTCGGCCTTGTGGGTAAGGCTGACCTCCCACCAGTCCCTTTCACCGCGCGCGTCCATCCAGAACGCGGTCCGCTCCTGCTCGGTATTCGTGCAGTTTACGGCGGGAACGGTGGTCACCTCCTTACTCTCCTCCGCATAGACCACGGGCGATCCGGACAGATGGAACTCGCAGGTATTCGCCTCATCGCACATTTCGAGCAGAGCATCGAAATCAGGTTTCTCTTCGGCCTGAGCGGCGGGGGCCGCCCCTATACCGGTCGCCAGGACAGCACCGGCGACGGCCGTCAGCAACGTCTTCTTCATCGTTTCCTGCCCCCTACTCGCCGATGTCCTTGTCCGCACAATGGGCCTTCTTCTCCGCATCGGTCATCTTCCGATCCCGGATCTTCCATCCCTGGCTGTCTTTGGTGCTCGCCGGCCGCGGAACAGTGGTGGTCGAGGGGATATACCAGATGTAGTGCCCGTACTGCTTGTCCTCGAAATGCAGCTCGTAGATACCCTCGTACTCATAGACCGGGGCACGCAGCTCCAACCAGCCGATGTGGCCCTCTTCCGGGTTCACGGTCGCGGAGTCCGCATAGGTATGGGACTCGTGCCACCCGTGCCCGAACTCCGCCTCGACGACCGTCTCGAACTCCGCGATACCCGGGATCTCGCTCGAGACCCCGGCCATCACCGAGCCTCCGACCGTCCTCACGGTCCTCACGGTGTGCCTCTCTTCGGTGCGGTAGCTCTTGAAGTTCTCGTCGCCTGCACAGTGCGGGATATCGGGGCTCTTCTTCTCCGTGCTCGCGAACGTCGGCTTGGGCGGACCGGTGGCATGGAATTCGCACCGGGCCGTACCGTTGCCGCACTTGTTCATGAGCTCGTGCCAGTCGGGGATCTCATCGGCCGAAGCGCTTGGCACTGCGACGGTGACAAGCGCCGTCACCAGGCAGGCCGCGGCCGACATGGACAGGATCGAGCTGAGGATTCGATGCCTGCTCATCGCAGGGCTCCTTTCCTTGAGTACCGCCGCACCGGAGCAGTCACCACAGCTCGACGAACTCGGCCTTGTCATTGAAGCTGTTCGAATTCCCGATGTGGGGGGCGTCCTTCTCGTCACTGATTTCGGTGTCGTCGCCGCCTTCGTCTACGTCGTCGTAGAGGTTGACGTTGCAGCCGCCCCAGGTCTGCACCGAGGTGACCTCGTTCTTCCACTCGTCCGGCAGGTTGAACTTGTAGTCGTGCGAGCTGTCGTGCTTGCACACGCGGTGGCCGTAGACGGTCAGCACGTCACCGCCGTATTTCTCGTCCTTGAAGAGCTTCACGAGGATGATCCCCGGATCGCCGTCCTTACGGTCGCGCCACTCGATGTCATCCGGGTTCTGCTTGCCCTTGTTCTCGGGGTAGACCCCCACGGTCTTGTTGACGGGAGCCGGCTTCTTCTCGGGCTCTTCTTCCGGCTCCTCCCCGGGCTCCTCTTCCGGCTCCTCCTCGGGCTCCTCTTCCGGCTCCTCCTTGGGGTCTTCCTTGGGGTCTTCCTTCGGCTTCTCCTCGGAGTCCTCTTCGCAGCCGGGCTTGTTGAGCTCGATGCGGCCGCCGTCGGCGCCCTCGATGTAGCAGTCGGTGATCTGGCCGCCGTCGGTGCCCCCGACGATCGGGTCTCCCGGGTCCGCGCTGGCAAAGGGGATTCCAACCAGGAGAGCGGCGACACCGGTTCCGATAATGGCCGTCCGCGTCCACCCGTTCATTTCGCTCATCCTGCTGAAGAGGCTTCGTTTCTCCGACATGGGATCCGCTCTCCACTCTGTGGGGTACAGCCGAATTTAATTGCACCCGCCGCCGCGGAGGCCGCCCTCCACGGAAGCCCGCGCCATTTTCTGGTCAGAAAACTAGCCCGCACAGCCAAGCCAGCACAACCGAAAACAGGGATAAAAATAAAATGCTCATCTCTTGCTAATGTTCTGCGCTCAGCTCTTCTTACTCGCCTGCATACAAGCTGGTCAGAGCTGCGCAAAAGTTACGCACGATCTCCGCAGTGCGTACGCAGAACCTTCGCAGCACCCCGAGCGAACTCCCCGGCCCTGGAGCGCTACACAGCATGCGGCTCCGCATCAAGGCGGCCGAGACACGAGGAACGTGCAGAAAAAAAGAGACCAGGAATGGCCACCCGATTACAATCAGCGTTGAATAACACTCATTACTGAAGACCAGGGATTCCCTATCAGGAAATACACGAAGGGCCGCTTCCCCGTTTCTCTCCGGGGAAGCGGCCCTTCGTATGCCGGTCGTAGGTGATACAGCACTCAGGCGATGCGGAACACTCCGGCGGCACGGTCGCAAAGCTCTCGCGTGCGCCGCCCCGGTACCGTCCCCATCTCTTTCAACGCCTTCTCGCAGCGCAGGTAGGTGTCCTGGGCCGCTTCCGAACGGCCGAGTTCGATCTGCAGCCGCATGAGCGCCTGGTACAGCTCTTCATCGTGCGGGGCGAGATCGAGTGCCTGATCGATATGGGCGAGTGCGCGCTCAGGCGCGCTCTCGGTCGCGGGCGCGATCCCGCCCGCGACCACTCCGCCCGCGGCCTCCACCGCCCGGCGGGATAGCCGTTCGGCGTGCGGAAGAGCCCAGGCGTAGTCGGCGTCCCCGGCGAACCGGCCGCGGTGCAGAGCCGCTGCCTGTTCGAGGTACGCGACCCGGTCCGCGTCCCCGGTCTCTGGGCCCACCTGGGCCAGTACGTCATCGAACTCCCACACGTCGACGCCGACCAGCTCGGGGTCGAGCCGGTAGCGTCCCGCGGTCCGGGCGATGAGCCGCTTCGCGTCATCGCCGAGGACGTCCCGTGCGGCGTTGCGCAGCGCCGTGGCCGCGTCGTGGAACCTGCGGGTCCCGGAGTGGCGGCCCAGATCGGGCCACATCTCCTCGATGGCGGTCTCCAGCCGCACCCCCTCCCGGTGAACGGCCAGGTAGGCGGCGACCTCATAGCCTGTACGCCGATGCAGCTCGACGTCCTGCCCCGCGACACGGACCCGCATCGCACCGAACATCCGCAGGTACACAACCGGCCGCTGTGGATCGGTCCAGTGGCTGACGCCTTTGGCGGGCTCCGGCCCCCGCAGCTCCAGGGGCGGCTGCGGCTCCGGGGCGCCTCCTGCCGGTGGGGACGTGTCCGGGGGCTCGGGCCGGTCGGCGGCATCCGGCAGGGAAGCGGCCCCGGCGGGCCGCACATCACCGGAGTCCGCCGAGCGCGGGTGCCGCTTGGCCGTATCCGTCGCCCGGATCAAATCCTCCTGGTCCGAAAGCCCGGCGGGAGCCGCCTGAAAACCGCCGGTGTCAGACACCGGCGCGGGGACCGACGGTCTGGAAAGGTCGATAGCCGGCTCCGGAGCGGCGCTCTCCGCTTCCCCGGGTGCGGCATCGGCGTGCGGGCTGCCCGAGGCTTCTTCGTTGGATTCGGTACCGGCTTCAGTGCCGCCCACCGAAAGGGTGCGAAGCAGCGCACCGAAGTCCTCGGTATCGCGTCCGTGCCAGTCGGCGCCGTGGATGGCGTTCAGCGGTGGACTGGTCTCGGAGACGAGGCCATCGGCGTCGATGGCGCAGGTTCCGCCGAGTGGCCACCGGCCCAGCAGTACCGCGGTGACATTCATCCCCTGGCCGTCGAGCAGCAGCCCGGAGAGTTCAGCCTCGTGTTCGGGTTCGGGTACGGCGAGCAGAACCAGCGTCGGCTCGGTATCCGCCCCAGACGCCCAGCCTGCGGCGGCCTCGGCCGTGTCCGCCGCGGAGTCCTCCCGGCGGCGCCGGACTTCGGCGCCGATCGCCGTGACCGCCTCGGCTGGCGTGCCCACCACAGTAACCGCCGAGGCGGGTGCCCTCATCAGGAGCGCGTGCCCCTCCGAGCCGAGCAGAGCTTCGGCGTCGTCCCCGGTGATCACGGCGTGGACGGGCCGCGGGGCGTCGGCGGCCAGCGCGGTTTCCAGCAGGGCGCGGGCGGCGGGGCGGGCGCCGGCCCCGGTGATGCCGACCCCCGGCGCGTGGGTGAGCGCGCGAAGGATCGCGGTGTCGATCGGCCGTGCGGGTTCGACCTCCGGTTCGGTGGGCACCGGCGCCGTCTCGCCGGTCTGCGCACCGCCGGCTGCCTCCAACGGCGGTTCCGCCGCTGTCTCGTCCGGCACATCGCTGCGTCTGCGGCCGCCTCCCGTGGGCGGCATGGGGCCGACCGGGGAACCGCCCGGGGAGGAGCCGGCTCCGCCGGGCCGGTAACGGGCTGCGGCATAGCCGCCGAAGCCGCCGATGAGGGCCGCGGTCGCGATGGCCGATCCGGGGGGCACCTCCAGCATCACGACCTTCGAGGAGGCCGCCGCGTACTGGCCGGACCCGTTCATCTCGACGACCTCGTCCGCATCGTCCGCGGGCGAGGTCTCCTCCTCACCATCAGTGGCGGCGAACATGCCCTCCACATCCTCCAGCCCGCCGGGGACCATGGACTGTGGCTCCTCCTCATCGGTGTCCGGGGCCGCTGACTGCCGTTCGCCGACCGTGTACTCGATCTCGACCCTGCGCTGGGCGGCCGCGTCCTCCCCGCCGCGCAGCTCCTTTGCCCCGGCCCCGAAGACCTCCACCACCGGACCGTCGGCACCGAGTTCGGCCTCGATGTACTCGGCTACGGCCTGGGCACGGCGCTTCGACAGCTCCAGGTTGTGCTGGGCGTCTCCGCTGGCGTCGGTGTGCCCGGTGACGACGACCGGCTCGCCCTCGGTCCCGTGGTCGTGGATGAGCCGGATCGTGGAGTCGATGTCCTCCTTCATCTCCTCGCTCAATTTTGCCTCGTCGATGCCGAAACCGGCGATGACCCGCTTCCGCGGGGTGGGCTCTTGCGGAGGGGCTTCGCCGTCACCGGCATCGTCTGTGGAGCCGTCGTTCTTTGACGATGTCTCCTCCTCCGGTGCTGCTTCGCCGTCCGCGGCATCCGCGTCCGGCCGGGCCGGCTGGTCCACTGCCTCATCAGAGGCGGTGTCGGCGAAGGCGGAGGCGGGCGAGGCCAGCGACGCGCCGATCGCCGTTGCCGCAACGATCTGCAGCGGCCCCAGCGGGCGGAACCGGCCCGGGCGCCCCCGCATCCGGGTGGCCGCCTCGATGGCGAAGCCGACAACAAACAGGCCCCACAGGCCCCACAACGCGACGATCAGAGCCGCGGTGAACAGTCCCGGCGGCAGGCTGAGACCGCCCAGGTGGACGCGGAGGCTGGCCGCGGAAAGGTCGGGGGCCGGCCACGGCACGTACCGGAGAAGCACGTAGGGAAGCCCCAAGAGCAGGGCTGCGGAAAGAAGGAGTGCGCTCGGTCTGCGGATACTGCTCATGGCCGCCTCCAGGGATCAGGGGGTCGGTTCGGAAAAGGGGCGGGCACTGGCCGTTCCGTCAACGGTGACGGACCCCAGCGGCAGCAGAGTGAAGTCGTGACTGAGGGAACAGGTCACGGTGACGGTTTCCCCGCTGACCGAGACCGTGCCCCCGGTGCCGGTGTCGGCGAGGAATGCCCGGGCCGCGCGTCCTGCGGCAAGAGGGTCCAGGGTGGCCCCCTCTCCCTCGCGGTAGGCGGCCCAGTCGATCTGCTGCGCACCCGCACGGGCTGCCTCCTGGGCGAGGACGGTGGCGCGGTCCTTGGTCCGCAGCACCTGCCCGCCGTCGTAGACCAGGCCGAGGCAGAGCACGAAGGCCGACATCAGAATGGTGATGAAGGCGGTGGCCTGGCCCTGGTCGCAGCGGTTCGCCCAATGGTTCCCGGAGTGGCTCACGGCGCCCCCCGGAAGGTGTCGATGACGACCGTCGACTCTCCGTTGACCGCGTGCGACCCGGACACTCCCAGGCCGGAGAGGTCTTTGAGGGCCACGTGGCAGGTCAGCGTGGCGGTGACCGTCCCGCCCGGGGAAAGGCCGCCGTGGTCCAGGACCAGGGTGGCTTCCTGGCAGCGCAGGTCGTAGGTCTGCAGGGTGCTCTCGGCGATGGACCGGGCGGCCGCCTCGGCCTGCTGGGGCGTGCGTTCGAGGGAGGCCGCGCGTGCGGCGTCGTGAGCGACCTCGTCGGCGATACTCTGCGCACCGGTCACCCGCCCGGCCAGCATGATCAGCATGACCAGAAGAAGCAGCACGGGGGTGAGGATGGTGAGTTCCACGGGCGCCGAACCCCGTTGTGCATCCGCGCGGCTCATGGCGATCCCCCCTGGTCTGTCCGCTCCTCGGGGGCCGTCTCTGGTCGGCCGGCCTGGTCCGGCTGGTTCACCGGGGGGACGAAGCGCTCCACGGGAACCGACAGTTCGCGGCGGACCGGCCAGGACAGTCCCTGGATGAGGCTGGGTACCTCGGCCGTCACCTCGACCCGCGCGGTGGTCGTGCCGCGTTCGACCGTGATGCTCCGTTCGTTCAGGAGGCTCCCGCCGAGGTCGTCCGCGAGGGCCTCCGCCCGCGCCTGCGCATCCGCCTTTGATCCCTCCGCAGTCCGGGCGGTGGCCGCGGCACGTTGCGCGATGCTTGCGGCGACGTGGTCGCCGTGCAGCCAGAGGGCGACCTGAACCACGAGGAGGACCAGAAGCAGCATGAGCGGTGTGGCGATGGCCAGTTCGGTGCTGCCGCGGTCGCCGCGGGGACGGTGTCGTTCGCGGAGCATGGCCGGTCAGTCCAGCGCGATGGACTCGGCCTTGCTCAGCACCGCCTGCGAGATAATCGTCACCGCTCCAATGGCGAGGACAGCCAGCAGTGCGATGACCAGGACGGTCTCGGTGGAATAGCCTCCATCGCGGCGCGATGTCCGACCGCGTCCACAGAGAACCTCGCGGAGTTTCAACAACGGGCGGCTCCTTCTCTTCTCGGTTCGCGGTGTCACAGGCTTGTCAGGATGTGGCTCAGCGCCGGATACCCCAGGAGGACGAGGAATCCGGCGAAGAGCAGGACAACGGGCAGGCTCATGCGTTCGGTCGCGGATTGGGCGTCGGCGTCGAGTTCGGCCAGGTGCTGGGTGCGCAGTGTCCGCGCTTTGGCTGCGAGGGAGCTGCGTACACGAGCGCCGTCTGCCCCCGCGAGTTGCAGGCTCGCGGACAGTTCGGCGTATTCGGGCACGTCGAAACGTTCACCGAGAACACGCAGGGCCGACCACGGCGGTTCGCGGTGCAGGCTCGCGCCGCGCAGGGCGATGCGGATCTGGGCCATGGCCCAGTTCTCGCTGGCGGCCGTGGCATCGGCCAACGCCCCGTTGACACCGGCCCCGCCGGCCAGGGACACGACCACGAGATCGGCGAATCCGGCGAGGGCGTGCCGCATCCTTTCGCGCCGTTTGCGTGCCTCGTCGCGCAGGGACAGGTCCGGAGCCAGCCAGGCGACGAGGGCGAAGAGTGCCCAGGCGACGCCGGCCGGCAGCGGCGGAATCCGCACCCCGCCCATCGCTAGCACTGATCCGAGCAGGGGCGGAACCACCAGCGCCAGGACGATGCCCGTGGTTTTTTCCGCCAGGAACTCCGCGGTGCCGCGTTCGCACACGTCTAGATTTCGGCGTGTGCGGGCGCCCGGCAGACCGAGGGCGGACAGCACCGGCACACCGAATCCGCCCAGGCGTGCCGCAGCGCCCTGCCGCGCCTTTTCCATGCGCTCCGGTGCGGGCCGGTGCGGGTGCGGATCGGCGAGCAGATCGGACAGGCTCGGCCGGGCGAAGCGCACCACGACCAGCAGCCACACACCCAGGCCCGCGACGATACCGCCGACAACGGCGAGGACGGTGGTCGTCGTCATGCGGTGTCCTCCTTGCCCGGTCCAAGGGCCAGTACCCGCGGGCCCACCATCGGCCGGGACAGCCGCATCAGCCAGATCAGCGCCGTGGCCCACACCACGCCGATGACCGCCAGGACGAACTGCCCCAGCAGACCGTCGAACGGGGCCAGGTAATCCGGGCTGAACAGCAGCAGCAGTGCCGCGACACCGAGTGTCGTGGCGATGATGATGCGGGTCGCGGTGCGCACGCGGGCGCGGTTCGCGGCGACCCGGACGAGCATGGCCGACTGCTCGCGGGCGGCCTCGGCCAGGCTGCCGAGCAGCGAACCGAGGTCGGCCGCGTGCCGCCCGGCCGCAGCGCTCAGCGCAGCGGCGATCAGGTCGGCGGTCGGGTTGTCCACGGAGTCGGCGAACTCCGCCAGCGCCGTGTCGACCGGCCGGCCCAGGCGCAGCTGCTCGGCGAGGTTCGCCACATCGGCACGGATGGGTTCCGGTGCGATGGGCAGCGTGGCCGCGATCGCCTGGTGCAGCCCCGAGGCGCCGGCCATCAGGTCGCGCAGCATCTCCGCCCATGCCGCGACCGCCTCGATCCCGGCGACGTGTTCGCGGTGCGGCCGGTCCGGGCCGAGCACGACCGGCAGCCACCAGCCGCCCGCGGCGGCCAGCAGCACGGCAACGGGCCATCCCGTGACCAGCCAGACCAGTACCGCCGCTATCGCGGCGATCACGATCCGCCCGCTGCTTTTCGACAACGAACGAAAGGACAGCAGGCGCGACCGGTACCGCTGTCGATCGGTTGGCGCGTCCACCGCGGAACGGGCCAGTGACAGGCACACGAGCCACGCGCCCCCGCCCGCGAGCATCCCGCCGACGACCGCGGCCCCGATGGTCACCGGGCTCATATCGACCACCTGCAGGCATCGGCACCATCCCGCAGCCGGTCCAGGTCGAATCCTGCCGCGGTGAGAGCGTCGATGGTGTCGGGGGAGGGAACCGCCGCGGGCAGCGCTGTTCCGTCGAGCCGCCGACGGTAGATCTCGTTGGAGGTGACCCGCCCGCCTTCGGCGCCGACCACTTCGCGGACGCTCGTCACCCTCCGGTGTCCGCCCGGTGTCGCGGAGATGTGTACGACGAAGTGCACGGCCGAGGCGATGAGCACGGCCGTCGCCTCCAGCGGCAGGCGCTCGGCCGACTGGGCCGCATACGCCGCGAGTTTGGTGAACGCTCCCGCGGAATCGCTGGCATGCAGCGTGGTCAGGCTGCCGTCGTTGCCCTGGCTCATGGCGTTCAGCAGCGGGACCGTCTCGTGCCCACGTGTCTCCCCCACGATCACCCGGTCCGGCGACATGCGCAGCGCGGTCCGTACGAGATCGGCGACGGTGATCTCCCCGGCGCCCTCGATGTTGGCGGGGCGCGCCTGCAGCGCGACACAGTCCGGGTGGGCGTCGGTGTCCTGGTCGAGGCCGAGTTCGAACACGTCCTCGATCGTGACGAGGCGCTCCTGCGGTGGGATCTCCGCCGCGATGGCGCGGAGCAGCGTTGTCTTGCCCGCTCCCGTGCCACCGGTGACCACCATGTTGCGCCGGGCGCCCACCGCCGCGCGCAGAAGCGCGGTCAATGTGCTGTCGAGCGTGCCGGTCTGTTCCAGAGCGGCCAGGGTAGTGCTGCGGTACCGGTGCCGACGGATCGACACCGCCGGTTCCCGGGCGATCTCCATGATGGCGTTCATCCGCTCCCCGCCGGGGAGCGGCATGTCCAGTATCGGCGCACCGGGATCGAAGCGGCGTTCTCCTGTCGCCGATTCCGCGGCGATGCGCCGGACCAGAGCGATCAACTCGTCGGCGCTGACGAAGATCGACGGGCGCTGTTCGCGCCGCCCGTCAGAATAGCGCACCCACACCTGAGTGCCGTTGCAGTTGATGTTCTCGATGTCGGGTTCGTCGAGCAGCGCCTGCAGTGGACCGAGCCCGCACACCTGGGCGAGCACCTGTCGGGTGATGACCGTTTCGGCCGCGGCCTCCAGCACCGGCTGTCCCTCGGCCAATGCGCTGCTCGCGGCCTCGTCGAGGACCTGGGCGATGATGCGTTCGGCCTGCCTGCGGTACTTCTGCCCGGACAGCTCCGCACCGGAACGCACTATCGAGCCGAGGCGCCGGGTGGTCTCACCCGCCGTGTACTCCACCCATCTCGCGATCATCTGCAGATGCCGGGAATCAGTGGGTGGACCGAGGTCCGCATAGACCTGCTCGTAGCCGAAAGCGGCTTCGCTCATCATGCCCTCCCCGTCGCGGTCGGGGCAGGGGGTGCTGCCGGGGGCACTACAGCGGCAGGGGGACCGGCGACCGCCGACGCCGTGGCCCCTCCGTCGGCCAGGCGGCGTGCGAGAGCGGCCGCCGCGTTCAGCAGAGGCCAACGTCCCGGGCGCCGACCGGCCCGCTCACCCCGGACGAACGCCGCTCCCTTGGCGTCGGTCGGCACCCGGCCCCACACGGGGAGCTCGACGGCCTGGGCGATCTCGGTATCGGAGTCGCGGCCGTCTCTGACGACCAGCCCCAGTTCACCGAAACCAGCGGCCAGCGCAGCAGCCGCTTCCTTTACCCGGCGCAGTTGCGCGAGGTCGTCGTGGACGAGGAGCACAGCGGTATCAGCGGCCACGGCCAGTTGCGCCGTAGGCGAGCGCGGCACCAGCCGACCTAGGTCCATGACGGCCGCTGGGCCTGTTCGGGCGGCCAGCACGCGCGGGTGTTGGCTGAGCAGGCGAACAGCACCACCCGCACGCTCGGCTGTAGCGGGTGCGACGCACACGGGCAGACCGCCCGGAAGGGTCTGGGCATGGGCCAGTAGTGCCAGCGCCTGGGCCCCGGGGGTCTGTTCATGGCGTGCCGCCGCGGCAAGGTCCACCAGCCCTGGTGATGTGGGCAGCCGCCGCCACGCGGCAATGTCGCCGCCGGCCGCGTCGGCTTCGAGCAGTACGGCCCCGGCCTTCCCGGGCCACACCGAGGCCAACGCCATCGCAAACGTTGTGACACCAGGCGCACCGCCCAGGGAGAACACCGCAACAGTCCGCGCCATCAGTCGCCTCCCCTCGCCCGCACCTGCACTACGCTGATGCGCTCGGCCGCGGCGGCCGACGCGACCTGGGCGGCGTCACCGGCGTCGACCACCAGCTCGACCAGTGCCACCCCGCCGTCCTCGGCCTCTTCGAAGGACTGCAGACGCGCGCCGAACGCCTGACCGCCGGAACCGTCCTGGGCGCCACCGGTATCTGTACCGCTGTCGCTGCTGATGACGACCGAGACTTGGGCGCCGGGCCGCACAGATGCCGGGAAACGACCTGGGGCGAGTGCCGCACCGACCACGGCCTCACCCGCCCCTGGATAAGCGGCCTTTGGGCCCAGCGCTGTGTTGGGCAGTACCGAGCCCTCGCTCACCGGGACGTTGAGTATCTGACCGACGGTCTCCTCCAGCCGGTCATCGGGGATGACCGAAAGGCCGTCGGCTCCCCCGATATCGGCCACCTTCAGATCTTCGGCGGCCACCACGTGCCCTGCAGGAAGATCGCCGGTGGCGACCAGTACGCCCTGGCGGTCGTCGAGCCGGCCCACTGCCGTGGCCGCGATCAGCCCGCCGACCGCCATCAGCGCCGCCCCGAAACCCAGCCAGCGCCATCGGCGCGGGCCTGTGCCCAGGAGCCGTACCTGTGCCTGGCTCGCCGTGGACCGGTCCCTCCTGTCTGTCACTTTGAACCTCCGGGGACGCTCTGACTCTCAGGACGGAGAGGAACCGGGCTCCCGCGAAAAAGAGCGGGCAGAGTAGCCACGTGCTCTCCTCGCCCTGTATCCGGTGCCCGGCTGTGTCCTCCGCCCGAGTACCCGCTGAGCTCCACCGCTTCGAGTGGAGAGGATTCACGTCGATCCCGCATCTGTCACCAGCCCCTGCGACTCCTCGACCGCCAGCTCGATCTGGGAGGTCGTCTCCACCTGCTCCAGTTGCCCGGTCGTCCCATCAGAGGACTCCCACGTCACTTCCCAGACCACGTCGGCTGTGACCGTGTAGACCCCGCCGGGTTGCCCCAAAGACGCCCGGGGATACACGTATCCGCACGTCGGAGACTCCGACGCCGGGTCGTGCCGCTCCGGGTCGAAAGGGGTTCCGGGTCCGGTGCAGAGCACCTCGTTACCGTCGCCCATGGACCAGCGGGTCCTGGCCGGGGTCGCGGTGAGCGAGACCGACAGGCCCGGGACCTCCGCTTCGGCGGTCTCGGGGGCCATCTCCTCCACCCACAACCACAGCGGTGTCCGGACCAGCGCCGACGCCTCTGCTCCCGGCGACGTGCCGATCTTCGGGTCCGGAAGCTCAAAGGAGTCCGCCGAATCGATGGCGGTGCCGGAGGATTCCGGGACCTCCTCCGGCGGTGGCGCGGGCTCCTCCTCCAGCGGCGGGGGCACCTCCTCTACGACCACGACGGTCACGGTGACGACCTCGACGACCACGCCGCCCGGAGGAGGCTGGTCCTCGGGCCGCTGCACCTCGATGTCGACCGGATCGGGGGCGGGCTCCTCCTCCGGCGGCGCCTCGACCGCCGCAACCTCCTCCTCGGTAGGCGGCGGTGCTTCCTGATCGCCGACTTCACCCTGGTCCTGTCCGCCTTTGCCCTTCTCTTCGAAGCGGAGGCTGATTTCACACCCCTTACCGCGCTCGCTGGTACCGCACTCAAGCTTGTCGAGCCAGCGCGAGGGTTCGGCGTATGCGGTCGGTGCCGCCGACACGGCGATGACCGTGATCAGCAGCGCCGTCGGCCATATCCGGCTCAGCATGTTCCCGGCTCCCAGATCCGTAAGTCGGAGACACGCCAGACGAGGCCGTCGTGGGTGACAGTCGCGTCGACGCGGCGCGGTTCGCCTTGTTTGGCCGCGGTCATGCCGAGGTTCCATGCGGAGTCGTTGACGCAGTCGCGGATTTCCACGGTCTCGGCCAATGGGGACGGGGAAGCTCCAAGGATTTCCGGATCCAGTTCCGGCTCACCCGAGACCTCGACTCCCTCGGCATCCGTCTCCTCCAGGGCGGCTGACAACTGCGCGAGAGCTTTTCCCGTGGCGTAGCGATCCAGATTCGCGGGTTCGCCGCCTCCCGCGTGCGAGGCATCGACCACCGTCGCCCACATGTCCTGGTACGCGGCGAGCGCGGCGTCCTCATCGCTCACGGGCGGAGCGGGTACGGAAGCGGATACGCCGGAGGGGAGTACGGGGCCGGGATCGCGGTCCGGCAGGGCCGCGCACCCGGTGGCGAGGGCGGCCGCGAGCATTCCTACCGCGAATGCTTTGCCACTGTTCATGGCATGTGTCGAGCTTTTCATCTCGCATCTCGGTCTCTGGGGGGGACGGCGGGCTCCGCCGCACTTGGACCTTTATTGCGGAACGTAAAATAAACGCTACTTTTCGAGATTGAATCGGTGTACGTAAGGCTTCGAACCCTTCCCCTGCCGAACAAGCGATGGGAGAGGGATCACCGCTGCGGCAGGAGAGGGGTGGTACTTGTCGATCGCCCGGAGCAGAACCGCAGATCTATGGCTTCCCCGCTGTGGATGCGCAGATGATCAGCACTGCCCTACTCTTTGACTGAATGTTGCTTTATTAGGCCATCTGTATGGTTTTGTTTGATGTTATGAGCGTCCCGTTGGGAAAGCAAGCTCAGCAGCGCATCCTCCGCACAAAAGACATAAAAAATTCACAGTCGCGACATCCAGCACACCCCTTGGCCGACACGCCCGAACGTGTCCGGCCAAAGGGTTGACGTGCGAAAGCAGCAGGTCGGCTGCGATTACCGGACCGAAAAGAAACGGGCACCGGTGCCTCACCGGTGCCCGGACAACGGAGTACGGGACTACGCACCCCGCTCCACCACCCGCCGAACCGCACCGCCGGCCTCGCTCTGGTGCTCGATGGCGTGATCGCCGGAGCCGCCACAGGCGAGGCCGCCGGTGCCCAGCCGCTGCCGGGTGCTGGAAACGGCAGGGTCAGTCCCAGTCCAGACCGCCGCCGGACTGGTATTCGATAACGCGGGTCTCGAAGAAGTTCTTCTCCTTCTTCAGATCCATCATCTCCGACATCCACGGGAACGGGTTCTCCGTCTCACCGAAGATCGGAGCGAGACCGATCTGCTCGGCACGGCGGTCGGTGATGAAGTGCATGTACTGCTCGCACAGCTCGGCATTGAGCCCGAGCACCCCGCGGGGCATGGTCTCGCGGCCGTAGGCGACCTCCAGAGCGCACGCCTCGGTGAGCATGGCGGCCACCTCGGCCTGGAACGCCTCGGTCCACAGGTGCGGGTTCTCGATCTTGATCTGGTTGATCACGTCGATACCGAAGTTCAAGTGGATCGACTCATCGCGCAGGATGTACTGGTACTGCTCAGCGATCCCCACCATCTTGTTGCGCCGCCCCAGCGACAGGATCTGGGCGAATCCGGTGTAGAACCACATGCCCTCGAAAACCACGTAGAACGCCACCAGGTCGCGCAGGAACGCCTGGTCCGCCTCGGGGGTGCCGGTGGCGAAGTCGGGGTTCTCCAGGTTCCGCGTGTACTTCAGCGCCCACGCGTCCTTCTCCGTGATGGAGGGGACCTCGCGGTACATGTTGAACAGTTCGCCCTCGTCCAAGCCGAGGCTCTCGCAGATGTACTGGAAGGTGTGCGTGTGCACGGCCTCCTCGAACGCTTGGCGGAGCAGGTACTGGCGGCATTCGGGGTTGGTGAGCTGCCGGTAGACCGCCAGCACGATGTTGTTGGCCACCAGCGACTCGGCCGTGGCGAAGAAGCCGAGGTTGCGTTTGAGCATGAGGCGCTCGTCCTCGGTCAGGCCGTCGGGGGACTTCCACAGGGCGATGTCGGCCTGCATGGCGACCTCGGTTGGCATCCAGTGGTTGTTGCAGCCGGCGAGGTACTTATCCCATGCCCACTCGTACTTGAGGGGGAGAAGCTGGTTGACGTCGGCACGGGCGTTGATCATCGCCTTGTCGCCGACGTTGACGCGGCCCGCGTCGCGCGCGATCTCGCCGAGGCCGGTGGTGTCGTGTCCGGTGGTGCTGGTCAAGAATCGGTCTTTCTCGGTCCGGGGGCGGCACGCGGCACTGCCGGTGCCGCCCCAGTGGTCGGCTGCTGTGTCGGGCTCGGCTACTGGCACGCCTCGCAGTCGGGGTCGTCGACGGAGCAGAGGGAGCCGGCGTCCGGGTCGATCACCGGTGCTGTGGGCGTGTCCGGCGATACCGCGGGGGGCACAGACGGCGATGCCGCCGGCGACGGAGCCGGGACCGGGGTCTCCGGGGTGGCCGCAACTGCGTTGAGCCGGCCGTCAGTGCCCTTGAGGGTGCTCTTCTCCACGTGGGTGGCGCTCTGCGACCGCAGGTAGTAGGTGGTCTTCAGGCCCGTGCGCCAGGCGCGGCGGTAGAGCTCGTCGAGCTTGCGTCCGCTCGGCGCCGCCATGTACAGGTTCAGCGACTGCGCCTGGTCGATCCACTTCTGCCGCCGCGACGCGGCATCGACCAGCCAGGCCGGGTCGATCTCGAACGCGGTCGCGTACAGTCCGCGCAGGTCGGCCGGCACCCGATCGATGGCGCCCAGGCTGCCGTCGTGCAGCTTCAGCTCCGAGACCATGTCGTCGTCCCACAGGCCGCGGTCCTTGAGGTCGCGGACCAGGTAGGGGTTGACCACGGTGAAGTCGCCCGACATGTTCGACTTCACGTACAGGTTGCGATAGATCGGCTCGATCGATTGGCTCACACCGGTGATGTTGGCGATGGTGGCGGTCGGGGCGATCGCCATGACATTGGAGTTGCGCATCCCGACGGTGCGCACGCGCTCCCGCAGCCCGTCCCAGTCCAGCCGCTGCCCGGTGTCGACGTCGAGGTCGCCCCCGCGGGCCTCGGCCAGCAGCCTCAGGGAGTCGATGGGCAGCACGCCCCGGCTCCACAGCGACCCTTCGAAGCTCTCGTAGGTGCCGCGCTCGGCCGCCAGCTCCGACGACGCCGCGATCGCGTAGTAGGAGATCAGCTCCATGCTCTCGTCGGCGAACTCCACCGCCCTCTGTGATGCCACGGGCAGCCGCAGGCAGAACAGCGCGTCCTGGAAGCCCATCAGCCCCAGCCCGACAGGCCGGTGTCGCATGTTCGCCCGCTCGGCCTCGGGGACCGTGTAGAAGTTCACGTCGATGACGTTGTCGAGCATGCGCACCGCTGTGCGTACGGTGCGGCGCAGCCGTTCGGTGTCGAGCCCCTCCCGTGTCACGTGCCGGGCCAGGTTGACCGAGCCGAGGTTGCAGACGGCGACCTCGTCGGCGCTGGTGTTCAAGGTGATCTCAGTGCACAGGTTGGAGGAGTGCACCACCCCGGTGTGCTGCTGCGGCGAGCGCAGGTTGCTCGGGTCCTTGAAGGTGATCCACGGGTGCCCGGTCTCGAACAGCATGGTAAGCATGCGCCGCCACAGGTCGACGGCGCGCACCCGCCGCCAGACCCGGATCTCGCCGGCGTCGGCTGCGCGCTCGTAGGCGGTGTAGGCGGCCGCGAACTGCGCGCCGTAGAGATCGTGCAGGTCGGGCACCTCGTCGGGGGAGAACAGCGTCCACTCGCCATCGGCCTCGACCCGCTGCAGGAACAGGTCCGGCACCCAGTTGGCGGTGTTCATATCGTGGGTCCGTCGCCGCTCATCGCCGGTGTTCTTGCGCAGGTCGAGGAATTCCTCGATATCGATGTGCCACGTCTCCAAGTACGCGCACACGGCGCCCTTGCGGCGCCCGCCCTGGTTCACCGCCACCGCGGTGTCGTTGGCGATCTTGAGGAAGGGGATGACGCCCTGACTCTGGCCGTTGGTGCCCTTGATGTGCGCGCCGATGCCGCGGACCGGCGTCCAGTCGTTGCCGAGCCCTCCGGAGTACTTGGACAGCAGAGCGTTGTTGCTGATGCCGTGGAAGATCGACTGCAGGTCGTCGCCGACGGTGGTGAGGAAGCAAGAGGAGAGCTGAGCGCGCAGCGTGCCGGAGTTGAACAGGGTGGGCGTCGAGCACATGAAGTCGAACGAGGACAGCAGTTCGTAGAACTCGATGGCGCGCGCTTCGCGGTCGTCCTCACGCAGCGCGAGTCCCATGGCGACGCGCATGAAGAACGCCTGCGGCAACTCGTACCGGGTCCCGCCGCTGTGCAGGAAGTACCGGTCGTAGAGGGTCTGCAGGCCGAGGAAGGTGAAGTCCAGATCGCGCTCGGGGCGCAGGGCCGCGCCGAGGCGGCCGAGATCGAACCGGGCGAGCTCGGGATCGAGCTGCTCCAGTTCCACGCCGCGCGCCACATAGTCCGCGAGGTAGTCGGCGTAGCGCCCGGCCATCGTGGCCTGCGTGGCCTCGTCGGGGCGCCCGGCGAGGAAGGTCAGCGCCTCCCGGCGCAGCTTGTCGAGCAGCAGCCGGGCCGCGGCGTGCGAGTAGTCGGGGTCGGCCTCGACGAACGTGCGCGCCGCCATGATCAGCGCCAGTTCAAGCTCCTCCGGGCGGATTCCCGGGTAGAGGCCGCGCCGGGCCTCGGCGAGGACCGCTTCGGCCGATACGCCCGCGAGCCCGGAGCACGCCTCGTTCACCACCGCGGCGACCCGCTCCATGGGGTCTGCGGCGGGCGGGGCGGACACCGGCTCCGCAGGGGCGACATCGGTGTCGAGGGTCATATGGGGGCTCCAACCAGGTAGACGACAGCCGGTCGGGGCGCCGGGATGGACGCGCACGACGGAGGCCGCCGTTCATGCCATGGCGGGATGGTCCCCATTCTTGCGCGGCGGCCCACCCTCGAGGCCCCGTTGCAGTGCACGCGCAGCGTGCACGCCGGTGGCAGGTACTCGGACTTGCGGATGACCGCTCACCGCTGCGGGGCAGTCCCGGATTCGCACCGGGTTTCCCTGTTGCTCCACCGGGAGTGCCCCGGTGAACCACCAGCGGGAGTGATACTACATCTGGTGCCCACCACGCTCGAACACCGCAAGATGAGCGTGTGTCCCACTGAATACCGGATGGCAGATCCGACGTGTCCGTAGGGCCAGGGGATCTCATCGGTCGTGAACCTTCTACCAGGATGCCCCCCCGAAGCGACCAAGGAACCCGACAGCGCTACGAGGCTGACACCCTCACCGCGGTCACACCGCTTCCCGCCTCCGGGCCCACCGCGTAAATCCGCTCTCAGCCGTCGAGCAGCCGGTCGAGCGTGTCTTCCTCCAGCCCCAGATCCATCCGGATCCGGAAGCGTGTCCGCAGTAGTTCCATGAGCAGGTCGTGGACGTAGGGGGACACATCCTGGTGCCGGAACCGCTCGACACCGAGCGTGGCCCACGTGTGGGCGCCCGTGAGATCGCCGTGCGCCTGCAGTGTCTCGGCGATGTGGATGTAGGTGGGCAGGTTGCGTGGTCCTTCAGCGCGCAACCATTCCAGTTGCGCGTAGGCCGCGTCGATGAGGTCGAGTTCGAAGAGCGCGCCGGCCTGGAGCGCGCGGGCACTGATGATGGTCACACCGCCGTCATCGATCGCACGCTGATATGCGGCCGAGGCGTGCTCGAACTCCTGGGCCATCTCCCACTGCTCTCCCGCACGGACGAAGAGCTCGGCACGTGAGATCTCGCTGTCGGCATCGACGCGGTTGGCCAGACCGAGGAGTTCGCGTGCGACGTCGACGTGATCGCCGGACTGCACGGCACGGAACTCCAACCGATCCAGATCGGCCGTCGTCACACGGGTCACTGCCGCCCTCCTAGATCCTCATCGCTCCGCAGCGCTTGCGCACATCAGCCTCGTGCGCGTTCCAGCGCTCCCCAGAAGCCCTGCCGCAACGCCTCACGGACGTCCTCATGCAGCAGGAAGTCGATCGGCAGCGCCGATCCCTGGAGCAGCCGTGCCTCCAGATCGGACGGCATACGCGGTCGACGCACCAGCACGGCTTCCAGCCATAGTGTCGGTGCGTCTCGCGCGATCGACTCGGCGAAGTCATTCCCCTCCTGGCGCGCGACATTCACGGCATCGTCGATGGTGCGCGCCCGTGACGACCCTGGCGGGTGGAGACTCACACTCGGTGCCGGGTTGATGTAGGGCCCGTGCTGGGCCCGGTGGCCGGAGTCGGGGCCAGTGGCGGATCCGGAGCCCGCTTCGGTTCCGTTCGCGCCAAAGAAGCCGGAATCAGCTTCTCTGCTGGCCCCAAAAGTAGGGTTTGGTCCGGTGTTACCTCCAAACCCGGGGTTCTCCCCCGTATTCGGCCCGTACCGTGGATCCGGTGTCGGCGGTGGAGCGTTCCGTACGGGAAGCGCTTCGGGCTGCTCGTACTGGCCGCCGCCCATCATCGGGTTGTGGTGTGCGCCCGTCTGCTGCGGCGGCGGGGCTGGTCTGCCCTGTGGCGGCGGAGCGCCATAACCGCCCTGCAGCCCGCGCATACTCGGATGTGCTCCCGTGTTCGGAGCGGCGAACCCGGGGTTCGCCCCTGTAGGGGGGTTGGCCGCCATGCTGGTATGGGCCCCGGTGTTCGAGGGCTGGGGAGGCGGATGGCCACCGGAGGGGAAGCCGTTGGCGTCGATGGGGCCGGGATTGGCCGAACGCGGCGTCTCCACCCCACCGGATCCCTGAGGGGCGAGGTGATCGCCGGCTCGCTGTTGAGCGATACTCTGCTGCATCGCCCGGAGCTGTTCCATCGCGCTGCCGGTCATGGCCGGCTGCGCCCCAGTGTTCGCGAACACTGTTTCGAGTCCGCCGGCCGGCGCACCGGCCGGTTCCACCCGGGCCGACGCGGGATGCGCCGCTGCCACCGGCCGGCGCGGCATGTCCGCCCCGGAATGGGCCCGTCCGTTGCTGAGCGGAGTGGTGGTCTCCGCCGCCTCGTCATTGGCGCCCGACAGCAGATTCACATACGGGCGCAGATGCCCCGCACCGATCTCGATGAGGTCGTCGCATTCGCGGCGAAGCGCCCGCGAGATGGTCCAGTTCCCCTCCACCGAGATGTGCACAACGGTCACCCGGACCCCGAGGTCCTGAACGTCCGACACGACCTGCGCCATGTCTTCGTCCCCGCTGACCAGGACCGCTTCGCACAGTACCCCCGTACGAGCGAGCGTGGTCAGGTCCCGTTGGACGTAGCTTTCGACGCCCTCCCGCCTGCCCGGACGAATACGCGCGGCTCGGAACTTGATGCCGGGGATATCAGCTATACCGTCCTGCTCCTGGGTGCGGCGGCCGTCGGCCGTCGCCTCATACCAGTAGCACCGCAGCAGCGAGAGCCCCGTACGGTCCCGCGCCACCTCATTGAGAAGCTGCACGAGTCCCGCGTAATCCCATGACACGGAATCGCGGTTGCGCGTCCCGTGTACAGCCATCGCACCGTCGGCAAGGAGGTAGCCGGCGTCTACGAACAGCGCGCAGCGATCCACGCGACACCGCCCCTTCCCATTGTTCTGGTGCACCCGAGCGCGCAATCCGCACCGGGTCCTTCAGCGATCGGCACTCGGCCAAAGCCAGGCCGGGCCACAGCCTAACCAAGTCTGTGGTGCTTCGTGTGCCGCACTTAGCGCTCACCGCGGCTCCGCCACCGCGCGTAGCAGCAGGCCAACGGAGCAGGATCGGTGGTCGGAAACAGTCAGCGGTGGAGCATCGCGACCTAGCCGCAACCACCATGGCGGCCTGACCGGATCCATCCTCGGGGCTGCCCGCCGGTGCCACCATCCCGGCTCCCCGTTCCTGGCGCCCTCATCCGGATCGCCCACTGTTACCAGCGTTACCCGAGTTGCCCTGGTTTCCACTGTTTCCAGGGTTCCCCTGATTGCCGGAATTACCTGAATTTCCGGGGTTGCCGGGGTTACCTGGATTTCCGGGGTTTCCAGGGTTGCCGGGGTTTCCGGGGTTGTTCTGATTGCCCTGGTGGCCGGGGTCGCCCTGGTGCCCGCGGTAACCGGGGTGGAGCCCGTATCCGGAGGTGTCTGATCCTCCCTGCTCCGGGCCTGGTTCCTCTCCCCCCGCGTCCTCCGGCGCGGAAGACCCCGCCGGATCCGGCCCCGGAGAGGACGACTGCGAGGGAGCACCGTGAGAAGGCTCGGGCGACGACTCAGAAGAGGCAGGAGGACCGGTCCGCTCCGGGGTACTGGGCGTCGCATCAGCCGGCCGGACCAATGCGGGAGGCAACGGTATCTCGCCATCGTCCAGGGTCGCGACAGCCGTGGTCGCGGCCGCAGCGGCGGCCGCCGTACCGATCACGATGGCCTGCCGCCCCCAGGCCATATGCCCCCACCACCCGCCGGAGAGCACCCCGGAGAGCGCACCGGTCGCCGACGCTCCACCGGAGGACAGGGCGGCGAGGTACCCAACCGCCGCGGGCCCCGCGATGATCGGCAGGACGCTCCCCCGCAGAGCGACATCGACATCCACCAGCTCAGCGCAGAGCTCGCGGCAGTCGGCACACCTGTCGAGGTGGCCCTCGACGGCGGCGGTGTCGCGCTTGGCCAATCCGCCACGGACATAGGTTCCCATCAGGTCAAGGGTCGACTTGCAGGGCTTATTCGACACTCCACCCGCGAGGTGCATCTGCAGGTACGCCCGGCGCAGCCCTTCCCGTGCCCGGTAGGCGAGCGCGGCCACACTGTTCGGACTCATACCGAGGATCGGTGCGGCCTCCATGGGCTTGGCACCCTCGATTTCGGTATGCCAAAGAACCGTCTGCCAACGTTCGGGAAGGGAACGGAAGGCGCGGGCGATCAGTGAGCGCTCCAAGCCCGCCACGGCCGGATCGACGAAGGGCACGCCGGGGTCGAAGCTTTCCATGTCGTCGGTGGCGATCTGGCGCTTCTCACAGTGGAACCGGTCGTAGGCGACGCGCCGGAGCGCGGTCAGCAGATAGGGGCGGAAGCCCTTCTCGGGGCCGCCGCCCCGCCGCACCGCGGCAAGGACGCGGGTGAAGGTCTCGGCCACAAGATCGTCGACTTCGCTGTCGCCGCGCACCAACTGCCGGGCGAGCCTGCGCGCGGCCTGCGCATGCCGCTCGTACAGCGCCGCGTAAGCACCCGTATCGCCCTTGCGAACGGCATCAAGGATCTCATCGTCACCACGTGGCCGCTCCGGGTGCTCACCGCACGGCTGCGTCATGCACTCCCCTTCTGCGCGCCCCGGCCACCGTCATCTGCGACGCACCCTCTGACCGCCTGCTTCTTTTGTGTAACACGGCGGTTACAAGCGGTTTGCCGGGACTTTCCGGATCGCTCGGAAATCCGCCGACAAAAAATATTCCGTACTCGCGTCATAACCGCCACCCCGATCCGTGAGTAAGGAGATGGCAGATCCACCACGTCCGCATGACAACGGGAACGCGGACACGCCCACGCAGGAGAACACCCAGAGACGGGAGCAGGAGCAGGGCATGAAGGCAGCGCACTCCTGGACGAGCGCAAGACACCACCGATGAGCAGATGACCATCTCCCAACGCCGTCGGCGCCGTACGGCCCCCGCAGAGGGGACGGGGGCCGGGCGCCGGCGGCCCGCCGGCTCAGCGCTGTTCGCAGGGGAGGCGAACACCAGTGCCGGCGGCGCCGAAGCTGAAGCGGAGCTTCGGTGGACCGGCCACCGGTCGCATGTCGGAGCGGCTTTCTGGCCCCGCACAGGGCGGCCTTCCGCGTCGACCGGTGGCCGGGTGATCCTGCTCGCCGCCCTTTTCGGAAAAGCACCTCCCGGAACTCCCCGCTCCCAGCGCCGTCTGGCTACATGTGCGCGGCGAGCTCCAGCAGCGCCCCGGCGGGCGAGGAGGCGGCGGTCGGCCGGTCGACGACCGGCCAGCCGCGCATCCTGGCCATTCGGGCACAGGGACGGTAATGCTCGGTGGTGAGGAGGTAGCCGCACGGGGCGTCCGGCCAGTCGGCGACCAGAGGCAGAGGTTCGGTGAAGAACTCCGGCGGGCGGGGCCGCGCGGGCCGGGGATCCTCTGTGGTGCCGGGCAGTTGGGCGGCGCGCAGGTCGGCCCGGGTCGCGACCCCTGGCTGCGGCAGGAGGGCGTCCACGAGTACATATCCGGCCACGGGGCGGTGCGCGGCACGCTGCGCACCGCCGACCTGCGGAACGAGCGCCCCTGCGGCGCCTTCGGCGACGAGCAGCAGCGGTGCTTCCGGTGCGGCCTTGGCGATCTCCAGCGAAGCACGGGCGACGTACCGGGCTGCGTAGGGCGGCTGATCGTCATCGTTGACCTCGACGGCCGCGCACCGCACGCCCGCCTCGCGCAATTCCTCCGGGAGGCGGCCCCACTGCTCCACCGTGGCCAGAGGGCTGTGCAGCAGCACCAGAAAGGGGGATCTCACGTCCCCGACCGGGTCTCGTCGGTCAGCCACCGCAAGTACTCGGGGTTTCCGCCCTGGATCGGGACCGCGATGATCTCGGGCACGTCGTAGGTGTGCACGTCGATCAGATGGTCGGTAAGGTCGTCCAGCCGGTCGGCCGCGGTCTTCAGCACGACCATCCATTCGTCGTCGGCCTGGACCTTTCCCTCCCACCGGTAGAAGCTGGTGATCGGGCCACTGACCTGGGCACACGCAGCCAGGCCACGCTGGACGGCCGACCGGGCGATGTCCTCAGCCGCGCCCCGGGTCCCGGTGGTCGTCTCCACGCGCACCTGCGCCGTGCCGATCTCCGTTTCCGCCATGCCACTCTTTCGTCGCTCAGATGGTGTCCGACAGGTCCTAGGCTCAGGGATCATGAACGATCGCGAGGATCTTCTTCGATACATCAACGATAAAGCCGTCGTGCGCGGAGAGGTCACATTGTCCTCAGGCCGCGTGGCCGACTACTACGTGGACCTCCGCCGGGTCACCCTGGACGGGGCAAGCGCACCGCTGGTGGGCCGGGTTATGCTCGACACTACCGCCGATCTCGACTACGACGCCGTCGGCGGGCTGACTCTGGGCGCCGACCCCGTTGCCGCGGCCATGATGCACACCGCAGGAGCGCGCGGATACCGGCTCGACTCTTTTGTCGTCCGCAAGGCGGACAAGGCGCACGGTCTCCAACGCCGCATCGAGGGGCCCGATGTCGCGGGACGACGTGTGCTCGCCGTTGAGGACACCTCCACTACCGGCGGCTCGGTCCTGACCGCCGTGCAGGCGCTGCGGGAGGCCGGTGCCGAAGTCGTAGGAGTCGCCGTCATCGTGGACCGAGGCGCGCGGGAGAAGGTCATTGGGGAAGGGCTGGAGTACCGGTCGGCGTACGGTACGGCCGACCTCGGAATCTGAGGGCGGTCCCGCTCACCGCCGCATCACAGGTACCAAAACATCAGAGCTCCTTCTCGACGGTGAAGCTGTAGCCGGGTTCCCTGTCGGACAGGTCGTGGCGCTCGCCGCGGATGTAGACTTCCACCGCGCTCGGATCCCCGATGGTGATGTCCAGCGTCGAATGGTCGAAACTGACGAACTCCCCCTGTCCCATGGTGGTGTCGGTGAGGACCTCTCCTCCGGGAACCCGGACGATCACATCACTGGATTCCCCGATCACCTTGATGTAGACCGCCCCCATCTCGACGGAGTCGGACTGTGCATCAGCAGAGGTACCGCTCCCTTCGGGTGTCGCGGCCTGTCCGTCGCCCGGGAGCGAACGATACAGAAAGTATCCACCCAGAGCGACAAGAGTGATGAAAAGAGCGATCGCTCCCGCAATGGCCAGCACCTGGCCGACGCCTCGAGGATCGTTGCGATGTCGTCCCACGCTGCTGAATGTAGCGCGAATCACTCAGGACATCGATGGCAGGTATGTCACAGAGCAAGATCAGCCCAGACTTTTCCGTACACACACCCACTGTCGCAGGCAAAACACCGCGTTTTCCCCGCTCTCCGACACCTGGTCGGAGCCCCGGCCGGGCGCCGTTTTGGTCTAGACCTTTCGTTCGTCCACGGACTTCGCGATACTTGCCCGAGAAACCCAACGGGTAAATCCAGTGGAGGGACACGGTCCCACTCGGACCAGTGAGCCCTCCTTCGTCAACGCTCCAAGCCAACCAGGGAGTCACCACTATGCCTATCGCTACCCCAGAGGTCTACGCGGAGATGCTGGCCCGCGCGAAGTCGCAGAGCTTCGCCTACCCGGCGATCAATGTGACCTCCAGCCAGACCCTCCATGCCGCCCTCCGCGGCTTCGCGGAGGCCGAGAGCGACGGCATCATCCAGATCTCCACCGGCGGCGCGGAGTTCCTCTCGGGCGCGACGGTCAAGGACATGGTCACCGGGTCGGTCGCGTTCGCCGAATTCGCCCGCATCGTCGCGGACAAGTACCCGGTGAACATCGCGCTGCACACCGACCACTGCCCGAAGAACAAGCTCGACGGATTCGTCCGCCCCCTCCTGGAGATCTCCAAGGAGCGCGTGGCCAAGGGACAGGAGCCGCTGTTCCAGTCGCACATGTGGGACGGCTCAGCCATCGACCTGGAGGAGAACCTCCAGATCGCCGAGGAACTGCTGGCCGCCTCCAAGCAGGCCCGCACCATCCTCGAAATCGAGGTCGGGGTTGTCGGCGGCGAAGAGGACGGCATCGTCGGCGAGATCAACGAGAAGCTCTACACCACGCCGGGCGACGCCCAGCGCACCGCCGAGGTACTGGGGCTCGGTGAAAAGGGCTACTACATGGCCGCGCTGACCTTCGGTAACGTGCACGGCTCCTACAAGCCCGGGTACGTCAAGCTGCGCCCGGAGATCCTCAAGGAGATCCAGGAGGTCGTCGGCGCCAAGTACGCCAAGGACAAGCCCTTCGACCTCGTCTTCCACGGCGGCTCCGGATCTACCATGGAGGAGATCCACGCCGCGATCGACTACGGCGTCGTGAAAATGAACATCGACACCGACACCCAGTACGCGTTCACCCGACCGGTCGTGGACCATGTCATGAAGAACTACGATGGCGTGCTCAAGATCGATGGCGAGGTCGGCAGCAAGAAGGCCTACGACCCGCGCTCCTACGGCAAGGCAGCCGAGGCCGGCATGGCCGCGCGAGTGGTGGAGGCCACCCAGCACCTCAAGTCCGCGGGCACCAAGATGAAGTAGGGCCCGCCTGCCGACCGGTCCCTGGTTCCCCACGAGTCAGGGGCCTTGCGTGCCCGGTCGTCTCACTTCCTCGGGCGGACGTGATGACCGGGCACGCTCCCTTCCACACCGACGCGGAACCGACCCGCCACGGCCGCTGGCCGCCCCTGCGCCGCCACACCTGGCACGATAGGGGCATGGATCCGCGACAGAATCTGCTCGGAGAGCCCCCCGCCACCCACCTGCCCGACCTCCCGGAGGCCGAGGCCGCCCTGTCCGGCGGCACCGACCCGGCCGAGGTCGCCGCGCGTTTTCCCATCTATTCGGCCGCGTGGGCCGACCTGGCCGAGCGCGCTTATGCGGCCGGCGATCCCGTGGCCGCCTATGCCTACGCCCGTACCGGCTACCACCGGGGCCTGGACCAGTTGCGCCGCGCCGGCTGGAAGGGACACGGCCCCATCCCCTGGGAACACCAGGCCAACCGGGGCTTCCTGCGCTCGCTGCACATGCTGGCAACGGCGGCCGACGCCATCGGCGAGACCGACGAGGCCGAGCGCTGCGCGACCTTCCTGCGCGACAGCAGCTCCACCGCCGCCTCCGAACTCCAGGGCTGAGCCCCGGCCTCGGCCGGGCTCCTGCTCTTAACCCGCGAAGCCCTGTCGTGTACCCTCAATACGCAAGGGCCCCTGTCGCTTTCTTGCGCCAGGGGCTGATTCATGTGCGGGGACACCGTGCGGATCCTCGAAACCGACCGGACGAAGAAGAGGTAGAGGCGGATGCCGGCGATCACGCTCGTTGGAGCCCAGTGGGGGGATGAGGGCAAGGGCAAGGCGACCGATCTTGTGGGCGACCGTGTGGACTACGTGGTGCGTTACCAGGGCGGGAACAACGCCGGCCATACCGTCGTCATCAACGAGCAGAAGTACGCGCTGCACCTGCTGCCGTCGGGCATCCTCTCACCTGATGTGATCCCGGTGATCGCCAACGGTGTCGTCATCGACCCCGGAGTGCTTTTCGCGGAGCTGCGCGGGCTGCAGGAACGCGGGATCAGTACCGAACGCCTGCTGATCTCAGCGAACGCGCACCTGATCATGCCTTATCACCGTGCCCTGGACAAGGTCAGCGAGCGTTTCCTGGGCAAGGGGAAAATCGGTACGACCGGGCGCGGCATCGGCCCCACCTACGCCGACAAGACCTCCCGCGCGGGCGTGCGCGTGCAGGACATGTTCGACCCCAAGATCCTCCGCCAGAAGATCGAACTGGCCCTGAACGACAAGAACCAGATCCTGACCAAGGTCTACAACCGGCGCGGTCTGGAGCTGGACCAGATCCTCGACGAGTACCTCGGCTATGCCGACCTGCTACGACCTCACGTCGCCGACACGTCGCTGGTCCTGAACCAGGCGCTGGACGAGGGCAAGACCGTCTACCTCGAAGGATCCCAGGGCACACTCCTCGACATCGACCACGGCACCTACCCGTTCGTCACCTCCTCCTCCCCCACATCCGGCGGGGCGTGCGCGGGGGCCGGTATCGGCCCGACCCGGATCACCAAGGTCGTCGGTATTCTCAAGGCCTACACGACCCGCGTCGGATCCGGCCCCTTCCCCACCGAGCTGCTCGACGAGTCGGGCGAGTGGCTGCGCCGGCAGGGCGGCGAGTACGGGGTGACGACCGGGCGCAACCGCCGCTGCGGCTGGTTCGACGCACCGATCGCCCGCTACGCCACCCGTGTCAACGGCATCACCGATTTCTTCCTCACCAAGCTGGACGTACTCTCCGGCCTTGACCGGATCCCCGTGTGCGTGGGCTATGACGTGCACGGGACGTACCACAGCGAGATCCCGATGACCCAGACCGACTTCCACCATGCCGCGCCGGTCTATGAGTACCTCGACGGCTGGGACGAGGACATCTCACATGCCCGCACCTTCGAGGAACTTCCCAAAACCGCGCAGGCCTACGTGCGTACCCTGGAGGACATGGCCGGGGCCCCGATCTCGGCCATCGGTGTCGGTCCGGGGCGCGACCAGACACTGGAGCTCCGCTCCCTGGTGTGACACCCGTTAACCGTTGTCCCTGACTCCCCACAACACACAGAGGGTCATGAAGTGAAAGCCCTTGTTCTCGGCGGCGGCGGCCGCGAGCACGCACTCGTCCGCGCGCTCTCCCTCGATCCAGGAGTGACCGGCCTGCACTGTGCCCCGGGCAACCCGGGCACCTCCGACCTGGCCGAGAACCACGTCATCAACATGCTCGACGGGCTGGCGGTCACCGAACTCGCCGCCCGCATCGGCGCGGAACTCGTGGTGATCGGTCCGGAAGCCCCCCTCATGGCCGGCGTGCCCGACGCGCTGCGCAGCCGCGGCATCCCGGTCTTCGGCCCCGACCGGGAAGCCGCGCGCCTCGAAGGCTCCAAGGCGTTCGCCAAAGAGGTCATGGAGGCCGCCGGCGTGCCCACCGCGATGGCCAGGGTGTGCCGCTCTCCCGGGCAGGTCGCCGAGGCGCTGGACGCCTTCGGCCCGCCGTACGTGGTGAAGGACGACGGTCTGGCCGCGGGCAAGGGTGTCGTGGTGACCGAGGACCGCGCAGCGGCCGAACGGCACGCGCGCGAATGCGGCCGCGTCGTCATCGAGGAGTACCTCGACGGCCCCGAACTGTCGCTGTTCGTGCTGTGCGACGGCATCCACGCGGTGGCGCTGTCCCCGGCCCAGGACTTCAAGCGCGCCTACGACGGCGACAAAGGCCCCAACACCGGCGGCATGGGCGCCTACGCCCCCCTGCCGTGGACGCCTCCCGGCCTGGTCGACGAGGTCATGAGATCGATCGTGGGACCCACCCTCTCCACGATGGCCCAACGCGGCCGCTCCTACCAGGGCCTGCTGTACGTGGGCCTCGCCCTCACCTCCGGTGGTCCGCGCGTCGTGGAGTTCAACGCACGCTTCGGCGACCCCGAGGCCCAGGTGGTGCTGGACCGGCTGGCAACACCCATCGGTGCGCTACTACAGGCGGCCGACACCGGCGGCCTGGGCGGCATCACCTCGTTGGACTGGCGCACGGGGGCGGCCGTCGCCGTCGTCATCGCAGCGGAGAACTACCCCGCCGATCCGGTGAAGGGCGATCCCATCACCGGCCTTGATGCGGCCGAGGCCGTGGACGGCGCCTACGTGCTGCACGCCGGTACCGCCTGGAGCGGTGTCCGCGACCTGAAGTCCAACGGAGGCCGCGTCCTCAACGTGATCGGCACCGGTGACACCCTGGCCCGCGCACGCGAACGGGCCTACGAGGCCGCGGGCCGGATCGAACTGCGGGGGTCGTTCTACCGCACCGACATCGCGGAGAAGGCGGCAGCCGAGACGGGGTGAAGGATCTGGGGAAAACCCGGACAGCGGCAGTCTCTACGTCCTACATTGTAAGTACTGCCCGCCTGCCTATGACGAGGTGATCAGGGATGACAACACCACTCCGATACCGCCGTGCCCGGGTCCGCCACGACCGTGACAGAGTCACCGTTACGTTCTCCAGGCGCGATCTCCAGGCCGCCGGAATCGAACTGGACGATTGCGTCGATTTCGAGACGACCGAAGCCGGCGATATCACTATCCGCCCTCACCACAAACCGCGGAGGAGTATCACCGAGTTCGTCGGCATTCTCGACGGGCCCGACATCGACGTGCAAAGCCTGCGTGATGAGTGGGACGAGCGGGACCGCGCTCTTGAGGAGCAGTGGAAGGCAGCAGAGTAGTGGCGGTCGTCCTCCTCGATACCAACATCGTCATTAGCCTGCTTAACACCAAAGACTCCATGCATGGGCCCGCCCTCTCAGCGGTGCGCGAGTGGGAGCACCAAGGCGCCGAATTTCCCCTGTCAGTGATCGTCTGGTCTGAGGTGCTTTCGGGCGCGCTCCGACACCGCGGCAAGAGCGCTGTCCAAAATCTTGAGGGATTGAAGAAGGGATTCTTCTCAGCCACTATCCCGGTCAACCTCGAGATAGCCAACCACGCCGCAAAGCTGCGGGCGGCGAATCATCCTGGACTGAAAACCCCCGATGCGCTCATCCTTGCCAGTGGTGTGGACATGTCGGCAGATGCGGTGCTCACCGCTGACAAGAGACTGGAGAGCGCTGCCCCTGAGCTTGTGCAGCTCGTCACCTGCTGACCCCGCACTCCGGATACCTGCGAAAATGGTCGGGTGATCGAGCGCTATACCCTCCCGGACATGGGGCGCGTCTTCAGCGACGCCCACAAGTACGAACTCTGGTGCCAGGTGGAGACCCTGGTTCTGGAGGCACACGCCGCAGCGGGCACGGTCCCCGCTGATGCGGTGGAACCGGTGCGGAAGGCACCGCCGCCCACCCCTGAGCGGGTGGCCGAGATCGAGGCCGTCACCCAGCACGACGTCATCGCGTTTCTGACGGCATGGGCTGACAACACCGAGCCGCGCGACGCCGCGGCCTGGGTGCACTTCGGTATGACCTCTTCAGACCTGCTCGACACCGCGCTCGCCGCCCAACTGGTCGAGGCCACCGACATCCTGCTGGCCAAGGCCGACACCCTCGTCGCCGCGCTGCGCGACCACGCGCTGGAGCACCGGAACACCCTGCGGGTCGGCCGGACGCACGGCATCCACGGCGAACCCGATGTCTGGGGGCACCGTGTCGCCGACTTCGCCTTCGGCATGGCGCGCTCTCGCGACCGGCTGCGCCGCGCCCGCGAGGCGGTCGGGGTCATGGCGATCTCGGGGCCGGTCGGCACCTACTCCAACATCGATCCGGCGGTCGAAGCCTACGTCGCCGAGAAGCTCGGGCTGCGTCCGGCTGATGTGTCCACGCAGGTGGTGCTGAGGGACGGCATCTCGGAGTGGGTGTCCAGTCTGGCCATCATGGCCACTGTCTGCGAGGCGGTCGCCCTGGAGGTGCGGCACGGCCAGCGCACCGAGGTGCGGGAGCTGTGGGAGCCGTTCGGCAAGGGCCAGAAGGGCTCCAGCGCCATGCCGCACAAGAAGAACCCGATCATGTCGGAGCGCATCTGCGGTATGGCCCGCAACGTGCGCGCCCAGATCGTTCCGGTGCTGGAGGGAATCCCGCTGTGGCATGAGCGGGACATCTCGCACTCCTCCACCGAACGCATCTCACTGCCGGATGCCGCCATAGCGACCGACTACCTACTGAACCTGACCACCAAGCTGGTCACCGGTCTTGTCGTGGACATCGAGCGGATGCGCGCCAACCTGGACTCCACCCACGGGTTGATCTACTCCTCCACCGTGGTGTCAGAGCTTATCGAGACCGGTTCCTCACGCGAGGACGTGTACGCGCTCGTGCAGACCGCGGCGATGCGGACCTGGGAGACCGGCGCCCCGTTCCGCGAGACGCTGCGCGAGGAGGCCGGTGCCCGCGATGTCGCCCTCGACGAGGCGCGGCTGGACGAGATCTGCCGCCCCGAGCGCTTCGTTCAGCGGCTGGGCGATGTCTTCGACCGGCTCGCGAGCCTGAGCTGACCCGACCCGGGCGGGCGCTTCGGACACGAACCGGATCGCCCGCCTTTCACCCCGCAGATCCAGGAAGGGGACTCCTTTGAGCGGCTTCGTCGACAAGCCCGTACCCGTTGCGGTTCCAGGCCTGACCCACCTGCACACGGGTAAAGTCCGCGATCTCTACGCGACCGCTGACGGCGATCTCGTGATGGTCGCCAGCGACCGCGTCTCCGCCTACGACTGGGTACTGCCCACTGAGATCCCGGGAAAGGGGCGACTACTCACTCAGCTCTCCCTGTGGTGGTTCGAGCGCCTGGCCGATCTGGTCCCCAACCACGTGCTCTCCGACATCCCCCCGCCCGGCGCCCCCGGCGACTGGACCGGGCGCACCCTCGTCTGCCGAAACCTGGACATGGTTCCGGTGGAGTGCGTGGCGCGCGGCTACCTGACAGGCTCCGGCCTGGCCGAATACGAGCGGTCGGGCACCGTGTGCGGTATTTCGCTGCCCGAAGGGCTGGTCGACGGTTCACGGCTGGACCGACCGATCTTCACCCCGGCCGTCAAAGCAGAGGTGGGCGAGCACGACGAGAACGTGTCCTATGCCGCCGTGGCTGCGCAACACGGTGCGGAACTCGCCGCCGAGCTGCGCGAGCGCACCCTGGAGATCTATGCCCGGGGCCGCGACATCGCCGAGCAGCGCGGTATCCTGCTGGCAGATACCAAGTTCGAGTTCGGCCGCGATCCCAACGGCGCCCTTGTCCTCGCCGACGAGGTATTCACCCCCGACTCCTCGCGCTTCTGGCCGGCCGACGCATGGGATCCGGGTCGGGCGCAACCTTCTTTCGACAAACAGTTCATTCGCGACTGGTTGGCCTCGCCCGAATCCGGCTGGGATCGCACAGCGGACACCCCACCACCACCTCTGCCCGCTAACGTGGTCGAACGAACCCACGCGAAGTATGTGGAGGTCTACGAACGGCTCACCGGCGAAAAATCCCGCCTTGCCTGACCTTGCCGCACGTCCGGGATACCCCGGTGAACTCCAACACCATGGCGCCGAACGCAACACACAAGACATACAGTAGTACTCGTCCTTCTGCCGTCGGCGCCGGACTGGACCCGCGTCCACAGAGGGCATTCCGACAACTCGCCATCAGTTGACCATGGGTGACGTCTTGGCATAGAGCACCTCATAGCAAGCATGATCGTGAGATGAACGGGCACACGATGTGTAACGCCCACCAGCGACGATCACTGACAGTGGTTCAGATCGAGCCCATTTCAGCGGAACACATTCCGGGTGTCCCGCGTCCGATCGCGCATAGGCCTTTCCACCGAGCACAACCCTTTACATCCGCCTCACGAAGGAGCACTGAGCATGGGCCAGGAGGTTCGCTACCGCGTCAGGGGCGGCCGTCCCCTCAACGGGACGGCATTCATCCAAGGCGCGAAGAACGCCGTGCTGCCGATGATCGGCGCCGCCCTGCTCGCGGCCAAGGGACGCACGGTGCTGCGCAATGTCCCGATCATTGAGGACGTCAGGCGCGCGCTGGAACTCGCCGAGCACATCGGTGCCAGAGTCGAGTTCCATGAGCCCGAACGCACGGTCGTGATCGACGCCTCGCAACTCAACGACCCCGAACGCGCCGTCCTTCCGGCGGACATCGCCGCCCGGTTCCGCGGCTCGGTGCTGTTCGTTCCCGCGCTCATGCACCGCATGGGCCAGGCCAGGATCGAAGGGGTCGGCGGGTGCAATCTCGGCAGCCGCAAACTCGACTTCCACTACCGCGGCTTCGCCCGGCTCGGCGCCGAAGTCACCGAAGACGACGAGCGCAACCACATCAACGTCCGATCGAACAATCTCCGGGGAGGGCACCTCTACCTCGACACCCCCTCGCATACCGGTACCGAGAACCTCATCATGGCCGCGGTGCTCGCACCGGGCACCACGGTCATCGAACACGCCGCCCTGGAGCCCGAGGTCCTCGATGTAATCGAGTTCCTCACCCGTATGGGCGCCAAGATCAAAGGCGGCGGAACCGGGTTCATCACGGTCGAGGGCGTCGAAGAACTCACCGCTGTCGAGCACACGATCATGTCCGACCGCATCGACGCCGGCGTGTTCGCGATGATGGCGGCCGCCACCGGGGGTGAAGTCAGCCTTGTCGGTGCTCACCTGGAGCACTTGGGGGTGGCCCGGTGGAAGCTGGAGCAGATGGGCGTGGAGTTCGCCCAGCAGGGCGCGGTGCTGCACGTACGCCGCGACGCCGACCACCCGCTGCGCCCGATCAACGCCGTGACGTCCCCGTACCCGGGGTTCGCCACCGACCTGCAGTCCCCGCTGATGGCGTTGGCCACGTTGGCCGACGGCGAAAGCTACCTGCACGAAGCCATCTACGACGGCCGTTTCGCACTGGCCGACGAGCTGAACAAAATGGGCGCCAAGATCGAGGTCGACGGGACCCGCGCGATCGTGCACGGTTCGACCGCCCTGCGGGGTACCGACGTCGTCGCACACGATCTGCGCACGGGTGCCGCCCTGGTTCTGGCCGGACTGGTCGCCGAGGGTGAGACCATTGTCGCGCCGGGATATCTGGTCGACCGGGGCCATGCCCAGTTCGCCGCGCGACTGTCCGCTTTGGGAGCGGATGTGGTGCGCGACGACGCCGTGTGAAGATCGGGTTCCCAGTTCAAGCCGAGGTGGGGGGGGAAACCTTCCACCCGGCTTTTGGCGTTCTGAGTGAAACGATCTTCATTGGCCCCGCACAATGGGTACGATCTCGGCAATCATGCCGTGACAGGAAACAGGTTCGGGAAACCAGTGGGCGCACATAGTGAAGAGCGTGGAATGGTAGCGGGGAGCAGCCCGAGGTGAGTGCGCAGCGTACTGGCGATTTGACTATTGGTGTCATCGGGCCCCATGAGGTGGTCGAGCGCGTCATGCTCATGGGGCCGGGGTCCACAGGGCCGCTCAACGCCAGGCTCATCGCCGCCGCCTATCGAGATGAGCAAGAGGCGACCGACAAGGTACTGCGCCTGGGATCAGCGATCGACGCGTATCTGTTCGCGAGTCCCGTCCCATACGAGTTCGCACGTAAGGCGGGTGTGCTGACGATGCCCGCCACGTACGTTCCCCTCGGCGGCGCGAGTCTGCACGAGGCCCTACTGCGGGCCACCCTGGACGAGAGGTTCGACCCCACCCGGGCCAGCCTCGATGTCCTCGGCAGAGCCGATGTGGTCGAGGCGTATTCGGAGGTCGACCTTCCCGTCGACGGCATCCACGTACACGAAGAGCTGACCAGCACGGCCCAGCTCACCTCGTTCCACGAAGGGCTGTGGCGGCGCAAGTCCACCCGTATGGCCATCACTTGTGTCAGGGGCGTCGCGGAGCGGCTGGAGGCCATCGGCGTGCCGGTGATTCGGCTGCGCCCGACCAACGCGGGCGTACGCAGCGCTCTGCAGACCGCCGGCCTGCTCGGCGCCCACCACCGCCTGGAGGAAGCGCAGTTGGGAGTGGTCATTGTCGACGTCCCCACTCTGCGCGACTCCAGCCGCCGCTCCTCGCCCCGCTACTGGCGCGATGAACTGCGGCTGGCGCTGCATCGGCTGCTGTTGCAGGAGGCGCACCGCATCAACGCCACGGCCCACCCAGTGGACGACCACACCTTCATGGTCACGGCGACGCGGGGGTCACTGGTGACGGCCACCGAGGGGTTCCGGCAGCCACCGTTCGTCGAGCGGGTCAAGGCCGAACTCGGCATCGCGGTCGAGGTCGGGATCGGCATGGGCCGCACCACCCAGGACGCCGAGACCCATGCGCGAGCGGCGCTGAACCGGGCACAGGCCACCCGGCAGAGCTTTGCCGTCGACCGGGAGGGCAGGTCGCTCGTACCCGCGCAGCGCGCACCACAGCGCCCGTCGACCGAGCCGCTGCGCACCAAGGGCCGCGAGACCCTGCTGCGGCTGTCGGAGAAGATCGCCGAGGAGGACGGCCCCCTGGTGGTCGACGCGGAGAATGCCGGGCGGATGCTCGGTGTCACTCCGCGCACGGCCCGGCGACTGCTGCGCACACTCGTCGAAGAGGGACTGGCGTGGCCGCTGCCGCCCAACCGGACTCTGCAGCCGGGCCGCCCGCGCCAGCTCTACCGACTGATCATCGAGAAGCTGGACAAGGCCGGGAACTGACGCCCGGAGCAGGAACGGGGCCGGACACGGTGCGATTGGCCACCGTGCCCGGCCCCGTTCTCGCTCTCAGCCGCGGTTGCGCCTGGGGTAGTCCCGCGCGACCGCGAGGAAGGTGTCGTTGTCGTCGGGCGCTCCGATGCTGACCCGCACGCCTTCGCCCGCGAAGGGGCGTACGGCGACACCCGCGGCCGCACAGGCCTCGGCGAAGTCGAGGGTGTCCTCGTTCAGCCGGAGCCACACGAAGTTGGCCTCGGTGGAGGGGACGTCCCAACCCTCGGTGAGCAGGCAGCCGCGCACGCGATCCCGCTCCTGCACCGTTGCGGCCACGCGCTCGAACAGTTCGTCTTCTGCCGCCAGTGACGCGACCGCCGCGGCCTGTGCAACGTGGTTGACCGCGAACGGCACCATCGTCTTGCGTACTGCGGTGGCGACGTGCGGGTGCCCGATGAGGAAGCCGACGCGCAGCGCCGCCAGCCCGTAGGCCTTGGAGAACGTCCGCAGCACGGCGACGTTGGGCCGGTCGCGGTACAGGGCCACGCCGTCGGGCACCCGCGGGTCGCGGACGTACTCGCGGTAGGCCTCGTCCAGGATGACCAGAACGTGGCCGGGGACGCGGTCGAGGAACGCGGTCAGCTCCGCTTCGCGTACCGCCGTTCCGGTGGGGTTGTTCGGGTTGCACACGAACACCATGCGGGTCCGCTCGGTGATCGCGGCGGCCAAGGCGTCGAGGTCGTGGGTCTCGTCACGCAGTGGCACCGTCACCGCGGCGGCACCGGACAGATCGACGAGCAGTGGGTAGGCCTCGAAGGACCGCCAGGCGTAGACGACCTCCGTGCCGGGTTCGGCGGTGGCCTCCAGCAGCTGCTGCAGCACGCCGACGGAGCCCGCGCCGACCGCCACGTGCTCTTCGGGGACTTCGAATCTGCGGGCCAGCCCCGCGATCAGCTCTACGGCACCGTTGTCGGGATAGCGGTTGAGTTCGGTGGCCGCGGAGGCGACGGCGTCCAGGACCGACGGCAGCGGACCGTAGGGGCTCTCATTGGAGGAGAGCTTCACCGATCGTCCGTCCGGCCCGACTACGCTACGGCCCGGCTTGTAGGCGGAGATGGATCCGAGTACAGCCCGAAAATACGCCGAATTCCGCTCCGACACCGCTCTCCTTCATCGATACTCTAAGCAAGGGCCAAGTTACACACGGCGACCACATGCCGGTGAAGCGCCAGTGGACCCCCGTTGCAATATCGCACAGAAAAGGAGAGGGCACCATGAAGCACCCCCAGAAGATACAGAAAGTATCATTCCAAACACTGACGGCAATTGCTCTCATTGCCGCCGTGTCCGCCTGCGGCGGCGGATCTACCGAGGACCGCAGCGGTGAGCAGGAGCCGCCCGCCGACACCGCCCCCAAGGCCGGCACCGATGCCGCTGCTGAACTGGAGAAGGCCCAGCTCGACCAGTTCGGCGACGCCAAGCTCATCCCCGAGCAGAGCGAGCAGGGGATCTATGCCGAACTGGACGCGACCCAGCGGGCCGAGAAGCTCCGCGAGTCCATCGAACTCGACAAGCCCGAATGCATGGACGCCGTCAACCAGTGGGGGCAACTGCCGGAGGTGCGTGAGGCCGCCGCTTCACTCGCCGCCTTCGCCCGTGACTCCGACACCATCACGCACACGCTGATCCAGGTTCCGGAGGAGACCGCGAAGGAAGCACTCGACACCACGCCTCCCTCGGAGTGCTCCACCTACCAGGCCACTCTGGACGACGGCACGACATCGTCCTACACAGTGGAGGACATCGACATGGAGACGGTGGCCGACGACTCCCGCGCCTTCTCCGTTACCACCGACACCGGCGAGGACCAGATGGAACTCCACACCCTCATCTACCGCAACGGCGACTACCTGGCGGCCACGTCCATCGCAGGCCCCAACGAGAACGGGGACTACGCGGAGACACTGGCCGCATTCGCCAAAAAGGCGCTGGAGCGGGAGAACGAGGTCCTCGGTTGACCACTGTCCGAGTGGTGCGAGTGGCGCGACCGCGGCCGATCCACTACAGTCTCCTTGAATCGAACGCGCGTTCGATTCAAGGGAGTGGGGAGCAGGACCACGGCAGCGCGCGTCCCAGGTCGGACTCACTCATCTAGGCCCGGCCGGGTCGGGCGGGCTCCCCATTCCCTCTTCAATGGTCGCCGCACACTCCGGCGAATGGACTGGGGCGCCCGCTCGCCCGGACCCCAAGCGCGGGCTTCGAGCGGGACGCACTCGGCAAAAAGCGATACAGGACCGCCCGCCCAGGCCCGGACCAGCGGGAGGCCTCACTCAACCGTCCCGACCGACCGCTGTGGCACCTGACCATCGGGCATATGCAGAACCGAGCGTTCGGCGGTCTCACCCAACGCCGTCAGAACGGCACCGGTCTTCGCGTCACTGATAACAGCGCGAACAGCGGGCCGCCGCCCGCGCAGCGGAACACCGAACACCACATCGACCGGTCTGGCGTTGCGCGTCCCCGGGAAACGGAAGAACCGCCAGCAGCCCTGGCGCCACACATCGACCGGCTCCTGCTCCGCTATCGCTGCGACATTGGCATTCCAGACGTCGCTGGAGCGCAACCGGGCCAGTGTGCGACGCACGGGGATATCGCGGACCTCGCACGGCTCGCGGTGGAACAGCCGCGCCGCGACCTCGGTGAGCTCTGGCGAAAGCCCGGCGATCACCAGAGCTTCAAGCGCGACCGCCATACCGTGAACGATGGTGAACCCGGCCAGGACCCCGGCACCCGAGGTCTCCAGCCCTACGGTCACCGCCGCGGCGACCGCGAACAGACCGGACCGGGCGATGGTCCGCCACCCCACGGGTGCAGTGCTCAATCCACCGAAGCAGCCGCACCCCATATCCGGATTGCGCCTGCGCACGATCAGCAGGGCGATCACCGCCGCGGCGAACAGTACGGCCACGGCGCCTCGCGCCACATCGCCGACCACCCCGGGCAGCACTATCAGCGCCACAGCGAGCAGGGCTTCGGCACCGCCGACGGCCACGGCGGCCATCCGGTGGAAGCGGGGCGGCAGCAAGGAAACCGGGCCCTGCCCGCGTGCCGTCCGGTCGGCGAACTTGGCGAGCGCGCCCAGCAGCAGCACCAGGACCAGAATGGGCAACTGGACTTCACGGAGAACCTCGATCACGGGCCCACCCCCACCGTCATCGTCGCGTTGAAGCAGCCGGCCTCGGGATGTCCGCCCAGGGAGATAAAGCTCAGCAGGGTCAGCTGCGCGATCCGCCCGGACTCCTCTGTGGGGCAGGCGGCGCATTTGTCACAGAAGCGGCTTGCGGAGGAGGCGCAGTCCACCACGGGAAGTACGGCCGACACCCCGTTGCAGTCGTTCCGCAGGGAGAAGGTGGCCCCGAGAGACAGCCGGGGCAGCGCGACACAGCTCTCACCCCGATCACAGTCAAAGCCGCAGTCACTCCCGCGGTCCAGCGCCGGGTAGGCCGCACCCGCCAGCCCCACGAGCGGATTGACGTGCGTCGCACGCCCTTGGGCCGGGTCGTACCAGGAGACCATGCCCGTCACCTGGTCGGGTAGGGACTGCACAGGCGGGCGCCGAGGACTCTCCGATACCGGATACGGCGGCTGGTTGGTGGCCGGAATCACCGCCTCCACCGCACCATCGCGCCACGTACCGATGGCGTCGAAGAGGAATCCGGGTTCCAAGGCAGGATGGCGCACGCTCATGCGCCCCGACGCCCGGTACGGGATGACGACGGTACGGTTCGGCCGGCCGTGGCCGACATCGATCTCCAGGGTGTCACCGGCGCGTGCGGCGATCACCCCTGTCACGCGGGCGAGCTGCGCCCACACGCGCTCTGCCACCCAGCGGCCGCTGAGCCCGCAGAGGACGACGACGTCATCGCCCACGCGCAGGTCGGTGGATGCGACCTCCCTGCCGCGCCAGAATGAGGTGGTCCGGTCAAAGATGAACCGCTCCTCGCCCTCCTGAGTGGCGACGCAGGCCAGGTGCGAGGTGATGTCGAGGATCACTCCTCGGATGACGCGTCCGGAGGCACCATCGGGGGGCGGAGCCGCTTCCCTGCCGAGGAGCATGGCAGTGTAGCGCCTGCGATCCTCCACATCAACGGACATCGCCCCTCCTTCTACTCCGGCAGCACCTATTGTTGCGCTCCGCCCTCGCGCCACCTCCCCACACGCCGGTGCCCTCGGTTTTCTTGACGTTCTGCTTCCCCGAGCTACGGCATCGGACACGCGGGGCGCCTCTACGGTGGCAGCACCTCCGGCAACTGCGGAGAAGGGCCGCGAAACGCGCGGGATACATCCGGTTCCTGACTGGTTCGCCTCCATCTGAACCCTACAAAGATGCAGCGTACAGAGTTGTTCGCGGATCGACCCGATGGTCTGGTTTGTCGGAAGATGGCTCGGGGCAAAGCTGCTGATTACACCTGCCGTGCCACAGTGAGAAGCAGGATGAAAATGTGACCGAGACCATGCGCTCAAGGCCGCGGGTCGGCGCGTGGCAGCGAGGCCGGGTCGGTGATCGTGTGGCTGGCACAGCACGGCAATCCAGATATGAGGAGTTCTCCGACTACGTCACTCGACGAGGTCCCGCACTGCTGCGCATCGCCCAATCCCTGGCGGCCAACCGCTCCGACGCCGAAGACCTGCTGCAAGCCGCCCTGGTGAAGACCTTCTTCGCCTGGGACCGCATCTCCAACCCCAACGCCCGCGACGGCTACGTGCGCCGGGCGATGGTCAACACCCAGATATCGGAATGGCGGCGGCAGCACCTCGCGGTCTACCCCACCGACCAGATCCCCGAGCAGCAGATGGAGGACCCCACGTGGAAAACCGACCTCGCCGACGTGGTCCACCGCGCCGTCCAACAACTCCCCGAGCGTCAGCGCACCACGGTCGTCCTCCGTTACTACGAGGACATGACAGAGGCCCAGATCGCCGAGCGGCTCGGGGTTACCGTCGGAACCGTGAAGAGCACGATCTCCCGAGCGGTGGCCCGGCTCCGCCTTGACGCAGACCTCGCCATCGAACGCGTCACCTCTTGAGCCTCCCGGGCCGCCCCGTCATTCGTTTTGCGCCCGCCCCCCTGTGCTGGATACTCTTGTCACAGCCAGGAGGATTCGCCTAGTCCGGTCTATGGCGCCGCACTGCTAATGCGGTTAGGGAGCAATCCCTTCCGGGGTTCAAATCCCCGATCCTCCGCAGGTGAGAAGGGGGTGTCGCCGAACGGCGGCACCCCTTCTTCGTGGGTTGGGTGTTCACCGGGATTGGGTCCGTACCAACCGATCGGACGGTGCGCGGCGAACTGTCCGTGGCTGATGATCAGAATCCACTTGCCGGCGGTCAGCTCGGCGAGCATGCCGTGCCGGTCTTGGGCGTGGATCGTCATCGGGCACGATCCTCGTGGTGCTGAGCATGGTGTGCGATATCAGTCAGGACCGCCACACCGAGCAGCTGCCGGTCTGCGCGTATGTGGTTCCGGCGGCGCCGACGTGACCGTCTCCCGGAACACCATCACCGGCGCGGGCGACAACGGGATTCGCGCCCGGGCGGGCGCGACCTGACGCTCGCCGACAACCGCATCGACGGAGCCCAGAACTACGGATTCCAGATTTCCAGCTCGGCCGACAGGCTCCACATTCACGGCAACCGAGTACGCGACACGGGCAATACCGGGCTGTCCATCACCGGCACGATGACGAACGTCTTCCGGTACGGCAACGACCTTCGCGGGGCGACGCTCAACGACGCGTCGGCCGACCCGGTCACCACACCAACCGACCTGACATGACGGCGCCCCCGCTCTGGGAACTCTCCCGGGGCGGGGACGTTTCGCCGTCTCCGGCTACGCCTCGACGGTGTGTCAGCTTCCCGAAGGGGCGACGGGGGCGAGTTTGGCCGCCAGCTTGGCCGGAAGGTCGGCGAGCGGACGCCACTCGAAGGCGGTCACTTCGTCGAGCTGGAGACGCACGTCAGCGTTCTCGACCCAGTGGGCATAGCGGAAGTCGAAGTGATAGTGCTCCGGTTCGTCCTTCGCCGGGTTGGCGGGGATCTTGTGGATATCGATGTCGGCCGGGGTGACATCGTGGGCGGGAGGGGAGACGACCTGCTGCCAGGGAATGCCGGCCTCTTCTTCGAGCTCGCGCAGGCTCGCCGTGAGCAGGCTCGTGTCCTCGGCTTCGAGGTGACCACCGGGTAGCAGCCACTTGTCGAGCGTCTTGTGTCGGATCATGAGCACGCGCCCGGCAGGGTCGACGACCGCCGCGCCCGCGGTGACGTGCCCGATGCGGAATTCCTTCCGTGAGGCGACCGCGTGCCCCTCGTTCAGGGCGTGGAAGAGCAGGGCCATGTCGTCGACCTCGTCGGGGTGGCGTTCGAGGTAGCGCGACAGGACGTAACGGATCTCGGGCTGGGTAACTGTCATGCTGCTCCATTGAAGTAGTCGAGCCACGTCGCCGCGACCTGTTCACGGACTTCGGTCGGCAACTCGTAGTGTGCACTCTCGTGCGGCTCACTCATGAGCTGTGCCGCCGCCGCGATGATCTCGGCTTGCACGAGGAAGATGAAGGCTCCCACCGATGCGCCGTGCAGGAAGTTCACGGCGTTGCCGTCGTTGAGCACGTAGAAGAAGTGCCCGGTGTGGGCGTACCGGGTGATCGCCTGCCCGACGCTCTCGCGCCCGTACAAGGGGTCGAGCGCGTCGAGTTCGAGTTCATCGTCGGAGGAGGTCACCGAGGCGATGTAGGCGCCGTTGGCCACGCGTGCGAAGTCGTCGGCCCTGAGTGCGAGGTTGCCGGTCGCGCACACCACGATCCCCGAGCCGGCGAGTGCCTGTCCCAGGGTCGCCGAGGTCGCGAACCCCTGCGCGAGGGCCTGGGCACGCTTGACGGGGTCGATGTCGTAGACCGTCACCTGTACGCCGCGCGCGTGCAGCATCCGGGCCACGGAGGAACCGAGCTTGCCGAAGCCCAGGACGGCGGCGACGCGCCCGTACAGGATGTCGCCGCGCGCCCGGATCAGGGCCTCGGTGGAGAACACCACGGACTGACCGACGAGGTAATCCTCGGGGTCCTTCAGGGGCGAGCGGGCCACCGAGTAAACGGGGCACGGGGGCTTGTCGTAGTCGAGGTAGCGGCGGTGGCCGTTCTCGGTGTCCTCGACGACACCGACGATCTCGCCGGAGAAGCGATCGCACACCTCGGGCAACGCGGGTGCGAAGTATCCTCCGACGTCGAGCAGCACGAGCCGTTCGCCGGCCGCGCGCGATTCGAGGTAGGCGAGCGCTTCGTCGGGGGTGGCGAGCGTGCGCCGGTCGAGCTTGTCGACCTGCCAGAGGGAGCACGCTTCGGTCAGCGCGTCGGGGTCGATGCTCTTGGGCTTGGGCAGGACCGCGCGAAGGTGTGACATCGCGGCGATCGCGCGCAGAAAGACCGGGCGACCGGTCAGCATGTGGGTAATGGCGACGGTCGAGAGCCGGGTTTCCGGGGCGGTCTGGTCGACGACGCGGGCGAAGTAGCTTGCGATCCGGTTGCGCTCGAAGTCTTCGAGCATGGCGACTCCTGTAGGTGGGGGGACGCATCCCCGTTTCGCTAGGGGGGCTAAAGTCGACTTATACGCAATGTAAGCCGAGTGGTCACCGGATGCAATAGGGGGGCTAAAACCGGCCTCGCCGATAGGAGGATCGTGGACCCGAAGACCCTTCAAGCAGTCGCGGCGATCGCCGACCCCGTCGAACGGTTGCGGCGCCTGCATCAACTCTCGACCACGCAACAGAGCTACGTGGGAGAACTCGCGCGCATGCGCCGCGAAGCGATCACCGAAGCGCAAGAGTCCGGCCTCACGCAAGGCCAGATCGCCGAGCGCCTCGGCGTCTCCCCAGGGCGCGTCTCGCAGATGAAGAAGGCGCCCGCGCGCCCGCCGGTCGCGCCGGCCGCCTCGACCGAACCGCGCCCGCGCGTGCTCGTACAACGTGCCTTGCCGACCGAGCCCGCGACGCGCGGCTCGAAGTCCCTCTACCTCACCGAGGCCGCGCAACAGGGGCTCAAGCCGGAACGGAAGATGCTCTACACCGGCCCCGAGCCTGCCAGTGAGCATGTCGCGGCGGCGCTGGAAGTGGAGACCGGTGACGAGGTGTTGGCCCGCCGGAAATCCTTCACCGCCGACGGCGTCCCGGTGCGTGTGGCGACGTCGTACTTCCGGCTCGACGTCTCCCAGGGAACACCGCTCGAACACCCCGAGTTCGTGTTGCCCACGCTGCAAGACGCAATCGAGAAGCTCGGACACGTGTTCAGCCACGCGACCGAGACACTCACAGCGCGTCCCCCGACATCGTTCGAGGCTGACGAACTCGACCTCGACTCGGGCGAGTGGGTGGTTCAGGTGCTCCGGATCTCCTACAACACCGAGGGCACACCCATTCACCTGTTGGAGACCATTTGTGCCGCGAGCCGACACGTGTTCCCGATCGGTCAGGTTGCCGGCAGTGACCACTTCTGACCCTTCGACGCGTGGGTACCCCCGTGCATCCGGGAGGACTCACCAGGTGCACGGGGGCGTTTAGGGGCTCCCCCGAGCCTGTTCGGCCTCGGGGACCCTGCCCGGCGGGCGTTGATCGCCGGGCGGGTGTCGCCCCCTCCCCCTACTGGGCGACGTTGGTTCCCCACGTGCCCAGGACGCTGCACCGGAAGCGCGGGGGGGGTTGGGGGACGGTGGTGCCCGCTACGGGGCACGAGCACCACCTCGGCCGACGGTGGTCTCGTCGTCGGCCGCCTTCTATGCCCTGCTTTGGTGACAGCAGGGACCGGAGGAACGGAACGCTTCGCGTAGTACCGCTTGGGTACGCGAAACGGGGACGTCGGCGTCTTCGGGGTAGCGCGGCGAAATGATCGCCAAGCCGGCCTTCGAGCGCGGAGAACGGCGCGTCGCCCCGTTCGGCCGCGGTCATCTCGCGCCCGTCGCGGTCAGGTATCTACGCACGAACGCCGGGGGCGGGGTCTCTTCGACGGCACGGATGCGCTCTCGGAGCTCACCGACCGTGTAGCCGTGAACCGTGGTCGTTCGGAGACGGTCGGTCGCACCGAAGCAGAGCCTGCGGTCGCTGGGCATCGCATAGACGCACCATTCCGGGAACTGCCGGGCGAGTAGCTCGGTCGGAGTGTGGTACGTCCGCCGAGCCTGTCGAGGAATGGGAGTTGGCCGAGGCGCGAGCACACGCGGTTGGTGCCGACCGCGCGCCGGGAACAGGGCCGCGAGCACGAGCTCGACGCACAGACGAAAGACGTTCACGCCGCCCCCTCGGGGTCCGGAACGACCCGTACTTCGGTCGCCTCGACGTGAACCGTCAGGGTCGCGCTCACGGCGACCTTGATCTCGTGATCACTCGCCCAGGGCTTCGCCCTGCGGAAGTTGACAACGCGCCCGTGTCCCTCGAAGGCGCCGCGGGTCGCGACGACCCAGGCCCCGAGCGGGGTAACACGGTTCAGCTCGCGCCACTTGGTGTTCAGCCGAACCTGGTCGAGCTGGGCCAGGAGCTCGTCGAGCTCGGCTCCGGTCAGCTCTCGGCCGTCGGCGATCGCAGCGTCATTGGTGACGAGGAGGTCGCGCTGATCAGACAAGAACAGTTCCATCACGCCGCCCGCCTCACGTAGAGGCGTGCTCGCCCGGAATGCCGTCGGGACGTACTCTTGACACGCGTGAAGTGCGTGGAGGTTCGAGGGGTAATGTCGGTCATGTCAGCGCTCCGATGCAGCGTTGGCCGTGCCCCGGGAGCCCTCCTACCGGCTCGCCGGGGTGTGGAATTCCTGACGCTAAGAGTGTGTCTCAATACCGTGGGTTGTGCTTGGTCAGATGGCGGTAGCAGATTTTGATGCAGCCGATAGCGACCATGGCGAGGAAATTGCTGGCCTTGCGCTCCCAGCGGATGCCCAGGCGGCGG
>JAJYTD010000009.1 GCA_021793235.1 Actinomycetes bacterium | reverse complement strand
CCAACCTCCATGGTCAGTACACCTAGAATGTCGGGGTGCGTGCGCTGTTCATCGTCAATCCACAGGCCACCACGACCACACCTCGCGCCCGGGACGTGATCGCGGGGGCCATCGCCCGCGACCTGGAGCTGCGCGTCGTCCAGACCGAGTACCGAGGCCACGCCCGCGAGCTCGCCCGGGACGCGGCGGCCAACGGGGCCGAACTGGTTATCAGCCTCGGCGGCGACGGCACGGTCAACGAGGTCGTCAACGGGCTGCTCTCCACTCCGGCGGAACTCCCCCGGCCCAGTTACGCGGCGCTTCCCGGCGGCAGCGCGAACGTGTTCATCCGGGCGCTCGGTCTACCGGCCGATCCCATCGAAGCGACTGGCGCCATGCTGGAGGCGCTGCGTTCGGGGGCCCGGCGGACGATCGGTCTGGGCCGCGTCCTCAGCGACGAGGACGACCGGTTCTTCACTTTCTGTGCCGGGTTCGGCTGGGACGCGGAGGTGGTGCACGAGGTGGAACGGCAGCGCAGGCTCGGCCGCCGCGCCTCTCCCGCGCTCTACTCCCAGATCGCGCTGAAGCTGTTCTTGAGGGGTGCTGTCCGGGTCCCGTCGCTGCAGATCGATGCCCCGGGCCGCGGCCCCGTACGGGACCTGTACTTCGCGCTCGTCACGAACACCACACCGTGGACCTACGCCGGCGCGGTCCCGGTGCAGCCGACACCGCGCTCGCGGTTCGAGCTCGGTCTGGACCTGTTCGCTCTCACCCAGCTGCACGCATTGACCACCGCCGGGCTGCTGCGGCAGATGCTCTCGCACAAAGGGGTACCGCCCTATGGGCGCGGATACGTCGCGTGGCACGATCAGCAAGCGCTGACGATCAGTTCGCGAATACCGCGGTCGTTCCAGATCGATGGTGAATACCTCGGTTCGCGGACACGTGTCAATGTCGAGTCAGTTCCGAAGGCATTACGGATCATTGGCTGACTTGCGGAGTATCCGCAGGTAGAGGCCCTTGTGACACACACGACACGCCCTTGGCCAGGATAGACCACGGGCGCTCTTGCATGCGCCGATCAAGCCTGTCAAGCTCAAAGTGTTGCCGCACGTTACGGGCGAATTAACTGGATAACCCGAGGTCAGGGAGCACGCAGTGGCTCCACCGGACCACCCGGGCATCCTGAGGACGATCCCGTCTGGGCGAGCGCGCACGCATACGAGGGCCCACAATGATGTGCCGCCCTATTAGCGTCGAGTTTGTGAATTAGTTCACGAAGCGCCCGCCCTGAAATGCCTCGCTGTGAGGAGTTGACCCGCATGGACTGGCGCCACCACGCCGCCTGCCGTGACGAAGACCCCGAACTGTTCTTCCCCATCGGGAATTCCGGTCCGGCAGTAATGCAAATCGAAGAGGCCAAACAGGTGTGTCGGCAGTGCCCGGTGAACACCGCCTGCCTGCAGTGGGCATTGGAGACCGGCCAGGACGGAGGCGTCTGGGGCGGTATGGGCGAGGACGAGCGACGCGCCCTCAGGCGTCGCCGCGCCCGTCCGATAGTACGGACCGCCCTTTAGCGGGGTGCGGACCGCTCCTTAGCACCCCCTCCCAGGGACCTCGATCCCCCCTTAAGGGGGGATCCCTGGTCCGGGTCAGAGGTTGCCAGAGCCCATGCTCTGGTCGACCGGAAGTCCGATGAAGATCTTTGTGCCGCTGTCCTCCCGCGGCTTGATCTCCAGTGATCCGCCGAGTTCGCCCACGACGAGGGTGCGAACAATCTGCAGGCCCAGGCTCGTGGCACCCTCGATGTCGAAGTCCTCCGGCAGGCCTCCGCCATCATCGGTCACCTCTATCAGCAGCCGCCCCGCCGCCTCGCCCCCTTCCAGGGGCGGGTCCTCACGCCGCACCGCGACCTCGATGGTTCCGGGTCCGTGGCCCAGGCCGTGCTCGACGGCGTTCTGCACCAGCTCGGCCAGGACCATCGACAGCGGGGTTGCGACCAGTGCCGACAGCAATCCGAACTGGCCTACGCGGCGCGGCACCACCGGGACTCCCGTCGAGGAGACCTCCGCCGCCATCTCGATGACCCGGTCCGCGATGTCGTCGAAATCCACAACCTCATCGGGGGTGTGGGACAGCATCTCGTGCACGATCGCGATCGAGCCGACCCTGCGAACCGCCTCGTCCAGGGCCGCACGCCCCTCGGGGACGTGCAACCGCCGCGCCTGCAGGCGGAGCAGTGCCGCGACCGTCTGCAGATTGTTCTTCACTCTGTGATGTATCTCACGGATAGTGGCATCCTTGGTCATCAGCTCACGCTCACGGCGACGCAGCTCGGTGACGTCGCGGACCATGACCAGTGCCCCGATCCGGACGCCACCGATGACCAGCGGAATCGAGCGCAACTGGATCGTCGATCCACGCCCTTCGACCTCGGCCTCCTGCGGGATGCGGCCACCCGCGGTCCAGTTCAGCAACTCGTCACGGGCGTCGCCCGTAGCCGCCAGTTCCAGCGTGGTCCGGGCCAGTCGGGCCCCGACAAGGTCGGCGGTCAGACCGAGCCTGCGATAGGCCGACAGCGCGTTGGGGCTGGCGTAGACGACTTCACCGTCCTGGTCGAGCCGGAGCAGGCCATCGCCGACCCGCGGTGACCGCACCATCAATGGGCCCTGGTCGCTGAAAGGGAACTCCCCTTCAGCGATCATCTGCGCCAGGTCGCTGGCGCTTTGCAGGTAGGTGAGCTCCAGTCGGCTGGGCGTACGGGCGGAACTGAGGTTCGTGCTGCGCTGGATCACAGCGATGAGCTTGCCCTCCCGCCGCACCGGGATCGTTTCTTCACGTACCGGAACACCGCCCGACCAGTCCGGGTCGCCTTCCCGGCAGATCCGCCCCTCCTGCCATGCCCGGTCGATCAGCGTGCGCCGACCCGGCAGCCGGCTCCGCACCGTGCTGTCGGCGGTAGCGGTGGCCGTGAGCGCACCGTCGCGCAGGACAGTCTCGACGAGATCGTCCTGGAAGGCGGTCGGGCCGGTGGTCGGGCGCATCTGGGAGATGGCGACCCAGCCGGTGTCATCGCGCAGACGCACCCATAGGACCAGGTCGGCAAAGGAGAGATCCGCGAGGAGCTGCCAGTCGGAGACGAGTGAGTGAAACCACTCCAGATCCGCCGTCTTGAGCGCCGTATACCTTCGGATCAGATCACTGAGGTGAGGCACTCACAAATCATCCCATGGATGGGGGCATACTCGAGGGACGTACTCGACCAGTGGTCCAAACCAATAATGACCGGGTGAGCGGTGGAGGAAAGCGACGTGACGGGTCAGCAGACTCTCGATGACGGCCCTCGAGTTCCAAAGTATTACCAGGTCAAGAAGTTACTCCTAGAACTGATCGAGGCCATGCCGGCCGGCAACCCGGTTCCCCCGGAACGGGCGCTTGCCACACAGTTCGGCACATCCCGGACCACCGTGCGCCAGGCACTGACCGAGATGGTGGTCGAAGGGCGCCTGCTGCGCATCCAGGGCAAGGGCACGTTCGTGGCCAAGCCCAAGGTCGCACAGGTACTCCAACTGACGAGTTACACACAAGAGATGCGCTCGCACGGCCTGCACCCGGCGACCCGCATCCTCGATGTCAGCTACATCAACGCCGACGACCAGTTGGCCGAGCTGCTGGCGATCCGCTCAGGCGGGCGGGTGCTGCGTATCGAGCGGCTTCGGCTGGCCAACGGTGAACCCATGGCTGTGGAGACCGCGCACCTCGCGGCCCGACGGTTTCCGGGGCTGCGCCGCCAACTGGACCGCTACGCCTCGCTGTACGAGGCTCTGGTCAGTGCCTATGACGTCCGGCTGGCCGAGGCCGAGGCGGCGATCGAAACCGTTCTGGCGACCCCGAACGAGGCCCGCCTCCTGGGGGTCGACGTCGGCCTTCCGCTCGTGCTGCACTGCCAGCACAGCTTCGACGCCGATGGCCATCCCGTGGAGTGGGTGCGCTCGCTCTACCGCGGCGACCGCTACAAGTTCGTCACCCGGCTGCGGCCGCCCCGGGATGAGTAGGACGCCTGTTGAGCACCGTGAAAGGCTGAACCGAGCCTCTTGCCGGGCGATAGGGCGCCTGACTAGGGTTACCAATCAGTAAGTTAGGCGCCCGGTCGTTAGGAGCGTGACACCCCGATGAGCACGTCCCCGTTCTTTGGCCCCCTCACGGGCCACGGCGGCGCCCACGCCGTGGCGGTGGCCCGCCACCACGGCATCGACACCATGTTCACCCTGAGCGGCGGGCACGTGTTCCCCCTCTACGACGGCGCGGTCCAACCCGAACCCACCATGCGGCTGTTGGACGTCCGCCATGAGCAGACGGCCGTCTTCGGCGCCGAAGGCATCGGCAAGCTCACCCGGCGCGCCGGGCTGGCCGTCGCCACCGCGGGCCCCGGGGTCACCAACGTCGTCAGCGGGGTCGCCACGGCCCACTTCAGCGGGTCTCCACTGGTCGTCGTCGGTGGCCGCGCACCCGACAGCCGCTGGGGCCAAGGCCTGCTGCAGGAACTCGACCAGCCCCCATTGCTCGCTCCGATCACCAAGCGCGCATGGACCGTGCACGCGACAGACGCGATCGGTTCGGCCATGGACGAGGCGTTCCTGCTGGCCAACGACGCCCACCGCGGCCCCGTGTTCGTCGACGTGCCCATGGACCGGCTCTACGACCAGGCGGAAGTCGACCTCGGCGGCGGCCCCGCACCCGCGGACCGCACCCCCGATCCCGATCGGGTCGCACAGATCGCCCGGCTGATCAGCGAGGCGCGACGGCCCGTACTCGTCTACGGTTCCGACGTCTGGATGGACGGCGCCGAGGAGACCGCTTTGGCGGTCGCCGAGGAATTGGGCATTCCCGTCATCACCAACGGGCAGGGGCGCGGTGTGCTGCCCGCGGGACATCCGCTCCTGGCCAACCGCGCCCGGGGCATGGCCTTGGGCGGTGCCGATCTGGTCGTCGTCGTCGGAACGCCGCTGGACTTCCGACTGGGCCACGGCATGTTCGGCGGCAAAGACGGTGCGCCATTGGCCAAGGTGGCGCACGTCGTCGACGCCCCCGGCCAGATCGCGACGCACCTGACCCTTGCCGGGTCGGTCGCGGGCGACCTGTCGGCCGCGCTCCGCGGGATCGGGGACGCCGCCAAGCCCGGCACCGCGGTGGAAGCCTGGCGGACCGGTCTGGCCGAGGCCGCTGCCGCCGCTGCCGCCAGCGACGCCGACGCCCTGGCCAGCGACGCCGACCCGATCCATCCGGCCCGCATCTACGGCGAGCTCAACCGGATCCTGGACGACGACGCCGTGGTCATCGGGGACGGCGGCGACTTCGTCTCCTACGCGGGCAAGTACGTCGAACCCAAGCGCCCCGGCAACTGGCTCGACCCGGGCCCCTTCGGCTGCCTGGGCACGGGAATGGGCTACTCCATCGCCGCCCGCCTGGCGCGCCCCTCCTCACAGGTGGTGACGCTCCTGGGAGACGGCGCCGCCGGGTTCTCGCTGATGGACGTCGACACGCTCGTCCGGCACCGGCTGCCCGTCGTCATGGTCTGCGGCAACAACGGTATCTGGGGCCTGGAGAAGGCACCGATGCAGCTGGTCTACGGCTACGACGTCATCACCGAACTCACCCCGCAGACCCGCTACGACGAGGTGGTACGGGCGCTGGGAGGCGGCGGCGAACTGGTCACCGACCCCGCGGAGATCGGGCCGGCGCTGCGCCGCGCCTTCGACTCGGACGTCCCCTACATGGTCAACATCGCCACCGACCCGGAGAACGTCTATCCCCGCAAGACCATGGGGGTCTGAACCGCTACGGGCCGGGGTGCGGGGCGGTCGTCTCCGACCCCCCAAGACCCGGCCCGGCCGCGGCCGACAGGAAGCGGTCGCGGTCGACGATGACGCGTTCGACCGTTCCCCGGGCGACCGTCCGGTTGTCCTGGGCGACGGCGACGTCGAACACCAGCCGCTTGCCGTCGACCAGGCGGAGCAGGGCCTCAGCCCGTACCCGGGCCCCGACCGGGGTGGCGGCGGTATGTGTCAGCGCGACCTCGGTGCCGACGGTGGTGCGCCCCGCCTCCAGCCGATCGGCGACCGCCGCGACGGTCGCCGCCTCCGCAAGGGCCAGCGCCCTGGGGGTGCCCAGCACGGGCACGTCTCCGCTGCCCAGCGCGGCAGCGGTGTCCTCCTGGGACACCACGAGTTCCGCGCTGCCCCGCAGTCCTTCATTGACGGCCATGGCCCTTGAACCTACCCCAGGGCGCGGTGGCGGCCGCACGGACTCCGGGAGGCTACTCGACAACCGCCAGCAGGTCGCCCTCCTGCACCACATCGCCCTCAGCGACGTCGATGCTGACAACAGTGCCGGGGTCCTCGGTGAGCACCGGGATCTCCATCTTCATGGACTCCAGGACGCACAGGGCCGCGCCCGCGTCGACCCTGTCGCCCGGCGCCGCCGTCACCTTGAACACGTTGGCGACCATCTCCGCACGGATCTCAGCCATGTTGTCCCTATTTCCGTCTGAACGCCTTCTCAACCGACGTGCTGATCTTAAGGCAGTACCCCGCGTAGGCCGCGTCCTCACTACCGTGGTGACCGGGTGAGCACACGGGCCGCCGCCTCGACGACTTCGGCGTCGTACTCTCTTCCGCTGTCCATGCGCAACCGTTCCAAAACAGCCTCGGTCCGATCCTGATCGGTGGATTCCCCCACAAGATCATCGAAAGCGTTGGCGACCTTGATGATGCGGCTGCCCAGCGGCGGTTGCCCGCCCTCCCCCTCGCCGCTGCAGGGCTCGCACTGGCGGCGCACCAGTTCCGCAACGGCGTCGAGCACTCCGGTTTCGCGGATGACCGCCGACCCGAGCTCGGCGATACGCCGCTGTTCCCGCGGTGCCGCGAGGACGGTGGCTCCGCTGGCGATCGGGTCGCGTAGGGACAGTTGGCCGATGTCGTGCATCAGCGCCGCGTACTCCAGCTCCAGCAGCTCTGACTCGCGCATGCCGAGTTCGCACCCGATGTCGGTGGCCAGCTTGCTGACACGGCGCGAGTGCCCCGTCTCGACATACCCGCCGACCTCGGTGACGCGTGAGAGGGCGCGCACGGTCTGCAGGTACGTCAGCCGGATCTCGGCGAACCGCCGAAAGGCCACCTGGGTGACCAGGAGAGGGACGGTGAACGCCAAGAGGCCCACCAGATCCGTTACCGTGCTCGCCAAGGCGAGCAGAATACCGGTGGAGCCGATGGCCGTCCCGATACCGAGCTGCGCCCGCAGTTCGTCGCGGAAAGCCACACCCACACGTGTACGCAGCCGTTCGGCGCGGATGGCCGCGGCGATAGCGGCGTCGCCGAGCCAGACCACGACGACCAAAGCGGCCATCACGGTCAGCACCGGCCACCACGCCCCTTCCGGCGGTGCCGGAACGCGGGCGATGAACGGGCGAAACGTCAGCGCTATCGCCACCACGCTCAGTATCCGCCGGGCGAGGTCGCTCCACTGGGGCATGCGGCCGACAGCGATGTGCGGCAGCTCGCCCAGTGCGAGCCCGGCGGAGACCACGGCGATGACCTGCCAGGCGGTGTGGTGGGCCGCGACGCCGCCGATGGCGGAGAGAAACGTATAACCGATGGCGGCCGCCGACGCGATCGGCGCTACCTCGCGGTGGCCGGGCAGGGTGATGCGCGCCAGCTCCCCGGCCGCGATGAGGACGCCGAAGGCGAGGGCGGCGTAGGGCTCAACGAGCCCGGTGAGGGTCGTCCACAGCAGCGATCCGCCGGCGAAGCCGACTGCCAGGACGGTCAGCAGCAGTCGGGTCGGGTCGAACCGCGACCGCTTCGGGTACGTGTTCGGCGGTGTCTCTCTCGCGGTCCCTGCGCGTATGGTCATCGCTCGGCCTCTCCGGCGACCCGGAGGGGAACACTGGGATCATCGTGGTCCTGCTGGGCCACCTCGGCGCTGTCGTCCTCGGGCGGTTCGACGGCGTCGGGAGCGTCCCAGCCTTCACGTTCCACAGCAGCGATCAGGGCGTCCACCATCGCGGGGTCGAATTGCGGTCCCGCGCAGCGGCGCAATTCCACGATCGCCTCTTCGATGGAGCGCGCCTTGCGGTAGGAGCGGGTGGAGGTCATGCAGTCGAAGGCGTCGGCGACCGAGATGATCCGGGCGAACTCCGGGATATCGGTACCCGAGAGCCCCATCGGGTAGCCGCGGCCGTCCATGCGCTCGTGGTGGTGCATGATCCCGGTGAGCGCCTCGCCCAGGAATCCGATCTCCCGGACGATCTCATAGCCCCGCATCGGGTGCAGTTGGATGGCGGCGAACTCCTCTTCGGTCAGCTTGCCGGACTTCTGCAGCACCTTTGTGGGAACGCCGAGTTTTCCGACATCGTGCAGCATTCCCGCATAGCGGATGGTCTGCACGCGTTCGGCGTCCATACCGAGTTCCTGGGCGATCATGCCGGACGCTTTGGACACCCGCATGCAGTGGCCGCGGGTGTAGTAGTCCTTGGTCTCCACTGCCTGGCACAGCGTGGCGAGAGTGGCGTCGTGGGCGCGTTGCTCGGCGATGTACTGATCGAACGCCCAGCGGGCGATGAACATGGGAAGCATCACCAGCACGATGGCGAATGCACCCACGACACCCCAGATGACCGCGATGAGCAGGCCGAGCATCCCGTAGCCGATCGATGACAGCTCCAGGGTGGCCAATGGGCGCCAGCGCACCCGGTTCGCCCGCTGAATGCGCACTACGCCGAGGCACCACATGAGCCCTGCCATCAGCACACTGTTCATGATCGTGTGCACGAGGATCGCGATCGCGAAGGGGACCACGATCCACGGGAAGTCCGTGCGCTCGGGAACCCCGATGTCACCCCCGAACCGGAGGAACGCGTTGCCCGAGGCATAGCCCGCCAGCGCGAACTGCGCACCGTTGAACAACCGCTTGACGAAGTCCTGGCGCCGCAGGACGAGGAGCGAGGCGCAGAATCCCAGAAGCGCCGCGCCGATCGGCCCGACCAGCACGATGGACGCCAAGGCGGCCGACGAGCTGGGGGAGATGCCGGCCTTCCCGTTGTCGACCAGTGTCCTGATCGACTCCGCGACCACGAAGAGGACCATGAGGAACACCAGTGCGGTCGGATCGATCCCGGTATAGGGGCCGAGGAGCATCACCACGATGGCCCCGAGGACCACAAGGCAGACGTAGACCCGTGCCGCTCCCGGAAGCGCGCGCAATCTTCGCTACCTCCTGCACCCGATCTGACCGAACTGTCATGGTTTCATCGATCCCCTTCTACCACCAGTCCCACTTGTTGACGTGTGTGGCCGCCCAGAGCGCGATGATTGCCAGCTCCGTCAGTTTTGTGATCAGCAAACTCACGGCATTACTCCCTTCCCCGGCCCGCACACCATCCCACGACCTTGCGGATCGGCGTGCGAATTAACCCATTCAGTGGATACGGCAACCCAGTTTAACGGCCCTTCCAAAGGTTCTGGGTTTCCATGGCCCGAGCGGGGAACCAAAAGGAGACAGCAGTACTCCAATAAGTTTCGGAGTACGGAATTACGATGCCATTTCGTAGTTCCAGAAGTAACTCTCCGCATTCATTCGGCCCACCCTAGAATGCGGGCATCTTCACATCACAGCGGAAACCTCGACCCTTCACCATGCTCCCGATCAGCACCAACTACCCTGTGTAATCAAGCGTGTGTCGACTCTGAATATCGGTCCGCTGCGGGCCGCACACCTTCCTGAGCAGAAACCAGTCATCGCGCTCGGGCGTGTCGCGCCCGCCTGCACCGCCTGGACGGACCCGCGCCCCACACCCAGAAAAACACCGTGGAATACGTTCTTCCGTGCACACCCCTGCACGCCGCCCACCGCTCACGGCCGGGCATGAGCATGGCGGCGGCCACCACCGATGACCGCCGCCATTCACCGCTCTATATCCGTTCTGCCCGAATAGCCGATTCGACTATTCGACGGCCGCCTCCTGACCGCGCAGGTCCACTCGGGCCGCCGCCAACCGCTGGAGCACCTTGCTCCGCAGATCCTGCGGAACGGGATCGCATCCACAGTGCTTGGCGACCAGCTTCTTCACGACCTCCTCCAGGCCGTACTCCGCCAGGCACGGTCCGCACTCATCGAGGTGCCGGCGAATCTCGCCGCAGCTCACGTCTTCGAGTTCACCGTCGATGTAGGCGTAAAGCTTTTCCAGAACCTCACTACAGGGTGTAGCGTGCGCTCCTCCGCAGCTCATCGTTGGTCCCTCCGATTCGCCCCACTGTTGGACGCCCCCATTGCCATCGACGCACCGTCCCTCTGCAGGAAGCCGCGGTCGATCGCGTACTCCTCCAGGTGGGAACGGAGTTGGCGCCTACCGCGGTGCAGCCGCGACATCACCGTCCCGATAGGGGTGTCCATGATGTCCGCGACCTCCTTGTAGGCGAAGCCTTCGACATCTGCGAGGTAGACGGCGATCCGGAAGTCCTCGGGGAGTTCCTGAAGCGCGCGCTTCACGTCGCTGTCGGGCAGGTGCTCCAGTGCCTCGGCCTCCGCCGATTTCAGACCAGAGGAGGAATGCGACGCCGCCTGCGCCAGCTGCCAGTCCTCGACGTTCTCGGTCCCCGCCTGCTTAGGTTCCCTCTGCTTCTTGCGATAGGAGTTGATGAACGTGTTGGTGAGGATCCGATACAGCCATGCCTTGAGGTTCGTCCCCTCCTTGAACTGGTGGAACGAACTGAACGCCTTGGCAAACGTCTCCTGGACGAGGTCCTCGGCGTCGGACGGGTTGCGCGTCATACGCAGCGCAGCCGAATACAGCTGGTCCAAGAACGGAAGGACATCCCGTTCGAACCGAGCCCCCCGCTCGTCGAGTGTCTCCTGGCCCTGACTCAAACCCGCCTGCCTCCTTGTGCTGGTCTCCCGTGGGGCAACCGTAGCCTCACGATACGACCTCGGGGGAGCCGGGAACGTGTCCGCCGCGCCCGGCACAGCCGCGTCGGCGCGGATATCGGGCAAGCACGCAGTAGCAGCCGGCATTGGCCCGCCTTTACTCTCGTCATCGACCGACCGCGAACGTCCCGGCGATCTGCCGCAAACGTTCGGATCGGTCTGCCGGGCAGTGATGTGCATGCCAACAACGCAGGCGTGCCGCTGATTCCGCCCGGCGCTCATATGCGGCCCGAACTTCGGTTTTCCACCGAACGAAGAGGTGACGCATGGAAGAGTGAGGGTAAGACCCCACCAAAGACGTGGGAGAGGAGTGTGCGTGCGACCGTACTCCGGATCCGCGTCCGACGCGTCCCCGTCCGCCGGCGCCGCAAGCGATCCGCCCCCGAGCCGGTCTCCCGCCCGGCACTTCGCGATGACCGACTCACTCTCCGCCTACTGGCGGTTCTACTGGGCCGTGGCCGACACGCAGGTCACACGGTGGCTGCCCCGTGAGCCCGGCCGCGTTCTGGACCTGTCGAGCCCGGAATTCCGTGGCGCCGCACGCGCCGTCGCCTCCGGGCACGATGTGGTGGCGCTGCTGCCCTCGGCCGACATGCGGCTGCGGCGCCCGCTGACACTGGTCAACGGGCACGCTCCGGCGCCGCGACGGCAGCCCCCCGGGCGGCTGCGCCAAGTCGTAGGCGACACGACCTTCCTCTCGGGGTTCGCCTCGGACGTGTTCGACAGTGTCATCGCCGACAACCGGATACTCTCCCGGCACCTGGCGACCGAGGCGTCGTTGGGCGAGATCGCCCGCGTACTGCGCCCCGGAGGGCGCACCCTGATCTGCGTGGACTCCGTCGTCCTCGGGATGGCGCTCCTCGCCGAACAGGACTGCTGGCCGGAGCTGAGCTTCGCGCCCAGCGCGGACGTGCTCCTGGTGCCCTGGCCCGACGGCTCCATCACCCGGTGCTTCACGGCCGAGCAGGTGGCAGAGCTACTGACAGATGCCGGTCTGGAACCCGAGTGGATCAAGCCGCGCACCGTGCTCTCGGCGTCGACCGTCGAGATGATGCTCCCGGGAGATTCCCGGGCGCTGAACAAACTGGTCGAGATGGAACTGAAGGCGGCGGAGTCCGACGACTACGTGGGCGTACACCTGATCGCCAGCGCGCGGAAACCGACACCGACGCGCTGACACGTCGGCGCACCGGTTCCACACCGGCGCGCCGACGCGGTGTTCACTCGGCAAGCGGAAGGTAGACCCGCTTTCCGCGGTCCGCGAACTCCGCGGACTTGTCGCGCATGCCCTTCTCAATGGCGGCCACCGTGGACAGGCCGTTCTCCTCCGCATACCTGCGGACGTCCTGGGTGATCTTCATCGAGCAGAACTTCGGCCCGCACATCGAGCAGAAGTGCGCGGTCTTCGCCGGTTCCGCGGGCAGTGTCTCATCATGGAAGGACTGGGCGGTCTCCGGATCCAGCGCCAGGTGGAACTGGTCCTGCCAGCGGAACTCGAAGCGCGCCTGGGACAGGGTGTCGTCCCACTCCTGGGCCCGCGGGTGCCCCTTGGCGAGATCGGCGGAATGCGCGGCCAGCTTGTAGGTGATCACACCGGTTTTGACGTCGTCCCGGTTGGGCAGCCCGAGATGCTCCTTGGGCGTCACATAGCACAGCATCGCGGTACCGTGCCAGGCGATCTGCGCCGCACCGATGGCGGAGGTGATGTGGTCATAGCCCGGGGCGATGTCGGTCGCCAACGGCCCCAGGGTGTAGAACGGGGCCTCGCCGCACAGTTCCTCTTCCAGCCGGACGTTCTCGGCGATCTTGTGCAGGGGCACGTGCCCCGGCCCTTCGATCATCACCTGGACGTCGTGTGATCGGGCGATGTGGGTGAGCTCGCCGAGTGTGCGCAGCTCCGCGAACTGCGCTTCGTCGTTGGCATCGGCGATGGAGCCCGGCCGCAGCCCGTCGCCCAGGGAGAAGGTGATGTCGTAGGCGCGGAAGATCTCGCAGAGCTCCTCGAAATGCGTGTAGAGGAAGCTCTCACGGTGGTGCGCCAGGCACCACGCCGCCATGATCGACCCGCCGCGCGAGACGATCCCGGTCACCCGCCGGGCGGTGAGTGGGACGTAGCGCAGCAGCACGCCGGCGTGCACGGTCATGTAGTCCACGCCCTGCTCAGCCTGCTCGATGATGGTGTCGCGGTAGATCTCCCAGGTGAGTGCGGCCGGGTCTCCGTTGACCTTCTCCAGCGCTTGATAGATGGGCACGGTGCCGACGGGCACCGGGGAATTGCGCAGGATCCATTCGCGGGTCTCGTGGATGCGCTTGCCGGTGGACAGGTCCATGATCGTGTCAGCGCCCCACCGGCTGGCCCACACCATCTTCTCCACCTCTTCGGCGACCGAGGAGGTGACGGCCGAGTTGCCGATGTTGGCGTTCACTTTGACCAGGAAGTTCTTCCCGATGATCATCGGCTCGGACTCCGGGTGGCACCGGTTGAGCGGGATGACCGCCCGGCCGATGGCGACCTCGGAACGCACGAACTCGGGGTCCATGCCCTCGCGCGCGGCGATGTAGCGCATCTCGGGAGTGGTGATACCGGCCTTCGCGTAGGCCAGTTGGGTGACCGCGCCCTTGATGGGGGTGCGGCCGTCGATCCAGGGCTGTCGCGATGGGGGCAGCCCCGCGTGCACGTCGATGGTCACAGAGGAGTCGGTGTACGGTCCTGAGGTGTCGTACAGGTCGATGTGGGTGCCGTTGCTGAGGCCAACCCGTCGCTGCGGGACCCGGAGCGTGTGCCCGGTCCCGGGATCCTCGACATCGAGATAGACCTTTTCCGAGCCCATGATGGGGCCGGTGGTCACCGTGGGTTGGACACTGCGGTCGTCGAGCGCCGTCAAGGCACGCCTCCCTACGTCGGAATTACCCGAACAGGTTCTGCGGTCGGCGGCACCATCTCCTTCGGAGACAGCCGCCCTCTCAGCCCGCCAAGGCGCGAGCTCCCGCGGTCGGTTCGCCGCTCGCCCCGGGACTTCCCAGGGCTCGCTCTGTCATGTCCATGCCGTCGTCACGGCAGGCCGCGTCCCCGTCGGAACGCGAGCGGTCATATGACCGGGGCCACCATACCCATGCGGTACCAGCGGGATCCAGCCCTACGGCCGTGGCCGACCCAAAGTGGCTAGAAAAGGGTGTCCGATTCCGGACTAGGCTCCTCCGCCACGGGCCGCAGCAGTTCGGAACCGTTGTTGCGAACGCTGTTGACAGCGGTCGAGACCTGGTGGATCGCGAAGTCGCGCACCGGTGTCGACGCCATGACGTGCTTGAGGTCGGCGAGCTCGGCGGCGGGATCGAGCCAGGTCGCCCAGTCATCGCGGGGCACGACGACCGGCATCCGCTCGTGGATGCCGCTCAGTTCGGGCGCCGCTTCGGTTGTGACGACGGTGCAGCTCCACAGCCAGGCCCCCGGGTCGTCCTCGGCGCGCTGCGGGTCGCGCCACCGCTCGAACAGGCCGGCCAGCGCCAACGGGGATCCGTCGGCGTAGCCGATGGCATAGGGGCGCTTCTTGGCCTTGGCCTTGCGGCGCTTGTGCTCGGGGTCGGTGACGGGGGAGGTCCCCGGCTCGGTTGTACCGGGGGCCTGCTCGGGCAGCAACTGCCATTCGTAGTAGGCATCGGCCGGAAGCAGGCACCGCCGCCGGGCGAACGCGGCACGGAAGGCGGGCTTCTCCGCCACGGTCTCACTGCGGGCGTTGATCATCTTGTACCCGATATTGGCGTCCTTCGCCCATGACGGCACAAGGCCCCACCTCAGGGTCCGCAGGGCCTGCGGCCCTGCCTGCCGCTCCCCCTGGCCGGCCTCCCCGGGCGGCGTCCCCAGCACGGCATAGACCGACTTGCCCGGCGCAACGTTGTAGTCGGGCTGCAGCTCCTCCAGCGGCGGCCATGCCCGCGTCCCCTCGGACTCCCGCTCCGCTGCGCCGATTTCGGGAAAGCCGAAGGCCGACTGCAGCTCATGCTGGTTGCGCGCCTGCGCGTACCGACCGCACATGGCGATCAGTCTAGGGGGCGGCGCGGACAATAGGCCTCCCGCACACCGCGGGTACCCGGTATGTCGACTCCGTGCTCTACCGTGCCGGCCACTTCGGGCGTGGATACCGGCGAAAAGTTCACTGGACTCCCCTGCTCTGCCCCCTATCCCGGAGCGCCGCGCTGTGCACGTATGGGAAGCTCATCGCCACCCGGGGCGGATAATCTGGTGCCATGCCCAATTCCGCACCGCACTGGCCTGCTCCGACCGCCAAGACACCCGTGGACGCCACAGTGCGCCTTCCCGGTTCGAAGTCGATGACCAACCGCGCACTGATCCTCGCGGCGCTGTCGGAAACGCCGAGTGTCGTGCGTCGCCCACTGCGCAGCCGCGACACCGACCTCATGGCCGCGGCACTGCGTGCTCTGGGCATCGGGATCGCCGAGTCCGGGAGCGACTGGGCGGTCACCCCCGCACCGCCGAAGGGCCCCGCGGCCCTCGATGTGGGCAACGCGGGAACGGTCATGCGCTTTGTGCCGCCGCTGGCCGCGCTGGCGCGCGGCGACATCGAGTTCGACGGCGACCCGCGCGCACGTGAGCGCCCCGTCGGCCCGCTCCTGGACGGCCTGCGGTCGCTGGGCGCCGACATCGACGACGGGGGGCGCGGTGCGCTTCCGCTGGTCATCCGCGGCAGGGGCGCGGTACGCGGCGGCACCGTCACGGTCGACGCCTCGGGGTCGTCGCAGTTCATCTCCGCTCTGCTGCTCAGCGGCGCCCGTTTCGACCAGGGCGTGGAGGTCCGCCACGAGGGCGGCCCGGTCCCCTCGCAGCCCCACCTGGATATGACGGTGGAGATGCTGCGCGAGGCCGGCGTGCACGTCGACACCTCCCAGCGCGACGTGTGGCGCGTGGCTCCCGGGCCGATCACGGTCCACGAGACCGCGGTGGAGCCGGACCTGTCCAACGCCGCCCCGTTCCTGGCCGCCGCCCTGGTCACGGGCGGACGGGTGACCGTCAGCGGCTGGCCCCGGCAGACCGCCCAGCCCGGCGACGCGCTGCGCCGCCTCTTCTCCGCGATGGGCGGCGAGGTGTCGCATGACGACACCGGTCTCACCCTGCGCGGCACCGGTGAGATCCGCGGCATCACCGCCGACCTCCGCGAGGTCGGCGAGTTGACACCTACGATCGCTGCGGTGGCCGCCTTGGCGGACACTCCTTCCCGGCTCACCGGCATTGGTCACCTCCGGCGGCACGAGACCGACCGCATCGCCGCACTCGTCCAGGAGATCACCGCGCTGGGCGGTGACGCCGAGGAACTGCCGGACGGTCTGCTGATCCGGCCGGCCCCTCTGCACGGCGGTGTCTTCCGCAGCTACGACGACCACCGGATGGCCACATCGGGGGCCGTCATCGGTCTGGCGGTGCCCGGAGTGGAGGTGGAGAACATCGCCACCACAGGCAAGACAATGCCCGACTTCCCCTCGTTGTGGGCCGGAGTGGCGGCTTGAATGGCGGTCGGCGCTACCCGGACGAGGAGGACGTGCGGGTGCGGGCGCGCGGCGGATCCCGCCCGCGGACCCGCACGCGTCCCAAGCACGAGAACGCCCAGCAGGGGTTTGTGACGGCGGTGGACCGCGGCCGCTACCGCTGCCTGGTGGGCGGCCGCGAGGTCGTCGCGATGAAAGCGCGGGAGCTGGGGCGGGGCAGTATCGTCATCGGCGACCGGGTGGGTCTGGTCGGTGACCTCTCCGGCCGCCCCGGCACCCTGGCCCGCGTGGTCCGGGTCGAGGAGCGCGAGTCGGTGCTGCGCCGGACCGCCGACGACACCGATCCGGTCGAGCGGGTCATCGTCGCCAACGCCGACCAGCTCGCCATCGTCTGCTCGCTGGCCGACCCGGAGCCGCAGCCGCGTCTCATCGACCGCTGCCTGGTCGCCGCCTACGACGCCGGCCTGGATCCGCTGCTCTGCCTGACCAAAGCCGACCTCGCCGCACCCGACGACATCCTGGCGGCCTACTCGTCCCTGCACGTTCCCTCTGTCGTGACCAGCCGGGACAGCGACATGAGCGAACTGCGCGCGCACCTGGTGAATCGGGTGAGCGTGCTGGTGGGCTCATCGGGGGTCGGCAAATCCACGCTGGTCAATCTGGTGGTCCCGGAGGCGGAGCGCGCCGTGGGACACGTCAATCCGGTGACCGGGCGCGGTCGGCACACCTCCACCTCAGCGGTCGCCCTGCCCGTGGAGGGGGGCTGGGTCATCGACACTCCGGGGGTTCGCAGCTTCGGCCTGGCCCACGTCAGTCCAGATGACGTGGTGGCGGGCTTTTCCGACCTGGCCGAAGCCGCCGCGGAGTGCCCTCCCGGCTGCCCGCACACGGAGGGCGCACCCGGATGCGCCCTGGACGCGGGGCTGGCCGAAGGCCGCCTCGACCCGGCCCGTGTCTCCTCGCTGCGCCGCCTGCTCAGCAGCCGCGAAAGCGCGGACTGAGCACCACCGGCAGCACCTCCGGGGCCGGACTGGGAGAGAAGGCTCCCCCTTTCGGAGGAGCCCCGGTCCGCGGCAGAGGGTTAGTACCGCGAGCCAACCGGAATCCGCACGCAAGCTGCGCTACCGTTGTGGAACGGGCCTTCTCTGTCAAAGCCACATTCCCGGCCTGCCGCGCTCCCGCCTACGGCCCGATTCTCTTGAAATGGCCTTCTAACCAGGGCTTTCGATCCCATGCACGGGTTTCGCAGATCCGCGGCCCGGCCGCGGCTCCGGTAAGAACAGCAGCAGAAAAGACCCGCGGCCGTCCGGGGACGCTCAGTGGGAGACAGGGCCTTGCCGTCTGTTCACGAGGGGGCGGTCTGCCCGCGGCATGCCTGGAGCATGCTGCGCACCACCAGTTCGACCCGTTCCCCCGCCCGGTCGGGGTCGGTGGGCAGCAGCACATAGGACAGCGTGAGCCGCAGCGCGACTTCGGCGATGGCCTCGGCCCGATCGCCCAGCACAGGCCAGCGCCGCCGCAGGTAGTCCGTCATCCGCTCGCCGAGCTCCACGTGCAGCGGATCGGCCCGCGTGGTGAGGACGGGCAGCAGCTCGTCATCGCCGGTGATGATCGCCCGGATCAGCGGGGTATCGGCGGCGGCGTTCAGGATCCATCGGGTCGCCTCGCTCACGGCCCCGGACGGCTCGCCCTCGTGACCGTTGAGAATCCGCATGACACCGTCGAGGAAGCCTCCGGCCTCGCGTACGACGACCGATTGCAGCAGTCCCTCCTTGCTGCCGAACTCGTTGTAGAGGGTCTGCCGGGACACGTCCGCGGCGGCCGCGATATCGGCCATGCGCATCCGCGACCAGCGGCCCGATACGATCGCGGTGTAAGCAGCGTCGAGCAGACGGGTGCGGACACCTCCGGCCTCGTTCCCGCCGCGGGAGGCGTATCGCGCTGCACCGGATCCCATGGGGACATGGTGCCACGTAGAATCGCCGGTTCCGAACGCGGTGCCTCCCAGCGGGCTCCGCGGGGGCGAAGGGCGAGACGGCCCTACTCTCCCCGCAGACGCGGGGAGTCCGCTAGAGACACGATGGCGTTACCTGTACCGTTGACCGCCATGGCGTCCTTTGACGATGATCTGCGTCTTGCCCACGTTCTCGCTGACGCGGCCGATGACATCTCCCTCAAGCACTTCCGGGCGCTCGATCTCAAGGTCGACACGAAACCGGACCTGACCCCCGTGACCGAAGCCGACCGCTCCGTGGAGGAGACGATCCGCGGTGTGCTCTCCCGCGCCCGCCCGCGCGACGCCGTCATCGGGGAGGAGTACGGACACACGGGAAACAGCCATCGCGTGTGGGTGCTCGACCCGATCGACGGGACCAAGAACTATGTACGCGGGGTTCCCGTATGGGCGACCCTGATCGCTCTGCTGGAAGGCGATCAGCCGGTGGTGGGCCTGATCTCGGCTCCGGCGCTGGCCCGCCGTTGGTGGGCGTCCAAAGGCGGCGGCACCTGGAGCGGCCGCAGCCTGACCAAGGCCACACGGTGCTCGGTGTCGCAGGTGTCGAAGCTGGCGGATGCCTCGCTGTCGTTCTCCGAACTCTCGGAGTGGGAGGAGCAGCAGCGGCTGGAGTCGTTCCTCGGCCTCACGCGTTCCGTATGGCGCACGCGGGCCTACGGGGACTTCTGGTCGCACGTGATGGTGGCGGAGGGCGCGGTGGACATCTCCGCCGAGCCGGAGCTGTCTCTGTGGGACGCCGCTCCCCTGCCCGTCCTCCTCGAAGAAGCCGGTGGACGCGCCACCGATCTGCGCGGCCAGAACTTCTCCGACGGCGGGGCGCTCGTGTGCACCAACGGTGTTCTGCACGACCAGGTGCTCACCTGGCTCAACGGCGGGCCGACACCGCTTCGGCTGACTTGATCCCCCGGCGTAGGCGGCCGACCGCTCCGTCCGCGCGCGGTAGCGCACGTATCGTAGTATTCTGCCGTCCGTGTCGGAACCCCTGCGTATTACCCGCCGTTTTCTGCCGCCCGCCGCCATCGCCATCGCCGGGTCGCTGGCGCTGACCGCCTGCGGGGGCGGCTCCGGCCCCTCCCAGGAGGAACTGGAGGAGATGCTCGCCGCCGACGGCGCCTCGGCGAGTGCCGCTGCCGACCTGCCCGATGTTTCCGAACTCCGCTTCGCCGCGAAGTCGGTCTCCTGCGAACCGCGGATGAGCAGCGACACGGCAGGCGCCTGGGAGACCTCGGCGCCGCGTTCCAAGGTCTCGGGGGACAGTGCCAAGATCGGCCTCCGCGACGTCGAGGGGGCCACGGAGACCTCAGTGGCTGTCAGTGTCCTCGATCCCGATGAGAAGCGGTACGAGACCACCGCAGAGCTCAGCGGCGAGGATTGGGCCACGGTGACCTTCCCCGCCGACTTCGCGAACGGACCCGATTCCCTCGGCAAGGGCACCTACACCGTTGTCTGGTCGACTTCCGAGGAGGACGGCGGGTCGTTCATCTCCTGTGACGGCTTCACCGTGGGCTAGGAAGAGCGGGAACGGCGCGATTCCCCCTGCCTGAAGGCGGGGGCACTCTCGCGCGGTCATAGGAAGAGCCCGCCTGGGAAACAAGCTCTGCTTGCGACCAGGCGGGCCCCGGGATCACAGGCCTGGGGGATCCGGGGGTTACCCCCCGGGCCAACACGCGAAGAGCCCGCCTGGGAAACAAGCTCTGCTTGCGACCAGGCGGGCCCCGGGATCACAGGCCTGGGGGATCCCGGGGGTTACCCCCCGGGCCAACACGCGAAGAGCCCGCCTGGAAAGCAAGCTCTGCTTGCGACCAGACGGTCCCCGGGATCACAGGCCTGGGGGATCCGGGGGTTACCCCCCCGGGCCAACACGCGAAGAGCCCGCCTGGGAAGGAAACTCCGTTTCCGACCAGACGGGCCCCGGGATCGTAGCGGGGACAGGATTTGAACCTGCGACCTCTGGGTTATGAGCCCAGCGAGCTACCGAACTGCTCCACCCCGCGTCGTTGTGTATCTCCAGGCTAGCGCCTCACCAGCACAACACCAAATCGAATACCGGGCCGGCCTGTCCTGGAAGTGGGTCTGCACGGCACCGACCGGGCACTGGGGCCCTCCCCCTCCCCCGTTGCGGCAATGGGGCACCCCGAGCGCAGCGAGGGATGCCGGCTTGCCGCCGAACACACCAGACACTCTCCGACCAAACAGACCCACGCCCCAACCCCGGAACCCTGGTGGCCGCCCGGTTTCCTGGTGGCCGACCGGTTCAGCGGCAAGCTGGCTTGCTCGCTGCGCGAGCTGCGCCCCATTGCCGCAACCTGTAGAGACCGCAGGCCCTTGAGGCCAACACGCGAAGAGCCCGCCTGGGAAGCAAGCTCTGCTTGCGACCAGACGGTCCCCGGGATCACAGGCCTGGGGGATCCCGGGGGTTACCCCCCGGGCCAACACGCGAAGAGCCCGCCTGGGAAGGAAACTCCGTTTCCGAACAGGCGGGCCCCGGGTTCGTAGCGGGGACAGGATTTGAACCTGCGACCTCTGGGTTATGAGCCCAGCGAGCTACCGAACTGCTCCACCCCGCGTCGTTGTGTATCTCCAGGCTAGCGCCTCACCAGCACAAAACCAAATCGAACAACAGATCGCTTCGCACTGCCCGGCACTCGTGTCTGAACGTGTCGCGGGGCGGGACGCGCACGGTGCGCGTCCCGCCCCGCGGGTGCCCACGGCAGGGCCGCAGGGGACGTTTCCTACTCGGAGCCCGAGGCCTCCTCGGCGCGCTCCAGGGCGTCGGCGAGCCTTTCGTTGGCTTCGTCGTAGGCCGTGAAGTCGCCTTCCTGCAGCGCCTCCTGGCCGTCCTGGTAGGCCTCAGCCGCGTCGGAGAGGGCGTCGGCGAGGGCGTCGCTGGGTTCGCCGTCCCCGCCTTCGGTCTCCTCTTCGGCGGCTCCCTCCTCAGTCTCCTGCTCCTGATCGCCGCTGCTGTCCAGCGGGCCTTCTCCGCCCTCGAAGAGGTTGTTCAGCGCCTCTTGGAGGTTGCCGCCGATCGCGACCTCCTCGCCGAACCCGACCATCACCTGCTGCAGCAGCGGGTAGGCGGTCTCGCTCCCTTCGGCTTGGACGTAGAGCGGTTCCACATAGAGCAGCCCGTCAGCGAAGGGCAGGGTGAGCAGGTTGCCGTTGATGATCCGCGACTGCTCGTTCTGTTGCAGGGGCAGCAGAACGTCACGGATATCGCTGTCGGCCTGGAATTGGGCCTGGACCTGCCCTGGGCCCAGGATCACCGTGTCCTGAGGCAGGTTGAGGACGCGCAGCTGGCCGTAATCATCTGATGTCGGGTCGCTGTTCACCGCCATGAACGCGGCCAGGTTCTCCCTGCCCCGCGGCACGAACGTGGAGGTGACCGAGAAGGTCGCGGCGTCCTCGCCCGGGTAGCGGATCGTCTGGCGGTAGGGCGGCTCGGGGCTGTCGCCCTCCTTGGTGGGGTCGGCCGGGACGTTCCAGAAGTCCTGGCCACCGTAGAAGGCGTCGGGGTCGGTGATGTGGTAGCGCTTCAGGATCTCCCGCTGCACCTTGACCAGGTCGTCGGGGTAGCGCAGGTGGGACAGCAGCTCCTCGTCGATCTCGCTCTTCTCGGTGATGATGCCCGGGAAGGCCTTGGACCACGTCTGCAGGACGGGGTCCTCCTCGTCCCAACCGTACAGTTTGACCGTGCCGTCGTAGGCGTCGACGGTGGCCTTGACCGAGTTGCGGATGTAGTTGACCTGGTTGCCGGGCAGGGTGTTGACCGTATCGGTGCCCTGGGTGAAGGTGTCCTCGGTGGCGTCGGCCAGGTCGATCCTGTTGGCGTAGGGATAGCCGTTGGACGTCGTGTAGGCGTCGATGATCCACTGGACCTTGCCGTCGACGATCGCCGGATACGGCTTACCGTCGACGGTCAGGAACGGGGCGACCTTCTCCACGCGCTGGGCCGGGTCCCGCTCGTAGATGATGTGCGAGTCCTCGGTGATCGCGTTGTTCAGCAGGATGTCGGGCTCGCTGTACTTCAGGGCGTACAGGATACGGGCGAAGTAGCTGCTGAGCTGGACGCCGCCGTCGCCGTCATAGCTGTTGGTCTTCTGGCCGTTCTCTTCGCCGCCGCTCTCGTCCTGGCCTTCTCCAGCGGTCTGGTCGGGCGACGGGCTCTCCTCGGGCGGGGCCTCCTCACCGTCGGCCGGGGCGTTGGCGTTGTCGGCCTCGGGCGACGGGGACACCTCGGGGGTGTCGGCGTCCTCGGTGGTGGGGACGTCTTCGCTGGTTCCGCCGAGGGGGTAGTCGTACTCGGGTTCGGCGTTCACGATGACGTACTCGGCGCCTTCGCGGCCGTAGTAGATACGCGGCTCGTATTCTCCGGTGACGTCGGAGAGTTCGCCCGTGGGCGGGATGTTGTACTCGGTGAACGCCGGGCGGCCTTCGCTGTCGACCTGGTTTCCCGCCGCGGCGACGATCCCGAAGCCGTGGGTGTAGACGGTGTGCCGGGTCAGCCAGTTGTCCTGGTCTTCGGGCGGGCCGTCGAGTTCGCGGGCGGCGATGATCGTGTCGACGCTGTTGCCCTCTTCGTCCTGGTAGCGGTCGACGTCCAGTACCTCGGGGAACTGGTAGAAACCGCGGACCTGCTGCATCTGCTGGAAGGTCTGGGAGACCACCGAGGGGTCGACGAGCCGGACGCTGGGGATGGTCGACGCCTCGTCCGCCAGCTGCTCGGGGGTCAGCTCCGTCTGGGCGTCGTAGGCCTCGACCTCTACGTCGGCGATGTCGTAGGCCTCGCGCGTAGCATCGATGTTGCGCTCGATGTACTCCCGTTCCACGCGCTGCTCGTTCGGACTGACCTGGAACTGCTGCACGATCGCCGGGTAGACGCCGCCGACGAGCACGGCCGACAGCACCAGCAGGCCGAGGCTGGCCAACGGCACCATGGCGTTCTTGAAGTAGATGTTCGCGAAGAACAGCACGGCGCAGACGACCGCGATGATCGCCAGGATGATCTTGGCGTAGAGCACCGCGTTCACGTCGGTGTAGGCGGCACCGAAGGCGTAGCCGCGGTTGGAGAAGACGAGTCCGTACTGGTCCAGCCAGTAAGCGGCGGCCTTCAACAGCACGAACACACCGAGCAGGATGGACAGGTGGACCCGTGCCGCCGGAGTGGCCCGCTGCCCCTGGCTCTGCAGCCGGACACCGCCGTAGAGGTAGTGGACGACCACGGCCGCGACGAAGGCGATGACGACCGCTGCGAACAGGTAGCCGAGGATCACCCGGAGGAAGGGGTAGAGGAACGCGAAGAACGAGATATCGGTACCGAACTGCGCGTCGTTCTTACCGAAATCGGTGGAGTTGGCGAACTGCAGGTAGGTGCCCCACTCCCCACTGGCGGAAGCGCCGGTGAGCAGTCCGAGGCCGGCGATGATCAACCAGAAGAAGAGCTTCCGGTGCGGGTCGATCGACATCCGGTACCGGTCCAGCCCCTGCTGCTCCAGGCTCACGGGCCGGGCCAGCGGGCGGGTGCGGTACGCGAAGTACATACTGGCCCCGACGATGAGGGCCATGATCACCCCGCCGCCGACGAACAGCAGCGCACGAGTGCGCAGCTCGGTCAGGAAAACCGATGTGTAACCGACGGAGTCGTACCACAAATAGTCGGTCCAGAAATTCGCGGCGAGCATCAGCCCCGCGATGATGACGACCACGGTGACCGCGACAGGCGCGAGTAGCCGGGATCGACGAGGCATACGCGCAGTCGGTGCGCCGGGCGATCGGAAGCTCACGCCTCCCCCTCGTATGGCTGTGGATGGGCGGCGGGGACGGTTGTCCCCTCAGTATCGGCAACTTATGGGCTGCGGCCCGGGTTCCCCAATCCCCTCGCCGAGCCGGTGACAACCCGGCATCGGTGGGGATTCGGTCCCGTATCGACCGCTCTTGTGTTCTGACCTTACTCGGATCGCTCCGCGCTTCCGCCCCGCCCGTCCGGCACCATGGAAGGGTGTCATTCAACATTCGTGAAGCCGTGATGGGTCTTGAGCGCCATGCAGCACAGCAGGGCTGGGACCAACCGATCCGGGTCTATGCGCTGGTGCCAACCGCCGACCTGCTGGAACGCGAGCCCGCGCTTGCCGAGATGCTGGGCGTGGGCGGGGATGCGGCGCCTGACGAGCTGACCCCGGTCGAGCAGGAGCCGCTGCCGTCAGAGGTCCCCATCGAAGAGTCGCTGGGCCGGATGGCCTGGCCCGAGGCGGTGACGGGTTGCGCTTTGGTCATGGAGCGCCTGGTCCTGAAGGGTTCCGACGAGACACTGGCTCCTCCGCAGGGCGCCGATGTCGGAGAGTGGGCCAGGGGGCAGGACGGCGCTGAGGAGATCCGGATGGTCGCGGGTGTGCTGCGCGACGGCAGCCGGCACTCGGCCCTGCGTATGCGCAGCCACGACAGCGACGACCAGGTCCTCAACGGACAGGACCTTGTCCCCGCTCTCACCTCCGCGCTCGCCCTCACCCTGGAGGACGACGAGTAGGAAATACCCGGAAGCGCCGCTCTCCGGCGGATTGGGGGCTCGGCGCACATCGGACCCCCGATCCAGCGGCGGCGCCGCTTCAGGGGCAGGACGTATCAGCCCGGCTCGCAGCGGGGCAGCCGGTCCTCGCCGGAGCGGATGGACTCCAGCGCGTTGACCGCGTCCTCGAGCCGGTCGACCTTCACGACCTCGATATCCCCGGCCGCGGCCGAGTCGAACGTCTGTGCACAGCTCTCCTCCGCTACGAAGAAGTACTCGGCGCCCTGCTCTTCGGCGCTGACCATCTTCTGGGCGACACCGCTGACCCCGCCGACCGTGCCGTCGGGAGTGATCGTTCCGGTGCCCGCGATCTTGTGGCCGCCGGTGAGGCCCTCCTCGCTGAGCCGGTCCATAATGCCCAGCGCGAAGATCATTCCGGCGCTCGGGCCGCCGATCTCGCCGACCTGGATCTCGACGTCGAACGGGAACTCCATGTCGTCGGCGACCATGATCCCGATGATCGGTGTACCGTCGTCGCTCTCGACCGTGGTCAGTTCGGCCTTGACGGTCTCGCCGTCCCGGTCGACGGCGATCTGGACGCCATCGCCGGGTTCCCGATCGCCGACCTTCTCGACGGCCTCTTCCTTGTCGGCGACCGGTTCGCCGTCGACCTCGGTGATGACGTCGCCTTCTTCCAGCTCGCCTTCGGCCGGCAGGTCCGCACCGACCCCGGCGACGTAGGCCTGGGTCTCATACTCGATACCCAATTCGTTGAGCGCCGCCGCGGTGGCGTTCATCTGGGAGTCGTCCATCTCCAGGCTCTGGGTCTCGCTGATCTCCTCGACGCTGCGGTCGGGCGGGAACAGCGCCTCCTCCGGGAGTACCGCCTGGCTCGGCGACAACCACGCGTTCAGCACGGTGATCAGGTCCATCCGAGTGCCGGGACCGCCCGAGTACTGCACGGTGACCATGGACAGCCCGCCGTCGTGCTCGTATTCCTCGGCTCCCTTGATCTCGATGATCTGCTCACCCTCGATCTCGCCGAGCGTGTTCAGCGCGAGCCCGGGCGAGGCGACGAGGTAGGGCACGGGAAGGAACATGCCCCCGACCGACAGTCCGAGCAACAGGACGGCAGCGACGATCAGGGTGGTGAGGCGACGGAACATGGTCACAGCCTAAAGGGAGCGCGGCGGCAAAGCGTGTGGCGCCGAGAGCGCCGGTCCGTTCCCCGGCGGCCGTACGCGAATGCGTTCCCGCCACCGGGTGGCGGACCGGAGCGGCTCCGGCCCTGCTCCCCGGATCCGCCTACGCCTCGGCACCCACCCATTCGGCCTCGCCGTCGGTGAAGGACTGGTGCTTCCAGATGGGCACCCCGGCCTTGATGTCGTCGATGAGCCGCCGGCAGGCGTCGAACGCCTCCGCCCGGTGGGCCGCGGCCGCCGCGACCACGACGGCGATATCGCCGATGGCCAGATCGCCGACACGGTGGAGAGCGGCGACCCGCCACACGGGGCGGCCTTCTCGCGACGTGTCGGCGACCACCTTCTCCATGACGCGCCGCATGTCGGTTTCGGCCCGCGGATGGGCCGAGTACGACAGGTGCGTAACGCCGCGGCCGTGGTCGTGGTCGCGGACCGTGCCGACAAAGAACGCGGTGCCCCCTGCCCGGGGGTCTTCGACGGAGGAGAGGACCTCGTCGACGGAGAGCGGGGTGTTGCGCAGTCCTACCAGAGTGATCGATTCCACGGACACGACCGTACAACTCCCCGGCCGCCCGCAGATATACCTTCCGCCCTGTCGGCACTGTTGGCAGGCGCCCGGTCACGGTTTCGCCGATACCGGGCCGGTTCAGTCGGTCGGGTCGAGCCTGATCTCGACTCCGACCGCACGTCCGCCGCGCTTACGCGGCCGACCGATCAGCGTCACGATCGTGAACCAGCGGAACCGGTTCCGGTACTTCGCCGTCATCGCGCGCTTGGCCGTGCGCAGCTCCGATTCCGGAAGTATCCGCGCCCGGCCCGAACGCCACCGGCCATGGGGCTCGCCCGAGAAGTCGGACGGCGCGACCTCGACTCTGGGATTGCGGTGGATCCGCCGGACTTTCCAGGAACGGCCCGGCGTGTACGCGTACAGCAGACCCTGGGTGGGGGCGAGCCAGATCGGCGTCGACACAGCGGTCCCATCCCGGCGAAATGTTCGCAGGGCGAAGTACTCGTCCTGGTGGGGGTCTTCCTCTCGGCTCATGGGAACAGTCTTCACAAACCGGTCGCCATGGGCAACCGGCGACGACACACTCCATATCCGTCCGGCCCGGTCAGCCCTTCCGGCGTTTGCGGAGGTGGTGGACTGCCGCGGCGGTGCCGATGGCGGCGACGGCGGCTCCCGCCGCGCTCGCCGCGGTGATCGTCACCTCCTTGCGGCCGAGGTTGCGGCCGACCAGAGCATGCTTGCCGCTTCGGGCATCCAGCAGCGCCCGCAGGGCTTCGGCGTTGTCATACCGGGGGCGCCAGCCCGCGTCCCGCAGGGTGCGGCAATCGACGACACACGGATAGACGAGGAACTTCAGCTCGCCCGCCGACGCCGGGGTGATGCCCACGCGGTGCAGGCGCTGTGTGGCCCCGAGGGCCAGGTTGGCGGGGACCTCGAAGCGGCGCAGCCCTGTGATCTCCTCCACCTCGGCCTGGGCCAGTGAACCGTCGCAGCCGACGGCGAGGGCCCCCTCCTTGCCGTCCACCGCGTTGACGACGACGAATTCCAGCGCGCTCGCCAGGTCGTCCACGTGGCAGAACTGCCACGCCTGCTCCCGGCCTTTGACGCTGAGCAGCCGCGGGGCGGCGAAGTGGCGGGTCAACGCGGTGTCGAGCCCCGGGCCGACCAACGGAGCGGGGCGCACGACCGTGACCGAGAGGCCGGGGTGCGCGCGCCGCGCCCGACAGGCGAGCTCCTCGACCTCGGCGAAGTCGCCGATGAGCCCCGCCCCTGTCCCGGGCGACAGCGGCGTGTTCTCCGGCATGGGAACCGGGTTGTCGGGGGCCGCGCCGTAGACCATGGTGCTGGTGACCAGGACCACACGCGGGACCCGTTCGGCCGCGGCCGCTGTGAGCACGGTCTGGGCGGCGCGCATGTTGGCGGCCCTCCGCTGCTTGGCCGGTGTCTCCAAAGAACGGTCGTCATCGGTGTGCACCAGCACATCGACGCCAAAGAGGCTGGCGGCCAGCCCCGGGTCCCGGACATCGGAGACCCTCCAGGTAGCGCCGTCGATGTCACCGTGTTCCCCGTCGATCGCGACGACCTGCGCGACACGGCCGGAACCCGCCACGGAGGTCAGGCGTTCCACCAGCGAACGGCCGACACCGGAGGCGGCCCCGGTGACCGCGATCACCAGTCCTCCCGTGCCGGGGCTGTGCTGTTGGCGAACCTGGCTGTTTTCGGTATTCACTCCGGGCGGCTCCCAGCTAACGTGACAGTGGAGACGAACCTAATCCTGCCTGAGGTCTAATCGTGAGCGACCTACCTTTTGGTTTCAGCATGCCGAACGATCCCGACGACGAGTCAGGGGGGCGATCGGGCGGTTCCGGCTCCGGAGCCGGAAGGGGCGGCCCAGGCGAGGGTGACCCGAACCTGCCCGGCGGGTTCCCCTTCGGCGACCCCCAGCAGATGGCCCAGATGCTCCGGCAGTTCGCCGACATGATGGCGGCGCAGTCCGCCCCCGGTGGACAGGGCGGTTCGCCGGGCTCGGTGAACTGGGACATGGCCAAGAACATCGCCCGGCACACAGTGTCCCAGAAGGGCGACTCCAGCGTCGGCCCCCACGACTACGCCAAGGTCCAAGAGGCCCTGCAACTCGCCGACCTGTGGCTGAACGAGGCCACCACGCTACCGTCGGGCGTGCAGACCATGGAGGCCTGGAGCAGGTCGGAGTGGATCGAGAAGACCATGCCGACATGGTCCCGCCTGTGCGACCCGCTGACCTCGCGCATCGTCGACTCGATGGGGCAGAACCTCCCGGAGGAGATGCGCTCCATGGCCGGTCCGTTGATGGGCATGGTGCAGCAGATGGGCGGCATGCTGGTCGGCCAGCAGGCGGGGCAGGCCATCGGTGAACTGGCGCGCGAGGTGGTCGGCTCCACCGATGTCGGCCTCCCCCTGGCCGGGGCGGGGCGCGCCGCGCTGCTGCCGCCCGGGGTCGAGAAGTTCGGCGAAGGGCTGGAGATCCCGCAGGAAGAGGTGCGGCTGTACCTCGCGGCGCGCGAAGTGGCCCTGCACCGGCTCTTCGGGCACGTGCCGTGGCTGCGTTCCCACCTGTTCAGCCTGGTCGAGGAGTACGCGCTCGGCATGTCGTTCGACATGAGCGGGTTGGAGGAGAAGCTCGGCCGGATCGACATCTCCAACCCCGAGGCGCTGCAGGAGGCGCTGTCCGGGACCGAGGGCGAAGGGCTGTTCCAGCCGCAGGACACACCACAGCAGAAGGCCTCGCTCGCCCGCCTGGAGACCACCCTCGCGCTGATCGAGGGGTGGGTGTCGGCGGTGGTCGGCTCCGCTGTCAGCGGCCGGCTGCCGCACGCGGCGTCGCTGGCCGAGGCGACCCGCCGCCGCCGGGCCACCGGCGGCCCCGCCGAGCACACGTTCGCCACACTCGTGGGCTTGGAGTTGCGGCCGCGCCGGCAGCGCGAGGCGGCCGTGCTGTGGGCCGCGCTGGAGGACGCGCGCGGAATCGAGGGCCGCGATGCCGTGTGGGAGCACCCGGACCTGATGCCCTCCAGTTCCGACCTGGACGACCCGGACGCCTACGTGCACGGCCAGGCTGACGCCGAGGCCGCGCAGATCGACATCTCGCAGTTCACCGGCGAATCCGGTGCCGCCGAAGAACAGCAGGGCGAGACCGACCAGGACGGGCGCGATGACGGCCCGGACAACGGTGACACCAGGGGCGGCGCGTGACGCTGCACGCTGACGCGCGGAAGGTACTGTCCGCCTGGGTCGCACCCGATGCACAGCAGGAAGAACTGCGCCGGTCCTACCTCGCCCACCTGGATCTGTACCCCGACGCCATGCGACGGGGCTGCCTGGCCGGTCATCTGACGGCGAGTACGGCCATCATCGACGCCTCGGGGGCGAACGCCGTGCTCACCCTGCACCACAAACTCAACCTGTGGCTGCAGACGGGCGGGCACTGTGAGGAGGACGACACCTCGCTGGCGGCTGCCGCGCTGCGTGAGGCCACTGAGGAGTCCGGCATCCCCCGCCTGCGCCTGCTTCCCCAGCCGGTACGGCTGGACCGGCACCGTGTCCCCTGCGGGGGCGGAACCTGGCACCTTGATGTGCAGTACGCGGCGATCGCCCCGGACGGCGCGCCTTTAGTCCGTGCAGAGGACGAGTCCGCCGACCTGGGCTGGTTTCCCGTCAGCGCGGTTCCCGAACCGACCGACAACGCCTGCCGCGCCCTGGTCCGTGCGGCGGCCGCCACCGTCGCGGCCAATGGGGCTTGATCAACGCGCGTCAATACCGCGGGGAGAGAAGGGCGCGGGTAGCCTCCCATCCTTCCAGGCCGGGGTCGAGACGGGAGATGTCGCCGGGGGCACGGAGGCGATGCCAGCCGGGAACGACCGATAGGGCGCGGCGCTCGGGGCGGGCCGTTGTGAGGGCCGCCAGCGCGCCGGAGTCGTCGAGGTCGGGGTTTCCTGCCCACGGCGGAAGCGGCAGGCGGGACGCGAACCCGGCCAGGCCGCCGTTCTCGGCCGGACAGACCGCGATCTCGGCATTGCCCAGCCCCCGGAACAGCTTGCCGACCAGCAGCGGCGGCAGGTCGGGGGCGTCGGCGGCGACGACGGCCGCCTGGTCGGCGCCCAGCCGCCGCAGTTTCGCCAAAGCTCCGGCCAGCGGTGCTCCCCCGGCCAGTCGGAGAACGGGGGTGCCGGGCCAGGTCACCTCAGCGGCACGGGCCGCCATCGCATCGGCCTCGCTCTGTCCCGCGGCCCACACCGCCACGGCGGGTTCGCACAGTTCCAGGCTTGCGACAACCTCGTAGGTGTCCTCGGTGAGGGCCAGGGCGAACGCGGCCGGGTCGGTCCCGGGAGGCGGTACGGCTCCGGTCCGGGGCGTGACGAGCACCGCCGCCATTCGCTTCATGTCAGAGCATCCCTTCGTGCTCGCGGCCCTTTTCCGCCGATCGTGGTTCTGTGCACGCATGTACGCGTGCGCAAAGCCAAGATCGGCGAAGCGGAACCGTCAACGATGGCAGGTGTCGTCTTCTGCGACCTCGCCGCCGCCTCCGATGTCGAGGCGGGGCGCGGCGGTGACGCCCTCCAGATAGCCGCGGGCGCGCTCGGCCTTCGGGTAGCGGCGCACCAGCTCCCAGAACTCCTGGTTGTGGTGGGGAATGATCAGATGCACGAGTTCGTGTACGAGGACATAATCGACGACCCATGACGGCATCCCCGACAGCCTGCGGGAAAGGCGGATGGAACCGGTTTCGGGGGTGCAGGATCCCCAGCGCGCCTGCTGGTTGTCGACCCAGCGCACGCTGTCCGGCCGCGCCCGGCCGTCAAGGTAGCGGTCGGCCAGGTCCAGCGCACGGGCGCGCAGCGCATCGTCGTCCGGGCGGCGCCTTTCCTCGCGTGCCTCCAGCCGCTCCAGCATGCGGTCGACCCAGCGCTTCTCTTCCGCGCGGGAGAACGTGGCGGGGACGAGGACGACCGTCTTGTTCCCGTCTCGGTAGGCGGACACTGTTCGCCGTCGACGAGGACTCCGGCGTACCTCGACTTCGGGGTTCGGAGGCACAAATTCACGGTAGCTCAGAGTTGACAGAGACCACAGGGGTGCATTACCGCTTTTTGCCCCACGGCGACCGCTTTTTCCCGCGCCGGCCGGCCGCCTCCCGGACTGGCCGATAGTGATTCAGCACACCTACGCGCATCTTCGGTGGCCGGAAACGGCCACCGCTTTCCAACCGGATAGGGGTCGGCGCCCCGAGGGGCGCCGGCCCGCTTCAGTCGCGCGCCCGAGTCAACATAGGCGCGCCCACCTCAGCTCCTTGAGCGCCTGTTCCGCGCGGCGGCGCTCCCGGAGTTCGGCCCGGAGTTGGCGAGCGGAGAGGCGGTGGCGCTGACGCTGCAGTTTCTGGTCGACGGTGCCCTGCAGGCGAACGAGTTCGTAGAGCAGCATGGCGATAGATGTCCTTTGTGAGGTGAAGCGGGCAATGGAGAGTGGGTCAGGCGGCAACCGGCTCGGGGTTCTTCCGGGGACGGCCACGCGGGCGCTTGCGCGCGACGACCTTGCCGGCGACGAGCAGTTCACCGCCCCAGACGCCCCACGGCTCGCGCCGCTCAAGGGCATCGGCCAGGCACTGCTCCCGGACCGGGCAGTCGCGGCAGACGGCCTTGGCCGCCTCGACGTCCGCCGGGGCTTCGGCGAAGAAAAGGTCCGGCTCCCACTTGCAGGGAACTTCGACTTCCCCCAGCCACGGAGTCTCCAGGACCGACGCAAGCATCGGTGTCCTCCCTGATCTTTCGTGTTCGACGCGGTTGGCAACGGGCCGGAATCTCATCCGGTGATGGGGCCAGGACCTGCGATGCGTCCAGCCGAGACACTCCTCCGCTCACAACAGAGAAGGACATCGGTGAAGATCAAAACGGCCGCGGCCCCGATGTGGGGTCCGCGGCCACGGGAGAGACCCGGCCTTAGGCTAAGCCGGAGCGCTCCGTGGACACTCCCCCACGGCGCCCTTGGGGCGCGGGGTTCCTGCTGCGAGCTTGAGTTCGATTCGGCTGCCATTGGCGCCGCAGAACCGATCGGCATATTCGCCGATGTGGTCCATGCCGACCGTCGCCCAAACCATCAGAGGCACTGCTCCGAGGGCCTGATCGGGTTCGACAGCACTTCCGCGCACGGTGTCCCGCGAGACAGCAGAAAGCAGGCCGGACCGGTGGTCCAAGCCGAACTCGGAATTCTGAGAGATCATCTGACGGGACACCTCCTTCACAATCGGGCCGACGGGATTTCTCCCGTGGCCGGCGCGGGCTCGATGGAAACAACCCTAGAGGGGGCGGGGAAAACCGGCAACCTATTTTTGACCTGCGTAGTTGTCCGAACCTGGACGGAACCCCGAGGAATTTCCCGGCGTCTGACAGAGTTACCCGCGCCCTTTCCCAAACCGGCCCCATAAGACCGGCGGGCGCGGACGGAGGGGCGACGGCCAAAGCCGCACACCGCTAAAGAACCCGGATGAGCCCCTCTTGGACGACAGAGCACACGAGTTCGCCGCCGCGGGTGTAGACGAGGCCGCGGGCCAGACCCCGGGCACCGGCAGCGCTCGGGGTCTCCTGGGCGTACAGCAGCCATTCGTCGGCGCGGAACGGGCGGTGGAACCACATCGCGTGGTCCAGGCTGGCCATGGAGACGCCGGTGAACGACCGGCCGTGCCGGATCAGGATGGTGTCGAGCAGCGTCACGTCCGACGCGTAGGTCATCAGGCACACGTGCAGCAGCGGGTCGTCGGGGAGTTCGCCGTCGACTTTGAGCCAGACCAGATTGCGGGTCGTGCTCAGGCTGGGGTCGCGCTTCACCTCGAAGGAGAGCGGCCCCACCGGGCGCATCTCGATCGGGTGCCAGGTGGCGAACCGGGGCACCTTGCCGAAGGCGTCGAGGAGCCGCTCCCCTATGGTCGGAAGCTCTTCGGGGCCGGGGACTTCGGGCATCGGAACCTCGTGCTCAAGCCCCGACTCGGCCTTGTGGAAGGACGCCGACAGCGTGAAGATCGCCTTGCCGTGCTGGATCGCGGTGACGCGCCGGGTGGTGAAGGAGCGGCCGTCCCGCACCCGGTCGACCTCGTAGACGATCGGGACCGACGGATCCCCGGGCCGGATGAAGTAGGCGTGCAGAGAGTGCACGTGGCGGCCCTCAGGCACCGTGCGTCCGGCCGCCACCAGCGCCTGGCCTGCGACTTGACCGCCGAAGACGCGCTGTGGGCTGTCGTCGGGGCTGCGCCCGCGAAAGATGTTGTCCTCGATCCGCTCCAGGTCGAGGATGTCGAGGAGTCCGGTGAGCCGCTGCCCCGGCGGCACGTCGGATCCGGCGCCGCGCACGTCCCGGCCGTTGTCCCCGTTCTGCTCACTCATCATCCGGATCCCTTCCGTCCGCGGCCTCGGCCGGTTCCTTGCCTGCGCACAGGGCCAGCACGGCATCACCGTAGCGTTCGAGCTTGACCGCGCCGACACCGGATATCCGGGACAGTCGGGAACGGCTGGTCGGCACGTGTTCGGCGATCGCCTGCAGCGTGGCATCGGTGAAGACGACGTAGGCGGGCACACTCTGCTGCTCGGCGGCGGACCGACGCCAGACCCTCAGGCGCTCCAGCAGCTCCTCGTCATAGTCGGCGGGGCAGTCGAGACACCGGGCGAGCTTCCGTTCGGCGGCCTCGGTGAGGGTGTTCCCGCAGATACGGCACTGGATGACCGTGGCCTTCCTGCGGCGCTCGGCGCGCCGGCCCGCAAGCGAGGGCGAAGCGGGGCGCAGCCCGTCGAGGAACCGCGACGGCTTTCGGCTCTTACGGCCCCCGGGGGCGCGCGCCAGGGCCCAGGAAAGGGAGAGGTACTCACGGGCGCGGGTGACGCCGACGTAGAACAGCCGCCGCTCCTCCTCGATCTGGTCGGCGGATTCGGCGTAGATGATGGGCAGCATGCCCTCGGTCAGCCCCACGAGGAACACCGCGTCCCACTCCAGGCCCTTGGCCGAATGCAGGGACGCCAGCGTGACACCCTCGAACTCCGGTGCGTGCTCGGTGGCCACGCGCGCCTCGAGTTCAGCGACGAAATCCGCCATGGTCGCCTCGTGGCGTGCCGCCGCGACGTCCTCGGCCAGTTGGGCCAGGGCCGCCAGAGATTCCCAGCGCTCGCGCGCCTGACGGCCTTCGGGCGGTTCGGAGGTGAGCCCCAACGGGCCGAGGATATGGCGCACCGTGGTGACCAGCGGCTCCTCGTCCGCACCCTGCCGTGCCCCGCGCAGGGTGTGCACGGCCTGTTTGATCTCGGGGCGGTCAAAGAACCGGGTGGCGCCGCGGACGGTGAAGGCCACGCCCGCGTCGGCCAGGGCCTGCTCGTAGGCGGCCGACTGCGCATTGGTGCGGAACAGCACCGCGATCTCGCGGGCCAAAGTCCCGGAGTCGATGAGCGCGGCGATCCTGCGGGCGACCGACGTGGCCTCGGCAGGCTCGTCGTCGTACTCGGTATAGGTGGGATCGGGGCCGTCGGGGCGCTGCGCGATGAGCTCCAGCCGGTGTTCGGCGGCGTCGCTTTTGTGGAGCACCCCGTTGGCCACCTGGACGACTTGGGGGGTGGAGCGGTAGTCGCGGACCAGCCGTACGACGGTGGCGTGCGGGTAGGCGGCAGAGAAGCGGGTGAGATAGCTCGGAGTGGCGCCGGCGAAGGAGTAGATGGTCTGGCTGGGGTCGCCGACGACGCAGATGTCGTCGCGGTCGCCCAGCCAGGCGTCCAGCAGCAGCTTCTGCAGCGGGTTGACGTCCTGGAACTCGTCGACCACGAAGTAGCGGTACTGGTCGCGGATCCGGTCGGCGATTCCGGGGTCCTCCGTGATCATCGCCGCGGTGAGTTCCAGGATCGACTCGAAGTCGAGCAGGTTGCGTTCGCGGCGTATCTCCTCGTAGGCCTCATAGACCCGGGCGACATCATTGGCCGCTATGGGTGCGGTGCGCCCGGCCTTGGCGATCGACTTCTCGTAGTCGGCGGGACGGACCTGGGTGACCTTGGCCCATTCGATCTCGCCGGCGAGGTCGCGCAGCCCGGTGCGGTCGAGCTGTAGCGCGCAGGAGTTCGCGGCCCGGGCGACGACCTGGGCCTTGCTGTCGATCAGGGTGGGTATCGGCCCGCCGATCGCCTGCGGCCAGAAATAGGAGAGCTGGCGCAGCGCGGCGGCGTGGAAGGTACGGGCCTGCACGCGCGGGGCGCCGAGACCGCGCAGCCGTCCGCGCATCTCACCCGCAGCGCGGGTCGTGAACGTCACAGCGAGGATCTGCTGCTCGGTGACGACGCCACTGGCGACCGCGTGGGCGATCCGGTGGGTGATGGCGCGGGTCTTCCCGGTTCCGGCGCCCGCGAGGATGCACACTGGACCGCGCAGGGCACGCGCCGCCTCCAATTGCTCGGGGTCGAGCCCGTCCAGTACGCGGTCTGGGTCCATCCTGTCCGCTCCGTTCTGCTCCGGCTGTGCTGTGCGGGGCGCCTTGCCGGTCGGCCCGTCTGCGGCCACCTCTGGCCACACTGCTCCCATTCACCTGGCCCAGTCTCTCAACTATCAGTGGAGGTAGGGGCACACACATCGTGTCCGTACGCCTGTGGACAGGACGGCGCATAGATCCCACATGCGGCGTTCCACGGGAACCAGGACACGCCAGGACACGTCCCACCTGCTGACATGAAAGCGTCAGGGAAGGTCTTCCCGGTATACAGCGTTGGTACTAAGCGGTTTTCGTCCACATGGCTGAAGGAGACGGCTCAATGACCACCCCGACTACCGGGATCACGATGTACTCCACTCCCTGGTGCGGCTTCTGCAAAAGGCTGAAGAGGCAGCTCGAGCGCGAAGGGATCGCGGTTGACGAGGTGAACATCGAACAGGACCCTGCCGCGGCCGAGTACGTCATGCAGGTGAACGGCGGCAACCAGACCGTCCCCACCCTGGTCTTCGCCGACGGCAGTGCCCTGACGAACCCGTCGGCCGCCCAGGTCAAAGAGAAGCTCGCGGCGCAGGCGTAGCCGCGCGGCCGCCGTCCGGCCGGTCCGGGCGGCGGCCGACGCTCCACAGGGGCAGACGAATTGGGGGAAGACGTGACATCTCACAAAACGGCCCGCGAGGAGGGAACGGTTCCGTTCGACCTGATCCGGCGGACGCCGACGGGATGGCGCGTGCACGATAGCGAGGACATACCGGACCTGCTCAACGCCGTGGTCCTCGCCGACCTCCTGGCGTCCGAGGAGCGGTCTTTGACCACGCCGACGGCTGCTCCGCCTCGGGCCTCTGCGGAGGCTACGGAGGTGGAACGGCTGCGTGTGACGGTGGCCCAACTGGAGTACGCCCTGCATACGCGGGTGGTCGTAGAGCAGGCCATCGGAGTTCTCGCCGAGCGCCACAGGCTGACACCGCGCAAAGCGTTCGAACGGCTCCGCTCCGCAGCGCGCTCACGCGGCCGCAAAGTCGCCGATATGGCCCGCGATGTGGTGGCGAGCTGTACAAACCCTCTTACCCTGCTCCCCGTCGAACTCGCAAGAGAAGGCGCCGCCGCTGAGGCCACCGAGCCGCGACGCTCCTGAGCTCGGGAGAGCGGAGGCCCGCCGACCAGCCGGTCAGCCGACCAGCCGACCAGCCGCTACCAGCTTCCGGGGAGTTCTCCTCCGTACCAGTGCTCGATCAGGGTGCGGGCGATCGAGGCCGCTCCGGGCAGGACGACTTCGCCGCTGCTGGTCGCCTCGAACAGTTCCGGGCGGCTGAACCAGCGGAGGTCGGAGATCTCCTCGTGGTCGGTGCGTTCGGCCTCTCCGACGGCCCGCGCGAAGTAGCCCAGCATCAGGCTGCGCGGGAACGGCCACGGCTGCGAGGCCAGGTAGCGCGGTTCGGCCACGGCCACACCGACCTCCTCGGCGACTTCGCGGATAACGGCATGCTCCAGCGACTCCCCGGGCTCCACGAACCCGGCGAGCGTGGAGTACCAGTTCTCCGGCGCTTTCAGGTTGTGCCCCAGCAGGCACTGCTCCACCCCGTCGACCTCCCGGTGCACGAGCATGATCACGGCGGGGTCCATGCGCGGGAAGTGCTCCCGGCCCTCCTCTTCGCAGATCCGCACGTGCCCGGCCGCGGACGGTCGGGTCGGCGCCCCGCACCCGGGACAGAACCGGTGGGTGGCGTTCCAGTTCGCCACCGCGACGGCGTGGGTGACCAGCCCGGATTCGCGGTCGTTGAGCAGCGCCCCCACCTCGCGCAGGGTTGCCGGTTCGGCGCCCTCGACGTTTGGCAGCGGGTTCTCGGTCACGGCGCGAACGGCGAAGTAGGCGCGCTCCTCCTCGTCAACGCCCAGCAGGTAGCGCTCGCCCTCCGGGGCGTCCTGCGGGGAGACGAAGACCAGTTCCGGCCCGTGGGCACCGGCCGTGGTGAGCAGCCGGGACTGATGCGACGACAGGGCACGCCACCCGTAGGACGCGCCGGGGTCCCCGCCTTCGAGGACGAGGACGCGCGTTGCACGGTCCGACCAGGCCTTATCGAGCCAGGCGGCATCGTTGCGCCGGTGCCCGGCCATGTCGATCTGCCCGCGAGCGAGCGGCGGTGTCGGCTGGAAAGGGTGCATGGTGCCTTTTCGGTTCGTTCGGCGGTTCGACGGGTCGGCGGGTCGGCGAAGAAGCGGTGCGCTCGGCCTGGCCGTAGTGTCCTCCGCCATTACCGAGGTTAGAACCTCGGCGGCGGCCCCGAGCACGGCACGGTCCGTCAACGGCACCTCGCCCATGTCCTGGGCCACAGCGGCTACGACCGGAGAGCGATCCGCACATCCCCCCAAGAGCCATGCCGCCGCGGAACTCGGCATATCCGACCCGTCACGGCAGTTCGGGAACGCTCTCGATCAGCGCGGCGAGGCCGGCGGCATCAAGGAGGTCCGCGGGGCGGATGGTCTCCCCCGCACGGACGTAGTGGAACGCGGCCCTGACCTGCTCCAGCGGCACTCCGGCCAGTTCGGCCCAGGCGATGCGGTAGGCGGCGAGCTGCACGGCGACGGCCCGGCGCTCCCGGGAGTTCTCCGGCGGATGTCCTGTTTTCCAGTCGACGACGTCGTAATGGCCGGCCTGGGCGTCGTGGAACACGGCGTCCATCCGGCCGCGGATCAGCCTGTCGCCGATGATCGTCTCGAACGGGACCTCAACGTCGAGCGGGGTGCGCTCACCCCATTCACCGGCCTCGAAGCGGCGCTGTAGCTCCGCCAGATCCTCATCGCCGCCGGCGGTCTCATCGGCCGCCCCGGGAAGCTCCCCGGGCACCAGCAGGCTCTGCTGGCCGAAGCGCTGTTCCAGCCACGCGTGGAACGCGGTACCGCGCCTGGTGTGCGGGGCGGGCGGGCGCGGCAGCGGGCGGCGGATCTGGCGGGCCAGCGCCGCCGGATCCCGGGCGAGCCAGACCAGGGAGGACACCGACAGATGGGCGGGCAGCTCCACAGGGATCCCCCCGCCATCCGACGCCGCTTCGATCCCGCGATGCGCGAGGAGCAGTTCGGTGTCACGCGACCAGCCGTCGAGCCGGCGCCGCATGGAGGCCGGCATGGACGCCTGGTCGAACGTTCGCAGCCACCTGCTCCATTCGGGCTCCCCCGTCTCCTCGCCGCCCGCACGGGCGCGGGCGACCAGTTCCGCGCCTTCGGCGATATCGCGGTACCGCCGCGCCGCGGCGTCCGCGTACTCTTCCGGCCCCTGCGGCCACACGACCGATTCGGCCTCGGCGGTCTGCGGATTGCGTTCGTCCTCCCCCGGCGGGTCGGCCCAGGCCACCACGCGGCCCGCTCCCGCTTCGCACGCCTCCCGGACCTCTTCGAGGAATACCGAGGGTCCGCGCCGACTCGTGCTGGAGCCGCCCCACCAGTGCCCGGTGCACAGCAGCATGAAGGAGGCGCGGGTGACAGCGACGTAGGCCAGCCGCCGCTCCTCCATCCGGTGCCGGGCCTTGTCCGCGTCGACGAACCGTTTGATGCTCTGCTTGTCGACGTCGGCGAGTTCGGGCAGCCCGGCCGCATCGCCGCGGAGCGGGAAGGGCAGCTTGTGCTCCTTGGTCACCCATCCTCCGGCGTCGCGCGCCTTGGTGGGAAAGACCGGCGAGCCCGTGCCGCCGGACAGGCCCGGCACCACGACTACGGGCCACTGCAGCCCTTTGGCGGCGTGCACGGTCATGAGCTTGACGGTGTCGCTGCCGCCGACCCGTTCGCCGGGCTCCAGTCCCTTCTCCGCGTCCTCGGCCGAACGCAGGTAGGCCAGGAACATTCCGAGGCTGGGGTCGTCGCTGTTGCCGACGAACCGGACGGCCGCGTCGACAAAGGCGTCGAGGTCGGCCCGCGCGGCCACCGGGTCGCGGCCGGTCCGCGCCCCCACCTCGATGTCCAGGCCGAGTGTGCGCTCGATTTCGCTGATGAGGTCGGGCAGCGGCTGCCCGACCTGCTTGCGCAGCGTGCGGAGCTCGGCGGAGAAAGCCGCCAGCCGCTCGTACCCGGTCGCGGAGTAGTTCTCGGCCGGCCCCAGATCGTCGAGTGCGTCGATGAGGCTGCCGCTCTCCGCCGTCAGGTCCAAGACGGTGCGGCGCAGCAGCTCCTCCTCCTGCTCCTCCGGCTGCGGTGCGGCATCGCTGAGGTCGCGCCGGGTCTCCTTGGCCAGCAGCGTCGCGCGCTCACCGAGGGCGACGAGATCGCGCGGCCCGATCCGCCAGCGCGGGCCGGTGAGCAGCCGGGCGAGTTCGTTGCCCGCCGTGGCGTCGTGCACGACGCGCAGCGTGGCCACGATGTCGCGCACCTCCGGGACGGTCATGAGCCCGCCGAGGCCGACGACCTCCACCGGGATGCCGCGCTCCTCCAGGGCCTCGCGCAGCGCGGGGAACTGGGACCGTTTACGGCACAGGACGGCGATGTCGCCGTAGGTGATGGCGGTGCCGCCCTCGCCTTCGGGCCAGGCGGCACCGTCGGGGGCGAGGTGGCCCGGTTGTTCCATGGCGGCCTTGATGGTGTCGGCGATCCAGGCCGCCTCTTCTGTTTCGGTCGAGAACAGCGCGCACGCCACGGCCCCGCGGCCCTGCCGCGCCGGGCCGGGGTGGAGCACCGGAACGTACTCGGCCTCCTCGCGCAGCGGATCGGAGAGGCGCTTGGCGACCTGCAGCACGCGCTCGCCGTTGCGGAAGCTGGTCGCGAGCTTGCGGACGGGCGAGGCCCGCCCCGGCGCCTCGGGGAAGTCCGTGGGAAAACCGGTGAGATTGCCCGCGCTCGCACCGCGCCATCCGTAGATGGACTGGCAGGGGTCCCCGACGGCGGTGACCGGGTGACCGCCGCCGAACAGCGCCCGCAGCAGCAGCAGTTGAGCGTGGCTGGTGTCCTGGTACTCGTCGAGCAGCACCACCGTGTACCGGCTCCGCTCGATCATCCCGACCTCGGGGTGGTGCATCGCGATCCGCGCGGCCAACGCGACCTGGTCCCCGTAGTCCATCACCTCGCGCGCGGCTTTGGCCTTGGTGTAGCGCTCGACGAGCGGCAGCAGCTGCTCGCGCTTGCGCTGGGTCTCCGCCAGGGCGCGGGTCTCCTGCACCGGTTTTTTGGGCAGCGCGTCGACGCGTTCGGCGATCCAGCGGCCCACTCCGCGCACGTCGTCGGGCGTGCGCAGGTGGTCGGCGAGTTCTCCGGCCAGGTCCAGCACGCGTTCGGTCACCGCGCGCGGCGCGACGGTGATGGCGTCCATCGGGCCGTCGTATTCGCTCACGATGCGGGACACGAGCTGGTAGGACTGGCCCTGGCTGATCAGCCGGGTCGACGGTTCGATGGCCTCGCGCAGGGCGTGGTCGCCCACCAGCCGGGCGGCATAGGAGTTGTAGGTGGACACGGCCGGATCGCCGTCGAGGACATCGGCGGGGACCTGCTCGGTGGCGCGCAGCTGGTCGAGGCGTTTGCGTACGCGTTCGGCCAGTTCCGCGGCCGCCTTCCGGGTGAAGGTGAGGCCGAGGACGTTCTCGGGGCGGACGAACCCGTTGGCCACCAGCCAGACCACACGCCCGGCCATGGTCTCGCTCTTGCCCGACCCCGCGCCGGCGACCACCACGCCGGGGCTCAGCGGTGCGGAGATGACGGCCGCCTGCTCGGCGGTGGGTTCGGGCTGTCCCAGCATCCGAGCGAGCTCCGCGGGGGTGAGGACGCGGCGCGGAGCGTCTGCCTTTGGTTCTGTCTCATGGCTCGCGGTCACACGCGCTTCCCTTCGTCGTGCGCGGGGCAGCTGGAGCGCACAGCGCAGGAGTCGCAGAAGGAGTTGCGGGTCGCCTGGAACCTCGCCCCCGACATGCCGTCGGCGACGTCGCGGACCAGCCGGTCCGACCACTTCGGGTCGGGGTCCTCTCCCAAGGGCGGCTGCGCCTGGTCGCGGGCCCGCTTCTTCAGCGCCGCCCTGCTCCCCAGCTGGATGAGTTCGGCCCCGCCCGGTTCGACCAGGCCGAACTGGGCGAAGGCCGCCTTCAGTACGGCGAGCTGGTAGACGCCGAGCTGCGGGTGGCGGGCGAGCTCGTCATCCTTCGGCCGGCTGTTCCCGGTCTTGATGTCGACGACCACCGCGCGGCCGTCGGCGTCCTTCTCCAGCCGGTCGACGCGCCCGGTGATCTCGATGCCTCCGATGTCGACCCTGAACCCCTCTTCCGTGGCGACGAGCTCGCGCTCGTTGCGTTCGTGCCAGGCGATGAGCTTGTCGACCATCTCGTCGGCCCGTTCGCGCTCCTTGCCCGCGAACCACGGCCCGCCGAAGTCCAGCTCCGACCAGATGTCGTCCATCCTGCGCCGGATGTCCTCGATCCCCGCGCCCTCGGCGACGAGCACGGCGACGGCGTGCACGATACTCCCCAGCGCCGACGACATCTCCATGGCCGACGCACCGGCGGCGTTCTCCAGCAGCCACCGGAGCTGGCATGTGCTGAAGCGCTCCACCTGCGAGGGCGATACCCGGATCGTGCCGCCCTCGTCGACGAGCGGCCGGTCGTCGGAGAACGGGGTGAGGGCGTACCACTGTGCCGGATCGGCGCCGCGCACCTCCGCGTCGGCGAGCCGGGCGAGATGGGCGGCCGCCGCACGGCGCAGCGGATCGGGGCGGTCGGAGTCGGTGACGACGGAGCGCAGATCGGCCACGAGCGCGGGCAGGGAGAGCCAGCGGCGGCCGGTGCTGACGCGTTCGGGTTCGCCGACACCGAGTTCGGCGAGGAAGCGCGACGGGCGCTCCTCGGTGTCCGCGCCGCCGACCGCAGTGACGACGAGGGTGCGCCGCGCCCGGGTGACGGCGACGTAGAACAGCCGCCGCTCCTCGTCCAGCAGTTTGGACGCCACGGCCGCGCCGGAGCTGTCGGTGAACCCGGTGACGGTGTCCACGAGCTGCTCCACACCCAGCAGGGAGCCGCGCAACCGCAGATCGGGCCAGTCTCCCTCCTGCACCCCGGCGACCACTGTCAGATCCCATTCCAGGCCCTTGGAGCGGTGCGCGGTGAGGATCCGCACCGCCTCGCCTTCAGGTGCCCGCTCGGCCAGGGTGTCGGCGGGAATCTCCTGGGCCTCCAGATCCTCCAGGAAGCCCGCGGGAACGCCCGGCGGCAGCCGGTCGCAGTAGCGCGCGGCGCTCTCGAACAGGGCGACGACGGAGTCCAGGTCGCGGTCTGCCGCGGCACCGCGGCGGCCGCCGGCCTGGCTGGCCCTGAGCAGCCGGTCGGCCAGGCCGCTGGCCCGCCACACCTCCCACAGCACCTCCTCGGCCGAGGCACCCGCTGCCGCACGGTCCGCGATCAGGCGCAGGTAGTCGGCCACCCGTCGGGCCGGCGCGGCAATGTCGGGATCGACCAGTGTCAACTCACGCGGGTCGCGCAGCGCCGCGGCGAGCAGTACGGCCGAGGGGCGCGGCCCCCGCCGCTGGACTCCGTCGTTGTCGCTTCCGTTGTCGCTTCCCCGGTGGTCGAGCTCGATACGGCGCAGTGCCCGGCCCAGGCGGCGCAGCCCGATGGTGTCGGCGTCGCCGAACGGACTGGTGAGCAGCTCCTGGGCCGCTGCTTCGTCAAGGGTCTTCGGGTGCAGTGCGCAGCGGAGGAGCAGCAGCAGCGGCCGTACCAGCGGCTCGGCGGCCAACGGGAGCTCATCGCCGCCGACGGCGACCGGGACCCCGGCACCGGCGAGCGCGCGGCGCAGCACCGGGATCTGCCGGTTGGCCGACCGGACCAATACCGCCATACGCGACCACGGCACGCCGTCGATGAGATGAGCGCGGCGCAGCGTATCGGCGATGACGGCGGCCTCCTGGGTGGGGGACTCCGCCAGCAGCACCCTGACGTCTCCTTCGGCGGCGCCGTCGACCGGAGTGAGCCCACGGTGGGCGTTGACCGGCCCACCGCCCGGGGCGGGAGCGGCGGGCAGCCGCCGCGCGACCCCCCGCGAGGCCGCGAGCAGCGCGGACCCGCTGCGTCGGCACGTCTGCAGCGCCACGACGGGAGCGGGCTCGCGGTCTGGTCCACGGAACCGGTGCGGGAACTCCAGGATGCCGCGCACATCGGCGCCCCGGAAACCGTAGATGGACTGGTCGGGGTCGCCCACCGCGACAAGGTCCCGGCCGTCCCCGGCCAGCGCGCGCAGCATCTCCTCCTGTGCCGGGTCGGTGTCCTGGTACTCGTCGACGAACACCACCTCGCGGGCCGCGCGTTCACGGGCCTGCACCTCGGGATCGTTCAGCAGGTTGGCCGCGATCCGCACCAGTTCGGCGTAGTTGAACGTAGGTACCGGCGCGATGTCGAAGCGGCCGGTGTAGCGGTCCAGGAAATCCCCGACGGCCACCCAGTCATCGCGGCCGTGCTCCCGGCCGAGCCGGTCGAGGTCGACGGAGTCCAACCCGCGTTCCTGCGCGCGCAGCAGAAAGTCGCGCAGCTCCTCTGCGAACCCCCGGGTCTGCAAAGCGGGACGCAACCGCTGCGGCCACAGGTCCGCGCCGTCGGCGGACTCGCCGACGAGCAGTTCGCGCATCTCCATGAGCTGCTCCGGTCCGGAGAGCAGCCGCGGCGGCAGATCACCGAGGCGCTGGAATTCGCGCCGGATCAGCGCATAGGCGTAGCCGTGGAAGGTCAGCGCCAGCGGCTCCCGCGTGGTGCGCCGCAGCCGGGCGGTGATGCGCTCCCGCAGTTCCTGTGCCGCTTTGCGGCTGAAGGTGAGGACCAGTAGGTGCGAGGGGTCGATGCCGCGCTCCTCGATCCGGTGGACAACGGCCTCGACGATGGTCGTGGTCTTTCCCGTGCCCGGCCCGGCCAGCACCAAGAGCGGGCCGCCCTTGTGCGCGACCACGCGTCGCTGGTTCTCGTCCAGCGTCGGGGGCGGCGTATCTCGGTGCACACGCCGCACAAGGTGATACGGGGATGAGCTCACCCCGCATAGTTCACCAGAGGCTCAGGACAATCGGATACCCCGGGCCCGCATTCGCCTCCCGCGGCCGGCCGCTCCCCGGCCGGACGGGCACCTCGTCCCCCAGGCCGCGGCGATGGGCCCGTTTCGCCGCACCGGCCGCCGCGCCTGCTATCCGGGAAGCTCGGTACCGTCCCAGCGGGCCGCGCGCATGTCGACGCGGGAGGTTCCCGGACGCAGGGGCGTGGCCTCTGCGGCGTAGTGCTCCAATGCGCGGACTTCGTGGCCGGGCGGCGGGCTGCCGTCGGCGCGGATGACCCGCCACCACGGCACGCCCCCGCCCCAGGCGGACATGACCGCGCCGACCTGCCGAGGCCCCCCTTCGCCCAGGTACTCGGCGATATCGCCGTAGGACATCACCCGGCCGGGCGGAACGCGTTCAACGACCTCCAGGACACGCTCGGCGTAGTCGCTCGGATGGGAATCGGGTCGGGCCATGCCCCGACCCTAGATGGTCGGATCCGGGTCGGGGCGTCCCGTTCTGCTGTTAGCGCGTGGCCGGGCGGCCGTGTGCGGCGATGGCCATCGGGACACCGATGACGCCGAGGACCGCGATCACGGGGCCGAGGATCCAGGCGGTCCACGCCGCCGCGCCTTCATGGGTGAACTCCAGGAGCCACGGCAGCACGAAGAGCAGCACACCCAGCACGAACATGACCGCCTCGGTCGCGATGAGGCCGGGGCGGGTGATCGACAGGACCGCCGAGAACGCGGTGCCTACGCCGACAAGGAACATGACCGCCGTCGGCGGACCGATCATGCCGTGCCAGATCCAGCTGATGACGACCGTGATGCCTGCGGCCAGGGCCGCCCAATCCTCCCAGCGTCCCGTCAACTTCATCGCCCGCACCTCCCTGACTATCGCGGTCACCAGGGGATATACCCAGTACGTCCGCGTTTGCCCATGATCGGTGCGGGGGCTCCGTGCACAGCACGAGGGGGCCGCCGCGGCGGCCCCCTCCGATCGGTCGGTCCGGTCAGTAGGTCGGCAGGCTGGGGTCGATCTGGTTCGCCCAGGCCAGGACACCGCCTCCCACGTGGACGGCGTCGCTGAAGCCCGCGCCCTTGAGCGCGGCCAGCGCCTCGGCGGACCGTGCGCCGGACTTGCAGTGCAGGACGACCTTCTTGTCCTGCGGCAGCTTGGCGAACGCCTCGCCGTTGAGGAACTCGCCCTTGGGGATGAGGACGGCACCCGGGATGTTGACGATCTCGTACTCGTTCTTCTCCCGGACGTCGACGAGGTAGAAGTCCTCGTTGTCGTCCATCATCTGCTTGAGTTCGCGCGCGGTGATGGTGGATCCGGCGGCGGCCTCCTGGGCCTCGTCCGAAACCGTGCCGCAGAACTCCTCGTAGTCGATCAGTTCGGTGATCGTGGGGTTCTTTCCGCACAGCGGGCACTCGGGGTCCTTGCGGACCTTGACCGAGCGGTAGCTCATCTCAAGGGCGTCATAGATCATCAGTCGGCCGACGAGCGGGTCGCCGAACCCGGCGAGCAGCTTGATCGCCTCGTTGACCTGGATCGATCCGATGGAGGAGCACAGCACTCCCAAGACGCCGCCCTCGGCGCAGGAGGGCACCATTCCCGGAGGCGGCGGCTCCGGGTAGAGGCAGCGGTAGCAGGGGCCGTGCTCGGCCCAGAACACCGAAGCCTGGCCGTCGAACCGGTAGATCGACCCCCACACATAGGGCTTGCCCATCAGCACGGCGGTGTCGTTGACCAGGTAGCGCGTAGCGAAGTTGTCCGTACCGTCGAGGATGAGGTCGTAGGGCTCGAAGATACGGAAGGCGTTGTCGGAATCGAGGCGTTCCTCGTGCAGCACGACCTCGACATTGGGGTTGACCTCACGGATGGAGTCGCGCGCGGACACGGCCTTCGGGCGGTCGATGTCACTTTGGCCATGGATGATCTGGCGCTGCAGGTTGGACTCGTCCACGACATCGAAGTCGATGATGCCGAGCGTCCCCACACCAGCGGCGGCCAGGTACAGCAGCGCGGGCGACCCGAGTCCGCCAGCGCCAACGACCAGCACCTTCGAGTTCTTCAGGCGCTTCTGTCCGTCCATGCCCACGTCGGGGATGATCAGGTGACGAGAGTAGCGGCGCACCTCGTCGACGGTCAGCTCATCGGCTGGTTCGACCAGCGGCGGCAGCGACACAGCAGCTCCTCAGCATTCCTCGATGGCGTCACGTCCCCGGAGCGTCGCCGGTGGACGGAGGGCGTAGGGGGCACGTGACGAGCTTGCACTTATACCCAACCTACGGGGTGGGGTTTGGCATTCCCGTGCTGGGGAGTTGTTCGCCGGTGATTCTCAGCGGGCTTACAGTTCCGCCTCGATCCCGGGTGTCCGCCTGCCCGCCGCCTCCGCCTCGTGCAGGAACCGCCGTACTTCGCGGGCCACCCGTTCGGGCCGCTCCATCATGGGCACGTGGCCGGTTTCGGGAAGCAGCACCAGCCGGTTGCGCGGAAAGGTGCGGGCGGCGCGCCGGGCCGTTCTGGGGTTCACGAACTTGTCGGCGCCCGCGTAGATGAGCAGACTGGGGCAGCGCAATCCGGCCGCCTGGCGCCACAGTGAACGCGGTCCGCGCCGCAGGTATTCGGCGACCAGGCCGCGCAGCGATTCCAGCACCGCTGTGTGCGCGTAATCGCAGCGGTCGCGTTCCCGTTCCGCCTCCGTCGCCTCCATGATCCGGTGGGCGGGCACCGCGGAGGGGTCGTGGTAGGTGGCGTCCAGGGTTCTTCGCACCCGCGCCTCGGGCGGCTGGTTCTGGATTCGGGTATAGACCGCCGGGCCGATCACCGGGACCAGTGCACCCGTCATCTGGTAGGGGACCAGCCGGGGCCGCAGATCGGGAAGCGCCGGAGAGATCAGCGACAACGAGTGCACCAGCTCGGGAAAGTCCGCGGCGGTGCGGACCGCCACGGCCGCGCCCAGGGAGTTGCCGACAAGGTGGACCGGATGCTCCCCTGATCTGATGAGGCCGGCGACCGCGGCGGCATGCGCGTCAACGCTGTAGTCGAGGTCCGGCGGCGGTGGCGAGTGCCCGAACCCGGGGAGGTCGAGCGCCTCACCTGCGACGTCCGGCGACAGTTCCCCCATCAGGTCGGTCCAGTTGATGGACGCCCCGCCCAGGCCGTGCACGTAAACGGTGCGGCGGCGAGGCCCCCGGGATGCGGGGCCGGTGCCATCGGCACGAACGAAGATCCTCCGGTCTCCGATTTCACAGAACTCTCCGGGCCACCACGGGATCGGTTCCGACATGTCCCCTCCCCACTGCTCATCTCACCGCACTTTCTCCCATACCCGACATACCCGGCTGCGCCCCTGGCAGGCCACCGACCAGGGATGCGGCGCACACCCGCTCTTGGCCTCGATATTGGAAACGGCGGAGTACCGTGAGGACACGTTCGGCGACGAGAATGCGGGGGGAATCCGTGACGTCTTATCCGCAGGGTGACAGACCGCACAACCGCGGACCGCAGATCGACGGTGGTACGGAGCGTTCGCTGGAGTCCACGGAGGCCGACTACGCCGAGCAGCACTCCACAGCTGCCGAGGCCGACGGCGACCGGACAAAGCATGAGCCGCTGGATGCCGGTGGCACGGAGCGTTCGCTGGAGTCCACGGAGGCCGACTACGCCGAGCAGCACTCCGAGGTGACCGGGACCGGCGGCGATTGGATGCGGCGTATGCGGCTGGATGTCGATGACGAGGTCTCCGAGGCCGACGCGGTGGAGCAACTCCAAGAAGTCGAACTCGACGAGGAGGAGTACCGCTGAGGGTTCCGGCGGCCGCCCACAGCGGCGTCCCGCCCGATCGGCGGTCTCTGCTGAACTGATACCGCTCCGCGCTGGCGGCTCCCAACCTACGTGCAAGTAAGATGGTGGGAAACGCGCCGGGTCACCGCGGCTCTTCCCGGATCCACCAGCGCTTGCACATCACCGAGCGTGGCGCGGTCCGCACCATGACGAATTCGGAGGGTATGGGTGTGACAGCTCCTTCAGACGCCCGCCCGCGGGGCACGCGGATGCCCAGGCTCGCACGTCGGCGCCAGTTGCTGGCCGCGGCCCAGGAGGTATTCGTCGCCCAGGGATACCACGCGGCGGCGATGGACGAGATCGCCGAGCGGGCAGGTGTCAGCAAGCCTGTGCTGTATCAGCACTTCCCCGGCAAGCTGGAGCTGTATCTTGCTCTGCTGGAGCAGCACTCCGAGGCGCTGGTCGAGAAGCAGCGCGAGGCGCTGGAGAGCACGAACGACAACCGCCAGCGCGTCACCGCCAGTTTCCAGGCCTACTTCGACTTTGTCGCGGGCGAGGGCGAGGCGTTCCGGCTCGTCTTCGAATCGGACCTGCGCAACCTTCCCGCTGTCCGGGAGAAGACCGAGCAGACCCTGCAGCGCTGCGCCGAACTCATCGGCGATGTCATCCGGCAGGACACCAGCATCTCCGACGACGAAGCGCACCTGCTGAGCATCGGACTGGTCGGCATGGCCGAGACGAGTGCGCGCTACTGGCTCAGCAACTACGACTCGATTCCGCAGGACGCGGCCGAACTCCTCATCGCCCGCCTGGCCTGGCGCGGCATCAGCGGGTGGGATCTGACCCGCGAATAGGCCCGACGTTTCGGGGTGTGCGGTACCGCAATCGGAGGGTATTGCGCACCCCATTTTTTTACTTTGAGCAACTTTCCATCACACTTCGTAGATTCGGTTCGGCCCATACCGGGTAATCGACGAACAGAACGCATGTGACCTGGCCGGATCCTTCGTCCCAGCGGGAGCCTTCGGGGTGAACGGCGCGGCTTCTTTCTGCGTGGCCGCGGGGGCCGGGCCGAGGCGTCGGCCTGATACGAGAAGACCGGAGCTTCCCGCTCAGCACGGGAGCGCGCCGGGAAGCGAACCACCCTTGGCCGCACGGCCGGGGAATCGTCGCTTAGGAGTGCTGATGGATATCGGACAGGGATTGGCGGGGGCCTGGGCCGCCGTCGCGTCCTTTGTACCCAAGCTCGCGGCTTTCCTGATCATCCTGATCCTCGGCTGGATCATCGCCAAGTTCGTCGGCCGACTGGTCGGGAAGGCGCTCGCGCGTGTCGGTCTCGACAGAGGGCTGAACCGCAGTGGTATCGGAGAGTACTTCCAGCGCAGCAAGTACAGCGCGAGCCAACTCAGCGGAAAGGTCGTCTACTACATCGGTCTGCTGATCGTGCTGCAGTTGGCGTTCAGCGTCTTCGGCCCGCAGAACCCGATCACCCAGTTGATCAACTCGATCATCGCCTGGATTCCGCAGGCGATCGTCGCGCTGGTGATCGTGGTGGTGACCGGGATCATCGCCAAGGCCGCCCGGGACATCGTCTCCGGGGCGCTCGGAGGGCTCAGCTACGGGAGGTTTCTGGCCAACCTGGTCGGCGTCTTCATCATGGCGCTCGGTGTGATCGCCGCTCTGAACCAGATGGGGGTCGCCACCGCGGTGACACAGCCGATCCTCATCACCGTGCTCGCCACCATTGGCGGCATCCTCGTGGTCGGTGTCGGCGGCGGCATGATCCGTCCGATGCAGCAGCGCTGGGCGAACTGGCTCAACGTCGCTGAGCAGGAGACCGCCAAGATCCGAGAGGACAACGGCTACCAGGCCGGGCGCTCCGACGCGATGCGGCCTTCCGCTCCGCAGCAGGCGACCGCCGGGCGGGGAGGAGCGCACAGCGCCCAATCGAGCCGTCCGGGAACGGCGGCCGGGGGCGCCGAGCACCGGGGCCGCCCCGGATAACGGCGGGGCACGCCGCCGCAGCGTCCGGGTAAGGGCGGGGTCGGCGGCCCCGCCCTTACCCGTCTGACCTTGCCGGTGCCGTCGGCACCGGCCGGGTCAGAGGAGTTCTTCGCCGCGGAGTTCTTCGCGCGACAGTCGATTGATGCGGCGGACGATGAGCGCGATGCCGGCGAAGACCGGCAGAAGGGCGACCCAGAAGGCGGCCCCCACCCATCCGATGCCGATCAGCGCCATGACCGCAACGGCGACCATGATGATCGAGGCGAAGAGAGAGAAATCGACGCGGTCCTGTTGGATCAGGACGCCGATCGGCGGACGCGCCGCCCCATGCCGGCCGCTCCCCATGCACTCTTCCTTTCTCGCGGCTTCTCAGACCGCATTTCCAGTCCTGGGGCGGTTTTCGTTGGATTCGCCGGACCAGGTTCTGTCAGCGCCGTGTCTCGGGGCCGCTACCGTGCTCCAACAGTGGCCGCGAGCAGCGCAGCCGCACCCCAGGTATGGACCAGCCTACGCTCAGTGAGGGTTCCCTCGAAGTACTTCCCGGACCGACGTGCTCCGCCGATCCGCGAGTCGTGCCTATGGCGTGACCAACTTAGCGGACGAAACCGTATTCCTTCGCCAGCCGGCAGACCGCCAGCACGCGAAGAGTCTCCCAGTCGTAGTCGGCAGAACTCGAATGCCAGCCCCGCTCACGGCAGCCGTCCATGAATCCGCGCAGGTAGCTGGTGAGACTACGGCGAGTAATCTGAGCGCCCTCCGCCGCGATCGAGTCGCGCACAGCAGCGGCGTGCTGATCGAGTTCGGCGATCAGCCATGGGGCGGTCGCCGTGTTCAATGGCCCGAAAAGCCCGAACTCAAGGGACAACCGGGCCAGTGGCCCATCGGCGAAGAACCCACGGATCATGGATCGTTACCTCAGAACGGGAATCTCAGACAGAACGCGACCGACTATATACGAACGAAAGACGAAAACATGACTCTCGGGATTAAAGCGACATCGGCGTACCATTCCGCTGCTTAGTAACAGTCCCGACCGTTCGGACACTCCGGAACAGTGCACGGGCCGCGCCCGATCGGCTCCGCCGATTCCGCCGATTCCGCCGGTTCCATCGGCCCTGCCCCGGCTCCGCCGGGTTCGTCAGCCGCTCAGCCCCATCGCTTCGAGCCGGGCGGCGTGCGCGTCGGTAAGCTTCGCGAAGATCCTGCTCACTGTGGCCAGGTCGGCCGGTCCCGCTCCGGTACCACCGTTTCCGCCGATGCTCTTGCCGTCCTCGGCTCCGCCGTCCGCATCGGTGGTGACGGCCAGCAGAGCCGCCAGTTCCACCCGGCTCGCGGCTACGACCTGCGCCTGGCTCAACGCCTCTCCCACGAGGCGGCGCGCCCACAGGGAAAGCCGACCGGCGATCGTGGGATCCTGCTCAACGGCGGCTCTGACCTGGGCCGCGACAAATTCGGCCCGGCCGGACTCCGATACCACTCCGGCCACCAGTTCACCGGTTTCGTCGTCGGCGAGCTGGGCGACCTGGCGGTAGAAGTCCCCGGCGATCCCGTCCCCGACGTAGGCTTTGACCAGGCTCTCCAACCAGCTCTGCGGTTCGGTGCGGGCATGCCAGGCATCGAGGGGGGCGACAAACGGCTCCATCGCGGCCTCGGGGTCGATCCCGAGGCCCGCCAAGTGGTCGCGCAACCGCTTGTAGTGCGCGTACTCGGTGGCGGCCAGTCCCGCGAGCTCTCCCTTGCCCGCGAGAGTCGGCGCACGCTCGGCGTCGTCGGACAGCCGGAAGAAACCGACCAGCTCCGCATAGGCCAGCAGACCCAGCAGGTCGACCACACCGGCACGGCAACCGGCGACCGCAGGGGTATCGGAATCGGAGGAAGAGCCATTCGTCATACTGCTACAGATTAGCGCTCCCCGGTCGGCCGGTTCTGTTCCGGACTATTTCCCCGAGATCATGCGTTGTCCTCCAGTAGGGAAAGAGAGCCGATCGTCGCCGATACGGTGATGAGAGGCGGCGACCTGTGAGCATGCCGCATCCGGCGAGGACCGGCAGGCTAGACTCTGTCCAGTGATCGGGAACAGCCGATCATCGCGCGGATCCCCGTCACGGCCCCAGGCGCCAAACCACGGAGGCCGAACCAGGTCATCACGGTCGAGCCGGGTGGACCCGCTGGGAGCACGGCGTGTCGACAGGGCGAGTACACGGAAGTTCCCGCGCGAACGACCGTGGAAGCCGACCGCGGCGGCTTTCTCCGCGCACGGAGACGACACCGTGCCATGACAACACAAGACGTCGCCGCCCAGAGAGAAACGGCGGAGGCGAACGAGCGAGCCGGACCGCCGCCGAACGGCCGCGCCTCACCGAGGCGGCCCGTCCAGCGGGGTCGGCGCGCGAACACGACATGCGGATGGCCCTGTGCACCGACCACCACCCGCGGCCGATAGCACCGGACCGCAAAAGACCGTCCAGACCGCGCCGGGGTGCGGGGAGCGTTCCCCAAAGCCCCTGAGCCGCGCTGGTTCCGCCGTCGGCACAGGCCGGAATGCGGCTTTACGAAAAGCCGGAGCCCCCGGTGTCCCGATCCCATCCGCGCAGCCCAGAGGCCACGAACGCGATTGCGGCCCACCCCAGATGGAGGCATGAGCCCTGACAAGCACAGACACGACTACGACCGACGAATACCGAAAGACCTTCCGTGATCTCGGCGTGAACACCGAGATCGCCGACTCCCTCGAAGCCGAAGGGATCACCGACCCCTTCCCGATCCAGTCCCTTGCCCTCCCGCTCGCGCTGAACGGCTCCGACATCATCGGCCAAGCACGCACGGGGACCGGTAAGACATTCGCCTTCGGACTGCCCCTGCTGCAGCGCGCACAGGCCGCGCCGGGCGAGCCCAAACGCCCCCGCGCGCTCGTCGTCGTTCCCACCCGCGAACTCGCCATTCAGGTGGCCGCGGACCTCACCACGGCCGGCAAGCGCACCGGCAGCCGGATCCTCACGGTCTACGGCGGCCGCGCCTACGAGCCCCAGATCGAGGGCCTGAAGAACGGCGTGGACATCGTCGTGGGCACGCCGGGGCGCCTCCTGGACCTGGAGAAGCAGAAGCACCTGAGTCTGGCCGGCGTCTCCGCTGTCGTACTGGACGAAGCCGACAAAATGCTGGACCTCGGCTTCCTTCCCGATATTGAGCGGCTCCTGAAGAAGGTCCCGGAGGAGCGCCAGGTCATGCTCTTCTCAGCGACCATGCCCAGCGAAATCGTGTCGCTGTCGCGCAACTACCTGCGCCGCCCCACCCATGTCCGGGCCGGAGATGACGACGACCCGGACCACACCACGACCAGCGCCATCGATCAGTACGTGTTCCGCACACACCCGATGGACAAGCCGGAGATGCTGGCGCGTCTGCTGCAGGCCGAAGGACGCGGCCTGAGCATGGTGTTCTGCCAAACCAAGCGGGTCTGCGACAAAGTGGCGCGGACCCTCCAAGAACGTGGTTTCGCCGCCGCCGCGGTCCACGGCGACCTCGGACAGAGCCAGCGCGAGCGGGCACTGCGCGCGTTCCGCAACGGAAAGATCGATGTGCTGGTCGCCACCGACGTGGCAGCTCGCGGCCTCGACGTCGACGACGTCACACACGTCGTCAACTACGAGTGCCCGGAAGACGAGAAGACCTACACGCACCGCATCGGCCGCACCGGCCGGGCCGGCCGTTCGGGCACGGCCGTGACCTTCATCGACTGGCAGGAGATCGCGCGCTGGAAGCTCATCAACGCCGCGCTCAGCCTGCCGTTCCCCGACCCCGAGGAGACCTACTCCACTTCGGAGCACTTCTTCGCGGCGCTGGGCATCCCACCGGGTACTAAGGGGCGGCTGGCCAAGGACCGGCGGGAGCGCGCCGGCCTGGAGGCCGAAGAGGTCGAGGACATCGGCGACACCGGGCACCAGCGCGGCACCGGCGAGAACCGCGGCCGCGGACGGTCCCGCGACCGCAGACGGACCCGGAAGTCAGCATCCGCCGAAGAGGCCGCCGGCGCGACCGCAGGCGCCGAGCGCACCGGCGGCGCCGACAGCGGTGCCGGCCCCGTACGGCGCCGCCGACGCCGCCGTACCCGCAACGGTGTCGAGATCCGGCGGGGGAAGGACCAGGATTAGGTCGTGTTTGCCGAACCATTTCGGGCTCGCGGCCACCAGGCAGGGCCCCCGCTGCGCGATAATCGCGAAGCGCGCGCAGTAGGGGCCTCTCGCTGCGCCGATGTCGCTTGCCCAGCCAACCAGGATGTTCTACGCGAATCGTCTTGCGAGAGATTGCCTGGACGGCCGCTCGCTGGTCCGAAAGCCTTCGTCAAACACTCCCTAGTCCTGTTGGGAAAGGCCAGGGCCGTTCGTCGCCGGCCACGGCCCGGACGGCGAGGCCGGTAGCGGGAGGCGGGCGTGTCGTAGCGGGCCGCCGCCGCCCAGCAGCGCTCGCGCATCCGTTCGGACGGTCAAAGGGCCGCGCGGGGCCGTGCGCCCGCCCGGGAAAACGGCGCCCGCGGCGGAATACCCGCCTGGCCCGCCGCACCTACCGCGGCCCCGGCACAGCAGCCGAGAACAAGGCCGGGGCGGTGTTCCTCCCGGAACCTACTGGCGGGGAATATAGTGAACCGTCGTGAGTACACCTCGGTTTCTGGATCTTCCGCCCGGTGTGCAGCGGATGGACGTCCCAACGCCGCTCGGCACGATAGCGGCCCTGCAGGCCCGACCGACCGTCGGCGGCTGCGAGCGGCATCCAGCCCTCCTGGTACCGGGATACACGGGCAGCAAAGAAGACTTCATCGCACTGCTGCAGACGCTCGCCCAGGCCGGCCGTTCGGTCGTCGCGATCGACATGCCGGGCCAATACCAGTCGCCTCCGCCTGAGGACTCCGCGGCCTACACCCGTGCAGGACTGGGCCGCATCATCAACGAGCTGATCACCACGCTCGGCAATGGCCCCTTCCACCTGCTGGGGCACTCTTTCGGTGGACTGGTGACCCGCGAGACCGTGCTTGCCGGTGCGGCCCCGCTGCTCTCCTACACCCTGATGAGTTCAGGACCGGCCGCGATCGGCGGTGCCCGCGCCGCCAGCGCCCGGCAATTGGTGGCCGCGCTCGGGCCGACCCCCACCCCTGAACTGCTGCGTGAGATCTGGATGCGGCACCTCGACGGCCCGGCACGGGCGAGCGACGTGGCCGAGGAGATCTATACGTTCCTGCGGACGCGCATGCTCTCCAACGATCCCGGCGGACTGGTCCGCATGGCCGAGGAGCTCCTCGCCGCCCCCGACCGCACCCGGGAACTGGCCGAGGTGGACCTGCCCATGCTGGTGCTGTACGGCGAAGGCGACGATGCGTGGCCCCCAGATGTCCAAGCGGCCATGGCCGAGCGCCTCCGCGCCCGCTGCGTGGTGGTCCCCGGCGCCGCTCATTCGCCCAATGTCGAGGCACCCGAAACGACCGCCGACGCACTGACCTCTTTTTGGAACAAGGCCGAGGCGCCGACCCGGGTCGGCTGATACCCGCACCGAAAGTCCTGCGCTGTCTGCGACAGGGCTGCCGCCGAAGGGCCGGCGGCAGCCGATCGCATATGGCGCCGTTCAGTTCGTGGAGACCCAGGAGTCGAAGTTCTGCGACTCTTCCTCGACCGTTGTCTCGGGGCCGCTGTCGGGCAGGATGCGGGTGTCGGGCGGAAGGGACAGCACCACTTCGCCGATGGAGTGCACCTGCCGGGTGTAGTCGAGGTAGATGCCGCCTACGGTGCCGAGTTCGCCCGCACGCAGGGAGTCCCCGCTGAAGACCACACCGCGCTCGGCGATGTAGTAGGCCACGCTCCCCGTCGCGGTCCCGGGGATGGGCAGAATGTCGATCTCCAGGTCGCCGACCTTGAGCGTGCCTCCGCCCTCGATCTCCAGGTCGGGCCGGTGCTCGGCGCCGTGCACCTTGCGCCAGGCGCGTAGTTCCCGACGGTGCAGCGCGATGGAGGCCTCATCGCGTTCGGCGACCTCGACGGCGGCGCTGATATGGGTGTTGTAGCCGTTGGTGCACGCCACGAGGTAGATCTCACGGTCCCCGACCGCCTCCAGGATGGCTTCGGAGTCGTGCGCCGGGTCGATCACGATGACGCCTTCGTCATCGGCGTCGACGATCCAGGTATTGCTGACGACGTCGAACTCCTCGCCGTCGAACTGCAGCGCGCCTGCGGTGCGGACCCGCTGCACGCCGTCCTCGTCGGGCTCTGTGACGCCGGGAACCTCGGGTTCGGCCTCATCCGACAGAGCATCGGCGTCGGCGGCGTTTCCGGTCTTCGTGTCCTCGGCTTCCTCCGCGTCCGCGTCCTCGGCGCCGTCGTGGACGCCCGCCGAATCTTCAGTGTCGTCGGCGGCGTCGGCGGCGTCGGCGTCCACTGCTGCGGCCGCCTCGGCCGCACCGGTCTCTTCCCCGCCGTTCCCGTCGGCGGATGCGTCGCCCTCCACTGCGGCGGAGGTCTCCTCAGCCTCCGCATCATCGGCCTCCTTCTCGCCGGAAGAGGCCGTCCTGTCCTTTGCCGCGGTGGTCTCCGCCTGCGCGTCCCCAGCCGCGGTGCCGTCCGCATCCTCCGCGGCGGCGCCGGCCTCCGGCTCCTCTGCGTCCTCGGTGCTGTCCTCTGTCGTCACCGTTGAGGACGCCACGCTCGAACCGCCGGCCTCGTCGCCGTCCTTCTTCTTGCCCTTCCGCTTCCAGAACACGGTGCCGACCCTTCGATTCGCGTCCGAACTCTCGATATGTGCAGAACCATTGTTCCGGTCCCGCGGTGTGGGTGGGTACCCGCCAGCGTGGCTCGCGAGGATTCCATCCCGCTCCTAAGACGCCGATAAGCCGCGGACCGTTGCGTACACGGCACCCCGTGCGCAACCGATCCGCGCGGAAATCAGTCGGACCTGATCGGCTCCGCCCCCGTGGCCGGTTCGATCAGCCGGTCGAATGCCTCCGGATCCGTTGTGCGGCAGCCGAGCCGGTGGCCGGTCAGTTCGCCGTGGTCGTCACTGGAGCCGGTGACGACCACCCCGAGCTCCTCAGCGCGAGCGCGCCAGTACGCGGCCTCACTCTCGTCGTGCGAGGGGTGATCCGCCTCGATACCGCCCAGTCCGGCCCGGACCATCCGGTCGACCAGCGTGTCGGGTACCGCACCGGTCAGGGTCCCCTCCGCGCGCGCCGGATGGGCGAGGACGCACACGCCCCCCGCCGACCGGACCAGAGCGACCGCGCGGACAGGGTCCAGCGCGTAGCGCGCCACGTATGCCGGACCACCGGAACCGATCCACACGTCGAACGCCTCCTGGATGTCGGCCGCGGCCCCGGCCTCGACGATCGCCCGCGCGATGTGCGGCCGACCGATGACGTTGTCCTCCGGCCCTCCCCCGGGAGGACCCGCCCCGTCGGCATCGGCGATCGCCCGTACCTGTTCCCAGGTCACATCGACACCGGCGTCCTGCAGCCGGTGCACCATGCTCTCAGCGCGAACGAGGCGGTCCTCGCGGATCCGCCGCAGCTCCGCGGCGAGCCCGGGGTGCTGTGCATCGAAAAGGTAGGCCAGCACGTGCACGCTGGACCCTTCATGGGCGCATGAGAGCTCCATGCCCGGAATCAGGGTGAACCCGCGAGGAACACGGGCCGCGGCCTCGGCGAGGCCGCCCACGGTGTCATGGTCGGTCAGGGCGAGGATGTCCACGTTCGCCTCGACCGCACGGCCGATGACCTCCCCGGGGGCCTCGGTACCGTCGGATACGGAGCTGTGGGAGTGCAGGTCGATACGCATTACCCGATGATTTCAGAAGCGCGCCGCGTCCCGCGCGGACCCGGCGTTCACCCGGTCCGCGGCTGCAGCGCCGCAAGGAAAGGTGAGGGTGCACCGAACGGGGGGTCGAGGGCCGCACCGCCGCCATGGCGGTCGCGCAGATCGCGCAGCTCCCTGAGTTCGCACATGAGAACGCCGGCGTCAGCAGTGCTGAAAACCAGCCACAGCCAGCTCGCCAGTGCCTCACCCGCATAGGCCGCGCGCTCGGTGCCCGTGTCGAGGCTCCACAAGGCGGTCTCATGGCCGTCGTGGCGGACTCTGGCGTGGGCGGGGCCCGTGTCGAAGCCCTCGCCCGGGTCCGGGCCGCTGATTCCGGCAAGGCGCGCCCCCAGGCCGATACCAGGGTCTTCGGCGACGACCGCCATCTCTCCGGCACCTCCCAGCGGGGCCGGGCCGGACAGGGCCACCACTGTGGCGACCGCTCCGCTGCGCTCGTCACCGGCATCGGCGAACCCGGTGACGATCCACCCCGCGGGGAGCGGCCAGGGAAGCCACACGGGTACCCGGGCGATGCCGGTCAGCAGTTCCAATGCTGCCGGGCCGGGTGCCCGCACGGGGCGTAGGGGGGCGACCGGTCCGTGCGCGTCGCACTGCCAGGCGCTCGACCACAGCCCCGGTGGGTGGACGGCGCGCCCGCAACGGGGGCACGACGGATCGGACTTCATAACTGTCCGGAAAGTACCCGCGTGACCTGTATGGAAACTCCCGTGGCCAATGCTCTTGAAGGAGCACGTGCGGTTGCGCACCTCCCCGGCGGCCGGAGGCGGCCCGAGTTCGCGGCCAGGACGACTACGTTGCGCCGCTTCCCGGAGGGCGGGGGCCCCAGTACCGGGAGGCCTCGGGCCCCCAGTGGTGTTGCGGCCCCCACATCGGAGGTGTGCCCGGGGCGGACGCATCAGGCCAGGCCCCCGGATCGGCCCGGTCGCCAGGGACGGTCCGGTGGATCCCCATGCGTCTCGCCAGCCACACGACGACCAGGCAGTACAGGGCCACCTCGACCATGGTGCCGACCACGCCCTGCCAGGAACCCCCGCCCGTGGCCGCGTCCTCCAGGGTGCCCTCGTAGGCGGTGATGGAGAAGGCCACGAGATTGTGCAGGACGTGCAGGCCGACCGCGGCCTCCAGCCCGCCGGTGTACCAGGTGAGCCAGGCCATAGCGATCCCGAAGACCGCGACGTCGAGCAGCCCCCAGCCGAAGTAGTCGTGGAGGAGGGTGAACACGGTGCCGCTGACGATGATGGCCAGGACCGGGGTACGCAGGAAGCGGGACACGGGTGTACCGCCGCGGCGCTCCGCGCGGTCCGCGCCATAAGATCCCACGGCCTGCATCAAAAAGCCGCGCAGCGCGAACTCCTCCGCGGCGGCCTGGAAGGGGACAAGGGCCACGATCACCAGGATCGCGAGGACGAAGTCGTCCGCCCCGTTGAAGGCCCCGAGGAACGGGGACCCGGGGGCGGAGATCTGCAGCAGGCCGAACATGACCGTGAAGGAGATCAGCAGGGGCGGGATCGCGGCCAGGCTGCAGACGAGCAGCCAGCGCCACCGCAGCCGCCCTTCGACGGAGAACAGCGTTCCCAGGGGCCGCCGCTGAACGAGCCATGCGGTGAAGAACACGATCGGCGCCATCGTGGCGACCACGAGCAGTTGGAAGACGAGGTCGGGGAGCACTGCTCCGAAGAAGGAGTCGGCCGTACTGGTGACCCCGTTGAGCACGGCGATGATCAGGGCCGCCATACCCATGACCACCTGTACCACCACGATCAGCACCACCGCGCTGACCACGGCCAGCACCGGGGTCCACCAGCGGTATTTTCGGGTGCGCGCCATCCGGTGGTAGGGGGTGCCGGCGGCGGGCCGGGCCAATCCGCTCCCGGCCTGGCGCGGTTGCGCCGGAGGCGGCCACGCCCACGCTTGGGGGGCCGGACCCGCGCCCGATTCTGTTCCCGGCGGCCACGCCCACACCTGCTCGTGCTGGTGCGGGAACGTGTCCGGGCCGTTTGGCCGGTGCGGCTCGGGCGGCCAGGACGACCCGGGTGGCGGCGTATTTCTCATCGTTTGCCGAGGTTACTAGGGCGGTGTGTATTGGTCGCGTAAGAAACCCCTGATACCGATCGATCACGAGAACGTGACCTGGAGTTATCCCCGAGTGCCCGTGGCCGGTCGGCCGGAGGCGCCCAGTCGGTACAGCTTGTCGGGATTGTGCATGGTGAATACGCGGGTGATGCGGTCTCCGTCGGTCTCCAGCAGCCCTGCCGTTCTCGTGCTGCCGTCAGCGTCCACGAGGGCGAACCCGGGTGCGCCGTTGATGTCGACCCATTCCAGCCGGGCGTCGGCGTAACCGCGGCCGACAGCTGCGAAGAAGCGGGCGCTCTTGGCGGCACCGTAGAGCGGGTTGCGCGCCGCTTTCGCCCTGCCGCCGCCGTCGGTGAGCACGATCACGTCATCGGCGAGCATCTCCTTGAGCCGGTCCACATCCCCGTTCAGGCAAGCGGCGAGGAATCCCTCGGTCAGCCGATGGCGTGCGTCTCGGTCAGCGGTGAAACGCGGCCGCCCGGCCCGCACGTGCTCCCGCGCACGGTGGGCGGATTGCCGCACCGCGGCCTCCGACCTGCCGACCGCATCGGCGATCTCGGCGTGCGGCAATCCGAAGACGTCGCGCAGAACGAAGACGGCACGCTCGACCGGGGTGAGCGTCTCCAGCACGACCAGCAGCGCGAACGACACCGTGTCGTGCTGCTCCACCTCCTCGGCTACGTCGGGGGTGGTCGCCAGGGGTTCGGGCAGCCACGGCCCGATGTAGGACTCCCGCTGAGTCCGCACCGCACGCAGGCGATTAAGTGTGACATTAGTCACTACCCGTACCAGATAACTTTTGGGATCGGCGATATCGGCCCGGTCATCCCTGGCCCACCGGATCCAGGCCTCCTGGACGCAGTCCTCCGCGTCGGCGACGCTGCCGAGCATGTCGTAGGAGACGGCGAACAGCAGCCGTCGGTAGCGCTCGAAGAGCTCGTCGTCGCTCTCGCGCCGTGCCCCGACCGTATCGGCCCCGCTCATGTGCCTTCCTCCGCTCATCGCCGCCTGGGGTCACCGCCGCCGCGCACCCGGCCTGCCGGGGCGCCCTCGTCCGCAACAGCCCTTCTCCAGCAAGGACACGCGAGAAGGTGCGATATGTGACGGCTTCTTTGAACGGGACCCAGAAATTCCTTGTTGACCTGCGCAAAAGACCACACCGGCCGGGCTCGTGCACGTGTGCCCAACCCTTGATGGCTTCACTAGCATGGATGTATGTCCTCCACTCCCACCACCGAACAGGTCAACGCAGCCCTGGCCACTGTCCAGGATCCCGAGATCCACCGCCCCATCACCGACCTCGACATGGTCAAGAGCGTTGAGATCGCCGACGACGGACTCGTGCGGGTCGGCATCTACCTCACGGTGGCCGGGTGCCCGATGAAAGGCCGCATCGAGAAGGACGTCACCGAGGCCGTCGCCAAAGTCTCCGGCGTCACGCGCGTCAGCGTCGAACTCGACGTCATGAGCGACGAACAGCGCAAGGCACTGCAGACCAAGCTGCGCGGCGGGCAGGCGGAGAAGGAGATCCCCTTCGCCAAGCCGAACTCGCTCACCAAGGTCTTTGCCGTCGCCTCCGGAAAGGGCGGTGTCGGCAAGTCTTCGGTGACGGTGAACCTCGCCGCGGCAATGGCCGAGCAGGGCCACAAGGTCGGTGTCGTCGACGCCGACATCTACGGCCACTCCGTGCCGCGCATGATCGGTGCCTCCGAGCGGCCGACCAAGGTCGAAGACATGATCATGCCGCCTTCGGCACACGGCATCAAGGTCATCTCCGTCGGCATGTTCACCCAGGGAAACCAGCCGGTCGTGTGGCGCGGCCCGATGCTGCACCGGGCGCTGCAGCAGTTCCTCTCGGACGTCTTCTGGGGCGACCTCGACGTCCTGCTGATGGATCTCCCCCCGGGGACCGGGGACATCGCGATCTCCGTCGCCCAGATGCTGCCCGGCGCCGAGATCCTGGTCGTCACCACGCCGCAGCAGGCAGCGGCCGAAGTCGCCGAACGCGCGGGCGCGATCTCCGCGCAGACCCACCAGCGGGTGGCCGGCGTCATCGAGAACATGTCCTACTTCATCGCCCCGGGAACCGAGGAGCGCACCTACCTCTTCGGTGAGGGCGGCGGCCAGAGCGTCGCCGACGGTCTGAGCCGGTCGCTCGGCGCGCAGGTGCCGCTGCTTGGCCAGGTCCCCTTGGACATGCGGCTGCGCGAAGGGAGCGACGAAGGCAAGCCCCTGGTGCTGAGCGACCCCGACACCGAGGCCGGCCAGGTGCTTCGCAAAATCGCCGGAGACCTGGTCGGCAAGCCGCGCGGACTGTCGGGCATGCAGCTCGGCATCAGCCCGGCCGGCCGGTGACCCGGGTCACCGCCGCACAGGCCGTTCGGAAGGGCCGCCGGGAGCGGCCCTTCCGCCGTTGGCGGCCCGTCGCTGTGGAACGAGGAGATCGGCGCGGACGGCTCGTGACCGCACCCGGCGCGGTCAGTCCGAGGACCCCAACGTGAGACTGGTCGACCTGGGCTTCCCGTCGCGCTCGTAGGTGATCTCCACCTCGTCGTCCGGCTTCTTCTCACTGACGAGCGAGAGCAGCTCCTGGGAGTCCGACACCTCCGTGCCGTCGAACTCCACGATCACATCGCCCGGCTGCAGGCCGGCCTTGTCCGCGGGGCCGTCCGGCTCCACCGCCTCACCGCCGGCCTTCTCATCCGACTGGATCCTCGCCCCCTGATCGAACGCCGTGTCCAGGTCGGCGCCTATGTCGGCCTTCGCGGACGGGTCGCCGCCGAGGATGTCGTGCACAACGCTCTCCGCATCCGATGACGGGATCGCAAAGCCCAGGCCGATGCTGCCGCTCTGCCCGCCGTCCGGGCCGCCCATGGTGGCGATCGCGGAATTCACCCCGATCACCCGCCCCTGGGCGTCGACCAGCGGCCCGCCCGAGTTTCCGGGGTTGATGGCCGCGTCGGTCTGCAGCGCCTCGATCGCCGCCTCCTCGCCCCTCTCCCCCAGGCGGACCGGCCGTTCGACCGCGCTGATGATGCCGGTGGTGACGGTTCCGGCCAGCCCCAGCGGGGCGCCGATCGCGATGACCTCGTCTCCGACCGTGACCTGGTCGGAATCGCCGAACTCCAGCGGCTCCACCTCGATGGGGTCCCTCAGCTCCAGGACGGCCAGGTCAGAGCTGGGTTCTGCGCCGACGACCCTGGCGGCACTGGTATGCCCGTCGCTGTAGACGACCTCCATGTTCCTGCCCTCCAGAGCGGCGGAGACATGGTTGTTGGTGACCACGTAGTCGTCGTGGATGATGAATCCGGAACCGTTGCCGCTGAGCTCTGACCCGCTGCCCTGAATGGAGACGACGCTGGGGCTGACGCGCTGGGCGACCCCGGCGATGGTGTCGGGAGCACGGCTGGGTGTGCCGCTCGGCAAATCGCTGTTGAGCTTCGGGGAATCCTGTTCCGGCGCGGCGCTGTTGCTCACCCCGAGCACGCCGCCGACAGCCCCGCCCACGCCCCCCGACACCAGCGCGACGACGAGCACGATGAGCAGCACCGCCCACACCGGCATACCGCGGCGCCGCCGCACCGGCACGCTCATGGGCCCGGCATCCCCTGGCCCGTACGGTGCCGGACCACCCGGGCCGCCCGGACCACCCGGACCACCCGGAGCGCTCTGTCCAGGGACCGCGGATGCGGCCGCAGCGGTCCCCGATGGTGCCCATTGACCGGTTTCGGACATGGATGCGGCGGATGGCGGGGGCATGCGGGAGCCCGGCGCCGCTTGCGGACCCACCGCCCCGTGTTCCGTCGGCTCCTGTGGCCGGGGGGCGCCGCCCGCGGTCGGCCACGGCGGCTCGTTGCCGGTCGGCCCCGCCTGCCACGGGCCGCCCGTGGTCGCGTGTGCACCGGCTGAGGCGGACAGCGGCGTTTCCGGAAGCCGGGCGGCCGCACCAGGGGGGATCGAGGGGTCGACTGCGCCGCTCCCCTGCTCCTCACCCGGCGCGCGAGGAGGGCGCGCCCAGGTCTGTTCCCCGGCGTCCCGTGAGGGGCGGGGGCCGGTCTCGTCGGTCATGCGCTTTCTCCGTCTGTCGCTCCGGTCCCGATTCTCCGGTTGCCGACATAAACCGTCGGTTAACGGCTATACACGGGGCTTACCCATCGGCGGACCCTATTGTCCACAGCAGACGGCCCCTTGGACCGAGCCCGTGCCCGTGCCCAGTGCGCTCCGCTTCACTCACCACCCGCCCAGACGCGTCAGCCGGTCGAACCCGCGGGCCACCCGGGCCCAGAATCCCGTTCCCTCGGGCTTGGGGAACCCCGCGACCACCGGCGTGACAAGCTCGGGCGGAGCGTCGGCCAGCAGCGTGTAGACGAACCCCGCGGATTCCCACACCCGGCGGTGCTGCCCCTGGTCTCCGACATAGACGGTGCCGCCATCCTCTACGACCGCCGACAGCCCTTCGATGGTTCCCGGCGATTTCTCGATAAGCCGCCCGCGCTGTGTGAAGACCGACACGGTCGACAGGCCATCGGAGTAGGTCAGGTGAACGACGGGTCGCCCCGTGTCCTCCGTGGACCGCGCTTCGACCAGGCGCAGGTTCCACGACAGCTGTTCGGGGGCATGCCAGCCCTCGTCCCGCAGCTCTGCCAGTTCGGCACCTGACAATGTGTCGTCCCAAGGGCCGGTCTGCTCGGTGGAGCCGGGCAGCGGCCCGGTGCGGGCGCCCGTCTCGACCGTGAGGAACGCGCTGGAGTGCGCTATCCGCCCCGCGTCGTCGAAGACTTCTCTGCGCAGGGGGAGCAGCGTCTCATCGTCGATCCAGAAACGCCCGGCGGCGGTGCCGTCCGCGCGCAGCGCCTCCACCGCTGTCGCCTGCTGTCCGCCGACGACGCCGATTCCGCTGCGCGTCACCCGGTAGTTGGCCGCCAGCTCCTCCAGCAGTTCCACATCGAGCTTCAGCAGCGACGGAGACGGCTCCACTACGATGCTCGGCGTATCTGGTTCGGCCTGCGGCGACGCACTGGCGAACCCGGTCCCTTCTCCCGGGCGGTGCACGACCTCCACCAGTTGGGACTCGGTGCCACCGACACTGCTGGAGGTCACCGACTGCACTCCTGCATAGGAGAGGTCGCGCGCTGCCCGGGCCGCGTCGCGCAGCAGGCCCATCGCGTCGTCCTCGCCCTTCGCGGGAAGGTCGGCCACACCGGAACCGGTTGATGCCGTCAGCGACACGGCGAGCGCCGCACCGAGCAGCAGCGCGATAAGGCCGCTCCGGGGGTGGGCCGGTTCCGGGTCGCTCACCGCGACTGGGAGGAGACCGGTGCAGGCTCCTCCGCCGGCGTGTCGAAGGTGACCGCGGTGGTCGCGTGGGATTCGGGTTGGGGAATGGCGGCCTGCCGTGCGGTGACCGCGTGCTCGACGGCGTAGTCATCCAACGGGGGGGTGACCACCGGCGCATCCGGGGACTCGCCTCCGGCGGCGAACGCGGTGCCGATAGCCAGGGCGAGGGCCGAAACACCCGCGACCGCGTAGCGCGCGCGTCCCCAGGGCGGGCGCAGCACCGACAACGGGCGCACGGTCCGGCCGCGCCGCGGCGGCGCCGGTTCGTGCGCAGCGGGCCGCACGGGTTCGGCCACCGCGAGCGCACCGCCGTCGGAGGGCCTGCGCGGCAGCCCGCCGCCGATCGGACGGCTCGAACCCAGCGGGGGGCTGGAGCCCAGCCCTCCGGAAGACGGCGGCTTCGACGGCGGCCCCGCGGGTGAGGACTCCGTCATCGCCGAAAGGCGGCCCATGAAATCATGGGACGGTTCCGGAGCGTCCAGTTGGTGCAGCCGGCGCTTGAGCCGGCGCAGCATTTCGGCTTCGAAGCGGCATGTTTCGCACATCGCCAGGTGGCCCAGCGCCCGGTCGCGCTCCGCGTGCCCGAGTTCGCCGTCAACGAGAGCGGACAGACGTTCCCCCAAGTGGTCCATGCTCACTCCACCTCCTGGGTTCCTGTGTGTGACACCGTGCCGTGCTGATCGCCCTGCCGTTCGAGTGTCCGGACCTCAGAGCCCTGCTGGGCGGCCAGGCGCCGCCGGTGCTCCAGTGCCTTGCGCAGTTGCGCCCGCCCGCGGTGGATCCGGCTGCGCACGGTGCCCAGCTTGACCCCGAGGGTTGCGGCGATCTCCTCATACGACAGCCCTTCGATGTCGCACAGGACCACCGGAGCGCGGAAATCGACGGGCAGCGCGTCCAGAGCCGCCTGGATGTCGGCGTCGAAGTGCCGATCGTCATAGGACTGTGCGGGGGAAGGCTCCCTTCCCCGCAGCCGCTCGTCGGCGTTCTCACCAAAGCCCTCGAAGCGGATCCGCGCCTTGCGGCGCGCCATGTCCAGGAAGAGGTTGGTGGTGATGCGGTGCAGCCAGCCCTCGAATGTTCCGGGGGTGTAGTTGGCCAGCGACCGGAAGACACGGATGAAGACCTCCTGGGTGAGGTCTTCGGCGTCGTGCTTGTTGCCCGTCAGGCGGAAGGCGAGCCGGTACACCCGTGCCGAGTGGTTGCGCACCACATCGTCCCAACTGGGTGGTTCCCACTGTTCGAAGTCCACGGCAGAATCGGAGCCTGCCACCAACGCTCCTTTCGCTCGGGCCTCGGGCTCGCGCGACACGGTACCGCGCCGTTCCGCTCGCACGGCGCACGGAGTACCCTCGTGCCGGGCTGCTGCGGCCGATGGGGGCACCGGCCGCCGATAAAAGCTTTTCCCTGTTTACAACACCGCGGACAGGCAATTAAGTTCCCGGCGGCCGTGAACCCGCCGTGACCGCTCCGATCAGGCTAGTCTTTGCCGTGGAGCATGACCCGCTGGTAATCGTCTGGCAACTCCAGGTGGTGGGTGTGGTGTTCCGCGAACGAGCACACCGGAGCGACGCCCGCACCGACAGTGCCCCGGACCCCAGGCGGTACCGGTTCCACCACGGAGCCCGCCCGGCGAACAGCAGTCATGTCAGTTACACGCGCGGGAGGCCGTCATCGCCAGCCGAGACGACACATTGGCCCACATCGATCAGTACGCCACCGAAGACGCCACACTGGCCTCCGCCCGCGAGGCCGGACGGCAGGCGGACGCCGGGCCTGTCAGTGCCGCCAGCGGCGCCGCGCTGCGCTTTCTCGCGGCGGCCATCGGCGCACGGGCAGTCGTGGAAGTCGGCACCGGATGCGGCAGCTCAGGCATCTGGCTGCTGCGCGGAATGCGCTCCGACGCCATCCTCACCAGTGTCGATGTAGAGGCCGAATACCAGGAGATCGCCCGCGACGCCTACCGGAAGGCCGGATTCGCCGCCAACCGGACTCGGCTGATCCGCGGCCGCGCCCTGGAGGTGCTGCCCCGGCTCACCGACGCCGCCTACGACATGGTGTTCGTCGACGCGGTGCACACCGAGTACCCCGCCTACCTCGTAGAGGCGCTGCGGCTGCTGCGACCCGGCGGGATCGTCGTGTTCAACAACGTCTTGGCCGCCACCCCGATGATCGACGGACCGCTGCACGTCCCCGATCCGGGCACCGCGGCGATCCGTGAGACGGAGCGGCTGGTACGAGAGGACGAAGCACTGATTCCGCTGCTCCTTCCGGTCGGAGAAGGCCTCCTCGCCGCGATCCGCGCGGACGCGCCCGAACAGGATTGAGCGCGTCCGCCGCCAACCGAAGGCTGACGACGGACCCGTGCGCGGGCTCGGATCGGGATCTGTCAGCGGGAGGACAGCCAGCGCAGCAGCAGCCGGGTCGAGAAACCGGTACCGCCCTTGGTCAGCAGACCGTCCTCGCCCGCCGAGCGGCCGGGGCCGGCGATGTCCAGGTGTGCCCACGGCCGTCCCCCGGTGAACTCACGCAGGAAGAGCGCGGCCTCGGTGGCCCCGGGATGACCGTAGTCGGTGCTGGTACCGATGTTGGCCAGGTCGGCGACCCGGGAGTCCAGGGTGTCCCGGTACTCCTCCGTCAAAGGCATGCGCCATACCGGCTCGCCCGCCTGCTCGGCCGCGTCGCCGAGCGCCTCCGCGAGCGCGTCGTCGGTGCTGAACAGCGCACCGACACCGGTACCCAGCGCTACCTTGGCGGCACCGGTCAACGTGGCGACGTCGACAAGGGTGTCCGGAGCCAGCTCGGCGGCGGCATAGGCCATGGCGTCGGCCATGACCAGGCGGCCTTCGGCATCGGTGTTCAGCACCTCGATGGTGCGCCCGTTGTAGGCCGTGATGACATCGCTCGGCCGCTGCGCACTGCCGGAGAAGGAGTTCTCGGCTATCGCGATCAGGCCGGTGACGCGCACCCGCGCGCCCAGCTCGGCCAGTGCCGAAAGCACGCCCAGCACGACTGCCGCACCGCTCATGTCGGTCTTCATGAGCGACATGTTGTCGTTCGGCTTCAGCGACAGGCCGCCGGTGTCGAAGGTGATGCCCTTGCCGACGAGCACGACGTGTGCTGCCGGGTCCTGCGGTTGGTAGCTCAGCCGCACCAGCCGCGGCGGCCGCGCCGCCCCCTGGCCCACGGCCAGGATCGCGCCGAAACCGTCACGCTCCAGCTCCCGCTCTGTCCAGACCACCGTATCGAGACCGGCCTGCGCGCCGATCTCCTCGGCTCGCTCCGCGAGCCACGCGGGGCTCTTCGTCGCCGACGGCGTGTTGATCAGATCGCGGGCGAGAGCCGTCGCCTTCGCCAGCGCGACACCGCGGCGCACCGGTTCGGAAACGGCATCGGGATCGGCCGTGAGCAGCTCGATCACCTGGGCCGGTTCGGGCTTGGCCGGGGAGGCGGCCAGCGTGAACGTGTAGGAGGCGAGAAGCGCCCCCTCCACGAAGGCGGTCAGGCCGCTGCCACCTGCACCGCCCCCCTCTTCCGCCTGGTCCGCGGTGAGGAACGGCACCGTTGTGGCGGCTCTCCCGTGCCCCTTGGCACAGCGTGCGAATGCGGCGCCGGCCCTCCGCAGGTCGCCGGGCGTGGCCGCACCGACTCCCAGAAGCACCAACCGGACGAGTCCGCCCCCCAGATCAGCGGGGAACTGGGCGATCTGGCCGGGCTTCCCGGTGAACTCATAGTGCGCGATCAGTTCGGCAAGGGAAGCCGGCAGTCGCGCGTCCAGGTCTGCGGGGCCATACCCCGTACCCGCGGTCACCGCGGTCGGGCCCTCGTCTTCGGACCTGATGGGAAGCGCCACCAGATCCGCGGTGGAGTCGGCGAGGGTGCCCGATATCGGATGGATCTCCGTAGCGAAAGGCACGGACGCTCACAATCTTGGAGAGATGTCTCGACAGTACCGCGGACGGTCTCCCTGCCTGTCCCGCTCGGCGGCGGGGCCGACCGAACGCCCGCTGTCGGATCGTGTCGGATACGGGTGGGGACCGGCCGGTTCAGCCGACGACCCCGTCAAGGGCCTCCTTCAGTTCGGCTGCCTCATCCGGTGTGAGTTCCACGACGAGGCGTCCTCCGCCCTCAAGCGGAACCCGCATGATGATGCCGCGACCCTCCTTGGTGACCTCCATGGGACCATCACCGGTCCTCGGCTTCATCGCCGCCATGCCGTATCCCCTTTCATAGGAAACTCTCGCGGGTGAATGGGTCGACCCTTCAGGGGCGCGGCCCGCTCTCGGCAAACCGGACCCAGGGCTCAGGCCTCATCCGCGTGACTCAGGGAATGAATCACTGTTCCGTCATTATCTCGGTTTTGGGAACCGATTGGGAACGATCGGACGGCGCCCATGCCATAGGTCCCGAGGAATCCGAACAGTAAGGTTATAGCCGCAGCGCCGGATCGCGGTCGCTGGACCCGTGCAGCCTTCGGACCAGGGAGTCCCCGTGCCCGACTCAGACAGCGTCAGCTACGATCTCACTGATGGCGTCGCCACGATAACGCTGAACCGTCCTGACTCGATGAACTCGTTGACGTCTGAGGCCAAGGACTCCCTGCTCGCAGCGATCGAGCACGCCAAGGCGGACAAGAACGCGCGCTCCGTCCTGCTCACCGGCGCCGGCAAGGCGTTCTCCGCGGGCCAGGATCTGCGCGAGCACGGTGATCTGCTCGGGTCCGGCCAAGGACTCAATGACACGGTCCGCACCCAGTACAACCCGATCGTGCTGGGACTGGTCCGCATGCCCAAACCGGTGGTGGCCGCCGTCAGCGGCGTCGCCGCGGGTGCGGGCGCGGCCCTGGCCTTCGCCTGCGACCTGAGGATCGCCTCGGAGAAGGCATCGTTTCTGATGGCATTCGCCAATGTCGGTCTGGGCGCGGACTCGGGCGCGTCGTGGACGCTGCCGCGCCTGGTCGGACACAGCCGCGCCATGGAGATGCTGATGCTCGCGGAACCGGTCACGGCACAGCGGGCCCTGGACATCGGTCTGGTGAACAGCGTCGTCGCGCATGACGAGTTGCCCGGGGCCGCCCGAGAGCTCGCACTGCGCCTGGCCAACGGTCCCACGGTGGCCTACGCCGCGATCAAGGCCGAGCTCGCCTTCGGTTCCGGGCTCGACCTGGCCAGCGCCCTGGAGATGGAGGCCAGCCTGCAGGACCAGTGCGCGGAGACCACCGACCACGCGAACGCGACCCTGGCCTTTCTGAAGAAGGAGAAGCCCGCGTTCGAGGGGCACTGACCCCGCGTTCGCCGGCGACCGGGCTCACGCGCTCACTTTGGAGAGCACCAGAGCGATGAGCACGGCACCGAGCAGGGCCACCACGGCGGCGGCCGCGATCGCCCCGATGAGCAGACCGACATTGGTACGCCCCACTGGCCGCTCCTCCCGGGGCGCGGGGCCACCCCCTCCTCCCGGCCCGGCCGTCCAGGGCGGCGGCGCGCCGGGCGGCATCCTCCCCGGAGCACCGGGGGGCGCCGCCGGCTGCGGAGAGGAGACACCTCCCCGGCCGGATGGAGGCGTTTCGCGCGGCCCCGTGGGCGGCGCCGGGGCCGGACCGCGCAGATCCGCTGCTATGGAGCCGGGAGTGCTCGGCCCCGTCCACGCCCCCGGGGGCTGCGTACTCGGAAAGGGACCGGCGAACGGCGCGCTTTGCGGGCGGGGGACGCCCGATGGGCCAGGAGGCCGCCCAGGCCCCGTCTGCGGCCCGGGCATCGGCGCTCCCGGCCCCGTCTGCGGCCGGGCGACCGGTGCCACGGAGCCGGGCGGCGGCAGTCGCACCGCGGGAAAGGAGCGGTACACCTCGGCCGCCGCACGCTCCTGGGCCTCAGGCGCCGCCGCCGCGACCGCCCCCGCCGCCAGTGTCTGCAGCGGCACCGGCGCTGATGCCTGCTCCGCCTGTTCGGCCTCGCTGCCGACTCCCGCGCTCTGCTCCGCGGCCTTTGCGTCGGCGGCGGTGTCCACACCAAGAAGCAGCATCAGCGCCTCGGCCGCTGAGGGACGGTCAGCAGGTGCCTTGGCCAGGCATCGCTCGGCGATATCGCGGAGCGCCCCTTCCAACACGCCCAGATCAGCCGGTTCGTGGGTGACCCGGCGCAGTATCTCCTGCAGCGATCCCTGCCCGAACGCCCCCGCGCCATTGGCCGCGTAGACGATGGTGGCGCCCCAGGCGAACAGGTCGATAGCAGGGCCCAGGGCCCGGCCCGCAACCTGCTCGGGGGCCATATAGGCGGGAGTGCCCGCGATCCGGTTGGTGAGAATGGCCGTGCCCGCCAGCGCGCGGGCGATACCGAAGTCGATCACGCGGGGGCCGTCCGGCCCCATGAGCACGTTGCCGGGCTTGAAGTCCCGGTGCACGATACCCGCCTGGTGGATGGCCGCGATCGCGGTGAGCGTCCCGACCGCGAGCCGCTCCAGCGCTGCACCGCGCAACGGGCCGTCCTGGCGGACCGCCTCGCGCAGCGTCGGCCCCTCGATGTACTCGCTGACGACATAGGGCGGGTGGGCGTCGATATCGGCGGCCAGTACCTGAGCGGTGCAGAACCGCGCCACCTTGCGGGCCGTATCGACCTCTTCGGCGAGCTGGCGCCGCAGCCCCGCGGCGTCCAATCCTTCGGCGTGCAGTGTCTTGACCGCCACTGGAGCACCATCGTGGGCCACTCCGAGGTACACGACCCCCTGCCCGCCTTGGCCGAGCCGGCCGGTCAGGGCGTATCCGCCGATGTGCCGCGGGTCCTCATCGGTCAACGGGCGGGTGCCGAGCAATCTGCCCTCCAGGACCGGCAGCGGTCACACCTCATTGCGGGCTTCAGTCGACACTCTAACTGAGGGTGCCGGTCGAGGTCATGGGCGTTCCGTCGTGCGAGACCGCATTCCACTGCGCTTCCAGCTCCTCTGCCGAGGAACCGGGTTCGAGGATCAGCTCGGACTCGTCGATGCAGCGATCGTCGCGGTCGTAGGTCTCGACGTAGTCGAAGACCAGCCGGTCACCGTCCTGCTCGACCATCGTGAGGCTGCCGCGGCAGTTCAGCGTGTACTCGGCGACTCCCCGCTCCATCCCCGACTCGAGCTTGACCTTGACACCCCACTCGGTGACGTGCTTGCCGTCATCGTCCACCTGCGCCATCTCACCGCTCCAGGTTCCGGCGTAGGAGTCGGGGACGCTGGTCTCCGCGGCGGACGTGTCCGGCCGGGACTGCAGCGCCCAGACGGCCGCACCGACACCGACGCCGACCAGCAGGACCGCCGCCAGGGCCGCGAGCAGCAACCCCCTGCGCCGCTTACCGCTGTGCCGGGTGGACCGGGGCGGCGGCCAAAGGGACATCTGCCGGATGGGTGAACCTGATCCCGACGCCCCTTCCGCGTCAGCGGAGTTCGGCTTGCGGCTCGGCGCATCGTTCACCGGAGGCCCTCGAAGCCGTGGGAGCCATTCGAATGGATCATCGTTATCCTCCACAAAGCGAACAGGCACGGGGGACCGTTCGCACATACAGCGAGAGGATAAGACACACTGGCACCTTCCGTGCGCATCGCACCGGCCAAGGGACGCGCGAAGCGGCGCCGCCGACCACCGCTGCTGTTCTGGAGAGGATCCCGACCACCGTCGGCGTCTCACTCCGTCGCGGCTCCCCTGCGGAAGCAATCACGGAGGTGGTCGTCGACCACACCGGTCGCCTGCATCGCGGCGTAGGCGGTGGTCGGCCCGACGAAGCGGAACCCGTGCTTTTTCAGCGCCGCGGCCAACGCCGCACTCTCCGGTGTCGCCGCGGGAACGTCGGTGACCAGTCTGGGGGGCGAAGAGCGGTCCGGCGCGTAGGCCCACACGAAGTCCGCGAGGCCTGCGGGAAGGTCGAGCGCCGCGCGGGCGTTGCCGATGACCGCTTCGATCTTGGGGCGACTGCGGATCAGCCGCGCGTCGGTGAGCAGCCGCTCGACATCGGCGGGGCCGTAGTCGGCGACGACGACCGGATCGAACCCGGCGAAGACCTCACGCAGTGCGGGCCGCTTGCGCAGCACGGTCAGCCACGACAGTCCCGCCTGGAAGCCTTCCAGCGCGATACGCTCGAACATCCCCGTGTCATCGCGGACGGGCAGGCCCCATTCGGTGTCGTGGTAGCGCAGTTCGTCGTCGGTACCGAGCGCCCAATGGCAGCGCCGGAGACCGTCGGGTCCGGGGCGCGCGGTCGTGTCGTCCCCGGCCGTGCCGGCCGTCTCAGTCGCGCCATTCATATCGGCCATAGCTCCGTCGACTCTCACCGGCCGGGTACCGGGACACCGCAGGACACTTCAGTGGTCGCGTGGGGCATCCCACGCGGACTCGGGCGGCACGGGCCAGGGCCCGGAACCGTTCCGGCTGATCTCGCCGAATGCCGCCAGCGGCCGGTGGCCGCGTGCCTCAGCGAGGCGCTGTTCGAGGTCGGCGATCCGGGCATCCCGATCAGCCAGCTCCTCGGCCACACGCCGCAGGACCTCATCGACCGCCCGGACATGGTAGCCCCACAGCGCCAGCGGCAGCATGACCCGGTGGACGTCCCCGCTGGTCACCATCTGATCATCAGGAAGGTCCAGCGGGGGGTGGTCCGCCTCGAAGCGCGCCAACTGGCCGCCTTTGCCCATGACCACGAAGGCCACGGCGGCGAGCACGGCCACAGCCGACAGGGCCATCAGGACAAGGATAGTCGGAGTCACTGTTCCGATGGTGCCATATGCCGAGGCCGATAGGCGGCGCCGTCAACACCCCCGGGGGCGGGCCACCGGCGCGGACGCGGCCGTGCCAGACTCAATACGTGCACGTAGCAGACGCCTTCCGGGTGGTCGGTCCGGACACGCGGGTACAAGGCGCGACCGACGCCGGTCACCGCCCCGGCGCGGACCGGGTCCGTGGGCTCGTGGCCGGTGGCCGGCCCGTCCTCGTCCGCTGCGTGTCCAAGGCGGGCGAAGGAGCGGCGGATGCGCGGGAAAGAGCAGAGATCACCGCTTTGATCTCGGTCTACGCGTGGCTGGGGGTGCACGTGTTCGCCACCGACCTGCCGGACACCGCACGCCAGACCCTCGCCATGGTCGCGTCGATCCAGGGCATCCGACCACCCGCCGTGGCGCGCCGAGGGCTGGTCTGAGAAGCCGTGCGCCGCTCGGATCGGCCTCCGGGCACCTACTCCGAACCGGGCGCGGCCTCCTTGGCCTCCTGTACACGGGCGCCCTGTTCGGCCACCCGCTCTTCCTCGAACTCGCGCCGGGCCAGGTCGACACGGGACCTGCGGATGATGTCGACGACCTCGTCGGGGTCGTCGGTCAGGTACACCAGGTCCGGGTCGCCCGGCGAGATGAAGCCTTCGGCAAGCAGCATCTTGCAGATCCAGTCGTGCAGCCCGCTCCAGAACTCCGTGCCGACCAGGACGACCGGGAACCGGGTCACCTTGCCCGTCTGCACCAGCGTGATCGCCTCGAACAGCTCGTCCAGGGTGCCGAACCCGCCGGGCAGCACCACGAACGCCTGCGAGTACTTGACGAACATGGTCTTGCGCACGAAGAAGTACCGGAACGTGACGCCGATGTCGATGTGGTCGTTGAGCGTCTGCTCGAACGGCAGCTCGATGCCCAGACCGATCGACACGCCCCCGGCCTTCCGCGCCCCCCGGTTGGCGGCCTCCATCATCCCGGGGCCGCCCCCGGTGATCACCGAGTACCCGGCGGCGGCCAGGCGGCCGCCGATCGTCTCCCCCAGCGCGTAGTAGGGGTTGTCCGGCTTGGCGCGTGCGGAACCGAATACGCTCACCGCCCGGCCGACCTCGGACAGTAGACCGAACCCTTCGACGAATTCCGACTGGATCCGCAGGACCCGCCACGGATCGGTGTGCACCCAGTCGGTGGGCCCCCGACGGTCCAGCAGCCGCTGGTCGGTGGTCGTCTCAGGTATGGCGCGGCCGCGGTAGGTCAGCGGACCGGCTCTCCGGATGTTGTGGGATTCCGTCATAGCGCAACGCTATCCGGATTCGGCCGCACCCATGCTGAACCGCAGCCCACACCTGCGCAACGAACAGAAGTCCGTCAGCCGGTGCCGGTCAGCCATCCGATCATCCGCGTCTCGGCGGCGACGATGGCGTCCAGCTCAACGGACTCGTCCCTGGTATGGGCGAGGCTGGGCTCCCCGGGGCCGTAGTTCACGGCGGGAATCCCCAGCTCCGCCATCCGGGCCACATCGGTCCAGCCCAGTTTGGCGCGGGCGCGGCCCGCCCCCACCGTACGCACGAACTCGGCGGCGGCCGGATCGTCCAGACCGGGGCGCGCGGGCGGTGCGGCATCGGTGACCCGCACATCGAACCCGGAGAACACCTCCCGCAGGTGGTCCTCGGCGTCCTGCACGGTCAGGTCCGGAGCGAACCGGTAGTTGACGGTGACGACGCACTCGTCGGGGATGACGTTGCCGGCCACACCGCCCGAGACGAATACGGCGTTGAGCCCCTCGTGGAAACGGAGCCCTTCGACCTCGGGCTCGCGCGGCGTGTAGTCGCGCAGCACGTCCAGAACACGTCCGGCGCCGTGGATGGCGTTCTCCCCCATCCAGGACCGCGCGCTGTGGGCGCGTTTGCCGTGCGCGATGACATCCACGCGCATGGTCCCCTGGCAGCCGCCCTCGATCACGCCGCCGGTGGGCTCCATGAGCACCGCGAAGTCCCCGTCCAGCCACTCGGGGTGCGTGTTGGCGAGCCGGCGCAGGCCGTTGCGCTCGGCTTCGATCTCCTCGCAGTCATAGAAGACGTAGGTGGCGTCGTGGACCGGTTCGGGAACCGAGGCGGCCAGCTTGAGCTGCACCGCCACCCCGCTCTTCATGTCGGAGGTGCCGCAGCCGTACAGTCGGCCGCCGGCCACGTAGGAGGGGACGTTGCCGACGATGGGCACCGTGTCGATGTGGCCCGCGATCACGACGCGCCGTGCCCGCCCGAGGCCGGTTCGGGCCACGATCGCGTCACCGTCGCGCTCGACCGCCAGGTGCGGCAACCCGCGGAGCGCGTGTTCGATCGCGTCGGCGAGCGCGCGCTCGTCCCCGCTGACCGATTCGGTGTCGACAAGGGCGGCGGTGAGGGTCCGGACGTCTGCGCTGAGGTCGAGCATGGCGGGTGTCTTTCACTGTCACAGAGCGGAACCGGGCGGCCGGCGGCGCCTTTCGGGGCGCCGCCGACCGCCCGTGTCCGGCCTCCGATGCGCGGAGGCGGACCGAGGCGGCCGGACGGGTCAGGCGTTGACGCCGTGCTCCCGCAGCATGTCGTTGAGCGCGAGCTTGTCGTGCTCCTGGCCCTCTTCGAGGCGCTTGAGCACAAGCAGGCACGGCATGCCGAAGTCGCCGCCGGGGAAGCTCTTCACCCGGTTCGCCGTCACGCACACCGACCAGGCCGGGGCCTCGCCGCGGGGCAGCTCCTCGCCGGTCTCGGCGTCGTAGACGCGGGTGGAGGAGGTCAGGATGGTGCCCGCGCCGAGCTTGGCGCCGCGGCGCACACGCGCACCCTCGACGACCATGCTGCGCGAACCGAGGAACGCGTCGTCTTCGATGACGACCGGGGAGGCCTGCGGCGGCTCCAGCACGCCGCCCACACCGACGCCGCCGGAGAGGTGCACGTTCTCGCCCACCTGGGCGCAGGAGCCCACGGTCGCCCACGTGTCGACCATGGTGCCCGAACCCACCCAGGCGCCGAAGTTGGTGAAGGACGGCATCAGCACGACCCCGGGGGCGAGATAGGCGCCCCAACGGGCGATGGCTCCCGGGACGACGCGGACACCGTCGAAGCGGCTCTTCAACGGAATGCGGTCGTGGTGGTAGAAGTCCCCGACCTTGGACTCCTCCATACCGAGGACCCGGAAGCTGAGCAGGATCGAGCGCTTGGCGCGCTCGTCGACGACGACCTCGTCCGTCTCCTCGTCAACGAAGGCGACCCGGGCCTTCCCGGCGTCGAGCTCGTCGACCGCGCCCACGATGATGTCGCGGGCCTCAGAGTGGTCGGGGGTCAGGTCGGCACGGCGCTCCCACAGGTCATCGATTTCCTTGGGGAGCGGACTGGTGAACGCGGTGGTCATGGGCATCGAGCCTACTGGGTCCGCGTGCGCGCGGACGAACTCGGCGCACCCGCCGACTACACACAGCGACGACACGCGCGCGGACACCGTGCCGGCGTTCCCGATATGCGCCTGTCTTCCCCGTAACACCGAACGGCGGTGGAACGTATCCGGCACAATGTCCTAACTAGGAAAAACACCCTACTATTCGAGTAGGAGCCCGGACCGGCGCGTGATGTCCTCCCGGCACCGGCCGACGCCTCCGGAACCCGGTTCTTGTCGTTGCGGTCACGCCCCGTGCTGTTTCGGGGGATGACCCCCTACCCACTACGGTCTGCCTGTGCCTGGAAAGCCGCGAAAAGTCTCCGCGTTCTTCAAAATCCTGCTCGCACTGACGCTGGCCTGCGGCGTGCTCGTCGCCGGCGGCTTCTACGTCATGCGGAAGATCCAGCCGATCGAGGTCGAACCGCCCAAACCGAAGAACGTCTGCACGATCACCGCTCAGGGGGACACCGACCAGCTGGAACCCGAGCAGGCCGCCAACGCCGCCACCATCAGCGGTGTCGCCTTCAGCAAAGACCTGCCCGAAGAGGCGGTCGTGATCGCCTATGCGACGGTGTGGCAGGAGTCGAAGTTCTTCAACATCGACTACGGCGACCGCGACTCGGTCGGCCTGTTCCAGCAGCGCCCCTCTCAGAAGTGGGGCACCCCCGAGCAGCTACTCGACCCCGTTTACTCCGCCGGCGCGTTCTACGACAAGCTCACCGATATATCCGGCTACACGGACATTCCGGTCTACGAAGCGGCCCAGGCGGTACAGCGCAGCGCCGACGGCTTCGCCTACGACCAACATGAACACCTGTCCCGGATGATGGCCTCGGCCTTCACAGGATCGGCAGGCTCCCCGGTGGTGTGCATGCTCGACCCGGAGAAGGCCGAGGAGACCGACGTCGCCGCAGCGGAAGAAGAGATGACCCGGGTCTTCGGTGTGGAGCCGACCGCGGTGGCCGCGGCCGGGCAGCGCTCGACCGGCGACCTCGGGTGGGCCATGGCCCAATGGGCGGTGGCCAACGCTCAGGCCTACGGCCTCACGTCGGTGACCTACCAGGATCAGCGCTGGACCCTGAACCATGAGGGGCAGGACGGCCAGAAGGGCAGCAGCTGGTCCACCGTCCCCGACGCGGCTCCCGCCGGGGAGATCGTCCTCAAATAGGTGGAACGAAATAGGGCTCGGCTTGCTCGGGCCGCCTGGGCCCCTGTGGGTTGCGGCAATGGGGCGCAGCTCGCGCAGCGAGCAAGCCGGCTTGCCGCTGAACACCGGCCACGGGTAGAGCGGGTCGGCCACCACGGTTTCGGGGCGAAAGCCGCCGCAGCCGTCTGGTCGGCCGGTTTCCGATATGTGCGGCGGCAAGCCGGCACCCCTCGCCGCACTCGGGGAACCCCATTGCCGCAACCTGCTGTGGGCAGGGGGCTGAACGTGTCCCGCTCGGGCTGCCTGGGGGTGCGGGCCCCGGGCCACCACAGGCCTATGTCGGGAGCAGACCAGCGCGGGGAAGACCCGTTCAGCCGGCGGATTCCGCCAGGCGCTTGACTGCCGCGGCGATCCGGTCATCGGTGGCCGTGAAGGCCACGCGCACGTGTGCGGCGCCGGCGGGGCCGTAGAAGTCCCCCGGGGCGACCAGGATTCCCCGGTCGGCCAGGGCCGCCACAGCCCCCCAGGCGTCGTGCCGGGGATGCGCGGCCCACAAGTACAGCCCGGCCTCGGAATGGGTGATCCGCCACCCGGCCGCCTCAAAGGCACGGCGCAGCAGCTCCCGGCGCGCGGCGTAGCGCTCCTTCTGCTCCCGCGCGTGGGCGTCATCGTCGAGTGCCGCGCGCATGGCCGCCTGGACCGGTGCGGGCATGATCATCCCGGCGTGCTTGCGCACCTCCAGCAGCTCCCCGATCAGATCAGGGTCGCCGGCGACGAAGGCGGCGCGGTATCCGGCAAGGTTGGAACGCTTGGAAAGGGAGTGCAGGGCCAGCAGTCCGGTATGCGAGCCGCCGCACACATCCGGGTGCAGGATCGACAGCGGCCGGACACCGTCCCAGCCCAGGTCGAGGTAGCACTCGTCGGAGGCGACGATGACGCCCCGCTCCCGAGCCCAGGCCACGACCTTGCGCAGGTGGTCGATTCCGAGCACGCGCCCGGTCGGATTGGCCGGGGAGTTGATCCACAGCAGTCGGACCCGAGCGGGCCCCAGAGCGGTGAGCCCGTCCGAGGCGACCGGTGTGGCTCCGGCGAGCCGGATGCCGATGTCATAGGTCGGATAGGCGAGCTCCGGGTACACGACCGTGTCGCCCTCGCCCAGGCCGAGCAGCGTGGGCAGCCAGGCGACCAGTTCCTTGGAGCCGACGGTCGGCAGCACCGCAGCAGGGTCGACGGACACGCCGTGGCGGCGGTTCAGCCAGTCGGCCGCAGAGGCGCGCAGCGCCGCTGTTCCATAGGTCGCCGGGTACCCCGGGGAGTCGGCGGCATCGGCGAGGGCCGCCCGCAATGCCGGCGCGACCGGGTCGACCGGGGTCCCCACCGAGAGGTCCACGATGCCGTCCGGGTGGGCCGCGGCGGTCTCCTTGTGCGGAGCGAGCCGGTCCCACGGAAAGGTCGGCAGTCGGTCCACCACGCGCCTCCGGTCGGCCATCAGTCCACGCCCTCCGTCTCCCCTGCTGTCCCCCCGTGCCGTATGCGGGGCGCCCCGCATACGGCACGGGACGGCATCGCGCCGCTCTCAACAGCAGCGGCGCAATGCGTCCACGTGCCTATGGCCGGATCGGCGGCCGCCCCGCGCGAGGGGCATGCCGCCGCCACACCGCTACTCGCTCTGCGGCGGAAGCGCGGCGACGATGGGGTGGTCCTTGTCGATCTGCCCCACCTTCGAGGCGCCGCCTGGAGACCCGAGATCGTCGAAAAAGTCCACGTTGGCCTTGTAGTACTCCGACCACTGCTCCGGGAGGTCGTCCTCGTAGTAGATGGCCTCCACAGGGCACACCGGCTCGCAGGCGCCGCAGTCGACGCACTCGTCCGGGTGGATGTAGAGCATGCGCTTGCCCTCGTAGATGCAATCGACGGGGCACTCTTCGATGCACGCCTTGTCGAGCACATCGACGCAGGGCTGCGCGATGACGTAGGTCACGTCGTACTCCTCTTCGGTCTTCGCCACGTTGACCGCGTGTAAGTGTCTCCGCCGTCGCATAGCCTGAGCGGTACCGGAGTCCGGCACGCGGATCCGTCAGGCATCTGACACGCGATTCGCTCTTTCCAGTATTGCGCTCGCCGCTCTTCTTTGCGCAATTGGGGGTCGATCCAGTGGGGTTCGTCTCACGATTCACTACCGAGGTGACTGCCCAGGACCTCGGGCGGCGCGCCACCCTGCGCATCAAGCTGCCTGAGGGAGGCTTCCGGGATATCGTCGGTGTACTGGAGTCGTGGCAGGACGGGATCATCCAGGTGCGACGACGCGACGGGAGTATGACTGAGGTCACTGCCGACGCTATCGTCGCGAGCAAGATCGTGCCACAACAGCCGCCACGGCGCGGGCGAGGAGCCGGCGGCCGGACCGCGGACGGCGGGCTCGTGGAGTGACGGCCGCCGCCCTGCAGCGGAGGCCCGGGAGGTGGTGAATTCTTGCAGGAGACCGTCGCATCCGCCCTCGCCCAATTGGCCCGGCGGGACGCCGACGCCGCTCAGGTGGCAGAAAGCGCGCTGTCCTCGCTGACCGCGGGGCAGAAGCTGGAGACGCTGACCCAGCGCGCCGTCCAGGAATTCTGCTGGTACGTCCTTCCCGTACGGTTCTCCGGGAACTCCGACGAGCGCCTTTTCGCCGCCCGCTCCCTGGGCCGCCTGTTCTCCCTGCTGGACTTGGACCGCTACGCCGAGATCTGCTCATCGACCACAACGAGCGGCATCCTCGGCGCCTACGCCGTCAGTCGCGACTCCGGCCGCCAAGCCTATCGGCGCGCCATGCGCGCCTCGGGGATCCAACCCCCGGACCTGCCGGAACTTACCTGGGGCACCGCACTCGGCAGCGCCGAGATCGCCGCCTACGAGGCGACATCGGCCTCCTTGGAACTCGCGGTGGCCGTCGAGGACGTCCGTCCGGGAACGCGCGGCTGGCGTGTCTCGCAGGAGCTGCACACCCGCACGTTCCTCACCCAACCCGACCACCAGGGCCGCAGCCGCCTGGACCAGGTCCGGGAAGAGCGGGTCCGAAGCTGGTTGGCCTCCCCCTCCCATCCGCACCGGCAGCGGCTGTGGCCGCTGCTCGGCCGGCTCATCAACGGGGCCGAACCGCCGCACAACGCCGGCACGGCGCTGGCCCCGGTGTGCCGACTGCTCGACTACGCCGACGAAGGCATCAGCCTGACCCAGATCGGCTACATCTCGCCGACCGTGGTCCGGGAACTGTGCACCGAGTTCGACTGGTCCACCTCTCCCTCGCCGCCGCGCAGCGAAACCGACGTCATGCAGCTCATCGCACTGCACAAGCTGCTGCGCACAATGCGCGCCGTGCGCCGGTCCGGACGGCGGCTGGTACTGACCCGACGCGGCCGGCAGCTGCACGGCGACACCGGGGCGCTCTGGCGCGCAGTGGCCGAACATGTTCTGGACACCGACGGATTCGCCCAGGCCGCCACCGAAACCCTGCTCGGCCTGCTGCTGTCGCGCTCCCCCCGCGCCACCGGAAACCACGCCCGTGCCGAGAGCACCGGCATCGCCGAAGAGGCGCGACTGATCCTGGCCGACGCCGGGTGGGGCAGCGACACCTCCGGCCGGGACCCCGGCACCCAGCAGGTCCGCTCCGTGCTGATAACGGTCACCTGGCTGCTGGAGACGCTGGGGTTCGTCGTCGGCGGCGACCTTCTCGATGAGGGCGGCTCCCACCACCTCACAAAGGCCGGGCAGGCCTTCGCCCTGACCGCGATGCACCTGTCGGCGACCACGCCGCCCACCTCGATTTAGGACGCTACCCGGCTCTCCAAGACGCTACCGCGGCCACCATCGGCCAGATCGGCGGGCTACGGCACAACGGTGTTGACACGCGCCCACCGGGCGACTGTAATGACGTGCGTGTCGCGTGGCGCCGACCAGAAAGCTGTGGGCCGGTCGGTGGCTGGGCGGCACCTGTCACGAAGGGGCGATGTCATGAGGTCATACTCACCGCGCACCGCTTGATGCGAACGCTGTCGCGTTGATGCGAACGCCTGCACGCGTCGTCCCTTGTTCTTCTGCGGTGCCCCACACCGCCGTGTGACACCCGTGGCCACGCATACCCGATGACCGCCGCGTCCCGGCGGCCCACTGCGTGTGCCCGATCGGTATCCGCTTCGAGCGAGGGTTCGCGCGCGTTCATCGCGTGCTGGGCGCATCAACGCCATCCAACACCGCGAACCCTACGCTTTTTGGAGCTTTGACACCGTTATGCCCACGTCCTTCAACCAACCGATCATCGACGAGTTCCGCGCCAACGGCGGGAAGGTCGGCGGCCCCTTCGCAGGCGGCGACCTCCTCCTGCTGACCACCACCGGCGCGAAGTCGGGCAAAGAGCACACCGTCCCCCTCGGCTACGTCCGCTACGAGGACCTGGTGCTGGTCGTCGCCTCCGCCGGCGGCGCCCCCCACCATCCCGCCTGGTACCACAACCTGCTCGCCCACCCCATGGTTCAGGTGGAGATCGGCACCGAGGTGTTCGGGGCGGTCGCGGTCCCCGCCGAAGGCGCACGGCGGGACCAGCTGTTCGAGCACGTGGTGCGCGCGGTGCCCGGATACGCCGACTACCAGGCCAACACCTCCCGGACCGTGCCGGTCGTGGCGCTGGAGCGCTCCGAGCCCGCGGCGGAGGACGGTGCCCGCGAGGTCGCCAATCTCGCCGACAAGCTCGTGGAGATCCACACCTGGTTGCGCTCGCAGTTGCGGCACGTGCGCGCCGAGGCCGACGCCCACTTCGCGGCGCGGGCGGCCCATCAGGGCCCCGGCGAGCCGCCGGCACCGGGGCTGGGGCTGCAGCTCCGGCAGCACTGCCTGGCGTTCTGCCAGTCCTTGGAGTTCCACCACACCAGCGAGGACACGCACACGTTCCCCGCGCTGGCGAGCCAGTACCCGCACCTGAGCGACGTCTTCGCCCGACTCCGCGACGAGCACCAGACGATCGCGCGCCTCCAAGGAGAACTGCTCACCCTGCTGGCCGACATCGGTACCGCTGATCCCCAGAGCTTCCGCACCGAGCTGGACCGGCTGGCGGAGGAACTGGGCAAGCACCTCGACTATGAGGAGGAGCACCTGCTGCCCATCCTGGCCGAGATCCCGTTCCCCCCGCCCGCTCCGGCCGCTGACGCGGCCGAAAACACCACCTGACGGGTGGCCGGGCGGCGGCCCGTGTTTCCGGGCCGCCGCCCTCCTTGCCGGTACGGGCGGTGCTCGGCCTTGCGGACGGGCCAATAGCCTGGAGGGCAGCGAGGACGAACGCCCTTGCCCCATTGACGGGCCCGGGTGTCGATCCGCCGCCCGTCCCGAGTCTTTCCGATGAGCTGGAGCAGTATGTCCACGCCTGAGCCGACCGAGCAGGACACGACCGCCGCGGAGGCCGCCGGCCCCGCCGGCTCTTCACGGCTCGACCTGCTGCCCAGCCCGATCTTCGTGCTCCTCCTCGGACTCACCGGGATGGCCGGATGGTTCTCCTGGACCCGGGCCGAGGTCGACTGGACCGGCGATGACTCGACCGTCTACCTGCCGTTCGTGTTCATCCTGTGCGGCTGGATCGTCTCGCTGGCCCTGCACGAGTACGGGCACGCGCTACTCGCCTACCGCTTCGGGGACCGCGCACTGCGCGGCAGCGGCTACCTCCGGCTCAATCCGTTCCGGTTCCGCGAACTGTTCGCCGGGCTGCTGATGCCGGTGGCATTCCTCCTCCTCGGCGGGATCGGGATGCCGGGGCCCGCGCTCTACCTCGACTCCTCCGCCGTGCCGAACAGGGCCGGGCGCAGCCTGGCCGCCCTGGCCGGAATCGTGGTCAGCCTGGTGCTGGCGGTCGCCGCGGCCACCGCCGTGAGCATCCTCGTGCCGGCCGGCAAGTTCACCGACAACTGGATGCTCGCCGGCCTGATGTACCTGTGCTATCTGAACCTCACCGCGGCGCTGGTGAACCTGCTGCCGATCCCCGGCTTGGACGGGTTCGGCGTTATCGCGCCGTACCTGCCGGAGCGTTTCTCCCGCCTGGCCCGCACCGGCGGGCTCTTCGGCGTCATCGGGGTCTTCGCCGTGCTGTGGCTGCCGATGGTGAACGTGGCGTTCGCGAAGCTGATGCTCACCGTGTTCGGCGCCGTGGGGATGCCCCAGATGGACATCGGCTACGGCGAGGTCCTGCTCCGCTTCTGGGCGGGATGACCCCGGCCGCCGGGCGCGGGGCGCCTCAGTCGCCGGGCCGGGTGAGCACGGTGGCCAGCACCACCGTGACCATGCCGCCGAAGAGGTAGGCATAGGTGATCGTGCTGGAGGTCATCACGATGTCGCCGGCGGAGGACACTTCGGCGAGCGCGAACGCGCCCGCGATCCACCCCGCGGCGGGAAGCCCGGCACCGAGCCGAGAACCCATGCTCCACCCCGCTACGCGGCACCCGGCGAACAGCACGCCGAGGTAGAGCACCAGGAGGAGACCCGAAACGGCCTGGCCGAGCGCTCCGCCCGCCCAGAGCCAGGACAGCCACCCGGCCGCCACACCGCAGACGATCCCCGCGGCAAAACCCAGCAGCAGCAGAACGATGTGGCCGAGCACGGCCACGACGCGGTCCGCCTGGCGGCGGCCCTGGTCACCCTGCACGGGCGAGCCGGAAGCGAATGGGTCTGGTGCGGCCACAATGGCAGCCTACTGTCCCTGAATTCCCGGATCGTCCCCGCCTGGACGCCGCACCATGGCGGCCCGTTCCCCCCTCCGCGGCCGCGGCGATGGGGCGCGGTCTGCCCGGCAAAAGAGGAAGGCGGCCGCCGCGGTTTCCGGGCAGAGCCGTGGCGGGCCCCCGGTAGCGGCATGCGGCACGGGTCACCGGGCGAACAGGTCCGTCTCGACACCCGAAGGCCCCGGCCGCGGTGTGGGGCCGCGGAGCAGGGTGAAGTACTCGACGGCGAGGATCTCCTGAGCGATTCCGTTGGACAGGGCGAACAGCTCGCCGTCCACACTGATCTGGGTGGCGTGCGCACGCATCGCCAATACCTTGGCCGCCCAGTACGGGGAAGCGTCGATGCGCGCGGTGATCAGGGAATCGGGGGCGCCGGGCGCGATGTCCTCGACCGATGTCGGCGCCGCGAAGGAGCGGGGGTCTTCCCGCAGCCGCCGCACCGACTCCTCCAGCACCGACCGGGGTTGGGCGATGGCGTAGAGTTTGCGGGTCTGCCACGGCGTCCCGGGCAGCGCCCGTTCGGCGGCCTTCTCAAAAGCGCGGACGGCGACACGGTGGGCCTGGATGTGGTCAGGATGCCCGTATCCGCCGTTGCTGTCGTAGGTGACCATGACATCGGGCTGTACCTCGCGGATGACCATCGCGAGCAGCTGCGCGGCCTTTTCGACGTCGGCCCGCCAGAAGCAGTCGGGGTGGTCGTTGGTCGGCGCGCCCATCATGCCGGAGTCGCGGTAGCGGCCGGGGCCGCCGAGGAAGCGGTGGTCGTCCACGCCCAGCGCCAGGCACGCCCTGTCCAGTTCACCGATCCGGTACCGGCCGAGGCCGTCCTGCCGGTCGCTCGCGAGGTGCGCCAGGTCGGGCGGGATGACCTCGCCCTCTTCCCCCAGTGTGCAGGTGACCAGGGTGACACGGGCCCCCTCGGCAGCGTACTTGGCCATGGTCGCCCCGGTGACGATGGTCTCGTCATCGGGGTGGGCGTGCACCAGCAGTAAACGCCGATCTGTCATGGTGTGGACGATAGCGGTTCCGCCCCCGCCTGCGCTCAGTACGGTTCCCATCGCTCCGCGGCCCCGGGGATCGGGCGTGTCGCGATGAGGCGCGCCGAGGTCCCCCAGCACACGATCACGCGCCAATGCGCAAGAATCGGCGCATGAGCTTTCCTCGGCAGCAGGCCCGGACGCACCGGTTCACGCTGGGCGTTCCGCGGGCATTCCATATCTCTCCGGACGGCCGACGCGTGGCCTTCCTGCGCGGCAGGCACGGCACGGACACCGCCACCTGCCTGTGGACCATGGAGCCGGGCAGTGGGCGGGAGCGGGTCGTCGCAGATCCCCGCACGATAGGCGCCGACGACGAGGACCTGCCGGTGGAGGAGCGGGCCCGCCGGGAACGCCTCCGCGAGACGGGCGGCGGCATCGTCTCCTACACCGTCGACGAGCCGTTCACCCGCGCCGTGTTCACCCTGTCCGGCCGGCTCTACTGCGCCGACCTGGTCGGCGAGGAGTCCGCGCCCCGCGAACTGCCCGCACAGGGCCCGGTGGTCGATCCGGTGATCTGCCCCAAGGGCGACCTCGTCGCCTATGTGAGCAGCGGGGCGGTGCACGTCATCGAGATCAACAGCGGGCGGGACCGCATCCTTGCCGAGCCGGACGGCCCGAATGTGACCTGGGGGCTGGCCGAGTTCATCGCCGCCGAGGAGATGAGCCGGTACCGGGGCATGTGGTGGGCGCCGGACGGCTCCGCCCTGCTCGCGGCGCGGGTCGACGACTCCGCCGTCACGCGGTGGAGCATCGGCGACCCCGCCGATCCCGAGGCCACCGCGCAGACCATGGCCTATCCCGCCGCGGGGACGGCCAACGCCGAGGTGCGCCTGGCGGTCCTCTCCGCGGAGGAGGAGCCGACCGCTCCCCGATGGGTCGAGTGGGACCGGGAGCGCCTGCCGTATCTGGTGCGGGCCGGGTGGACCGGCGGCTCGGGGGGCGAGGCCGCGGTGGTGTTCAGCGCGCAGAGCCGCGACCAGCGCACGCTGACATTGTTCAGCGCCGATCCGGCCACCGGGGCCGCCACTGAACTGCGCACCGAGACCGACCGCGTCTGGGTGGAGATCATGCCTGGTGTCCCCGCGTTCACCAAGAGCGGGGAACCGGTGTGGATCGGCCGCCAGGACGGCGCGGGAGAGCGCCGCGTGTACGTGGGCGACCGTGTGGTGGGACCGCGCGATTTCTACGTCCGGGGGGTCGTCGACGTCGACGGGGAGCGCGTATTGTGCTCGGGTTCCCCGGTCGGCCGTCCCGGAGAGGTGGAACTGTGGCTGCTGGATCAGGACTCCAGCACACGCGTGGAGTTCCCGGGAGCGTCGGCGGGCGGTGTGCACACCGGACGGCTGCGCAACGACACGCTCGTGCTCCAGCGCCGGGACATGGAGAGCGACGGGGTGCGCACAGTGGTGGTCGGCAACACGAGCGCCCAGGCGCAGCGAACGGTCACCGAGATAGCGAGCCTGGCCGAGAGGCCCGAACTGCCCGAGCCCCGCGTCACCTTCTGGTCGTCCGGTGAGCGCGGGATTCCCACCGCCCTGGTCCTGCCGTCCTGGTATGAACAGGGCTCTGCCCGGCTGCCGGTCCTGCTCGATCCCTACGGGGGTCCGCACGCCCAGCGGGTGCTGCGCAGCCGCTCGGCCTATCTGACCTCGCAGTGGTTCGCCGATCAGGGGTTCGCCGTTCTGGTCGCCGATGGCCGGGGAACCCCGGGTATCGGGATCGACTGGGAGCAGGCCGTACACGGTGACCTGGCGACACCTGTCCTGCAGGACCAGGTGGCGGCACTGCACGATGCCGCTGAGCGCTTCCCTTTCCTGGACCTGGACCGGGTCGCGATCCGGGGCTGGTCCTTCGGCGGCTACCTGGCGGCCCTGGCACTCCTGCGCCGGCCTGACGTGTTCCACGCCGCCGTTGCGGGGGCACCGGTCACCGACTGGCGCCTGTACGACACCCACTACACCGAGCGCTATCTGGGGCTGCCCCAGGAGAAGGGCGACGCCTACCGGGACAGCTCGCTGCTGCAGGAGCCGCAGGGGCCCAACCGCCCCCTGATGCTCATCCACGGGCTGGTCGACGACAACGTGGTGTTCGCGCACACGCAGCGGTTGTCCACGGCCCTGCTGGCGGCGGGGCGCCCCCACACGGTCCTGCCGCTGTCGGGGATCACGCACATGCCGTCCGAGGAGAGCACCGCGGAGAACCTGCTCCTGTTGCAGGTCGACTTCATCCGCACCGCACTGGGCCATCCCGAGACAGCGGAGTAGCCGACGGTCGATCCCATGTTCCAGGGGTGCCGCCAGGCACCCCTTTCTCGTGCGCGCATCGGGCACTTCCGGTGGAAGCCGCCACCCCGCTCAAGGGGACGGGGCGCGCACCGTAGGCACAAGCCGTTCCTTCTGCTCCGCCTCCTCCAGCGCACCCCGAACAGAATGGCCGGATCCGGACATCGAGCTCCCCGTGGAAAAGCATCAAGCTACTCGTAAGTAACATGTCGGAAAACGGACGGCATCCGGGTCCACATCGGAATTCGCCTCTCCCCGGAGGCCCCATGCGCCACACCACTCACGCGGAACGGCGCTGATTCCTCCATGTGGTGACATCTCACCTTCGAAAGCGCCCTGTCGCGAAACACCCGACATGACTTATGGTTCCGAATCGTTTACCGAACGTCGGTGAACACACGGCCGCGGCAAGCGCCGGCCGCAGCCGGGGATCCCCGTTGAACCCCCGCTCATCAACGAGGCCCCCGCCCTTGCCCCACATCCAGCAGAAAGGGCAGGACATTGCGCACGTCCGCCAGACTCAGAGTGCTGGGCGGCTCCGCCCTGGCACTCGGACTGGTCGCCGCCGGGACCGCGGTCGCCATCACGGTCGGCGACTCCGAAGCGGAGACCGCCTCCCCCACGTCCTCCCACGCCGAAGACGACCGGCCGGCCGCCCTGCGACGCGACCTCGGCCTGACCTCCGCCCAGGCCGGTGAGCTGATGGACCAGGAATCCACGGCCCGTTCGGTCGACCGCGAACTCCGCTCCACACTCGGGGACGCCTTCGGCGGCAGCCGCTTCGACACCGAGAGCGGCGAGCTGACCGTCGCGGTCACCGACGAGGACGCCGCCGACCAGGTCCGCGAGGCCGGCGCTGAGCCGCGCGTCGTCACCTATGGCGAGCAGCACCTCAACACCGTCGTCGACCAGCTCGACGATGAGGGCGCGACCCTCTCCGAAGGCATCACCGGCTGGTACCCGAGCACCACCGAGGATGCCGTGGTCATCACCGTTCTGGAGGGCGACAAGCCCGCCGCTGAGCGGTTGGCGGCCGACGCCGGCGTCGACTCCGGCGCCGTGCGGATCGAGGAGACCGACCACAAGCCCGAGCTGTACGCCGACATTGTGGGCGGTGACCCCTACTTCATCGACAGCAGCGGCCGCTGCTCCGTCGGATTCGCCACCGAGACCGGGTTCGTGACCGCCGGCCACTGCGGCTCGGAGGGCACCCCCGTCACGACCGAGGACAAGACCGGGACCGGAACCGTGGCCGGCTCCGTCTTCCCCGGCAGCGACATGGCCGTGGTCCAGGCCGACAGCAACTGGGCGCCCACCCCGGCGGTGAACGACTACCAGGGCGACACGATCGCCGTCGCCGGTTCCGAGGAGGCGCCCGAAGGCGCCTCCGTCTGCCGCTCCGGTTCCACGACCGGCCTGCACTGCGGCACGATCGGCGCCAAGAACCAGACGGTCACCTACCCGGAGGGCATGGTCCAGGGACTCACCCGCACCGACGTCTGCGCCGAACCGGGCGACTCCGGGGGCTCCTGGATCAGCGGCGACCAGGCCCAGGGGGTCACCTCCGGCGGTTCGGGCGACTGCACCTCCGGTGGAACCACCTTTTTCCAGCCGATCAATCCGATTCTGGAAGAATTCGGGGTGACCCTGCTGACGAACTGACCCGAGCCCGACCGATCTCCCCGCACCCCTGTGGGGTGCGGGAGAGCTCGCGCAGCAGAACACGCGCGAGGCCGACCGGCGCGTACCCGCCCACCATCCATCCCCTCTCGCGCCGGTCGGCATGGGCCCAGGCAGACGCAGCCCCTGTGCGCAGCCGCCCGACCACGGCCGCACCGGGCCTTCTGGGGGCGCCCGTTCGCGCCTCGGCTCCGCGGGCTACCGGCAGCCGCCCGCCGGACCGCAAAGCAGCCCTTAAGCTGGCGGTATGCGCTCCGCTCCGGTCCCCCTCACCGCCGCCCTCGACCTCCTGTGCGTCCTCGCGTTCGTCCTGATCGGCCGCGCGAGCCACGAGGAGGGCATCACCCTCTCGGGGGTCGCGGGAACCGCCTGGCCGTTCGTCGCGGCCCTCGTCCTCGGCTGGGCCGCCATGCGCGCCTGGCGCACCCCGGCCGCGATCGTGCCGACAGGGATCGGGGTGTGGGCGGTCACCGTGGCCGGCGGCATGCTGCTGCGGGTGGTCGCGGGCGAAGGAGCCGAGCCCTCGTTCATCGTCGTCGCCTCGGTGTTCCTCGGAGCGACCATGGTCGGCCTGCGCGCGCTCGCCCTGGTGGCGCGGCCGCGGCAGCGCTCCGCCCCGAAGTAGCCGCGGCTCCACGGCGCGAGCGGGATGTCCGGTTCCGGACAGGCTGATCGAACTGAGCACTCGACACGCCACCGTCCGTGCTGCGACGCTTACTACACTGCCGTCTGGCTCCACGATTCCGAAGGGTCCGCATGGTCGACGAGGTCACCATCGCCATCGCCGCCGCTGTCGCGGGCAAAGCCGCCGAGTCCCTCACCGAGAGCGCCAAAGAGGCACTGAAGAAGCTGCGCAGGGCCCTCCGCGAGCGGTTCCGCGGCGACCGCCGGGCCCAGGGCTCACTGGAAGCCGCCCAAGACGACTACGACGACGCGGGCCAGGTGCGCGCGCTCGCCGTGCAGCTGGCCGCGGCGGGGGACCAGGATCCGCAGATCCGGCGGCTCACCGATGAGCTGCGCCCCCACTTCGCCACCGGTGACGGCGGCGTCGTCAACACCGTCGAGGGCGATGTCAGCGGAACCGTCATCCAGGCACGCGACATCCACGGCGGGATCGGTATCGGCGGCTGACCCCGGCCCGCCCGCAACGGCCGACGCCGCCACAGCGGTCCAGGCCCGCACCCGTCGGCCTCTAAGCTGGGCGGCGTGAACGAGCAGGCCCTTACCGACACCCCCCGAACCCCCGATCCCGAGGACGGCACGCGGCCCGATGTCGGGGTGGGCCCGTGGCAGGGGCCCTGGCCCGAAGGCGACCACTACGATCCCGAACTGCTCACTGAAGGCGACCGGCGCAACGTCGCGGACCGCTACCGGTACTGGCGGCGCGAGGCGATCGTCGCCGATCTCGACACCCGGCGCCACCCCTTCCACGTGGCCGTGGAGAACTGGGAGCACGACTTCAACATCGGTTCGGTGGTACGCACCGCCAACGCCTTCGGCGCCGAGGCCGTGCACATCGTGGGCCGCCGCCGGTGGAACCGGCGCGGCGCCATGGTCACCGACCGCTACCAGCACGTGCACCACCACCCCGATACGGCCGCGCTCGTCTCCTGGGCCGCCGAGCGGGACCTGCCGCTGATCGGCATCGACAACCTGCCCGGAGCGGTCCCCCTGGAGACCTACGCCCTGCCCCGCTCCTGCGTGCTGGTCTTCGGCCAGGAAGGGCCCGGCCTGTCCGCGGAGGTCCGCGAGGTGTGCCGGGCGGTGCTGTCCATCGCCCAGTTCGGCTCCACCCGCTCCATCAACGCCGGAGCCGCCGCCGCCATCGCCATGCACGCCTGGGTCCGCGCCCACGTGTTCGGCCAGCATCCGTGAGGCCGGTGCCGAGGTCCTTCCCGTCCTCGAGGCGCCCAGCGGCAAAACCCGAGTTCGAAGGCCGAGTCAGCACCCCGGCTCTCCCGCAGGCGGGTCGTGGAACGTGGCCAGCACTCCGGCGATGGCTTCCACGTCGGCCAGTTCCCCAGAGACCACCGCGAGAACGAACTTCTCGGCTCGGTCCTCGTCGAGGGGTTCGAGGAGATGGGCACCGTTCACCTCAAGGAATGCCGCCGCACTGTTCCACGCGGCTCTTTTGTTGCCGTCAACAAAAGCGTGATTGCGGGCCAGCGACTGAAGGAGCGCGGCCGCCTTGTCGAAAAGACCGGGGTAGTGTGTCACCCCGAACGAGACCGAGCGCGGCCGGTTGACCGCGCTCGACAGCAACCCGTAGTCACGAACCTCTGCCGCCCCTTGCCCGTTCTGTGTCAGGTTGAGGGTGGCGATCTGCACGACCAGGTCTTCGGTGAGATAAACGACGGGATCGGGTTCGTGCACTACTGAGCGAGCCTCCTGTTGAGCCCGGCGGAGATGCGGGAAACGCGGACCGCCGCTTCCATGACGCGGCGGCGTTGGATCTCGGTGAGGACGGCATCGTGGGCAAGCGCCTTCAGGCTGGCCCCTTCCGCTTCAGCAGCGGCGCGAAGCTGGGCCATCTCATCCTCGGTAAAGGTGATATTCAGTGCAGGCATGCCAATCCTCATCTCTGACACCCGCAATGGTGCCTAATCTGGTACCAGTATACGCGGGAAGTCGAGTCGCCGCTGGATCAACGGCAGGGCCGCCCCGCCGTGTACGGCGGGGCGGCCCTGATCTATGAATCGGCCGGACTCCGGTCTCCTACTCCGCCTTACCGCTCGCCAGCGACCCCAGGAGGTCGCGGTTGAGCTGGGAGATGGTGTCCAGCGGGATGCCCTTCGGGCAGACCGCGGCGCACTCGCCGATGTTGGTGCAGCCGCCGAAGTCCTCCTCATCGTGCTGGTTCAGCATGTTGACCACGCGGGCCTCCCGCTCGGGCTGCCCCTGCGGGAGCATACCCAGGTGGGTGACCTTTGCGGCGGTGAACAGCATGCCCGAGGCGTTGGGGCAGGCGGCGACACAGGCACCGCAGCCGATGCAGGTGGCCGCGTCGAAGGCGCGGTCCGCGTCGGTCTTGGGCACCGGCATGGCGTGGGCGTCGGGCGCGGTTCCGGTCGGTGCGCTGATGTAGCCGCCGGCCTGGATGATGCGGTCGAACGCGCTGCGGTCCACCACGAGGTCCTTGACCACGGGGAACGCCTTGGCCCGCCACGGCTCCACGGTGATGACGTCTCCGTCGGAGAAGCTGCGCATGTGCAGCTGGCAGGTCGTGGTGGTCTCCGGGCCGTGTGCGACACCGTCGATGACGACACCGCACGCGCCGCAGATGCCTTCGCGGCAGTCGTGGTCGAACGCCACCGGGTCCTCGTCCTCAAGCGTGAGCTTCTCGTTGAGGACGTCGAGCATCTCCAGGAAGGACATGTCGGGCGACACGTCCTCGACCTTGTAGGTGACCATCCGGCCCTTGTCGTCGCGGCCCTTCTGGCGCCAAACACGCAGGGTGATGTTCACTTGTAGCTCCGCTGCTTCATCTCGACGTATTCGTATTCCAGGGGTTCCTTGTGCAGCACCGGCTGCTCGCCGGTCTCGGTGAACTCCCAGGCGGCGACGTAGGCGAACTCGTCGTCGTGCCGCAGCGCCTCGCCGTCCTCGGTCTGGCTTTCGGCGCGGAAGTGACCGCCGCAGGATTCGCGGCGGTGCAGCGCGTCGATGCACATGAGCTCGGCCAGCTCGAAGAAGTCGGCGACCCGGCCGGCCTTCTCCAGGGCCTGGTTGAGCTCGTCGTTCTCGCCGAGGACCTTGACGTTGCGCCAGAACTCGTCCCGCAGTTCGCGGATGCGGTCGATGGCCTTGCGCAAGCCCTCTTCGTTGCGCTCCATGCCGCAGTAGTCCCACATGATCTGGCCGAGCTCCTTGTGGAAGGAGTCCACGGTGCGGTCGCCCTTGATGGAGAGCAGCGTGTCGATGCGCGCGCGCACCGCCTCGGCCGCTTCCTTGGCCTCCGGGGTGTCCTCGTCGAGCTTCTCGAACGGGCCGTCGGCGAGGTAGTCGTTGATGGTGTTGGGCAGCACGAAGTAGCCGTCGGCCAGGCCCTGCATCAGGGCGCTGGCGCCCAGGCGGTTGGCGCCGTGGTCGGAGAAGTTGGCCTCACCGGTCACGAACAGGCCTGGGATGGAGCTCTGCAGGTCGTAGTCGACCCACAGGCCGCCCATGGTGTAGTGCACCGCGGGGTAGATGCGCATCGGCACCTCGTAGGGGTTCTCGCCCGTGATGCGCTGGTACATGTCGAACAGGTTGCCGTACTTGGCCTCGACGGCCGGGCGGCCCATCCGCTTGATCGCGTCGGCGAAGTCGAGGTAGACGCCCAGGCCGCCGGGGCCCACTCCGCGGCCCTCGTCGCAGACGTTCTTGGCCGCCCGGGACGCGATGTCGCGCGGCACCAGGTTGCCGAAGGCGGGGTAGAGGCGCTCCAGGTAGTAGTCGCGGTCCTCTTCCGGGATCTCCCGCGGGTCGCGCTTGTCGTCGCCCTTCTTGGGCACCCAGATGCGCCCGTCGTTACGCAGCGACTCGCTCATCAGGGTCAGTTTGGACTGGTAGTCGCCGCTGACCGGGATGCAGGTCGGGTGGATCTGCGTGTAGCACGGGTTGGCGAAGAGCGCGCCCTTGCGGTGCGCCCGCCACGACGCGGTGACGTTGCAGCCCATGGCGTTGGTCGACAGGTAGAAGACGTTGCCGTAGCCGCCGGTGGCCAGCACGACCGCGTCGGCGAAGTGCGTCTGGATCTCGCCGGTGACCATGTCACGGGCGACGATGCCGCGGGCCTTGCCGTCGACGACGATGAGCTCCAGCATTTCGTGCCGGGTGTGCATCTGCACGGTGCCGGCCGCGACTTGGCGCTCCAGCGCCTGGTAGGCGCCGATCAGCAGCTGCTGGCCTGTCTGGCCGCGGGCGTAGAAGGTGCGGGACACCTGCACGCCGCCGAAGGATCGGTTGTCGAGCAGGCCGCCGTACTCGCGGGCGAAAGGCACGCCCTGTGCCACGCACTGGTCGATGATCTCGACGCTGACCTGGGACAGCCGGTACACGTTGGATTCGCGCGAGCGGAAGTCGCCGCCCTTGACGGTGTCGTAGAACAGCCGGTAGATGCTGTCGCCGTCGTTGCGGTAGTTCTTCGCCGCGTTGATGCCACCCTGTGCGGCGATGCTGTGCGCGCGGCGCGGGCTGTCCTGGTAGCAGAAGGACGTGACCTGGTAGCCGGCCTCGCCGAGGGTCGCAGCGGCGGAAGCGCCTGCCAGCCCTGTTCCGACGATGATGACCGACAGCTTGCGCCGGTTCGCGGGGTTGACCAGTTTCGCGGAGAAGCGCCGCTTGTCCCAGCGCTCTTCGATGGGTCCTTCCGGTGCCTTCTCGTCGCGGATCGGGTCGCCTTCGATGAAGAGCTCAGTCATTTATTCCACCAGCCCGAAGGTTACGGAGAGCGGCGTGAGCAGGAAGCCGATCGTGATGACCAGCGCGAGCACCGTCGCGATGATGTTGAGTGGGCGCTCCCGGCTCGCCTTGTTCGCGCCGAGGGTGGTCAGCGCGCTCCAGATGCCGTGCCGCAGGTGGAAGCCCACGGCGATCACGGAGAGGATGTAGAAGAGGGTGACGTAGAAGAACTCCGGCTGGAAGCCGGCCACCAACCGCTCGTAGGGGCTGTCGAATGCCCCTCCGGGGTGGATGTGGTTGGTCGTCAGGTGCAGGATGTGGAAGATCGCGAAGAGCGCGATCAGCACGCCGCCCCAGCGCATGGTGTAGGAGGCGTAGGAGCGCTGCACTCTCTTCCGCGCCTGGTAGCGCACGGGGCGGGCCCGGTTCGCCCGTATCGCGAGCACCGCCGCCGCATAGGCGTGCACGATGATGCTCACCAGGAGCACCACGCGCATGATCCACAGGAAACCGCCGTGCGGAAGCATCGGCTCACCGAGTTCGCGCAGGTGGTGTGAGTAACTGTCGAAGGCCTCCTGGCCCGCGAACACGTTCAGGTTGCCATACATATGCGCGATCAAGAACAGCACGAGGATCCCGCCGGTGACCGCCATCGCGGACTTGAGCGCCACCGTGGACCTGTATGCCGTTGACCGCTGTTTGGTCAGGGTACTGTTCGCCACGATGTGTCACTTTAAATCCTGATTAACGGTTCCGTCTAAGTCATAGGAATGCTGGTGACCATAGCCATAGGCTATGGACTATGCAGTTCCAGCAGCTCACATACTTCCTCGCGGTGGCCGAAACACGCCATTTCACCCGCGCAGCAGAGGTTTCGCGCGTTGCGCAGCCCAGCCTGAGCAAGCAGATCCGCAACCTCGAGGAGGAGCTGGGAGCACCGTTATTCAGCCGTGCCCGGGGAAATATCACACTGACTCCGGCCGGCGAGGTGCTGCTGCCGCTCGCGCAGCGTATCGTCACCGACGTGGAGACCGCCCGGCGCGAGGTCCAGGAACTGGCCGGCATGCGCAGGGGCCGGGTCCGGCTCGGCGCCACGCCGTCGCTGTGCGGCGGCCTCCTCGCCGACGCGCTCGCCGGATTCCACGGCCGCTTCCCCGGTGTCGAACTCCAGGTGCAGGAGAGCGGCTCGCGGGATCTGATCCGTGCCCTGGGCAAGGGCGAACTCGACCTCGCGCTGATCATCCTCCCGCTGCAGAGCAACGACCCCGCGTTCGTGACAACGCCGATCCTGCGCGAGAACCTGGTCGTGGTCAGCGCCGCGGACGACCCCTCCCTCCGCGACCGCACGTCGATGCGCATCACCGAGTTGCGCGACCAGCCGCTGGTGATGTTCCGGCGCGGATACGACGTCCGCGAGGCCACCCTGCACGCCTGCCGCGCCGCGGGGTTCGAGCCCCGGCTCGCGGTCGAGGGCGGTGAGATGGACGCCGTGCTCCGCTTCGTCGAGGCCGGTCTGGGCATCGCCGTCGTCCCGAGCATGGTGCTGAAGAACCGCCCCGGCCTGCGGGGGACCCCCCTTGTCCGGCCGCGCCTGCTGCGCACCATCGCCTTGGCCCACCGCAAGGACGTCGACCCCTCCCATGCGGCCAAGGCGTTCCGCCACCACCTGATGACCTACCTGACCCACCTCACCCGCGACGAACTGGCTGGGGACCTGGAGGTCATCGCCCCCCTCGGCGCCTGAGACCGTTCCCGCCCCGGGCTCGTGCCCCGCGCCGCCCGCACCGGTGAGCGGCGGATCACACCGGCCGACGCCATTCCGCGCCGAAGCCGCCGCGCCAAAGGCGATAAATTTGCCAATGAAGGCTGGACTTACCAACCCGCCCTCCGTCCGATTCACCACATATACCCTATTTACCGTAAATGGCGACATAACCCGCATTAGCCACAAATGCCACTTTTATTAATAAACATCCCCCCACCAAATATCGAGGGTGGCATTTTTCACATCCATTTCGCGGGAATTTCTTGCTGAATTCGTGATCACCCCGGCCTAACGTGGCTTCCCTAAGAGGTCGCGCAACCATGGCCGGACCGCCGCGTCCGGCCGTCCCGCTGCCGGCCTCTTCACCCATCCGCACTGCCTGATCACGCGGCTGAGAGCACCCGGAGCCCGCTCGCCCAGACCAGCCCGGCATGCTCTCCGCCCGAGATGGAGAACGCCGGGAATGACATCGACGCTTCCCCCGCCGGAAAATCCAAACGCCACGCGCGCGCACATATCGCAACGCACATTCCGCACGGACCGATGGTGGCTCGGCCCACTGCTCACCGCTTTGGGGCTGGCCGTATTCCTCGTCTATGCGACAGCCCGGGTCTTCCAACAAGACCACTACTGGGTGGCCGAACACCATTACCTGACCCCGTTCTACTCTCCCTGCCTGGCGGCACAGTGCGAACCGGGGTCGGCGATCTTCGGCACGCTGCCGTGGGAGTTCCCGTGGTTCATCCCCTACGCCATAGTCAGCATGCCGTTCCTGCTGCTCTTCCGCTTCACCTGCTACTACTACCGCAAGGCCTACTACCGCTCGATCTGGCAGGCGCCCACCGCCTGCGCCGTACGAGAGCCGCACGCCCGCTACACCGGCGAGTCCCGCTTCCCGATGCTCGGGCAGAACCTGCACCGCTACTTCTTCTACGCGGCGTTCCTCATCGCCCTGATCAACACCTACGACGCCTTCGCCGCACTGCTGTTCGGCGGTGAGAACGGCGGGGTCGGCATCGGTGTCGGCAACCTGATCCTGTTCACCAACGTGGTGCTGCTCTGGTGCTACACGCTCAGCTGCCACTCCTGCCGACACGTCTTCGGCGGGCGGCTGAAGAGCTTCGGCTCCAACCCCGTCCGCTACTGGATGTGGACACAGATCTCCCGGATCAACCCCTGGCACATGACGTTCGCCTGGGTCACTCTGGGGACGCTGATGCTGACCGACCTCTACGTCGCTCTGGTGGCCAGCGGAGTGATCACCGATCTGCGGATCTTCAACTGACCATCCCCTCCAACCGCGGATACACCGGTGACCGCGCCATGCGCCGCGCGGAAGACCCGCAACGCCGCGAACATCGACGCAACCGAAAGTCACAGAGATGTCCGAGATAACACGGCATTCCTACGACGTGGTGGTGATCGGGGCCGGAGGCGCCGGCCTTCGCGCCGCGATCGAGGCACGCCAGCAGGGCAAGAAGACCGCGATCATCTCCAAATCGCTCTTCGGCAAGGCCCACACCGTCATGGCCGAGGGCGGCGCCGCCGCCGCGCTCGGCAACGTCAACTCCGATGACCACTGGCAAGTGCACTTCCGCGACACCATCCGCGGCGGCAAATTCTTAAACGATCCGCGCATGGCCGAACTGCACGCCCAGGAGGCGCCCCAGCGCATCCTCGAACTGGAGTACTGGGGCGCGCTGTTCGACCGCACCAAGGACGGCCGGATCAGCCAGCGCAACTTCGGCGGCCACGAGTACCCGCGCCTGGCCCACGTAGGCGACCGGACCGGCCTGGAGCTGATCCGCACCCTCCAGCAGCGGGTGGTGCAGCTGCAGCAGGCCGACGCCGCCGAGTTCGGCCACCCGGAATCCATGCTCAAGGTCTATGCCGAGACCACCATCACCGAGCTGCTCAAGGACGGCGACCGCATCGCCGGCGCGTTCGGCTACATCCGCGAGACCGGCGACTTCGTGCTCTTCGAGGCGCCGGCGGTCATCCTCGCCACCGGCGGCATCGGCAAATCGTTCAAAGTCACCTCGAACTCCTGGGAGTACACAGGAGACGGGCACGCGCTCGCGCTGCGCGCCGGGGCGACCCTGCTGAACATGGAGTTCGTGCAGTTCCACCCCACCGGGATGGTCTGGCCGCCGTCGGTGAAGGGCATCCTGGTCACCGAGTCGGTCCGCGGTGACGGCGGTGTACTGCGCAACTCCGAGGGCGAGCGGTTCATGTTCCGCTACGTCCCCGACGTGTTCCGCTCCCAGTACGCCGAGACCGAAGAGGAGGCCGACGGCTGGTACACCGCTCCCGCCGAGCACCGGCGCCCGCCAGAACTGCTGCCCCGCGACGAGGTGGCCCGCGCCATCAACACCGAAGTCAAGGAAGGCCGGGGCTCCCCGCACGGGGGCGTCTTCCTGGACGTCTCCACCCGGCTTCCGGCCGAGGAGATCACCCGGCGGCTGCCGTCGATGTACCACCAGTTCCGGGAACTGGCCGACGTGGACATCACCGCCGAACCCATGGAGGTCGGGCCCACCTGCCACTACGTGATGGGCGGCATCGAGGTCGACGCCGACACCGGTGCGGCGCTGGTGCCCGGCCTGTTCGCCGCCGGCGAGGTGGCCGGAGGCATGCACGGCTCCAACCGGCTGGGCGGCAACTCCCTGTCGGACCTGCTGGTGTTCGGCCGCCGATGCGGGCTGGGCGCGGCCGCCTACCTTGACGAGCTCGGCGACGCCCGGCCCGCGGTCGCCGAAGCGGAAATACGGCGCGCGCAGGAGGAGGTGCGTGCCCCGCTGGAGCGGAAGACCGGTGAGGACCCCTACGCGCTGCACCAGGAGATCCAGCAGACCATGAACGACCTGGTCGGCATCATCCGGCGCGGCCCGGAGATCGAGCAGGCCCTGGAGTCGCTGGACAAGCTGCGAGAGCGCGCGGCCGGTGTGCGCGCCGAGGGCGGAACCATCTACAACCCCGGCTGGCACCTGGCGCTGGATCTGCCGAACATGCTGCTCGTCTCGGAGGCCATCGCGCGGGCGGCACTGGAGCGGACGGAGTCGCGCGGCGGCCACACCCGCGACGACTACCCGGCCATGTCCCCCGAGTGGCGCCGGATCAACCTGGTCACCTATCTGCGCGAAGGCCGCGTCGACCAGCGCCGCCAGCCGCTCGCCCCCCTCCGGCCCGACCTGATGGAGCTGTTCGAACGTGAGGAGCTCGCCAAGTACCTCACCGACGAGGAGCTGTCCGGTACCGAACGGACCGGGGCCTCGGTCGACCCGGACGGGCACGGCGGCCCCACAGAAGAAGCGGCGTCGGCGAAGGAGGATGAATCATGACCACCAAGCGGACGTTTCGGGTATGGCGCGGCAGTGGTGAGGGCGAACTGGTCCACTATGAGGTGGAGGTGAACGAGGGCGAGGTCGTCCTCGACGTCCTGCACCGGTTGCAGGCGACCCAGGTCCCCGACCTCGCGGTGCGGTGGAACTGCAAGGCCGGCAAGTGCGGTTCGTGCTCGGTGGAGATCAACGGGCGGCCCCGGCTGTCCTGCATGACGCGGATGAGCACGTTCGAACCGGAAGAGCCCATAACGATCACCCCGATGCGGACCTTCCCCGTCATCCGCGACCTGGTCTGCGATGTGTCGTTCAACTACCAGAAGGCGCGGGAGATCCCCTCGTTCACCCCCGACCCGGGCACGGAGCCGGGCGACTTCCGGATGGCGCAGGCCGACGTGGAGCGCTCTCAGGAGTTCCGCAAGTGCATCGAGTGCTTCCTGTGCCAGAACGTGTGCCACGTGATCCGCGACCACGAGGAGAACAAGGAGCACTTCTCCGGGCCGCGCTACCTGATACGGGTGACCGAGCTGGAGATGCACCCGGAGGACACCGCCGACCGGCGCACGATCTCCCAAGAGGAGTTCGGGCTGGGCTACTGCAACATCACCAAGTGCTGCACCGAGGTGTGCCCGGAGCACATCAAGATCACCGATAACGGGCTGATCCCGCTCAAGGAGCGGGTGGCCGACCGCAAGTACGACCCGCTGGTCTGGCTGGGATCCAAGATCGGCCTGCGCAAGGGCGCCGACACCCCCATCGCCCCCAACACCCGCAAGCCGTCCTCAGCCCCCGAGCAGTAGCGGCCCGGCGCCGGAGCGGGGCCGGGCACCGCGGGCGTGGTGTCCGGCCCCGGCCTGCTCAGTACCCCTGCCAAGCGCCGCGGTGGTAGTCGATGATGCGGGGGGAAAGGAGAGTGGACGGCTCCGCACCGGTGGGGCGGCGGTCCTTGGGAAAGACCGTGGCGGCCTCCAGAGTGACGTCGTCCAGGAACCGCAGCCGTGGATGCTCCTTTGGCAGCGCCACCTCTGGTGCGTGCTCGCCCCGCGCGGCAAGGAAGTACCCCCAGTTGCCGAAACTGGGCACGTCGACGTTGTACGGGCTGGCCGCCCATCCCGCGTCGGCGAGCCCGGCGCCGACACTCCAGTAGGCGTCCGGCGCGAAGAACGGCGACCCCGCCTGCACGACCATCCGGCCTTTGCCCGCCAGCGCCCGCTCGGCCAGCGCGTAGAACTCGACGGAGTACAGTTTCGCGGTGCCCACGTCATCGGGGTCGGGCAGGTCCGCGACGATCACATCGAAGCGCTGCCTGTTGTCCCGCAGCCAGTTGAACGCGTCAGCGCTGACCGCGTTCACCCGTTCGTCCTCGAACGCCCCTTCGTTCAGTTCCGTGATCTCGGGGTGGGTGCGGGCCAGCCGGGTGACGGCGGGGTCCAGGTCGACCAGGGTGACCCGTTCGACGCCGTCGTAGCCGAGGATCTCGCGCAGCGCCAGGCCGTCGCCGCCGCCCAGCACCAGCACGTCACTGTGCGTTCCGTTCATCGCCGGATGCACCAGCGCCTCGTGGTAGCGGTACTCGTCCTGCGAACTGAACTGCAGGTCCCCGTTGAGGAACAGCCGGGTATCGGAGCCGTCCAGTGTCCGGGTGAGCACGATCTCCTGGTAGTCGGAGCGTTCGGCGTGCACCACGGGGTCGCGGTACAGCGCCTGGCGGGCGCTCACCTCGAACCGCCCCGACAGCACGAACCCGCCCGCGAGCACCGCCAGGACCAGCACCAGACCGATCGCGGGCAGCGTGCGGGCCCGCAACGGCAGCGAGCGGCCGAACAGCCAGAGCACGATCCACATGCCCACGACCGCGTTCAGGGCGCCCACCAGCAGCGCTCCTTCGAGCAGCCCGAACACCGGGAGCAGCGCGAACGGGAACGCCAGGCCGCCGATCAGCCCGCCGACGTAGTCGGCGGCGAACATGTCGGCCGCCGCGCTGGCCGCTTCCTGTCTGCGGATGCGCTGCAGCAGCGTCATCAGCAGCGGGATCTCCGCGCCGATCAGCGCGCCGATGAGGAACGCGATCAGCACCAGCGCCGGCTGGTACAGCGAGAACCACGCGAACGCGGCATAGAGCGCGAGCACCGACAGCCCGCCGACGAGCGACAGCGCCCCTTCGACCACCGCGAACCAGAACGCGGGGCGGCCGGTGAGGCGCTTGGCGGCCAGCGACCCCATCCCCATGGCGAACACCATCACCGACAGCACGATCGACGCCTGCACGATGGTGTCGCCCAGCAGATAACTGCCCAGCGCGACCAGGGCGAGCTCGTACACCAGTCCGCACGCGGCGCACACGAACACGGCGAACAGCACCAGGAACCGCGCCGGGCCGGGCGCCACCGGCAACTGCGGCCCCTCCTCCACCGGCGCGTGTGCTGCGGCCTCGCCGGTCGCGCTCATCAGGAGATCGCCGCCGCGACCATGAGCGCGATACCGATGTGCGCCGCGGCGCTGATCCAGGCGGCGGGGTGCGGCTCGTCCTGGGTCAGCAGCTTGCCCAGCTTGACCGGGATGAACAGGTCGATCAGCAGGAACGACAGCCCCATGAGCATCAGTCCGACGGCGCCGTAGACCGCCGTGCTGAGCAGCCCCTGGACCAGGCCGGCCTCGCTCACCCAGATGGCCACGGTCACCACGATGGCAACGCCGAGCAGGTTGCTGGCCGCCAGCAGGGCGGCGTTGCGGTTGCGCTGCTCCCAGATGAGGTTGTGCAGCCTGCCGGGGGTGAGCACGTCCACGATCAAGAAGCCGAGGATCATCAGGACGATGCCGACACCCCCGTAGGCCAGGCCGGACGCGGCCTCCGTGAGGAGATACATCAGGGGATTTCCTTATCGTTGTCTTGGAGAAGAGAAGGGGGAGGGTGGTCGAGGGGTCACTTGCCGAACCCGGAGCCGCCGCCCCGGTAGGAGCTGCCTCCGCCGGTGAAGATCCAGCCGCCGGAACCGCTGGAGCCGTCCGAGCAGCCGACGTACTCGTAGTGGTCGCCGTTCTTCTCGTAGTCGCCGTCGCCGGGGTCGTACCTGTAGTAGTTACCGTCGGCCCCCTTGTCGGCACCGGCGGGGGCCCGGTCATCGAAGGAGCGGTCCTCGCCCGTGTACCGGATGCCGGAGTCGGTGAGCTCCCAGTCGTCGGGGTCGAACGAGGAGTCGTACGAGCTCACCTGGACCCGGTCGTAGTCGCCGCAGCTGCTGCCGGAGAACAGCACGCCGGCCCCGATGATCACCGCGATGATGGCGACGATCCACCCGACTTTGCTGCTGGCGCTTCTCACGGGCCGGCTCCTCTCGTTCTCGGACCCCTTACCGGGCCCGCGGGCTCGCATGTGGTCGTGGTGGCCACCAGCTCCCCGGTCTGCGGATAGGTGTGCCAGGTGTGCCAGCGCAGCCCCGACTCCCCCGCAGGCTCGCAGCGCAGGACGGTGAGGGCGTGCGGACTGCCCGGAAACGAGGCGACCAGGCCGTGCGGGTCCCGTGCCGTCGCGGCGCGGATACGCGCGACCTCGGCCGCGAACGCCGCGGGGTCCAGCACGCTGACGGCGCTGGTGAATGTGTAGTCCGCCAGTCCCGGCACGGTCGGGGCGGCCAGTTCGGGAAGGTCGCCGGCAAGGCCCGGAACGCAGGCGACGGTCTCGGTGACCGCCCCTGCGGCCGTACCCAGCCGTACTTGGTGGGAGGCGCCCAGCACGCGCAGTTCCAGCGTGTGGCCGCCCACCTCGCAGGTGCGCGACAGCAGGGCGGGAAGCGCGGCCCGGTCCAGGCTCCACCGCAGTTCGCCGGCGCGGGTGTCGGCGAAGGGAGTGTTCAGGGTCTGGTGCACCGGATCAGTCCCCAGAGGCCGGGTAGATGGTGAATTCGCCGCGCCCGACGGTGGTCCCGGTGGAGGCCTCCCAGCGCCCATGGTCGAACCGTTCGAATGAGAGGCGCTCGCCGCGGGGCCCCTCGTAGTCGGCGTAGTCCATGCCGCCCTGGGCACGCAGGCCGGTGGTGCCTTCGGAACGGTAGGAGGCGGTGCCGCGCTCGGTGATGCGGTAGCGGACGCCTTCGAGTTCGACCTCCCGCCCGTGCGGGGTGAGGTCGAGTTCGGGGCGGCCGGTCCACAGCGCCATTGTGAGGTCGGGGTCCTGTTCGACGGAGAGCCAGCGCTTGCCGTCCTCGACTTCCAGGAAATGCTCGGCCCAGGTGGCGCCGCCTTCGGTGAGCCGCAGGGAACCGCGGACCCAGGTGCGTTCGGCGCCGAAGTCGAGCATGTCGCCGACCTTGAGGGTGAGCGGATCGCCCTGGGTCTCGCCGACGTCGGCGAAGGGGTCGCTCGGCGGGGCGGGTGCCGCGGGCGCCGCGGTGCTTCGACCGCGCCGCCACAGCACGATGATCCCGGCGATCACGACGATCAGTAGTAGCAGCAACAGTAGAGGGAGGTAGTCCACGCGATTCGTTCTCCGGTCCGGCGGGGCCAGGGCACATGCGGCACCGTGCACGCTGGATGTACAAAAAGTCCGACGGTACTTTGCCGTGCGCCGGTTCCACCCGTTCACCCGGAAAATGGTCACCTCATCCGGCCGGGCGGGATGCGAGCCGTGCCCGTTCCCGCGCCCCGCCCTCACCGCATGTCCGGCGGCTCCGCTTCGGGGCCCGGCTCGCCCGCCTGCGGTGGACTCCAGGAGAAGACCTGGTCGAACGCGCCGTAGAACAGTCCGGGCGCACAGCGGGCGACCGTGCCGATGAGAGTGTCGCGCACGGCCGCGACCAGCCGGGATTCCGACTGCAGGAGGCCGCCGGCCCGGGCGGAGCGCCGAACGATCCTGGTGGTGCGGGGCAGCCGCACGCGCGTGTACTCGGCGAGTCCGGCCATGATCCCGCCCGGGGGCGCCACCATGCGGGCCAGGGTCACCCCGTCCTCGATGGCTTGGCAGGCCCCTTGCCCCAGGTTGGGCGTCATCGCGTGCGCGGCGTCGCCGAGCAGCGCCACCCGGCCCGTGTGGAGCGCAGGCAGCGGTTCGCGGAGCCACCACACGTCGTTGCGGAGGATGTCCTCCTCGGCGGTCGCGGCGATGATCCGGGGGATGGGATCGTGCCAGGAGCCGAACCGGCGCAGCAGCTCCGCGCGCTCGTCCGCCGTTCTCTGCCCGGGTGCGGCGTTGGCGGTGAAGTAGGCATAGACCGAACCGTCCGCCAGGGGCATGGCCCCGGCGAGCAGTCCCCGCCCCCAGACCTCGGCCGCCGCGATCTCCTCCCCGAGCCCGGGGGCGTCGAGGCGCCAGGCGGTGAATCCGGAGTAAGCGGGGCCGGGATGGGCTGGGAACAGCGCGCGGCGGAGCACGGAGTCGATGCCGTCGGCCGCGACGACGAGGTCCGCTTCAGTCCGCGTCCCCTCCGCTGTGCGGACACGGGCCGGATGGTCCTCGTCTCCGGGGTCTACCTCGACCACCTCGGTTCCGGTCCGCAGCGCGCCGTCGGGCAGCCCCCGCGCCAGCAGGTCGACCAGCTCCGAACGGCGCACGATGACCATGGTGTCGCCGAACCGCTCGCGGAGCTTCTCCAGGTCGGTGGCTATCAGCCAGCGGCCGTCGGAGCTTCGGATACCGCCGCTGCCCAGCGCCGACCGCTCCCGGACCGCCTCGCCCTCTCCGATCACATCCAGACCGCGCAGTGCGTTCGGCGCGATAGCGAGGCCGCTGCCCGCCGGCCGCAGCCCCGGTGCGCGCTCGCAGACGGTCACCTCCCATCCGCCGTCGGCAAGTGCCCGTGCGACCGTCAGTCCGCCGATCCCCGCACCGACCACCACGGCCCGCCGCTCGGCCATATCGACCCTCCCCACCATTTCTCTACAGATGTAGAGACTCTATACCTGTAGCGGATCCATAGAATGCGGGGGTGACGGAAACGGGGACCCGGCGAGTCGACCTGATCGCCCAAACGGCCATGGGCCTCATCGCGGCCCGAGGACTGCGCGGGCTCACCCACCGTGCCGTCGACGAGGCGGCCGGCCTGCCCCCCGGCTCGACCTCCTACCACGCGCGCACCCGGGCGCGGCTGGTCGAGATCGCCCTCCAGCACCTGGCCGATACGGAGATCCGCGAGACCGGACCGGCCATCCAGAACCTGCCCGCCGCCTCCCGCCCCGAGGCGATCGACATGGTCGCCGAACTGTCCGCCGACTTCCTGCACACCGCGATGGTCCGAGACACCGAGCACACACTCGCCCGCTTCGAACTGGCCCTGGAGGCCAACCGGCGGCCGGAACTGCGCCGGACCTATAACCGGATCGGCAGCGGGTTGCGGGAAACCGTCACCGCTGTGCTGCGCGGACTCGGCTCACCAGCGCCCGAACGCCACGCGCGCACGATGATCGCCTGGATGGACGGTGTGCTCTTCGACTCTCTTGCCGGCTCCGGCTCTGCCGACCCCCCGTCACGCGACGAACTGCGCGTCAACGCCGCCGCGTTCCTCCGGGCTCTGCTGCGGCCGTGACCGGCCGGGCCACGGCCGCCCGCTCACGCGTCGACAGGCGGGTGCCAGTCGCTGACGGGGCGGATGTAGTGGGCCAGCAGGTGCGGGGCAAGGCGCCCGACGACGCCCGCCAGGGTGTCGCGCACCCCTGTGAGGAACGGGGATTCGCTCTGCACCGCCTCGGCAAGCTGCGCCGACCGCTGCACCATCCCGGACGTGCGCGGCAGCCGGGCATCGGTATAGGACTGCAGCGCCGTCGGGACATAGGCCATGGAACCGCTGACATGGTGCGCCAGTACAACGGCGTCCTCGACGGCCTGGCACGCGCCCTGCCCCAGGTTGGGCGTCATCGCGTGGGCGGCATCACCGAGCAGCGCCACACGGCCCTTGTGGTAGGCGGGCAGCGGGGTGTCGATGTGCCAGATGTCCATACGCACCACTGATTCGGGCCGCGCCGCCGCTACAAGCTCCGGGAGCGGGGCGGGCCAGCCCTCCAGGTGCCGTACCAGTTCCGCTTTCTCGTCCGCCGCGAAAGCGCCGGCCGGGGAGTTGACGGTGGCGTAGCAGTAGACTTCGCCACCGCTGAGCGGCAGCACCCCCGCCACACCCCCCTGGCCCCACGTCTCACCGAACTCCGGCACGACATCGGCCGACCATGGTGCGATGGCGCGCCAGCAGGTGAAACCGGCGTAAACGGCGCCGGGATGTTCGAGGAACAGCTCGGGGCGGATGGTCGAGCGGGCGCCGTCGGCCACCACCACGAGGTCGGCGGTGAGCTCTCCCGCGTCGGTGACCACCTGGGCCGGGCGCCGGGTGTCGCCCGGATTCACCGCGGTCACCCGGGTGGCGGTACGCACGGCCCCAGCGGGCAGGCGGCCCAGCAGGATCCCGGCGAGCTCGGCGTAGCGCAGCACGCAGACGGCGTCGCCGAAGCGCTGCCGCGCATCAGCCTCCGAGGTGCGCACGATCCACCGGCCGTCCCTGTGCCGGATCGACACGAGACCCTGGAACACCGACCCCTTGCGGACGTCCCGGCCCACATCGAGGGTGTCCAGCGCGCGCAGCGCATTGGGGGCCAGGGTCAGGCCGACATCGACCGGGTCCACGGCGGGCGCGCGTTCGCACACGGTGACCGCCCAGCCGATGCGGTGGAGGGCCAGCGCCGCGGCCAGCCCGCCGACACCGCCTCCGACCACGACGGCATGCGGCTCTGCCATGGGATCGTCCTTACCGGCTCGGGGCCTGGCCCGGCTGCTGTGCGGGTCCCTTGCCACCCAAGGCTAGGCCCGCCGTCCGAGGAGCGCCACGAATCCGCGAGGTTTCTCGACTTCTGGACCTACCCGGCCCGGGTCGACGAGTCCTCAGCCGCGCTTCTTGTGCGCGACGATGCGGGCGCGCTCCTTCTGGTCCAAGACGACCTTGCGGATGCGCACGGCGTCGGGAGTGACCTCGACGCACTCGTCCTCGCGGCAGAACTCCAGGGCCTGTTCCAAGGAGAGCTTGCGCGGCGGTACGAGGCGCTCCAGCTCATCTGCTGTCGAGGAGCGCATGTTGGTGAGCTTCTTCTCCTTGGTGATGTTCACGTCGATGTCGTCGGGGCGCGAGTTCTCCCCGACGATCATGCCCTCGTACACCTCGGTGCCCGGCTCGACGAACAGCACACCGCGTTCCTGCAGGTTGAACATTGCGAAGGCCACCGCTTGACCGGAGCGGTCGGCCACGAGCGAGCCGTTGGGGCGGATGCGCAGGTCGCCGAACCACGGCTGGAAGTCCTCGAACACGTGGTGGGCCAGGCCGGTGCCGCGCGTCTCCGTGAGGAACTCGGTGCGAAAGCCGATGAGGCCGCGGGAGGGGACCAGCCAGTCCATCCGGACCCAGCCGGTGCCGTGGTTGGTCATCTGCTCCATCCGGCCCTTGCGGACGCTGAGCAGTTGGGTGATGGCGCCCAGGTACTCCTCGGGGGCGTCCACGGTGAGGCGCTCGACGGGCTCGTGCACCGTGCCGTCGATCTCCTTGGTGACCACCTGCGGCTTGCCGACGGTGAGCTCATAGCCCTCGCGGCGCATCTGCTCGACCAGGATCGCCAGCGCGAGCTCGCCCCGGCCCTGGACCTCCCATGCGTCGGGGCGCTCGGTCGGCAGCACGCGCAGGCTGACGTTGCCGACGAGTTCGCGGTCCAGCCGGTCCTTGACCAGCCGCGCGGTGACTTTGTTGCCTTTGGCCCTGCCGACCAGCGGCGAGGTGTTGGTGCCGATGGTCATCGAGATCGCGGGCTCGTCGACCGTGATGAGCGGCAGCGGCAGCGGATCCGCGGGATCGGCGAGGGTCTCGCCGATCATGATGTCGGGGATTCCAGAGATCGCGATGATGTCGCCGGGCCCGGCGCGTTCCGCGGATATGCGCTCCAGCGCCTCGGTCATCAGCAGCTCGGTGATCTTGACCTGCTGCTGGGTGCCGTCGCTTCTGAGCCAGGCGGCCTGCTGGCCCCTGCGGATCTCGCCCTGGTGCACGCGGCACAGCGCCAGCCGGCCGAGGAAGGGCGAAGCGTCCAGGTTGGTGACGTGCGCCTGCAGCGGCGCTCCCGGAATGTACTCCGGCGCGGGGATCGTCTCCAGGATCGTCCGGAAGAACGGGGTCAGGTCGTCGCTGTCGGGGGCCGTGCCGTCGGCGGGCCGCCCCAGGGACGCTTTGCCGTCGCGGGCGCAGGCGTAGACGATCGGGAAGTCGATCTGGGACTCGTCGGCGTCGAGGTCCAGGAAGAGTTCGTAGGTGTCGTCGACGACCTCGGCGATACGGCTGTCGGACCGGTCGACCTTGTTGACGACCAGGATCACCGGGAGTTTGGCGGCCAGTGCCTTGCGCAGCACGAACCGTGTCTGCGGCAGCGGGCCTTCGCTGGCGTCGACCAGCAGCACCACGCCGTCCACCATGGACAGGCTCCGTTCCACCTCGCCGCCGAAGTCGGCGTGGCCGGGGGTGTCGATGATGTTGATGACGACGTCCTCGCCTTCAGGCGTCGTGTAGTGGACCGCGGTGTTCTTGGCGAGGATCGTGATGCCCTTTTCGCGCTCCAGGTCGTTGGAGTCCATGACGCGCTCGTCGACGTCCTGGTTGGCTCGGAAGACGCCGGACTGCCAGAGCATGGCATCGACGAGCGTGGTCTTGCCGTGGTCGACGTGGGCGACGATGGCGACGTTGCGGAGGTCAGTCCGTCGTGCGGAGCCTTCGACAGGCGTGGCGCTGGACATGCGAAAGTCTCGATCTCATGTGCTGGGAAGAACCGCGATTCCCGCGGCCATGAACCAGTTTATGCGGTAGCGCCCCACCCCCGGGGAAACGAACCGTCCAGATGGGTGCGGGCGGGTGCGGATGATCTTTCGGCACGGACGCCGAGGTTGGGTCGTGTTTGCCGAATCATTTCGGGCTCGCGGCCGCCAGGCAGGGCCCCCGCTGCGCGATAATCGCGAAGCGCGCGCAGTAGGGGCCTCTCGCTGCGCCGATGTCGCTTGCCCAGCCAACCAGGATGATCTGCGCGAATCGTCTTGCGAGAGATTGCCTGGACGGCCGCTCGCTCATCCGAAAGCCTTCGTCAAACCCTCCCTAGGCCACCCCGGCAGGCCACACGAGCCAAATAGGACTTAGGATAGGCATGCCTCACCATCGCCGGACTGTTCTCCGGCGATGGCCGATCGTGCCCCGCAGAAAGGGATTTCGCATGCCAGCACCTCCGTGGCGTTCCGCCTTTCCCCCCTACGCCACCCGGATCACGGCGGTTGCGGCGGCCGTCGCACTGGCCGCGACCGGTTGCGGTACCGGCACCGCCGAAGACGCCTCCGAGGGCGGCGGGGAGTCGGTGACCATCGAGCACGTCTACGGGTCCACCGAGATCAGCGGAACGCCCGAACGCATCGCCACCGTCGGCTGGTCCGATGAGGGGACCCTGCTCGAACTCGGCATCGTCCCCGTTGGCCTAGCCGAGTCGACCTACGCGAGCGAGGACGGCTACCTCCCCTGGGACGTCGAGAAGATCGAGGAGCTGGGCGGGGAGAAGCCCACCCTGCTGCACACCGACGACGGGATCGACGCCGAAGAGGTCGCCACCCTCGAGCCCGACCTCATCCTCGGCGTGCAGTCGGGCATGGAGGAGAGCGAGTACGAGCAGCTCTCCCAGGTCGCCCCGACCATTCCCTACCTGGACCAGCCGTGGATGACGGGCTGGAAGGAGCAGTCCCTGACGATCGGCAAGGCCGTCGGCCAGGAGGACGAGGCGCAGCAGCTGGTCGATGACACCGAGGACTACATCGCCGGACTGGCCGAGGAGCACCCCGAGTTCGCCGACAAGACCTTCGTCATCGGCACCGTCATGCCCGACGGGCAGCTCGCGTTCTATGTCGAGGGCGAGGCCCGCCCCGAGCTGATGAAGCAGCTCGGCTTCACCCCCGCCGGCGTCACCGAGACCCTCGAACCCGAGGAAGGCGCGTTCTACGGGATCATGAGCATGGAGGAGGCCGACACGATCGACGCCGACGTCATGGTCATGTGGTACAACACCGAAGAAGACCAGAAGAAGCTGGAGGACAACTCCGTCTTCCAGCAGATCCCGGCGGTCGAGAACGGCGGCTACATCGCCTTCACCGACCCCACCATCGCCATGGCCGTGTCGACCCCGAACCCGCTGAGCCTGCCGTGGGCGATGGACGACTTCATCCCCGAACTGGCCAAGGCCGCCGAGGGCGAGGCCTGACGGCTCACCTGCGCGGGCCCGGCCGCTCAGCCCAGCAGGTGCGGTCGGATGTCGGCGAGGAAGGGGACATCGGCGGGCAGCCAGTCGACCTCGGTCAGGGATTCGGGCCGCAGCCAGCGCAGGGAGAGATGTTCCAGCGCCTCGGGCTCGTCGCCGTCGGCGAGTCCGGCGGTCCACACCCGCAGGACGGCGCTGGGCCCCTCCTCCCGCGCCGGGAAGGCGACGTCCCCGCCGATACGCCGCAGCGGCCGCACGCGCACGCCCAGCTCCTCCCGGCACTCCCGCACCAGGGCGTCGGTCTCGGCCTCTCCGGGGTCGACCTTGCCGCCGGGAAGCTCCCACCGCCCGCGTAGCAGCGGGGGGTGAGAGCGCTGGGCCGCCAGTACGGCGCCGTCACGGATGATGGCGGCGCCGACAACGATCTGGATATCTGTCACGGGGGCAACATTAGCCAGCACCCCGCGCTCGGGGACGGTCAGGCCGCGGTGCCCACCGGCTGCGGGCGGTCGACGGCGGCGAGCCGGCGGGCGGCCCCTTCGGGGTCGGCGGCCGGATGGGTGATGTGCGCCCCGTGGTCGTCGCGCCAGCGGAACAGGCCGCCTACGCACCACACGGTGAGCCCGGTGCGGATCGAGACCACGGCCACGGTCGTACGGTCGCCGACGTACATGCGGTCCATTCCCGCGGCCGCGAGGTAGCTGTGCAGCCGGTTGACGGCCTCAGCGGGAGAAACCGGGGACGGACCGTTGATCCACGAGAGGGTACCCACGAACGTTGTGCCTTTCCGATGCGGCTCCGTGAGCGGCGCTGTTCACGTCGCTGGCGGGCGGATATGCAGGCATTTCCGCCTCCAGCGTCGCTAATCCCCAGATCCGGGCGACTGTAAACGACTTCATTCGATCTCATCACTTATTGATTACGAAATCCCTCCATCATCACAGGTCAACGCCTGCCCCACCGGTAACACCGCAGCGGCCCGGCCGTCCCGGACCGCGCCCAATGCGCCGAGCCTTGTCAGGCCGCCCGCGGACTGGCATAGTGCGGACGCTCCCGCATCGGGACGGCAGCCGTAACACGGGGGAGACCATGGACCAGGGCGGGGTCGGGGAGTTCGAAGCCGAGCGCGCGCGGCTGCTGGCGGTGGCCTACCGGATGCTGGGCTCGGCGGCCGAGGCCGAGGACGCCGTGCAGGACACCTTCCTGCGCTGGAACGCCGCCGACCGGGGCGCGGTCCGCAACCCCGCCGCGTGGCTGACCAAGGTGCTCACCAACCTCTGTTCGACCAGGCTCGCCTCCGCCCGCGCGCGCAGGGAGAGCTACATCGGCCCGTGGCTGCCCGAACCGGTGGCGACCGCGGACTCGGCCTTCGGCCCGCTGGACACCGCGGAGCTGCGCGAGTCGGTGTCGATGGCGTTCCTGCTGCTGCTGGAGCGGCTGACCCCACCGGAACGCGCGGTGTTCGTACTGCGCGAAGCCTTCGAGTACAGCCACCGCGAGATCGCCGAGATCCTCGACCTCACCGAGGCGAACTGCCAGCAGCTCTACCGGCGCGCGCGGCTGCGCGTGACCCAGGACAGGCCCCGGTTCACCGCCTCCCGCGATGAGGGCGGCCGCATCGCGCGGCGGTTCCTCTCCGCCGCGCAGGGCGGCGACATCGCGGGGCTGCAAAGCCTCCTGGCCGAAGACGTGGTCGCCTGGGCCGACGGCGGCGGCCGCACGCCCGCCGCGCGCAAGCCGGTCCGCGGCGCGGACCGCGTGTCCCGCTACCTCACCTCCTGGATGAGCCGCGACATCCCGGGCCTGGAGGTGCGCATCACCGAGGTCAACGGGCAACCCGGCCTCCTCGCGATCGTCGGCGGCGAACTCCTCATAGCGGGGGTGCTCGACGTGGTCGAGGGCCGAATCACCGCGATACGCATCGTCACCAACCCCGACAAGCTCGGTTTCCTCGCCGCACAGCTGGTGTGACTCGGATCACTAGCACAGTTGTCAGGAACGGCGCCGCCGCACGGTTCGAGTGGTGAACCCAACGCGGACGGAAAAGGAGACCGATATGGCCCACCGCATCGTGGTCATCGGAGCGGGTTACGCGGGGCTGACCGCTGCCGGGCGAGCGTCCAGGCTGCTGCGCGGCGCGCACGTGACACTCGTCAACGCCGCGCCCGACTTCGTGGAGCGGGTCCGGCTGCACCAGGCCGCCGTCGGACACACGCTCCACAAGCACCGGCTGGCAGACGTGGTACACGGCACGGGCATCGAGCTCGTCATCGGGCGTGTGACCGCGCTCGACGCACAGCGCCGCGAACTGCTGATCGATACGCGCGGCGAACCGCTCGGCTACGACACGCTCGTGTACGCGCTCGGCAGCGGCCCCGACACCGCCGGCGTCCCCGGGACGGCGGAGCACGCCGTGGAGATCTCGGGCCCCGACGGGGCACACGCGCTGCGGGACCGCATCCGTGAACGGGCGGGACGCGGCGTGCTCACCGTCGTCGGCGGCGGCCTCACCGGCATCGAGGCCGCCACCGAGCTGGCCGAGTCCCACCCCTTGCTGCGTGTACGACTGCTGTCCGCCACCGATCCCGGCGACGCGCTGTCGCCCCGCGGTGCCGCGCACCTGCGGCGCGTGTTCGACCGCCTCGGCATCGACGTCCACTCCGGCGCGCGGGTCGAGGAGGTGCGCCACGACGCCATCGCGCTGGCGGGCGGGCGCACCGTCGGCTCCGACATCACGGTGTGGGCGTCCGGCTTCACCGTGCCCGGCGTGGCACAGCAGGCCGGGCTCGCCGTGAACGACAAAGGCAGGGTCATCGTCGACCAGACCCTGCGGTCGGTATCGCATCCGGAGGTCTACGCCGTCGGCGACAGCGCCGTGCTGCGCCGGCCCGACGGGCTGGAGCTGCGGATGGCCTGCGCCACCGGGCTGCCCGCCGGATGGTATGCCGCCGGCGCGGTGGCGAAGCGGCTGACCGGGCGCGAACCGCGGAAGCCCTACACGTTCACCTACTTCCAGCAGTGCATCAGCCTCGGGCGGCGAGACGGCCTCATCCAGTTCACCGATCGCGACGACCGCCCGCGCCAGGCGGTGCTGACCGGGAACACCGCCGTCCAATACAAGGAGGCCATCGTGCGCGGTGCCTCCTGGGCGGCCCGCACGGCACGCTCCACGCCCGAGCGCCGCCGCACCGCAGGCGAGTCTCCGCCGATCCGCGCAACGGCGTAGAAGCGTCGGGCCGCGGGGGCACGGCCCCCGGCGGCCACGGCCGCCACGGCCGCTCTGCATGCGGCCCCCGGCGGCCGTGGTGCTCCCCGCGCACGGCCCTGCTTCGCCCGCGTCCTATCCGCGTCTTATCCGCGCCTTCCGGTGGCGGCACCGCTTGGACCCCCTGTCGGGATATGCGGGAAAACTGCCGGAACCGGCCGCGATGGTGTGGGATCCCACCCCATAGGGCACCCTCACCGGCGGGTTGGCCCGGTACACCGTCTCGATGCGGGGAGGGGCGCGCACATGTCGGCGCTGAACAGTCTGAAGGGGGCTTCGCTCGAGGGGATCTGGGTCGACGCCCCCGCGCACAGCGTCACCCTCGCGCTGCGCATGGCCCGCGCGACCCCGGTCACCGAGTACACCCTGATCCTTGACGGCGTGACCGACTTCAGCTTCTTCGACGAGACCGCCCGCCCCTGGGCCGGCGCCGAAGTGACCGGCGTCCGGGTCGACCACGACCCCGACTCGATGCGGCTGGACTTCTCCTTGGGGAGCGAAGCGGCCGGGTTGGCCGTGAGGTGCGCGAAGGCCGCGTTGCACAAAGCGCGGCAGACCACGTGAGGAACCGGATGTTGCCTGCTCGGGCGCCGGCCGGTGGCCGGCGCCCGAGGCGGCCGACGCTCTCCGGGGGGAGTGGAAAGAGCGTCAGCTTTCACAGTGGCTGGTAGTGGCGGGACTCCGCGACCCGGACCGCATACGCCCGGCCCGCAGACCCCGCTCCGGTTTCTCCTTCATAAGGGAATCCTAATCGCCAAGAGCGGCCCATGGGGCGGAAATCCGGAAACACGGAGTGAGCCCCGGAGAACGAACAGGAGAGCACCTCACCGCAGTTTTCCGCGGCCCGGGAGGAATAGAACGAGCGCCAGGGAGACAACGAAGATCGATAAAAGCCCGATCTTTCCCCATCCGGGCAGGTGAGCGCCGCGAACTCCGCACCCACCGTGGTTTGGTGGGACCATCCCACGGGGGAAGATCGACTCTTGCGCGGCGGCAGAGCACCGCAGGAATCAATTCCATCCCGGCACGCACCACCATAAGAACTCGTCCACATCAAGCTGGTTACGTCCGATACACCTCTCCAGCACGCGGAAAAATAAGATCGGCGAAGAAAGGTCTTCCCATTCCCCTTCATCCCCTTCTTTCCCGTGTTTCGCGCGAAACGGGCGCCATCTGAGGTTCGAGACCTTGGCCCTACACCGCGCCGGCCAGCCGGTGGGCCAACGCCGTGTGCCGACGCCCCGCGGTGGCATTGCGGACGGCCTGGGCGACAGCCCTGCGGGAACCGACGAGCACGACAAGCTTCTTGGCCCGGGTGATGGCCGTGTACAGCAGGTTGCGCTGCAGCATCATCCACGCGCTCGTCGTAACGGGGATGACGACCGCCGGATACTCGCTGCCCTGGGACCGGTGCACGGTGACCGCGTAGGCGTGCACCAGCTCATCCAGTTCCGCGAAGTCATAGCGCACGTCCTCGTCCTCGTCGGTGCGGACGGTCAGCTCCTGCTCGTCGCCGTCGATTCCGGTGATGACCCCGAGTGTTCCGTTGAAAACTCCGTTGGCGCCCTTGTCATAGTTGTTGCGGATCTGGGTGACCTTGTCGCCCACACGGAAGATCCGGCCGCCGAACCGGCGCTCCGGTACCCCCTCCCTCGACGGGGTGAGCGCCGCCTGCAGCATCGTGTTCAGGTTGCCCGCACCGGCGGGGCCGCGGTGCATGGGAGCCAGCACCTGCACGTCCCGGCGCGGGTCGAAGCCGAATTTGCGCGGGATCCTGTTGGCGACGACGTCCACGGTGAGCTCCGCCGTCGCCTCGGTCTCCTCGCACGGGAAGAGGAAGAAGTCGGTCATGTCCGCCAGCTCCGGCGGTTTGCCCGTGTTCACCCGGTGCGCGTTGGTGACCACGCCCGACTGCTGCGCCTGCCGGAAGACGTGGGTGAGCCGGACCCGCGGGATCGGGGAGTCCTCATCCAGCAGGTCGCGCAGCACCTGCCCGGCGCCCACCGACGGCAACTGGTCGACGTCGCCCACCAGCAGCAGGTGCGCCCCTGGCGGCACCGCCTTCGCCAGCTTGTTGGCCAGTAGCAGATCCAGCATGGACGCCTCGTCCACCACCAGCAGGTCGCAGTCGAGCGGCCGGTCCCGGTCATAGGAGGCGTCCCCGCCGGGCTTGAGCTCCAGCAGCCGGTGCACAGTGGCGGCCTCGTGCCCGGTGAGCTCGGTCATCCGCTTGGCCGCCCGGCCCGTCGGCGCCGCGAGGATGATCTTCGCCTTCTTGGCGGCGGCGAGCGTGATGATCGAAGCCACCGTGAAGGACTTACCGCACCCGGGGCCGCCGGTGAGCACGGCCACTCTGCGAGTCAGCGCCAGCTTGACCGCCTCCTCCTGCTCGGCCGCGAGGTCCGCGCCGGTGCGGCTGCGCAGCCAGCCCAGCGCTTTGCCCCAGTCGACGTTCGCAAACGCCCCCAACCGGTCCTCCGCGCTGTTGAGCAGCGACCGCAACTGGGCGGCCAGCGCGACCTCGGCCCGCTGGAACGGCACCAGGTAGACGGCGGTCACCGGTTCGCCCTCGGGACCGGGGACCTTTTCTGAGACCACGCCCTCCTCGGCCACCAGCTCGGCCAGGCAGTCGATCACCAGACCGGAGTCGACCTGCAGGATCTTCACGGCATCGGCGATGAGCTTCTCCTCGGGCAGGAAGCAGTGGCCGTCGGAGGTGGACTCCGACAGCGTGAACTGGATGCCGGCCATGACGCGCTGCGGGCTGTCGTGCGGGATGCCGACAGCCTGGGCGATCGTGTCGGCGGTCTTGAACCCGATCCCCCACACGTCGGTGGCCAGCTTGTAGGGCTCGTTGCGCACCACGCTGATGGAGGCGTCGCCGTACTTCTTGTAGATCCGCACCGCCAGCGACGTGGAGACCCCGATGCCCTGCAGGAAGACCATCACCTCCTTGATGGCCTTCTGCTCCTCCCAGGCGTCGGCGATCAGCTTCGTACGTTTGGGGCCCAGCTTGGGCACCTCGATAAGGCGTTCGGGGGTCTGTTCGATGACGTCGAGCGCCGCCACCCCGAAGTAGTCGACGATCTTCTCCGCCAACCGCGGCCCGATCCCCTTGATCAGCCCCGATCCGAGGTAGCGGCGCACCCCCTGCACTGTGGCGGGCAGCACGGTCGTGTAGTTCTCCACCATGAACTGCCGCCCGTACTGCGGGTGCGACCCCCACCGACCCTCCATCCGCAGCGACTCCCCCGGCTGGGCCCCCAGCAGCGCGCCCACGACCGTGGTCAGCTCCCCGCCCCCACTGCCGCGCCCGCTGTCGACCTTCGCGACGGTGTAGCCGGTCTCCTCGTTGGCATAGGTGATGCGCTCCAGCACCCCCTCCAACACCGTCGGCCGAAACCCCTGCCCCTGCTGACCACCCCGCCCACGAGCCACAACGACCCCTCCAATCCCACGCCTGGCCCCATCATGCCGTTCCGAGGGGACGGTCGGCCCTCCGCTCCATACCAACCCCGCTTCCTCAGTCAACGCACGCCCCCGATCGCACATATATACGAAAGCATTACCAATGTCCGCACACGGTGGTAAATGTGGTGGATCGCTACGCGAGGGGATGTGACCTGTGCTCAACCCAGACCAGAGTTCCAGCCCGATCGAAGGGCTCTATGAGCAGCTCATCACGGAGAAGCTGAGCGACCGCATCAATAAACTGAGAGCTGACGGGTGGTTCGCCGAGGAGCTAGCGGTCGAGGATAAGGAAACATCTGCGGAGATCCTGACCGAGCACATCGCAGGACGAATCCGCGACGTCCTTAATGGCATCTCCACAAAAGGCCAGGTAGACACCGCCAACCGTATCCTTGCTTCACTCCGGAACACTGCGGCACCGGCAGATCCGGTTGAGCTCGTCGCCTCCGAGGACAGCTCCAAAAAACCCGAGTTTCCGGGGCAGCTACTTGCCCTCCGCCAAGCGGATGACATCGGCGACTACGAACACCGGCCGACTACCCCACTAACCAAGACGGCTCTCCTGACGAACATGCCGAACGAGCCGAGACTGGGGTCAGAGATCCGGCAAGAGTTGGCCACTGCCGACCAGATCGATCTGCTCTGCGCCTTCATCAAGTGGACCGGCTTGAGACTGCTGGAAGAACCTCTCGCGCGTGCCCGTGCTCGCGGCGTCCCAATCCGGGTCATCACCACCACCTACATGGGTGCGACCGAGCGCCGCGCGATCGACTGGCTGGTCCGCGAATTCGGTGCAGAAGTCAAGATTAACTATGAGCAACGGTCGACCCGGCTACACGCGAAAGCATGGCTCTTCCGACGCAACACCGGTTATGACACCGCCTATGTTGGCAGCTCCAACCTGTCCCAAGCTGCACTCCTCGACGGCCTGGAGTGGAATGTCCGCCTTTCAGCACAGGCCACACCCGATGTCATGCGCAAGTTTGAGCTGACCTTCGACTCCTACTGGGAGTCCCCTGCCTTCGAGGACTACGACCCCGACCGTAACGGGGACCGCCTGGACGAGGCACTGGCCGCCGCCGGCAATCAGACGAGCGGCACCAGTCCACAGGTCAAGCTGTCCGGGCTGGACGTCCACCCCTATCCGTATCAGCGAGACATGCTCGAACGCCTGGAGACCGCACGCGAGGTCCACGGGCACCACCGGAACCTCCTCGTCGCCGCAACCGGGACCGGAAAGACGGTGATGGCCGCGCTGGACTACAAGCGGCTATGCGAAATCCACGGCAGCGACCTGAAGCTACTGTTTGTCGCCCACCGCGACGAGATCCTCAACCAGTCGATGCGGACGTATCAGGAAGTCCTTAACGACCACGACTTCGGCGAGAAACTCGGTGGTGGGAACAGACCCAGACAGCGAAGACACGTCTTCGCCAGCATCCAGTCCTTGGCAAAGCTACCGACGCTGGGAGGCTTCAGTCCTGACCACTTCGACGTCGTCGTCATCGACGAGTTCCACCATGGAACAGCGAAAACTTACCGACGCATCGTCGACTACTTCACCCCCAAGGAACTCCTCGGGCTCACCGCTACCCCGGAGCGCACAGACGGGGAGACTATCCAGGACGCGTACTTCGACGGCCGGATCACCGCGGAACTGCGGCTGTGGGAAGCTCTAGAGAACGAACTCCTCAGCCCATTCCACTACTTCGGTATCAGCGACAACACCGATATGAGCGCGGTGACATGGAAACGCGGAGGGTACGACACCACCGAACTCGATACCCTTCTCACCGGAAATGACGCCCGGGCTCGACTAATCCTCACGGCTGTCCGCGAAAAGGTCACCGATCCATCGAAAATGCGCGCCCTCGGGTTCTGTGTGTCCATCGCACACGCCCACTATATGGCTGACCGCTTCGAAAAGGCCGGGATCAAGGCTGTTGCACTCTCCGGTCAAACCAAGATGGACGAGCGGAAAACCGCCCTGAAAGACCTAAACGACGGGCGGATCCAGATCATCTTCTCGGCTGATCTGCT
>JAJYTD010000039.1 GCA_021793235.1 Actinomycetes bacterium | reverse complement strand
GATTTCGGGCGCCTGTTCAGTCCCCGCATCAGCGACAACAGCGACGATCCGACCTATTTCCTGGCCTACCACACCGGGTGGCTGGTGACGTGGGTGGCGGTACTGGGGCTCCTGCTAGCAGCAGGGCGGATGGCCTGGCAGCGGCGCGGGGAGCCGTTCCGCGAGGCCATGTCAGGAATGGTCACCCTGGTGGTGGTCGTGTTTGCGGTCACTCAGGCGGTGAACCTCGCGCTCGCGGCCGGTGACGCATACTCCACCTGGATCATCGACGCCTCCACCTCCGGCGACGTCAAGGGCAACGTCGGCAAGGTCGGAGCGACGTTGTGGGGCGGCGGAGCCGGCATGGGGGCGGGCCTGGTCCTGATCGTGTCGCTGCTGGCCATTCTGTCGGGCGTGGTGCAGCTGGCGCTGATGCTCGTGCGCGGCGCGATGCTGGTTCTGCTCGTAGGCGCCTTGCCGTTGGCGGCCGCGGCGAGCATCACTTCTGACGGCCGCAGCGGATACCGCAAGATGGCCGGCTGGTTGATCGCGTTCATCCTTTACAAGCCGGTCGCGGCGACCGTGTACGCGGTGGCGTTCAAGGCGCTGATGGGTGACTCCATCGCCCAGGTACAGGGCATCGTGCTGTCGGTCCTGGCCGTGGCCGTACTGCCCGCCCTGATGAGGTTTATCACGCCGATGGTGGGCGCGGTGGGCGGCGGCGGTGGTAGCGCTGTGGCGGCCCTTTCCCCTGCGCTCGCGACGGGCGCGCGGATGGTGCCCACGTTCGGCGGAGGCCAGAGCAGCGGCGGCAGCAGCAGCAGCAGTCCCGCACCGCGCGGATCGGACAGTTCGCGCGGTCCTGCTGGTAGCGGCCAGCCCGGCGGTCAAGGCTCCCCAGGCCGTAGCGGTGGCAGTGGCCAGCCAGGACAACACCAGGGTCGACAAGGCCAGGGAGGTACGCAGCAGCCCAGCGGATCCGGGGCCGGTCGTGCTCCAGTCGGCACCAGCTCCACCGCCGGCGGCGCTGCTGGTGGCGCTGCTGGGGGTGGCGCTGCCGCTGGCGCAGCTGGTGGTCCGTGGGGGGCAGTTGCTGGCGCTGCGGCCAATCGCGCGCAAGCGGTGCGCCGCGGTGCCCATGACGTCGCAAGTGGCGCATCGCGCGATGAGGAGGGACCACGTGGCAGCAGCAGGTGAACAGGTGGAGCGGACGTACGGCAACTGGCGCAAACCCCGCACACCCGGTATCGGCAAGCTGGGCCTGCTGGGCACGCTGATCCTGATGGGCGGCATGGTCGCCACCATCATGTCGATGATGTTCTTTGGGCCGCTCGCAGCCTTTGTGGTGGCGGCGGTCGTGGCGGCGGTGCTCACGCCGCTGCTGATTCAGGACCGGCACGGCCGCACAGCGCTGCAGGCGGCCACGGCCCGCATCGCCTGGTGGCGAGGCCGCTCGGCCGGGCAGCACCTGTACCGGTCGGGGCCGCTGGGAATCAAGGCGCGGGGCAGCTGTCGGCTGCCCGGCCTGTTGGCGGCATCGCAGGCGGTTGACGCCAACGACTCCTACGGCCAGCCGTTCGGCATGGTGATTCTGCCGCAGGTCGGTCATTACACCGTGGTGCTGGAGTGCGGCGCGGACGGCGCCTCCTTGGTCGACAGCGACCAGATCGACACCTGGGTCGCCCACTGGGGGCAGTGGCTGGCCGCGCTATCGGTCGAGCCGGGCTTGGTGGCCGCGTCGGTGACCATCGAGACAGCTCCCGACTTGGGGCATCGGCTGCACAGTGAAGTGAACGCCAACCTCGACCCGGACGCCCCGGACCTGGCTCGGCAGGTGCTGGAGGAGATCGTCGAGCACTATCCGGCCGGGTCCGCGCAGGTGTCCACGCGGATCGCGCTCACCTACGCTGCCGCGGCCCGGCCTGGGGCCAAGCGCCGGTCAACGCCGGAGATGGCCCGCGAGATCGGCGCTCGGCTCCCGGGGCTGTCCCGGAACCTGGCCATGACGGGAGCTGGCACGGCCCGAGCGATGACCGCCCAGCAGATCGCCGAGGCGGTGCGCGTCGCCTTCGACCCGGCCGCGCAGGCGCTGCTGGACGCCTCCCACGGGGAGACCCTCGACTGGAGCGACGCCGGTCCGGTCGCCACCCAAGAGCACTGGGACCGGTACATCCACGACTCCGGCGTCTCCATCACCTGGGGGATGTCGGAGGCGCCCCGGGGCGAGGTGCTCTCCAACGTCCTGGCCGGGCTGGTCTCCCCGCACGCCGACATCTCCCGCAAGCGCGTGACCTTGCTGTACCGTCCCTACGACCCTGGGACGGCCGCCACGCTCGTCGAACGCGACCGCAAGGATGCCCGGTTCCGCATCACCGGTGACCGCACCGCCGCCCGCGACGCCATTGCGGTCGCCGCAGCCGACCAGACCGCCCGGGAGGAAGCCAAGGGCGCGGGGCTGGTCCGGTTCTCGATGCTGGTGACGGCCACGGTGCGCTCGGCCGATGCGTTGCCCGCAGCCGCCGCGGCGATCGACACCCTCGCCCCAGCGGCACGGGTGCAGCTACGCCGCATGTACGGCTCTCAGGCGGCGGCCTTCACCGCTGCGCTGCCGCTGGGCGTCGTGCTGCCCGACCATCTCCAGGTGCCCGCGGTGATTCGGGAGGCACTATGACCATCAACCCGCCGACCAGTGAGGCAACGAACGCTCCCCACGGCACCTCGCTGAGGCGCGAGCCCCTCAGCGCCAAGGCCCGAAAGAAGGCGGCCAAGTCCGCCGCTCGCCAACAGCGCACCGCCCGGCAGGACGAGCTCAGGGCCCAACGCCGCGAGAACCGCGCCACCCGAGGCACCCGTCCCGGCCCACGCGGGTTCAGCGGCGCCGGCGGCGGCCGCGTCTCCTATGTGGAGGCGCCCCCCGAATGGCGTGGCACCACCGTTCAGGTCTGTGGTCTGTGGCCGTTCAGCGCCGGGTCGGGTACCCCGATGGTCGGTGTCCCGGTCGGCAGGGAGCTGTCGGGCGGCGCGACGCTGTGCTGCGACCCGATCTCCTGGTTCCAACGTGCCGGGCTGATCCACAACCCCTCCTGCCTGGTGCTGGGCAAGCCTGGCCTGGGCAAATCCAGCCTGATCCGCCGGATGGTGCTCGGTCTGACCGCTTACGGGACCTACCCGATGATCCTGGGGGACCTCAAGCCCGACTACGTCGACCTGATCACCGCCATGGGCGGCCAGGTCATCAAGCTCGGCCGAGGGCTCGGATCGCTGAACGTCCTGGACCCAGGGGAGACCGCTGCGGCCGCCGCCCGGCTGACTGGCCGGGCCCGCGACAAACTCGCCGCCGACGCCCACGGCCGCCGCCTCAACATGGTCGCGGCACTGGTCACGGTGTTGCGCGGCGCACCGATCGCCGACACCGAGCGCACCGTCCTCAACGCCGCCCTGCGGGTGCTGGATGATCGCCACGAGGGCGTCCCGATCCTGCCCGATCTGATCCGTGTCATCGATGAGGGTCCCGACGCAGTCCGCGCGGTCACCCTGGCCCGCGGCAGCGAGGAACGCTACCGTGCAGCGGTCGACCCGCTGCACGCGTCGCTGCTCGGGCTCCTAGACGGCCCGATGGGCGAGACGTTCGCCCGCCACACCACAACCCCCATCCGTCTGGACGCTCCCGGCGGGGTGTGCATCGACATCTCTGGGATCGACGACGCCGACGCCGAGCTCCAAGCCGCCGTGCTGCTGGCATGCTGGAGCGACGGGTTCGGGGCGGTCGAAGCCTCACATGCCCTCGCCGATGAAGGGATGGGCCCGCAGCGACACTTCTTCGTCGTGCTGGACGAGCTGTGGCGAGTTCTGCGCGCCGGCCGCGGCCTGGTCGACCGCGTCGACGCCCTGACCCGCCTCAACCGCCAGCGCGGCCTCGGCCAGGCGATGATCACTCACACCATGGCCGACCTGCTGGCATTGCCGGACGAGGCCGACCGGATGAAGGCCAAGGGCTTCGCCGAACGTTCCGGCATGGTCATCGTCGGGGGGCTCCCGCAGGCGGAGATGGGCCCGCTCAACGAGGTCGTCCGCCTGTCTCGGGCGGAGGAGGACATGATCGTCGACTGGTCCACCCCGCCGTCCTGGGACCACAACCTCAACAAGGACGGCGAACCACCCGGCCGCGGGAAGTTCTTGGTCAAGGTCGGTGGCAGGCCCGGCATCCCGTTCCGGGTCGAGTTCACCCCGGCCGAACGCGCCGTCAACGACACCAACAAACGGTGGCTGCACTCCACCACTCGACCAACGTCGGCCGACGGGCCGGTGCCCCGGTGAGCGCGCCCCGCCGCCGCGGCGGACCACCTGACATCGCCCCGTATCTCGTGCTGGCCGGGATGGGCGCGCTGGTCGCGGTCGCCGGGTCGTTGTGGATGGCCAGTTGGACCGCCCACAAGATCGACGGCAGCGTTCCCGCTCCGTCCTCGGCCAACCCGGTCACCTACCTCATCGAGGTCGTCACCGGCCAGACGTCCCGCCCTGACGGCGTCGCCGTTACCGTCCTGGTCGCGGAGCTTGCGGCCCTCGTCGGCGGTGCGGCCGGAGCCTGGCGGTGGCGTCGCCGCCACGGCGACCGCAAGAGCGTCGACGTCGCCGCCCGGCACATGGCCAAGCGGGACGATCTGCATGCCTACAGCCACGCCGGCGTGACGGCCACCGCCCAGCGCCTCGGCGCCAAAGCCAGCGCGCCTGGCGTGCTGGTCGGCCGAACCGTCAACACCGGGCAACCTCTGTACGGCTCGTACGAGGACATGCACATCGACATCTGGGGACCCCGCACGGGAAAGACGACCTCGCGGGCCATCCCCGCGATCCTGGAGGCCCCCGGAGCCGTCCTGGTGACCTCCAACAAACGCGACGTCGTGGACGCCACCCGGCTGCCACGCGAGCAGGCCGGTGCGGTATGGGTGTTCGACCCCCAGCGCGTCGTCGACGAGCAACCCGGCTGGTGGTGGAATCCGCTGAGCTACGTCGTGGACGTCGACACCGCCACCCGCCTGGCCGCGGTGTTCGCCGCCTACGGACGCGACCCCGGCGCCAAGAGCGACGCCTACTTCGAGCCCGAGGGCGAGGCCCTGCTGGCGTGGATGCTGCTGGCCGCTGCCGAGGGCAATGAGCCCATCACCACGGTGTACCGGTGGCTGTCGGACGTCACCGACGCAACCCCCGTCGACCTGCTGCGCGATGCCGGGCACGAGCTGCCCGCCGAGCACGTCCAGGGCGTCATCAACTACCCCGACAAGCAGCGCGGCGGCATCTACGGCACGGCCCGCAAGTCCGTCGGCTGCCTGGTCAACCCGCAGGTGACGCAGTGGGTCACGCCCGACCCCAAGCGTCCCGACCGGCCGCAGTTCGACCCCGCCGCGTTCGTCCGCGAAGGCGGCACCCTGTACTCGCTGTCCCGCGAGGGCCGCGGGACCGCCGGACCACTGGTCACCGGTCTGACCGTCGCCACCATCGAGGCCGCCGAAGCGTACGCCACCGCCTCCCCGGCCGGCCGCCTCCCCGTCCCGATGATCGGCGTGCTGGACGAAGCCGCCAACGTGTGCCGTTGGAAAGACCTGCCCGACCTGTACTCCCACTACGGCTCACGCGGCATCGTGCTGATGACGATCCTGCAGTCCTGGGCCCAGGGCGTGGAGGTATGGGGCGAGCACGGCATCGCCAAGCTGTGGTCGAGCGCGAACATCCGCGTCTACGGCGGCGGCGTCTCCGATTCCAAGTTCCTGGGCGACCTGGTCCAGTTCATCGGCGAATACGAGCCGACCACCTACTCCACCACCGTCCAGTCCGGCCGCGGCCAGCACTCCCGCTCCACCAGCGCCTCCACCCGCCAAGAGAAGATCCTGGACGTCGCCGATCTCTTCGCTCTACCGCGCGGCCGGGCCCTGGTCCTGCCGTCCGGTGCGCCACCGGTTCTCGTCCAGACGCTGCCCTGGCAGAGCGGCCCCCACGCCGCCGCGGTCAAAGCCTCCCTGGACCGCTACGCCCCATCCGATACCCCGGTGTCTACAGCAAAGAAGCCCGACCATGACCGATGACCTCGACGACCTGGACGACTGGGTCCCCGAGCCAGCCGACTCGCCGGACGACGACCGGACCCCGCTGTTCTCCAATCCCGAAGAGTTCATGGTGAACTTCCTGTCCCCGCTCATCCGCCGGCGCCTGGGCGGTTCCTATACCTGGTGCGCCGAGTGGTGGAAGCACGCCGAGGGGCTGCTGCGCATCACCGCCCTGTGGGAGACCTGGGAGCATTTCCGCCACGAGGGCGCACTTGGCATGTCGACCTGGCTTCTCCACCACGCCGACCCGCACCTGGCCGTCCTGCTGTCCAAGGACAGCGGTCCGTTCGCAGCCTGCAAGCCCGACCGCCACACCCAGCTCGACCCGCTGCCTTCTGCACCAGCGCCGCCGGGAATGTGGGCAATGGCGGCCTTCAGCGACCCGCATTGATCTAGGAGGATCCATTGGCAAGCCCCTTGCTGCCGCCCGAGTTGGAGGCCGCACGCGCCACGATTCCGATCGTTGATTCGCTTCCAGCACCGGGATATGCGACTCCCCGGGCGCCTAACAACGTCCGTACACTGCGTTCGCTGGAGAACATCTATACGCGTTCCGGCGTGCTCGCCCACATCGGACTCGGTCCAGACGAAGCATGGGTTGCCGCTGACAAGACCTTCCCGCACGCACTGCACGAACTCATGATCATGTCCTCGGGTGAGAGCATCCTGCCTGGCCTGCATGATCACTCGCCGGTGTTCGAGAAGTCCCTGGGGGCCATGGCCGCTGTCTTCGCCGAGCATTGCGACTCCTGGCGGCTCTCACCGGTGGTCTCGTGGAGCTATGACCCGGTCACAGTCGACCGCGAATCGATCCAGGGAGAAAAGCGGCTCCATACGCATTTTATCGGTCGGACGGCAGAGGAGATCGATGCCGTCCGACAGCAGGCCGCCCCGGTCGCGCAGAGCCCGGCGGTACGGCAGCGCCGTATCGTGGAAGAGTCTTCTGTACTGGCCAGCGTCCTTGCTGCCGATTGCCTGGATCCGAGCGAACTTCGAGCGTTGGAGCCGGTTCCCCCGCTGAGCAGCCCGGCGGCCACCGCGACCATTCAGCTACGTGTGCGCGATGGCTGGGCGGCGTTGGCCGACCCGGACCTGTTCCAGGACCTTCGCACGGTCCATGCGACGCTGCGGAGGATCTATGACAGCGTCGCCAGGGCCTGCTTCATCGGCGAGTCGGGACCGTGGCAGCGTCCTGGTGTCGATCCTGACGGTGTCGGCGCCGTTGATCTGCCGCTGAGTGCCAGATCACGCGAGGCACTCGGCCATTATCTGCAAGGCATGCGTCCCGCGCTCCTCAATGACACCGCCCGGCTGCGTGATCCCGCTAATCGCGATTGGACCACCCACGTATACCCACTCGCCGATCTCGCCTATTCGGTCTGCTTCTCCTCCCATCAGGAGGAGCTGTACGCGCATGTCCGTGTCAACGTGTTCTCCGACCTTGGTGGTGCGGGTATGTCGGTCCTGGACGGGACCGTGGTGAAAACCCGTAAGGGAGAGCACATCATGACGCCGCAGGAGGAGGCCCAGCGCGTCGAGTTTCAGCGGGAGTTCCTCGACGTGGTCCGCCTTCATCCTCGGGGGGCGCAGGCGTTGTTCCCGCTGGCTCCTGCCGGCCCTTCCAGCGCCCGAGCTCCTCGAGCGCTGCAAGGGCACCTGGCCCGCGAGCTTCCCCGGTCTGGCCGGGATGCAGCGGCGGAGGTCGGTGGGGCGATGAACGTGCTTCGGCAGTCACGCGGCGGCGCGTCCCCAACGCAGCCGACACCCAGCCCGCCGTCCGGTCCTGGAACCGGCGGTGTCGTTCCCCGGCCTTCGGCCGGTCAGCGTCCGGATATCGAGCGCTGATCAGCCGGGCTTTCCCGGGCCGCCGGCCTCGACCGGCGGCCCGGGTCGCGCGTGGGCCTGGGGACTCAGTCGTCCGCCGTACCGTGGGCCACGGGGTTGCGGCTCAGCAGCTGGGCGACCTCCTCAACATCCTGAGGGCCGTAGAAGGTGCGGACCGAGGACGCGGACATGCCACCGGCCTCGCCAAGGTCGCGCAGCGGGTAGGGACGCGGCCGGGTGAAGCGCCGCGCGTAGGCCATCAGCCGGCGCATATCGGCCTGTGCTTCCTCCGTGCGTCGGCGGGCCTCCTGCACTGCGTGCAGCAACGGATCCTGCTCGCCTCCCTGGAGCGATCGCCGCAACTCTTCGGCGAGTGCAACACGGTGTTCGTGGACGGTGGCCACGGCCCTGCTGTAGGCGTCCCCGTCCAGACCGGCGCGGGTCGGGTAGGGGTGCAGGAGCGCGGCGATCTCGTCGCAGGTGTCGAAACTCTCAACCATGTGCAACATCCTATACTTTGTGCAAAAATTGAACAAGTATGCGGAGAATGCACAGGGGTGAGTTGATGAGCACCGTCCGACGTCCACACCAGACGGTTGAAGAGAACACCACGATGGCCCCCTCCCGAATCACAGTGTTCGGGCTCCCGGGGACAGGCAAGACAACGCTCGCCCACCGGCTCGGCGAGCTGTGGAGGCTTCCCGTGCACGAGCTGGACGATGTGCTGTTCACCAAGGACGGGGCCCTGCCGCTCCCCGAGTTCCGGGCGGCCGTCGGCTCACTGACCACCGCGCCGGCATGGATCGTGGAGGGCAATTACAGCAAGCTCCGGGACGTCACCTGGGACCGTTCTGAACTGGTGATCTGGCTGGACTACCGGCTTCCCGTCACCCTCAAGAGGGTCACCCAGCGCAACCTGCGGCGCCTGTCCGGGAGGGAGAGCGCCACCAGACCTCTGACCTGGAGCGCCGCTTTCTTCAGCCGGCGCAGCATCTTTGCCAACGCCCTGCGCAAGTACCTGCGCAACCGGAACAAGTACCGCAAGCAGATCGAGCAGACCGCCGCCTCGGGAGTTCGCGTGCTGCGCTTCCGATCACCACGGCAAACCCGGCGGTGGCTGAACCAGCAGATCACCTCTGGGCGACACGAACGTTGACGTTGAGGTAGGACATGGGACCAGGGCGCCCTCGTCGTACCCGGGCCGGTGTGTAGAGATGAGATGGCCCCTCAGCCCCTGGACGGACAGTGGCCGGTCACATGTCCCCACGTCCATGGCGGACAGGTGCTCAGCATCGTCGGTCAGGACGACGATGTCTTCGCCGCTGCTGGTGGTGGTCGCGTGCAGCTACTTGCCGCCGAGGCGGACCCAGCCGAGGTTGTCGCGTATCACATAAGTCATGCGGAGCATCCTCCCCTGGAGACTGCTGGCGGGGTTCGCGGCGAGACCATCCCCGCATGCGCGGGGAGCACCGGCAAATCGCGTTCCTGCCACGCGACTGGTGGGGACCATCCCCGCGTGCGCGGGGAGCACGAGACTGAGCGCACCGCGACCGAGCGGGCCCGGGGACCATCCCCGCGTGCGCGGGGAGCACAGGCCCCACCGCACCGTGTAGCCGGTTGATGCGGGACCATCCCCGCGTGCGCGGGGAGCACTCCACAGCCCGTAGAACGTTCGGAACCCTCGCGGGACCATCCCCGCGTGCGCGGGGAGCACCAGCAGATCACCCGTGAGGGCGTCACGATGGCGGGACCATCCCCGCGTGCGCGGGGAGCACCGTCCTCCGCTGCAGATGGGTAGAGGCGGTAGGGGACCATCCCCGCGTGCGCGGGGAGCACATGTCTGGCGAGCCTACGGGCCACTCTAGAGCGGGACCATCCCCGCGTGCGCGGGGAGCACTCTGGAGGTGCACGTCCTCGGGTGCGCGGTCCGGGACCATCCCCGCGTGCGCGGGGAGCACGCCCTCATGCCCGTGACGCAGAGGTAGAAGTAGGGACCATCCCCGCGTGCGCGGGGAGCACTCCACGACCCGGTGGGTCGTCTGCAACGCCCGGGGACCATCCCCGCGTGCGCGGGGAGCACCGAGCAGCGAGGCGTCACGGCCACTCCTGGCAGGGACCATCCCCGCGTGCGCGGGGAGCACTCGCTCATGACGCGCCCCGTGTCGCGTCCGGTGGGACCATCCCCGCGTGCGCGGGGAGCACTGGCTGACCTGCGGGTTTATCGGCGAGGAGCCTTGTTTTGGAGCACTTTGTGAGATTCCGACATTTCGGACTCCAGGTTAGCGCTTGCCTAACGGGGGTCTGTGCGGTTTTCAGGCAAGGCGCTCCCCGTGCACGCGGGGATGATTCCGCTGGTCTGGATCGACTGCGAGATGACGGGGCGTGCTCCCCGTATACACAGGGATGATTCACCAGCAGGTAGTGCTCGAAACCGAGGCTGGGTCCGCCACGATCAAGAGGTTGGTTGAGAAGCTGTTCCAGCTTCACTGGCCCAGGTGGAATCGGTCGTGTTTTCAGCGTTCGGTTTCCGGGGTGGATGGCTCGAAGGTCTTGGCCGCTGGTGCCCGGCTGGCCACAAGAAGTTTGTCGGTGCTGGACAATCCCGAAGGGTTGTCTGTGAGTTGGTTCGAAGCTACGGCGGCCCGCCGGGCCTGTGCGGCGTCGGCGTCAACTTGGCCAGGTTGAGCGACCATGACCGCAACAGGTCGGACCACTCGGCCTTCGGCCATGTAGCCGGACCGTACGACCTGCCCGACGATCGGGACGTCGGTAGGGGCGCTGACGCCGTCGATGACGCCCAGGGCCTCGTGCTGTGTCGGATCGAATGTCTCCTGTTCAGCGCCGATGCGGGACAGACCGAGACGGGCGGCTGACTGTTCGGCTAGTTTCCCGACCTGGGCGAACACGCCGGTGAGTTCGCCCTGCTGCCGAGCGTAGTCGATGGCATCCAGGACCCCGATGAGTTCTTGGTAAACGGCGTCGCGGTCGGCTGTGGCCGGTGAGGCGGGTGTTGCCACGGACTCTGTGGCCGGGGTGAAGGTGACCGGCCGGGTGGCGGACATGGTTTGGGCGGTTTGCCGGAGGGCTGGCGGGTCGTAGGTGCCCAGTTCGGAGTGTTCGCCGCGGGGGAGTCGTCCGCGCAGGTGGGCGATGGTCTCCTCGGCCGTGTGGTGAAGGAGCCGTAGTGCCTGCCAGCCCGCGCCAGCGCGGGTTCCCTTGGCATGCAGGTGTTCCAAGGCTTGGCGGGTTCCCCAGGCCAGCGTCTCGCATGTCCGTGACCACACCGCGGCGAACAGGCCCATCGAGTAGGCATCGCGCTCGAAGGCCAGGACCCCCTGGTGGACCTTGTCCAGGACGGAGCGTGCGCCGTCCCAGAGTGCGGACATCCGCTGCCAGGCCGGTGTGGACGTGATCGCGGTTCCCACGGTGCCTGTTGCGGTGTCCCATGCCTGCCGCATCGCGGTGACGCCGGCGCGCAGTACCTCCCCCGTCCAGGCGGGTCCTCCCATGCGTGGCTTGGCAGGTCCGTCCAGCAAAGTTTCCAGGTCGGTCCAGCCTTGTACGAGGTCGCGTTTGCTGCGGAGTGTGCGTCCGGCGGGCAGGGTGCCGGTGAGGCGGTCGGCGTAGTCGGCGGCGTGGCGGGCCAGAGCGCGCAGGGCCCGGACGGTGCGGGAGGCGCCGCTTTCGATGCGCCCGGCCAGCCCGTAGGCGGCGGTGGCGATCGTCCGGGCGCATCGGGCGGTCACCGTCCGCCAGAATCCCTGAATCCGCAGGTCGTTCGCGACTTCGCGCCGGTAGCTGCCGGCCGCGCCCAGGATGGTGCGCTTCAGTTCCCGGGACGCCACGACGATCTCGGCGATCCGCTGCCACTCCTGGGAGCCGGTGTGCTCGCCGAGATGCGTGTTCGCCTCGCGCAGCTGCGCGGTAAGAGCGTCATCGACTCCTGCGGGTGGCACGGGGGACACAGGACGTTCTTCTCCCCGCGGATCGGCCTGCGGAGGAATGCTGGCCCCGTGTACAGCCGCGATCGCCTCGGTGATGTCGATGCTCATGTCCGGGTCTTCCAGGGCGCGTTTGATCGACTCGAACGCGGCGTGGATGTCGCCGAACGAGGCCGCGGCCGTGTCATCTCTTTCCACCACGTCCGGGATGGGTGGGAGCGGAGGTTCGGATGTCGTTGCCGGGCTCAGTTGCTCATCGGCGGTAGGGCTCGGTGGGTCGTTCTCCGCCTCGGGCGGGGGCGAGGTCTCATCGTCGGCCGCCGGTTCTGAGAGGGATTCGAAATGGGCTTCGGCCAGTGCCGTGAGCGCATCGTCCAAGCCAGACAGATGCGGCGGCGTGTTGCCTGGGCCGTCCGGCTCTTGGACAGCGGAACTCGTTGCGGCGGGGAATTTTGTGGCGGGTGCCGGGTCGGCGGACGTGAAAGAGCTCGGCGCGGTCGACACGTCGGGTCCGTCCGGCCCATCTTCGGGTGCGGGGAGGTCTGGCTCTGGAGTCGCCTCGTCCGTGGCGTCGGGAACGGTGGGCTCGACTTCGGCGAAGAGGTCGATCTGGCCGGCCGGCTCCTGAGCCGGTTGCCGTTTGTTCTCTTCGGAGCGGTGGGATGCGGCGACTCGCGGTGTCGTTGCGGGCTTTGCCGGCGGTGTGGGGGCGGACTGCTCGTTCACCGGTTCAGAGATGACCTCCTCTGCCGCGGGGGCCTCGGCTTGCGGCGGGACGAGCGGCACGTCGGCCGCCGCAGGCACGGGTGCGGGAGAGGGCTCGGGCACCGGGTCCCTGACCGGTTCGGGTTCGCGAGGGGGAGCCTCCTGAATGGCGGTTTCTGTGGCCTGCCGGTCGTCCAAGGCCGGAGCCGTGGCGATGCCGGGGGCGACGTCCTCAATCCAATCCAAGGATCCAAGGTCGACGGCCTGGCGCCCCCGGGTCACAGCCACATAGGACAAGCGCAGCTCCTCGGCCGGCGGCAGCGACTCAATCGATCCGGATTCGTGATACTTGGGCCTGTAGAAGTCGTCGGCGATGCGGACCCGGTCCCATTCGCGCCCCTTGGCCTTGTGCGCGGTCGACACCACCACATCGGGCGCTGCGGCGCCGGTGGCTCCCTCGTCCGCCAGGTTGTCGACCATGCGGAGCAGTTCGTCAGGTCCATGCTGGTCGATGAGCCGGACGAACGGTTGCAGGGCCCGCTCCTCCCGGGCGGCCTCTTCGACGTCCGCCCACGTGGCGAAGCGCGACAGCTCGGGATGCTTGGTGCCGCGCCCTGCTTTAAGGTCCTTGGCCGCTCGGGCCAGCTTGGAGATCTCGCCCCCACCTCCGACGAGCGCAACGCGCTTGCCAGCGTCGAAGGCTCGGAAGACCTCGCTCACCACGCCGACGTTCGTCCGGCACAGGATCGCGTCGGGGTCGGTGATCTGGCCGACGGTGGAGTCAAGGGCGGGGTTGCCGGTGAGTTCGTAGGGCGCGTTGAGAAGGCGTAGGAAGTCGTCACCGCGTCCGGCGATCCGGGGCCCGAAGCGCCAGGATTGGGTGAGGGGAAGGGTGACGTCGGCGGGCCAGTCCGCCAAGGCGTCCTCGGCGCCACGAAAGCCATAGATCGACTGGTAGGTATCGCCCACGACGATCGTCTGGGTCGGCTGGTCCTGGACGACTTGGCGCAGCACGCCGTTGATGTCCTGTGCTTCGTCGAAGAAGATCAGGTCGGCGTCGATCCGCGGCCGGGACAGCGCCCATAGCTTCAGGTAGTCGTCGTGGTCGAACAGGATGGCGCGCGGTCGGTCGCCCTCCAGTAGGCGGGCGTTGGATGGGTCGGCAATGTCGTTCCAGATCCGTCGGGCCGTGTCCAGGACGGTCGAGTCGGTAGCGGGGAATGCCATCAGCGCATCGGGCAGATGCGCCTGGGTGATCTGGGGATCGGCGGACTCTCGGAACTTCCGCACCACCGCCATGGCGAGCTGCGCGCGGACGGACGGCGCCAGTTCCTGGGGCTCACCGTCGTAGTCGAGGTACTCCACCGTTTCGAGGTTCAGCAGGTCGGCGATGTCGCCGGGATGCCGGATGCCCTTGCCGATCTGCGCGGTCTTGTCGGCGAACGGGCTGGTGCGCAGGCTCCGCAGTGCCAGGGCGTGCGCGGTCACCGAGGTGACGTTCGAGCCGAACGTCTCTCGGGCCTCCTTGGCGATCGAGGCGTTGAACGCGATGTAGACGATGCGTGTCTCGGGCGAGGCTTCGGCGACCCGTTCGGCGACCATGTTCAGGGTGGAGGTCTTGCCGGTGCCGGCGAGGGCCTGGACGGCGACGTCGAGCTTCTGCGTGACCGCGGCGTCGATGATGGCCTGCTGTTGCGCGGTCGGCGGGTACGAGCGTTTCGGTGCGGCGGCGTCCTGTGCGGACTCGGCGCGGTCCAGCTCGGCGACCTTGTCGCGGACGGCTTGAGCCGCCGCGGCCTTCGCACCCGGCGGCCCGGAGTACTCCCAGAGTTCGCGCGCTCGGCGCCAACGGAATCCATGGTCCCGCAGCACCTCTCTGAGCTCTGTGTCCTCGAACCTGGTGCCCCTCACCGTCGGCCGTGCGAGGGAGTCATCGATGCGGATCCGGGCGGCCCAGGGACCGGCGGCGTCCGCGGGCTGTTGGGGCATCTGACCTCCATCACCGACCTGAGCGTCAGCATCGTGGGCAGGGGTGGGCGCCGATTCACTCGCCGATGGGCCCGGCGCGGCCGTGTTCTGCGAAGGTTCGGCCGCTGTGGTGTCCTCGGCGGCCGGGGAATCGTCGGCGGCCGGTTCGGCTGATTCCGAGGGGACCGGCGTCGATGAGTCGGCCTGTGGCGGGACGGCTTGGAGTTCTGTGTCCGGTAGAGGCTCGGGTTCAGACGCCGGTGGTTGTCCGTCGCCGCCGGTTTCCGCGGTCGTCGGGTCTGCAGGGGAGTCGCCGGCAGCACCGAACTCGTCGGCACTGTCCTCCGAAGGGGTCTGTTCCCGCTGGATGGCGTTGCGCGCCTTGTCCCATACCGGGTCGTCGGGGTAGAGGCGTTCCCCTTCGCCGATCAGCAGCAGCGCTTGGTCGGTGTCTCCGTTTTTCCATGCTTCTCGCGCCTGGCTGGAGATCCGTGCGGCGTCGTCCCTGCGGTCTTGCCGTACGGCCTCGATGCGTTCGCGGCGCCGCTCTTGGAAGATGGTGATGCCGTTGCGGTCACCGTCGGCGAGTTCAGGATGATGGAGTCGAGCCCAGCTCTCTGCCCAGTCCCATTCCTCTCGCGTCACCGGCGAGTCTCCGGGCGCGAGGGTGTTGTCGATGCCCTCCACGGCGTATCGGGCGGGGTCGCCGGCACCCGCGTGGAACATGGCGGGTGCCAACAGCGTCATGGCCTCGATCAGTTCGGCGCGCCGTTCGGGGGTCATGCCCGGTGGGGACGGTGGGTCCGTGGGTTCCGGGGTGGCCGTGTCGGGCTGTGTGGGCTCCGGTGCGGGAACGCCGCCGGCCGGGGCAGGCGATGGCTTCTCCTGGCTGGACGCTTCTGGCGCTTCCTCGGTCGATGCGGGCAGCGGATCGGCTGGTGGGGTCTGCTCGAGGTGGCCGTTCTCTTCGGCCTCGACCATTTCCGGGGCGGGCTCTTCCCGGGATGGCTGCTCCTGCTCGGCGAGGATGCCGGTGACGGCTCTGTCGACCAGGTCCTCGACCAGATTCTGATCGGTGTCAGGGCCCGGCTCGGGCGGTCTGCCGTCGGTGAGCGCTCGCTCCAGTTCGCTGATCCTGGCGCGGGTCTGCGTGAGCCGTTCCGCGTCAGGGAACGGCCGCCCGATCCTGCCGGCGGCGTGCTCGATCTCCTGGCGTAAGACGGGGATGCGGGCGGCCAGCGCCTCCCGCCGGCGTTCCAGGTCGGCGAGCCGGTTCTCCAAGCGGGTGATCAGACCGTGCCCGGCCGGGATCTTGTTGTGGGGGAGAAGGACGTCGCTGTCGTAGACGCCCCGCAGGTTCAGCAGGACGGTGTCGGGACGGCGTTCGCGGCGTAGGTCGGCGTGGATGGTGAAGCCGCCCAGCTCGCCGATGTCCGCGGTCTTGGGAACGTCCGGTGCGGTGCTGTCCCAGAGTTTCAGCAGCACGGTACGTAGGTGTGTGGCAGCGTCGGCGCGTTTGGTGTGTCGGGTGCCTTCGATCGTCATCGCGAAACGGTCGCCGGCCGTGGGCACGCGCCGGGGGAGGGCCTCGTCGATGCTGCGTATGGCGTTCTCGGCTTGGCGGATGCTCTGCTCTGCCTGCCGCATGGTCATCTTCAGTCCGGTCTGTTCGCGGCCGTGGCTGCGCTGCGCACGAACGAGCTTCTTCAGCTCGGCCTCCAGCGAGGCCTTCTCCACCAGGCGGAGGTCGCCGGCGCCCAGGGCGGCGACCTCGGCGTAGCTGAGGGTGTCGTCGTCGGGGACTTCGATCGACCGGACGGTGGGGTCGCGGCGCTTGAGGGTGCTGAGGAAACTGGCTTTCATTTCGCAGCGCTGGGCGCGGATGACGTCGTACGAGCCCTCGGTGATGAACTTGCGGATGAAGATCTCGGAGTTCTGGTTGCCGGGGCGGCGGCCGCGCGCGTCTTCCTGTTCGTCGTAGTCGGGTCGCCAGTGGGGGTGCATCTTGTAGATGCCGGCGACGCGGCGCTGAAAGTTGGTGCCGACGCCCATCTTCTCTGTCGAGCCGATCAGGACCGCGACGTGCCCGTCGTTGCACGCGGCCATGAGCTCGCTCTTCTTGCGGCGGTCGCTGCCGGTCTCGTGGATGAAGCGGATCGTCTTGCGAGGCATTCCGCCCTTGACCAGCAGCTCGCGCAGCTCGTCGTAGAGGTTCCAGTCGGGGGAGGGGACGCCCTCGTTGCTGAATACCAGGAACAGGCTGCCGCGGACGGGGTCGGGGTGGCCGTCCGCGTCGAGGTAGACGTCGTCGCGGTGCTTGCGCCATTCGTCCAGCAGGTCGGCGGCCAGCGCGTCGACCTTCTGCGGCTCGTCGGTCATCTCGGGGAGGGGGCCGTGCCGGGGGTTGACCAGGCGCAGGTCCTGGCCGGCGCGGAACCCGTCGCCGATGACCGCGACGACGGTGTCCTCGCCCTTGCGTCCGCGGCTCTTTCTGGCGTCGGCGTACCGGTGCGACAGGGCCTGCTGGAAGTCGGTCAGCTCTGGGCTGGCGGGGATGACGCGGACCTCGGGTTTGCCGCCGGTGATGGCGGGCCGTTCCAGTTCGATGTCGTCGGCGGTCTTGAAGTCGCCGAACTGGTGGATGTCCAGCAGCAGCTCGGGGACGTTGATGAGCTTGCTGGTGCGGTTCACCGGCCCGTAGGTGTTGTCGCCCTTGAGTTCCAGCCGGGTCTCCTGCTCGGCGAAGGTCGCCAGCCACGAGTCGGCGGAGTGGAACCCGGCGGCCTTCAGGCGGTCGGGCCGTAGGTATCGCTGCATGACGTGGAACTGGACGATCCGGTTCGTCACCGGTGTGCCGGTGGCGAAGGTGACGACGCGCTCGCCGAATCTCTGCCGGGTGCTGTGCAGTTTCATCTCCAGGTCGATGGCCCGGTGGACGAAGCCGATGTCCATTCCCTCGACGTTCGACGGTGTCCAGAGGTTGTTGAAGTCCTGCGACTCGTCGACCACGATGTAGTCGAATCCGGCGTGCTCCCAGGTCAGTGCCGGGTCCTTGTCGATCCCCGGGCGCCGGCGCTTCTTGGAGCCCTGCTCCTTCGCGGCCGGGTCGTCCTCGTCGTCTTCGTCGTCAGGGTCGCCCTCGATGATCGCCTCGATCTTCTGCCGGAAGTTCATCATCGAGGTCTGCTGGTCTTTGACGCTGATGTCGTCGTCCTGGTGGGCGCTGAACAGGTCGACGGCGTAGTCGATGTAGGCGCGGTGGCCTTGGGGACTGAGGTTGATGCTGGCGAACGCGCCGCGGGTCAGGATGACCGCGTCCGGATTCTCGGACATGCAGCGGGCGATGAAGCGGCGCTTGCCCTCGCCGGCGAGTTCGTCGCTGTCGGCGCACAGTACCCGGGCGGACGGGTAGGCCCACATGAACTCGTCGCGGACCTGTTCGAGCATGTGGTTCTTCACGCACATGACCGGCTTGTTGATCAGGCCGAGCCGGCGCAGCTCCATCATGCCGATGATCTGCTCAAGGGTCTTCCCGGCGCCCATGTCGTGGAACAGCCCAACCGCCGGTTCGGCGATCATGCGGGCGACGGCGGCCTTCTGCCACCAGTGCAGCCGGATGTTGCGGTTCAGGCCCGGCAGTGACAGCTCGACGTCGTCGTAGCTGCGCAGCACGATCGAGTTGAAGGTGTCGTTGTAGCGGCGGACGATCTTCTCGGCGCGGTCCAGGTCTTCCCAGATCCATTCGCCGAACCGCTCGTTGAGTTCTTCGGCCTTGCTCTGCGCGGCCTCGGTGGCCTCCTCGTCCAGCACGGTGGCCTTGTCGACCTTCTTGTGGACCTTGATGGCGCGCTGGTTCAGCAGGTGCTCGGCCAGGAAGACCGCCGGGGCTTGCTCGGTACCCCATGTGGAGGTGGACAGGACACCGCCGCGTGGGCCGCCGTGGACCTTCCACTCGCCGTCGGCTCTCAGTGACACGCGGATCGTGTCGTCCTGCAGGGTCTCGCGCAGGAACTGCTGGACGTGGTCGGCATCCACGATCACCGAGCCGAGCCGGACCTCGATCTCGGCCGGCCCGAGGTCCTCCGGGATCACCTTGGTGAGCGCATCGACGTTGGCACGCAGGGCCGGGTCGTCGATGGCGGCCGCGGTCGCCAGTTTGAGCTTGGCCCGCACATCGCCCGACAGGTACTCGGCGGCGGGTACCAGCCGGTCCTGCTCGGGGTCGTGGAACACCAGGTCGCCGAGCCGCTCGCGGGCGGTCTGCTCCTCCACTCCCAGGAGGCCGGCGATGACGTCCAGGCGGACCTGGGCGTGCTGGTCCATGCAGATCGCCAGCGCGTCAGCGGGTGTGTCGGCAGAGCGCGGCACCGACCTCGCGGGCATGACCGGCTGCCGGAAGATGTCGGTCTTGGTGGCGGTCTGAGTCGGCGCCGAGTATCGCTCCAGCCCTTGGACTCGCACCGCGAACGGGTCGCTGCGGAATCCGCCCTGTCGGGGACGGCGGCGGGTGACCGAGACCGCGGCGGGGCCTGCGTCCAGCGCGATCGTCTGGCCCTCGTCCGTCATCTTGAAGGTGCCGCCGTGGACCTCGGCGCGTCCGGCGGCCACCAGGCGGTCGCGTTCGGCTCGGGCCGCGCGGCTCTGCCGCATCCGCAGTTCACCGTTCGGGGCTTCGACGGCCAGGCCCTCGTTCAGGAGACGTGCACGGAGGGCGGCGGCCTCGGCGGGGTCTCCGGTCAGGGTGAAGGTTCCGCCGGCGATGCGGGCGTGGCCGTCGGCCAGCAGCCGGTCGCGCAGCGCTTGGCCTTCGGGGGTGTCGCGGATCCGTGGGTGCAGGCTGACCCGGTTGACCGGCCCGTACCGCTCCAGGTAGCGGTCGTATCGCTCGTTGAGCTGGGCGCGGAGCCGGTCCATCTCCGGCTCGTCGTTGCGCGCTTCGGCCTCCAGCAGCGCCAGCGTGGTGTCGCGCAGCCCGCACAGTGCCCGCAGCTCCTCGGCCTCGGCCGCCGACATCCTGGGCGGCTCGTACGGCTCGATGAAGCCGTCCTGGATCTGGGTGAAGGTGCCGTCATCATTCGCGGCGATGTAGCCCTCGACCCACTCGGGGCGGCCTCCAGTCTCCGCTGGAACCGCTGGGGGGTGTTCGGTGGCGGGGTCTGCGGCCGGGGACGGCGCCATGAGCAGGTTCCGCTCGCGCGCCTGCGCCGCGGCGCCGGTGAGGGCCCGGACGAGGTCGGGTGCCGCGTCGGCGGCGCCGACCACCTTCAGTTCCCCTTCTCGGCGTCCGCTGGCCGCCAGGGTGCCCAGCACCATCTCCGGGTGGGCATCGAAGTACTCGTTGATCGCGATGTCCTCGCCGTCCACCTGGCGGACGGGGGTGTTGACCCATGCCACGCCGTCCGGTGCACGGTCGGGCTCACGCCGCCGCAGGATCAGCAGGTCGGTCACCACGCTCGTGCCGGCGGCGCGACGGTGCGCGGTATCGGGCAGCCGGACGACGGCGACCAGATCGGCCATCGCGGCCATCCGTTCGCGGGCCCTCACGGCAGCGTCCGTAGTGCCGTCCATGGTGAAACGCGAGGTGATGAGCGCGACCATGCCGCCTGGTGCGACCAGGTGCAGGGACTTCAGGACGAAGTGCGTGTGGATGGGCAGGCGGCGGCCAGGGTTGTAGCGCAGGTCGCGCAGCTGAATGAAGCCGAACGGGACGTTGCCGATGACCGCGTCGAACGATCCTTCGGACAGCCGCGTCGCGGCGAAGCTCTCGCTGCGGATCGTCGCATGCGGGTACAGCGCCGAGGCGATCGCCGCCGTGGTGGGATCCAGCTCGACGCCGACCATGTCGGTGCCTGGCGGGGCCATGCCGATGAAGTTGCCGCTCCCGCACCCCGGCTCCAGCACCCGGCCACCGGCGAACCCCAGCTCGCCGAGCCCGTCCCAGATCGCGGTGACCAGTCCGGCATCGGTGAAGTGGGCGTTGACGGTGTTGGCGCGGGCGCTCTCGTACTCGTCGGGGGACAGGAGCCGCCGCAGCTCCTCACGCGCCCACTCGTAACGGACACCGGGCCCAGGGCGTCCGTCGACGGTCTCACGCTCGTCGAACACGGCAGGGACGGCGCCCCAGCCCGACCAGCGCGCCAAGACCTGCTGCTCAGCCCTGGTGGCTGGCCGTTTCTCCTCGTCGAGCGCGCGGACGAGGCGGATCGCCTCCAGGTTGGCCCGGACACGCGCCAGCGACCCGGACGGCGCGAGATCGTCCTGCCCTTCAGGGCGGAACCGTGCGTCCTGTGTCTCCGTCACGGTGCGCTCAGCCCATCAGCTGCGCGATCTTTTCCTCGTCTTCCGGGTCCACCAGCAGCAGATCGCGCGTGACCTGGTTCTCGGCCATCTGCCGGGAAGTGCTCAGCTGGGCGACCCGGTCCGAATATCCGGCCTGGTCCCGGTCGGGGTATTGCGCGTCGAGTTCGGCGGAGAGATTGTCGATCTCTTCGGCGGCCTGCTCACCGAGCTCGGTGAAGAACTCTTCAGGGTCCTCCAGCTCCTGGAACCTCTCCGGGAGCCATTCCTGCCAGTGCCGCATCGCCCGGCGCCCGTACTGGTTCATCGCCGCTCTGCCCTCCCTGCCCGGCCGTCTGACTTCGACTGGTCTCCGCCCCCTGCCAGGGCACGTCCGTCACGGTCCTCTGACACCGGGCGCCGCACGGACGCCCACTTTGACGAGAATAAGATCATCTTGTGAGGGGGGTTGTCACCCGCTCCGCGTCATCGGCCCGGTGTTTGCTGATCGACCTGCCGTTGGGGCGTGCGCTGAACCGGACGTCCTCGTCCGGCCAGACCGCCACGCCGTCCCTTCTGTGCGGCTCTGTCAAGACGCGCCGACGGCTTCGCAGGGTAGGCCTGGGAGACCGTTCGTGCGGCCTCGGTCGCCTGGGACTCCCCGTTGCGCGCGAGTTCCTCGTAGTCGGCCGCTGCGGCGCGATCCTGCTCAGCGGCCTCGGCCTGCGCGTTCGCCCACTTGCGTTCGCCATCGGCTCGGGCGGTGCTGGGCTCGCCGCGATCCAGCCGCTCACTGGTCTCGTTCGCGCGGGATGCCTCGGCTTCCTCGCCGCGCGATCGGCGGTGCATCACCTCAGTGAGCATCTCGTATAGCGCGTCCGAGGACGTATCGCGTGGGACATCCTTCCCGTACTGGCGGTAGACGCCGGCGCGCAGGTGCTCGAGCGCTTCGTCTCGCCCGGCGCCCGGTCCCCAGGCGCTGACCTGATTCCACGTCGCACCGATCTCGGCCGGTGTGGCATTCTGCCACCACTGCTCGTCCAGTTCGGCGCGCAGCACCGCCGCTTGCACAACCAAGTCGCCGTTCTCTCCGTCCAGGTCAGCCTCCACTGCTCGCAGGCGCAGCCCGGTGTCGGCGATCTTGCTCCGGACCTCCTCGGCGTCGATGCCGGGTTCCTGTTCCCGCAGGCGGGAGCGGAGCTTGCGCTGCTCGAACCGCAGGGCCTCGGCCACTTTCTCCGCGCCGCCCTCGGCTTTCACAGCGTGGACGTCGCCGTCCCGGCCGGCCGCCACCACCTCCTGCTGTCCCTGCAGGGCGGTGCGTGCCTCGTCCAGGTTCAGTGAATGCAGTGGTGTCCCGGTGGCGTGCGGGTCGCCGCCGGGGACGACCTCGGTGATCAGCTCCCGGTCAGGATGTGCGGCTTCTTGCTCGATGAGGGCCTCGGCGGCAATCAGCCGGGCGGTTCCGGCGCCCTCTCCGCGTCCGAGATGGACGACATCGGACGCGACAACGGTGCCATCGTCCAGGTCGCGGACGCGGTAGCTGATCGTCTCCAGCCGGGCGGGACCGTCTTCCTGCCTGGAAGACGTGGACGTTTCGCGGTCCGCCTCGGCGTCCTGCTCCGCGTCGAGGCCGAACAGACGTGCCAGGTCGCCGCTGCGCCTCTCCACCGGATCGACCTCGATGCCGTACCGGTCGCGGATCTCAGCGTGCATGTGCTCCATCGTCGTGCGGGCAGAGGGGAACCCCTCCGCCGCCCACGGCGCGCAGGCCTCCCACGCTTCGACGATCCGCTCAGGTGTCGCGCGCTTCCAGAACCGGTCGTCCCACACGCGTCGCCACACCAGCCGGTCAGCCTCGTACAGGGCGTCCTGCCGTTCCTTGGCCTGCCGCCGCTCGGCCTCGCTCCGGGCGGCCGCTTCCCGGGCGTGCTCCGCCCGCCGCTGCCCGAGCACGATCGCTAACTCGTTGGCCGTGCTGATCAGCGTCTGCAGCTTCTGCCCCGTCTCCGCCAGCGTGTCGTTGGGCTGGGAGGCGTAGTCCAGAATGCTCGGCTCACTCATCGGGCTCTCGATTCTGTGGAGGGGGCGGACGGGGGTCAGCGACCGATGCCGCGATCTGGGCGGGGCGAGGTGAAGGGAGGTGGTCCTGCGGTGATCGGCTCTGCGCGGTACATCTGGACTCGCGCAAGCTCTGTGCGGGCAGCGGCGGCAAGAGCGGCGGCCTGCCGTGCCTGCCCTCGCGCCTGGTGCATGTCGGCGATCGTCTCGATGAGCCGGATGAGCTGACGCATCAGCATCCGCTCGCCCGCGCCGGCGTCCGCCGCCGACGCCACCATCGCCACACCTCGCATGTCCCGGAGCCGTCCGGTTCGGCAGGCCCGGGGCGCACCGATGGGGGTCTGCGCCGACCGTGCCAGCGCGTCGGCGGCGGCCGCCAGCGGCCCGGGACGGTGCACCTCCAACCGCATCGACCACACCGCGAGCACACCGGCGGCCTCCCTGGCCGCACCCGCCCACACCGCGCCGGCGTCCGGCGGAACCGCGGCCAGCTCGCGACGAACCCGGTTGACCACGGCCGCGGCCTGCTCCCAGCTGTTGGCCCGGTACGCCGCCGAGCGCGGCATCTGCGAACCACGACGCCGCGACCACTCCGCAACCGCTTCTGCTTCCAGCTGCGGCGAGGTCTTCCAATGCTCACGCAGCCGCGTCAGCGTCAGGTCGCGGGCCAACCGTCCGCCTCCAAGCCACACACGCGTCCCGCTGCGGCCCGGTGCGCCGGCGGGTTCGCGCAACGCCACCGAGTACCCGACCACGCGCGTCTGTCCGCCCGGAGCGTATCGAGGCCGGACCATCACTCCCGCGCGTCGCAGCCGCTGGACGAAATCGGCCTCGGTCCTCGCCGCGGCGGCGCACCCGCGAACGATGCGCGCCAGGCGGATCCGGTCAGGCTCGGCCGCTCCTTCCCGCGCCGCCCGTTCGATCTCGGCCCGGCTCAGTCCCGGCATGCCCGCGCCGGCTCGGCCGTGGACTACGCTCAACCCGAACCGCCGTTCCAGCTCCGCGCACACCCGGCTCATCGTCTTGCGGTCCCGCCAGATGGTGGCGAACGTGCCGTCCTCCCGTACGAGGTTCACGGCGAGATGAATGTGCTCGTTCCCCTTGAGAGACGGGCCGTGGTAGACCGCGAGCCACCGGCACGGCGCCCGGCCGGAGGAGTCGTCGAACCCCATCGCGGAGATCGCCGTCCGCGCTGCCTCAGCCCACTGCGCATCGGTCAGCTTCTCTCCGGGCGGAAGCGAGATCGCGCAATGCCACACATGACCACCGGGCATCTGGACGCCCATCGCCTTGCGGTGCGCATCCATCTGCGCGGCCAACGCCATGATCTCGGCGCGGTCGCCCGGGTCGTTGATGTCCAGTTCGGTTCCGTCGGCGATGCCAAGCGTCCCGTCCGCCGCGATGACCCGCTGATCCCGGTGCTCATTGGCTCGCCCCGGCCCGAACAGGTACAGCACGAGCGGGGTCGTCTTGTCCCCGCGCTTGGGGACGATGAAGTTGTTCACCGCTTCCTCTGCGGCACGCCGGTCAGGTCGGCCACCACCGCGTCCAGGCGCGCGGTCACCCGCGCGACCGCATGCAGCGTCGCATTCAGTTCGGGCGGCACCTCGCCTGTCGCGTTCGCCGCCGCAGCCAACTGGTTGACGTTGTTGCTCACCGCTGCCAAGAGCCGGCGCGTCCCCAAAAACTCGGCCACCAGGGCCCGCCGCTCACTCGCCGTCTGGGCGTCTCCGGCCAGCGCGGACTCGACCAGCAGCCGCGGCACGCTCACCCCCGCGCCCATCGCCCGCGCGGCAATGTGCAACTGCTCCTGCTCCGATAACCGCACGGTGTGCTTGTACGAACGCCCACCTGGCTGCCGCCGCTGCCGCGCGGCTCTGCGGCCGCCGTCCTTCACGCCCGACTCCGCCTCCCCGTCCGACACCGGCAACCGCCCTTCCAGCGAAGCGCCCCCATGATCATGGGGACATCACCGCCACGCTAGAGAAGGTGATCACCCAGGCGCCAGCCGCCTCCGGAGATCAGACGTCTGATCGCCTATCTTGCCCCCCTGCCCCCTGCCCCCTGTCGATGGCCACGTCGTATCGCATCGGATGCGAACCGGCCCAGGTTGGAAGGTCATGCAGAAGCGTGATCTTCACGCACGCGTTCCGGAGGGTGCGCCCGCGCGAACGGTGAGACGGTGTGACAGACAGATCCGCGCGGGCGTGCCCTCCGGCCCGCAGGGGGTCCGGGGGCAGCGTGCCCCCGGATCGCGCCCGATCCACCGGCCTGACCCACCAGGATGCGGCCATGCCGCCAGCATGGCCGGGGTCGCGACGTATGTAGGGCCGCGGGCGGGTGAAGTGCCGTGCGTAGGCCATCAGCTGCCGGTCCGGTGGCTGCGGGATCTGGTTGGGGGCAGCGCCGGGAGTACGGGATGCTCTCGGCCGGCGGAGCGGACGACGCTGGAGCCGTTGCTCGACTCTTGCTGACCTCACGCCAAGCAGCGAGGAGGCTGGAGCGCCCCGGTGCTCCTGTGTTGTCAAGCGGTGGCGGGCAGGTTGTGCTTTGTGGTGTTTGGTGGAGGTTCTGGCTCTTGGAAGGGTGAGGGGCTATGGCACCCCCGAGGAAGTACTCCACTGAGCTGTGGGGACGTGCGGTTCGTATGGTGTTTGAGCTGCGTGAGCAGATCGGTGTTAGGACCAGCAGCGGACGTACGCCCGGCTGTACATGATGGCGCGGCCGGCCGAGTGGCTCGGTCTGGCGCCCGCGGTCGTCCTGCCTTTCACCTTCCCATCGGATCTGTTGGCTGGGCCCGGACAGCGTGGCCTGCGCTGTAGTGGTCCCAGCCGTGGGCGGTGAACGGGACGCCGGCCAGGTAGGCGCGGATACCGGTCGCGGGGTAGTCGATGGTGTTGGACGGCAGGACGCGTGGGTCGCACCATTGGAGCTTGCTGCACTTGTGGGGTTCGGCGTTGCGGGGCTCTCCGGCCCAGCAGGTCGTGGCGAAGAAGAACCCGACCCGGGCGAGGTCGGTGTTCTGGCGGTGATGGACGACGGTCGCCAGGACCAGGTCGCCGGGGTCGATGTCGACCCCGACTTCCTCGCGTGCTTCGCGTGCGGCACCGTGGTGGGCCGGTTCGCCTTCATCCAGGTGGCCGGAGGGCAAGTGGAGCATGCCGTCGCAGTAGCCGGTGCTCTGGCGTTCCAGCAGCAGGATCTCGTCGCCGCGTTCGAGGATGACGTGGACGTCCACGATGGATCGGTAACGGTCGGCCATTGCGCCCCTTTCCGGGCCCGTGGGTGCGGGTCAGAACGGGGCTGAGGGTAGCGCTGATGCGGCGGCGACCACTTGGTGTGCGAGTGAATCGGTACTGGTCGTGGTGGCGTCGAGTTTCAGGAGGGGCACTCCTTGGCGGGCGTACAGAGCGGAAACGGCGCGGTAACGGGTGGTCTCTTCAGCGGAGATGGCGGGGTCGTCTTCGAAACGTCCGTGTGAGCCGCGGGCCGCCAGCCGGCGGCGGAGTTCGGCCTCATCGCAGGTGAGGAAGACCGCCAGGTCGGGAGGTTCGGCGCGGGAGTTGAGGTGGGTGATGAAGGACTGCTCGACGCCGTCGAGGGCTTGGAACACCAGCGAGGACGGCGTGTACCGGTCGCATATGACGGTGGTTCCCGCCGCGAGGGCGGGCCGGATGAAGGTGTCGAGGTGGTGGTAGCGGTCGGCGGCGACCAGGCACGCCAGCGCGTACCCGTGGAAGTGGTAGGTGCCGGCGCGGGCCAGCGCGCCGATCGGCCCGGGCGAGGGTTGTGCGGTGTGCTCGGCGGGGATCCCGGCCTGGAGGAGCCGGGTGGTGATCGCGCGGGCGAGCGTGCTCTTACCGGAGCCGCCGGGCCCGTCCAGGGTGATGAGCAGCCCGCGGTTCATGAGGTGGTCTCGCGGGTGTGCTGCTGGTGGGTCAGGTCGACCAGCGCGGCGCGGATCTGGGGGAGGGTGGGTTCGCCGAACTGCAGGTTGACCGAGAAGTTGAACTCGTCGCGGCTGCGCATCGCCTCGCCGGCGTCGGTCAGGTCGACGGCGGTGTAGTCCATGAGCTGTTCGGGGCTGTAGCGGCCGGTGGCCATCAGCCGGTCCCATTCGGGGGTGCCGGGGTAGGGGCGGAACTCGAACACGCTGGCGCGGAACCGGCCCGGCAACGGGTCGGTCAGGTCCCACAGCCGGTGCACCAGGTCGACCGTTTGGGCGAGGTCGGCGTGGGTCTCGGTGGGCAGTCCGAGGATGAAGTAGCCCTTGACGCCGATGCCGCGTTCGGTCAGGCGGCGCACCACCGACCGGACCATGGCGGGGGTGATGCGTTTGTCGATGTGGGCGAGGATGCGTTCGCTGCCCGATTCGATGCCGAGCGCGACCTCGCGCAGGCCGTTGTCGGCGAGCTGGTCCAAGGTGGTGTCGGGAAGCCGGTGCAGGACGTTGATGCGTCCGGTTGCGTCCCACACGGCCCACGACCCGATGCCGGCGGCGGTGAACGCGCGTGCCATCTGGTCGATGATGCGGCGGGCGCCCAGGAACAGGTCGTCGACGAACCGGAACGCGGTGACGCCCTGCTGCTGCCAGAGCCGGGTCATCTCTTCGATGATGTTGTCTGGGGTGCGGGTACGGATCGTGATGTCGGGGTTGGCCGACACCGCGGCGCCGCAGAATGAGCAGTCGTAGGGGCAGCCGCGGGCCCCGACCATGTTCGCCTCGACCCGGCCCGCCGAGGTGTAGGGGTCTTGGGCCAGGAACCGCCTGTCCACGAACGGGAGGGCGTCGATGTCGGGGGCGAGGTGGTGACCGCTGCCGGGGACGCCGCCGGTGACGGGACGGTGCAGGACGGGGTCCATCCACATCACGCCGGGAAGTTCGGTACGGCGCCGGTGGTCGTCCAGCAGGGCGGCGACACGGGTCTCGGCCTCGCCGAGCACGAGCGCGTGACAGCGGCGCATCCGCGGGTCGGTGAGGATCTGGGTGGGCATCGCCTTGGCCTGGTGCCCGCCGGCCATCACCTTGATGGCGTGGTCGAGCCGGTCGGCGATGTGCGCGGAGATGCGGTAGGTCGGGGCTAACAGGTTGAACCCGACCCAGCGGGGCGCGGCGGTGTTGAGGACGGTGACGACGTCGCTGACGGGCAGGCCGTGCGCTTCGGCGTCCAGGACCGCGACGTTGAATCCGGCGGCGCGGGCGACGGTGGCGATGTAGGCCATGCCGAGGGTGGGCAGGGTGTAATCGTTGACGCGGGGCCGGTCGGCGTAGTCGCGCAGCGGCGCGTTGACGAACACCGCGTCCAAGGTGTGGGCGGGGTCGTGCCCTTGCAGCAGGTCAGGGGTCGGCGTTTTCTGCATGGTGGGCTCCCCAGGCGAGAGTGAACAGGGTGGCCAGGCCGAGGCAGGGGCCGGTGATGGTGCGCCACCGCTCGGCGAACTGCGGTTCGGTGGTGGGCCAGTCGACATCAGGGGCAGCGGCCTTGGCCCAGGTGCGGACCGCCAGGTCCCCGTGCGGGTACAGCGACCAGTCGTGGGTGTGGTCGGCAACAGCGGCGCCGGCGGTCCACGGCCCGATACGCGGGACGTTCTGCAGCTCCTCCACCAGGCGGCGGGGCGCCAGTTCCGCCCATTTGGTGTGGTGGTCGAGGTAGGCGACGGCGGCGTTGCGGAGCGCGTCGGCTTTGAACGCCATGCCGAGCCGGCGGAAGTCCTCGCACTGCAGACCAGCGACGGTGTCGGCGCAAGGGAGGGCGTGCAGGGGGCCGGCGCTGGTCTGGACGGCGGGGCCGTACTGGCGGCGGAACCGCTGGTGCTGAAGGCGGGCCTGGTCAGCGCGGATGACCTGCCGGATGATCGCGGTGGCGATCGCGTCCCACAGGCTGGGAGTGGCTAACCGCGCCACCGTCCCGACGCCGGTCAACGCGTCCGCCAAGGCGGGCGGCACGGTGCCCGGCCACTGGGCGGGGGCGTGGAAGACGTCCATGGCGGACAGGTCCTCGGCATCGTCGGTCAGGACGACGAGGCCGTCGCCGCCGCTGCTGACGGTGGCGCGCAGCCACCTGCCGCCGATGCGGTCCCAGCCGGGGTTGTCGCGTAGCACGTAGGTCATGCGGAGCATCCTCCCCTCGGGGACTGCTTGCGGGTGGGTTCACCGCAAGGTCTGGTGCTGCGGCCCAGGCGCGCGCCTGCTGGCCTGGGCCGCGGGGCTCTGATACGCCGGGGCCGCTAGTCGAGGGAGTCCCCGATCACCTCCAGCAGCTCGGCGGTGGCGCGTTCGGTGGCCGCCCGGCCGACGATGCGGGCTTGCGGCCCAACCGGGGGATCACCGGCTCCAGGCGGTGAGGACCGGTCTCGACGTCCCTGACCTGCTTGCGCAGGGCGCGGACTTCCGGCAGGGGCAGGTCGTCTTCGACGGTCCGCATGCGGCCATCGGGGTCGATTGCGTGCAGTGCGACAGACCGCAGGTTCTGGGTCATCGGTCTCCTCCAAGGGGGTGCTCGGTGGGTGGCGGGGCCAGCGTGGCGCCCAGGCGCTCGGCGATGACGCGGAGGGCTTCCTCCAGGTCGTCGGGGCCGCCGACCTGCGCGTCCGGGTCGGCGCCGGCGGTCCACCGGTATTCGCCGATGTCGGGGTCGTAGGTCAGGTCGGCGGGGCCGGCGTCGCGGTAGGTGACGCGGACGTATGCAGGCGACGCCGCCCGGACGTGACTCACCAGCACCTGCGGGAGACGGCGCCGCAACGCGCTGTGCAGGGCGTCCAGCGGGCCCCACCGGTAAGGCCGCAGCGGAAGAGGAGAACCGGACACGGAGTGTCTTTCTGTGCTCGTAGGGTCGGCGGGCGGAAGGGGCTCGCCCGGCCGGGCAGGGGAAACCGAGGAGGCCGGTCCAGGGGGCGGGGTCCGTGGCTTCTGGGGGAAGCCCGGCCGGGCGAGGTCTAGGAGAAGAAGAGGGGTTAGCAGCCGCGGGCGGGGACGATGCCGACGCCGGCGTAGGCGTCGACCGGTGGTCCGAGCGCGTCGGGGCGGAATGGGCGCCACTGGTGCATCGGGACCAGGCCGGGTTCGATCAGCCGCAGTCCGCGCAGCAGCTCGGCGATCTGGTCGATGGTGCGGATCGTCATCGGTGCCGGGGCCGACTGGTTCCACAGCTGCACGGCCTGGCGCACCCGTTCCCCGTTGACGTGGTCGGTGGTGGCGTACAGCGCGATGTAGGAGCCGGGGCACAGCCGGGACCGCAGGTGGTCCACGATCTGGACGGCCTGGGCCTGGTCGGGGATGAACTCCAGGATGCCCATCAGCGTGACCGCCACCGGCCGGGAGAAGTCCAAGAGCTCCTCGGCCTGCCGGATGAGGTGCACGGGGTCGCGCAGGTCGGCGTGGATGTAGTCGCACGCGCCTTCGGGCGTGCTGGTCAGCAGCGCGCGGGCGTGCGCCAGGACCAGCGGGTCGTTGTCGGCGTACAGGATCCGGGCCTCGGGGTTGGCGCGCTGGGCGATCTGGTGGGTGTTGTCATGGGTGGGCAGCCCGGTGCCGATGTCGAGGAACTGGCCGACCCCGGCCTCCCCTGCGAGGTAGGACACCGCGCGGACCAGGAACGCGCGGGACTGGCGTGCCAACGCCACGACCTCGGGCAACTTCTGCATCGTTTCGTCGCCGGCCCGGCGGTCGACCTCGTAGTGGTCTTTGCCGCCCAGAAAGTAGTTCCAGACACGCGCCACATGCGGGCGCTCGGTGTCGATCGCCGAGGCGGAGGTTTCAGATTCGATCATGGGAAAGGGGTTCCTAGCGTGTTGTCGCTGGTCGGTTGTGGCTAGGCTCTGGGGCCTAGCGAGCTCGGCAGTCTCAGCGGATAAGGTTCCTGGCCTGCTCCAGTGCGGCACGGAGTTCGGGGATCGTGGACGCGGTGACCGTGGTCCGCCCGTCCGGCGGGTCCAGACGCTCACCGGTCAGCGGAAGGCAAGTCCCCACCAGCCGGCCGCCGGAGCGCGCGAGTTTCCATCCGGGGAAGTCAGCGGCCAGCTGCGCGAGCTCTTCCTCCTGGCTGAACGCGGGACCGGTCACGACAGACGGTGCAGGTTCGCGGCGATGTGGGCGCCGGCATCGGGGAAGTGCTCGGGTGTGGCCTCGGTGATCGACGTCGTCCCGTCCCAGAACCAGTACCGATCGCTGTCGGAGGGACGGCGCCGGCAGGTGACGACGCTCTGCGCCGGGTGACCGTCGCCGCCGGACACGGTCACGGTCAGGCCGCCGTCGTCGTTCAGAGCGACCACCAGACGCCGGCCCCGCAGGTGGGCACCGAGCGCGTCGAGCCGGTCGCGGCCCTGCTGGTCCTGCGATTCCTGGCGGGCCTCAAAGGCCGGGGGCGGCTGCGTCTGGTCGGGTACGGTCCTCATAGCCGGCTCTCTCCATTCCGGTCAGGCCCCGGAATCACGGTGTTCGCCCACCGCCCGGGGCCGTTCTTTGTGGCCTGTTCCTTGTGTCCTGCGACACCTTTCGCACTCCACCTGATCGCAATCGGCGTTAGCGTGGAAGACGTTGTCCGTTGGCTGCCCGGCCCGGTCAACATCGATAACGATCCGCACCGGGGCGAAACGGTGGGAAGCGATGGCCTTCGGCGAAATGCTGGCCCAGCTCATGAACGAGCGTGAGATCGGCGTGCGTGCGCTGGCCAGACAGGTGCCCTGCGACGCCGGGCACATCTCCAAGCTCTGTCACGGCCACAAGAACCCGTCACAGGAAATGGCCTTACGGCTCGATGACATTCTCAACGCCGATGGCCGCCTTGTTGACCTCGCCCGGACAACGGCCGAAGTGCCAGGTCAGACCAGTAGCGTGGACTTCACGGTGTTTCCTGTCGGTGAGGACGACGAGATGCAGCGACGTAGGCTTCTGCAGGCTCTGACCGTGCTCGGCGTCGCGTCCGCCCCTGCGGTCGAGGCCGTTCAGCGCATCCGCGAAGGAGTCGATTTCGCCGTCGGGCGCGACGAGTCCTCCCACCTGGACGAATGGGAGGAGACGCTGGCCGAGTACGGCTACAGCTACGTGCTGGAGCCCCCGCAGGCGCTGTTGCAGGATCTGGCCACCGACCTGGTCACCCTCCAGCTAGTCACCGGACGCCGTGCCGGAGGCCAGATGCCGCCCGCATGGTGTCGGGTCATCGGCGGCCTGGCCGCACTCATGGCCAAGACGCTGTGCAACCTGGGGCAGTCGCGGCTGGCGCGCGAATGGTGGGCCACTGCGCAGCACGCCGCCGACGCCTCACGCGACACCGACCTGGCTCTATGGGTCCGTGGCGAGCAGCTCGTGCACGGCCTGTACGAGGGCCGCCCGCCGGTGGTCCTGCTGCGCAAGGCCGACCGGGTGATCGGCCGCGCACCCGAAGGGGTGTCGCGGGGGCTGCTGCACGTGCACGCGGTCCGCGCGCAGTTGCTCGCGCTGGAGGGCGCGGCCCGGGAGGCGACGGCCGAGCTTGAGGCCTGCGAGGGACTCTTCGGACGCCTGCCTGCCTCGGTGACCGGCGAAGCACGATCGGTTACCGGCTGGGCCGAGGACCGGCTGCGCTACACCGAAGCGTGGGTTCACGCATACACCGCCGAACGCGACGCGCTGGACGCCGCGGTTGTCCGCGCCAGGCAGGTCCTGCCCGAGGACGACCCGCGCGTCGGTGCCCAGCTTGAGCTGCTGCGCGCCGCCGGGCACGTGCGGGCCGGTGACACCACCGAGGGTGTGCGGCACGCCCACGCCGTCTACAAGGCCCAGCCCGACGAGCACCGGACAGTGATGGTGACCAGCCTGGCCCACCAGGTCGAGCAGGCGGTCCCGCCGCGCCACCGCACCGAACCCCTCGTCGCCGACTACGCCGAACTGCTGGCCTCGGGGGCCGGGCGCAGGGCGATCACGTAGAGGTCGAACCAGTCTTCGGTCTCTCCTGGGTTGCCGGGCGTGCGGCCGACGTACCGCCATCCCCACCGCTGATACATCGCCTGGATCTGGTGCTCGTCCGGCGCGGCGGCCAACGTGGCCCGCTCCTCGGCTCGGCCCGCAAGCAGGCCGTCCAGCAGGCGACGCGCCAGGCCCCGGCCCCGATGCGCGGGGCGGACGGCGAGGTCGATCACGGCGAATGTCCGTTTCCCGGTCTCGGTGGTGAAGCCGGGAGGTGGGGCGGGGACCAGGCCGTCCCACCAGCGCGACCCAGCGGCCAGCGGCGCGCCGTAGCAGAACCCGGTCAGCGCGCGTTCGTGCCGCGTGGTGACCGCCTCGAACCCAGGCGAGGAGAGCAGTCCCTGCATACGAGCCCGGTAGTCGGCCAGGTCGTAGTGGGGGAACGCCTCGGTATACACCGCCTCAATCTCGCCGAGCCGGTCGCGTGAGACCTCAGCGTCCAGGTGCTCGATATCCATCGGCCCCATGGGATCACGGGGACCGGGGCATCTCAACGGTTCCCGCTGCTGCATTCGGGCAGCCGCACGCGGCTGCTCTTGCTGCCCTGGCATGCGCTGACAGAGGCTGTGCTCGACACCGCTTCCGACGGTGGTTGTGATGCCAATTCACCGGATCGCTGGCATCGGGACCAAGCCTGCCCCATAGCCCATCCCTGGATCTCGCGCGCCCAATCGGGTCAGGAAACCATCCCCGCGTGCGCGGGGAGCACAGGGTCACCGAGAACATGCCGGGAGCAGCAGTGGCCACCCGTTGCGGAAGGCTCAAGGAGCGTACGTGTGAGCGTGGCGGGTGACGCTGGCGGCGAGGGTCTGGCCGAGGACATAGGCGGGCGACCGGTCCAGGGACTCGCGGCCCGCGTCGTAGCGGCGGGTGGTGCGCGGGTCTGCGTGTCCGAGGAAGTCCTGCACGATGTGCAGTGGGTGGCCACCGCCGAGCAGTAGGGTGGCGACCGAGTGCCGCAGCGAGTGCGGCGACAGGACGCCCGCGTGTGCGATCCCGGCTGCCTTGGCGACCCGGCGGATCAGCCGGAAGACATAGGGCTGATCGATCGGGCGGCCAGTGCGGGTGGCGAACAAGGGTGCATCCGGTGCGAGCCCCAGAACGCCGCCGGCGACGTCGACTGGGCCGGCTTGAGTGCGGTCGGCGAGGTAGCGGTTGAGGGCGGCGGCGGCGAACGGCGGCAGCACGAACCGCTTGGTGTGCCCGCCCTTGACCGGCAGGTCGATCACGGTGTGCCCCGAGTCGTGCCCGATGCTCCCGATCGTCGTGCCGGTCACGCTGGAGACGCGGCATCCGGTGGCGATCATCACCGCCAGCAGCGCGAACGTTCTGGGCGTCTCCCACACCGAGGCATAGGCCAGCAGCCGCCCCAGCTCGTCCTCCGACAGGCCGCGGGTCGCCGAGGCCCGCGCCGGCGAGGGCCGCTCCATCCCCGCGCCGAACGGGTTGCGGCGGGCCGCGCCGGTGCGGGTCAGGTAGGCGTACCAAGACGATGCGGCCGACAGGCGGCGCGCCCTGGTGGCGGGGGCGAGCCCGGCGTCACGCAGCGCGGCGGCGTACAGGTCGGCCTCGGCCGGGTCGGCGGCGGCCACGTCCAGGCCGCGCGCCGCCGCGTACGCCAGCCACCACGACAGGTCGCGCACGTACCCGGCCTGGGTGCGGGGCGAGGCGCGCCGCTCCCCGCTCAGCCACGCCGCCGTGCGGGCCAGCACGGTCTCCGGCAGCGCCAGAGCGCGCATCAGGTCGGCCAGCTCGTGGGCGGTGCGGGCCGGGGCACGGCCGGTCAGCGGCACGTCGGCCGCCACCAGCGCGCCGCCGGGCTCGGCATCGGGGGGCGCGTCGGCCATCACAGGGCCTCGATCACGGGCGACACGGCGTCGTTGAGCGCGCCCACCAGGGCACCGACCGCCACGGCGGCGTCATGGGCCAGGCCGGGCGCGTCCGGCGTCGCGGGCAGCGCGGGCAGCACGGTCTCCGGCAGCGCGAACGCCAGCTCGGTCACCGTCAGCAGGAACCCGCCGCGCGCCTCGCTCACCTGCCGCTCGGACGGGTCGACCGGGACGTACTCGCCGCCGGACAGCTCGGTCGGCCAGCCGTGCCAGTCGCGCAGGCGGGTCAGCGGCGCGGGGGGCGGCGTGGCGATGCTCACCGACGCCAGCAGCGCGCCGTCCCACTGCGAGCGGTACAGCCGGGCGCCCTGGATCAGGTGGTGGTACCGGACGTAGCCGGGCGCCATGACCGGGGGCGTGGCGGCGCGCCACACCAGCGCGGCCCACTCGGCGCGGCCGTCGTCGGAGTCCCAGGGGTCGCGGTCGGCGGCCACGGCCTCGCGGACGTAATGCCCGAACCGGCTGTGCCCGTCGCTGGCCATCTCGGCGTCATAGTCGCGGCCGACGTGGAACGGCAGCGCGGTCGTGGTGGTCATGTGCGGGTCCCTCCGCAGGTGTTCCCCGGACCATCGGGGACTACATGATAACAGACATTGTAATGCAGTCCAGCCAACTGATTTAGCGAAACGCGAAATTTTTAGCGTTAAATTGATAGTCTCAGGCCATGGCCGAGAATCAGGTACCCCTCCCATCGGCTGCGGGGCGGCCGGCACCGGGCGACCCGGCACCCTACGGTCGCTGCGCGCACTGCGAGCGGCCTCTGCCCGAACCCAAGGGGCTGGGACGCCCGCGCAAGTACTGTCCCGATCGCCCGTGCAAGGACGAGGCGGCGGTGAAACGCCGTTCGGCTGGTCGGCAGGAGATGTCGGACGCGCTCCGCGATGCGCTCGCGCTGGCCGATCGGCACGCGGCGCCGCTGCGTGACCTGGCCGTCGCCGCGGCGGCGATCCTGCAGAAGCTGGAGAACGCCGAGACCGGGGCGCTCGCCCGCATCGAGCAGGCGGAGGAAGAGGCCGCCGCCGGCCAGCGGGCCGCTGAAGCAGCCGAGGAACGCGCCGCCGAGGCCGAGCGGCGAGAAGCCGAGGCCTTCAGGCAGGCGAAGGCCGACCGGCAGGCAAAGCAGGCTGCCGAACGCACCGCCGCCCAAACCCGACGGGACGCTGAGCGGATCGAACGGGAAGCATGGCAACAGGTCACCGCGCACGAACGCGCACGAAGCGCCGCCGAGGCCGAACGCGACGCCGCCGTCCGCGCTCGCGACCAGGCCGAGGCCGCCGCCGCCGACCACGCCGACCGGCTGAGCGCCGCAGAAGACACCATCGACCGGCTACGTGCCCGGGTCGACGAGCTCAGCCAAAGCCGGTCGGATGCGCAGGCGGCCGAAGCCCGCGCCCAGCAGCGCATTCAGGCGCTGGAGACCCAGCTGGCCGCCGCCGAACACCAGGCCGCCCAGGCCACCACCCGTGCCGAAGCCGCCGAGCGTCGAGCGCTGGAGGCCCGCGAGGCCGCCGAGCAAGCCCGGCTCGACTTGACCGCCGCCCAAGGAGAGGCCAGTGCCGTACGGCACCTGCTCACCCGCACCGAAACCGAACTTGACCAGGCCCGCCGCGCCACCGAGGAACAACGCGAACGCGCCGCCCGCGCCGAACAGCAAGCCCAGACCGCCGAGGCCGCACTGGCGAACGCCCGCGCCCAGCCGACCGAGTCCCGCCAATCGAAGAAATAGGTGACAACCGAGGACGGACGATCTGGCTCGCCCGCACGACTTCAACATAATGTTGAAGCCCTCAGCAGGAAGGTTGGGTCGATGGCCGCTCGACATCCTTCGGCACCGCCGCCCACGCCTGCCCAGGTACGGCAGGCAGTGGACGACATCTACGCCCGACGGGTGGCCGCTGGGGACGATGACCTGCACCTTTGGTCCGATACTCCGGCCGAGGCGCTGGCCTACGTCCTCCAGCACCAGGCGGTGCCCTGCGATGTTCAGGTGAGGGACGCGCGGGACGCGTTGCTGCTGATCCGTGCTCAGCGGGCCGAGCTCGATGCGCTGGAGCTGCGAGCGCTGGAGGTGTGCCGACGCCACCAGGTGCCATGGAGCGTCCTGGCCGAGGACCTGGGGCTGAACAGCCCGCAGGCCGCCGACCAGCGTCGCGATCGGCTCCGTGCCGCCGTCGCAGCGGCTCAGTCCCGAGCCACCGCGGTCGACGCCGACCCGCAGGAGCAGGAACGGGCATGGACGCTTGCGAACGGTGACCGCATCCGCGCTGCCGCGGCCGCCCTCCTACGCGCCGTCCCCGACATTGACGCAACCGGCAACGCCGCGGCCATCGACCTGATGGAGGACATCGAGCTCACCCTGGACGGCTACCGGGCGAGCCACACCCAGCACGTCGCCCTGCTCGCGCAGTTCCGCCTCCTCGGCCAGGCCCTCGGCGCTGAGGCCCGTTCCATTCCCGCTGTGCGCACCGCCGCCGACCTCACCGACGAATACCGCACCAGCGCCAAATGACCTACCTCCTGGTAGCAGCAAGGTAAGCCGAAAAGGGTGTAGCACCTGGTAGAAGAGGCGGCCCTCAGTGGGGGGCGACGTGCCGTGGGGTCGTGCTCGGTGGTGATGTGGGCAGAGGTTTCAGGGCGATGTAGTGCTCGAACGAGCGGTTACGACAGGCCAGGAGCGCTTACGGCCACCAGCAAGGCCGGGCCGGTGGCCGACTCTTCTAAGCGTCTGCCAGAGCCACAGTCCGCGCGACGTTGGTAACCCCCGGGGGCAGAACCGTGAAGGGCGCGGTGACCAGGGCGTCTTATGGTCTGTGTTCTGGCAGCATGGCGTGATGACCTCCCCCTCCGGCCCCAGGCGTGTTCCTTACTGGTGCGATCCGCATCCGGCGGATGTAGACCTGCTTCCGCGTGATGGCCGACGGCACCTGGGCGTTCTGGAGGCCGTGGTGCGGCGCCAGTGGGATCCGGCCGAAGGGGCTCCGCCCGCCGAGGTCATCGCTGCCATCGACCGGCTGGCGTCCTTGCCGGGACCGATCGCCACCCAGATCGCCGAAGTGCTCACCGGCGGATTGTGGGTAGGAGTCGGCCCCATCCCCAACCTCGATCACTTCGGGCATCTTGCCGGGCGTCCGGTCCGGGCCGGCTCGACCGTACGGTGGGACGATGTGCCCGGCGTCACCGACTGGGAGTCGCGCACCATGGCGGTCGGCACAGGCGCGCACGTCTCGGCCTCCCTGGTCGACCACGAGATCGGGCACGTCATTGAACGCCGCCGCCGTGCGGCCGAGTCGCCCGAGTGGGAAACGATCATGCTCCGGTGCCGGCCGCTGTTGCAGATCGAACGGTGGCAGGATCCGCTGGAGTGGTGGGCCGAGGGCTGGGCCTTGGTGATCACCGGGCAGTTGCCCCGGCTGATCCGGATCCTGGGCGGCCATGAGCCGGTCGCCGAAATCGTCGCCAGGTACTATGTGAGGCACTTCGGGTTGGAGGTGTGATGGCCAAGGCCGTGTGGAAAGGCGGAACGCTGCTGCTGCCGCACGACGTCGGCTGCGGCGCTTCTGAGATCTCCCCAGAGGACCCCCGCTACGAGGTGCTGCGCGCCGACGCGGTGGTGGATGAGGACCTCAACGGCACGCCTGAGGAGAACGCGTCCGTCGCCGCACGGTGGCGTCGTAAGTGGGCTCTGGAAGACCGGCGCAGCGCATGAACCTCCGTGTCGGCCACGGGCTCTAGGTGGATGCCGCCAGCGGCAACGCCGCGGGGCCGGCCCTGATGGCTCCGTCCGCCCAGAAGATGTGGTGGCGGGTGTCGATGATCCCCGATGTCGGGGGCACCACCGTGAATGGGCGCATCGAGCCCGGCCTCCATCCGGTCTCCTCTTCCATCTCACACGCGGCGGTGCTCGATTACGTCCACAGAGGTGGTGGACGAATTTCCGCTGGTGATAAGCGCAGTGTCGCCTGGGCGACTATTCGACCGACCAGAAGTGACCTCTTGTTGCGCCCGAAAATGTCCGAATTCTTGGAAGTGCTCGAAACTGGGGCTTCTGGCTGATAAACCTGCAGGTCAGTCAGAGTGCTCCCCGCGCACGCGGGGATGGTCCCGCGGTCGAGTGGATCAGCGAGGCGATCGTCCCGTGCT
>JAJYTD010000091.1 GCA_021793235.1 Actinomycetes bacterium | reverse complement strand
ACCGCAGCGACACCGAGCTGCAGAGACTGATCAAAGCGGCCAGGTTCCGCTGGTCGCGCAATCTCGGCGCGTGGTACCTGCCGCGAGCGTGGCATTACGACACCCGGACCCGATACGTCGATCAGCTTGTCACAGCCGCGGCCGAGGCCGGGCGCACCATTCCCGTTGAACGTGACCGCACACGGTCGCGGACGGTTGCCGAGGTCGAAACCGACCGGGTGGATCGGGCCAAGCATCGAGCCGATCGGCTGCATGCCCGCGCCGATCAGCTCGAGCAGAACGCGCTCACCGACGAACAGACCGCCAGGCAGCGGCTCAGCGCTTGGCCGTTTGGGCAGCCGCTCGTCGGCTCGCCTGCAGCGATGCAACGACAGCGATCGTTCATGACCCGCGAGCGAGCGCGCCTGGATCGTGCCCTACACACCTATGAGCAGGCGCAAGACAGGCGTCGTCGCGCCCACGCCGCCGAGCAGACCGCCCGGGCCAACGAGAACCCGGGGGTCATTTCGAGGCGCATTCAGCGACTGCAGGCTGATCTGCGCAGGGTCGAGCGCGCGATCGCCGGTGAGCAGTCGCCTTGGTCGAAGCCCGCAACCGGTGAATCACTCGACCGACTCACGGCCCAGGCCGACGAGCTGCGCGAGCGGATCAGGTGGAACGAGGGTGCTCTGCGAGACGCCGAGAAGCACAGCGGCCGGCTCTGGGCTGCGGACGATTTTCGAGTCGGTGACGAGGCCTTGATCGGTAGCGTCTGGTATCCCGTCAAGCGAGTCAACCGCAAGAGTTTGACCGTGCCCGCACTACTCGGCATGGGCTCGGATCACTACAGCTGGACCGACACCGTCCCGTACGACAAGATCGGCGGCCGCCGCCGCGACGGCGTCACCCTGCGCACACCACCGGCATCTGATCAGGAGCCGGCAGCGGACTGATCGCCAGACCCACCACCCGCCCCTCCGACGTGAAAGGCACAGCTCATGGCAGATGCAGCAGCTCTCATAGTCCACCCGGACGGCCGCGTCGACGAGGTCGACCTTGCCTCGACGCCCAGCACTCTCAAGCTGTTCTACGAGCAGCTGGAATGCACCGACGTCGACGTCGTGCGGCTCACCGATTCGGTGGACATGTGGCTCGACGGTGAGGGTCTGATCACAGGGCGAGCGCTCAACGTCGCGGCCACACTGCTTGCGCGACTCTACGGCCTCACACACCAGGGGTACGTCGGCCCGTGTCTGTTGTGTCGTGTCGACGATGACGGCGACAGCGTCAATCTCACCGCCGATCAGGTCACTGCATTTCGAGCGAAGCTCGACGACATCATTAGGCTCTACGTCCGGCGATAGGACCAGCTGATGACACACGACGAGCACTCGGCGCACCTCGAGGGTGAGCCCACTAGCGAGCCTGAGTGGACGCCTGACCGGTTGCGGACCGTGCTGATGATCACCTACGGCACGAACGCGGCCGGGACCGGCCCTGACCTTGGTGCGGTCGCTGCCGCCATCGGAGTCACTAGCCGCACGGTCAGGCGATGGATTCAGCACAACCGGCCGTCTGGAGTGTCGGCGCAGAATCTCGCGCGGGTGCTGGCGGACTCTCGACCGTCCGAGGAAGCCCTGCGGGACGAGGCCAGTCGGCGACGGTACGCCGAGGATGCCTCGGCGCGAATCGAACTGCCCCGCGGAATGGGCGGTACCGACATGTGGCGACAGCAGGGATGGCTCGAACCACACGTCCTCGCGATCCTCGAGGTCCCCGAGCTTCCCCTACGGCGACCTGTCATTACCCGCGCCACTGCGAAGGCGCTCGATCGGTTGCCCAAGAAGCGGATGGTTGATCACACCCTGTGTCAGCACCGGTTCGCTGCCGAGCTCGTGAAAGCGAGCCTGCTCGAGCATGTCGACGCCTGGCGTATCCAGGCACCAGACGGCACGACCGGGCGCACCGAAACCTGGTTCGCCGACGCCCCGCTGCCGCCACTCCCGGCCACGCACGACTGACCTTCCAACCCCCAACCAGCCCCGCATCGCCGCCTGCGAGGCACCGGTTGGGGGTTATTTGTGCCCGGGTTGGGGGTCGGTTGGGGGTCGGTTGGGGGTCGGTTGGGGGTCGGTTGGGGGTCGTGTTTTGCGCTCTGACCTGCACGGTTGGGGGAGTTGGGGGTTTTTCAAGGTAGCCGCCCCATACGACACTCTGGGCTGGGTGAGGTTTCGAGGTGAGTTTTTCGAGCCCAGGAGTAAGGCCGGCGGTGGCCGCGTGCGGGGTTAAGGGGTCGTGAGCAGTCCAGGTAATAGTGAGTAATAGCGTGCGTACAGACGTTCTAACACGTACGCTGGTGGCATGAATCTGACCGAGTGGGCACGCCAGCAGGGCGTCCACCCGCAGACTGCCTATCGGTGGTTTCGCGAGGGGACGCTGCCGGTGCCTGCGGTGCGGATCAACTCCCGCTCGGTGCTTGTCTCTCCGGATGCACCCACCCAGGCTCCGACCGCCTTCGGGCTGTATGCGCGGGTGTCCTCGCACGACCAGAAGGATGACCTGGACCGGCAGGTCGCCCGCCTCACCTCGTGGGCTGCTGATGCTGGTGGTCAGGTGGTGCGGGTGGAGGCCGAGGTCGGTTCCGGGATGAACGGCTCTCGCACCAAGGTCCGCAGGATGCTCGCCGACCCGAAGGTGACCGCTGTTGTGGTCGAGCATCGTGACCGGCTCGGACGGATGAACACCGAACTCATCGAGGCTGCTCTGTCGGCGCACGGTCGCAGGCTGGTGGTGCTCGATGACGGGGAGGTTGAGGACGATCTGGTGCGGGACATGGTGGAGGTGCTCACCTCGTTCTGTGCCCGGCTCTATGGTCGCCGCTCGGCGCGGAACCGGGCGTTGAAGGCGGTCGGCTGCGCTCAGCGGGACATCGGCCCCCAGGCCGTGCTCGCTAGTGTCGGTGGCAGCGGGGATGGTGTCTAGCATGGGTAAGCATTCTCAGCACCGGATCGAGGTGTCGTGCTGCGTATGCGGGACGACCCGGGAGGTTCGTCCGTTCCTGGTCAAGGACTACACCCATCTGGTGTGCGCCCCCTGTGCCCGCAAGGGCGGGCGTCCTGACGTGCCACAGCGTCCGGGCATGGTCCTCGTCCACACCTATGACGTTGCTGGCTATTTCGACGGGTTCACCTACCGCATCGCTGACGCCGAGGAGAGGGCGAGTCTCGACAGGGCCGCAGCCCTTGCTCGGGCCGCGCAACGCGAGACGGGCGGACGAAGTGGCTAGGTTCGAGATTCCCGAGGGCTGGACCGCGCAGGCGTTCCAGTTCACGCTCGACCCCACCGTCGAGCAGGCGGCGTGTGTGCGTCGTCAGTTCGGTGGCCGCAGGAAGGCCCGGAACTGGGCGGTTGCGACGTTGAAGGCCGACCTCGCTGCCTTTCACGCGACGGGCGTGGAGACAGAGAGGCCGTCGCTCGCTGCGATGCGGAAGCGGTGGAACCAGGTGAAGGACACCGAATGCTGTAACCCGGAGACCGGTGAGGTGTGGTGGCCCGAGATCAGCAAGGAGGCGTTCGCTGACGGGATCAAGGCCGCGGTGGATGCCTACTGGAACTGGCAGACCTCCCGCGCTGGCACGAGGGCCGGTAGGCGGGTCGGGTTCCCGAGGTTTGCGAAGAAGGGCCGCGACCGGGATCGGGTCACGTTCACCACCGGAGCCATCCGCCTCTCACCCGACCGCAGGCACGTCACCCTGCCGAGGATCGGGACGGTGCGGGTGCATGAGAACACCCGTCGCCTCGAACGGCTCATCGCGAAGGGCCGGGCGCGGATTCTCGCGGCCACGGTGTCGAGGAAGGGCACCCGGCTGGTGGTCGCGTTTCGGGTCCTGATCCAACGCCCCATCCAGCCCCGAGTGGCTGACCCCGGCTCGCGGGTGGGCGTCGATGTCGGTGTCCGCGTGCTTGCCACCGTCGCCAACTCAGACGGCCAGGTGATCGAGCGCATCGAGAACCCGAGGCCGTTGGAGGCGGCGTTGAAGGAACTGCGACACCTGGGCCGGGAGCGGTCCCGCCGCACCATGGGGTCACGCGGCTACCGCAAGACCCAGACCAAGATCACCCGGCTGCAACGCCGGGTCGCGGACATCCGTAACCATCACATCCACGTCCTGACCACGAGGCTTGCCAAGACCCACGGCGAGATTGTGGTCGAAGGACTGGATGCGGCAGGGATGCTCCGCCAGAAGGGCCTCAACGGGGCACGGGCACGACGGCGTGGACTGTCGGACTCTGCTCTGGGTGAGGCCCGACGCCAGTTGGCCTACAAGACCGGCTGGTATGGCTCAACACTGGTGGCCGCCGACCGCTGGTACCCGTCCAGTAAGACCTGCCACAAGTGCAAGACGGTGCAGGACATCGGGTGGGCCGAACACTGGACCTGCGGGTCCTGTGGTGCCGCGCATCAGCGTGACGACAACGCAGCCATCAACCTCGCGCGCTACGAGGTGCCTTCGGGTGATAGCGTCGTCGGCCCAGTTGGGGCCGCCGTCAAGCGTGGAGCCGACCGTAAGACCGGGCCTCGCCCGGCAGGTGGCTATGAAGCGCGAAAGGGAAGCAGCCAAAAGGCTGCCGAACAACCCCGAGATGGGGTGCTGGTGGGATGAGCACTATCGCTCACTCATTGGCAACGGAGCGGTCCCTGTCTGTGTTCGCCGCGGAGCGGCGGCCGGCGTCAGGCGGCTGAGCCGGGGTCCTCGCGGACGTCGGGGAACAGGCCAGCCGGTGGAGCCTGGTAGGGCAGCGGCGCACCCTTCTTGCACTGGTTCTCCTCAGCGGTCGCGTCGGCTGCCAGGAACGGCCCTTCTGGGTCCATCAGCACCGCCATGTGATGGTCGGCGTGGTCGCGCCACCACACGCTCATCCCGGTCTTGCCGTCCAGGCGCAGGTGCTCCCAAGACCGCCACAGCGCTTCGAGCCGGATCACCGCCTCGTCGTATTCCCACCAGCGAGCCGCCCACACCTTGTGCCGGCCGTCGATCTTGCGCCGGTAGACGTGACGCAGGTACTCCCGCAGGAACTCATCAACGGACCCGTAGTACAGGCTCGGCTCGGCCGCCGCCTCGCCGGTGTCGTCGTCGGCCAGCTCGCCGGTGTTCTCGTCGACGTCGATCGGTTCGGCCTCGATGCCGTCCTCGTCGTAGTCGTCGCCCCACTCGCTCACGACGCCTCCTTCTCAGTGCTCAGGGCCGCGTCGACGGCGGCCAGTTCGGTCTCTGCCTCCCGGATCGTGCGCTCGGCCTGCGGATCGTGCGCCGCGATCGAGGCGCGCACCTGGGCCGCGTGCGGCCCGGTCATCCACGGCTGCGTGCGGATCAGCGTCGGCCGGGAGCCGGAGGCCAGCACCACGGCACGGCCTTTGGGCAGCGCCGCGAGGTCGGCCACGTCGAGGATGCGCTCACGGTGCAGCTGCTGGGAGACGGTGCGCTGCCCGCGCCCGTAGGACGTCGAGGATGACAGCCGGTCGTAGTCACCGATGATCCGCGACAGGTCCTCCAAGAACGCTGCCTCGGACACGCCGCCGCCGTAGACCTTGATGTTGGCCGCGCTCCACAGCTTCTTCATCCCTGCTTCGCCCCACACCTCCACGCCCTGGGACCAGGACTGCAAGATCGTCATCAGGACGATCCCGCGCGAGCCGTAGTGGCTGTAGAGGTTGGGCAGCTCGCGCCACCGGCAGACGTTAGCCGCCTCATCGAGCACCCCGAGCAGCGGGGTGCGCAACCGGCCACCGGGGGAGGTGGCCGCCAGTTCCTCGGCGGCCTCCACGACGGCCACCGTCAGCGCGGTCACGAGCGGGCCGGCGGTGCCGCGGCCCTCCTTGGACAGCGAGTACAGGGTGCCGCCCTCACGCACGAACGTCTCGGGATCGAAGTGCGGCCGCCGATCGGTCATGCCCTGGGCGGTGACCCAGGCGGCCACCTGCCGGTTGGTCAGGCACGAGGCCATCTGCTGGGCGGTGCCGAACACCCCGCCGCGCTGCTTCTCGGGGGCGTCGACGACGCCGGCCACCTGGTCGGCGGTGAGGGTGAAGCCGTGCTCGCGCAGAATGTCCACCGCCGTGTCGTCGGTCGGGCGGGTCAGCCACGTGTAGACGTCGGTGATCGGGCGGCCGTCGAGAGCTGCGGCGAGCAACAGGCCGGCGAGCAGATCCTGGCCGGCCGGGTCGAAGTAGGCATCGGTCTTGGCTCCCGGATCACGCGAGCCGGCGGCGAAGTGCTCGGCCATCTTGGCCGCCTTCACCTCATCGGTGACGTAGCTCAGGGGGTTCCACCACCACGTCGGTTCTTCCAGGGCGATGGCCTGCGGGTCGAACACCCACACCGGGCCGGCCTTGGCGCGCACGTCCCTGGTGGCGTCCACCACGTCGCGCTTGTTGGAGGTCACCAGCACCCCGCCGGGAGCGTCCAGAATCGCCGGCACCGCCCGACTGGTCGTGTTGTGCGTGACGATGCACTCCTGGGCGACGTAGAGCTGATCCGGCGCGTCCACGCTGATACACACCATCTCGGCCTCTCCGGCCGGCTCGATCGAGACGATGGCGCGCGTAGGGACCTTCACCCGACGCGTCGACCGCAACTCCTCCCACCGCTCGCGCTTCCGTGTGAGCCAGAACGGGGACTCACTGTCGGCCGGTAGGCGCAGGAACAGGCGGTGGGAGGGAGCGTGCGTGGTTTCGCGCACCGTTGTAGTCACCGTGCCGCCGAGAGCCTGGACGAGGAAGCGAACGTCGCGCGCGAGCCGCGGCGACGAGGTGCAGAACTCGACGATGCCGCGCGAGTCGATCGAGCCGTCAGTGTCCAGCAGGCCAGCCAGCAATGCCCACCGGTCAGGAATCGGCGCAAGCAGATAGGCATCTGGCACATGCTTGGTCAACGAGCCCGCGCCCCAAAGACCGAGTGAGCGAAGCGCAGTGATGGCGGAGTTTCGGCCCCGCACGGTCGTGCGGAGTTGGTAATCGTACGGTGCACCGGCGACCCTCACCCACTCGGTTCGCTCCGGGCAGCGGTCGCGAAGGATGTCCATCAACTCCGCGTCGGCCGTCGAGAATCGGATGCCGGGGCCGGTGAGGCCACCGTCGCCAATCAGTGCGCCCAGGAGGTACGGGTCAAGAGGACGCGCGTTCAGGTCCGCGGCATCGAGTAGGGCGGTGGCACGAGCAGCACGTGCCAGTCCCGCCGGCCCCGCGTCTGTACGGACCTGCCGGCCAGGTCCTCGGGTAGGTCCGGGCGGAGTCGGGCGTGCAGGAACGCCCGGTTCCAGCACGCCGTCGAACTCGACCGGCCTGACGATCGGCAGGTAGTACTTTGCAGCGCCGTCAGAGCGCCGGAGGCCGTTATCAAGAAGCTGCTGCGTGGTCCACTCGCGCCACCCTTCCGGGTGCCGCTTGTCCGCGCGCAGCTTGGGACGGACCGTCCAGATGTGCTCGGCATCGCACAGGATCGAGGTGCCGTCCGAGAACGTCATGCGGTAGGCCGGCCGCACCCCCTGGGGAAATACCCCTGTCACCGTGTGCGGCTGCCCGTCTCGACCGATGACGCGGCACCCGCGAGCCAGGTCACCGATGGGTGTCCAGCCGTTCGGCGTCAGGACCGGTGTTGTCGCGACCAGCGCTTTGCCGGTGCGCGGCCCCCAGATGTCGATGTGCATGTCCTCCCAAGACCCGAACAGCGGTTGCCCACCACCCACGGCGCGCCCGATGGGCACACCGGGGGAGTCCTCCACGCCGAGTCGCCGGGCCGTGGCCTGGGCGTTCTTGCGG
>JAJYTD010000038.1 GCA_021793235.1 Actinomycetes bacterium | reverse complement strand
CTGGCCGGCCGGATGCCGACGCCTGCACCGCCGTTACAAGCGCAAGGCTGAGCACTTCCCCACCTTCGCCGGCATCGCCTGCACATTGATCTGCTACCGCAAACTCACCAAACGAGATGAGCTCTTAAGCGCATTTGGCGTCAGGATTTCCACCAGCGTTCCAGGCGCTTCCGGCGCACCGGTGGCCACGGGCGCGGACGCACCCACCCTCTGGGCAAGCGGTTTCCCGGTGGTGCCACAATGGCGGCGCTGGAACCGGAAAGCACCGGGCCGCTGGGCGCCGGGGAAGGGCACGCGGGTGAGCCGTCAGCAGACGAACTGGGCCGGCAACGTCACGTTCGGCGCGGCGCGTATCCACTCCCCCGCCTCCCTCCGCGAACTCCAGGGCCTCGTCGCCCGCAGCTCCCGGATACGCGCGCTCGGCAGCGGGCATTCGTTCACCGACCTCGCCGACTCGCCCGGCGACCTCGTCTCGCTCGCCGGTCTGCCGCGCACCGTGGAGGTGGACACCGATTCCGCCACCGTCAGGGTCGGCGCAGGCGTCCGCTACGGGGAACTCGCCCGGCGGCTCCACAAGCAGGGCTATGCCCTGCACAACCTCGGGTCGCTCCCGCACATCTCGGTCGCCGGCTCCTGTGCGACCGCCACTCACGGTTCCGGGGACCGCAACGGGAACCTGGCCACGGCCGTGGCGGCGATGGACCTGGTCACCGCCGACGGCGACCTCGTCACCCTCAGCCGCGACAGCGACGGCGACCGGTTCAACGGCGCACTCGTCGGCCTCGGCGCGCTCGGAATCGTCACCGAGTTGACGCTGGACATCACACCGACATTCGATATCTGCCAGTACGTCTACGAAGGGCTCCCGCTCGACTGCCTGGACGACCACTTCTACGGCATCGTCTCCAGCGCCTACAGCGTGAGCCTGTTCACCTCCTGGCGCGAACCGCTGTTCGAGCAGGTGTGGGTGAAGCGCCGGGTCGGCCAGGACGCCCCGGGCGGTGGGGAGCCGACCCGGTTCGGGGCGAAACCGGCCGGGGCTCCGCGGCATCCCGTCCCGGGCATGTCCGCCAAGCACTGCACCGAGCAGATGGGCGTCCCCGGTCCCTGGTTCGAGCGGCTGCCGCACTTCCGGCCCGACTTCACCCCCAGCAGCGGGGAGGAACTCCAGTCGGAGTACCTGCTGCCCCGCCGCCACGCTGTCGACGCGCTGCGTGCGCTGGACGGCATCCGCGCACGCATCGCCCCGGTCCTGCAGGTCGCCGAAGTCCGCACCGTCGCCGCGGACGAGCTCTGGCTGAGCCCCTCCTACCGGAGTGAGACCGCGGCCGTCCATTTCACCTGGGTCAAGGACATCGACGCGGTGCGCCCGGTGATGTCTTTGATCGAGGAGCGGCTGGCTCCCTTCGGCGCCAGGCCGCACTGGGGGAAACTCTTCACAACGCCGCCGGAGGATCTGCACCGGCTCTATGAGCGGATGCCCGACTTCTGTGCCCTGATGGACCACTACGACCCGGCCGGCACGTTCCGCAACCGCTTCATCGACCGCTACATCCTCGGGAACGGCTGAGGAAACACCCAGGTCACACCCTTTCCGAGGCAGGATCGGCGGGTTGTGCGGCGCGTGTCCGCCCCTGGATCAAGGGGATCAGCGCAAGAGCGCACACCCCAAGGAGAGCACCGCCGCCGAAGTCGGCCAGGAAAGCGCCGCCGGTGGGGTAGGGGGACCCGGGCGGCGTTCCCATGACCAGTACCGCGGCGGCGAGTTGGGCGGAGATCGCCATGGAGATGTGGCGCACGATGGTATTGACCCCATTGGCCGCACCCAGGTGCTGCACCGGAACGGAATCGGCGATGATCATCGGCAGTACCGCGTAGACGGTTCCGCCGCCGAGGCCCGTCAGGGCCGCGCCGATCAGCACAGCCGCCTCGTGCGGCCCGCCGAAGCCGAGCACGAGCAGACCGGCCACGGTGCCGACCGTGCCGGCCGCCATCGGCAGGCGCACGCCGAAGCGGGCGGCGGCGCGTCCGGTCGCGGGCCCGGCGATCATGCTCCCCAGCGCCGAAGGCAACATGAAAAGCCCGGCGTGCGCCACGCTGATGCCCAGCCCGACCCCGCTCTCCGCGGGGAGCTGGACGACCTGCGGGATAAGGAAGAACGACGTCGACATGCCGACCGTGACCAGAAAGGCGGTCAGGTTGGTGATCCACATATTGCGCTGCCGCATCAAAGTGAAGTCGATGAGCGGGTCGCGGGTGCGGTGCTCCACCACCAGCAGCAACGCCAGCGCCAGCCCGCCCGCACCGAGCAGCCCGAGTGTCGGCGCTGACAGCCAGCCCCATGCCTCACTGCGGCTGATCGCGGTGAGGGGCCCGCCCAGGGCGACGCCGAGCAGCAGCGCTCCGGCCCAATCCACCCGGCCGGTGGCACGTCGGCCCGTGTTGGGGACGAACATGATGATCGCGGCCAGGGACAGCAGCGTCATCACGACGCTGACCCAGAACAGCCCTTGGTAGCCCAAATGGCCGGTGATGACCCCGCCGGCGGGCAGGCCGAGCGCTCCGCCCAGGCCGAACATGGAACTGAGCAGTCCCATGCCGAACGCGGCTTTGTCGCGCGGCAGCGTCTCCCCCAAAAGCGCGAAGGACAGCGGGAACACCCCGCCCGCGGCGCCCATGATGACCCGCCCGGCGATGACCGTTTCCAGGGAGGACCCTGATGCGGCGACCGCGGCACCGATCCCGAAGAGGGAGAGCGCCACGATCAGCATGGTCTTCTTGCCGAACAGGTCGCCCATGCGGCCCGCGACCACGGTCAGCGCCGCGGAGGAGACGAAGAAGCCGGTGATGACCCAGGCGACGCTGTTGGCATCGGCTCCCGTGGCCTCCTGGACCTGGGGTATGGCCGGCACGATCGTGGTCTGGGCGACGGCGTAGGTGAGCCCGGCGAAGACCAATGGGGCAGTGGTCCGAAAGGTGGAGGCACCGGCCCGATCGGAGGAGGACACCACTCAGTACCCGACTTTCTTCACAGAGATAAGTAAACAATGTTTATATCCTGCCAAAGAGTGCAGACGGACAAGCGCCCGCCCCCGGCCGCGCCACTGTGGTTTCTCGGAAAAGAAGCAGCGGACCTGCAAACTTCCCCAAGAGGACACGAAGGGCAATCGACCAGTGACCCTACGGGGCTGTATTTGCTCTGCCGCCGCGGATGAAGAACGTCGCGGTACCCAGCGCGACCGTCACGTGCGGCCCGCCCACCGCGGCCGGCTGCCCTGGCACCCCAGCCTGCCGAGCAGCCTCTCGCCGCCCGTATCCTTGTCCGCCACGCGCCTTGGACGCACCCCCCGGGAACCCGGATCCCCGGGGCGCCGGCCTTTTCTCCCCGAGGCCGCGCGGTCGTGGCGGACGTGTCCGGTTCCGCCCGGGCGGATCGGGCCGCCGCCCGCACCACCGTGCGCTCACTCGGCGTTGGGGCCGTACCTGGTGTCGCCCTCCCCGGGGTCACGCGGGTCGGCGGCGTTCCCGATGATCACGGCGACGGGCGGGATCACCATCGCCACCGCGCACATGGCGATCGCCCAGCCCGCGCCGAAGAGGTAGTACACCGGCAGCGATCCGGCGAACAGCACCAGGCACGTGCCCATCAGCCACGCATAGCGGCGTACACGCCGTTTCATCACATCAGCGTAATAGCGGCTCCGCTGCTCCGGGCGGGTCCTCCCGGCGCGGCGCGAGAAGTCCGCCTCGCGGGATCCGCGCGGACGCTGCCGAGAGCAAGCCGATGGGAATCTGCGCGGGACCGCCGGTCAGGCGGGCGGCGGCGCACCGTCCGCACTCGCCGGAACGGGCCAGGACGCGGGGTTCCGCAACCCGGCGAATCCCTTGCTGAGGTCGTATCCAGCCGCCTCCAGGCGGACGCGTGCGGCCTGGGCACGCCGGACGGTGGCCTCGTCGAACAACCGGTTGTAGATGTTCTCCGGAACGGCGTTCAGACCGCCGCGCAGCGCCCGCAGCGCGGCGGTCGCCGCAACCTGGGAGCCCGGGACCTCTGGAAGGACGCCGTAGGCCCGCCGCGCCCAGTCCGGCAGGGTGTAATAGGCGAGCGCCCCGATAGGCGCCCACAGGGGTTTGAGCGGGGCGAGCCAGGCGAGCCGTTCGGGTACCGCGGGCCACAGCAGGAAGCGCACGGTCGCCGCCGCCTCCCGGGCCGCCCGGAGCACAGGCCGCATCCGGGCGAGGTAGGCGCGCATCTCGGCCACCGACCCGGGCACCTGGGAGGCGTCCAGGCCGACATAGCCAGCGGTACGGGTCTGCTCGGCGAGGTAGCGGTCGGCCTCGGAGGCGGTGAGGCGCACCCCGGCCCGCACGATGACCTCGAGATAGGACACCACCTCGGCGCAGTGGACCCACACCAGCAGATCGGGGTCGTCGGCACGGTGCCGCCGGCCCGTGGCCGGGTCGGTGAAACTCAGCCTCTGGTGCACCATGCGGACGCGCTTGCCCAGTTCTTCGGCTTCCTGCGGACTGCCGTAGGTGGTCGTCGCGACGAAGTCGGCCGTGCGCAGCAGGCGTCCTGTGGGGTCGTCCATGAAGTCCGACCGCTGCCACACGCCCTGCATGGCGACGGGATGGAGTGCCTGCAGCATCAGGGCGCGCACTCCGGCGACCCACATGGCCCGGTCGATCTGCACGCGCCAGGTGATGCTCTGCGGAAGGGCGACTGTCGGCTGCATTCCCGCGCGGCCTCCCTTCGTCCGGTTTCCCGCCGCGTCGGCCGGGCTCCACCGCACCAGAGGTCAGCAGTCTAGGCGCCCGCCTGTCTTCGGCCCGGGCCAGGGCCCCGGTCAGTCGGCGGTGCAGAACTCGGGGATAGGCGCCGGGCGCGACGCCGCCATGGGCTCTGACCGGTTCACCAGGCCGCGGGCGCGGCGGCCGGGACGGTCACATGGCAAAGACGCGGGTGGGCCGGATCAGCACAGCGGTGCGGCGCTGCTCGGCCATCGCCCTGTCGTATGCGTCCCAGTCGTCGTGCGTACCCCCCGCTGCGGTGAAGACATCGCGGAGCAGCCGCCGCAGACCGTCGGCGTCGACGCCGGCGAACGGGTCGTCATAGCCGACGAGGTCGGCCTCACCCTCGACGCTGGCCCAGTGGAAGTCGGGCTGGAAGACGATGGTGGTCTTCGGGCGCTTGCGCAGGATGCGCAGTTTGACGCTGTCGGGGGTGGTGGTGAAGGCGAGAACGCGCTCACCGGTGACCGGATGCACCGCGATGCCCGCGGCCACGATGCTGGACTGGATCGATCCGTCGGCGCGCACGGTAGAGACGACACCGAGGTGCCCGCCTTTGTCGATGGTGGCCTGCACGTCCTCGAGTGTCGCCATGGCGTCCACTCCCGCCTTTCGGTCTGAAGAGGGTCCCGAACGGCGTGCACCGCACGTGACCTACTGCACATACCCCCTCCACCATAGGGCCTCGGCCCTTCTTCCCCGAACAGGCAGAGAAGGCGGGAGCACGCTCGCTGTTGTACCGGGCTTACCCCCGCACCCGGTCGGCCCTCCTCCGGGAGATCACCAAGGCGTGAGGGGCGCCAGGTGCTCGCGCACACCGCCCGGAAGCGGGCACGAGCTGCGTTTTCCCACCAGCCCCCATATCTATGACGCAGTTCACTTCCGAGAACGATAAATACTTTTGTTAACAGTGATTACAATGGAATGCGGCACTGGAGGGCCCGCTCAAGCCACGGGAAAAGGGAGGCGAACCGCAATGGTGGACACCACCCTCATCACCACCGTGCTGGTCATCACCCTCGCCGGCATCGGAGTGGTCTTCGCGGGCGGCATCGCCTACGTCGTCAAAGAGGAGATCCAGCGGCGCCGCGGCACACGGGACCAGGCCTTCCCGCCCGCACCCGCAGACCCCCTCCGGGCAGGACCGCAGCAGCAGAAACAGCCCGCCTGACGCCGACGCCCCCGCCTTTGCCCGCACGGCTTCCGTCGGCCGCCCCGACCCGTCCCCTAGCCCGTCGCACGTACGGCCGCGGGGCGGCCGCCGCGGCACGACCGCCTGGCCCCCGTCCGGGGCGGAAATTCAGCGAAACGCTCTCCGCTCCCCCATTGACAGTGGAAGATCTGCTGTCTACATTCAGAATTGGGAGCGCTCCCAAAGTAGGGTCCGGGCCGCGCTCCCCGACCGCCACCGGGCCACGCGGCCCGGATGAACGTGCCGTCCCCGGTTTCCCCTCCGCTGGGTCGGTACCTCCGAAAAGGGAGGGTGGCCGGAACTCCTCCCCCGGCCGCCCTCCCCGCCCCCGTTCCGGTCGGTGGTCAGCCTCTTGGTCGGTGGTCGGCCGGCGCGTCGTTGACGCAGCGCAGCACGGGCGGGCAGACGGCCGCTTGGGGGTCCGGCCCCCGGCCACGGTGAACGTATGCGACTCCCCCGGCAGGAGGGCGGCCGGCAGGTCATCGGCCTCCGCCGGCGGGGCGAACCGGTCGGCGAAGAGCACGACATCCCGCAGCAGCGTCCGCGCCGCAACGGTGACCTGGAAGTCCTCACCGTACTCGACCGCCCTGGCATCGACGTCCGATTCCGGGTAATCGATCTCGCGATCCTCGGCGAAGAGCCACCACGCCCGCTCCTGTCCGGTCTGAAGCAGTCGGCCTCTGCCCCGTAGCGGGTCTCCCCCCTCGGGCAGGAGCCGCCCCCGCCCGTGCAGGCGGTGGCGGCCGGACAGGCCGCCACGAGCGCATTCGGCCGTCTCGGCTGGTTCCCCGTGCCCGTCCTCCCGGCTCCTCTTCGAGGTGTTGCGGCCTCAGCGGAGTCGGTGCCCGCCGTTACCGGGCACCCGTTGCCGACCGGCCCGGCAGCACTGCCCAACGGTATGGTGCCGACCACCCGTGAAGTTCCGCCAGACCATCACTAAACCGGTTTATAAGTCAATACCTACAACCGGACCTAAACCGGTTTATAAAAAAACAGCCAGACACAGAGGGTAGCGTACGACTCCCAGAGGGCATTCACCATCGAGCCTGAAAAACCCACAAATCAGACATAAATGAACATAAAACAATCAATCAAACGAATTGTATTTGAACTTCCCCCTCGGAGCACAAATTCGCCTTCCACCCCTTTCCAAGGAGGTTTCGGCGTTGTTATGTTCCATTTATGGGAGCGCTCCCATTACGTTCGGAAACCCCGGACGCTGACAGCCCTACATCCCCGTCCCGCTCGGAGGAGTACCCCCTGATGACAGCCAATCCAACCGCGGCCCGAAGGCCGCATCTGCGAGCCGTAGGCGCGGCCGCGGCCGCCGCGGCCCTGGCCGCCGGTCTCGTGAGCGCCACCGCCGCCACCGAGGCCGCCGCCGCAGAACGCGTGGACAACCCCTACGAGGGCGCCGACGTCTACGTGAACCCCGAATGGTCCGCCAAGGCCGCCGCCGAACCCGGAGGCGAGGCGATCGCCGACCAGCCGACCGGCGTCTGGCTGGACCGGATCAGCGCCATCGAAGGCAACGACAGCCCCACTACCGGCAGCATGGGCCTGCGGGACCACCTCGACGAGGCCGTGGAGCAGGCCGACGGAGGCGAACTGGTGTTCCAGGTCGTCATCTACAACCTGCCCGGCCGCGACTGCGCTGCGCTGGCCTCCAACGGCGAGCTCGGCCCCGACGAACTCGACCGCTACGAGAACGAGTACATCGACCCGATCGCCGAGATCATCAGCGACCCGGCCTACTCCGACCTGCGGATCGTGACGACCATTGAGATCGACTCGCTGCCGAACCTGGTCACCAACGTCGGCGGCCGGGATACCGCCACGCCCGAATGCGACGAGATGCTGGCCAACGGCAACTACGTCGACGGTGTCGGGTACGCGCTGGCCCAGTTGGGCGCCATCGACAACGTGTACAACTACGTCGACGCCGGCCACCACGGCTGGATCGGCTGGGAGGACAACTTCAGCGCCTCCGCCGAGCTGTTCTATGAGGCGGCCAACGCCAACGGCGCGACGCCCGACGACGTGCACGGGTTCATCTCCAACACCGCCAACTACAGCGCGTTGGAGGAGGAGTACTTCAGCATCAAGGACACGGTCAACGGCGAGCCGATCCGCGAGAACTCCTCGTGGATCGACTGGAACAACTACGTCGACGAGCTCTCCTTCGCCCAGGCCTTCCGCGAGGAACTCGTCCGCCAGGGCTTCGACCCCGGTGTCGGCATGCTGATCGATACCTCGCGCAACGGCTGGGGCGGCCCCGACCGGCCCACCGGCCCGGGACCGGAGACCAGCGCTGACGAATACGTCGACGAGGGCCGCATCGACCGCCGCATCCACCTGGGCAACTGGTGCAACCAGGCGGGCGCGGGCCTCGGCGAGCGGCCGACCACCGCCCCCGAGCCGGGCATCGACGCCTACGTGTGGATGAAGCCCCCGGGCGAGTCGGACGGCTCCAGCGAGGAGATCCCCAACGACGAAGGCAAGGGGTTCGACCGGATGTGCGACCCGGCCTACGAGGGCAACGCGCGCAACCAGAACAACATGTCCGGCGCGCTGCCGGACGCGCCGGTCTCCGGCCACTGGTTCTCGGCGCAGTTCCAGGAGCTCCTGGAGAACGCCCACCCGCCCCTGTAACCGGATACCGCATCGGCTGACCGCTCTGCGGTCGACCAGTGCCCGCCGCGGCCGCCCGTCCGCGGCGGGCACCGTCGTCCCCGGGGACAGGCCCTTGCCACCCGGCAAGAGCACATCTTGTGTGTGTCGTGCGCCACACATACAATCGGCGCGTTCGCTCAACGTCCACAGTCGAATCCTGGAACGGGGGCGAGGATGGCCCAGCCCACCACCGCCGGGGCGACCAGGGACCGAAACCCGCCGGATGGCGCCGGCCGGCCCGCACCACCGCCGAGCGGTACGGCCTCTGTGCGACAGCGGTCCAGACCGCCGCCGGCGTACGGTCCTTCGTCGGCCCCTGCTCCACCGCAGCCGACCTCACCGCGATCCTGACGCCCTTGGTCCCCAGAGGAGATCCACGCCTGACGGGAACCGATCCGGTGGCATACAGCTTGCCCTGCCGGAGCACTCCGGCGTCTGTACCGGGCCGGTCCGGTACCGCCAACAGCGGATCCCCATGGCCAACCGACTAGTCGGTCTTGTAAGGTCACGAGCACTCCGGATGCAATCGAGTCCATACGCGGGAGAGCTGATCGATGAGCACCACTGTCAGGGCCGCCGTCTTCACCGGGCTCGGAGAGCCTCCGCACATCGGCGAGGTCGTCCTTCCCGACCCCGGCCCGGGACAGGTCCGCGTACGTCTCGCCGCAGCCGGCGTGTGCCATTCCGACCTGTCCCTGTCCAACGGCACCCTGCCGCAGCCGCTGCCCGCTGTACTCGGCCATGAGGGCGCGGGAACGGTCGAGGCCACCGGTCCGGATGTCGACGGTGTCTCCCCCGGTCAGCAAGTGATCCTCAACTGGGCGCCGCCGTGCCGCTCCTGCTGGTTCTGCGAGCACGGCGAGCCCTACCTGTGCGAGCGCTCCTCCGCAGCGGCCCAGCGCCCCTATGCCGCCCTGCCAGACGGCACCCCCGCGTATGCGGGGCTGGGCACCGGGGCGTTCGCCGAAGCCACGATCGTGCCCGCGCACGCGCTGGTGCCGCTGCCCGAAGGCGTGGACATCGGCGCCGCCGCGCTGCTGGGCTGCGCGGTGCTCACCGGGTGGGGCGCCGTCACCAACTCCGCCCGGGTGCGCCCCGGGGAATCGGTCGCCGTCGTCGGCTTGGGCGGTGTGGGGCTGGCGACACTGCAGGGTGCCCGGCTGGCCGGAGCCGACCCGGTGATCGCCATCGACGTCTCCGACGCCAAGGAGGAACTGGCGCGCGGACTGGGCGCCACCCACTTTGCGACCGCGGGCCGCTCGTTGGGCGCAGAGGTCCGGGAGCTCACCGGCGGCCGGGGAGTCGACCACGCCTTCGAGGCCGCAGGGTCCAGCGCCGCGATCCGCAGCGCCTGGAGTGCGACCCGGCGCGGCGGCACCACCACTGTCGTCGGGGTGGGCGCCAAGGACGACCCCGTGTCCTTCAGCGCGCTGGAGCTCTTCCACTTCGCCCGCACGCTGCGGGGATGCGTTTACGGGTCGGCTGATCCCGAGCGCGACATCCCCGTGCTGACACGCCACATACGCGACGGCGGCATCGACCTCGCGACGATGGTGACCGACGAGATCGGACTCGACGACCTCCCCGCGGCCTTCGAACGGTTGCGGGAAGGCAAGGGCGGTCGGTCCCTGATCCGGTTCGACTGATCCGCGCAGCCGCGGTGGCCGCCCTTGTGCTCACCCCGGACCCGCCGGGGACCGAACGACTGGGATTGACATGACGGATTCGGAGATCACCCGCCCTCTGCGTTCGCTGGCAGCGGTCACCGCTCGGCTCCTGGTGAGCGGAGGCCCATTCGAGATGGACGTCGTCGACATCAATGGCATCCCCACCCGGGTCTGGAAGGATGCTCCACCGCATCTGCGCGCCGTGCTGGAGAGCAGCCTGGACCACGGCGACACCCCCGCCCTGGTCTACGGCGACGAGCGCATGACGCATGCGGAGTACTTCCGCACCGCGGCGACCCTGGCGCACCGCCTCGTCGACGACTACGGCGTGACAAAAGGCGACCGGGTCGCGATCGCCATGCGGAACTACCCCGAATGGGTGATCGCCTACTTCGCGGCGGCGAGTATCGGCGCCATCCTGGTTCCGCTCAACTCGTGGTGGGCGGGCAGCGAGCTGGAATTCGGCCTGGCCGACAGCGGAACCAAGGTACTGGTCGCCGACGCCGAGCGGATCGAGCGCCTGGCCGGTGCCCTCCCCCGACTGGACCTGCCGGTCATCGCGGTCCGCACCGATTCCCCGCTGCCGGAGGGCGCACGGCCGTGGCCAGAGGTCCTGGGCGAGGTCGCGGCGGACGTGGGACTGCCCCCGGCCGAACTCGCCCCCGACGAGCCGGCCGCTATCTTCTACACTTCCGGGACCACCGGCGTGCCGAAGGGCGCGGTCGGCTCGCACCGCAACATGGTCTCCAACATCGTTTCGGGCAGCTACTCCCGGTACCGCTCACTGATGCGCGCCGGCCTGGAGCTCGGGGAGGTCCAGGCGTTCATGGACGCGCTTCCCGCATCGGTCGTCCTGTGCGTGCTCCCGCTGTTCCACGCCACGGGCGCCCAGACCGTCATGCTGCCGACCCTGGCAGGCGGCGGCACGCTGGTGCTGATGTACCGATGGGACACCGAGGAGGCGCTGCGGCAGGTGGAGCGCGAACGCGTCTCCATGATCACCGCGGTGCCCGCGATGATCTCGCAGCTGCTGTCCTCGCCCAAGCTGCCCGAATACGATCTGACCAGTCTGCTCGTACTGGGCTCGGGCGGAGCCCCGGCCGCACCCGCTCTCGTTTCCCGGGCCCGCGGCAGCCTGCACGACCTGATGCTCGGGCAGGGCTACGGGCTCACCGAGAGCTCGGCCACGGCCACGATCAACGGCGGCAGCGACTACCTGCTCCGCCCCGACAGCGCGGGACTCCCGGTGGCCACCGTCGACATCAAGGTCGTCGATCCGGTCGGCACCGAACTGCCCCCCGGCGAGATCGGCGAAATCTGGATCAAGGGCCCCGGCGTGGTGCAGGGCTACTGGAACCGCCCCGAGGCGACCGCCGAGACGTTCACCGACGGCTGGCTGCACACCGGCGACCTCGGCCGAATCGACGACGAGGGGTTCCTCTACATCGTCGACCGCGCCAAGGACATGATCATCCGCGGGGGTGAGAACATCTACTGCGCCGAGGTGGAGGCGGCGATCCATGAGCACCCTGCCGTGGGCGAGGTGGCCGTGGTGGGGGTGCCGCACGACGTCTACGGCGAGGAGGTCGGCGCGGTCGTGCGGCTGATCCCCGGGCAGCGGCTCGACGAGGAGGGGCTGCGCGAGCACTTGAAGGAGCGCGTGGCCTCCTTCAAGATCCCCGACCACGTCCGGATCGTCACAGAGGACCTGCCCCGCAACGCCGGAGGCAAGCTGCTGAAGAAGCGGGTGAAGGAAATGCACGGGTGGGCCGAGCCGCACTGACCGACGCGGCCCCGCGAGGCGCCCCCGGACGGCTCGGCGCACGGTCCCTCTGCCGCCGGGGCGCCCGGGGTCTTACTCCATTCCCGGGAAACGCCCGGTTCTGTGTTCGGCTGCTCCCGGAGCACCGGCCTGCCGGGCCGACGCCCGGGTGTGGGCCAGTGCCATCTCCACCAGCGGGTAGACCTCAAAGCTGCCGCTCAGGCCGAGCACGTCGATGACGCGGGACACCGCGGGAGCGGGTTCGGCGAGCACCATGTGCCGACCATCGCGGGTCAGCCGCTGATACGCCGCCATCAGTGCGCGGCGTCCGCTGGCGTCGAAGAATTCGACCCGGGACAGGTCGACGACCATGCAGGCACAGTCCGTGCGGGCGGCCTCACCCAGCAATCGGTCCCGCATGTCGTCGGCGGTGGCGATGTCGATCTCGCCGTGAACGGGAACGACCACGGCCTCACCGCACCGGAACCGCTCCCCATCGCGTCCGGACACCCCACACGCCGCCTCTCTGTACCGCCTCACACACCTGCCATCACCCCCGTGGACATTGATCGTATCGACTCCGCGGCCCGCACGGTGGCTGTTCGGGTGATAATCGGCTACCGGACGGCAAAGACCGTATTGACCTACCCTGGGCCTGTCCGTGACCGGATCGGTGGCCGCAGGCGTTCGGAAAGCCGGAGGAATCGACCGCTCCAGGCCGTCAGCGCAGGACCGCGACCGGTACCGGCGCGTGGTTGAGGAGGCTCCGGCTCACCGAGCCGAGCAGCAGCCCTGCGAATCCTCCCCTGCCCCGGGATCCCACGGCGACCAGTTCGGCATCCGTGCAGGCGTCCAGCAGGGCGCGCGCCGCGGGGCTCTCGGTGACGTCGATGCGGACCGGTACGTCCTTGGTCGCCACAGTGCGCTCGTCATCGACGAGCCGCTCGACGAAGTCGCGGTTGCGTGCGGTGAGCTCGACTCGGTTGAGCGTGTAGCCGGCCGCGGCCAGCGCGCCGGGGTCGACCGGGTCCGGGGGCTCCCAGGCGTGAACGACGTTCAGCTCGGCGCCGTTCCGTGCGGCCTGGTCCAGCGCGAACCTCAGCGCCAGCAGCGAGGCCTTTGAGCCGTCGACACCGACGACGACCTTCCGCCAATCGGTGGCAGGCGGCCCGTCGTCCGGCGGGACCACGACAACAGGGGTGTCGGCGTGTTCGGCGACCCGCACGCTCACCGATCCGAGGAGGAGCGACCCCATCGCCCCCAGTCCCCGGGAGCCGACCACCACAAGAGAGCTGTTCTTGGCGGCCTCACGCAGCGCGTCGACCGGAAAAAGCGTCGATACCTCCGTCTCGATTCCGAGATCCGGCCACAGGCGCAGGACATGCTCGTGGGCCTTGGCGAGAACGGCTTCCGCCCGCGCTGTCTCGTCCGGTGTGGCCGGCATCCGCAGCGGTGTGCCGAAGGGGACGCTGATGAGCGGCATGCTCAGCGCGTACACCAGGCGAAGCCCGCACCGCTTGCCCTGTGCGGCGTGTGCCGCCCATTCCGCCGCCCGCGTGCTCGCCTGCGATCCGTCTACGCCCACGACGATGTCATTCGCCCGTTCCTGCGCCTGCTCCGTCATGCGCCCTCTCCGTTCCGTGTGCCCGTGTGCGCCTCTGCGTCCTTCTGCCGCTGTCGCCCGTCGTCTCCGACCTACGCCGCCTCCCGCAGTGCGGGCAGAGGAGCATTGCCCACCCCACCGGGGCCCGTGTCCTCTTCTCGGTGGCCGTGCGGCGTAGCTGGGCCTCTGCCCTCGACACGGACCGGTAAAGCCTCTGACCGCGATCTGTTGCCCACGGTGTGTCATGAAGCGCTCGTACGCTGGAGGTCTGAGATGGGTGGGAGGTCCGTACCGGAACAGCCGGGGACCCGGTACCCCGGGCAGGCAGAGCCCTGTTGCGGTGCGCCCCGAAGGCCCCGGATGTGCCGGTACCACGCCACCGGCCGAAGCGCTCTCCACGGCCCCGGAAATGTCGTACCCGGCCCCTAGATTCGGGGATGTGAGCAAACGTTGGAGTGCTGACGACGTCTGGGCTCTGGCCCCTGACACCCCCTCGCGCAAAGCCGCCGCCAAGGTGGCCCGGCCCGCCTCCTGGCCTGTCCGCTGCATGCGTCCTACCGACGGCGGTGGCGGCCCCGGGGGGACGGAGGTCCTCTGGGGCGAGTGCGCCGGAAGCGGCGCACAGCCCTACCTGGCCGCGGTCCACCTGTCCGCCCCTGATTCCCCCGCTTACCGGTGCAGCTGCCCCAGCCGCAAGTTTCCGTGCAAGCACGCCCTGGCGCTACTGCACCTGTGGGCGGAGCACCAGGTCGATGAGGCCGCCGAAGCACCCGAGTGGGTGGCCGACTGGCTGGCGCAGCGGAGCGCGGCGGCCGAACGCCGCGACACGGCCGCCGACCCCAAAGCGTCCACGCGCCGCGCCCAGCGGCGCGAGGAGCGCATCGCCGACGGGCTCGCGGAGCTGGAGCTGTGGCTGCGCGACCAGGTCGAGACCGGGCTGGCCGGGGCACGCGACTTCGGCTACGGCCGCTGGGACGCCATGGCGGCACGGCTGGTCGACGCCCAGGCCGGCCGCGTCGCCGACCGCGTCCGCGACCTGAGCACCGCCACCGCGGCCCCGGACTGGCCCGGTCGGCTGCTGGCGGAGTACGCGCTGCTGCGGCTGCTCACCACCGCCTACCGGCACCGCGACAACCTGCCGGCGCCGCTGCGCGCGACCGTACGCGCCCGGGTCGGCCTGGCCTCCGCACCGGAGGAATCCGTGCACGACACCTGGGACGTCCTGGGGCGGCACGACTTTCCGGCGGGTCAGGTGCGCGGGCGCCGATTCTGGCTGCGAGGGCGCGGTACCGGGCGCACCGCGATGCTGGTGTCCTTTGCCCCCCGGGGCCGAACCCCCGAGTCCCCTGTTCGGGTCGGCACCGCGGTCGACGCCGAAGTGGCCTTCCATCCCGCAGAGTGGCGCGCCGCCGTGGTAGCGCGCCACGCCGAGCACCATGGCGGTCCGCCCGCCGCAGAGACGGTGGATGAGGCGCTGGAGGCGTGGGCGGGGGCGCTGGCCGCCGACCCGTGGCTGGAGGCATGGCCGGTCGTGCTGGGCGGCGCCGTCATCGGCCGCGATGGCGGCTGGTGGCTGGGAGAGCCCTCCGGGGCGGCGCTCCCGCTGCACGCTGACTCTTCGCCGCCGTGGCGGCTGGCGGCCGCCTGCGGTGGAGAACCCGCCACCGTCGCGGGCGAATGGACACCCCGCGGCCTGCGCCCGCTCACCGTGTGGGCGTGCGGCGACCGCCCGGTGGCGCTGGCCTAGCCGCGGCACCCGGACACACCCGGCCATCCCGACTGAAGGAGACCATGGACCCCACTGCGCAGACCACAACCGCCGTGCACAACACCACCGCTCGATCCGCACCGTACCCACCGCCGCACCGCAGGCTCCGGATACGCCCCGGAGGCCGCGGTCTGCCCGCCTCCCACCGGAGCGAAGCGGCCATGCCCGTGCCGTCCGGCGGGGACGCGCCCGGCCGCATCCCCGACTCCGCGCCGCGCCGGCCGGGCGTGTGACAGCGGCGCTTCCCGCGCCCCGGTGGCCCGCGGCCCTCTGCGCGGCCGCCGCGGCCCCTCCCCCGGTTCGGGTCCCGTCCTCGGACCGCCCGAATTCCCTCGTCTACGACTCAAGGAACGGCCGGCCCCGCAACCGGAACCGGGGCCTGCGCCGCTAGGAATCCGATCAGGAGCCTTCATCCGTGCGCGACACGAACGCCTGGCCCGAACTGCTTTCCACGGCCCTGGTCGGCACGGCGCGCCGCACCGTGCCCGACCCGCCCGGCCTGCCGCCCGTCACCGGCGGCGATCCCGCCCTGACCCTGCTCGATCGGGCCGCCCTGGTGGCGGTGCGCGACCGCGCCGGGCGGCGGCCCGGCCGAGCCGACCCGATCCCGCCCGCCCCGCCCGAGTCCGCGCCGATGGTCGGCGCGGCCGCCGCCCGGCGCCTGCGCGGCCTGGTCGAGCAGGAGCCCGGTCCCCACCTCGCCGAATGGCTGGGCCTCGCCGCGGCCAAAGGGCTGCGGGTGCCTCCGGAACACCTGCCGGAACTGCTCGACCTGGGGGCCCGTGCCCACAGCCTCGGCCGGGCCATCACACGGGTCTGCGGTGAGCGCGGGTTCTGGCTCGCCGGACTGAACCCGCGCTGGTCCTACCTCACGAACCTGGTGCCTGCCGGTGACTTCACCCCCGAGCAGTGGCGGGCCGAGAACGCCGAGCGCCGCCGGGCGCTGCTGGATTCGCTGGAGGAGCGCCTCTGCCCCGACCACGAACCGCTCCTCACCGAGGCGCTGGCCGACCGCAGTCCCCGCGTGCGGGGCGCGGCCCGGGTACTCCTGGCGCGATTGCCCGATACCGAGCACGGCAGGCGCCTCGCCGCCCACGCCCGCCGCCATATCCGGACCGGTGGCAAAGGGCGGCCGACCGTCCGGCTGCCCGACCTCCGCGATGAGGAGCTGGCGCGCGACATCGGTGTTCGCGCGCCGGCCGGCTCCGGCCAGGACAGGGAGATCCGTCGTGAATGGCTGTGGACACTGGTCTCGCACACCCCGCTCGACACCTGGACGCACCACCTCGGCGACGATCGCGCCGACGTGGTCCGCCGCGTCTCCGCTACCGGCCACTGGGACCTCGTCGACGCGCTGGCCAACGCCGCGGTCGTGCAGCGCGACCTGGCCTGGGCACGGGTGCTGATCCCCTGTGTGCTGGGCCGGTTGGCACGCGGGCACGATATGCGCGGCAGCCGCGGCCCCGCCCTGCTCGGTCTCCTGCCTGCTGAGGAGCAGTGCGCATGGGCCCTGCGTCGCGCCCGCGGCACCGGCTCCGCCCACGCTCTGCTGGCGGCCGTCGAACACCTGGACTGCCCGTGGACCCGCGAACTCGGCGAGGTCGCGGCCGAACTGATCGCAAGATCCACCGGTGATCCGCCCGATTCCTCCCTGCGTGCGCTGTGCGCGAGCGCCGAGCTATGGATGCCGCCCGATCTGCACACCCGGTTCGACACCCGCGGCGACTTTGACGACCACCCCGGGGCCCGCCTCGCCCGCACCCTGCGGTTCCGATTCGACATGCACGAGGAGCTCTCTTGAGCGTTTCCGCACCCGTATCCGCCCTGCGCCCGCACGCGGAGCAGAGCTACGCCGACGAACTCGCCGCGCTCGCCAAGGCCGACGACCGGCCGCGCCCGCCCGGCTGGAAACTTTCCCCATGGGCCGTGACCCGCTACATCCTCGGCACCACCCTGGACAACGGAACGGTGATCGCGCCGAAGTACATCGGATCGCGCCGCATCGTCGAGGTCGCCGTGGCGACCCTGGCGACCGACCGCGCGCTGCTCCTTCTCGGCGTGCCGGGCACCGCGAAGACGCGGCTGTCGGAACACCTGGCCGCGGCGGTCGCGGGTGACTCCACCCTGCTGGTCCAGGGCACGGCAGGCACCGCCGAAGAGGCGATCCGCTACGGCTGGAACTACGCGCGGCTGCTCGCCGAAGGGCCTTCTGCGGACGCCCTCGTGCCCAGCCCGGTGATGACCGCGATGGCCGAGGGGCGCCTGGCCCGCGTCGAGGAGCTCACCCGGATCCCCTCCGACGTGCAGGACGCGCTGATCACCGTGCTGTCGGAGAAGACCCTCCCGGTCCCGGAGCTGGGCACCGAGGTGCAGGCGCAGCGGGGCTTCAACCTCATCGCCACCGCCAACGACCGGGACCGGGGCGTCAACGACCTGTCCAGCGCGCTGCGCCGCCGATTCAACACGGTGGTGCTGCCGGTGCCGCGGACCGCCGACGACGAGGTCGAGATCGTCACCCGCCGCGTCGCCGAACTCGGCCGTTCGCTGGACCTGCCCGAGGTGCCGACCAGCATGGCCGAGATCCGCCGGATCGTGACCGTCTTCCGTGAACTGCGTGAGGGCACCACTGTCGACGGCCGCAGCAAGGTCAAGTCGCCGAGCGGAACCATGAGCACCGCCGAGGCCATCTCCGTGCTGACCAACGGGATCGCCCTGGCCGCGCACTTCGGCGACGGCACGCTGCGCCCGGCCGATGTGGCGGCGGGCGTGCACGGGGCCGTGGTGCAGGACCCGGTCTCCGACGGCGTCGTCTGGCGCGAGTACCTGGAGACGGTGGTGCGCGAGCGCGAGGGATGGGACGACTTCTACCGTGCCTGCCGCGAGGTGAGCCGCTGATGGGGCGCGTCGACACCGATCGCGTCCACGTTCTGGGGATACGCCACCACGGCCCCGGGTCGGCCCGGGCTGTCGGGGCGGCACTGGCCGACCTGCGGCCCGACGCGGTGCTGATCGAAGGGCCGCCCGAGGCCGACGCCCTCACCGGTCTGGTTTCCGAACTGGAGCCTCCGGTGGCCCTGCTCGCCTATGTCCCCGGCGAACCGGCCCGCTCCGTGTTCTGGCCGTTCGCGGCTTTCTCCCCGGAATGGGTCGCGCTGCGCTACGCCGCCGAGAACAGTGTGGCCATCCGCTTCTGCGACCTGCCGGCCGCCGTCACCCTCGCTGAACGCGGACAGGCAGCGGCGGCCGGACCAGAGGAGGCGGCCGACGGTCGGGAGCAGACCCGTATCGACCCGCTGGGCGTACTGGCCGAGGCGGCCGGCTATGACGATCCGGAGCGCTGGTGGGACGACGCCGTCGAGCAGCGCGGGCAGGCAGAGCCGGGCGCCCCGTCACCGTTTCCGGCGATCGCCGAGGCCATGGCCGCGGTGCGGGCCGAGCTCGCACCGCATCCGGTGGACGGGCGCGAGGCCCGGCGTGAGGCGCACATGCGCCGGATCCTGCGTGCGGCGCTGCGCGCCGGGCACGAGCGGATCGCCGTGGTGTGCGGTGCCTGGCACGCCCCGGCGCTGCTCGACCACCCCCGGGTCGCCGACGACGACGCGCTGCTGCGCGGACTGCCCAAAGCGAAGGCGGCACTGACCTGGGTCCCGTGGACGCACGGCCGGCTGGCCGCCGCCTCGGGCTACCGCGCGGGAGTGCGCTCCCCGGGCTGGTACCACCACCTGTTCACGGTGCCCGACCGGCCCGTGGAGCGGTGGCTGGCCGAGGCCGCACGGCGGCTGCGTGCCGAAGACCAGCCGGTGTCCTCCGCACACGTCATCGAGGCGGTCCGGCTGTGCGAAAGCCTGGCCGGGCTGCGCGGACGGCCGCTGGCCGGGCTGGCGGAGCTGGCCGAGGCGACGTCGGCGGTCCTGTGCGAAGGGTCTGAGCTCCGCGCCGGACTCGTGCACGACTCCATGGCCGTCGGCGAGCGCCTGGGGTCGGTACCGGGCTCCGCACCCACGGTCCCTCTCCAGAGCGACCTGTCGGCGCGGCAGCGCCGGCTGCGGATGAAGCCGGCGGCTTCCCCCCGCGACCTGGACATAGACCTGCGCGATGACACCGGGCGGCAGCGCAGCGCCCTGCTGCACCAGCTGCGGCTGATCGGGGTGGAGTGGGGGGTGCCGCGGCAGGACTCCACGCGCTCGCGCGGCACCTTCCGCGAGGCCTGGACGCTGGTCTGGACCCCCGAACTCGACCTGGCGCTGATCGAGGCGAGCACGTGGGGGACGAGTGTGCCCGCCGCGGCCGCCGCGCGCGCCCGGGACCTGGCCGCGGCCGCCGGCCTGCCGCGCCTCACCCTGCTCACAGAGGAGTGCTTGAAGGCGGATCTGGCCGAAGCCGTCGGCGACGTTCTCGCGGCGATGACGGCCCGGGCCGCCGAGGACGCCGACATCGAGCACCTCATGGCGGCGCTGCCGCCGCTGGCCCGCTCGGCGCGCTACGGCGATGTGCGCCGCCTCGACTCCGCCTCACTGCGGGACGTGGCGGTCGGGCTGCTGGCCCGGGTCTGCGCCGGGATCGGTCCGGCCCTGTCCGGGCTCGGCGACGAGGCGGCCGCGCGCATGGTCACCCGCGTCGACGGTGTGCAGGCGGCCGCGGTCCTGCTCGGCGGAGACGCCGAGCAGGAATGGCTCGACGCCCTGGCCGCCGCGGCCGTCCGGGAGGACGTCCCCGGCCGGGTGTGCGGGCGCGCGCACAGGATCCTGCACGACACCGGCCGACTGGACGGTGCGGCGCTGGCGGATCGGCTCGGCCGGGCCACCTCGCGCGCGACCTCCCCGGACCGGGCGGCGGCCTGGATCGAGGGGTTCCTGTCCGGCAGCGGGCTGCTGCTGGTGCACGATACGGCGCTGCTGTCACTGATCGACAGGTGGCTGGCGCGGTTGGCGCCGGAGGCCTTCACCACCGTGCTGCCGCTGCTGCGGCGCACGTTCGGCGCTTTCGCGGCAGCCGAACGGCGGGCCATCGGTGAGCAGGTGCGGCGGCCGGGACGTGGAGCCGCATCGGCGGAGTGGGCCACCGACGACATCGACACTGGGCGCGCGGCGGCCGCGGTCGCCACCGCGGCCGCCGCCATGGGGATCGCCGCGGGAAACGGAGGCGGGAATTGAACGAGCCGGAAGCACCAGAGCGCCTGCGCCGCTGGCGGCTGGTCCTCGGAGGGGAAGCAACGGCCGCGTGCGGCGGCCTGCCGGGCGATGACGCCCGGATGGACGCGGCACTGGGCGCCCTCTACGACCGGGACGGCCAGGGCGACGGGGGCGGCTCGCGGCGCGGCGGCCTAGGCGGGTCGGCCCCCCGGGTCGCCCGTTGGCTCGGCGATATCCGCTCCTGTTTTCCGTCCAGCGTGGTGCGGGTGATGCAGGCCGACGCCCTGGAGCGGCTCGGCCTGGAACGGCTGCTGCTGGAGCCGGAGATGATGGAGGCGGTCGAACCCGACGTGCACCTGGTGGGCACGCTGCTCTCACTCAGCCGGGTCATGCCCGAGCAGGCCCGGGAGTCGGCGCGGGCGGTGGTGCGCACGGTCGTCGACGACCTGGAGCGGCGACTCGCCCAGCACACGCGCTCGGTGGTGCAGGGGGCACTGGACCGCTCGGCCCGCACCCACCGGCCGCGGCGGGCCGCCGACATCGACTGGGACCGCACGATCCGCCGGAACCTGGCGCACTACCTGCCCGAGCAGCGCACGGTCGTGCCGCAGAACCTGGTCGGCTACGGGCGGCGCAGCCGCGGTGTGCAGCGGGATGTGGTGCTGGCGGTCGACCAGAGCGGCTCCATGGCCTCGTCGGTGGTCTATGCCGGGGTGTTCGGCGCGGTCCTGGCGTCGATGCGCACGCTGCGGACCTCACTGGTGGTGTTCGACACCTCGGTGGTGGATCTGACCGGGCGGCTGAGCGACCCGGTGGAGGTGCTGTTCGGCACCCGATTGGGCGGGGGAACCGACATCAACCGGGCCGTCGCCTACTGTCACGAGCTGCTGTCCCGCCCGTCCGACTCGATCTTCGTGCTGATCAGCGACCTGTGCGAGGGAGGCGTCCGCGAGGAGATGCTGCGCCGGGTGGCGGCCATGACCGCGGCCGGCGTGCAGGTGGTGGTATTGCTGGCGCTGTCGGATGAAGGCGCGCCCTTTTATGACCGGGCCAACGCCGCCGCGCTGGCCGCGATGGGAGTCCCGGCGTTCGCCTGCACGCCCGACCGCTTCCCCGAGCTGATGGCGGCCGCGATCCAGGGCCGCTCCCTGATGTCCTGGGCCGACCAGGAGCAGGCCGCGGGAGCGCGACCGGGACCGGGGTAGGGGGACCCGGCCGCGCGGACCCGGGGGCCGACCCCCGGGTCACATCCAGTTGCGCCGCTTGAACACCACGTACAGGGTGATGCTCACACCCAGCATGAGGGCGAGCGCCATAGGGTAGCCGAACCGCCAGTCGGTCTCGGGCATGTGCGTGAAGTTCATCCCGTAGACCCCGCCCACCAGGGTAGGCGCGAACAGGATGGCGGCCCACGCCGAGATCTTCTTGACCTGTTCGCCCTGCTGGTAGCTGGCCTCGGTGAGGCGGCGCATCTCCTCGTTCTGCTCCTGGGAGACGAGTGTGGCGTTCACGGTGAGGATGCCCTGGAGCATCTCGCGGAACCCGTCGACACGTTCGGCGACGGTCGTGGCGTGGTCGGCGACGTCGCGCAGGTGGCGCCGCAGTTCCTCGTCTGTTCCGTAGCGGTCGAAGCCCTCGCTCAGGCCGCGGAGGACGGCCAGGAGCGGGTGGGCCGCCCGCTGGAACTCGATGACCTCGCGCGAGAGTTCATAGATGCGCCGGGACACCCGGGGATCGCCGTCGAAGACCTGCGTTTCGATCTCGTCGATGTCGTTCTGCAGTCCGGCGACCACCGGGGCGTAGCCGTCCACGACCGCGTCCATGATCGCGTAGAGCACGGCCTCGGGACCGAGCGCGAGCAGTTGGGGGTCGTTTTCGAGCCGGCGGCGGACGGAGGACAGGTCGGGGGTTTGGCTGTGCCGTACCGTCAGCACGAAGTGCGGGCCGGTGAAGACGTGGATCTCGCCGAACCGGACCTCCTCGGCTGCGTCGAGGTAGCGGGCGGCCTTGAGCACGACGAACAGCGTGTCGTTGTAGCGCTCCAGCTTCGGCCGCTGATGGGCGACGATCGCGTCCTCCACGGCCAGCTCGTGCAGACCGAACTCCTCGGCGGCGGTGAGCAGCTGCGTGCTCGATGGTTCGAGCAGCCCGATCCAGGTCATCGCCCCTGGGGTACGCGGGGTGTCCCGGTGCAGCTCGGCGATGTCCACAAGGTCGGAGGGGGTGTCCATTCGGTGGCCGTCGACGTAGACGGCGGCGTCGATCACGCTTTCCTGTACCGGCGCGACCGGGCGGCCCACGGTCGCCCGCGGGTCCATGGAGTACTCGGGAGCCGGCGCCGGGACTGATGGCCTGCGGTCGGATTGTGCGCTGCGGAGCCCGGGCAGCCAGGCGAGCGGACGGCGTTGCGACATGGAACATCCCTGGGCGGGTTCGTTGCGGACAGCGGCCGGCAGAGGCGCGGCGGCGCTTTTGCCGCGGGAACTAGCAAGACAGACCGGTACTGGGAGGTCGGCTCATACTCGGCCCCACCTCCCGACATCCGCGACGGCACTCAACGCCCCTCTACGATACCGGTCCGATGCGCTTTCTCTCTGGAGGCGACCGCGGTGCAGGCAACGGGTCGTCGGACACGCGGGCCCTGAAGTGCGCTCTGCAGCCCGAAGACCGACACTGTGAGCTGTGGATGAGCCCCTCTTCAGCGCGGAGCCTGTCGTGGTGGCGCCCGGTGCGGTGCATGTTCCCGGTTGGCTGTCCGTGCAGACACAGCGACAGCTCGTGGAGCGGTGCCGGGAGTGGGCGAAGGGCCCTGCGGGGATGCGCCGGCACCGGATGCCCCGCGGCGGCCTGATGAGTGTGCGGATGGTGTCGCTGGGCTGGCACTGGCAGCCCTACCGGTACTCCCGGACGCTGCCCGAAGGCCTGCCCGTGCCCCCCTTCCCGCCGCTGCTGGGCGGACTCGCCCGCGACGGTGTGGCGGCCGCCTACGGTGAGGCTCTGCCTCCCGGGACCCCCGAGTACGATGTCGCCCTGGTCAACTTCTACGACGCCGAGGCGAGGATGGGCATGCACCAGGACCGCGATGAGCGGGCCGACGTGCCCGTGGTCTCCCTCAGCCTCGGCGACACCTGCGTGTTCCGGTTCGGCAACACCGCCACCCGCGGCCGCCCCTACACCGACGTGGCGCTGCGCAGCGGCGACCTGTTCGTCTTCGGCGGCCCTTCGCGGACGGCCTTCCACGGCGTGCCGCGCACGCGCCCCGGCACCGCTCCCCTGGGGATCGGGCTCGACGCCGGCCGGTTGAACATCACCGTCCGCGCGTCCGGGCTGGGCGACGGGGCCGGTTAGTCCTCTGTCCTCACCGGCGTATCAGATCCCGCACATTGACGACGAGCAGGACGATGACGACCAGAGTGATCGGCACGAGCAGGGTGATCCGCCAGTCCGCCATGAAGGCGGCGATAACCGCAATGAGCACGCCCACCACGACGGTGAAGACGGCCAGGCCGGTGAGGAAGGCCATGAGTTTGCGCCGCGCGAGGCTGTCGACCATCGCGAACAGCACGACCACGCCGACCATGGCGGGAACGGTGAAGGGGCCGTGCAGCCACAGGAGCATTCCGCCCAGCGCGATCAGCAGCAGCGGGGTGCTGAGGGTGACCCAGACGTGCACGAGCCGGGTCTGGCGCTGCTCACCGGAGGCATAGGGAAGGTGCGGTGAGCGCAGGTGCTCGTGGGGACCGGCCTTGATCTGCATGCCGCTTTCCAGGGCCGCCCGGTGCGCGTCGCGCTCATCGGCCATGAGGGCACGCCGGCGGTAGGCCTCGGCCAGTTCCCGCTCGGCTTGGCCGACCTGCTCGGTGTAGGTGCGTGCCCGCGCTTCGGAATGGGCGTCGCGTGCGAGCACCAGGTGGGCCGCTGCCAGCCGCCGCAGCCGGTCGCGGCCGGCGGCGATCTCGGTGTCGGCGTCGGCGATGCGGGCATCCAGGTCGCGCAGGTGCGCGGCGAGTTCGGCGCGAACGTCCTCCTCTGTCGGTGCGACCTTCTGCAGCCCCACCCAGGCCAACGGGTCCGCCCAGGAACGGCGCACGGTCCCGTCGCGTTCGTAGCGGGGGCCGCTCGGCGCACGTTCACCGTCGAAGAAGTCCCGGGTATCGCGTCCCCACAGGCCGCGGAACCCGCGCAGCCACGAAGTGTCGTCGTCGATGACGACGGCGTCCCATTCCCGGTCCCCGCCGGGGCCGATCCGGACGCCGTCTCCGCGCGCGTAGTCGACGAACGGCACACCGATACCGTGGCGGGTCGCTTTCCTGCCGAGCAGCCGCTCGGTGACGTGCCGCCAGGCGCGCACCGCCCCGCGCAGCACGGCCGGGTCGACCTGGATCAGGTAGTCGCCGGGCAGGATCTGGTGGGAGTGCGAGCCCGCGCCGACGAAGATCACCGGGTGGTCGCCCTCACGCACCAGGGTAGCGTCGTCCCAGCTGCGCCGCAGGTCGTCGCCGCGGTACTCGTGGGAGGAGGCGCCCACCCACACCGGATGCGTGCGGCCCTCCTCGTCTTCGACGACGTAGACGGTGACTTTCTCCCAGTCCGCCTCGTGGTCGTTGACGCCGCCGTAAGTGGAGCGCCAATCGTTCATGGCGTAAAAGAACCAGTATTGGAGGGCGATGTAGCCGCCCTCGCGGACGACCCGCCCGTAGTAGGTGGCTCTGCCGTTGTCCACCCGGTCGCGGTAGCGCGTCGCGGCCGCCGCGGCGAGGCCGCCGGGGACGGCTCCCCGGATCAGCAGAGAGAACTTGACCAGCACGTCGAGCATGCGTCCGAGCACTCCGACGGCGGCCAGCCGTCCGCTCTTGGGGATCACCGGCCGCGCGGTGCGGCGGAATCTGCGCGCCTCGGCGCGCAGCGAGGACTCCTGCACGAACCGCAGGTGTTTATGGCGGCCCGGCCACTCGTGCTCGGCTCCGGCGAGGCGGTCCGTGGTGAGCTCGCCGGCCGGGACGACCTCTTCGACCTCCCTGCCCTCGCTGTCCTCCAGCCAGAGGCTGCAGCACTTCAGGTAGGCGGCGACATCGGCGGGAAAGAAGAGTTCGCCTCGTGTGTAGCGCAGCACCGGTTCGTAGGCCCGGAGCAGTTCCAGATCAGTTCTCTTTTCCATGGCTTAATCACGACCCTAGTGGATCTTCTGGTGTGTTCTGCCGCGCTGCTGCGGGCGGCCGCTCCTCGGGGCGGCCGAAGGCATAGGTTGGTTTTCCATGGAGGAGGACCGGATCACCCCGTTGTTGGAGTCGGCGCACGGTGAGGCGCCGCTGGCCGCCCTGTACGCCACGGTCCGCTTGCGCACGGAGGTGGAGCGGCTGGAGGCGATACACGTGCGGCGCGCCCGCATGCAGGGAGCGACCTGGGCCGAGATCGCGACGGTCCTGGGGATCAGTAAGCAGGCGGTGCACAAGAAGTACGGCGGCGCCCGCAGGGAGAAATAGCGGTCGTATCCCGCTGTTCCCCCTGCCTCCGCCCGGTCTCAGCCGACGGGTTCGGGCGTGTGTTGGGCATCCGCGGCCGGCGGCTGCGTATCCGCGGGCGCCGGGATCTCCCGACGCGTTGTGCGGGCGGCCCGCCGCGGGCGGGCGCGGGAGTCGCTGCGTGCCGCCCCGATCCCTGCGACCACCACCAGCGCCATACCCGCCACCTGGAGGGGCACGGGTGTCTGGGCGATGAGCAGCATTCCCATGACCAGGCTGATCGCGGGTTCCAGGCTGATGAAGGTACTGAAGGCCGTGCGGCTCATGCGCTGCAGTACCAGCATCTCCAGCAGGAACGGCACGAGCGGATAGAGCAGCGCGATTCCCAGCGTGACGGGAAGGATGCGCAAGCTGGGAGCGTCGAGCACCGGCGGCGCTCCCAGGGGGGTGAGGACGACCGCGGCTACTGTCAGTGCCAGGGCGAGTCCGTGCACCGCACCGAATCTGCTTCCCACCCGTTGGGCGAGCACGATGTAGAAGGCGACGCATCCCGCCCCGGCCAGCCCCAGGAGCACACCGGCAAGGTCGGCTTCACCGCTCCAGGGGCGCGTCAAGAACAGCACCCCCACGGCCGCGGCGGCGATCCAGCCGAGTTCCCTGCGGCGCCGCAGGGCCAATACGGCCACGGCCAGGGGGCCGAGGAACTCCAGTGCTGTGGCGGTGCCCAGGTCGATTCGCGCTGTCGCCGCGGAGTAGAGGGCCATCATGCCCGCGCTCACTGTGCCCAAGATCACCACCGAACCCAGTTCGCGCGGTGTCGCCCTACGCACGGCCGGCCAGAGTGAGCGGCCGCTCACGGCCAGCAGGAGCAGTGCGGCCCAGGACAGCCGGAGCCACGTGACGCCCAGGGCGCCCACCTGGTCGAACGCGCGAACGGCCAGGGCGCTGCCGGTGTGCAGGAGGAACATTCCGACCAGCAGGAGGACCGGCGCGGGCACCCGTGTCCGGGCACGGCCGAACACCCGGAGGAAAGAGTTGGTCACCCCATCATTGGATCTGTTCATATTGTTTCTGTCCACGGAGCATTGGTGGATAAACCGTGTAGTCTAGGTGGATGGATCTCACGCGGCTGCGACTGCTCGTCGAACTCGACCGGCTCGGCACGATGGCCGCGGTCGCCGAGACCGTCGGCATGGGGACCTCCGCGGTGTCCAAGCACTTCGCGGTACTGGAGAAGGAGGCGGGGGTCCCGCTGCTCGTCCCGGACGGCCGCCGGGTACGGCTCACTCCGGCCGGCCACCGGCTGGCCGAGCACGCTGTCGGCATCCTCGCCCGGGTCGAGGCCGCGCAGGCAGAGCTCGCCGGCGAGGGAGAACCGGGCGGGCGCGTGGACCTGGTCACCTTCGTCAGCGTCGCCGCGCCGATCGTGCTGCCGGCTCTGCGCCGGCTGCGCGAAGACCATCCCGGAATCGACGTCCGCCTCATCGAGCACGAACCGGACGAGGCGCTGGAGCTGCTCCAGAGCGGCGGCGCCGACCTCGGACTGGTCTATGACTACAGCCTCGTACCGCGGCGTTTTCCCGAGGTCCTGGCGCTGCATCCGCTCGGCACCGAGCCGCTGCTGCTCTCCCGGCCGTCGGGCTCGGGCGCAGCCGGACGCGCCATGACACGGCAGCGGCTGCGCGGCCTCTCGGCCGCCTCCTGGATCGCGAACTCGCGCGGAAGCGACGAGGACGAACTCGTCCAGCGGATGTGCGCCATCGCGGGATTCGCCCCCCGGATCCAGCACCGTATCGACAACCTGGACGTGGTCGAGCAGGTCGTCGCGGCCGGCGGGGGCGTCGGGGTCATACCCAAGCTGGCGGCCGCGGCCCGGCGCGGGGTCGTCCACGCGCCGCTGGGCGATCTCGGCGGGACTCGCAGGGTCTTTCTGGTCGGGCGCACCGGCGGCTGGGCGTGGCGGCCGATCCGGCTGCTCGCCCACTACCTGCGCGACGCCGCCCGCGACGTCCTGGACGACGTGGCGGACACACCGCCGGCCTGCGGGGCCTGAGGCAGCGGTCCGGCGCAGAGCCGCCCTCGGCGAGGGCGGCTCGCCGCATGTCCGCCCCGGCTCCCTTGATCACCAGCAAACGAAATTCTTTAAAAATTTCTCTTTCGTCACTGCTTCGCTACTTTTCCCTGGCGCCACCGCACGCGGCAACGAACTGGGACGTAACGTAAGAACTACAGCTCACCTCGTTGATTGGTGTGGACCAGTCGGGGGTCGAGGCGCGCTAATGCGGGTGGAACGGGTGAGAAGAAGATGGAAACTTCGTTGGCGACCAAACCGGACACGGGTGTTTCCGACGTGCTGCGTTTTCGCTACCTCGGTTCCCATGAGATCGAGGAGCTCGCCGACCTGTGGAGGGCCCTGCACGAACAGCACACCGCGGTCGCTTGGCACCTCGAGGACATGATCACGTCCGTGGACGTCGAGGAGTCCTGGCGCCGCCGCAGGGCACAGTACCTGAGCTGGCTGGCCGACCCGGACACGCTCGCGGTACTCGCCGAGCGCAGCGGTGAGCCCGCCGGCTACGCGATGGTCACGATCCGGGAGAACCAGCACGGCTCATGGGACCGCGGCGAGCGGGTCGCCGTCGTGCAGACGCTGTCGGTGCTTCCGGAGCACACCGGGGTCGGCGTGGGCTCGGGGCTGCTGGAGGAGGTCCGGCGCCAGGTCGGCTCCCTCGGGGTCCGCGACATCGAGCTGACCGCGCTGGCCACCAGTTCCGAGGACATCCGCTTCTACGAGCAGGAGGGTTTTCGCCCCTTCGTGACCACGTTGGTCTGCCGTATCGCCGGATTCGGCGCGCACGACTAGCTCGCACGCCTAACCGCGGCCCTTTGTGATCCCGGCTTCGTAGGCGAGGATCGCGGCCTGGACCCGGTTGGCGGCGCCCAAGCGGTCGAGAATGGCGCTGACGTGGCCTTTGACGGTTCCTTCCACGAGATGGAGCCGACGGGCGATCTGCGCGTTGGACAGGCCAGCGCCCAGGAGCGCGAGGACCTCGCGCTCCCGCGCGGTGAGCGCGGCGGCACGGTCGCCGGCAGCCACACGGCGGGCCATACGGCCGCCGTGGAGTTCGCTGATGAGCCGGTGGGCGACTTTCGGGGAGAGGTAGGCCGCCCCGTCGGCCACCGCGTGGACGGCCGCGATGAGCTCGCGGGGGTCGCCGGTCTTGAGGAGGAAACCGCTCGCTCCACCGGCGAGGGCCCGGGCGATGTAGGCATCGTGGCCGAAGACGGTGAGCATGGCCACGGCGGTCTGCGGCACGGTGCGCCGGATCTCGGCCGCCGCGTCCAGCCCGTCGAGGCGCGGCATGCGGATGTCCAGCAGCGCCACGTGCGGCCGGTACCGCTGGACCGCGGTGACCGCTTCCCGGCCGTCCGCGGCCTCGGCGACGATGCCGATGCCGGGGTCTGTGGCGAGGATCGCGCGGACACCCGCTCGGGTGACCGCATCGTCGTCGGCGAGTACCAGCCGTATCACGTATCCCTTCTCCCCTCCCGTGTCGGTCTGCCGGCGGGTGCGGGCCGGTCCGCACCCGCGGCCGGCGGCCGCGCGGTGGCCTCGGACCCGCCTTTCGGGCGCGGCTCTGTCCTGAGCGTCCCATCCGTGGCGCACACGCGCTCACTCCTGCGCACTTGAGGATGCCTCGGGTTTGAGCCCGGGGCGGAAGCGGACTCCCGCGCAGCAGGGCGGCAACGGCAGGGCGCTTCGCGCGCTGCCGTGGTGCTGTTCCTCTCGTTGAGCAGGCCGCACCGCCCCCGCCCCGCAGCGCACGTGCCGGCGCCGCCAGAAGATCAGTACGCTCGTCGATGTGGCCGACAGCGACTCCAACACCTGCAACTTCCCCGGATGCGACCGCCCTGTGCCCCGGGGGTCGTCTCCGGGCCGGCCGCCCGAGTACTGCGACCTCCCCGAGCACACGCGCTGGCGCGCCTGGCGGGAGCGCCAGCGGCTACAGCAGGCAGAGGACCAGCGCCTCCGCGAACAGGCCGCGCAGCAGCCCTCCCCGCCGCAGGCGCCGGCCTCCGACCCCGCCCCCGTCAGCAGTGCCCGGCTGCGCGCCGACGACCTGCTGACCCGCTTCGCCGTTCAGGCCGAGCAGCTCAGCGCGACACTGAACGCCGCCACCGAGGCGTTCGCCACGATGACCGACCCGGCCAGTGCCGAGGCCCAGGTGGAAGCGGCCCGCCTGGAGGCGGTCCGCCGCGTGGCCGAGGCCGATACCCACCGTCTGGAGGCCGAGAACCGCCGCCGCGAGGCCGAGCAGGCACACGACAGGGCCGAGGACGCGGCCGCGTCGGCGATCTCCGCGGCCGGAGCCGCCGAGCGAATGGCCGATGAGGCCATCACCCGCCGCGAGGCGGCCCTGGCCGAGCGGGAGGAGGCGCTGGAACAGGCCCGCAAAGCCGCCGAGGAGCGTGACACGGCCCGCAGCGAGCGCGCGGCCGCCCTGGCCGACGCCGAGCACCGGATCGCGGAGGCCGAGCGCCAAGCGGCGGAGTCGGTCGAGCAGGAGCGAGGCCGGGCACGCCGGGAACTCGCGGAGGTGCGTGCGCAGGCCGCCGCCGAGCAGGACGCCCTGCAGCGCCGCCTGGCCGAAGAGGCGCAGGCCAAGGACGCCGCTGCCGAGCGTGCGCAGCGCGCCGAAGCCGATGCCGAGCACGCCCGGGCCCGGATCGGCGAACTGGCCGCCGAACGCGACCGGCTCGCCGCCGACCTGGAGCAGACGCGCCGCTTCGCGCAGGAGGAGCGTGCTCGCTCTCGAACGGAGCTGCGGGAGCAGCGGGAGGCCGGTGCGCGCGCTGTGGCCGACGCCAAGGAGGCCGCCGCCCAGCGCATCGCGGCGCTCGACGACGCCCGCACCCAAGCCGTGCATCGGGCCGAGCGCGCCGAGGCCCATCTGGACGAGGTGCTGGCCGAACTCGCACGGCTGCGGTCGGCCGGCCAGACCCGATCCGCTGAGGAGACGGAGCCGGATCCCGCGCACACGGACCCGGAGTCGCCGAACTGACCCTCCGCCCTCCCTGGTCGACAAGTGGGCACCGGCCGGGGAATCCCTCTACCATTGGAGCCGTGCGAGACCAGGGGACGACCGCCAGCGGGCCGTCCGACGATCCCACCCCCAGCGAGCCGATCTGGAATCCGCCGGCGCGGATCCGGCCCACGGTCGCCGAGCGCCCCCGGCACCGCATCAGCGTCACAGCGCTCTTCGGCCTCTCCTCGGGAGGGTGGGCCTGGGTCACCGCGGTGAAGGCGGCGACGGCCATGTCGGTGTCCTTCGCGCTGGCCGCCGTCCTGTTCGGCGGGCAGGTGGGAACACTGGCCGCGCTGGGCTCGATGACGGTCCTCTACGAAAAGCACACCCCCTACTCCTACCGGTCCACCGTTCTTGCCTTCATCGGACTCGGATTCGTCGCCAGCGTCACGATCGGTTCGCTGGTTTCGCTCAACCTGTGGGCGGCGGCGCTGGCCATCGGCGCGGTCGCCGGCGTGGCCACCTGGCTCTGCCAGGCGCTGCGGGTCGACAAACCAGGACCGCTGTTCTTCGTACTGGTCTGCGCGATCTCCGCCATCACACCGGGCGGCCTGGCAGAGATCCCCCTCCACGCCGGAGTCGCGGCCATAGGGGCCGCGGTCGGCTGGCTCGTGTCGATGTCGGAAGCACTCATACGCAGCCGCCATCCCGAGATCCGGGCGGTCGCGGCGGCCTACCACCAGTTGGGCTCACTGCTCCGGTCGGTGGGCACCGCCCGCCTGGACCACGTCCAGCACGAGGCCTCGCTCGCGGTCGCCGAGGCCTGGCGGATCATGCTGCTCGCGCAGCCGCGCGGCCGCCGGGACTCGGCCTCGGCCGCGCGGCTGCGCGCCATGCTGCGCTGGGTCTCTGACATCCACTTGGCGGCCACCGAAGTCTCCTTGGCCCGCACCGAACCGCTGCCCGAGTCCGCCGCCGCGTTCGCCGACCGCCTGGCCGAGGCAGTCGGCAAACCCGGGCAGAGCCCCGATCCCGCGGAACTGGACGGCCTCCGCAAGGGGCTGCGCCCCCGCTCGCTGGAAGCCCGGCTCTACAGCCGCCTGGCCCGCGCGGCCCGGACGGCCCGCCACTCGGGCACCGAGGGCAACGGGCACGGCTCCGAGCTCTATGACCGGCGCTACCCCTCCATCATGAATTCGCTGCGCTTCAGTCTGAGCCGCGAATCGCTGATCCGCCCCACGGCGCTGCGCATGGGCATCACCGTCGCGCTCGCCGGAGCCGCGGGACTGGCACTGGGGTTCGACCGGTTCTACTGGATCTCCGTCACCACCACCTCGGTACTCCAGGGCGGCAATGTGGTGCTGACGGTGAACCGGTCCCTGCAGCGCGCCCTGGGTACTTTGATCGGCGTCGTCATCGGCGTGGGCCTGCTGATGCTCGACCTTCCGCTGCCGGCCGTCATCGCCCTGGCCGCGGCTCTTCAGGGCCTCACCCAGCTCGTGGTGGCCCGCAGCTTCTTCTATGCCAGCATCATCCTGACACCGATGGCGCTGCTGCTGGCCTACACCGCTGCCCCCTACCCGGCCGAGGAGCTCGCCCAGTCGCGGATCCTCGACACCGTCCTGGGCTCGTTCGCCGGGATGCTCGGCGCGGTCCTGCTGTGGCGGCGGGCGGCGGCGGCACAGCTGCCGCAGGCCATCCTCGACCTCCTGGACACCATCCGCGCCACGATACTGGCCGTGCTCGACCCCGACGACCGGATCGGCCCGGAGCGCGAATACCGGCTGCGCCGCGACCTCCGCACGGCACTGATCAGCCTGCGCGGCGTCTACGACAGCGCCATCGGGGACGTTCCGCGCGCCACCACCACACAGCCCTTGTGGCCGGTGGTGGTGGCGGCGCAGCGCGCGGGCTACCTTGCGCTGTCGACCCTGGCCCTGGAGAAGCCGCCTCCCGCCTCCCAGATCACGCTGCAGCGGCTGGATGTGGCGTTTCGCGAACTGATGGCGGCGCTGAAGGAGCACCGTACGCCGCGCCTGGGCGCGCTCCCGCGGCTGGTGGACTATCCGCGGATCAACCGGGAGCTGCGGGCATTGTCCGCAGCGATGCGCGCCGCCGTCGCCACAGACGAACGGTCGGCGATGCGGGAGCAGGAGCGCCGGGCGCAACGCGAGCGGCTCCGCGCCCGGCAGGAAAGCGACGCCGACCTCTAGCTCCCTCAGCCTCCGATCATCGCGAAGGCGCGCACCGGGAAGGTGGCCAACCCGCGCACCTTCACCGGTACGGCGAAGAAGGAGAATCCTTCGGCGGGCAGCCGGTCCAGCAGGCAGAGGTGTTCGACGATCGGAATACCGGCCGCCAGCAGCGACGAGTGCACCGGCCGCGCGCCGCCGCTCTGCTCTGAGGTGTCGTCGATGTTCACCGAATCGATGCCGACGAGACCGGCCCCGCCGTCAGCGAGCAGCCGGGCCGCCTCCTCGGTCAGGTGGGGGTGGTCGGGCGCGCCGTACCGCTCGGTCCGCCAGTGCCGGTCCCATCCGGTCCGGATCAGCACGGCCTTGCCGGCGATGTCGAGTCCTTTGAAGACGTCGGGGCCGATCTCGCGACCGTCGGCGTCGACGACGATGCCGGGCACGCCGGCGACCTTCTCCAGTTCGAGATCGGCCAGGTCGGCGCCATCGCGGTAGCGGTGCGCCGGCGTGTCCAGATAGGTCCCGGTATTGGCCACCATCGAGACGCGGCCGATGGTGAACTCGGTTCCCGTGGCGTAGGTGCGTTGGGAATCCTCGAAGGACAGGTGGTCCTCGATGACCGGTCCGGGCAGCCCCGGGTAGGTCGTCATCCCAGCAGCGACCTGATGGCTGACATCGACCAACTGCGCCATTGCTCCGCCCTTTCCCACACGCGTCGCGGTCCTCGTCGACCTCCGGCACCCCAGAGGTCTAGACCAACCCTAGCGTGTGGACCGCCCCCGCGGCGCTGGTCCACGGCAGGCACCCGCGCGCCCGGGTCCGCGCGGCGCTCCGCCCCTCCACCGGCAGCACCGCTGCCTTCGCCGCGCGCGCACCCGATAAAGTCGGACCGGTACCGCCCCCGGGTGTCCGTTCCCCCGCCGACGAAAGAGGACACGAGCAGTGTTTGTGTACGAGGCCGCCAAAACGGTCATCGCACCGGTCACGAGAGGCCTCTGGCCGCTCCGGGTGGAGGGGGCGCAGCACGTTCCCGCGCGGGGTCCCGTGATCCTGGCCGCCAATCACCTGTCCAACATCGATCCCCTCTTCATCGCCGTGGCCCTGCCCCGCCCGGTCATCTTCATCGCCAAGCAGGAGCTGTTCGCCGAAGGCAACCTCGCCCAGCGCGCGTTCACCCGGGCACTGCGGCTGATCGGGCAGATGTCGGTCGACCGCCGCCCCGGCCAGAGCTCCCAGGAGGCGATGGAGCACAGTCTGAGCGTGCTCAAGGACGGCAGCGTCTTCGGGATCTTTCCCGAGGGCACCCGTTCTCCGGACGGCCGCTTGTACCGGGGCCAGACCGGTCTGGCCTGGCTCGCCCTGACCGCGGAAGTACCGGTGGTGCCGGTCGCCCTGGCCGGGACCGACCGCATCCTGCCTCGTGGACGCCGCGTGCCCGCTTTCCGCCGGATCGGTGTGCGCTTCGGTCCGCCCGTGGACCTCTCTCCTTGGGCCGGCGAGGCCGCCAAGGCCCGATCCCGCCGGTCCGCCACCGACACGATCATGGCGGCGATCCAGCGGCTGTCCGGCCAGGAACAGGTGCCGCGCTTCGCCGCCTCCGTCAAGGCGGAACTGCAACAGAACCGTTAGGGCCGTTGGGCCCGCCCGCGCCGAGTCCGCTTCCGTACCGGATGCGGTGCCCATTCCCATGGGCGGGCCCGCGTATGGGCCTTTTCGCCCCTACCAATGTGATCTGGATTACCCTTATGTCGGCCAGACGCCACGGAACAAGGCGGCACTGTGATGGGTTAGAGTCGCTGATTGGTCGGTGTGGTAGCAAGTGTCCCCCGGGCCTCACCTATCGCCTTCGCGGAATACCGTGTGCGGCACCCGCTGACGCGGGCGACCGTATGGCCTTAGGAGCCGCGTTGTGCCATGCGCCGAGAGGCGACCGCCGCACCGGCCACTCTTTACGTCCCCCGCCCCGCTTTCCGTACCCGGAAAGCGGGGCGGTTCTGTCCTGGGCCAACGGAAGGAACGAACAGGCGTGGACGACAGATACCCCCCAAACCCTGGACACGACGGCCCCCCACCTCCTCCGGCCCCCCCAAAATCCTACGGAGATGACCGGGCGGCGGCCGCTTTAGACGGACACGACGACCGAACCCTCCCCGCATTCGGCACCGCAGCCGAAGACGGCGCGGAGTTCCCGACAGCGGGCAGGTCCCTCTCTTCCGTACCGTTCCCGCCGCAGGATCCCCGCTCCCCGCATACGGCGCCCATTCCGCAGCCGCCGGAAGACGCCGCCGGGCCCCCCTCCCCCTACACACTGCCCTCGCTTCCGCAGGAGCAGCGGCACACCGCTGCGGAGAGTCCCACCGCAACGCGGCAGCCGTCCGCGCCCCCATCCTCCTACTCCCCGGCGGACCCCCCGGCGGACCCCCTGGCGGAGGACGCCGCAGCAGACCGCTCTTCCCCCCGCCCCCCGCAGGAACTCCACAGCCAGGCCTACGCGGCGCCGGCCGACGAACCGCGGGACTCCTCGGCGGCACCGCCTGAGAAGCCGCGCCGTTCCCGCAAGGGGCCGGTCATCGGCATCGTCAGCGCCGTTGTAGTCCTCGCGCTGGTGGGCGGCGGTGTCTCGTGGTATGTGTTCGCCATGCCCGAGCCCGAAGACACGGCGGCCTCCTATGCCGAGGCGTGGAGCTCCGGGGACTACGCGGCCATGGCCGCTCTGGCCACCGGCGACGGCCTGGAGGACGCCTACACAAGGGTCGAGGAGGAGCTCGGCATCGAGAAGAGCGAGGTGGTCCCGGGCACGGTGACCGCCGAGGGCAGCACCGCCACCGCCCCCTTCGAGATCACACTCTCCCTCAGCAACGCCGACGACTGGAGCTACTCGGGCGAGCTCCCCCTCACCCGCGACAACGGGGAGTGGAAGGTCGACTTCAGCCCAGCTGTGATCCACCCCGAGCTCGGTGACGGGCAGACCCTGGTCCGCACCAACGAGTGGGGCGAGCGCGGGCACATCCTGGCGGCCGACGGCACACGGCTGGACACCGATGACGCGTCGGGCTCGATCAAGATGATCGTCGGCGATGTCGGCACCGCCACTGAGGAGGACCTGGAGCGGCTCGGCCCCGCCTACGAGGTCGGCGACCCCACCGGCGTCGGCGGTATCCAGCAGGCCTATGAGGAGCGCCTGGCCGGCACCGCCGCGACCGCCATCCACATCGCAGACGCCGACGAGGAAGGCACCGCGGATACGGGCTCCGTCATCGCCGAGCTCGGCGGCTCCGACGGCAAAGACGTCACCACCGCTCTCGATCCCGCCGTGCAGAACGCGGCGGCGCAGGCGGTCATCGGGCAGAGCAAGCCGACCGCGCTGGTCGCCACCCGGCCCTCCACCGGCGAAGTGCTCGCCGTCGCGAACATACCCGGCGGGTTCAACCGCGCTATCGAGGGCCAGTACCCGGCTGGATCGACGTTCAAGATCGTGTCCTATGAGGCCCTGCTGAGCAACGGACTGAGCATGGACGCGGGAATGGACTGCCCGAAGAACGCCGAGATCGACGGGTGGCCGTTCAAGAACGCGGGCGATGCCGCCTATGGCGCGCAGACCGTGACCCAGGCCTTTGCCACCTCGTGCAACACCGCACTGGTGCAAGAGGTCGCGGAGAAGCTGGACTCCGATTCGCTGGTGGCGGCCGCGGAGCAGTTCGGGTTCAACTCCGAGCTGCAGACCGGAGTTCCGGTGTTCAATCCGGTCTTTCCCGCTCCCGACAACACCACCCTGCTCGCGTCCTCCAGCCTCGGCCAGGGGCAGTTGCTCACCTCCCCGATGCATATGGCCACCGTTCCGGCGGCCGTGGCCGACGGGTCATGGCGTTCACCGGTGTTCGTGACCGACCCTGAGATCAAGGACCGGCCCGAGCCCACCCCGATCGCCAATGCCGAGAACCTGCGCGCCATGATGCGCGCGGTCGTGACCGAGGGCACCGCCAAAGACGTCGGCTTCATTGGGGAGGTCCACGGCAAGACCGGCACCGCCGAGTACGGAACCGCCGAGGAAGGCGAGGAGCTCCCCGCCCACGCCTGGTTCGTCGGCTACGAGGGCGATGTCGCCTTCGCGGTACTCGTCGAGGACGGCGACGGCGGCGCCAAGGACGCCGCGCCGCTGGCCAAGCGGTTCCTGGAAGCCCTGTGACAGCTGCCCTGGCCGGGCGAGGGACGGCACCGCCGCCCGAACCGGGCTCCTAGGGCGGCCTGGTCACCCGCTGCCCACCGGGTACTCCGGGTACTCCGAGTATTCGGAGTACCCGGATTCCGGGGCGTCTGCGGGGCGGTCGGGCTCTTCCGTCGGCGCGCTCGGCGCCGACAGGAAAAGCCCCACGGTCAGGCCGACCACCACGGCCACGATGATCCCGCAGACCACCCATGGCCGCCATCCGTTCCCTTCGGACTCGCGGGAGAACGACGGGTCGTCGGCACCGAATGTCTTCAGGTGCCCGGCAAGTTCGGGATCGTCCTCGCAGAGGCGGTACTCGATCTCGGCAAGGATCCGCCGTTCGTATTCACGCAGAGCCATCGCACCCTCCTCGGCCGATGGGGGACTCGCCAGCACCCGGGCGTGCCTCCGGTCTCCCCGTAAGGGGATTGCTATCCGTGATCGACGAATCAAGACATCCACTTCCGTCTTTTTCGTACCCGACTTAGCGATTTGGAGGTATTGCCCCGTTTTCTTCCCTGAACCGCCGACCCCGCCCCGGGGAGGACTTCAGGGCCGTTCGACGGTCGCGCTTTCGGCGGCCGGGGCTGACGGCGGAGCGCGCAGGAGCGCGCAGGAACGCGTCGGCCACAGGAGCGCCTGCTGCTCCGCCTCCGATCTGCCGGAGGTACCGGCTGTCCGCGGCGCCCGGAAACCCTACTTGTCCGATCGGAAAATGGTGAGTACGGTACCCCTACTGAACCAGTAGAAAAAGTGGAGCAATCGGACGGGAAGGCCCCATGCAGACCATCGTTCTCCTCGGTCTCGCCGGCTTACTCGCTCAACTCGTCGACGGCAGCCTCGGCATGGCCTACGGCGTCACCTCCACCACGCTGCTGCTGCTCATCGGTACCAACCCGGCGGCGGCCTCGGCCACGGTGCACCTGGCCGCGATCGGAACGACCCTGGCCTCGGGTCTCTCCCACTGGCGGCTCGGCAACGTCGACTGGAGGGTCGTCCGCCGCATCGCCCTGCCCGGCGCGATCGGCTCCTTCGCGGGTGCGACCGTCCTCAGCCGCCTCTCCACCGAGGCCGCCGCCCCGCTGATGTCGGGCATCCTGCTGTCCCTGGGCGTCTACATCCTCATCCGCTTCACCGCATGGGGCACCCCGCGCGGCAGGCTCGGCAAACCGGTCCGCCGCCGCTTCCTCACCCCGCTGGGGCTGGCCGGCGGTTTCCTTGATGCCACGGGCGGCGGCGGATGGGGACCGGTAGGCACCCCCGCCCTGCTGGCCAGCGGACGGCTCGAACCCCGCAAGGTCATCGGCTCCATCGACACCAGTGAGTTCATCGTCGCCCTCGCCGCCAGCCTGGGCTTTCTGATCGGCCTGGGCAGCTCCGGAGTCAACCTCGCCTGGGCCGGGGCGCTGCTGGTCGGCGGCGTGATCGCGGCCCCCATCGCCGCCTGGATCGTCCGGCTCTTCCCGCCCCGTGTCCTCGGATCAGCGGTGGGCGGCGTCATCGTACTGACCAACGCGCACACCATCCTGCACAACAACCTGGTCCCGGCCGCACCGCCCGCCCAGGCCGCCGTCTACGCCGTACTCATCCTGATCTGGATCGGCGCAGTGGCCTGGTCCGTCCACGCCCACCTCGCCGACCGCGCGGCCACCGGTGCCGCCAGGCCCTCCTCACCTACCGCGGCCCCAAACGCTGCCGAGAGTGCACAGCGATAGCGGCGACATGGCGCACGAGGCGGGGCTTCCGGGCTTAGGTCGTGTTTGCCGAATCATTTCGGGCTCGCGGCCACCAGGCTGCCTCTCGCTGCGCCGATGTCGCTTGCCCAGCCAACCAGGATGATCTGCGCGAATCGTCTTACGAGAGATTGCCTGGACGGCCGCTCGCTCATCCGAAAGCCTTCGTCAAACACTCCCTAGATGATTGAGTCCGAAGTCTGATCAGGTCGCGGACATGACGAAGGGTGCCGCAGAGTCTTGCTGTGAAACGAGACCTGGACACCCTTCTGAC
>JAJYTD010000037.1 GCA_021793235.1 Actinomycetes bacterium | reverse complement strand
CAAGCAGGCTCTGCACCTGGCCCACGCCCGGCAGATCGCCCCGGGACCGGTGCCGCTGGTGTGCGACAAGGGCTTTGCCGGGGCCGGGATCCAGGCCGCGATGGCCGCAGCCGGGCACACGATCGTGCGCCCGGCCCTGCGAAGCGCTCGATTATGTTGCCCGTCGGTTGCTTTTCCTGTTGCCGAAGCCTCGGGAGAACAGGGTCTTCAAGTGGCCTCCCCGGCGCTGACCCGATCCTCTGGACTGGCCGGCCCGCAGGGCGGAACGGATCGTGGCGGGGCTCATCCGCGCAGGACCGGTGCCCGCCTGAGGCTTCGGATCGGCGGAGGTCTCCTGTGACACGTTTCGTTCGGGCGCCGTATCGGCGACGCGCTCCTGCGCTGCGGCTGCGGCCTGCCGGCGCACCTCTTCGGCTAGCTGCGAAACCCGCGGGTTCCTCTGGGTCTCTTCAGAAAGCAGATCCTTTAGGCTGAACTGCGCTGCCTCCCATGCTTTGCGCACCTGTTCCGCACCCGGCACCCACGCGCGGATGCCCTCCCGTTCCAGCAGGGTCGCCGGTTCGAAGGGGGCCGCGGCTTCCATGATCGCGTCGGTCTCCATATAGAGGCGCTGGCCCGCTTCCCGGCCAAGCGCTTTGGTCAGCTCCCAAAAGGCCGGGTTGGCGACCATCCGCCGGGCATCGGCCCAGGCCTGCTCTTGGTTGATGACCAGGCGCGGGTTGTTCTCCTGAAGGGAGGACAGAAAGATCTCGTCGCCGGCGCCGCTGCGGGCGCGCATATCGCGGACGAACTCGGGGTGGGACTGCTCGGTGTAGCCGAGTTCGGAGTAATACCTCTCCTCAGCGGCTACACCGAGCTTGACGATGACCGCTACGTGCTGCGCATCGGCGCCGGCCATCTGGAAGGAGACGCCCCCGCTGGCCTGTGTGGTGTGGTCGCGTCCTATGGCGATGTAATCGGGCTTCAGCCCCAGAGCCAGCACACCGGCCAGGTGTCCGGCCTCGTGGATGTCAGCCCCGAGCCATGGTATACCTCGGGGCTGACCTGGTCGCGCGCGGTCAGGTAATCCTCGCCCATCGATGGCTCTCCTTGCTAGATTGGGGGTATGGCAGCCACCCCGCACCAGGGCAGCGATTCACAGCAGGAGCGTCTGCGGACCCGTGTCCGTTCGACTGGCCGGGGCAACCAGGTGGAAGGAAGAATAGTTCTTCCGCCCCATGGGCCCCAAGTGTCGCCCGAGCATGACGATCCCGCACCTGGGAACCCCGCCGAACCACCATCGCGCTGACACACAGCGGCCCCACACCGCCACAGTAGTCAACCTGGCGTGCGGTATCCCACTGGCCCCATGTGCAGACAGCGCGAACCGTGTGCACGGTCCACCGATGTATCCCGTGCAGTCCACCCTCCACGTGGGCCACATCGGGCGGTCAAAGACCGATGTCCAGGCCGCACCGCCGCCCGCGCCGCTGAGCTGTAGCACCGGCCACACCTGTAGGCCCCGGTGCCCGGCTCCGGGCGGCGCGCCGGGGCCGACCCCGGGCGGTAATGCCGGGACCGGCGGCAGGCCGGGGTCGGGGGCCGCATATTCTTGGGGCGCCGTGAGTAGCAGACCCCCGACAAAGGCGGCGATACATGAAGGTTCTGCTAAGCGGTGGCGCCGGGTACATCGGGACGCACACCGCCGTCGAACTCGTCAACGCCGGGCACGAGGCCGTGCTGCTGGACTCCCTCGCCAACAGCCACCGCGAAGCCGTTCACCGCGTTGAGCGCATCACCGGGTGCGCGATCCCCTTCTACGAGGACGATTGCACCGATCCCGCAGCGGTGGAGAAGATCTTCGCCAAGCACGCCATCGACGCCGTCATCCACTGCGCCGGCCTCAAAGCCGTGGGCGAATCCACCCGGGAGCCGCTCCGCTACTACCGCAACAACATCGACACCCTGCTCACCGTGTGCGAGGTGATGGCCGCGCGCGATGTGCGGCGGATGGTGTTCAGCTCCTCCGCGACGGTCTACGGCGACCCCGCCACGGTCCCCATCACCGAGGACATGCCGCTCTCGGCGGCCAACCCCTACGGCGCCACCAAGCTCTTCGCCGAGCAGATCCTGCGGGACACGGCGGCGGCCGACGGCGAATGGCACATCATCTCGCTGCGCTACTTCAACCCCATCGGCGCCCACCCCAGCGGCCTGATCGGGGAGGACCCGCAGGGCACCCCGAACAACCTGTTCCCCTACATCGCGCAGGTCGCGTCCGGCCGCAGGGGCCGGCTGCGGGTGTTCGGCGACGACTACGGCACCGCCGACGGCACGGGCGTGCGGGACTACCTGCACGTGGTCGACCTGGCACGGGGCCATGTCGCCGCTGTCGAGCACCTCGCCGACACCGCCGGGTACCGCGCCTACAACCTCGGCACCGGCAGGGGCACATCGGTCCTGGAGGCGATCCGCGCGTTCGAGCGGGCGATCGGCGGCACAATACCCTACGAGGTCGTGGGCCGCCGCCCGGGGGACATCGCCACCTGCTACGCCGACCCCTCCGCCGCACTGCGCGACCTGGGCTGGCAGGCCGCCAAGAGCCTCGACGACGCGTGCGCCGACGCCTGGCGCTGGCAGTCCGCCAACCCGAACGGGTTCGGTGACGCTGACGCCTTCGCCGGTTCCTGACCCGGTCACCCCTCCGCAAAGGCCGGTGCCCGTTCCGGTGTCTGTACGTGTTCGGGGCGGATGCCCTGCATCATGACCCGGCCGACCAGCCGGGACCAGGCCCGGGTACCGGCCACCAGCCGCAGCAGCGGCGGCGGTGTCGGGTCCTCGGCCAGTGCGCGGCTGATGACCTGGCGCTGCAGGAGCCACTGGATGGCCTGGGTGCCCACGGTGGGCACCTGGCGGCGGCGCTGGACCCGCTCCAGGAGTTCGGGGTTGAGCGTCTTGCCGAACCGGTCGGGGTCCTGCTGCGCCTCGAACAGCGGGTCCGCCAGCAGGTTGGCGGCGGCGACCGCGTCCTGCACCGCGAGGTTGATGCCGACCCCGCCGACGGGCGTCATGGTGTGCGCGGCATCGCCGATGCACAGCAGCCCGGTCCGGTGCCAGCGCGTCAGCCGGTTCAGCCCCACTTCGAGGAAGGCGACCTGCTGCCAGTCGTCGACCTCGCGGACCCGCTCCCCGAGGAACGGGAGCAGCTCCAGCAGCCGATCCTGGAGTGCGCTGATGGGCTGGGAGCGGATCTCGTCGAGGCCCCCTTTGGGGATGACATAGCCGACCTGCCAGAAGTCGCCCCGGTCGATGGCGACCCCGATCGCTCCCGCTCCCAGGCGCCCGTTGAAGCCCTCCGCGGTTCCGGGATCGCGGGGGACCTGCAGCCACACCACGTCCATGGGCGCGCCGAGGTCGCGGGGGACCATCCCGGCGGCCCCGCGCAGGTCGGAGCGGCGCCCTTCGGCCGAGACGGTCAGTACGGCGCGCAGGCGGTGCTGTTCCCCGGTGTCCGTGCCGTCCGCCGCGCGTGTCGTGTACGTCAGGCCGCGCACGGCGCCGTCCTCCTCGATCAGCCCCGTGCTCTCGGAGTTCATCAGCAGGTTGAAGGTCGGATAGCGGGCGGCGTGCCGGGTGAGCATCTCCAGGAAGTCCCACTGCGGGGTCATGGCGACGTAGTGGTACTTGCCGGGAAGGTCGCCAAGGTCGGCCGCGACGATGGGCTGCTCGGCGTTTCCCACGGTCACAGTGGTGACTTTGCGGTGCGGCAGGCGCTCCATCTCCTCGGCGAGCCCGAGTTCGTCGAGGAGTTCCAGGGTCGAGGGGTGGACCGTGTCCCCCCGGAAGTCGCGGAGGAAGTCGCCGTGCTTCTCCAGGACGGTGACGTCCACACCGGCGCGGGCGAGCAGGAGCCCGAGCGTGATCCCCGCGGGACCGCCCCCCGAGATGGCGACGGTCGTTTCCTCGGTGTGCACCATTGCAGCCTCCAAGGGGATGTTCACCGGTGCTGTGCGCATAATTCATCGGACAGTGAAATGCAACCACCGCGCGTGGGGTCTGTCCAGAAGGCAAGCCGCGCGGATCGTCCATCCGTCCGGTCGCCCGACTCCGGGGCGGCGCCCGGCCGCTGGCCGCTCCCGCGCACGGGCCTTATTACCGATAGGTAGTAAATCGGGTGTGACCCGATTAACCTGACCGGCATGGGTACCGCCACGAGCAGCTCCGCAACGACCCCGACGCTGGATCCCGCCATGGTCAGCCGGCTCACCGCCCGTGTCGCAGCCTCCGGGGCGGCCATCACCACCAGAGCACCGTTCACCGGCGAACCGATCGCAAAGCTGCCGCAGTCCTCTGCGGCCGACGTGGCCGACGCCTTCGAGCGCGCCCGCACGGCCCAGAAGGCCTGGGCGGCACTGCCGCCGCGCGAACGGGTCCGGCCGTTCGCGCGCTTCCACGACATGGTGCTCGACCGCCAGCGCGAAATCCTCGACATCATCCAGTGGGAGACCGGCAAGGCGCGTCGACACGCCTTCGAAGAGGTCTACGACGCAGCGGCGGGCACCCTCTACTACGCCCGCCGCGCCCCCGCCATGCTGCGCCGCCGCCGCATCCCCGGAGCGATGCCCGTGGCCACCCGCACCCGCGTGCACCACCACCCCAAGGGAGTCGTCAGCGTCATCACCCCGTGGAACTATCCACTGGTGCTACCGGTCGGCGACGGCTTCCCGGCGCTGATGGCCGGCAACGCCGTCGTCGCCAAGCCCGACACGCAGACGGCGCTCAGCTCCCTGTGGGCCATCGACCTGCTGATCGAGGCCGGCCTGCCAAAAGACCTGATCATCCCCGTCCTCGGCGAACCGGCGGACATCGGTGACGCACTCGTCGACCACGCCGACTACGTCGCCTTCACCGGCTCTTCGGCGGCCGGAGCCCGGATCGCCCAGCGCGCCGCCGCGCGCCTGATCGGCTGCTGCGCCGAACTCGGCGGTAAGAACCCCGCGATCATCTGCGAAGACGCCGACATCGACTGGACGGTCGAAGGGCTGCTGCGGGCCTGCTTCAGCAACGCGGGCCAGCTCTGCGTCTCCATGGAGCGCCTGTACGTCCACGAAGCGGTCTACGACGAGTTCGTCAGCCGGTTCGCCACGGCGGTGCGCGGCATGGTGCTCAACGCCGGATTCGACTTCACCGCCGACATGGGCTCCCTGACCTACCAGCGCCAGCTCGACCGGGTCACCGCGCACGTGGACGACGCACGGGCAAAGGGCGCGCGGATCCTCGCGGGCGGCCGCCCCCGGCCCGACATCGGCCCCCTGTTCTACGAACCGACCGTCATGGTCGGTGTCGCCCCGACCATGGACGCCTGCGCGGACGAGACCTTCGGGCCGGTGGTGTCGGTCTACCGCTACACCGACGAAAACGAAGTCGCCGACCTCGCCAACGCCACCGACTACGGCCTCAACGCGAGCATCTGGACCCGCGACACCGCCCGCGGCCGGCGGATCGCCGAACGGATCCGGGCCGGAACGGTCAACATCAACGAGGGGTACGGCGCGGCCTGGGCCAGCTACGGCGCCCCAATGGGCGGGATGAAACGCTCGGGCCTGGGCCGCAGGCACGGCACCGAAGGCCTGCTGCGCTTCACCGAGACGCAGGCCGTCGCCAGCCAGCACTACGTGGGGCTCGGCGGCACCCCCGGGATGGACGGTGCGACGCTGGCCCGCGTCCTCACCCTCGGCGCCCGCCTGATGAAACGGTTCCGCCTCCGCTGACGCTTCTATGTCGGCGGGCCCGGTCACGGGGGGTGCGGCAATGGGGCATTCCGAGCGCAGCGAGGGTGCCGGCTTGCCGCGGCCAGGAGAGCGGGCAGTGCCATTCCACCGATGTCCGGCAGACCGTGTGCCGATCTGTGCCCGCCGCAGAGGTTCTAGACTGGAGCCCATCCATACCTACCTGCGGGAAGGCCGTTACGTGTCCTTTGACGGTGCTGGCGACAGCACGTTCGACACCGTCCTCGTCGTCGACTTCGGTGCGCAGTACGCGCAGTTGATCGCACGGCGGGTACGCGAATGCCACGTGTACAGCGAGATCGTCCCCTCGACCATGCCGGTCGAGGAGATGATCGCCAAGAACCCCAAGGCCATCATCCTCTCCGGGGGGCCCTCCTCGGTCTACGCCGACGGTGCGCCGCAGGCTCCGGCGGAGCTGTTCGAGACGGGCGTGCCGACATTCGGCATCTGCTACGGCTACCAGGCCATGGTCCAGGCCCTGGGCGGCACGGTCGCCAGGACGGGCCGTAGCGAGTTCGGCCGGACCGAGATCGAGGTGGGCACCGACACCGTCCTGTTCGGCGGGCTGCCCGCCGTGCAGGCCGTGTGGATGTCCCACGGCGACTCCGTCACCGAGGCGCCGAAGGGCTTTCGCACCACCGGAAGTACCGCCAGCACACCCGTAGCGGCCATAGAGGCCCCCGCGCGCGGACTGTACGGCGTGCAGTTCCACCCCGAGGTGCTGCACAGTGAGCACGGCCAGGCCGTGCTGCGGCACTTCCTCTACAACGGCGCCGGGTGCCGCCCCACCTGGACGATGGTGAACATCGTCGACGAGCAGGTCGCGCGGATCCGCTCCGAGGTCGGCAGCAAGCGCGCCATCTGCGGGCTCAGCGGCGGCGTGGACTCCGCGGTCGCCGGCGCCCTGGTCCAGCGCGCCATCGGCGACCAGCTCACCTGCGTCTTCGTCGACCACGGGCTGCTGCGCAAAGGCGAGGCCGAACAGGTCGAGAAGGACTTCGTGGCGGCGACGGGCGCGGAGCTGAAGGTCGTCGACGCCCAGGAGCGCTTCCTGGCGGCGCTCGCCGGGGTGAGCGACCCCGAGCAGAAGCGCAAGATCATCGGCCGGGAGTTCATCCGGGTCTTCGAGCAGGCGGCGCGCGAGGTCGTGGCCGAGGGCGGCGCGGCAGGCGACGACGTGGAGTTCCTGGTCCAGGGCACCCTCTACCCCGATGTCGTGGAGTCCGGGGTCGGTGCCGGAGCCGCCAACATCAAGTCGCACCACAACGTCGGCGGCCTGCCGGAGGATCTGCAGTTCACCCTGGTGGAGCCGCTCCGCGAACTGTTCAAGGACGAGGTGCGGCGCGTCGGCGAGGAGCTGGGCCTGCCGCCGGAGATGGTGTGGCGCCAGCCGTTCCCCGGACCGGGGCTGGGGATCCGCATCGTCGGCGAGGTCACCCGGGAGCGCCTCGACGTGCTCCGCGAAGCCGACGCCATCGCGCGCGAGGAGCTGTCGCGCGCCGGGCTCGACCGCGACATCTGGCAGTGCCCGGTCGTGCTGCTCGCCGATGTCCGGTCGGTGGGCGTGCAGGGCGACGGGCGCACCTACGGCCACCCCGTGGTATTGCGGCCGGTGAGCAGCGAGGACGCCATGACCGCCGACTGGTCGCGGGTCCCCTACGAGGTCCTGGCCACGATCTCCAACCGCATCACCAACGAGGTCCGCGAGATCAACCGGGTGGTCCTGGACGTCACGAGCAAGCCCCCGGGCACCATCGAGTGGGAGTGACAGCGGTGGCCCGCCGCTGTCCTTCCCCTTTTCCGCAAGCCTCCTGCCGCCCGCGGCGCGCGGGCTGCCAGACGGCCAGACGGCCAGACGGCGGTCCGGCAGGAAGGTCAGGCGAGGAGAGCAGGGAGCGGTTCGCTGTGCACGACATGCAGCGCGCTGACCGCGCGGGTGAGGACCACATAGAGGCGGTGCAGCCCGCGGGGCTCGGCGGCGACGATGCGAGCCGGTTCGGCGGCCACAACGGTGTCGAACTCCAAGCCCTTGGCCAGGGAGGCCGGTACGCACACCAGGCGGTGCGCCTCCAGCGCGTCGCCGCTCTCTCCGAGCACGCCGGTTTCCAGGCCGGCCGCAGTCAGGGCTCGATGCAGGCCGGGCAGGTCGCTGTCGGCGGCGATGAGCCCGACCGACCCCTCGCCGTTGAGCGCGGAGCGGCACGCCTCGACGACCGCGCCGGGGTAGTCGTTCTTCGCGGCCCGTGCCACGCGCAGGGAGCCGGGGGAGCGGCGCACCGCGACCGGCGCGCCGAGACCGGGGGCGATGGCGGGCAGCAGTTGCGCCGCGAAGTCGATGATCTGGGCGGGGACGCGGTAGCCGCGGTCCAGGACCGACAGGTGGCCGTCCGGTTTGCCGAGGTGGCGCAGCAGGCTCGGCCAGTCGTCGATGGCGCCCGGCCCGGTGCCCTGGGCGATGTCGCCCAGCACGGTGCAGGAGCCGGACGCGGCGCGGCGGCCGAGCGCGCGGCACTGCATGGGGCTCAGGTCTTGGGCCTCGTCCACGACGATGTGCCCCAGGCCCTCGGGCCGCTCGATGAGCGCCGCGGCCTCGTCGATCAGCACCAGGTCAGCCTCTGACCAGCGCGCCGACTTCGGCCCGCGCGGGCGGCCGGGCAGCATGACGGCGGCCTGCTCCGCGGGGTCGAGCAGGCCGTCCGCGGCGCGGGCCAGCCGTTCGGGGTCGGTGAGCAGGCCGAGCACGGTGCGGACGGGGTCGGCCTTGGGCCAGATCGCCGCTACGGCGGCGCGCACGTCCCGGTTGCGCCGCACCTGGTCGTGTGTTCTGTCGTCGCAGGCCTCGCCCGCGGCCTCCATCCGGCTCAGGACCGCGTGCGCGATGCGGTGCGCCAGCAGTTCGCGGCCCGCGCCGTAGGTCACCCCGCGTTGGCGCAGCTCGTCGGTGAGGTCAGCGAGTTCATCGGGGTAGAGCCGCCAGCGGCGCGCTCCCCGCTGCACGACGAGTGTTTCGGCGGGCGGCCGCAGCGACGACCAGAGGTCGCGCCGGATGACTTCGGCCATGCGGGCCTCGCCCTTGATCCGGGCGGTGTTCGGGTCGTCGGTCCTGCGTACGGGAACGACCTCCAGCAGTTCCCGCAGGGTGGTCTGGACCACGTCGACCTCGCCCAGGGCCGGGAGGACGTTGCGGATGTAGGACAGGAACGAGCGGTTGGGTCCCACGATCGCCACACCCGAGCGGCTCAGCCGCTTGCGTTCGGTGTAGAGCAGGTAGGCGATGCGGTGCAGGCCGACGGCGGTCTTTCCAGTTCCGGGCGCCCCCTGGACGCACAGGGTCGTGCCGAGGGGAGCGCGGACCAGATCGTCCTGTTCGGGCTGGATGGTGGCGACGATGTCGCGCATGGGGCCGCTGCGCGGGCGCTCGATCTCGGCGGTGAGCAGTTCGCCGGAGTGGCCTGCCCCTGGTGCGCCGTCTGTCAGTGACTCGTCCTCGAAGGCGGTGAGTTCGGCGCCGTTGCCGAACCCGTAGCGCCGGCGGGCGCGCACGCCCATCGGGTTCTCCGGTGTGGCGCGGTAGAACGCGACACAGACGGGCGCCCGCCAGTCGAGCACCATGGCGCGGCCCTGCTCGTCGTGGACATGGCGGCGGCCGATATGGACGCGGTCGGCAGCAGAAGCGCCGTCCGCAGAGGTGCCGTTGTCGAACACGGTGCCGGGTGCGAAGTCGAGCCGACCGAAGAACAGCGGCGTGTCGGGGATGTCGGCCAGGGCTTCGGCGCGCAGCGCGCGGGCCTGGAGGAGGACCTGGGTGGAGACCCAGTCGCCGAAGACCTCGGGGGTCTCGGTGGCGAGCACGTCCTCGTACATGCGGTGCAGCGCGTCGCGGGAGGCGGCCAGGTGGGCGCGCTCGGCCAGGATTTCGGGGTCGACGGCGGGAGAGGGCTCGGAAACGGCCATGAGGAGACCTCGGGATTCGGCGGGAACGGGCAGCGGCGGCGGGGTGCCTGGGTCCCGCCCCGGATGAGCAGTCCGGTTCGTGCCGATCCTCAGCGCTGAAATCACGCCGCCAGAGCAAGCAAGGAATTTTACCGCTGATTCGCGGTAGTGGCAATCCCGGTAACGGCGGCGATTGATTTTACCGCCACGGTCAGGAGACGGATTTCTCATTACTCCGCTTTTACCCTGGCTTGCCCCCCATAGGCGACGACTGCGAAGGGTAGGGAGGAGATGACTCCACCATTGAACGGAGGCAGAGTTGACCACCGCATCGATTTTCGTAGGTGAATTCCTCGGCACGGCGATCCTGCTCCTCTTCGGTGGCGGAGTCGTCGCGGCGCATCTGCTGAACAAGTCGAAAGGGCAAGGGGCAGGATGGATCGCCATCACGTTCGGCTGGGGGTTCGGCGTCATGGCCGGGGCCTACTTCGCGCTTCCCCTGTCCGGCGGGCACATCAACCCGGCCGTGACCCTCGGCCTTGCCGCGTCGACCGGCGAATGGTCGACGGTCCCGGTCTACCTTGCCGCGCAGATCCTCGGGGCGATGACGGGTGCCGTGCTGATGTGGCTCACCTATTTCGGCCAGTTCCGCGCTTCGGACGGGCCGTTCCTGTCGATCTTCTCCACTGAACCGGAGATCCGCCGACCGTGGCAGAACCTGATGACCGAGACCATCGCCACCTTCATGCTGCTGTTCCTGGTGGTGGCCACCGGGCAGAACGAGGCGCTGGCGCTGTCGGGCCTGGGCGTGCTGATCGTGGCCTTCACGGTCACGGGGATCGGCCTCTCGCTCGGCGGGCCGACCGGCTATGCCATCAACCCCGCACGCGACCTCGGCCCGCGCATCGTGCACCAGCTGCTGCCGATCAGCGGCAAGGGCTCCTCGGACTGGGGCTATGCCTGGGTTCCGATCGTCGGCCCGATCATCGGCGGCGTACTCGGCGGCCTGCTCGGCACGGTCGCCCATGAGATGATCTGACCCGGGGGGTCGGACCACCCGGTTGCCGGTAACCGCCCACCACGTACTACAGTCCGTCGTGAAGGTGCTGTGCGCCTGCCTGACCTGCGTGGGCGACGCGGGCGGCAAGACCGGATGACGGGTGGAGGAACACGTGGTCGACGGGGTGACCGCCACCATCCAGATCGCATCGCTGATCCTGGCCGTGTGGTGCCTGGTCTCCACCTTCCGCGACCAGCCGATGGTGGTGCCGCACCTGGTGGGGGTGGCGGTGCTGTGGCTGCTGACCATCGGCCAGGCCGTGGTGGCCACGGTGCAGATGGCGGGTGGCGAACGCCCGGCCGAGACGGCCACCTTCATCAGCTATCTGGCCACGATCGTGCTCATCCCCCCGGCGTGCGCCGTCTGGGGCTTCTGGGAGCGCAGCCGCTGGGGCCCGGCGGTGATCGCCTTCGCCTGCCTCATTCTGCCGGTCATGACGGTCCGGCTCGAACAGCTCTGGGATCCCGCTCTTGTCTGAGACCAAAAGCCGCACCGGCCCCGGCCGAGTGCTGATCGCGGTGTACGCCGTCTTCGCACTGGCCGCCACGGCCCGCGCCACCGTGCAGATCCTCACCCGTTTCGATGAGGCGCCGCTGGCCTACCTCCTGTCGGCCTTCGCCGGTGTCGTCTACATCGTCGCCACGGTGGGCATCGCCCGCACCGGGGAGACGTCGCACCGGGTCGCGGCGGTCGCGTGCACGGTCGAACTGCTCGGAGTGCTGATCGTGGGCGCCCTCAGCATGGTCAGCCCCGCGACCTTCCCCGACGACACCGTGTGGTCCCGCTTCGGTAGCGGCTACCTCTTCATCCCGCTGGTGCTGCCGGTGCTCGGCCTCCTCTGGCTGCGGCACCTCGCCCGGCTCGGCCGTCGACCGGTGAGCCCCGCGCGTCCGCGGCCGGCGAGCGAAACGCACGCGCCCAATGGCGCCCGGCCGGGCACGCGGTAGTTTTTCCGCATGACGTATCCGCAGAATGGTGCCGGCCTGCCTGTTGTCGTCGACCCCGAGTGGACGGCCGACCACCTCGGCGACGTGGTCGTCGTCGATGTCCGCTGGTACCTCGACGGCAGGTCGGGCCGCGACGCCTACCTGGGCGGCCACGTGCCCGGCGCCGTGTTCGCCGACGTGGACACCGACCTCTCGGCGCCCGCGACGGCTGGGAGCGGACGCCACCCCCTGCCCGCCCCCGAGGCGTTCGCCGAGTCACTGGCCCGACTGGGCATCGGCGACGACACGCCCGTTGTCGCCTACGACGACGCGGGCGGTTCTGTCGCCGCTCGGCTGGTGTGGATGCTGCGCACGCTCGGCTCTTCCGCGGCGCTTATGGACGGCGGCATTCCGGCGTGGCGGGGAGGGCTGGAGACGGGGCCGGCCACGCCCCGTCGGCGGCAGCGGACGCCCGTTCCCTGGCCGGCCGACCGGATCGCGGACACCGGTACCGTGCTCGTCGCAACCGGCGACGATACGCGGCTGCTGCTGGACGCCCGCACGCACGGCCGCTACACCGGCGACCAGCCGGCGCCGGTCGACCTCCGCCCCGGGCACATCCCGGGCGCACGGAGCGCGGCCTGGCCGGACAACCTCACCGAAGACGGCCGGTTCGCCGCCCCGGAGCGGCTCCGCGAGCGCTTCGCCGCCCTCGGCGCCGAGGAGGCCCGAACCATCACCGCCTACTGCGGGTCCGGTGTGACCGCCTGCCATGATCTGCTCGCCCTGGAACACGCCGGATTCTTCGGTGCTCGCCTGTACCCGGGGTCGTGGAGCGCCTGGGCGGCCGACTCCGGACTCCCCGCCGAGACCGGGGACAGGGGGAGGCGCTAGGCCAACACCGCGTGGCACACGGAAACCGGGTCAGTGGGCGGCCACGCGGTGGATCGTGCGAGGAGGGCGGGAGTGATTTCCATGGTCGGCCAGGTTCGGCCAGAAACGAGGGCGACGCGCCGATGTCACCTGTTACGGACAAAACCTGGCCCCATTAGCATGCTGTCCGAAAAGGGGATCATGGGTGCGCCGTGTCGTGAAACGGGACCGACCGGGTAGCAGGTCCCGAATCGAAACCTGAGCTATCCGCAATCTCACCGGGTTCTTACTCCAGTGACCGATTCTCGCGGGTGACAGGACGACGACCGGAGGTCTAGATGAGCGTGACCGACCCCACTGAGAGCGCCCCCGTTGAAGAGGCGGAAGGCGCCGGCCGCTCCGATCCGGAACCCGTCGGGGCGAGCAACGCGGCCGATCCTCGGCCCACACCCGAGGCGCCCGAAACGTCCGAGGCGCTCGACGTGCCCGAGGCGCCCGAAGCACCCGAAGCCCCCGGGCCTCCGTGGCGATCGGCCGTCCCCAACCGGCCGCCGCGTGCGCACAGCATCGCCCTGGGCGAGACCCCCGGGGCCGGCACCCCCGATCAACAGGCCGTATGGGCGTCAGCGGGCGGGGATCCGGCGGGCGGCGACCGTGCGCCCGGGGCACCGCACGATCCCCGCGGACCCGCCGGTGCATCCGGTCCTGCCGACTCCATCGGTTCCTCCGCCGCGGGCGGCGACGGCTTCGGGCCGCCGCCCCCGCCGGAGACGGGGTTTGAAATGCCGGAACCGCAGCCGAAGAAGCCGTCGTTTTGGCAGCGCGGCAAAGTCCCGGTGATCGCCGCTGTCACGGCGCTGATCACCAGCCTGATCGTCAGCCCATTGGCCGTGGCCCTCACCCTGTACCTCACCCGGGACGGCGGGCCGGGGGAGGGCTCGCTCACGAATGGGCAGGCGTCCTCGGTCTCCACCGGCAGTGTCAGCGCCGTCGCCGAGAAGGCACTGCCCAGCGTGGTCTCCATCGAGGTCGGGGAGGGATCGGGAAGCGGCGTCATCATCAGCTCCGACGGCCAGATCCTGACCAACAGCCACGTTGTCGCCAGCGCGGACGGGGACGCGGTGAACGTTCGGTTCAACGACGGCAGCGAGGCCGAGGCCGAGGTGATGGGCGCCGACCCGGTGTCCGACCTCGCTGTGATCAAGGCCGAGGGAGTGGGTGATCTCACACCGGCCGTCTTCGGCGACTCCGACAAGGTCGAGGTGGGCGCCGACGTCGTCGCCATCGGTTCCCCGCTGGGCCTGTCCGGGACGGTGACCTCCGGCGTGGTCAGCGCGCTCGAACGGCCCGTCAACACCGGGGCGGCCGAGCCGGAGGAACCGGAGCAGGGGGATCCCTTCGACCAGCCGCGGCAGGAGGACTCCCCTGAGGCCCGGACGGCGACGGTGATCAACGCCATCCAGACCGACGCGCCGATCAACCCCGGAAACTCCGGCGGCCCGCTGATGAACATGAACGCGGAGGTCATCGGGATCAACACCGCTATCGCCGACACCAGCCAGTTCGGTGAAGCAGGGTCGATCGGCCTCGGCTTCGCCATCCCGATCAACCACGCCAAGCCCATCGCCGAGCAGTTGGTCGCGGAAGGCCGCGCGGACTACGCCGCGATCGACGCCACCATCACCTCCTCGCGCCGGGGCGACGGCGCCGCCATCGTGGAGACCCGGGAGGGAGGCGCCGCGGCAGCGGCCGGGCTGCGCCGCGGCGACATCATCACTTCGGTGAACGGCGAATCGGTCGAAGGCCCCGATGCCCTCATCGCGGAGGTGCGCTCCCACCGGCCGGGCGACACGGTCGAGCTGGGCTACATCCGCGACGGCGAGGAGGACACGGCCGAGGTCACCCTCTCCGCCCAGTCCGCCGACAGCATCGGCAGCTGAGCGCCTGGCCGCCTTCTGCGCCGCTATGGTCCAGCTCCTGGAGCGCCACGCCCCCTCGCGCTCGCTGCCGAGACCGGGCACTCGCGATCGGCCACCGGGGCCTACGGGGGCTGGCGGACCCACGTGCGCGCGCTCGCCATCGCGGCGGGAGCGGCCGACTCCGACGCGCTCGTCGACATCCTGCTCGCCCCTCTCGCACCGGACGTCTACGTCCACCAGCGGTACGAGCGCGGGCTGAGTCCCGCCCGGATCGCCGCGGCCTTGAGAACGCTCGCGCACAGCACGGTTCCGGACTGATCCTGCCCGCTGCGAGCGGGCCTTTCGGGACGCGGTGCGCGCCACGGGGGCCGCTGGGCCGGAGCGAGCCGGGCGGGGCCGGGCCGGGCGGCGCGCGCGAGCGTCACAACACCGGCGGCCCCCACGACAACGGCCGCAGCCGCCACGGACGCGTTGACCGGATCGGCGGGCAGCCGCTCTCCGAAGAACGCCACCCCGATGACGCCCGCCGCAACCGGGTCGCTGATCAGCAGCGTGGCATAGGCCAGGGCGAAATGGCCGGTGCGGTAGGAGTTCTGCACGATCACCGCGCCGCTCAGGCCGATGGCCAGGGCGATGAGCGTCAGCGGGCTCAGCAGCGCGGCCGGATCCCGCAGCGCGTCCACCCCGATCATCCGGGCGAACGCGGAGGTCGCACCATAGGCCACCCCGCCCGCCAGGGCGAGCGTCCAGGCCCGCGCCGCACCGCCCGCGAAGCGTGCCGCGACCAGGCAGCACAGCATCACGCCGATGCTCACCGCGGGCATGAGCACCAGTTCCGCAGGGGACAGGCGCGGAGCGCCGGCATGCATGGGAAGCACCGCAAGCAGGCCGGTGAGCGCGCCCGTGACAGCCAGGGAACCCACGACCTCCGCCGTGGTCAGCCGCCGCTTGCGGAAGAACGCCGAAAGCACCACCGCGAACAGCAGTCCGCTGATCCCGATCGGCTGGATGATGACGAGCGGCGCGTGCCCCAGCGCCCACATGTGCGCGGCGACTCCGCACACGGTCAGCAGGGTTCCGGCGAGCCACCGGCGGCTGCGCACGAGGTGCCGCAGCAGCCGCGCCTGGCTGATCCCGGACGCGGGCGCCGCGATCGCGGCCCGCTCTTGGAAGGCGGCACCGGCCGCGGTGGCCAGAGCGCTGGCAACGGCGACGATCACCGGCGTCGTCATCTCAGGCTCCGCCCCTTCCATTCCTGCGTTCCCCGTCTGCGGCCACCGCGGCCACCGCGGCCACCGCGGCCGACGCCGATCGCGGGCCGCTCCGCCGGTCCCCCGTACGGGCCATGCCGCCGACCCCGCGTGACCTTGGGAATCCTCAGGGAGAAACGGTGAAACGTCGGTAAAGGGGAAACCGGGGTTAGGGCCGTACCGGAATCCAGAAGCCGATAACGGCGCCTCCGCCTTCGCGGTTGCGCGCGTCGACCCCGCCCCCGTGAGCTGTGGCGATGTCGTGCACAATGGACAGCCCCAGGCCCGAGCCGGGCATACTGCGCGCCGACGCGGCGCGGTAGAACCGCTCGAAAATATGGTCCACTTCACTGGGGTCGATGCCCGGTCCGCGGTCGCGGACCTCGACCCGCCCCTCTCTGACCACGATCTCGATCGGGGAGTCCCCATCGGCATCGAACTTGGCGGCGTTCTCAACCGGGTTGGACAGCGCGCGCTCCAGCGCACCAGGGCGGCCGATGACCACCGTGTCGTCGGCGTCCACCACGATCTCCCGCCCGGTGCGCCGCCGGGCGCGCGCGGCGACACGCTCGGCGAGTTCCCCCAGCTCCACCTCGCGCGGCTGCTCGTCCCCCCTGCTGTCCGTCGCCAGCTCCACCAGCTCGTTGACCAGGTCGGTCAACTCCCGCGTCTCCCCCTGCAGGTCGTCGATGAGGCGTTCGCGGGCCTCGGGCGAAAGCCGGTCGAAGCGCTGCATGACGCTGACGTTGGTACGCAGGCTGGTCAATGGGGTGCGCAGTTCGTGCGAGGCGTTGTGGACCAGGCGCCGCTGTTCCTCCTTGGCCGTGGCGAGCCGGGCCAGCATCGCGCTGAAGGCGTTGCCGAGCCGGCCGACCTCGTCGCGGCCCGCGGTCTCTCCGCCCGGCGGCGCGTAATCCAACCGCCCGGTGGAGGTCACATACTCCGCCGCATCGGTCAGCCGCACGAGTCGGTTGGTGACCCGGTGGCCGACATACCAGCCGGCCAGCCCGGCGCCGATGAGTACGGCCACACCCACCCCCGCCATCTGCGCGGCAAGGCGGTCCAGCATCTGCTCGGTCGGGGAGAGGCGCTGGCCGATCTGGATCGCGCCCCTGCCGCCGCCCAGCGACACGGTGGCGATCCGGTAGTCCTCGTCCTGCGTGCTGTCCTCGCGGGTGCGGACGGTCCCGGCCGCCTGCTCGGCCGCGACCTCCTCGTCCGACGGTGTCACCGGCAGGACCTCGATCTTCCGGCGGTTTCTGACCGGGACGGACAGACCGCCGTCGGCCTGAACGATCTGGAAGGTGAAGGAGTCCGAATGCAGCAGGGTCAGCGTGTCACCGCTGTAGGTGTCCTTGCCCGGCGGCGAGTTGCGCAGGTCAAAGCTGAGGCTGGTGACGGTGGCGTCGAACTCGGCCTGGGCGTCGGTGCGGATCAGGGAGGCGGCCGCGTTGTAGGCGAGCGAGCCCACGAGCGCGATGACAGCGGTGGCGACCAGCGCGAACGATACCGCGAACCGGGTGCCCAGGCGCCACTCGCCCAGGGGCCGGATGCGCCGGCGGCAACCCGGGCCGCCCGTCTTACCCGTCATCGCGGCGGCGTCTGGGCGCGTATCGTGTACCCCACCCCGCGCACGGTCTGGATCAGCGGCTGCGTGCCCGCGGGCTCCAGTTTGCGGCGTAGGTAGCTGATGTAGACCGCGAGGTTCTTGGACTCCGGGCCGAAGTCGTATCCCCAGATGCGGTCGTAGATGGTGGCGTGGTCCAACACGATGCCGGCGTTGAGCATCAACAGCTCCAGCAGGTCGAACTCGGTCTTGGACAGCTCCACCTCGTTTCCGCCGCGCCAGACCCGCCGTGCGCTCGGATCCAGGCGGAGGTCCCCCACCTGCAGCGGAGGTTCGGGGCCAACGCCCGCGGCGGGCGGGTTGGCGCGGCGCAGCAGTGCGCGCAGACGGGCCAGCAGCTCGTCGAGTTCGAACGGTTTGGGCAGGTAGTCATCAGCGCCGGCGTCGAGGCCGGCCACGCGGTCGGGCGTCTCGACCCGGGCCGTCAGCATCAGGATGGGGGTGCGGTCGCCCTCGGCGCGCAGCACCCGGCACACGCCGAGCCCGTCGACGCCCGGCATCATCACGTCGAGAACGAGCACGTCCACCGGGTCGGAGTGGAGTTCCGCGAGTGTCTGCACGCCGTCGGCCGCCGTCCGCACCGCATAGCCTTCGAGCTGCAGGGCCCGTTCGAGGGACTCCCGGATGGCGCGGTCGTCGTCGGCGATAAGCACACGACTGGCTGAGCTCATGGGATCATCGTCGCCCATCAGGGTTAGCCGCCGGTAAGAGACACGATAGGCGGGTGGGACTGCTGCCGTGCTCGGGCATGCCTTTCTGGTTGCGGCAATGGGAGCCCTGCGAGCGCAGCGAGCGGGGACCGGCTTGCCGCCGAGCAGACCGGCGCTCTTTTTCCGGACGGTCCCCCGAAACCGTGGTGGCGGTCTGGCAGTTCGGTGGCCGGCGTGTCCGGCGGCAAGCCGGCATTCCTCGCTTCGCTCGGGATGCCCCATTGCCGCAGCCCCTGCACGTGGCGAAGGTAGCCGAAGGACACTCCACCCAAACCCCTGCGGCCAGGCCCGTCGGCATAGAAGTGTCGGCGCGGGGGAGCGGATATGGGGTGTATTTCACCGGCGGGGTTCGGTCGTCCTTTCCAAGCCTGCGGCGCGTCCCTTGGCGGCGACCACAAGGGCCATCTTGCGCGAGGCCTCGTCCAGCATCTCCTCGCCGAGCATCACCGCGCCTCGGCGCTGCACCGTTGTGGCGTGCTCGTAGGCGTCGAGGATCTCTTCGGCGTGGTCGTAGTCCTCCTGGGACGGGGTGAACACCTCATTGGCGGCGTCGACCTGGAGAGGGTGTAGCACCCATTTGCCGTCGAAGCCCAGCGCGGCGGCGCGTCCGGCCGAGCGGCGGAACGCCTCTACATCGCGGATCTGCAGGTAAGGGCCGTCGATCGCGTGGAGGTCGTTGGCGCGGGCGGCCATGAGGATGCGCATGAGGACGTAGTGGTAGGCGTCGCCGACGTCGTATCCGGGTGGTTGTTCCCCCACGACCAGCGTTTTCATGTTGATCGAGGCCATGAAGTCGGCCGGGCCGTAGACGAGGGCCTCCAGGCGCGGCGACGCGGCCGCGATGGCGTCCACTTCCACGAGCCCGCGGGCGTCTTCGATCTGGGCTTCGATGCCGATCCGCCCGGGCTCCAGGCCGGTGGCGCGTTCGATCTGGGTGAGCAGCAGGTCCAGCCACCGCACCTGGCTCGCGTCGGTGACCTTGGGCAGGATGAGGCAGTCCAGGTTGGCGCCGGCCCCCTCCACCACGGTGATCACGTCGCGGTAGGTCCAGTGCGTGGTGAGGTCGTTCACGCGGACCGTGCGGACCTTGCCGTCCCAGCCGCCCTCGTTCAGCGCGGCCACAACGGTGTCGCGGGCCTTCTCCTTCTCCAGCGGGGCCACGGCGTCTTCCAGGTCCAAGAAGAACGCGTCCACGTCCAGGCCGCGCGCTTTCTCGATGAACCGCGGGTTGGATCCGGGGACCGCCAGGACCGATCGACGCGGCCGCGACATCACCGCACTCATGCACCACTCCCAAGGTCGACAGGCCGGTGACCGCTATCTTCGCAAATACGCGGTCGGGAGGCCGCGACCGGGATGGTGCGTGTGCGCGTACGCGCGAACGAGCGGGGCATAAAGTGCGTTCCAGGCATACATCCGACGCAAGGGGGCAGAGTGGATCAGCAGAACCCTGGTGTGCTGGAATACCCGGCCAGTTCGCATTGGGGGACCTACCGGGTCCTGGTCGACGGCGGCCAGGTGGTGGGCGTGCGGCCCGACCCCGATGATCCTGCCCCGTCCCCCCTCATCGAGAACACGCCCGGCGCCCAGCACCACGCCACGCGCATCGACCGCCCCGCCGTGCGCCGCCGCTGGCTGGAGAACGGCCCCGGCCCCGACGAACGGCGGGGCGACCCCGAAGACGAGTACGTGGCGCTGGACTGGGACACGGTGCTCGACCTGCTCGCCGACGAGTTCAACCGGGTGCGCCGCACCTTCGGCAACGCCGCGATCTACGGCGGGTCCTACGGTTGGGGCAGCGCCGGACGGTTCCACCACACACAGAGCCAACTGCACCGCTTCCTCAACACCATCGGCGGCTACACCGGTAAGAAGAACACCTACAGCCACGCCGCCGTCGAGGTGCTGACCCCCCACGTCCTCGGCGCCCAAGGCGCCCATGACCTGCTGCGCCGTCCCCCCACGTGGGAAGCCGTCGCCGAGCACACCGACCTGCTCGTGACGTTCGGCGGGCTGCGGGTCTCCAACAACTGGACCGCCTCCGGCGGCCGGTCCGCGCACACCGCCGAACCCGGCATGCGGGCCGCCGCCCAGCGCGGCATGGAGGTGGTGTCGGTCAGTCCGTTGCGCGACGACACCCTCGCCGACATCGGCGCCGAATGGCTGCCGGCCGCTCCGGGCGAGGACACCGCGATCCTGCTCGCGCTGATGCATGTGCTCTTCACCGAAGGGCTCGCAGACCAGCGGTTCCTGGACCGGTACACGGTGGGCGCCGACACGCTGCGCCGCTATGTGCTGGGGGAGACCGACGGTATCGCCAAGACCCCCGAGTGGGCGGCGCAGGAGTGCGGCCTGTCCGCCCGCACGCTCACCGACCTCGCCCGCCGCATGGCGCACGGCCGGACACTGATCAACGTCGGGTGGTCGGTGCAGCGGGCGCGCTACGGTGAGCAGCCGCTGTGGGCGGGGATCGCGCTGGCCGCCTGCCTCGGCCAGATCGGGCTTCCCGGGGGCGGTTTCGCCGCCGGGTACGGGTCGATGGGCAGCTACGGGGGCGGGGCCACACCGTTCGGCCTGCCCACACTGCCGCAGGGACACAACCCCGTCGACTCCTTCATTCCCGTCGCGCGCGTGGCCGACATGCTGCTGCACCCGGGGCAGCCCTACGACTACAACGGCGAACGGCGCACCTATCCCCAGATCAAGCTGGTCGCGTGGTCCGGCGGCAACCCCTTCCACCACCACCAGGACCTCGCCCGGCTGAGCCGGGCGTTCGGCCGCCCCGACACGGTCGTCGTCGCCGAGACGCACTGGACCGCGACCGCACGGCACGCCGACATCGTGCTCCCCTCGACCACGTCGCTGGAGCGCGACGACTACGCCGCCAGCCAGGGCGACCTCCGGCTGCGGGCGATGCCCCGGGCGGTGCCCCCGCACGGGCAGGCCCGCGACGAGTACGACATCTACACAGGTCTCGCCCGGCGGCTGGGCACCGAACACGAGTTCACCGAAGGGCGCACATCAGCGCAGTGGCTGCGGCGCATCTACGCGGACTGGCGCGCCGCCCAGCCCGGTGACCTGCCCGAGTTCGACGACTTCTGGGCGGCGGGAGGCGTGGACATCCCCGCCCGCGCCGAGGACGATACCCTGCTCGGCCGCTTCCGGGAGGACCCCCGGGCCCATCCGCTGCAGACGCCGAGCGGGCGCATCGAGCTGTTCTCCGAGACCATCGCCTCATTCGGCTACCCCGACTGCCCGGGGCACCCGGTGTGGCTGCCCTCCGAGGAACGGCTCGGCTCGCAGCGGGCCCAACGCTGGCCGCTGCTGCTCATCGCCAACCAGCCGAGCGGGCGGCTGCACAGCCAGCAGGACATGGGGGCGCACAGCAGGTCGCAGAAGATCGCCGACCGCGCTCCGCTCCGGCTGCACCCGCAGGACGCCGCGGAACGGGGGATCGCCGACGGCGACGTGGTCCGGGTCTTCAACGACCGCGGCAGCTGCCTCGCCGGGGTGGAGGTCAGCGAGGACCTGCGCCGGGGGGTGGCCCAGCTTTCCACGGGGGCCTGGTTCGATCCGTCTGCCCCAGATGTGACCTGCGCGCACGGCAACCCCAATGTCCTCACCGCCGATGTCGGAACGTCGTCCCTGAGCCAGGGCACCACGGGCCAGCGCGCTCTGGTGGAGGTGGAGAAGTACCGCTCTGCCCCGCCCCCGGTGCGCGCCTTCACCCCTCCGCGCATCACGGTCCGAGAGTAAGGAGGACGCGGGCCCCGCCGCCTCTGTGTCTGGGGCTGGGTTTCTGGTTGTGGCAATGGGGCTCTGCGAGCGCAGCGAGTGGGGACCGGCTTGCCGCTGAGCAGACGGGTGCTTCCTTTCTGAGAGCGGCCCGGGGAGCCGTGGTGGTTGCCTGGTTTTTCGGTGGCTGGTGTGTTGGGCGGCAAGCCGGCATTCCTCGCTGCGCTCGGGATGCCCCATTGCCGCAACCTGTGGAGTGGCGGCGGTGGGCAAGGGGCACTCCCCGCCGCAGTCTCTGCAGCAGGGGCCGCCGGCATGGAAGCGTCAGTGCGGCGAGTGCGGCGAGCGCGGCAGGCCGCCTCCGGCCGTCCGGTGCGGAATGGGTCTCACCTCGGATGCCCTGCTTTCTCCGGAAAGGGACATAGGTTAGCCTTTACTAAGTTCGATGGTGTCGACCTCTCGGAGGATAGTGGTGTCCCTGCGACTTCGGCGTGCGCCCGGGATGCGCCCGGACGGGACGCGGTGAGCCTGGAGCAGCCCTCCACAGTTGTCAGCGGCATCGACGGCGCCGACGACGCGGAGGATCCGGCCGTCGCCGAGAGTATGCTCGACCGCCGGACGCGGGCACACGCCCGGGTCCATGCCCTGCGGGGAGCGGGGCTGCTCGCCGCACTCGGCGTGCTCGTCCTGTGCATCCTGCTCAGCATCGCCGTGGGCGCCAAATCGATCCCGCTGCCGACCGTATGGGACGCGCTGTGGAACTTCGACGGCTCCTACGACCACAGCGTCATCTTCGAACTGCGGCTGCCCCGGACGGTCCTGGGCGTCTTCGTCGGTGCCGCGCTCGGCCTCGCCGGTGCGCTGATGCAGGCGCTGACCCGCAACCCGCTGGCCGAACCCGGGATCTTCGGCGTGAACTCCGGAGCGGCGGCCGCCGTCGTGGTCGCGATCTTCGTGTTCGGCCTGACCAGTCCGGGCGCCTACGTGTGGTTCGCGTTCGCCGGCGCCGGGATCGCCGCGGTCGTGGTGTACGCGCTCGGATCACGCGGGCGCAGCGGAGCCACACCGGTGCGCCTGGCCCTGGCCGGGGCCGCCCTCGCCGCCGTCCTCCAGGGCTTCGTCTACAGCGTCATCGTGTTCAACGAGTTCGTCTTCGACCAGATCCGCTTCTGGCAGGTCGGCTCCCTGGCAGGTCGCGACCTCGACGTCTTCCTGAAGGTCTGGCCGTTCCTGGCGGTGGGCATCGTCATCGCGCTGCTGCTCGGCCCCGCCCTCAACACGATCGCGCTGGGCGAGGACCTGGCCGCCGCCCTCGGGGCGCGGATCAACCACACGCGGGTGCTGACGGCACTGGCCATCGTGCTCCTATGCGGTAGCGCCACGGCCGCCGCCGGGCCGATCTGGTTCGTCGGACTCACCATTCCCCACGTCGCCCGCGCGATCGTCGGACCGGACCAGCGGTGGGTGCTGCCCTACTCGGCGGTGCTCGCCGCGGTGCTGCTCACCGGAGCCGACACCCTGGGCCGGATCGTGGTCGCCAACGGAGAGCTGGAGGTGGGCATCGTCACCGCCCTGGTCGGCGCTCCGCTGTTCATCGCCCTGGTGAGGCGCACGAGGATGGCCCAGCTATGACGACAGCACCACCGCGTCCGCACCCGTGGACCGGCTCCGCACCGCCTCCTGCCCGCGGCGCCCGGCTCGCCTTCTCCGCGCGGCGCCTGCGCATCGCCGCTGTCTACGGCACGCTGCTCGCCGCGACCACCGCCGTCTTCGCGGTCTCCCTGATGGTCGGGGACTACGCGATCGCGCTGCCTGATGTGCTGCTCGCGCTGACCGGCGAGGGCAAGCGGCTGGACGTCTTCTTCGTGCAGGGGGTCCGGCTGCCGCGGGCCTGGACAGCGGTCCTGGTCGGCGTGGCTCTGGGCATCGCGGGCGGCGTGTTCCAGAGCCTGTCGCGCAACCCGCTGGGCAGCCCCGACATCATCGGTTTCACGGGCGGCGCGTCGACCGCGGCGGTCGCGACCATCCTGGTCTTCGGCGGCACCATGACCCAGGTCTCCATCGGTGCCGTGATCGGCGGCATCGCAACGGCCGGCCTGGTCTACCTGCTCGCCCTGAAGAAGGGCGTGCAGGGGTACCGGCTGATCCTCGTCGGCATCGGCATCAACGCGCTGCTGCTGGCCGTCCGCGACTACCTCATGACCCGGGCCGACCTCACCGAGGCGGTGGCCGCGCAGGTGTGGATGATCGGCAGCCTCCACGGCCGGGGGTGGGGCGAGGTCATCGCCGTCGCGATCGGCGTCGGCGTCCTGGGTCCGGCCGTGCTCGCACTGGGGCAGCGGCTGCGGCTCATGGAAATGGGCGACGACACCGCGCACGCGCTGGGCGTGCCGGTGCAGACCACCCAGGTGACCGCGCTGATCCTGGCGAGCGCCCTCACCGGGGCCGCCATCGCCGTGTCCGGACCAATCGGCTTCATCGCCCTGGCCGCCCCGCAGCTGGCCCGCCGACTGGCGCGCACCACCGGCACCCCCATCTTCGGTGCGGGCCTCATGGGCGCACTCCTGCTGGTCACCGCCGATCTGGTGGGGCAGCGGGCACTGGCCCCGGCCCAGCTTCCCGTGGGCGCGGTGACCGCGGTCATCGGCGGAAGCTACCTCATCTGGCTGCTCTACCGCGAATGGCGCACCGGACGTGCCTGATACCGCCCCCTTTCACGTCACGCACCAAGGAGAGACGATGCCCGAAACCTCCCGGCTGTGGGGAGAGAACCTGACCCTGGCCTATGACCAGAGCGTCATCTCCCGGGATTTGGAGGTCGCCATCCCGGACAATTCCTTCACGGTGATCGTGGGGCCCAACGCCTGCGGCAAGTCGACGCTGCTGCGCGCGCTGTCGCGGATGCTCAAGCCCTCCGAGGGCGCCGTCCACCTCGACGGTCGGCTCATCAGCTCCTACCCCTCCAAGGAGGTCGCGCGGCGGCTGGGCCTGCTGCCGCAGTCCTCGATCGCCCCCGACGGGATCACCGTGGCCGACCTCGTGGCGCGCGGGCGCTACCCGCACCAGAAGTTCCTCAAGCAGTGGTCCCGCGCCGACGAGCGGATCATCAACGAGGCCATGGCGGCCACCGGCGTGGTCGACCTGGCGGCGCGCATGGTGGACGAACTGTCCGGCGGCCAGCGCCAGCGGGTCTGGCTGGCGATGGTGCTGGCCCAGCAGACACCGCTGCTGCTGCTCGACGAGCCGACCACCTATCTCGACATCGCCCACCAGATGGACGTGTTGGACCTGTGCGCGCAACTGCACGGCGAGCGCGAATACACGCTCGTCGCCGTGCTGCACGACCTCAACCACGCCTGCCGCTACGCCACCCACCTCATCGCGATGAAGGACGGCCGGGTGGTGGCCGAGGGCGAACCGCACCGGATCATCACCGAGGAACTGGTGGAGCAGGTCTTCGGGCTGCCGGTGCGGGTCATCCCCGACCCTGAGACCGGCGCCCCTCTCGTCGTCCCCGCCGACCGCCGCCCCGGTTCCGCGCGCCGCGGTGCGCCGAACGGGAGCGCGGCCGCGGCGCCGGGGATCGGCCTGGGCGCCCGCCAGACCGCCTGATACCGGCGCCGTCCTGACCAGGATCGCCGTCCCGCGCCGGTCCTGCGCTGCGGCCGCCTGCCCGCTGCGGCCGCCACGCGCCCCGTCAGTCCAGGCGGAGCAGGTCGACGCGCCGGCCCGACGTCGTCTCCGCCTCGTCGGTGCGGCACGTGGCGACGTCCTCGCTGCTGCGCGCCCCGATCTCGGCGGCGGTCGGCACCCCGCAGGTCCAGCCGTCGATCTCGGCGAGGTAGCCCGTGCCCTCCTTCTGGTCGTCGGGCATCGCGAGGTACTCCTCGACGACGGGGACCACCTCCTCGCAGGTGAGGTCCCGGTTCAGCGGGACGACCAGTGCCTCGCCCACCGTGTGGACACCGTCCACGGCACCGCAGTTGCGCCCGTTGAGCCCGCCGCCGATGTCGCTGTAGAGCCAGGAGTGCTCGCCGGTGTCGGTCTGGTAGCTCAACCGCACCGGGGTTCCCCCGGCGTCCACCCACAGTTGGAAGTCGATCCCGGGATACTCCGTGCCCGTCCGCTCGTCCACGTGGTCGAACGTCCCGGTGATCAGGGTGGCCGCCACTCCGTCGACCTCGTCCTCGGTGCGGTCCGTCACCTCCATGGACGCGCTGAGCTCCTGGAACGGGGCGAGCACCGGTTCACGCGAGAAGCCGGCCGCCTCCTCCTCCGACGGGCCGGGCGACTGCATGTAGTGGTCCTCGGGGACAGTCGCGCCCCACTCGCGTATGAGCAGCAGGTCCTGGTCCTCGCGGTAGAGGCGGTCGGTCCCGCCCGCCGTGGAGTTGCCTCCGGTGAACCACTGGTAGACCGGTTCGCCCTCGCTGCTGAAGGCGAACTCTTCGGTGCCGGGAACATTGCCGCCCTCGACCACGGTCGTGTGGCTGGCGCGGTAGCTGTCCGCCGACTCGATGAGGGTGATGATGTCCGCGACGATGTCCTCGGGCGGGCCCAGCGACGGTGACGGGCTGGGGCTCGGGCTCGCCTGGGCCTGCGGCGCCCCCTCGTCGGAGAGCGCCTCGGCGGCGTAGTACCCGCCGGTGCCCACCGCAGCCGTGGCGACGACCGCCGATGTCACGATGGCCGCGACCTTGGCCGTGCCGGCCCCGCCGGCTACGGCACCGCCGCCTACGGCCGCGGCGGTGCTCGCGGTCGCGGTGCCGCCCGCGGCCGCTCCGCCCGCGATCCCGGCGGACGCGGTGGAGGCCCCCGCGGTCCCGGCCGCCCCTGCGGCTCCCGCCGCGGCCGCACCGCCCGCGGCGCCGGTCCCGGCGGCCAGAGCGGTGCCGCCCGCGGCGCCGATGAACGGAGCCGCGGCGAGCCACAGGGCGGGGTTGTGCCAACTGACGTCGATGCCGCGCCAGTGGTGTGTGATGAGACCGCGCAGGCGCTGGGCGAGGTCGACTGTTGCGATGCCGCTGGTGTCGTCGGGTGCGGTGAAAGCGATGATGCCGCGGTAGGCGCTCTCCGCCGTCGGGCGCGCGCTGGGGTCCTTGGCCATGGCCGACTGGATCAGCGGCAGCAGTTCGGGGGCCAGGCCGTCGAGGTCGGGGTCCTCCTCCAGAGTGCGGCGGCGCAGTTCGGCGGTGTCGCCGCGGCCGAAAGGCGTGCGGCCGGTGGCGGCGAAGGCGACCAGGCCGCCCCAGGCGAACACATCGGCGGCGGGGGTGGGCGCCTCACCCCGGTAGCGCTCGGGGCTCAGCCACCCCGGCGAGCCGAACACGGCGCCCGTGGGATCTGTGGCCGCTACCGGCCGCGCGATGCCGAAGTCCAGGACCTTCGGGCCATCAGGGGAGAGGATGACGTTGCCGGGTTTGACGTCGCAGTGCACGATTCCGGCCGCATGGACGGACGCGAGGGCTTCGGCCGTGCCCGCGGCGAAGGCGAACAGCATCTCCGGGGCAACAGGGCCGTGCTCGTCGACGTGCCGGCGCAGGGTCGGTCCGGGAATGAAGTCGGTGGCCACCCACGGCCGCGCGGCTTCGGTGTCGGCGGCGTGCACAGCGGCGGCGCAGACACCGCCGACCTGGCGCATCAACTGGACCTCGCGCGCGAACGCCGTGCGGAACTCCGCGTCCTCGGCGAACCGCTCGTGCACGACCTTGACCGCGATGCACCGGTCCTGGTCGTCAAGGGCTCCGTAGACGGCGCCCATGCCGCCCTCGCCGAGCCGCCCCACGACCCGGTACGGGCCGATTCTCCTCGGATCTTTGTCGGTCAGCGGCCGCAGTTCCGGGGGGAGAGGCGTGCCTCCCGCGTCGTTGCCCGAGGTCATCGTTTTCTTCCTAGTTAGGTCCTTGTTCGGGTGATCATAAACCGTGCCGGAGTGCGCATATGCCTCCAGATCCCCCGGCCAAGGGGGTCGCCGATTGCGGCGGCCGCGCCTTGCGGCCGAGGCGGAAGGGGCGGGGCGGCAAGGGCATCCCCCTTCCGGGGCCTGGCGGCTCCGTTCGCCGATCCGCGGGGGCCGCCGCTCCCCGAGGGGCCGGCGGTGCGCTCAGCCGCAGGTGCCGATGCTGAACTCGCCGCCGGCCTGGTAGCACACGCCGATAGGGGGAAGCCCGGTGCCGTCAGTCGCATAGCCCTCGCCCTGGAAGAAGAGGGCCCCGGACTCGGGGGCTTCGGGGATGGTGAGGCTGTGCTCGATCACCATCTCGCTGCCGCCCTCGGCCAGGGCGTAGGAGGTGAGGACGCCGTCTTCACCCGTGGTGTAGCGCTCGCCGCCGGCCTCCACATAGAACTGGTCGTGGTAGATCTCGCCGGTCTGCTCGGCGACGTTCCAGGTGAAACTCAGCTCGAACGCCATACCGTCGGCGGTCTGCTCGGCGCTCACCGGCCGCACCAGGATGTGGGTGGGGTCGGGGCCGAGCTCGTCGTTGTAGACGGAGATCTGGTACGTGCTCGACTGGTCTGGGGGCTCTCCGACCTCGCCCCGCCACGGCGGGTTCTCCACCGACTGCTCCAGTTCGATCGCCGCGGCGGGCGACTCCTCGCTGTCCTGCCCCTCGTCTTCGGCGCTGGGCGAAGCCGACGCCTCTGGTGACTCCTGAGGGGAGGGATCGTCCGCGGCGGGGTCGTCACGCCATTCGCAGCCGGCGAGCGGGACCGCCAGCGCGATGGCGAGGAGGGTGGGCGCGATGCCGCGGTACACACCGGGGGCACGGGGGGAGAGCAAAGGCACGGGGGGACTCCTGATCACAGTTTCGCCGAGCGGCCCGGACCCGGACCGCTTCCGCGGGTACGAAGCCTACCGCGCTCGTGCAGCTCCCCTTTTTCCGGGCGGAGCCCCCCTGCGCGCGCCGTGGCGGGCCGCGCCGTTCGAGCCGTTGCCGCCGCTCCCGCATCGCGCATGGGATGGGGCCGCGATCGCCCCCCGGACGTCCGCGGCCCCATCCCCGTCCCGGCCCCGTTCAGCTGCCAGCGGCGCGCGCCAGAGCGCGGCCGGTGAGCACCCGGGCGAGGTGGCGGCGGTAATCGGCTTGGGCACTGAGGTCGCTCGGCGGGTCCGCTTCGGCGTCGGCGGACCGGGCGGCCTCATGTATCGCGTCGGCCTGAGCGGGGATCCCCCGGCAGGCCGATTCCACGCTGTCGGCGCGGACGGGGGTGGTGCCCATGTTGGTCAGCCCCACCCGAGCCTCGGTGATGTCGCCGTTGACGCGGCGTACCGCGGCGGCTACTCCGACGATAGCCCATGCCTGCGCGGTCCGGGAGAACTTCTCGTAGTGGAACGACCACCCGTCCAGTTTGGGGATGCGGATCGCCGTCAGCACCTCCCCGGGTTCGAGCGCCGTGGTCAGGTAGTCCACGAAGAACTCGGCCGCGGGAACGGACCGGTCGCCGCCGGGGCCGGTCACCAGGAACTCGGCGGCCAAGGCGAGCGCCACCGCGGGCAGGTCGCCCGCCGGATCGGCGTGGGCCATGGAACCGCCGATGGTGCCCCGGTGCCGGACCGCGGGGTCGGCGACCGTCCGGGTCGCCTGGGCGAGCAGGCCGCAGTGCGCCGCGATCAGCGGGTCGTTGACCACCTCGTAGTGGGTGGTCAGCGCGCCGACCCGCACGTGGCCGCCCTCGTCTGCAACGCCCCGCAGCCCGGCGATCGCACCCAGGTCCACCACCGAGGTGGGGGAGGCCAGCCGGAAACGCAGCAGCGGCAGCAGGCTCTGCCCGCCGGCGAGGACTTTGGCGTCCTCGTCGGCGGCCAGGATGCCGACGGCCTCGGCGAGGGTGGCGGGCCGGGTGTAGTCGAATCGCGGAGGTATCACTGTGCCGCTCCCTCGTTGTCCTGGACACCGGTGACCGCCCGCCACACGCGCTCGGGCGTGCACGGCATGGGCACGTCGCGCACCCCGTAGGGGCGCAGCGCATCCACGACCGCGTTGACCACGGCCGGCGTGGAGGCGATCGTGCCGGCCTCGCCGACGCCCTTGACCCCCAGCGGGTTGGTGGTCGAGGGCGTCACGGTCCGATCGGTGGTGAAGTCCGGCAGGTCCGCCGCCGACGGCAGCAGGTAGTCGGCCATCGTCGACGTCACCAGGTTGCCCTCGGTGTCATAGACCGCCTCCTCATACAGCGCCTGGGCGATGCCCTGCGCCAGCCCGCCGTGCACCTGGCCTTCCACGATCATCGGGTTCACGATCGTGCCGACGTCGTCCACGGCCACATAGGAGCGGATCCGCGTACGGCCGGTCTCGGTGTCCACCTCCACCGCGCACAGGTGGGTGCCGTGCGGGTAGGAGAAGTCGTCCGGGTCGACCGTGGCCTCGGAATCGAGCGACGCCTCCATCTCCTCGGGCAGGTCGTGCGCTGCGAACGCCGCCAGCGACACCTCCTGGATCGTCGCCGAAGGCCGCTCGGTGCCACGCACCCGGAACACGCCACCCGAGAACTCCAGGTCCTCCTCTGCCGCCTCCAGCATGTGCGCGGCGATCGCGCGGGCCTTGTCCACGACCCGGTCGCAGGCCCGCACGACAGCGGTACCGCCCACCACCAGCGACCGCGAACCGTAGGTGTCCATGCCCCGGGGAGCGACCTGGGTGTCGCCGTGCAGGACCCGGATGTCCTCGAACGGGACACCGAGCCGGTCCGCCACGATCTGGCTCCACGCGGTTTCATGGCCCTGGCCGTGCGCCGAAGAGCCCGTGACCACCTCCACCTTGCCGGTGGGCAGCATCCGCACCGACGCGTGCTCCCAACCGCCCGCGCCGTAGCGCAGCGAACCCAGGACCCGCGACGGCGCCAGCCCGCACATCTCGGTGAACGTCGAAACGCCGATGCCGAGCTGGACGGGATCGCCGGCCGCGCGCCGCCGCTCCTGCTCGGCGCGCAGTTCGCTGTAGCCGAACAGCTCCACGGCGCGCTCGGTCGCCGCCTCGTAGTTCCCGGAGTCGTAGGTCAGGCCCGCGATCGTGGTGTAGGGGAACTCCTCGTGCGCGATCCAGTTGCGCCGGCGCAGCTCCAGCGGGTCCATGCCGAGCTCGTCAGCGAGCTCGTTCATGATCCGCTCGATGGCATAGGTCGCCTCGGGGCGGCCCGCGCCCCGATAGGCGTCCGTGGGCATCTTGGTGGTGAAGACCCCGGTGCAGGAGAAGGAGTAGGCGTCCATCTTGTAGATCCCCGGGAACATGAGCGCGCCCAGGATCGGCACACCAGGTGTCACCAGCATCAGATAGGCGCCCATGTCGGCGAGCAGGTCGACCTTGAGCCCGCGGATCCGCCCGTCCGCGTCAGCGGCGATCGACACGTCCTGGATCTGGTCGCGGCCGTGGTGGGTGGTCTGGAACCCCTCCGACCGCGTCTCGGTCCACTTCACCGGCAGGCCCAGGCGCCGCGCGAGCAGCAGCGCCAGCACTTCCTCCGCCGTCACCTGCAGCTTGGAGCCGAAGCCGCCGCCGACATCGGGCGCGATGACGCGGATGTCCTGCTCCGGTATGCCGGTGGTCATCGCCAGCATCACCCGCAGCACGTGCGGGATCTGCGTGGCCGACCACAGCGTGAACGAGTCGCCCTCGGGGCGGCAGACCACCGCGCGCGGCTCCATCGCCGCGGGGATCAGCCGCTGCTGCCGGTAGCGCCGGGTCACCACGACATCGGCGCCGTCGAACGCGGCGTCCACGTCGCCCTCGGTCAACGGCCAGAGGAACGACCTGTTCGTGCCCGCGTCCGCGTGCACCAGGTCGGCCCCGTCCGCCAGCGCCGCCTCCATGTCCAGGACCGCCGGCAGCGGTTCGTAGTCGACGTCGACGGCCTCCAGCGCATCGGCCGCGGACTGGGCGTCCCGCGCCACCACGCAGGCCACGGCCTCGCCCGCGTAGCGCACCTCGTCCACGGCCATCGGCGGGTGGGCGGGAGTGACGATGTCCTCGGTGACGGGCCAGGCGCACGGCAGGCTGCCCTGCTCATCGGCGAAGTCGGCGCCGCTGAACGCCGCGACCACGCCCGGCAGCTCCAGCGCGGCCGAGTAGTCGACACCGGTGATGCGGGCGTGCGCGAGCGGGCTGCGCACGAACGCCACGTGCAGCGCGCCGGGGAGCCGGATGTTGTCGGTCCAGTTGGTCCGGCCGGTGAGCAGCCGCGCGTCCTCCTTGCGCGCCTGCGCCCGGCCCAGGTTGGGGGCCTCGGGGGTGGTGGTCATGGCGTCGCCTCCACGCTCGGGGCCGCGGCGGCCGCCGACGGGACCGGATCAGCGGAGGCCCGGGGCGCCGGAGCGGCGGCCGCCGCCCGGATCTCGGCCGCGGCGGCGCGCACCGCCGCGACGATGTTGGCATAGCCCGTGCAGCGGCACAGGTTGCCTTCGAGCCCTTCGCGGATCTCCTCGTCTGAGGGGTCGGGGTTCTCGCGCAACAGGTCGATCGCGGCCAGGATCATGCCTGGTGTGCAGTAGCCGCACTGCAGGGCGTGGTGCTCGTGGAAGGCCCGCTGGAGGGGATGCCACCGGCCGTCCGCGGCCAGCCCTTCGATTGTGGTGATGTCGTGCCCGTCCGCCTGGACGGCGAGTACCGAGCAGCTCTTCGCGGACAGCCCGTCCAAAAGAACGGTGCAGGCTCCGCAGTTGGACGTGTCGCACCCGATGGGGGTGCCGACCTTGCCTAGTTGCTCGCGCAGATAGTGAACCAGCAGGTTGCGCGCTTCGACTTGGTCGTCGTAGCGCACACCGTCGACAGTGACGCGGATATTGGGCATGGGGGTACCCGACCTCCTGGAGTAGCGGTCTCGTAAAGAAGCACCGGCAGAGGTAGGGACAACGTAAACCAGGATGACCGGGGAAGACAGGGGTGATAGAAAAATCAAGAACACGTAATCGGGTTCTGCGGGGATTCAGGCGCCCACGGCCGCCCGGTCTGCCCGGGCCGTCTCGACAGCAGCGGCAGCCTCGCCGGCCGCACCAGCCTCACCAGCACGGGCGGACGGCGGGGACTCCCCGTCCTCGCGCCTCAGAGCCGGGTGTCGTGATCGCGGGACCGGGTGAGAGCGCGGACGATACCCGCGATGCCCAGACCGATCGCCAGCACCGGAAGGATCCAGATCGCGTCGAATCCCCAGTTCGTCGTGCCGCTGACGACAAAAGCCGCTCCCAGCAGGACGAACAGCAGACCAGCGATCAGCGACCCCCAGTCGGGCCTATGGCGAGACACGCCGCACCTCCACATCACCGGTGTAGGACATCAGATTCACCACCAGCGTGGGCGGATCACCCGATGCGCCCTCCCGGCCTTGGTCCGCGTCCCCGTCCGCACTGCCCCGGGGCACCGGCTCCGGTTCCAGTGTCCTGCGCATGTCCAGTCGGGCACCGGTGCGCACCATGTCATCGATCCGGAGCTCACCGACCGTGACCTTGCCGTGCACGATCACCCGCGCGGTGTCCGGAACCAGCACGTCGAGGTTGCCGAAACGCACGCTCGCGGAGACGTCCACCTGCTGCCCGGGTTCCAGCGGCACCGCGGTCAGATCCAGATCCGCCCGCCAACCCGTGAGCGCGTAGGCCTCCTGCGCCTCGGCGGCCGTCGCGGGGCGCCACTGGATGTGGCCAAAGCGCATGGCCGTCAGATCCACGCTCACCGACGCTATGAGCAGCAGTGTCGTCAGCGTGCCGAGGGTGACCAGGCCGCGGGGCTCTGCCACCCAGGCGCCCACCAGAAGGGCCACTCCGATGATCACGACGACGCTCCCCAGATAGACGGGGCCGGTCTGCGGGCCGACAAGAACCGCCACCGACGCTCCTCCGGCCACCCCGAAGGCAATTCCGGTCACGGCGACGACCGCCCACAGCACCAGGGGAAGCAGCCGGACTCCGCGGTTTCGGCAGGCCTTGGCGCGGCGCCGCTCGCGGGCACGCTCCCGCGCCCTTTCCTGGGCCCGCTCGGCAGAGCCCCCTGAGCCGCACTCCTCATCCGGGGCGCCATCCGGATCCCCGCCATCCGGATCCCCGTGGTCCGCGACCTCCGCGTCCCCCGACCTCTCTGCGACGACCGCGAGATCGATCGGCCCGTCCGGCGCCTGCGCCCAGGGCTGTGCGGGGTTGTAGTAGGCGGGTTTGGGCTCCGGCTCCGGCGCCGTCGGCGGCGGCTCCCTGGACTGCAGCAGACCAGGCAGCTCACGGTAGGTCTGCTGCAGGTTCACCCCCCGGTTGTGGGCGACCAGGGCACCGAGGATGAGCGGAGTCGCCAGCACCAGCGTCCCCCAGCTGACCCCCCCGACCAGGCTGAGCGCGGTCGCCGCGGCCAGCCCCAGGCTCAACAGCGCCGGCACCGCCCGGTCGGCGATCCGGCGGTTGAACAACTGCTCGAACATCGCCGGTCCGCTGCCGTCCCGCATCATCAGCCAGGCGGCGGTATAGAGCCACAGGCCGGTGCCGCCGGCGAGCGCCGTGGTCGCGAAGCCCACCCGCCACACGACGGGATCGATACGGGTGTACGCGCCAAGACCGGCGCACACCCCGGTGATGACACCCGACTCGTTGTCCTTGGCGAGTGTGCGCTCCGCGGCCGCAGAGGCGGAACCGCCCGGCGCCGGCGCCGCGCCGCGCTGCTGCGCACCGCCCATCGCCTCTCGCTTGCCGCTCACGGCCGACCACCACCTCCCACATCCCATCGTCCTCATCCACCTGCGCCGGTGCCCATCGGGGAGGACCCTGAACCCACCCTGATACGGCATCGGCGGGGCCGGGGGGTACGCCCCTGATGCCCTGAGCACGGGCAACGGGCATCCTGGAGAGTGACCGTACGAGAAATGAGGAGGCGCGGACCTGTGACCGAGACGGCGAGCGACACGCCGCGGTTCTACCGCGCGCGCGACGGCCGGCTGGTCGCCGGCGTCGGCGTGGGCCTGGCCCGCCACCTCGGCATCGACCCGGTGGTGACCCGCCTCGCCCTGCTCGCGCTGGGCTTCGGCGGTATCGGCATCGCCGTCTACCTGGCGCTGGTGTTCTTCGTCCCGCCGCAGCCCGCGACCGACGACACCGAGGAAACAGACCCCGAAAGCGTCCGCGAACGCAAAGGGCGCGACATCAGCCAACTGCTCGCCTACCTCGCCCTCGCCGGCGGGCTGGGCGTGCTCTTCCTCGTCTTCGGCGGGGTCTTCGACCCCCTGCTCTGGTTCCTCGTCTTCGGCGCGCTCGGCGCCACCATCCTGTGGCAGCAGGCCAACCCCGCCCTGCGCGACGAATGGATGTCGGCCACCGTCCTGCGCAGCCGCAAAAGCTGGGTGCGCACCGGCGCCGGGGTCCTCCTCATCGTCATCGGCGTCATCGGGTTCCTGGCGTTCCAGCGCCAGCTCCACGAGGCACGCGCCGGCCTCACGTTCGCGCTCACGATACTCACCGGAATCTCGCTGATCGCCGCCCCGTGGATCATCGGCCTGGTACGCGAACGCGACAAGGAGCGCCGCGAGCGCATCCGCAACCAGGAGCGCGCGGAACTCGCCGCGCACATCCACGACTCCGTGCTGCACACGCTCACCCTCATCCAGCGCCGCGCCGACGACCCCCGGGAAGTGCAGCGCCTGGCCCGCGTCCAGGAACGCGCCCTGCGCAGCTGGCTGTACCAGCGCCCCGCCGACGCCGAAACCACCGTGACCCCCGCCCTCGAACGCGTCGCCGCCGAAGTGGAAGAGGTCCACGGGGTCCCGATCGAGGTCGTCTGCGTCGGCGACTGCCCGATCGACGACGGGATTCACGCCGCCCTGCGGGCGGCGCGGGAGGCCATGGTCAACGCCTCCAAGTACGCCGGCACCGACGCCATCTCGGTGTTCGGGGAGGTCGACCCCGACGAGGTGCTCATCTTCATCCGCGACCGGGGCGAGGGCTTCGACCTCGACGCGGTCCCCGAGGACCGCATGGGCGTGCGCGGCTCCATCATCGGCCGGATGGAACGGCACGGCGGCAGCGCCCGCATCCGCACCGCCCCAGGTGAGGGGACCGAGGTGCAGCTGCGCGTGCCGCGCTCGAAGGAGTAGCCCCGACCCGCCCCGCGGCCGGGGCCGGCAGTGTGGCCGAGCCGACACTATGGCCGGGGTCGGCAGCAGACCGCCGCGAACCGGTACGTGTGGGTACAGTCCAGGGTGTGGAAGACGAGAACAGCACCTTTGCCAGCGGCGCCGCGATCCCGCGCGTCGTGATCGTGGACGACCACCGGCTCTTCCGTAGCGGCGTCCGGGGAGAACTCGGCGACGCCGTCGACGTGATCGGCGAAGCCGGAGACGTGGACAGCGCCGTACACGTCATCAGCGACAAGCAGCCCGACCTCGTCCTGCTGGATGTCCACCTGCCCGGAGGGGGCGGAGTGGAGGTGCTCCGCCGCGTCCTCTCCCGCCATCCGGAGATCCGCTTCCTCGCGCTGTCGGTCTCCGACGCGGCAGAGGACGTGATCGGCGTGGTCCGCGGCGGAGCACGCGGATACGTCACCAAGACGATCTCCGGCAAGGAGCTCGCCAACGCGATCGTTCGGGTCGCCGACGGCGACGCCGTCTTCTCGCCCCGGCTGGCGGGCTTTGTCCTGGACGCCTTCTCCGCCACCGACGCCCCGCCCCTGGACCCCGAACTCGACCGCCTCACCCAGCGCGAACGCGAGGTCCTGCGGCTCATCGCACGCGGCTACGCCTACAAGGAAGTCGCCAAGGAACTGTTCATCTCGGTGAAGACGGTCGAGACCCACGTGTCCTCGGTGCTGCGCAAACTACAGCTCTCCAACCGCCACGAACTCAGCCGCTGGGCCACGGCCCGCAAACTGGTCTGAGGCCGCGGCCCGGACGGCGCCGCCGGCCGGTCAGCGCAGCGCGTCCAGCATCCTGGCGAAGAACACCTCGCCGTTGACCTCGGTGGCGAGCCGGACCCCCGGCCGATCGGCAAAGGCGTCGGCGTTGGGGCGGAGGTCGGCGATCGTCTGGCCCCGGGTGTACTCGCCTTTCAGCTCCACCCGGATCGGGACGTCCACCGCCGCCGTCACCAGGTCCGGGTCGAGCAGGACCGCGGCGGCCAACGGGTCGTGCATCGCACACTGGCGGGTCCCGAACACGCCGGTGTACCAGTCGACGTAGCAGTCCAGGAACGCCGAGGTCATCCGGGCGCGGTCGCCCTCGATCGCCTTGAGCTCGTCGAGCCAGGCGGCCGACGCCGTTGTCCGCATCGTGACGTCCAGCGCGACCAGCGTCAGGTCGAACCCCGCCGCGAACACCACCTCGGCCGCCTCGGGGTCGTTGTCGATGTTGGCCTCCGCCCACGGGGTCACGTTGCCCGGGGCCCGGACGGCGCCGCCCATGACCACCACGCGGCGCACCAGTTTCGGCAGCCGCGGCTCCAGCCCCAGCGCGAGCGCGAGGTTGGTCAACGGGCCGAGCGCCAGTACGTCGATCTCGCCCGGCGCCGACCGGGCCGAACGGACCAGCAGCTCGGCAGCGGACTCGTGGAAGAACGTGCCCTGCGGGGCGGGCGTCTCGACGCCGCCGAGCCCGTTGGCGCCGTGCACCGACTCGGCGAACGACGGCGGCTGCACGAGCGGGCGCTGTGCGCCGCGCGCCACGGGAACGGACGGGCGGCCGTAGAGTTCCATGAGCCGCAGCGCGTTGTCCGTGGTGATGTCGACGCTGTTGTTGCCGAAGACCGACCCCACCCCGGTGATCTCGATATCGGGGCGCGCGGCCAGGTACGCGAGTGCCAGCGCGTCATCGATTCCCGGGTCGCAGTCGACAAAGATCCGCACGATGTCTCCCCAACCATCCGATCCTGGATTCTTTGGGCCAGCCTCTCAGAAGCGGAGTCGCGGGTGTGGTGGCCTCAGCGCAGCGAGCAAGCCAGCTTGCCGCTGAGCGCACCGGTCACCTGTAAAGCCGGGCGGCCCCCAGAACCCGGTCGGCGACCCCCGGACCCGTCGGATCGAAGCGGGATAGGGATACAGGTGTCCGCACACCCTCGTAACCTTGGTGGGGTGTCCTCCCAAGAGCTGCTTCTCGAAGGTCTCAACGCTCCCCAGCGCGACGCCGTGACACACTCCGGCAGTCCGCTGCTGATCGTCGCGGGCGCCGGCTCCGGAAAGACCCGGGTGCTGACCCACCGCATCGCCTACCTGCTCGCCCAACGAGACGTGCGCGCGGGCGAGGTGCTGGCCATCACCTTCACCAACAAGGCCGCGGCCGAGATGAAGGAGCGCATCGAGGACCTGCTCGGCTCCCGTGTCGCCAACGCCATGTGGGTCATGACGTTCCACTCGGCGTGCGTACGCATCCTGCGCCGCGAGGGGGGCCGGCTCGGCTATCCGAGCAGCTTCACCATCTACGACTCGGCCGACTCCAAGCGGCTCATGCAATTGGTCTGCAAGGAACTGGACCTGGACCCCAAGCGGTTCCCGCCGAAGTCGTTCTCGGCGCAGGTGTCCAACCTGAAGAACGAGCTCGTCGACTACGACACCTTCACCGAACAGGCCCAGACCGAGCAGGAGAAGAAACTCGCCGAGGCCTACACGCTGTACCAGCGGCGGCTGCACGAGGCCGGCGCCATGGACTTCGACGACCTGATCATGATCACGGTCAACCTGCTCCAGATGTTCCCCGACGTCGCCGAGTACTACCGGCGCCGCTTCCGGCACATCCTCGTCGACGAGTACCAGGACACCAACCACGCGCAGTACGAGCTGGTGCGCCTGCTCGTCGGAGAGGGCGGGCCGGAAACTGCCGTGCCGCCGTCGGAGCTGTGCGTGGTGGGCGACGCCGACCAGTCGATCTACGCCTTCCGCGGCGCGACGATCCGCAACATCCTGGAGTTCGAACGCGACTACCCCCAGGCGCGCACGATCCTGCTGGAGCAGAACTACCGGTCGACCCAGACCATCCTCACCGCGGCGAACGCCGTGATCGAGCGCAACCAGGGCCGCCCGGCCAAGAACCTGTGGTCTGAGCAGGGAGCCGGGCCGTCGATCGTCGGCTACGTCGCCGACAACGAGCACGACGAGGCGGCGTTCGTCGTCGGCGAGATCGACAAGCTCAACGACGAGGACGTCTGCGCACCGGGTGAGGTCGCGGTCTTCTACCGGACCAACGCGCAGTCGCGGGTGTTCGAGGACGTCTTCATCCGCACCGGGCTGCCCTACAAGATCGTCGGCGGGGTGCGCTTCTACGAACGCAAGGAGATCCGCGACATCCTCGCCTACCTGCGGGTACTGGCCAACCCCGAGGACACGGTGAGCCTGCGCCGCATTCTCAACGTCCCCAAGCGGGGCATCGGCGACCGGGCCGAGGAGACGATCGAGCTGTTCGCGGCGCGCGAGCGCATCTCCTTCTCCCAGGCGCTGCGCAGGGCCGAGGACGCACCGGGGATCGCCACCCGGTCGCTCAAGGCGGTCCGCGAGTTCACGGCACTGCTGGAGGAGCTGGAAGAGCTCATCCCGGACAGTACCCCGGCGGAGATCATCGAGGCGGTGCTGCAGCGCACCGGTTACCTTTCCGAACTCGCCAACTCCACGGACATCCAGGACGAGAGCCGGGTGGAGAACCTGGAGGAGTTCGTGGAGGTCGCCCGGGAGTTCGAGAACTCCTTCACCGGGCCCCTGTACGCGGACGCCGAGGAGGACGCGGAAGCGGTGGCAGGGGAGGCACCCCCCGAGCCGGGCGAGCCCACCCTGGTCGACTTCCTGGAGCAGGTCTCCCTTATCGCCGACACCGACCAGATCCCCGACGCGGACGAGAGCGGCGGTGTCGTCACCCTCATGACGCTGCACGCGGCCAAGGGCCTGGAGTTCCCGGTCGTGTTCCTCACCGGCATGGAGGACGGCGTCTTCCCGCACATGCGCACACTGGGGGAGAAGGCCGAACTGGAAGAGGAAAGGCGCCTGGCCTACGTCGGAATAACCCGGGCGCAGCAGCGGTTGTACGTCACCAGGTCAGCGGTCCGCAGCGCATGGGGCACGCCGTCCTACAACCCGGCGTCCAGGTTCCTCGACGAGATCCCCAAGGACCTCATCGAGTGGCGCCGCCCGGAATCCGCGGTCGCCGCGAACATGACGTCCGCGGCAGCACGGCCGCGGAGCGGTTCACCATTTCGCGCGAAGGCGACGAAGACCGCCGCGAACATTCCCGCACTCAGCCCCGGCGACAAGGTCAACCACGACTCGTTCGGCCTGGGCACGGTGCTGCTCGTCGATGGGGTGGCCGACAAGGCCAAGGCGCGGATCGACTTCGGCGCCGACATCGGTGAGAAGGACTTCCTGGTGAAGTTCGCGCCGATTGAGAAGCTTACGTAGGAATATCCCTGGTGCGGCCGTGGTTGTACCGGGACAGAAGGCGGCGCCGATCGCGATGCCGGATCGGAGGATTACGGTCCGCGTGCAGGTCGGCGGTGTGCTCGCCGAAAGCCGGTACTGAGCACTCTGGTGAGCCTGTAGGCTGAAGAAACATCGAGCGAAACGAACGCGGGTTCGCACCGCGGGCGAGCCGATGGGCCCGCTCAATCCAGACGGTCACGAGCACTCGTGACCTAGGGTAGAGTGGAACCACTTCCGAGAACACACTCCGTCATTTGACAGGGGTAGGATCGGGAGTAAGATAGAGGAGTTGTCCTCGACCCAGGGTTTCGGCTCAGGGCGGGGAAGACTCCAACAATCAAGCGGAACTCCGCCTCTTGCGGAAGAGCCTTCCGGGCCGGTTGTGGTTCGGGTGGGTTTGTACGGGATGAGCGGTTGTTTCTTGAGAACTCAACAGCGCGTGTTTGTTTTTCTTTGTGCCATGTTT
>JAJYTD010000090.1 GCA_021793235.1 Actinomycetes bacterium | reverse complement strand
CGTCCGCGACAGCCGGCACCGGGGCCTGGGCCATCTCGCCTTCCCCGCGGCCGAATGGGCGGCCTTCCTCCTGGAGGTCAAAACAGCCAGACCCTGACCTGGCGCCTGCCGCGGGGCCTCCCCGAGGTGCGGCCCGCACCGCACTCACCCCGCAGCCGCCGACCGCATCCCGCCCCGACCGACCACTTCGACTGCCGACAGGGACCGCCTGATGACACAGTCCGCCACCGGATACGCCCATCTGCCCGCCCGCAGCCGCCCGGTGGCCCAGGCGCTGCACGCCGCCGGGGCCAGCGGCCAAGTACGTGAGCTGCCCGGCTCCGCGCGCACCGCCGCCGATGCCGCGGCCGCATTGGGCTGCGACATCAGCGCCATCGCCAACAGCCTGGTGTTTTTGGCCGATACCGAACCGCTTCTGGTCATGGCCAGCGGCGGCCACCGCGTCGACACCGCAGCCCTGGCCGCCCGTGTGGGGGCCGGGGCCCTGCACCGGGCCACCCCTGAGCAGGTCCGCGAGGCCACCGGCCAGGCCATCGGCGGTGTCGCGCCTCTTGGTCACCCCGCCCCTCTGCGCACCGTGGTCGACACCGCCCTGGCCGAGCACCCCCGCGTCTGGGCCGCCGCCGGCCACCCCCGCACCATCTTTCCCACCACCTACGCCGAGCTCCTGGGCATTACCGGCGGCACCGCCCTGCCCGTCAACGGCGGGTAAGGAAATCAAGCCGAGCCGGTTTCCCTGCGCCGATCTTGACCTTGTACACCCCAGGACCCGGATTTCGGGGTGCACAACGTCAAGATCGGCGCGGCTCACGTGCGTGTGTAGAAGAGGACGACCGCGCCTTGTTCGAGTGTCCGGGTGCGGGTCAGTTCGAAGTAGGTGGGGGAGAACTCGGCGGTGAACATCGGGATGCCGGCTCCCGTGACGATCGGGTAGAGCTTGATGACGAGCGCGTCGATCTCGGGCAGGAGCTGCCCGGCGAGTCGGCTGCCTCCGATCAGGTAGATGTCTTTTCCGTGCTCGGCTTTGAGCTCGCGGACCTTGGTGAGCGGATCACCGGAGATGATCTCGACAGCGGGATCGGGGCTTTCGGTGATGGTCTGGGAGACCACGTACTGGCGCAAATGGGAGAACGGGCTCGTCACGCCGATCTCCAGAGCGGGTTCGTAGGTGCGGCGCCCCTGGATTCCGATGTCGAAGTTCGGGTTGGCGACGTCGATGCCGAACTGCTGGCGGATGTGCGTGGGAAGAGCGTCGGGGTATTCATCGGTGATGAAGTCGATGACGCCTTGAGTGACCGGGAAGAAGTCCGCTTCGCCGTCGGGTGCGGCGATGAATCCGTCGATGGTCATGCCGACGTAGTAGATGAGTTTTCGCATGCGTCTCCTTGATGGGTGGGGTGTGCGGCCGGGGCAGGGGGACGGAAGGCCGTGAGGGCTTCCTGCATAGTACTCCAAATGGAGTGGTTTGACCGTAGTACTACATTCATAGTGGTGTCAATCGAGTTCCTTGGAGAGGTCCCATGCGGCAGAACCCGAAACGGCGTGCGGCGCTCGTCGACGCAGCGATCGAAATCCTTGCGCGCGAGGGGGCGCGCGGGCTGACCTTCCGGTCCGTCGACACGGAAGCGGCAGTGCCCATCGGCACGGCGTCGAACTACTTCAGCAGCCGCGACGACCTGCTCACCCAGGCGGGCGAGCGCGTGTACGAGCGGCTACAACCCGATACGGCCGCCTTCGACCAGGTCCTGCAGGGGCCGCACGACCGCACCCACCTCACCGAGGCCATGTACGAAACGGTGGGTCGGCTCACCCGGTTCCGGTCGGGCTATCTGGCCATGCTGGAACTGCGCCTGGAGGCCACCCGCCGCCCGGAGCTGCGTTCGATACTCACCCGCCGGATCCGCGCTGACATCGACGCCAACATCGCCTTCCACCTGAGGTCGGGCATGCCCGGTGACGCCACCACGGTGGTCCTGCTGCATCTGGCGCTGAACTGGCTGATCACAGAACGGCTCACCCTGCCCGGCATCTTCTCCGAGCAGCAGGCGCACGATCTGGTGGCCGCGGCGGTCGAACGCATCGCGGCCTTCGAGGGCCCCGGAGCGGCTGCCGCGCCCCGCGGTGATTGAGCGCCAAACATTTCGCGCCGGCGCGTGTGCGTGCGCAACCGCAGGAGCCCTCCGGCCGACGCGCCGTTTGCGGTGCTTCACCGAAGGCGGGGAGGGGCGTGGTGGCGGCGCGCGGCCCCTGCGGGGACCGCGCGCCGGGGGCGGTGGGGTGGAGGGGTCAGCCAGGGCGGGGCGGGACGGGCTGGGGTGCGCTGCCGTCGCGGAGGCGGCGGATGAGGGGGTCCACGGCCCAGGTTCCCGGTCCCAGTACGGCGATGAGCAGGAACGCCCAGCAGTACATCGCCGACAGTTCGCCGCCGTTGAGCAGCGGCAGCAGCCCTTGAGGCTGGTGGACCACGAAGTAGGCGTAGGCCATCGAACCCGATGCCAGTGTCGCGCTGGGGCGGGTGAACAGGCCGAGGAGGACGAGTATTCCGCAGGCCAGTTGGATGAGTGCGGCCCACCAACCGGGCCAGAGGCCGAACTCGACCGCGGCTCCGGTGCCCTGGATGCCGCCGAAGACGCCGAACAGGGCAGCCGCTCCGTGGAGCAGGAACATCAGTCCCGCCACCATGCGAAACAGCGAGAGCACCGGCCCGCGAAACTGGTCCAGATTCATCTGTCGTCGGTATTTCCTCTCCGGTCTTGGGGGCGGGGAGGAAGCACCCTTCTCCGCACTTTGCTTCAACGTGACCCTTTCGGTGGTCTGTGCTGCGTCGGCCCCCAGGCCGATCGTGGACGGTGGGCGTCAGCGCGTCTTTGCCGGTCGGCGGCGAAAACGCCTGCGGAGCCAAGGGAGGAGATATGCGGTATCCCGGGCCGTGGAGCTCTCGGCGGTGAACCGGGAAGCCTTGCGGGCGGCCGCCAAAACCTCCCCGATTCAGCGGACAGAGAAGCCAAGAGACCCCCTCGGGCACGATTCGATCCTTCGCAGGAGCACGGTTCCTCCTGGAATTCCTTCCAATGCGGGCAGGAGAAATCAGGTCGTAGGGGAGAACAGGGCAGTGCTGCGGCGAAGGGAGGAATGCGAACGCGATCGGCTCTGCTCAACTGGGCCTTCCGCCTGCGGCAGCACGGTTTCGGAAACGGGGGAGCCGTATTTTCCGTCAATCCCGGATCGCTTTTCCCGCGGGCACTGGGGACGGACCCGGCCCGGGTACGGGCGGGGAGGACCGGTGGCTGGTCGACGCCCCCATTGGCGCGCGTTCGCATTCTGGACGGTTCGCGGCCAGTCCGCATCGAATGCGATTAATTCCCTGATATGCCCCAATCAGGGTGCTTTCTAATAGAATGGCGCTTGGTATACCCGATGTCAACAGACAGCAGGACAGAGAAGGCAGAATTGTTCTGCTGATCCGCTGATCAGCGTCGTTTCCGTTGTCGGCCGATCCTGCCGGTATGGCTCGGACGGTTCGGCTACCCCTATCGCCCATCCGCGCAATGGCGCCCGAGCAGCGGGCCCGCACGCGGGGCTCAGCGGGTGCGCAGCGCCTCCAGTATTCGGGACAGGGCGGCCCAGGTGTCGGCCAGGTTTTCGGGGTCTGCCGACTCGGCCAGCCACAGGGCCGCTTCGTTCATCGCGCCCGACAGCAGATGGGCCAGCGGCGCGACCGGCTGAGGAGGAATCGCTCCCGCCTCGATCAGGGCGGTGAGGGCTTCGGTCAGGTGGCGGGCGGATGCGGCCTCGTCCAGTGCGCGCCATTGGCTCCAGCCCAGCACGGCGGGGCCGTCGACGAGCATGACCTGCTGGACGTCGGGGGCGGTGCTCGCGGTGAGGAACGCCCGGCATCCGGCGGTCAGCCGCCCCCAGGGGTCACCCTGGGCCTCGGCTGTGGCGGCGACCTGGCGGGCCACCTCCTGCTGCACCTGCTCCAAGACGGCGCGGAACAGGCCGGCCTTGCTGTCGAAGTGGTGGTAAAGCGCACCTTTGGTGACCCCTGCGGCGCTGACGATCTCCGCCAGGCCCACGGCGCCGTAGCCCCGGGTCGCGAACAGGCGCCTGCTCTCGCGCAGCAGGGTCTGTCTGGTCTGCTCGCGCTGCTGGGCCCTGCTGCCGTCCGTCATGGCGCCGCCCTCCCTTGACATACCGGTGGTACGCCAATAGCGTACCTCCACATACCAACGGTATGTGAAAGGATCTGATGTGACGCTGACCAGCTTCTACCCGGTCATCTGCACCTCCCGAATCCAGGAGTCCCGCGACTTCTACACCGGGCTGCTCGGATTCGAGACGACATTCGAGGCGGACTGGTACGTGAGTCTGCGGCGGAAAGGGGAGCCGCCCTACGAGCTCGCCCTGCTCGACCACCAGCACCCGACGCTGCCCGCGGCCTACCGCACCCCTGCGCGGGGCCTGCTGCTCAACTTCGAGGTGGAAGACGTCGACGCGCAGTGGGAGCGGCTCGTCGTCCGCGAAGGCCTGCGGGCCGAGCTCGAACTGCGCAGCGAGGGCTTCGGGCAGCGGCACTTCATCGTGTCCGACCCCAATGGCGTCCTGATCGACGTCATCACCCCCATCGCGCCCTCCGCGGCCTACGCCGACCAGTACGTCGCCCCTTGACCTCGGCGCGGCCCCTACCGGTGCCGGGACCGAAGGGGGTGGCGCATGAGCGACAGGCACCCCGAAGCAGTCCGCCGCGTACTCCCCGCCGCCTGCCGGCCAGTGCCGACCAGCCGCGACCGCACCGCTTCCCGACGCTTCTTCTGGGAAGGGGACATCCCATGGGGGATACGGGCAATGAGCGCTCTCGGGCCGCCTCCGCTCCCTCGCCGGCCACGCTGCGGCGGTGGCGCCGCCTGCTGGCCGACGAGCGCGAGGCGGCCCGGGCCTACCGTGTACTGGCCCGCCGCCGGGGCGGTGAGGAGCAAGAGATCCTGCTCGGGCTGGCCAACGCCGAGGAGCGCCACGCCGGACACTGGGAACGCCTGCTGGGGCCCGAGGTCGGACAACCGCGCCGCGGCACGTTGCAGACGCGGGCGATGACCTTTCTGGCCCGCCGTTTCGGCTGGGTGTTCGTGCTGGCCTTGATGCAGCAGGCGGAGGCTCGGGCGACTTATGAGGCCGACGCCGACGTCCTGCCCTCGATGGTGGCCGACGAGCGGATTCATGAGGAGGTGGTGCGGGGGTTGGCCGCGCGGGGCCGAGCGCGGATGTCGGGGACGCTGCGCGCCGCTGTCTTCGGGGCCAACGACGGGCTGGTGAGCAACATCGCCCTGGTGCTGGGGGTGGTCGGCGGCGGTGTGAGCACCCAGGCCGTTCTGCTGACCGGACTGTCGGGGCTGCTGGCCGGAGCGCTGTCGATGGCGGCGGGGGAGTACGTCTCGGTGAGTTCGCAACGTGAACTGCTGGCCGCATCGGCCCCGGGCGAGGCGGCTCGGGAGTCCGCGTCCGCGCTCGATGTCGACGCCAACGAGCTCGCCCTGGTCTATCGGGCCCGGGGCATGTCGGCCGAGGAGGCCCAGCACCACGCGGACACGGTGCTGCGCCGCGCCTCTTCCGGCCCGCCGCCGACCGCTATCGGCTCTGCTGCGGACACCGACGTCATCGGCAGCGGGATCAGCGCGGCCGCGTCGAGCTTCGCGTCCTTTGCCGTCGGCGCGCTGATCCCGGTGCTGCCCTTCCTGGCCGGGTGGGAAGGGCTCACCGCGGTCGCGGTGGCCGGGGGCCTCACCGGAACGGCGCTGATGCTCACCGGTGCGGTCGTGGGGGTGCTCTCGGGGGCGTCGCCGCTGCGCCGCGCGCTGCGCCAGTTCGCCATCGGCGCCGCCGCGGCGACGGTGACCTACCTGCTGGGGCTGGCCTTCGGCGCGGTCGCCGGGTGAGCCGGGCGCGGCGTCGGGAAAAACAGCCGCCCCACCCTGGAATAGCCGGGGACACCGCGTGGTTGTGCAGGGTGCAGGTCGATGCGGTAGCAAGTGTCCCCGGGCCTCACCTATCGCCTTCGCGGAATACCGCGCCCGCCCCCGCCGGGGTCGGAGCGGTCTCGGAGCCGCGTTGTGCCTCGCGCCGAGAGGCGACCGCCGCATCGCACCTGGCATCGTGCACGGCCCCGGTGAGCACCGACTCACCGGGGCCGTTGTCGTAGCAGGCCAGTGAAGGGGGAGCGGCACCGCGGCGGTCGGCACCGCCACGAGTTGACGCCGACCCCGGGCGAGGGCAAAGGACCAGTCCAGGCGTGCAGCAGTATGGGGTCGGCCATGACGCCGTGGCCCCAGCGCACGCTGCGCCCGGTCAGTGCGCGGGTGGTGGTGCCGGCCACCGATTCTTCCAGGCAGGCGGTTCGGATGGGTGAGAACGTACCGAGGCGTCGCACGGCGTGAAGTGCGCGGTCGGCCTGCGGAACGAAGGTCCTCGCCCAGATGACCGAGCGAGGCCCTGTCGTGTGCGGCTACTGGGGTGCGGTCAGTACCTCGGCCGCGAACCTGCGCGCGTAAGGAGCCAAACGCGCGTGCAATGCATCCCGCTCGGCCGCCTGGACGATCTCGGCGCAGATCACCAGGTGCGCCAGTCGCCCTGCTCCGGTGTTCAGCACGTCGGCGAAGGCCTCGCGGACTTCGGCCGCTGTCTCAGGCTCTGCGAGCGCGTAGGCGTGAAGGACAGCGGCGTCGTAGCCCAGGGGTGCCAGGCCCCACCCCTCCCAGTCCAGGACCATCAGCGGATCGCGGGTCAGGTTGGCCCAGTGCAGGTCCCCGTGTGAGGCCACCCAGGTCCGCACGTTCAGGTCTACTCCGGCCTCCGCGATCTCGGGGATGTGGTCGGGGATGCGGTGGATGAAGGCTTGCGTGAACACCTGTCGGTCCTGGGGGGCCGGTGCCGCTTGCAGAGCGGTCAGGGCGCGGCGTAGATCGTGCCACCAGCGGGCGTCGTTGTTCGCGGGAGTGGTCAGAGCAGGGGTCGTAGACACGACCGTCCCCGGCATGCGCTCCCACAGCAGTGCTTGGAACGCGGGGGTTTCGCCCCAGGTGTACTCGGCGAGCAGGCGCGGTCGGGGAACGTCGCCGCCCAGCAGGGCATCGGCGAGCGACGTGCCTTCCCACACTTTTCCGCCCGGGTGGGGTGCGGACATGACGCGCAGCCACACGGATGAGCCCTCGGTAGTGGTGGCCGGACCGCTGAGGGTCCGGCCACCCAACCCGGGATGTAGTGCGACATCATCGGGTGCGGACAGGTTCAGGGCCGCGACCGCGTGGTGCCACGCCTGGTGTAGGTCAGGCTTTCTCTCGGGAGAGGAGGAGGTCACTGATGTCCTTGAGTCGGTTCTTGGGCAGGAGTGGGCCACCCGCCACCGTCGCCGCGCTCGTCCAGTGCTCCGTACTCGATGTGCTGATGAGCATCCCGGTCAGGCCGGGCGTTGAGGCGGTCACCAGCAGGGCCGCCTCGGCGGGCGAGGCCCCCTCGCTGATGTAGTGCGCGAGGCGTGCGTTCACCAGGCGGACGAGCTTGCCGCCATGCAGCGGGGCCGAGGCCCACATCTGCAATCCTGCCTCGTGGGCATCGATGAGCGGACCGGTTTCGGTGAGGGCGTCCTTGATGGGGACGATGTTGATCAGTGACACCGGCAGTTGGATCGCCGACAGACCGCTCTGGGGTCCTCCGGACGCCTCACGGGCCAGGCGGACGAGGTGCTGCCGCTCCTGCGGACCGGCGCGTTGAAGCTGCCCATCGAGGCGACCTTCCCGCTGGAGCAGACCGCCGACGCCCACCGGCTCAGCGAGGGCGGACACCTCCAGGGAAAGATCATCGTCACCGTCGGCTGAGGGCGGCGGATCGGGCCCCGCGGCACCGGGCTTGCCCGGTCAGCCCCAACTACCGTCTTAGTTCGGGGCCGGACGGGGTAGCCGGGCCGGAACGGAGCCGTCCCGGCAGAAAGGCAGTACCGTGCGCAACCCGACGATCGAGGAACGCCGCAGCCCGCTGACCCCGCCCGGTGAACCGACGAGCCGATGGCGCTCGGTCCTGGACACGGGCGCGAAGCTGCTCCAGGAGGATGCCCCGCTCAAGGGATTCGACGTCTACGTGGTGGGGTTCCACTGCGCCAAGGGCGAGCCGGATACCCAGATGGAGGCGCACCACTACTGCCGCGTGGTCAACGACGAGCTGATGCAGTGCGTGCTGTTCGACGGCAACACCCGCGAGGCGAACCTGATCGGGATCGAGTACATCGTCTCGGAGGGTCTGTTCGGCACGCTGCCCGAGGAGGAGAAGGACTACTGGCACCCGCACAACTTCGAGGTGCTCTCCGGTCAACTGGTCGCGCCGGGCCTGCCCGAGAAGGCGGAGAAGTCGCTGATGAAGCTGTTGGTGAACAGCTACGGAAAGACCTGGCACACCTGGCACACCGGCCGCCACGACCAGGGGCCGGGCATGGGGCTGCCCATGGGGGACCCCAAGCTGATGTGGTCGTTCAACCGCGAGGGCGAGTCCGATCCGGCCCTGGCCCAGGACCGCAACCGGGTGATGGGCATCGA
>JAJYTD010000089.1 GCA_021793235.1 Actinomycetes bacterium | reverse complement strand
TTCCGATCTTTGCGCCGACACCTGGTGGACCCGGCACGTTTACCCGGACACCGTGCTGGTAGCTGCAGCCGCAGGCATATCGGCGGGAGCGGCCGCCGGCGCTCGGCGCCGCGCCGCGGGCGCCGGTCGTCCCAGGCGAAAGGGCGGTTGTGGCAGCAAAGGGAGACACCATGGCGCACGTGCGCTCCGGTACCGGCGCCGCAGGTGCCCATCTTCAGCCGTTGACCGGTCCAAAATCGCTGGACCCGCTCATGGAGCGGATCGGCGAGGCACGTTATGTGCTGCTGGGCGAGGCCTCGCACGGCACCGCCGAGTTCTACCGGTGGCGCGCGGCGCTGACCCGGCGGCTGATCGAGGAGAAGGGCTTCACTTTCGTCGCGGTGGAAGGCGACTGGCCGGACTGCCAGGCCCTGCACTGCAGTGTCTCGGGGGCGCCCGGCGCACCTGAAGACCCGCGGGAGGTGCTGGAGGGCTTCCGGCGGTGGCCGCGGTGGATGTGGGCCAACACCGACGTGCTGGCGTTCGCGCGGTGGTTGCGTACCCACAACCTCGGGCTGCCGGAGGATCAGCGGATCGGGTTCTTCGGATTGGACGTCTACAGTCTGTGGGAGTCCCTGCACGGGGTACTGGGATGGCTGAGTGAGCACGCACCCGACGAGGTGGAGACCGCGCTGCGCGCCTACCGCTGCTTCGAGCCCTACGATGAAGACCCCCAGTTCTACGCGAGCGCGACCCGGATGGTTCCGGAGGGCTGCGAGGAGCAGGTGATCGACCTGCTCTCCGAGATGCGCCACCGCGCGGACGCGCCCGACGACGACGACGGCCTCGCCGAGTTCGCCGCACGGCAGAACGCCGAAGTGCTGGCCGGAGCCGAACGGTACTACCGCTCGATGGTGCGGGGCGGCCCCGAGTCGTGGAACATCCGGGACCGGCACATGGCCGACACTTTGGACCGGCTGATGGACTACCACGGACCGCACGCCAAAGCGGTGGTGTGGGAGCACAACACCCACATCGGCGACGCTCGTGCGACGGACATGACCGACGCGGGCATGGTCAACGTCGGCCAGTTGGTCCGCGAGCGCCACGGAGACGAGGGCGTGGTGCTCGTCGGTTTCGGTTCCTATGAGGGGCAGGTGATCGCGGCGGACCGCTGGGGGGCGACTCCCACGAGGATGCGGGTGCCGCCGGCGCGTGAAGGCAGCATCGAGCACCTACTGCACCAGGGCACCGGGGGTAATGCAGCCCTGGCGGTCTTCGGCTCCGAGGAAACGGGCGGCGCGTCGGCAGACGGCGGTCGCTGGAAGGACGAGACACGCCCGCACCGGGCGATCGGGGTCGTCTACCATCCGCGGCGTGAGCAGTGGGGCAATTACGTGCCCACGGTCTGCGCTCAGCGTTACGACGCGTTCCTCTTCTTCGATCAGACCCGGGCACTGACACCGCTCCACCCCATCGAACCGGACACGGTCGAGGAGGAGACCTGGCCCACCGGCGAGTGACTGGAGCAGTGCCTCTGCACGTGGCAGGGCCGGCCGTCGGACCCTGCGCCCGGACGAGGAGACCTTTGCCCCAGGTGACCGCGGCCACGTGTGGCCACTCTCGTGTGCTGACCGCGGCGCCTGTCACACAGCCGAGAGGAGATCCGGGGCGAAGAACACCGCCGCGGTCACGCCCGCGGCGACGATGAGCACGAGCACCGCGAAGCCGAGCCGCAGCGGCCTGGCCGGAATCTTTGCCGCGAAGCGTCCGGCCGCCAGTGAGGCGGCCATGGCCGCCGCGGCGAAGGCCGCGATGGTCAGGTGATCCAGACCGGCCGCGACACCTGCGTGCGCAGTCAGGCCCGAAGCCGCGTTGATGGTGATGATGACGAGGGAGGTGGCCACCGCCTCGGCGGTGGCCAGCCCCAGCAGCATGATGAGGGCCGGGACGATGACGAACCCGCCGCCGACGCCGAACAGGCCGGTGAGGAATCCGACGGCCGCCCCGGCGATCAGTGCTTTGGGTAGGCAGCTGCGCCAGTTGACCCGGCCTTCGTAAGTGCGGCACGCCCCGCCGTGATCGGATTCGCCGCGCAGCATGCGCACGGCGACGATGACCATGAGCACGGCGAACCCCAGCATGAGCCAGCGTTCGGGCAGCAGCCGGCCGACCGCGGTGCCGCCGAAAGCGGCCGGTATGCCCGCCGCACCGAAGACGAGTGCGACAGGCCAGCGGATGACCCGCTGGCGCAGCCGCGGGACCAGGGCGGCCGCAGAGGAGGCGCCGACCACGACGAGGGAAGCGGGGATGGCTGCGTGCAGGGGCAATCCGACACCGAAGACCAGGGCCGGTACCGCCAGGATGGACCCGCCCGCCCCGAGCAGGCCGAGCAGGACCCCGATCAGCAGGCCGAACACCACCGCCATGGCCATGGTTTCCTGATCGCCCTTCTCGTCGTGGTCGGCGTTGCCGCTCAGGCGCGCTCGGGTGCGGCCTCGGTCAGTGCGGCGAGCATGGTCGGCATGTCGCATGTCCGAGTGCGGTTCCACGGCAGGAGCGACAGCATGCGCGCCATGGCGCAGGTGTCGGTGACGGCCGCGAAGGTCAGGCCGGCGCCGATGGCGGCGGCCACCCACTTGAGCGGCTCGTAGGCGAGGCTGGCCACCACGGTGGTCAGCACGATCGACCCCGCAACCAGGCGGACCTGGCGCTCCATAGCCCAGGTGCCCTTTCCGCGCTTCAGCGGCGCGCCCACGCTCTCCCAGGAAGAGATCCCGCCCTGGAGGACGTGCACCTGGTCCAGGCCTGACGTCGCCATCAACTGCTGGGCCTGGTCGGCGCGCATCCCCGATCGGCACACCAGCACCACCGGGTCGCCGTGCTCTGCGCTCAGCTCACGCTGGTGTTCGCGCAGCAGGTCCAGGGGGACGTTGTAGGAGCCGGGGATGTGCGCCGCGGCGAACTCGCCCGGCGTGCGCACGTCGATCACTCGGGTCCGGGGATTGGCCTCCTGCAGTTCGCGTACCTGTGCGACGTCCACAGCGCCCGGTTTCGGATGATTCATTGCACAATCCTTTGTGAGGTGCCTTTGTGAGGTGGGAAATGGTGGCGGGTTCGCGGTTACGCCAGGGCGGCCATAACGACGCCCTTGCCGGCCGCCGTGTCGAAGGCGTCATCGAGGAGCACGACGTTGCGCCCGGCGCGGGCCAGCAACGAGGCCGCGGCAGTAGCGCGGTAGCCGCTGCCGCAGTGCACCCACACCGCGCCCGGGGGGAGTTCGCTGAGGCGGCCGGCCACCTCGGGCAGCGGGATGTGCACGGCACCCTCGATGTGGGAGGCGTCCCATTCGTTGTTCAGCCGCACATCCAGCACCACGTCCGGTGCGGGCAGTCCGCCGGGAACATCGCCCGCGAGAGCGGCGGCCAGATCCGCGAAGTCGGCGGTGGCCATGGTGCGGACCTGGTCGGGGGATGCGGCGAGCTGCTCGGGGGCGCCGGCGGCGGCCGCGTCGACCCGGTCGATGCCGATGCGCACCAGTTCCCGCTGGGCTTCGGCGACCTGCTCGCGGGTCTCGCCCACCAGCGTGAGGGGCGCACCCCAGTCGATCATCCAGCCCAGCCAGCTGGACATCGGCCCGTCCAGGCCCAGGCTGATGGTTCCGGCCAGGTGTGCCTCGACATAGGCCTTGCGGGTGCGCAGGTCGACGACCCATTCACCCTCGGTCAGGCGGCGGCGCAGATGCTGCGGATCGGCGGTAGCCGGCGCGCGCAGGTCGACCGGTTGGGGACCGGCGAAATTCGTCACGCCCATGTGGGCGTAGTAGGCGGGGTAGGCGTCCAGGTCCGACAGGGTCTCGGTGACGAACTCGTCCTCGGCTAGGCGCAGTGCCGGGTTGATCGCCTTCTCCTGCCCCACGGTAGAAGAGTCCCCGTCAGTCTGGGCGGCCGAGCAGAAGCTGCCGAATCCGTGGGTCGGCCACACCCGGGCACCGTCCGGTAGGACATCGGCCAGTCTGCGGGCCGAGGCGTGCTGGTGGCGGGCCAGGGTCTCGGCGTGCTCGCCGCCCAGCAGATCGGGGCGCCCGGTGGTGCCGTACAGCAGCGACCCGCCGGTGAAGACGCCCTCGGGGCCGTCCGCGCCTTCGAGGATGTAGGAGAGGTGGTGGAAGGTGTGGCCGGGGGTGGCGATAGCGCGCAGTCGCATCCGCGGTGAGGCGTCCACGACATCGCCGTCGGCCAGCGGCACCCTTTCGAAGGGCACATCGTCATCGGCGGCGACCCCGTAGGCTGCTCCGGTCAACCGGGACAACTCCAGTCCGCCGGAGACATAGTCGTTGTGGATGTGGGTCTCCACCACGTGGGTGATGCGCACGCCCATGCGGCCGGCCAGCCCGATGATGCGGTCCACGTCCCGCTGGGGGTCGACCACCACCGCTACGCCGCCGTCGGTGGCCAGGTAACTGCGGTCGCCCAGTGACGAGGTCTCGATCACGTGAACATCGATCTGGGAAGTCATCGGAAGTCGTTCTCCTTCAGCAGTGCGACACCGGCGGATGCCGGTTCTTCAACCGGGACCTCTCTTTCCGCCATTACGCCATCGCTTTCGGTAGCTAACCCCGGGGGGTATACAAGGGGTAAAAATATGCGCGGCACGGACATATCCGGTGCCGCGCGTTCTCAGGCCAGGGAGAGGAAGAGCTTCTCCAGCTCCTGCTCTGTCATCGGCGGCTCTTCGCCGCGCTCACGCGCTGCCTGGCAATGTCGCATTCCACTAGCGACGATCTTGAAGCCGGCCCGGTCCAACGCTCGCGATACCGCTGCCAGCTGCGTCAGCACCGTGGCGCAGTCCTCGCCCTCCTCGATCATCGCGACCACACCGTTCAGCTGCCCCTGCGCACGCCGCAGCCGCGTCAGGGCATCGCCGACCGATGCCGGATTCATCTCCATCGCGCATCACCTCTCACTACGAAAGAACATACCCCACCCCGTACCCTATTCCCGCCATGGCTCCCGATGCCCGTACCGGGCAGCAGCCGATCACGGCACGAAGACGGTAGAAACGACCGATCCGGGGCAGTGGGCACCCGCGGAACCACAGGCCACAGCGATGGGAGTGGACACCATGCCCAACGACGGCAACGTCCGCGGCGAGCACCGTTACGAGCAGCACATCAACTCGCCTGACCAGCACGAGGAGTATCCCGGCAAGAGCCTGATCACCCGGGACCATGACGTGATCCGGCGCTGGGCGGAGGAACGCCGGGCACAGCCCTCGACCGTGCCCGGCAGCCAATACGACGGCCGCCCCGGCCGGCTGCTGTTCGACTTCGAGGGCTTCGGTGGCGAGGACCTCGTGCACATCCCGTGGGAGAAGTGGTTCGAGACCTTCGACGAGCGGGGGTTGAACTTTATCTACCAAGAGCACAAGAAGAGCGGGCAGCCGAGCAACTTCTTCCGGCTGGAGAACCCCGACCGCGGCTCCTGACCCTCCGCACAGCCTGTCCACGGGAACCAGTGGGCGCCATGTGCGATAAGGAGCCAGGGGGACCGACGGAACCGGGCGAAGGGCTGCACCGCAGCGACCCGGACGGCCCGGGAATCTCCCGCACCCGTTGCGGTCGGGGCTTCCGCTATGTCGGTCCCGACGGAGCCCCGCTCACTGATCCCGAGGAACTATCCCGTGTCAAGGCTCTCGCCATCCCGCCTGCCTGGCGGGAGGTGTGGATCTGCCCGCAGCCTGACGGACACCTGCAGGCGGTGGGCACCGATGAAGCGGGCCGCAGGCAGTACGTCTACCACCAGGAGTGGCAGAAGCGTCGCGAGGTGGTCAAGTACGACCGAATGCTGGATTTCGCCGAGCGACTACCGGTTATCAGAGCGCAGATCGCCGAACATCTGCACCTGCAGGGCATGGTCCGCGAACGTGTACTGGCAACGGCGGTTCGCCTCGTCGACCTCGGCTTCTTCCGCGCCGGCGGAGAAGGCTATGCCCGCGCCAACGACACCTACGGTGTGGCCAGCCTGCTCCGGGAACACGTGCACCGCACCCGAGGCCAAGTGGTATTCGACTACCCCGCCAAGGGCGGCAAACGGCGCCGCTTGGAGCTGGTCGAACCGGATGTGGAACGCGTCATCGCCGTGCTGCAGCGCCACCGGTCAGCGGGCGAAGGACTGCTCGCCTACCGGGTCGGCGACGGATGGCACGACGTCCGCAGCGATGACGTCAACGACTACCTCCGCGAGCTCTCCGGCGGCGACTACACCGTCAAGGAATTCCGGACCTGGCACGCGACCGTCCTCGCCGCGGTCGGAGTCGCGGTGGCCACCCGGGCCGAGAGCGACACCGCGACGAAGCGGCTGATCACGCATGTGACCCGGGAAGTCGCCGAGTATCTCGGCAACACACCCGCGGTGGCGCGCGGCTCCTACGTCGACCCCCGGATCTTCCGCCTCTACCGGCGCGGAATCACGATCGCGGACGCCCTTACCGGGCTCGGCAGCGCGGCCGACTTCGGCGAACCCGCGACACAGGGCGAGGTCGAGACGGCTGTACGCGGCATGCTGCGCGAGCACAAAGACGCGTGACCCGCTGGCCTTTTGACGCTTCTACGCCAAGCGGTGGTTCGGTGGTGGATAGTGGTGACCCCGAGTTCACCCACCGAGGCTCTCCACTGCGGCATTCAGCCGCCGCGCCATCGCTTCGGCGCCTTCCTGGGAAAGCGAGTCGGAGCCGTGCTCTGGTCCGAGGTCGGTCCGACTTACCAGCCGCAGCGCCCCTTCGTACCCGGGATCGTCAAGCGCCGACTCCGGAACGACATCAGCGCGTCCTTTGTGAATGATCAGGACGCGGTTCTCTTCTTCAGCATGCAGGAGCCGAGTCACATGCTCGGCTTGGATGATCTCCACGAGTACCTCCATCCGAACGGCCATCACCGTTTCCCGACGCGGCCGGTCTCGACGCCGCAACTACCCCGGGGGCCTGGGGTCGACACGTGTACGGTCCGGGCCGCGGGCGGCCGGCGCCGGAATGGTTGTGCAGGAGGGCGGCCGACCAGGGCCGGGTGCGCGGTGTTCGAGGAAGCAGCGGGAGATCCTTGTGGCCGGAGTGTGGCTCAGCGCCCCGGGCCGGGGCCGGTTACCGGATCGGCAGGGAGGCTGAAGTAGGGGTTCTCGATGATGCCCAGCACGTTTCCATCCGGGGCCTGCACGGTGGCCACCCGAATACCTCCGCCCACCTCGCGGACTTCGCTGTGTGTCAGGGCACCTGACGCCAGCAACCGGGCGAGCGCGGCATCGGCGTCGGCGACCCCCCAGTAGGTGACCGGAGCCGGGCCGACCCGGTCGGCCGGCTGCAGGGCCAGTTCATACCCGCCCACCTCGTAACCGACGTAGTAGGGCTCGTCGAAGTAGGGCTCGATGCCCAACAGTGCGCTGAACCACTTCTTGGACGCGGCCAGATCAGCGGCAGGGTAGACGATCGTGCGGAGTCCGAGGAACATTCCAGACCTTTCACGTACCAGGCGGGCATGGTGTGCCAAGCCTGGCAGTACAGCGTTCCCGGGTCTTGAAGGAATCGGACGTGAGGGTGAGCAGGGAGGCAGAGCCAGGGGGAAACGAGAAAGGGGTGCCGCGAGCGCGGCACCCCTCTACCTCCCAGGCCGTGGAGAATCGGTCCGGGTCAGAGGCTGGAGCCCTCCTTGAGCGCGCGGGCGACGCGGACGACGCGCTTGGCCTGCACCTGGGCGGCGGTGCGGGTCGTGTCGTCGACCGGGTTGTTGCCCTGGGCGTCGACGTGGGACGTGCCGTAGGGGTTGCCATCCGTGAACTTCGAGGCGTCGGTGTACCCGGGCGGCACGATGATCCCGCCGAAGTGGTAGAAGGTGTTCGACAGCGCGAGCAGAGTGGACTCCTGGCCGCCGTGCGCGGTGGCCGAGGACGTGAACCCGCTGTACACCTTGTCGGCGAGCAGACCCTGCTGCCACTGCGGCCCAAGGGTGTCGATGAACTGCTTGAGCTGCGAAGCGATGTTCCCGTAGCGCGTGGGTGAACCGAACACGACGGCATCGGCCCAGACCACGTCGTCGGCGGTGGCCTCGGCGATGTCCTTGGTGGCCTCCACGTTGGCAGCCCAGGCCGGGTTGCTCTCGATCGCGGCAGCCGGAGCGAGCTCGGCGGCCTTCCGCAGGCGCACCTCGGCACCTTCCTTCTCCGCGGTCTCCGCGATCTCGCGGGCGATCTCGTAACCGGTGCCGGTCGCGGAGTAGTAGATGATGCTGAGCTTCACAGTGTCGCTCACTGGTGTTCCTCTCGATCGAGTCGTTTCCGTTTCTCTTCCTAGAAAGATAATACGTTCGCATCTATTTCGCGAAGCGGTCCCCCGCTTGTGTGACGATCGATACCTTCGGCGATGAAGCGCTTCCCCGCCGCGAGCCCACCGCGGGGACCGGAGGTAAGGGAGTGTGAGGGGGCCGACTCGACTCAGGGGCACTTCCGTATGTGGTGTGCCCTAGGTCACGTGGTGTTGGGTTTGCGTTCTGTGGGTAAGCGGGTAGTGTTTCTCGAGCCGCCTTGAGCAGGGTCGGGTTCGGCCCGGCGCCAAGGCGGTGGTCTCTGGGCCGTAACGGACACCGTCGGGTGGCCGTGGCCGCATCCTCACGGATCTGAACGCTGCAGCAGGTGTGGCATACTCCGGTGTGTCCTCCTGGTTTCTGCGGGTGCTATTCGTGTTCGGGTGTTTTTTCAGGGCGTGAATTCCATGGAAGTCACCGATTTGGTGGGTTCGTGGGTCGCCTGGTAAATTCGGAGGCATAACAAAGCGGAACTCCGCCTCTTGCGGAAGAGCCTTCCGGGCCGGTTGTGGTTCGGGTGGGTTTGTACGGGATGAGCGGTTGTTTCTTGAGAACTCAACAGCGCGT
>JAJYTD010000008.1 GCA_021793235.1 Actinomycetes bacterium | reverse complement strand
AGGACGTGATCGTCCAGATGGACATAGAGTGCAGTCAGAAGGGCGTCCAGGTTGTTTGTCACACATCGATCTTGGCGCCCTTCGCCATGTCCTCAGGCCGGCCACAAGATTCCCATCAACGATCTAGCGCATTCGGAATACGGACCGTCGTCGGCCGTGGTCGCGGTTGTCCTTCTTCTCCCAGTTCCATTTGCCACACCCGCAGCCTCAATGGACGTAGTCCGCCAACCAACGAAAGCGTTCGCACCTTCTCATGTCCCACAGAAAAAGGACGGGGCAACATGGCGACCTCAAGCCCCGGACGGCATTTAAGGGTGAAGTTTGCCGTACGTCCCGTGGTACCTATCGTTAGAGTCCTTCCGTGATCCCACGACTCCTTGCAGAGCGATACCGGCTCCTGGAGCCGATTGACCACGGAGGCATGGGCACGGTGTGGCGGGCTGAGGATGGATACCTCAAGCGCGTGGTCGCCGTCAAGGAGGTCCGCGCCCCCGCCGAACTCCCCCTTGACCGGAGCGACGAGCTCACTGCCCGCATCCTGCGCGACGCCCGAACCTACGTCGACCTCAGCAGGCATCCCTCTATCGTCACCATCCACGACGTCGTGGTTCAGGATGGGCGCCCGTGGATCGTCATGGAATTGGTGGAGGGGCGACCGCTGGACCGCGTCGTTGCAGACAGCGGACCGTTCACTCCCCGCCGAACCGCCGAAATCGGGCGACGGGTACTGTCGGCGCTGGAGGCCGCGCACGCCGTCGGCGTAAAGCACCGCGGCGTCGACCCCTCCAACGTGCTGGTGCTGCCCGACGGCCGGGCCCTCCTCACCGGCTTCGGCATCATCGTGTCCGACCCCGAGACCGAACCGCTTCTGGCTGAGCGCCTGCCCCACTCCTATAGCTACGTCGCCCCTGAGCGGCTGCGCTCGGGCGAGGCGACCGCTATATCCGACGTGTGGTCGCTCGGGGCCACCCTGTTCTACGCGGTCGAGGGTCACCCGGCCTACGACGGCCCCACCGCCGTGGGACTGTCCACCGCCACGCTGGAGCCCGCCCCGCGCCCCCAGCGCAGGTCCGGAACGCTGGGACCGGTTCTCACCGAGATGATGCAGCGCAATCCGGAGCACCGGCTTGCGGGAAGGGCTCTCGACGAGGCATTGGAGCGGGTGGCCTCCGACGTCGCCGACTCCGCCGGCCCCACGCACCTCGCCCTCTCGGACGACAGCGCGATCCCAGGCGCAACCTCGGCACCGCCCGCCGAGAGCACCGAGGCGCCCGCGGAGACGTTCGCAGACGGCTCCGAGAACACGGACGGGAGGGACGGCCCGAACACGCCAACGTCTTGGTGGCCCCCCAGGAAGGGTAACTGGGCGCGCCTCCTGACGTCGGCGATTGCGGGGCTGGTCACCCTGATTCTGGCTCCGCTCCTGGTCGGATACATCGTGGAGACATCGTTCATCACACCTCCCTCCGACCCGGAGCCGACCTCCACTCCCATCGCCTACGGGGAGCTGACCGAGACACCCCAGGGGTACACAGAGCACAGCATGGACGGATTCTCCATCATGGCTCCGGAGACGTGGAGCCCGCAGGAGGACGAGGACGGCCTGACCCTGTCCTCTCCCTCCGAGACCGCCTACATCCGCCTGGTGGTCCTGGAAGCAAACGGTGTCGGCCCGCTGGAGGGCCTGGAAAACGCCAAGGAGGCCCCCGGTAAGGACGATGGGTTGGAGGAGACCGTCTTCCTGGACGAGGTCTCCCATCCGGATGGTGATGCGGCACGGTGGACCGCCCAGGGGAAAGACGGCGGCCTGCGAATGATGCTCAGCGTGGTGGCGCTGGAGACCGGCGACAAGCTCGCCTTTGCCGCCGTTGCCTCGCCCTCGGAGGAGTGGAGCAGCGCCGAAGAGCAGCGTCGGTATGCGTTCGAGTCATTCGGGGCAGCCGACTGATCAGAGCCGCCGATTCAGTTTTCAGAAGCGCGGAAGGTCGGCAACTGGTTCCAGTGCTGCGAGCCTTTGCCGTGGGCACACCAGAGAACAGGAGGCGGCACCGTGTAATCGCGGTGTTCTTACTGTTGGCAAGCTAGGCTTCGTGACCGTCCCGGAGCAAGATCGTCTCCAGATCGACTCCACCGAGGGAGCCGCTGACAACTGAACAAGACCGATATACGGCCTCTGATCTGCGGTGTTACTGGTGGGCGATACTGGATTCGAACCAGTGACCTCTACCGTGTCAAGGTAGCGCTCTAACCAACTGAGCTAACCGCCCAAGTCATGACTTGGAAGGAAGTGGAGGCGGAGACGGGAATCGAACCCGTGTACAGGGATTTGCAGTCCCTTGCCTAAGCCACTCGGCCACTCCGCCGCGAGCCGCGCTCGAGCCTCCTGAGTGACCCCGTACGGCTTCTCCGAGCGGACGACGGGATTCGAACCCGCGACCCTCACCTTGGCAAGGTGATGCTCTACCAGCTGAGCCACGTCCGCACGCCACGGGGATGGCTTCCCGTGGTGCTTCGAGCGGACGACGGGATTCGAACCCGCGACCCTCACCTTGGCAAGGTGATGCTCTACCAGCTGAGCCACGTCCGCGCGGTGGGTATCAACCTTCCGGGGTCACCGGGGTCCCTGCCCTCGCTTCGGTACGAACTCTATCGGATGACGGCGCTGGGACGAAATCGAAATTCCCAGGCGGGCTGCTGCCGGTTCCGGGGAGCAGGAAGAAGGAGGGCGCCGGTGTCGACGCCCCCCGGGAAGGCGGGCAGCGGCCCGGCGCGGGCGGGTGCGCGGTGCGGAACCGGTCAATGTTCGACGGGTGCGGGGGTGGTGGGCATGTCGGGGCGGGGCGGGGCGGACAGGTACTGGCCGACGCGCTGGATCACCTTGTTCATCTCGTAGGCGACCAGGCCGACATCGCATTCGGTGTCGGCCAGAAGGGCCATGCAGGCCCCTTCGCCGGCTGCGGCGACGAAAAGGAAGGCCTCGTCCATTTCGATGATGCTCTGTCTGATCCCTCCGGCGCCGAACTGTTTGCTGGCGCCCCCGGCCAGGCTGTGCAGCCCCGACGCGATGGCGGACAAGTGCTCCGCGGCAGAGCGGTCGATTCTGCTGGACGAGGCCATCAACAGGCCGTCGGTGGACAGCACGATGGCGTGCTGCGTGCCCTGCGCGCGCGTGAGAAGGTCATCGAGCAACCAGCTCAATTCGCCGGGGGCAGTGCTCCGTGAGGTCATAGCTCTCTTGATCTGTCGTCGTCTGGTGCGGGCGGCCGGTGGCCCACAGGAGGAGAGCCGTGGTCGCCCGCTGGACCCCCGGGGCAGGGATCCCCATAAGCGTTGCCCAGATGATAGCCATTCGTAACCCGTCCGTCCGGTTCTCCTGTCCGGCCGGAGTGGCGTCCTCCCGGCGGAAAAGGAGTGTGCCGGATCGGCTCGACACGCTACCCGGTGTTCCCCGTCTCTATGGCGGACCGGCCGGTGCTGGTCAGGGGGATTGCCTCCGACCCTCTCAGCTCCTATGGGGAGCCCTCGGCGGAGGGGCGGAGGTGGCAGGATCAGGCCACGAGGAAATACACGACGAGGGGATGACAGCCATGCGGGTGTGGATCGCCGGTGCCGGATACGGGCGAGGGAGGGTTCTCGATGCGGAGGAAGCCCGGATTTCCGTGCTCGACCACGGGATCACCGTGGGCGACGGGGTATTCGAAACGCTGAAGGGGGTGGCCGGCCAGCCGTTCGCGCTCACCCGGCATCTTCGCCGACTGGCGCACTCGGCCGCGGGCATCGGGCTGCCGGCACTCGACCTTGATCTCATCGCCGACGGTGTCCGCCAGGCGATGGACGCGAATCCGGAGATGGAGCCTGCCCGGGTGCGGATCACGGTCACGGGAGGTTCTGGGCCGTTGGGGTCTGAGCGCACCGGTGCGGAGCCCACCTGCATCGTGGCGGTGGGGCCGTTCCCGGCGGCCGCGGCGACCGCGGATGTCACGGTGGTGCCCTGGAAGCGCAACGAGAACGGGGCGCTGACCGGGCTGAAGACGACGTCCTACGCCGAGAACGTGCTGGCTCTGGAATACGCGAAGGAGCGGGGCGGAGCAGAGGCGATTTTTGCTAACACCGTGGGTGATCTGTGCGAGGGAACCGGCAGCAACATCTTCGTGGTGCTCGACGGCCGCCTCCTCACACCGCCGCTGTGGGCCGGACCGCTCGCCGGAATCACTCGCGAGCTGGTGCTGGAGTGGGCCGGTGGCGAGGAGGTGAACATCCCGATGTCGGCGCTCGGCAGGATCTCAGAGGCGTTCCTCACCTCCACCGGGCGGGACGTGCAGCCGATCCGGGCGATCGACGGCCGGGCGCTGCCCGCGGCCCCGGGGCCGGTGACACGGAAGACCATGGAGGTGTTCGCGGAGAGGGCCGCGACCAACATGGACCCCTGATCCGAGACGAGGAACGCCGCACCTTTTCGAGGGTGCGGCGTTCTTCGCAAATGCCCGGCCGAAGGGGTTTCTTCCGTGATTTCGCGGGTAAACCAAAAAACAGATTCCTAGCTGTATGTCGCTGGTGCCGGACATACCGGTCCCCGGGGTTGCCGTCGCGCTCAGCGGACGATCTGTGCTTCGGTTCTCTCAGTCGTGGAGGTGGCGCTCGATCTCGCCGTCCAGGTCGATGTAGTCGCCCTCTCGGCCGGCCGGCACGATCTCGTAGGTGCGGTGCAGGAATTCCGCCAGTGGAGAGACAGCGGCGTCGAACTGTGCCTGTCCGAAGGGAGAGGACAGAGCGATGTTGATCGTCCGCTCGCCGTCGCCCTTGTCGGGCCAGACCCGGACGTCCCCTTCGCCGACGGGGCGCACGATGCCCACGGTCAGCAGCTCCCTCGCGAAGATCCACTCGACGGGGTCGTCCTCGCCGGTGTGGAAGGCCACTTTGATGGCGTAGGGATCATCGGCGGTGTAGTCCAGCCGCGCGACCAGGGGAACCGCCGCGCGGTCGGGGACCACGAGCCGAAGGCCCAGCTCGGCGCTGGCAGTGGTGCCGCTACTGTTCATGTTCGCCAAACCTTTTCTCGTCCGGCCCCGCGATGTGCGGGTCTGCTGCCGTCTCTTCCGCTGTGACGCGGCCGGGCACGGTCTATGACGCGCGACCGGAAGACTTCTCATCTCGGATCGGGCAAGGGGCGTCCGCCACGGCTTGCCGGTCCTTCGTCACTGTAATGAGCTGCGGAAACCAGGAATTTCCGGATCCTTTGTGTGCCATGTCACGCAAACGGAGAAATGGGGACGTTTCAGGTGTCCTCTGCGGGCATGGACCCCCCTCGCAGGAGGGGGTTTCGTGTTTGATGTGCGCTTGACCAGAACATTGGACTCGGCACTGAGACATCGGTCACAGTCTTGTTGTCTTCGGGGGGAGTGCAGTTGCGCCATCCACCCCACCAGATGCGCTAGAGTCTTCCTTGTCCGCCTCGCCGAGCGCGGCAGGACACCCCTAGGGCGATTAGCTCAGTTGGCTAGAGCGCGTCGTTCACACCGACGAGGTCACTGGTTCGAGTCCAGTATCGCCCACTTTCTTGAGAGGTCGGCCCCGCTTACACGGGATCGGCTTTTTCTTTTGTCTCCGGTCATGCGCCGCCGGACCGATGCGAAGGGCGGTCCGCATTCCGCTCGATACCGGGCCGAGCCCGGTGTGCCTGTTCCATCCCACGTGGGCGAGGGATGATGAGAGATGCGTCGGTGCTGTGGGGTCTTCCGGGCAAAGAGGGTGGGCCGGACTCGACAGGCCGTGGACACGGGGCGACACTGGCTGTCCGATAGCGCGGTTCTACCGGAGCCGATCCTAAAGGCGCAGGCGCAGTTTCCGGCGTGCACGGCGCCGGTACCGTGCCTCCACGGCCTTCTCCCGGGCTCGATACGCCCAGCGGCGGGCGTAGCGGAGCGGGACCCGAGCCCAACGGAATTCGGTGGAGAGGATTGCGAGTCCGAGGATGATGGCGGCCGCGCCGGGGCCGGGGGTCACGCACATCACGATTCCGGTGAGCAGGATGACGCCGCCGACGACCGCCACGACGATCCGCCACGCCCAACTGAGCACTGGATGCGCATGCATGCGCATCCGCCAGACGCGCAGATGGACACGGAAACGGCGCCATCGCCGGGAGCGATCGCGTGAGGAGGGGGATGTCGCCGGGTCCGGAGCGTCAGTGCCGGTCAATGGGCTCGGAGACATGACGTCACAATATCGGCCGGATCCAGCCAGGGTAACGGTCCCTAGCACGGAAATCTGAGGAGGGCGCTAGCCGTGCTCTGGGGCGCGGGCTCGGTCTGCCCCGATCTGCACGGCACGCGGCAGGCCGCCGTCGTCCCACCGCAGGAGGTCGTAGGACCACGGGCGCACGGCCACCGCGGCCAGCGCCGGGCAGTGGACACGGGGACCGGAAGCGGTGCCCATCAGGCCGAGGAGGGGCGGCAGAACCGATAGCATCGAAACAGAGGGTACGGGAGTCGGCGGGATGCCGCCTCGCGCCACCCCGCCAGCACCCGCCGCGCCCGGCGGTGCCGGATAAAGCACCAGCGACCTGTAAGAGGAGTTCCCGTGTCCGCCGTGCCTGAGCTGCGTATCACCCTCGCCGGAGCCGAGCGTGTGGTGGCGGCCGAAACGACGGCGGGCCAGGCCTTGGACGCGGACGGGCGCACTGTGATCGCGGCCCGGGTCAACGGGGAGCAGCGCGACCTCGCCCACGAACTCGCCGACGGCGACGCCGTCGAACCGATCGCCATCGATTCCGAGGAGGGCCGCGCGATCCTGCGGCACTCCACCGCCCATGTCATGGCCCAAGCCGTGCAGGAGCTGTTCCCCGAGGCGAAGCTGGGCATCGGCCCGCCCATCGACAACGGCTTCTACTACGACTTCGATGTCGCGGAGCCGTTCACCCCCGACGATCTGAAGAACATCGAGAAGAAGATGCAGCAGATCGTCAAGCAGGGGCAGCGCTTTGCGCGCCGTGCCGTCGCCGATGAGGACGCGCGTGCGGAACTGGCGGAAGAGCCGTACAAACTGGAGCTGATCGGGCTCAAGGGCGGCGCCGACGAGGCGGCCGAAGGCGCGGGTGTCGAGGTCGGCGCCGGGGAGCTGACCATCTACGACAACCTGCATCCGCGCACCGGCGAGCTGTGCTGGAAGGACCTGTGCCGGGGCCCGCACCTGCCCACCACCCGGGTCATCCCGGCGTTCAAGCTGATGCGCTCGGCCGCGGCCTACTGGCGCGGCAGCGAGAAGAACCCGCAGCTCCAGCGGATCTACGGCACCGCCTGGGAGAGTAAGGACAAGCTCAAGGAGTACCTGGCGTTCCTGGAGGAGGCCGAGAAGCGCGACCACCGCAAGCTCGGCGCGGAACTGGACCTGTTCTCCTTCCCGGACGAGATCGGGTCCGGCCTCGCGGTCTTCCACCCCAAGGGCGGCGTGGTCCGCAAGGTGATGGAGGACTACTCGCGCAGGCGGCATGAGGAAGCGGACTACGAGTTCGTCAACACCCCGCACATCACCAAGGCGAAGCTTTTCGAGAAGTCCCAGCACCTGGACTGGTACGTCGAGGGCATGTACCCCCCCATGCAGCTCGACGGTGGTCAGGACTACTACCTGAAGCCGATGAACTGCCCGATGCACAACCTGATCTTCGACGCGCGCGGGCGCTCCTACCGCGAGCTGCCGCTGCGGTTTTTCGAGTTCGGCACCGTGTACCGGTACGAGAAGTCGGGGGTGGTGCACGGCCTGACCCGTGCCCGCGGGTTCACCCAGGATGACGCGCACATCTACTGCACCAAGGAGCAGATGGCAGACGAGCTCGACTCGCTGCTGACCTTCGTGCTGGACCTGCTGCGCGACTACGGCCTGGACGACTTCTACCTGGAGCTGTCCACCAAGGACCCGGAGAAGTACGTCGGGGCGGACGAAATCTGGGAAGAGGCCACCAGCACCCTGCGCGAGGCGGCCGAGAAGCAGGGCCTGGAACTGGTCATGGACCCGGGTGGCGCCGCCTTCTACGGCCCGAAGATCTCCGTCCAGGCGCGTGACGCCATCGGCCGTACCTGGCAGATGTCCACCGTCCAGTTGGACTTCAACCTGCCCGAGCTGTTCGACCTGGAGTACACCGCCGCCGACGGCTCCCGGCAGCGCCCGGTGATGATCCACCGCGCGCTGTTCGGCTCCATCGAGCGGTTCTTCGGCGTACTGCTGGAACACTACGCGGGCGCGTTCCCGGCCTGGTTGGCGCCGGTGCAGGTGGTCGGCATCCCGATCGCCGACGAGCACGTGCCCTACCTGGAGGGGATCGCGGCGAAGCTGCGCGCCGAGGGGATCCGGGTCGAGGTCGATTCCAGCGACGACCGCATGCAGAAGAAGATCCGCAACGCCCAGAAGCAGAAGGTGCCCTTCATGCTGCTGGCCGGCGACGACGACGTCAGCAAAGGCGCGGTGTCCTTCCGCTACCGGGATGGCTCGCAGAACAACGGTGTACCGGTCGACGATGCGGTGGTCGAGATCGTCGCTGCCGTGCGCGAACGCGTTTAGGCGGTTTCCCTGATCTTGACGTCGTGCACGTCAAAAGGCGCGTGCGTGCGTGCACAACGTCAAGATCGGCGAGGAATGTCGGTCGCCCGCCTCGCTCCCTTAGGCGTAATCGGGCGTCATCACAGCTGCTATACGCAGGTAGGGGGCTGCTTGCGCGTCCTGGCTCTGCCGCTGAAGGACGCGCCCGAGCAGCAGCTGGACGTAGGAGTCGTCCGGTGCTTCCTCGGCCAGCGGTTCCAACATGTGCCGGGCGCGCCCGAGCTGCGCGGAATGGAAGTAGGCGCGGGCGGCGAGCAGGCGGATGCCCTTGTCGTCGCCGTGGTCGGCCAGGAGCGGGCGGAGCATGGTGAGGGCACCGAGCGGGTCGCCGAGGGCCAGCAGGGACTCCGCGTGGCGGAAGCGCTCCACCTCCTCGGGGAGCCGCCGCGGGGAGTGCTCGCTGGAGCGGAGCAGGAAGTCCACGATGGCCTCGGGAGGTTGGGCGCCGGCGAGCGCCATGCCGTTCACCACCATTGTCGGCGAGGTTCGCACACCCATGGCCTTGCCCCGCAGCAGTAGTTCACGGAGGTGTTCCTCCCCGGTGTCTCCGGCCAGCAGTCCGGCACCCGCGGGAAATCCGGCGTCGCGGGCGACTCGGCCGAGGACCTCGGGTGTACTGATGTCGAGGGCGTCGATGAAGTGGGCCTTCATCACCCCTTCCGCCACCGCGCCCTGCAGTTGGGCGCCGCCGGATTCGTAGGCGAGCGCGATGAGCCTGTGCGCATCATGGCTGTTGGCCCGCCACGCGGCACCCCAGGGAGGCCCCAGGCCCTCGGCGGCCGCGACCCTGGATACCCGCACCCGGTTCTTTTCCGGTGACAGGCCCGGCGCGCACCGCCGGAGTGCGTCGTCCACCAGGGGATCCCGCAGCGTCTGCGCCATCGGTGCCGCCTCGGCCGGGGCCATGGGATCGGTCCGAAACGGCCGCCAGACCACCTCGGCGGGCTCGCCCGTCCAGGCGGCCACCGCTTTTTCCAATCGCCGTTTGCCGATGTACGCCCAGGCGCAGACCACATCCGCCCACATGTCGATTCGCATGACGGGAAAGATAATCGACAAATGTCGAGTAAGCAACAAGTGTCGTATAGTTGGAGCGTGAACACCGACGACCCCCGCGCCCAACGCACCCGGGCCCGACTGCATGCCGCCGTCCTCGAACTGGCCGCCGACCGTGAGCTGAGCACCATCACGATGACGGAGGTCGCCAAGCGGGCGGCGGTCAACCGGGCGACCCTCTACCAGCACTACGCGGACCTGGACGCGCTTGTGACCGATGCCATGGAAGGCGCGATCGCCCGGGTGGCGCGCTCCGCGGCGCTGTGCCCGCTGGACGCGCCGCGCGATCTGGCCCCCCGGCCCCTGGTCGACATGTTCGAGCATGTGGCGGCCAACGCGGTCCTCTACCGCCGGATGCTGTCCGCCCAGGGCAGCGCCCGCTTCGCCAACCGGATCCAGGAACGGCTCGCCATGGAGCTGGGAGAGCGCTTCCGCCAAGGCGCGCGCCCCGCTGGATTCGGCGACGTGCCCGTCGACGTCCATGCCGCCTACCTCGCCGGTGCCCTCACCGGAGTGATCACCTGGTGGATCACAGCAGAGGATCGGGCTCCCGCTGCCGAGACGGCCCTGGCGGCCTGGCGGCTCTTCCGCGGTTGACGCTCTCGGGCAACCGCCGGCAGGCGCGGGCGGCCCGGGGGCGGCGTCAGGCCGGAAGCCCCAGTTCCCGGGCGATGAGCATGCGCTGCACCTCTGATGTGCCCTCGCCAATCTCCAGGATCTTGGCGTCGCGGTAGAACCGGCCGACCGGGTACTCGTTCATGAACCCGTAGCCCCCGAAGATCTGGGTGGCGTCACGGGAGTTGTCCATGGCGGCGTTGGAGGCCACCAACTTCGCGATCGCGGCCTGCTTCTTGAACGGCTCCCCGGCCAGCATGCGGGAGGCCGCGTCGTAGTAGGCGAGGCGGGCGGTGTGCGCGCGGGCCTCCATGTCGGCGATTTTGAACTGGATGGCCTGGTACTGGCCGATGTGCTTGCCGAACGCCTCCCGCTGGGCGGCATAGCGCAGGCTCTCGTCCACGCAGCCCTGGGCCAGGCCCACCGACAGCGCGGCGATGGCGATCCGGCCCTCGTCCAGGATCTGCAGGAACTGGGCGTAGCCGCGGCCCCGCTCGCCGACCAGGTTGGTCTCGGGCACCCGGCAGTCGTCGAAGACGAGCTCGTTGGTGTCAGAGGCGCTCCAGCCCACCTTGGAGTACTTCTGCCCGAGGGAGAACCCGGGGGTGTCGACCGGCACCAGGATGGCCGAGATCTCCGGGCGGCCGTCGGGACGCTCCCCGGTGACGGCGGTGACGGTGACCAGTTCGGTGATGTCGGTTCCGGAGTTGGTAATGAAGGACTTGGTCCCGTTGACCACCCATTCGCCGTCGACCAGCCGGGCCGTGGTGCGGGTGCCGCCCGCGTCGGACCCCCCGCCGGGTTCGGTCAGCCCGAAGGCCCCCAGGGCCTCACCCGAGCACAGCCGGGGCAGCCAGGTCCTCTTCTGCTCGCTGCTGCCGAACCGGTAGATCGGCATCGCCCCGAGGGATACCCCGGCCTCCAGGGTGATCGACACGGAGGAGTCGGCGCGGGCGAGTTCCTCCAGCGCCAGGCAGAGGGCGAAGTAGTCGCCGCCCATACCGCCGTACTCCTCAGGGAAGGGCAGGCCGAACAGCCCCATGCGCCCCATCTTGGCCACGATGCCGTAGGGGAACGCGCCGCGCTCGTAGAAGTCGCCGATGACCGGAGCGACCTCCTCGCGAGCGAACGCCTCGACGGTGCGGCGCAGCTCCTCGTGTTCGGGGGACAGGCCGTGCGCGGCCCGGGTGGCGGCGGTGGCTGGAGTGGTATCAGCGGTCAATGCCCTGGCTCCTTGGCGGATTCGGTGGATTCGGCGGCCGCGGTGACCGGTCCGCCGCCTGGTTCGGGTTCCGGTATGATGGCGGCGAGCAGCATGTCCATGGCGACGGACTGCCCGGTGCGGACCTCCAACCGGGTGACGACGCCGTCGAGGGGAGCCGGGACCGCGTGCTCCATTTTCATCGCCTCGACGACGACCACCGGTGTTCCGGCGGTGACATGCTGCCCTTCCTCGACGGGGACGGCCAGCACGGTGCCCGGCATCGGACTGCGCACCGACCCGTCGCCGATCCGGGCGGTGCCGCGGCTCGGCGCGAACGCGGGCTCGTGGGCGAACCGCCAGGCGGCGCCGGCGCGGCCGAGCCACAGGCCGCCGTCGTCGGCGGCGCGGGAATAGGTCACCGTCCGCCCGCCGAAGGAGACGGTCAGGGACCGGCCGTCCGCGGAACGCGACGCGTGCGCTGGGACGGCAGCGGCATCGCCGACCCGGACCGTGTAGCCGATACCCGGGCCGGTGGTGCACGGGCCGAGCGGCGCGTCCGGTGGTGTGCGGCGCCGCACACGCACCACCGCGGGCCCGTGCCCCGGTGAGCGCAGCCGCCATGCCGTCCATGCGGGTTCGCCGATACGCCACCCGTCAGGGACGTCGAAGCGGTCGGCGAGCGGGCCGCCGGGTTCCAGGCCGAGCTGGTGGTCCAGCGCGGCGGCCGCGTAGAGGACCGCGGGAATCCCGTCCTCGGCAGAGGGCACCAGGTCGGGGCGGAGGCGTTCGGTGAGGTCGGTGCTGAGGTCGCCGGCGACCACCTCGGGGCGGCGCAAGAGGCGGCGCAGAAACGCTACGTTGCTGACACAGCCCAGCAGGGTGTAGTCGGCAAGGGCGGTGTCCATCCGGTCCAGTGCGGCGGAGCGGTCCGGCCCCCAGGTGATGACCTTGGCCAGCATCGGGTCGTAGGCGGAGGTGATCTCGGTGCGGTCGTCGATGCCGGAGTCGACGCGGACGTCGGTCCCTTCGGGTTCGGCGAGCAGCAGCACCCGGCCGCCGGTGGGCAGGAAGCCGCGTTCGGGGTCCTCGGCGTAGACGCGGGACTCCACCGCGTGCCCCGACCACCCGATGTCCTCCTGGGAGAACGGCAGCGGCTCGCCGCGCGCGATACGCAGCTGCAACTCGACGAGGTCGATCCCGCGTCGGCCGCCGACCGTCACGACGGCCTCGGTGACCGGGTGCTCCACCTGCAGCCGCGTGTTCATCTCCAGGAAGGAGTAGTCGAGGCCGCCTGCTGTCCGCAGGGAAGGAACCCGGGGCGGCAGGGCGGCGCGGCCGGCTTCACGTGGAGCCGGGGATCCCCCCGGGGCCTGCCCATCGCCGTTCCCGGGTTCGGGACCGGCGGCCTGCCCGCTGCGCGTCTGTGCGTCCGGTGTGTCCGTGCGCACGATGAACTCCACTGTGCCCGCACCGACGTAGCCGCAGGCCTTGGCGGCCGCGACCGCGGCCTGGCCCATGGCGCTGCGCTGATCGGGGGTCAACAGGGGAGACGGCGCCTCCTCGACGATCTTCTGGTGCCGCCGCTGCAGGCTGCATTCGCGTTCGCCCAGGTGCACCACGTTGCCGTGGGTGTCGGCGAGCACCTGCACCTCGATGTGGCGAGGATGCTCCACGAACCGTTCCACCAGCAGTGTCGCGTCCCCGAACGCCGCGGCCGCCTCCCGGCGGGCCGCCGCCGCGGCAGCGGCGAGCTCATCGGGGGCGCGGACCAGCCGCATGCCCTTGCCGCCGCCCCCGGCCGACGGCTTGAGCAGCAGCGGGTAGCCGACGCCGGCGGCCGCTCTCTGTAGCTCCGCGTCATTCATGGGGCGCGCGGGATCTTCGGCGAAGCCGGGAAGCAGCGGAACCCCCGCGGCCGCGACGGTGGCCTTGGCCCTGATCTTGTCGCCCATCGCGTCGATCGCCTCGGGCGGCGGACCGACGAACACCAGCCCGGCCGCGGCGCAGTCCCGCGCGAAGGCGGTGTTCTCCGCCAGGAAACCGTAGCCGGGGTGGATCATCGAGGCCCCGGTCGCCAGGGCAGCTTCGATGATCGCCGCTTTGTTCAGGTAGCTGTCGGCGAGCCCGGGACCGCCGACGCGCACCGCGGTGTCGGCGGCGCGCACGTGCGGGGCGTCCGGGTCGCCGTCACTGTGGATTGCGACGGAGCGCAGGTGCAGCCGGCGCAGGGTCCGCATGATCCGCACGGCGATCTCGCCCCGGTTGGCGACCAGCACCGTGGTGGTCCCGGCCGTGTCGGCCGCTCCGAAGGAGCCGACGGCTCCGATCGCCGTATCCATCACCATCGCACCTCACATCCGGAAGACGCCGTAGCCCACCGGCTCCAGCGGGGCGTATCGGGCGCTGGCCAGCGCGAGTCCCAGCACGGTGCGGGTGTCGGCGGGGTCGATCACACCGTCGTCCCAGAGCCGGGCCGTCGAGTAGTAGGGGTCGCCCTGGCGCTCGTACTGCTCGCGGATGGGCGCCTTGAACTCCTCCTCGGCCTCGGCCGGCCAGTCCTGTCCGCGCGCCTCCAGCTGGTCGCGGCGGACCGTCGCCAGCACCGAGGCGGCCTGTTCGCCGCCCATGACCGAGATCCGCGCGTTCGGCCACATCCACAGGTACCGGGGCGAGTAGGCCCGGCCGCACATGCTGTAGTTGCCCGCACCGAACGATCCGCCGATGACCACGGTGAACTTCGGCACCCGTGCACACGCCACAGCGGTGACCATCTTGGCGCCGTGCTTGGCGATGCCGCCGGCCTCGTAGTCGCGGCCCACCATGAACCCGGAGATGTTCTGCAGGAAGACCAGGGGGATCCGGCGCCGGTCGCACAGTTCGATGAAGTGCGCGCCCTTCATGGCGGACTCGCTGAACAGGATGCCGTTGTTGGCGATGATCCCCACCGGGTGGCCGTGGATATGGGCGAACCCGGTCACCAGGGTCGGTCCGTACTCGGCCTTGAATTCGGTGAATTCGCTGGCGTCGACGATGCGGCCGATGACCTCGCGCACGTCATAGGGGGTGCGGGTGTCGGCCGGGACGATGCCGTAGAGCTCGTCGGGGTCGAGCACAGGCGGCCGCGCCTCCTGCCGGTCCCATGCGGGTTCGGGGCGGGGGCCGAAGGTCGCGGCGATCTGGCGGAGGATGGCCAGGGCGTGGGCATCGTCCTCGGCGAGGTGGTCGGCGACGCCGGATACCCGCGCGTGCACGTCTCCGCCGCCCAGCTCCTCCGCGGTGACGACCTCGCCCGTCGCGGCCTTCACCAGCGGCGGGCCGCCGAGGAAGATGGTGCCCTGGTCGCGGACGATCACCGCCTCGTCGCTCATGGCCGGGACGTAGGCGCCCCCGGCCGTGCAGGAGCCCAGCACCGCCGCGAGTTGCGGGATGCCCAGGCGCGACATGGTGGCCTGGTTGTAGAAGATCCGGCCGAAGTGTTCGCGGTCGGGGAAGACGTCATCCTGCATGGGCAGGAACGCGCCGCCGGAGTCGGCCAGGTAGATGCACGGCAGCCGGTTGTGCAGGGCCACCTCCTGAGCACGCAGGTGCTTTTTGACGGTCATCGGGTAGTAGCTGCCGCCTTTGACCGTCGCGTCATTGGCGATCACCACGGCCTCGCGGCCGCACACTCGGCCCACCCCGGTGATCAGCCCAGCGGCGGGGGCGTCCTGCCCATCGGGGCCGTAGAGGTCGCAGGCCGCCAGTGGTGACAGTTCGAGGAAGGGGGAACCCGGGTCGAGTAGGGCGTTCACCCGGTCGCGGGGCAGGAGCTTGCCGCGCTCCACATGGCGGATCCGGGTCTTCTCCGGGCCGCCGAGGGCGGCATGGGCGATCCGTTCGCGCAGTTCGGCGGCGAGGGACCGGTTCGCCGCGGCGTTGGCGGCGAAGGCCGCGCCGGCGGTGTCGACCGAAGAGGTGATCACAGGCGCCCTGCCCATCCGCCCTCCTGAAGTGTTAATGGTCACTAACGCGAGGATGTTAGCGTACATTAACACCGGTGTCCATGGCCGTGTCTGTTGCGAGCGGGCGCCGGCCGAAGGAGGAGTTGAAGAGGAGGCGGGATGGTGAACCGCAGCGCGGGCACGCGCCGGGCGGCGATCCTGCACGCCGCCGCCGGGCTGTTCGCCGAACGCGGTTTCCACGGCGTCTCGATCGAGGATCTGGGGCGCGCGGTCGGCACGAGCGGCCCGGCCCTTTACCGGCACTTCCCGGGCAAGGAGGGGCTGCTCACCGCGATGCTGCTCGACGTCAGCGAACGGCTGGCCGCAGACGGCAGGCAGCGTGTCGCCGCGGCCGCTGACCCGCGCGCCGCGCTGGAGGCCCTGCTCCGCGGGCATATCGCCTTCGCGCTGGGAGAGCCCGCGCTGATCACCGTGTACGACCGCGAGCTGGGCAATGTGCCCGAGCCCGACCGGCGCCGCATCCGCCGACTGCAGCGCGGCTATGTCGAGGAATGGGTAGCGGTCCTGGCCGAACTCCGCCCGTGGAGTCCGCCCGTGACCCTGCGCGCCGCTGTGCACGCGACGTTCGGCCTGCTCAACTCCACACCGCACAGCGCAGGCGGGCTTCCCGAGGAGCAGATGGCAGAACTGCTGCTGTCCATGGGGACCGCCGCGCTGCTCGACTCGTCCTGACGGGCCCGGCCCGCGGTGGCCGGACTTCGGCCGTGGGCGGACGCGGGACGGCCCAGAGCGCGGACGGCACGGCGGGCCGGCGAAACCGCCGGCCCGCCGTGCGCGCCGATCGCCGCCCGGTGGTCAGCCCAGGAGGCCACTCCCCAGCAGGCTGAGCGGGTCGGAGAGGTCGATGTCGTTCAGCTTGTCCAGGGTGCTGGAGTCACCGGTCTCCTCTGTCGGCGCCTCAGACTCAGCGGGCGTCTGAGATGCCCCGGACTCGGATCCGACGGTCCCGGGTGCGGGCTCGTTCTGCGCGAGCGCCGCAGTCGCGCCGACTCCCACCAGGGCTCCGGTCAGAATCGCGACGGCCACCGTCTTCTCTGGCGTACGCATGGGTGTTGTCCTCCTTGAACATCTGGGGTCCGGTGTCGACGACCACGGCCGGCGACTACAATACGAGTAAATACAGTAACAGTAAGTATTTGCCTTGCTGGTGGGGCGGCATGATGCGCGGCGGGAACCGATCCCACCGCTCGCCGCGGCGATGTTTGGCGGCACAGCGTACGGGCAGCCGTGCACCAGATGTCCTGTCCCGCCCGGCGATCGCTGAAGGCATGGACCCAACCTGCGATACCGGGCCGTTTGGGGGGAGTGGTTCGACGATGTCGCGGCCTCGCATCGTGGTGATCGGTGCTGGTTTCGCAGGGCTGCACGCCCTGCGCCGACTTGAACGGCGAATACCGAAGAGCGCTGCCGAGATCGTGCTCATCTCGCCGAACGACTACATGCTCTACACTCCGTTGCTCCCCCAGGTGGCATCAGGGCTGCTCACGCCGCAGTCGCTGGCGGTCTCGCTGCATCGGGTGCTGAACCGGACCCGCATGGTACCCGGTTCGGCCGTCGGCGTGGACACCGAATCCCGCACTGTGGTCGTCAAGAAGATCTCCGATGAGGTCACCTGCGAGCGCTATGACCGCCTGATCCTCGCACCGGGCAGCCTGACCCGGGTCTTCGACATCCCCGGTCTGACCGAGCACGGCTTCGGCAACAAGAACCTCGCCGAGGCGGTCGTGCTGCGCGACCACGTGCTGGCCCAACTGGAACTCGCCAACGCCACCACCGATCCCGTAGAGCGCGAGGAGCGCTGCCGGTTCATCGTGGTCGGCGGCGGCTATACCGGAGTGGAGACGGCGGCGACGCTGCGGCGGCTGACCCTGGAGGCGGCGCAGCGCTACCCGGACCTGCGCCCCGCGATCAAATGGCACCTGGTCGACATCGCTCCGCGGCTGCTTCCCGAGCTGGGGACCAAGCTCGGCGACGAGGCGCTCGACCTGCTCCGCGCTCTCGGCGTCGAGGTGAAGCTGGAGGTGACGGTCCGCGAGGTCACCGAACACAAGGTGGCGCTGACCGACGACCGGGTGCTGCCGTGCCGGACGCTGATCTGGACGGCCGGGACCTCTCCCAGTCCGCTGATGGAGTCACTTGGTGCGCCCACCACCAAGGGCAAGCTGAACGTCGACGCCGACCTCTCCGCACCCGGGCTGCCCGGTGTCTTCGCCGTGGGCGACGCGGCCGCGGTCCCCGACCTCACCAAGGGAGAAGACGGGGCACTGTGCCCGCCCACCGCCCAGTACGCGGAGCGCCAGGGCGCCACCGCCGCGGACAACGTCATCGCCTCGCTGCTGAAGCGGCCCCTGCGCACGTTCGAACACCATGACTACGGGCTGGTGGTCGACCTCGGCGGCCGCGACGCGGTGGCCCGCCCGTTGGGCTATGACCTGTCCGGCCTCCCGGCGTTCGCGGTGACGCGGGGCTACCACCTGTGGTCGCTGCCGTCAGTCCCCGCCCGTACCCGGGTGATGACCAACTGGATGATCCGCGCACTGACCGGGGGAGAGGTGGCCCGGCTGGGGTTCGCCCACGGAAAACCCTCCACGTTCGTCGACATCGAGGCGGGCCACTACCTGGACGCCGAGACGGCGCGCAGGGAGGCCGCCCGGCTGCGGGAGCCGCAGCGTCCCTGAGGTCGGCGCCGGGTTCGCGCGTGCTGCTCCACACCGGTCACCTGCGAGGCCGGCGGGCCGGTCCGTCGCCCGCCCCACTGCCACGGAGCCAGTGGGGCGCAGGCTGAGAAGGCCTCAGGAGCCGGCGATCTCGTATCCCGCCTCGTCGATAGCGGATTCGAGCTGCTCCCGTGTCAGCGGCGCGTCGCTGTCGATGGTCACCCGGCCGCTTCCCAGTTCGACGTCCACCGAGGTGACGCCGGGCAGGGCCGCGACCTCCTCCTTGACGGCCTTCACGCAGTGCTCGCAGGTCATGCCGGTGACAGTGATGGTGGTGCCGGCCATGGGTCCCCCTGTTCATCGGTGGTTCGGCGGTTCAGGAGCGCACGAGCCGGGCAATGGCCTCAGACGCCTCGCGTACCTTCTCGTCGGCCTCTTCGCCCCCGTTGGCCAGTGCCTGGGCGACACAGTGCTTGAGGTGCTCGTCGAGCATGGACAGGGCGAAGGAACGCAGGGCTTTGTTCACGGCCGCGGTCTGGGTCAGGATGTCGATGCAGTAGGCGTCGTCGTTGACGAGCCGCTGCAGCCCACGGACCTGGCCCTCGATCCGGCGCAGCCGGTTGACGTGGCTCTGCTTGTCGTCGTGGTAGCCGTAGGTCGCCATCCTCGTGTTCCCCTGGTTTCCTTTGTGTTCCACCATCAATATACCCCCTCGTGGTATGCGGGTGTGCGTGTTCTCCGCGCCGCTTCCGCGGCCGCACCATCCCGATCGCATCTGCGGCAGGCGCCCGCACATACGAGTATGGGTGTTTTTCGGCTCACCTCCCGACGGTTATCCGCACCCGCACCGATTCGTCCGGCTCCGCCAGGCCGGCGTCAGGCCTGGAACGCCTCATTGAAGCCGAGGAGGCCGAAGGCGCCGTCATGGTGCCGCAGGCGGGCGCCGCGGCAGTTCTCGACCTTGGGAAACACGTCCCGGTAGGAGCGCGGAGGAACGCCCAGCAGCGAGCACAGGACCAGCCGGAGCAGCGTCCCGTGCGCCACGATCAGCACCCGTCCGCCCTCGTGCGCGGCCGCGGCGGCGGCCAGCGCGGCACGGCCGCGTGCGATGGCGGCCGTGGGGTCCTCCCCGTCGGGCAGGTGGTGGCGGACCGGGTCGACCTCGAACCTCTGCCGGACACGGCCAAGGCGTTCGCGCATCTCGTCGGCTGTCATGCCCTCGGCCCTGCCGAAGTCCACTTCGACGAGCCTGTCGTCGACGTGCGCTGGAAGACCGGTGTGCCGCGCGGCCGCGGCAGCGGTGCGCGACGCCCGCATCAGCGGGGAGCACCGGATGCCGGTGAGCCCGGCCGTCGCCGCCCACCGGCCCAGGGCCTCGGCCTGCTCCTCGCCCGCGGCGGTCAGCTCGATATCGCTGCTGCCCGCATAGCGGTTCTCCGCGTGCCAGACCGTCTCGCCGTGGCGCACCACGATCAGCTCGGTGGCCGCGTCCATCACATCATCACCTCGTTCGCACAATGCGGGGGAAGGACGGTGTCTTCTCAGGCTTTCCCCGGCAGCGTCCAAGAACGCAGCCCGAGCCGCCGCAGTTCCACCGCGGCAAGCTCGTGGACCGCGGCCGTATCGTCGGCGTGCCACGCGCCCACCGGGTCGGCGTGGACGGCGGCCAGCCGCGCCGGCGAGGCAGAGGTCAGCGCCCGCAGCGCCAGCAGGCGGGCCCCGGCCTCCCCGCCCATCGCGCGCAGTCTCAGCGCGCCGTTGGCGCGCCGAACCCAGCGCGCCCGCGCCGGCAGCCACGTGAGGACGACGAACAGGACCGGTAGCACGGCGGTGATCAGCGACAGCGCGAGGGCCATGTCCGCCACGGTCTCCTGGAGGCCCCGCCCCGCGTCGCCGAGCGAGGCGCCCGCGTCGCCGATACTGCCGAACGGCGCCGCCAGGCCGTCGCCGGCCAGCGGCACCTGCCGCACCTTGTCGGCGGCATCGGCCATGTGCTCGTCCACCCCGTCGCCGGCGTCGGCGATGAGCTTCCCGGGGCGGGCCAGCGCGCTGATCGCGCCGTGCACTGCGCCCGCCGCCCAGATCCAGGTGGCGATCCAGGCCGCTGCGAAGAGGTCGGCGAGGACCTGGGCGCAGAGGCGTGCGGGGTGATCAGCATAGATCTTCAACGGGGCTCCCAACCGGGTTTCGGGCCGGCGCAGGAAATGTCCTTTGCCGTGGCAGGTGTCAGGCGGTCCGGAAGAGATTCCCCGTGGCGGTGCGCAACGAACACCGGTTCCTTCCCGCAAGCGGGGCCGCGCCGACGCGGGAAAGGCGGGGTGCTTGCCAAGCGGGCGGGCGGCGCCGACCATTGACCCCATGAGCGACGCCAAGAGCTGGGAGAACAGTATCCTCAACCGGATCAGTGATCTGGTCACCGAGGAGCGTGGTCTCCGCGAGCAGAGCGAGCACCGGCTGACCCCGGAAGAGCGCCGGCGGATGCGGGAACTGGAGCAGTCCCTCGACCAGTGCTGGGACCTGCTGCGCCAGCGCCGGGCGCGCGATGAGTTCGGGGAGAACCCCAACGACGCACGGATCCGACCCGTGTCCGAGGTGGAGGACTACAGCCAATAGCCGGCCGATCCGCGTTACGCGGAACCGATCGGCCCGTCGGCGGCGTCTCATCCCGTGCCGGACGCGGCGCGACAGAGGAGACGGGGCCGACACGCATGCTGGAGATACTGACGGGGACCGGACTGGCCTCGGCCGCCGGCCTCAACGCCTACGTCCCGCTGCTGGCCGTCGGTATCCTCGCCCGCTACACCGACCTGCTCCCGCTCGGGCCGGGGTGGCAGTGGCTGGAGCATCCGGTGGTGCTGGTGGTACTCGGGGTGCTGCTGGTACTGGAGGTCGCGGCGGACAAGATCCCCGCCGTGGACAGCGTCAACGACGTGGTGCAGACGTTCGTCCGCCCCACCTCCGGCGGTATCACCTTCGGTGCCGGCGCCTCCGCGATCACCGCGGCCGATATCGCCTCCGCAGCCGACGGGGACGGATCCTGGTGGCCGATCGTGGTGGGGGCCCTCATCGCCCTCGCCTTCCACGGACTCAAGGCGGCGGCCCGGCCCGTGCTCAACACGGTCACCTTCGGCGCGGGCGGCCCGGTCGTCAGCACGGCCGAGGACATCGCCAGCGCCGTGACCTCGCTTCTGGCCATTGTGCTGCCGATCCTCGTCCTGGTTGTACTGCCGTTGACCGCCGCGGTCGGCATCTGGGCCTGGCGTAGCCGTCGGCGCCGCCGCAGGCTGCGTGCCGGGCAGGCCGGACCGTGACGGCGGCGGCCGGGCCGGTAAGCCGCCGCCGACCCGGTGGACTCAGGTGAGAGCGGAGCGCCCGCTGGAGACGGGCAGTTCCACCACGGCCCTACCGGTGTCCACCGTGACCTTCGTGCCAGAGGGGTAGCGCAGCGTGTAGTCGTGGTCGGTGGAGATCAGCACGATGCCGATCCGATGGCCGGCCTTGAACACGTAGTCCTGCGCCTGCATCTGCCAGGAGTACCGGTACATCCTGCCGCTGACGACCGGCGCCTGCCAGGCGTCGGAGCGGCGGTTGCGGGCGTCCTGCCAGCCGCGTGTGACGATCTTGTAGTCGCCCGTCTCCTGTATGTGGCGGGCGGGGAAGGTGCAGCCGGTGTCTTCGGGCACGCCCTCGCCGTAGCAGACCTCGTCGTCCTCGTCGTAGTCGACGGCGCCGGTGGGGCGGGTGTCGGTGCCGTAGTCGACCAGCAGCGCCGTCAGGTACGGCGAGGAGCCCTGCATCGACGCACGGACCGAGATCTCGGGGATTCCGCTGACGCGCACGTCCTCGGTCAGTTCGGCGGTGCGGTAGACGAGGGCGTTGCGGCCGGCCGCATCCGGATCGGTGGCGAGGGTGTCGGCGGTGAGGGTCCGCCCGGCGTCGCGGAAGCTCTCTTTCCGGCTCTTGCCCGGGCGGGCCGCGGCGAGTTCGCCGATCGCCCCGTCAGCGGCGCCCAGCCGCAGCCGCACCGGAGCGGTGCCCTCGACCGGCCAGTCGCTGTGCTGCGACCAACTGAGATCGGCGTTTTCTATGTCGACCGGCGGCTCCTCCACGATGCCGTTGTCGAGGCCGTACAGCCAGTAGTCGAACCAGGAGTGGAGCTGGCGCAGCCACTCGTCCGTCCGCAGGGGGAAGGGGTTGGCATGGCCGGCCTGGTACAGCCAGAGCTTGCGCGGGACCCCGTGGTCGGCCAACTCCGCCCAGAGCCGGACGGCCTGGTCGGTCTTGACGTTCCAGTCGTTGAGGCCGTGCGCGAGGAAGACGCTCGCGGTGATGCTCCCGGCGTCGTCGCGGTAGTCGCGCTCCGCCCAGAAATCGGTGTAGTCGCCGTTCTCCCGGTCCTGCTCCGCGAAGATCCCCTCGATCACGGAGCGGCAGATGTCGGTGTCCGCGCGCGTGTAGACCCCTTTGGCGAGGACATCGGCGTCCTCGCCCTGGTAGCCGCCCGGTGCGACCACGCCGCCGTTGTCGCGGTAGTACTCGTACCAGGAGGAGATGGCGCCTTGCGGCACGATGGTCCGCAGGCCCTCCACCCCAGTGGTGGCCGCGGCCACGGGCAGGGTCCCGTTGTAGGAGATCCCGGTCATGGCGACGTCGCCGGTGGACCATTCCTCTGCGGTGACCTCGCCGCCGTCGGGATCCCACCCGGATGCGCGGCCGTTCAGCCAGTCCACGGCGGCCTTCACCCCGAGCGTCTCATTGCGGCCGCCCGTGGTCGGGCAACCGGTGGAGTCCCCGCTTCCCACGCTGTCGAGTTGGGCGATGGCGTAGCCGCGCGGCAGGAAGTAGTTGTCGTAGTAGCCGAACAGGGTCCCCTCGGCGGACGGCCCGCCCGGTGCCGCGGCCAGTCCCGGATCGTCGTCACCGGTGAGCCCGTCGCTTTCCGGCCGCCACCCGCCGGGCACCGTACCGGCGTTGTCGTCGTCGAGGTCGACGTCATACATCTCGGGTTCGTTGACCCCCGCCCAGTAAGGGCTGGGCTCCAGGATCGTGGCGACCTTCAGGCCCGCGCCGGTCTCCTCGGGGCGCATCACGCGAAGCCGGACGGTGTCGGCGGCGCCGTCGCCGTCGCTGTCGGCCTCGGTCTGGATATCGACCTCGTGGTAGATCGCGTCGGCATAGGAGAACGCCGGCTGGGTGGTGTCGTCCTCGATCACCAACGACGGGGCCTCAGCGGCAGCGGGTGCGGCCACAGCGGTCGAGACGAGAACCACCGCGGCGGGGAGCGCGAGACAAAAAGCATATCGCATATGTACGTCCTCGGGGCGAGGGGCGGGAGGCACCGACACGTTCAGTATCTCTGAGTGCCTGTTCGGTGACTATCAGATGCCCGGGGTGTCCCGCAGTCAACCACCGCCCTCCGCAGAGGGTCCCCGTATGCCCTTACAGTGCAGGATGTGGCAGATTACGTGTTCCCTCACCGATCAGAGGTCCACCACATCGTCTGGGATTGGAACGGGACCCTGCTCGACGACAACCACGCCAACCTCACCGCCGTGAACCGGATCTGCGCGCAGTTCGGGCGCGCCCCCGTCGGTCTCGACCACTGGCGCTCCATCTTCCGCAGGCCGATCATCGCCTGCTATGAGGAGCTGCTCGGCCGCCCATTCGCCGACGGCGAATGGGAGCGGATGAACCGGATATACCATCTGCACTACAGCGAGGCGCTGCCCGCCTGCCGACTGGCTGAAGGCGTCCCTGATGTCCTGCGGGACTGGTCGGCGGCCGGCGGATCCCAATCACTGCTGTCCATGGCAGACCACGACCACGTCGTGCCGTTGGTCGCCGAACGCGGCCTGGCGGAGCACTTCACCCGTGTCGACGGGCGCAGGTTCGACGCCGTGCACGACTCCAAGGCCGAACATCTCGTGGGGCACCTGGAAGAGCAGGGCATCGACCCGGCGACGGTGGTGCTCATCGGCGACATCGACGACGACGCGCGCGCCGCGCGCGAGGCCGGAGCGCACGCCATCCTCGTCGCCGGCGGCCTGATGAGCCGGGACCGCTTGGAAGCCACGGGGCACCCCGTGGTCTCCTCACCCGCTGCGGCCGTCCGGGCGCTCCAGCCGTGAGGGCTCAGGCAGCCGACAAGGGGCGGCGCCCGGAGGGCGCCGCCCCTGTGCTCTTGTTCCCGCCCGCAGGTACCGGCGGACGGTTCGCCGCCAGTGCGGCCTAGGCCAGGCTCACCTTGCGCGCGTCATCGAAGCGGCGCTGCACGTCCGCCCAGTTGACGACGTTCCAGAACGCCTTGACGTAGTCCGCCTTGACGTTCTTGTACTGCAGGTAGAAGGCGTGCTCCCACATGTCCAGCATCAGCAGCGGGTAGGAGCCCGCGGCCAGGTTGCCCTGGTGGTCGTAGAGCTGCTCGATGATCAGCCGCTGGCCGAGGATGTCCCAGGCGAGGATCGCCCAACCGGAGCCCTGAACACCGGTCGCAACGGCGCTGAAGTGCGCGCGGAAAGCGTCGAAGGACCCGAACTGGTCGTCGATCGCGGCGCCCAGTTCGCCTTCGGGCTTGTCGCCGCCGTCCGGGGAGAGGTTCGGCCAGAAGACGCTGTGGTTGACGTGGCCGGCCAGGTTGAACGCCAGGTTCTTCTCGAGCAGGTTGATGTTGCCCAGCTCACTCTTGTCGCGGGCCTCGGCCATCTTCTCCAGAGCGTCGTTGGCGCCCTTGACATAGGTGGCATGGTGCTTGTCATGGTGGAGCTCCATGATCTGGCCGGAGATCCACGGCTCCAGTGCCGCGTAGTCGTAGGGCAAATCCGGAAGCGAATACGGCGCAGGCATGTGACTTACGCACCTTCCTCTGACACGTTTTTCGGTGTGCTAGCGATCTTGGTCGCAGGTAAAAAGCTATCAGCAACGGCGCGATCCGCCCGGTACCGCCTGCATGGCAGTGCGATCGGGGATTGGCCGCTTGGCGGGCACCCCCGGGCGATCGGCGCCATACCGGCGTGCTCCGGCCACGGCCCCGCCGGTCTCTCGCGCTCCGGGCGGGCACGGTCGGACGGGTCAGGACGCGCTCGCGTTGTGCTTGACGCCGAACTCGGCGGCGGCCGCAGAGTAGTCGCCCTCTCCGCCGATGCGGTCCCAGAAGCGGGGGAACCAGGCCTGCGCGTCCTCCAGCCACACGGTCGACCGGTTGGGCTTGTCGGCGAGGAACGCCTCGGTGTCGGCGGTCACCGTGCGCACGTAGAAGCGGCACACGTCCAGACGCTGGTCCTGCGGCCAGGGCCGGGGCGGATGGCAAGGGACTGGGCGAACGCGGTGATGACCCCGGCCGGGTTGCCGTTGTCCCACCGCCGTCTGAGGCCTTCCTTTGGCCAACGCATTGGGCGGTTCGCGGTGTTCGCGGGCGCACCCTGGCATCCCTGCCGGAGGAGGCGCCTGGCGGCGACGGGCTGGTGAGCGGACCGGCGACGGCATCCCGGGAATCGGGATGTCCGGCCAATTCCGTGAATCGGCGGTTATTCTCCGGTGAACGAAAATGGAATTCAGAGATGCGTGTGTTTTGAACGCGATTTCTCCTTACCGCATCCGCATTCCGTGCGTTAGTGTCATTTCCATCCCGCCGCAGGTCTTTGCCTCCGGGCCGGTGCGCACCGGCCCGCCGGGCGCTGTCGGAGCCTGCCCCGACACATCGCCGGGGCGCCGAGGGCGGGGTCTCCCCGATGACTCTGGAGGTCTCACCGTGCGATCCCTACGTGCCCGATTCACGGTCTTAGCGGTCGCCTCGGGCCTCATCGGAGCCGCAGGGCTCAGCGTCCTGGCCGTGCTGGGCCTCCTCGACTGGGTCGCCGCCGTGCAGCTGGCCGCCACCGGCGCGGTCGGCGTCGCCGCCGGGGGGACCGGAATCCTCGTGTGGCGGCTGACCCGCATGGTGCGGCGACTGAGCAGGGAACTGGACGCGCACACGCACAGAGTCTCCGAGGCGATAGCCCAGGACCGGGTGGAGATCATCAGTTCGCTCGACGCGACTAAGGGCGAGGTGCGGCGGATCCGGAAGCAGTCGCTGCCCGGGCTCGCCCGCGACCTCGTCCGGCAGGGCCGCCACGACTACGAACAGCAGGTCGCCTGGACCGAGCTCCGCGACTTCCTCGCTTTGGAGAACACGGCCCCCTTCATGCCGTCCCTGCGTGGCTGGGCGGCATCGCCGGATGTGCTGCGGATCCTGGTCGCGGCCATTGACGAGCACCGGCCCACGCTGGTGGTGGAGTGCGGGAGCGGTGCCTCCAGCGTCTGGATGGGCTACGCGCTGCGTCGGGCGGGCGGTGGCCGCCTGGTGGCGCTGGAGCACGACGAGCGCTACGCGGAACTGTCCCGGGAACTGGTGGCCGCCCACGGCCTGAGCGACGTCGTCGAGGTCCGGCACGCCCCGCTCACCGACTGGACGCCTCCGGGCCAGGCCGACTCGGCGGCGCCCCGGCCGTGGTACGACGAGCAGGCGGTCGCGGACCTGCACGGCATCGGGCTGGTGTTCGTTGACGGCCCGCCCGAGGCGACGGCGGAGCAGGCGCGCTACCCGGCCGTACCGGTGCTGCTGCCGCGCTGCGCTTTCGACGCGGTCCTCGTCCTCGACGACGCCGACCGCGGCGACGAACGCGCCATCAGCGACCGCTGGCTGACCGAGCACCAGGAGCTGACCTCCCGTGACGAGGTGACGGAGAAGGGCGCCCGCGTCTTCACCCGGAACGCATCGTGATCACCGCTCTGCTGAGGGAAGGGCTCCGGCTGCGCGGGAACCGCCCCGCCGTGCTGTGCCACATTGGTGAGGGGGCAGCGGCCCACCTCACGCGGCTGCCCCTGGAAGAGCACGACAAGGTCGCCGATCTCGACAGCGTACGTCTGGAGCAGGACATCCGGCTTTTTGACAAGGAGGAGCAGGAGACCGCGGCCGGCCTCGTCGCCGTGGTCGCAGCCTCCCTCACCGACCTGCGCCGGGCGGTCACGTCAAGCTCCCGACTGCCGCGCGCCGAACAGGTGGCCGTCGTCATCGCGGCCGGCTCCCGGCACCAGGAACCGCCGCTGCCCACCGCCCCCGGACTGGGCCAGTGGCGCGACCTCCACGACCTGCGCGTTCGGCGGCTCGACGACAGCACCGGGGGATGGGCCTGCGAACTGCGCTTTCTGGAACCGGCCGAAGTCTCCCGCGTGCTCGACGCGGTGGCCTCGGGCACGCGCGGACGGCACCGCCCGCCCGCAGCCGTGCCGCTGCCCGCACTGCACGGCCCGGACGCCGGCCTGTGGCGTCCCGGCGCCCCCGAAACGTCCGGTGTCAAGGCCGCAGGCCCGGTACCGACGCGAAGAGTCACCCCGATCGCCGACCTCGTACTGCGGACGCGCGACAGCGCGCTGCCGCAGTGGGAGCAGCCCCGGGTCCCCGCACTGGACCGCCCCGGGCTGGACGGGCTGTCCTGGGGCCGGCTCGCCGGCCCCGGAGGAATCGCGCGGATCAGGGAGGACGCGCCTGGGGAGCTGGGGCCCTCGCATGTGCCGCCGATCGACGAGATGGTGGTGAACCCGATCGGGTTCACCACCGAGTGCGGCGGCGAGGTCGCCGATCTCACGGTGCGCGACGGGCGGCCTGTCATCGCGGGCCCGCGCCGGGTGCACGCCCGCCTGTCGAGTGCGGGGACGGTCACCGATGTCGACCTGGTCCGGCTCCGGAACCTGCGCGGAGTCCGGGTCGGCTGGTCCGGGCACAGCGGTCCGCTCGCAGCGGTGCGGGCCGTCGCCGGCCTGGCGGCCGGCGGGGTACCGCTGATCGCCGACCGCGTTCCGCCGTGGGCACACGCGCTGGGAGCGGGGGTCATCGGGTTGCTGACGTCGGTGCGGGAAGCCGACCTCGGCGATCGGCTGCTCCGGGAGGAGCACAGCGTCCGGCTCCGGCGGGAGGCGCTGCGTACACACGGGGTGCTGGCCCGCTGGCGGTCTCTGGGGACAGCAGCAGGGCTCCCGCCCGCGCCGGAGCCCGGGGTCTCGGTACTGCTGTGCACCCGCAGGCCGCAGATGGTGGACTTCGCGCTGCGGCAGGTGGCCCGCCAGCGCCGAGTGGAATACGACGTCGTGCTCACTCTGCACGGATTCGGTGCCGATCTGCCGGAGGTGGACTCGGCGATCGCCGCCTTCCGCGAGGCCACCGGGCGCGAGCTCACCGTCCATGAAGCCGACGGGGATCAGGTGTTCGGCTCGGTGCTCAACGACGCGGTGGCCCGGGCGGGGGGCACTGCCATCGCCAAGTGGGACGACGACGACTGGTACGGGCCCGAGCATCTCGCCGACCTGCTCCTGGCCCGCACCTACGCGGGTGCGGACCTGGTCGGTTGTGCGCAGGAGTTCGTCTACCTGGAGGAGATCGACCGGACCGTGTGGCGGGGAGGAGAGACCGAACTCGCCACCCGGTTCGTGGCCGGAGGGTCGCTGCTGATGGACCGCGGTGCGCTGGAGGACGTCGGCGGATTCCGCCCGCTGCCCCGGGCCATCGATACACAACTGCTGCTGGCGGTGGACAACGCGGGCGGGCGGATCTACCGGACGCACGGGCTGGGATACATGATGCGCCGCAGGGCCCGCGGCCACACCTGGGCCGAGGACCTCGGCTACTTCCTGCGCGGCGGCCTCCGACAGTGGCCGGGCAGGCGCACCAGCGCATTGATGGAGCACGAGTGGACATGGGAAGGGGACCGGGGTGGCGATCACCGGTGACGGCAGCCGAAAGCACCGGGACGGCGACACGGCCGGATGTCGGCCCGCACGCCGCGGACTGGCCGTGCTCACCGAGACAGCGGACGCCGAGAACGCCGGACTGGTCTGCGTGGCCGTGCCGGGGGCGCCGCCGCACGGCCGCGGCGCCGTCCGGCTGGAGCGCACGGCGGCTTTCGCCCGGGCGCGCCACCTCGGCGCCGAAGACACCGACCTGGATCGGATGGTCGAGGAGGTCTACGGCGTGCACTGGGTCTCCGCTGCCGGGATCCTGGCCGGCGGCGGAGAAGCCGTACCGGAGCCGCCCAAGGACTGGCAGGACCGGCTGAGGCGGGCCGAACAGGAGGCCGCCCGGGAGCGTGCCCGTGCCGACCGGCTGGAGCGTCGGCTCCGCTGGCGCGCACCCGGTCCGGTGAAAAGGCGGTTGATCGGCTTGCTCCGCTGAGGGCCGACCGCGCGGCCAAAGTCAGGGGACGAGCAGCACGAGCGCTTCGGCGACCAGGGCCGCGCGCTCTTCGCCCTCGATGTCCACCTGGTGCTGCATCGTCAGCAGCCGGCCCTTGGGGGTCTCTTTGGCCTCGGTGAGTTCGATACCGCCGCGCACCCGCGAGCCCTCGGTGACCGGCTGCAGGAAGCGGACCCGGTTCAGGCCGTAGTTGACCCCCATCGTCGGGGGCTTCTCCAGCGTGTAGATCTGGGGCCCGAAATGGGGGAGGAGGGAGAGGGAGAGGTATCCGTGCGCGATCGTGGTGCCGAACGGCCCCGCCGCTGCCTTCTCCCGGTCCACGTGGATCCACTGGTGGTCGCCAGTGGCGTCGGCGAACCGGTCGATGCGGTCCTGGGTGATGGTGAGCCAGTCGCTGTAGCCCAGGTGCTCGCCCTCGGCGGCGACCAGTTCAAAGACATCGGCGAATGTCCGCATGATTGTGTGCGCTCCTCACGGCCGGTTGGAACCTGGCGCCGACTCTATCGCAGACCGACCGTCTGGTATGTGCATGGGGTGTGGGCCGGTGGAGCAGGGGCCGGTCGGCCTCCCCCGAGCGGCGGCCGGCCGGATCAGTCGGCAACGAGTTCGTGCAGCTGGTCAGGGGAGAGCCCCAGCAGGTGGGAGACGTCATCGGTACTGAGCCCCGCGTTGGTCAGCCGATAGACGGCCTGCCGGGTCTTGGCCGAGGCGACGCGCAGTGCCTCCTCCGCCTCCTCCAGGGCCGTTCGGGTCTCCTGAGCCACCCGGTCGAGATCGTCGCCGACCGTGGGCAGGACCCGTATTTCAACGTCGTGCTCCTCGGCCGGCAGGTGCGCGCTGATGTGCTCGCGGGCACGCGCGACAGCGCCGCGGAGTGTCGGCGACCAGGTCACGCCCACGTCTCCGATCTGCAGTTCCCACCCGTTCTGCCATTTGCGGGCGTGCACCTCGTACAGCGCCAACACTGCCCTCCCTGCCGACTGCCCGGGACCATGATCATTCCCGAAAGGCGGCCGCAGCGGCAAGAGAAGGCGCCGACCGGGGTCGGCCACATCGCGGCCCGGCGCGGCGGTATCCGTTGGCAGAAGCCCCTCGACCCGCGCCAAGAGACCGCCCCCGGACGTGTAGGGGCGCTCGCGGGATCCGTGTCAGGGCGAATGCTCCGGCCGGGACGGACCGCGGTCCTGCTGGGAGAGGGAGACGGAGTCGACCGCCAGGTCCCGCAGCGTCTTCCGGTCGATATCGTGGCCCAGCCCCGGCTTGAGCAGCGGGACCGGGACGATGCCGTCGTGCGCGCGAACCGGCGGCCGTACCAGGTCACGGGCGAAGTACCCGCCCGCACCGGGCATTTCGCTGGGCAGTGTGATACCCGGAAGGGAAGCCAGCGCGACAGCGGCGGCGCGGCCGACACCCGATTCGGTGTCTGATCCGCACCACACGTTCCAGCCCGCGTCGGCCGCACGGTCGTGGGCGCGGCGTGCCGGTGTCAGCCCGCCCAAGGGCACCGCGCGCAGGTTGAGCGACCTGGCCGCCTCCAGGCGGATGGCCTCGTCGAGCGTCTCCAGCGAGTCGATCGACGTGCTCAGGGCGATCGGCGTATGCAGATCACGGCACAGCCGGGCGTGCGCCGCCAGATCGCTGTCGGGAAAGGGCTGCTCGATGGCGAGCAGGCCGTAGTCGTCGAGCGCGCGCAGCGCCGCCAGATCGGCGGGGTCCTCGGTGTAGCGTCCGCGCGCGTCCACCTGGAGGACCAGGAACGGGTAGCTGTCCTGGACGGCGCGCACGACCTCGATGTCCCATCCCGGGCCGATCTCCAGCCGGATACGCCGGAAGCCGCTGCCGACCTGCCGGTTGACCTCCCGCACCAGCGAGTCGAGGGACGGCTGGCGCCCCACGGTGACGCCCGCGGTGATGGCGGTGCGGGCCCCGCCCAGGGCATGGGACAAGGGGGCACCGCGCTGCCTGCTCCACAGGTCCCAGCAGGCGGTGTCCAGCGCGGCCGCCACAGAGGGGCACCGGGGAAGGTGGGCCCAGGCCCCGGCGGCCTCGGTGGGGCGGTGCCAGGAGTGCCGGAGCAGGGCAGGCGCGAAACACTCCACGAGCGCCCGCCATCGGGTCGGCTCGGCCAGCGGGATCTCCCCCCAGCCGCTGGTTCCGCGGTCGTCGGCCACACGGACCAGGGCGTGCCGGGCGAAACGGGGGCGCGGGTCGGCGGCGGCACCGCGCGACCTGGGATGGACCAGCGGTAGCCGCACCAGGGTCGCGTCGATGCTCGCGACCCGCGTGAACGTTGCCGGTTCCGTGCGTGACACGCGTGCACCGCCTCCACAAGACCGGGGCCGAAAGAAGGATCATCCTCTTCACTCGAAAATATCCTCTCCCTGCGGCCCGGTCACGCTGGACAGCGCCGCGGCCTTTGTTCCGGACGGCCCAGGACACACGGAGCCAGGACGGCCGTGCCCCGCGGCCGTGCGCGATGTGCGGCCGTGGGCGCCGGCGTTATGGCCACCCGGCACTCGCGGGTCTCGGCTCCTCGGATACGTCGGCGCGGGTTCCTCCTCGGCGCCATCGCTCTCACCCCCACTGTTGCGCACCGGGTCGGCCATCGCCGGCATGAATGGGGATTTCGCGCCGTTCTGACAGCGCGTAAGAGCCCTCTTCGGGGGGGAACGCGTCACGGCCGCCGACCCAGGTACGCGTGATCCGGCCGTTGAGGCTCCTGCCGGCGTAGGGGCCCGGATCGTCGGCGGGGACCGTCTGCTGCGCGGCGGTGTCGAAAGCCACCAGGTCGGCGTCGTACCCGGAGGCGATACGGCCTTTGGCGTGCAGACGTATCAGCTCCGCCGGGGCGGCAGCGGTCCAGCGGACCAGGTCGGCCAGGCCGCGGCCGCGTCGGGCGGCCGCCGTCCACAGAGCCGGAAGTGTCCAGGGGAGCGCTGCGACACCGGTGCCCGGCCGGTGCCCCGATCCGATCGTGGTGATGGCGGAGTCCTCCGTCGACAGCAGGGCCCGCCACAGGGCGTCCCGGTTGGCGCCGGAACGGAGCGGCGGACGGCAGCGGTGGGCCGGAGAATCGTCAGGGACGTGCTCGGCGGGCAGGCACAGGTAGTGCGGACAGGTGTGGGCGGTGATGGGGACCCCGATGGCGCGTGCCGCGGCCAGAACCGCCGCGCACTCGGCCGCCGTGAAGGGCGAGACGTGCGTGCGGGCCCCCGTCGCCCGTGCCGCGGCGACGACCCGCTCCAGTCCGCGTCGCTCCGCGCGGGGCGGCCGCGACGCCAGGAACGCGCTGTTGCCCGCCCGCGCCGGCGTGACCAGTTCACGCGCGTCCTCGGCGTGGACGAACAGCGGTACCTCCATGGCGGCCGCCTCCGCCATCGCCTTGTGCAACCGGGTGTCGTCCACAAAGGCGCCGGGTCCTTCGCCGGAAAGCGAGCAGTGGAAGCCCGCCGCGCCCGCCGCCCGTAGATCGGCCAGGTCGGCGGGTGTACTGCGGGCGGTGATGCCACCGAGGAACACAACGTGCGCGGTGGTCTTGGCGGCGGCCGTCGCATGGGTGTCCAGCGCCACGAGCCGGGTGATCGCGGGGTCTGCCGGGGCCGGGGTGATGACCATGGTCGTCACCCCGCCGCGGAGCGCGGCCGTGTCGGTCGCCGCATACCCTTCCCGGAGCGGTCGGCCGGGCGGCTGGACGGTGACGTCCAGGTCGATGCCGCCGGGGAGGAGGGCCACGGTGCCCAGGTCGGTCTCCCGGTCGCTGCACAGCGGAGCATCATAGGAGCAGACAGCGGTAACGCGCCCACTGCGGATGCCGACCGCGGCCGGTACCACCCCCTCCTGGGTGACGACGCGCTGCGAACGGATGACGGTATCGAATTGGGGCATCGGCATCCCCTTCATAGTCAAATGGCCGTGTTGGTGTGCGATGTGGGCCCCGTTGGAATTATGGAAATAGATCGGGCTGGGCTCGTGGCCCGGCGTTTCGGTTTGCAGACTGTACCGCGAACGGGTTCCTGAACCACTATCGTCGTTCTTTATCGCCGGAGCCGCCTGTGGAAACAGTGCTTATCCGGTATTAAGTGAATATCTGGCCGATATCCGGGCGACTTTCGGGAAGAGGACGGCGGTTCCGCCCAGGATGGCATCTGGGCGCGGCTGGAGTCCGGATTTCGGTGGAGGATCCCCGCGGCCGCAGACGACTCGGTGCGGGTCCGCCGACTCCGGGGACGGCGGCGTGTCCTGAGTCTGGTCGTTGCGACCGGTATGTCCGACATGCTGTAGTCGACGGTTTACCCTGGCTCTGAGGTGGTGTCCGCGATGGAGCTCGCAGGTCTCCTCGCCCAAGGCGTGGCCGCGGAGAACGCGCCATGGCTGTGGGGCGGAGCGGGGCTTCTGGTCGGCGCGGTCATCGCCGCCGTGGTGATCCGACATCGCCCCTGATCCCGGCATCTACGACCCTGACGGAGTGACACGCGTGGCTCCCCCTGATAGCAGCCAGACCCGGACCCGCCCGCACAACGGTAGCGACACGGCGATCGTGATCGCCGTCGCCTCCACTGCCGCGTGTCTGATCGCGCTGATCATCGCCCTGGTCGCCGGAGGAACGGTGACCGCCCGGGTCATCCCCGGCCTGCCCGATGCCGGACCGCTGACACGATGGGGCCTGCCCGTGGCCACGGTGGCGGTGGACGTTACCGCGGTCCTCACGATCGGTCTGCTGCTGCTCGCTACTTTCCTGCTTCCCTCGGACAAGGGCGTCCTCGGCAAGCAGGCCCTGTCCTATGTCCGGGCCGCCTCCTGGACCGGCCTGGCCTGGGCCGTCGCCGCGGCGGCGAAGCTGGTCTTCCAGCTCTCCGACCTGTTCGGGCTGCGGCTTTCCGAGGTCGTGGGCAACCAGCTCACCAGCTACGCCGGGTCGGTCGCGCAAGGCATCGGACTGATGGTCGTGATCCTGCTGGCCACCGCGGTCGCGCTGTTCGGCCGCACCACCGATTCGGCCACCGGCGCCTTCGCGCTGCTGGCCGTGGCTTTCGCCGGGCTGGTGCCTCCCGCTCTCACCGGGCATTCGGCCTCATCGGGAAACCACGAACTCGCCATCACCGGCCTCGCCCTGCACGTGATCGCGGTCTCGGTGTGGGTGGGCGGGCTGGTCGCCGTCACCTTCCACGGCCTGCGCTCCACGGGCGAGCACGCCCCCGTGGCGGCCCGGCGGTTCAGCCGCATCGCACTGTGGGCCTACATCGGCGTCGCCATCGGCGGCACCGCCAGCGCCATCAGCCGCCTCTACGGGGTGCTGGAACTGTTCACCACCTCCTACGGCCTGATCATGCTGGTCAAGATCGTGCTCTTCGCCGCATTGGGATTCGTCGGCTGGGTGCACCGTCGCTCGACCATCCCCCGGATCGCCGAAGCCGGCGGGCGCAGCCTGTTCATCCGCCTCGCCGGAGTAGAGATCGCGATCATGGCCACCGTCATGGGGCTGTCCGCCGCGTTGAGCCGGACCGCACCGCCTCCGCCGGCCGAGGGCACCATCGACCGGGTCACCCTGCTGCTGGGCTTTCCCATGCCCCCGCCGATGAGCGCGACGACGCTGCTCACGCTGTGGCGGCCCGACCTCTTCTTCATCATGGCCGTGGTGGTCATGGGCGGGTTGTACGCCGCCGGCGTCGTCCGGCTGAGGCGACGCGGCGACACCTGGCCCTGGGGCCGCAGCGTCGCCTGGGTTGCCGGGCTGGTCTGCATCGTCGCGGTCCTGCTCAGCGGTTTCGGTACCTACGCGATGCTGCTCTTCAGCACCCACATGCTCCAGCACATGCTGCTGTCGATGCTGATCCCCATTCTCCTGGTCCTCGGCGCTCCCGTGACTCTGGCTCTGCGCGCGTTCAAACCCGCCGAACAGCGCGGCGACCGGGGACCGCGGGAATGGCTCAACGCCCTCCTGCAGAGCCGCTACTCCCGGTTCGTGACGCATCCGGCCGTGGCCGTGCCGCTGTTCGTGCTCAGCCCCTACGCGCTCTACTTCACCCCGATGTTCGGGGTGCTCATGAACGACCACCTCGGCCACATCTTCATGAACATCCACTTCCTGCTCACGGGCTTCCTCTTCTACTGGATCATCGTGGGGGTGGACCCGGCGCCGCGCAAGATGCCCTACCTGCTGCGGATCGTGCTGCTGCTGGCGGCCATGGGAGTGCACGCGTTCTTCGGCATCACCATCATGATGCAGTCAGCCCCGCTGGCCATGGAGTACTACGGGCAGTTCGACGTGCCGTGGAACGAGGGGCTCGCCGAAGACCAGTACATGGGCGGCGGTATCGCCTGGGCGGTCGGTGAAGTGCCCACCCTGCTCGTGATGGTCGCCCTGTCCGTGCAGTGGTCGCGCGATGAGGAGCGGACCGAGCGGCGCCGCGAACGGCACAGCAGGCGGGGCGGCTCCGACGACGCCGATATGGACGCCTACAACGCCTATCTCCAAGAACTCGACCGGAGATCGAAGCAGTACTAGCGGGAAAACGCCGTTCCACCAGTGCGGGCGGCCGGGCGTGCCGCCACAGGCGTGAGCCGAGAGCGGAATCTTTTCGTTTCCGGCGTAAGCCTCTGGTGCCCGAGCCGGAATTCGGGTTGGGTTTCCCCATGACGAAATTTCGGTTCGGAGTCAATTTCGGTCAATTGGAGATCGACCGCTGGACGGACTTCTGCCGGAGCAGCGAGGAACTGGGCTACGACGCCATCCTCGCGCCCGACCACCTCGGTGCGCCGTCTCCGTTCGCGATGCTCGCCGCCGCAGCAGCGGCCACGACGCGGGTGCGGCTGGGCACTCTGGTCGTCAACAACGAATTCTGGAACCCGGCGATGCTGGCCAGGGAAGCCGCCACCGTGGACCGGGTCTCCGGCGGGCGCCTGGAGCTCGGCCTCGGCGGCGGGTACATGAAATCGGAGTTCGAGAGCGCCGGGATCCCCTGGCGGACACACGCAGAGCGCATGGAGCGCCTGGAGCAGAGCATCGGTGAGCTGGACCGGCTGTTCGCCGAGGACGGCCAGCAGCCGCTGCCGCACCAGGTGCCGCGGCCCCCGCTGCTGATCGGCGGGCACGGGGAGCGTGCGCTGGATCTGGCCGCACGGCACGCCGACATCATCGGCTTCGGCGGCATCACCCAGGTCAAGGGAGCGAAGATGGGCACGTTCCGCCTGGCCGGAGTCGAGGAGACACTGCGGCGGGTCGAGTTCGTCCGCACGCGCGCGGGCTCTCGCGCCGACGCCCTGGAGTTCAACGTGCTGATCCAGGGCGTGTTCATCACCGACGACGCCGAGAAGAAGGCCGCCGAACTGGCGGAACTCTACGGCGAGAGCGGCCTCGATACCGCCCGTGCGGTCCTGGACTCCCCTTACGTCCTCGTGGGCACCGTCGATGAGATCGCTGCGGAGCTGCTGGCCGCCCGGGAGCGGTTCGGCTTCAGCTACATCTGCACCCACGGGCCGTACCGGGACCCCCTCGCCGAGGTCATCCCCGCAGTGCGCAGGAGCGCCGGGGAGAGCGGAGAAGCGGAAGAGGCCGCGGTACTCAGCTGACGACGGTCGCCAGCCCGGCGCCGACCAGACCGAGGAGCGCGCAAATCAGCAGACCGCCGACGAGTATGGCGGGGGAGAGGCGCAGTTCCGCGCTCAGGGGGCCGCCCCGGGCGGCTGCCGCGCGCCGGGCGACGAGCGGCAGCAGGGAGACGTTGGCGGCGTAGATGACGGCAACGACACAGAACGCCGCGAGGAAGGCCCGGCCGACCCCGGCCGCCGGGTCGCCGCTCAGCAGGTCCAGCGCCGCCAGCGACGGAACCCCGATGAGCAGTACGACCGATACCGTCCCGAACAGCAGCGGCGTTGCCCTGCCGGAGCCCCGGCTGCTGACGACCAGCAGGAGCCCGACGAGAGCCGCCATCATGGCGGCGCCGACAATCCCGAACACGGCGATGTTGACCAGCGAATCCACCCTGACATTCTGTCATTGCCGCGAGGCGGCCCCGGACAGGGCGGTGGTGAACTCCACCGCTGTCAGCCTCCGTGCCTGCTCCCGGTCCAGCAGCACCAGAGACCGCGCTCCCGGAACCACCGCCTCAGGGCCTTTGGCGCAGGCCGCGAGCAGCCGCCGCCACCGGCGGGTATGCGCGCGGTGGCTGCGGGAGGTCACCCGGCGTCCGCGCAGGACCTGGCCGCGCAGGGCCTCCTCCGGGGCGGCATCGATCAGTACGAGGTGCGCCTCGGCCGCGAAGCACCGGCAGTACCACGCGAGGAGCCGGCGTATGGTCCACCGTGTCCCGGGCTCGTGCACGATCACCGGGTTCCCGCTGCGCAGGGCGAGGACGATCCGTACGTGGTGCATTACGTGCACCGCCCACCGCCAAGCGGGGTAGGGGACCGTGCGCAGCCGGGGCGTCAGCAGGTTCCGGGACTGCTGGGAGTCGACGATCCGCACGCCCTGGGCCGAGCACGCCGTCGCGGTCTCGGTCCCGTCCAGCCCATAGACCCGGTTGAGCAGTGTGCTCTTGCCCGCGCCGGGGACCCCGCCGACCAGGACCAGCGAACGCGGGGGGTAACGCAGCACAGCGGCCGCACGGTGTGCCGCCTCGGGTCGAGCAGGGACGATCGAGATGGCCATCGTTCTCTGTGCCTTCCCGAAAGAGGCGGCGTGCCGGACAGAAGCACAGACCGGTCTCTCGGACAACGCTTCGGTGCTGAGCGCTGTTCTGGACAGAAAGGAATCCCTGCACCGACCGAAAAGCGCGGCTCTCCCGGTGGGGCGCGGCGACGGGCCGCAGCGTGCGGGGCGCCCTGCCGGTGTGCCGGCGTAGCGCAGCCGCGCTGGGAAGGGTGAGGTATACGGCAGGCCGCGGGAAAGTCCCTCCTCGACCGCTATCCCACCTGCTTCAGGTGGGAGCCGGTGGGGGACTTGGTGACCGTGAGGCGGGTGGTGATGCGCGCGCGCAGATCGGCGACGTGGCTGACCACGCCGACGGCACGGCCGCCGTCGCGCAGGGAGTCGAGCACCTCCAGGACCTCCTCCAGGGTGTCCTCGTCCAGGGTGCCAAAGCCCTCGTCCACGAACAGGGTGTCGATTCCGGTGCCGCCCGCCTCCTGGGTGGCCACGTCGCCCAGGCCCAGGGCCAGGGAGAGTGAGCAGATGAACGTCTCGCCACCCGAAAGGGTCGCCGGGTCGCGTTCCTGACCGGTCCAGGCGTCCAGGACGCGCAGGCCCAGCCCGCCGCCGGAATGGGAGCGGTCGCCCGCGGCCTTGTCGACAGTGTGCCGGAGTTCGTAGCGCCCGGCCGACATCGTCGTCAGCCGGTCGTTGGCCGCGTCCACCACCCTCTCCAGGCGAGCGGCCAGGACATAAGCCGACAGCCGGACGTTCTCGCGGTTGTCCTGCGCGGTTCCGGCGGCCAGCCGGGCGAGGCCGTCGGCCACGGCGTGCCGCTGCCGGGCCGGACGCGAGGCGAAAAGCCGCGTTTGGAGTTCGGCGCGTAGGTCGGCCAGCCGCCCGGCCCGCTGGGAGAGGCGGTCCCGCCAGGTCAGCGCGGCCTCGGCCGCCTCTTCCGCGGTGCGCAGGGTGTGCTGGAGGCCGGGCAGGTCGGGAGCGGGATGTGCGGCGGCTTCGGTCAGCGTGGGATCGTCGAGTTCCGCGCGGACGGCGGCCCGCTCGTCGTCGTAGGCGCGTGCGCGTTCGCGCAGGGATCGGCGCTGGTCCGCACTTCGCTCGGCGGCCCGCGCCTGCGCGGCGTCGGCGAATCCGGCCTCTGCGAGACCGCGCCGCGCCTCCTGTTCCGCGTTGTGCAGTTCCTCGGCTGCGACGGCGCGCTGGTCCAGCGCTTCCGCGGCCGATGCCAGCAGGTCGGCCTCGCCGCCGATCCGGGTGATCCTGCTTGCCAGGTCGGGGTCGTCGCCGCGGGCGGTGTCGAGCCGCTCGGTGAGCCGATCCGACTCCTCCGTGCGCGCGGCGCGGCGTTCGGTGAGCTCGGCCAGTTCCCGGCCGAGGTCCGATTCGCGGGAACGCGCCTCCTCCAGCGCGGCGTCGAGCGCACCGAGCTGTTCGGTCAGGTGCGCGACCCGCGCGGCCGCGGCATCGATCTCCGCCAGTTCCCTGTGGTACTCGGCCACCAGATCGCGGGCCTCCGGCTCGCCCAGCCCTCCTGAGGCGGTCCGTGCCGCGGTGAGCCGCTCGGCCAGCGAGGCGACCGCGTTCTCGGCGCTGATGCGCTGCTCCCGCGCCGCCTCGGAAGCGAGCTGGGACTTCTCCTCGTCTTCGGCGGTCGGCCGTTCGGCGCTGCTCGCCGCGGGCACAGGGTGCTGCACAGAACCGCAGACCGGGCACGGCCTCCCGGCTTCGAGTGAGGCGGCGAGCTCGGCCGCCATGCCTTCGATACGCCGCCGCTGGATCTCCAGCAGGGCCTCCCGCGCCGCCTGGTCGGCGTCGACGGCCGCGATACGCCATTGGTCGGCTGCTGCCAGCTCCGTCTCCAGCGCGGCACTCGACCGCGCGGCCTCCTGGCGCTGCCGGGCGAGCTCCAGGGCGGCGGTGGCGCCGTCCCGGGCCCCGGTGCGTTCCCGGGCCTCCTCCAGTTCCGCGGCGAACCGCGTGCGCTGCTCGGGGAGTTCGGCGGTGCGCTGCCGGCACTGCGCCAGTTCCTGCTTCGCGGCTTCGATCCGGGTGTCGAGCTCACTGATCTCGCTCTGCAGGGCGAAGCGCCGGTCGGCGTCGCCGCGCAGGCTCTCCAGGCGAGCGATCTCGTCTCGGCGCAGCCGTTCGGCCCATCGCAGCCGGTCGTGTTCGGTCCGACGCGGGGATCCGGCCTCCTCCGGGGCGTCCACGAGCCCGGCGACAAGGGTGAGGCGTTCGTCCGCGGTCAGTTCGGCCTTGTCCATCCGGGTGCGGCGGGACTCCTCGGCATCCAGCAGCACAACGACCGCGGCCGCGCGTTCGGCGTCGGCCAGTTCCCGGTCGAGCGCCCGCCGCTCCTCGGCGCGCTCAGAGAGCGCGGCCTCGCGCCGGACGGCGTCGGCATGCCGGTCCCGGAGCTCCTGCAGCGCCCGCGCCTGCTCGAACGCGGTCCGGGCCCGGTCGCGCTCGCCGATGATGTCCGACGCCACCAGCTCGGCGTCGTGCGCGGTCGCCGCTGTGACCGAGGCGAGCTCGGCGGCCCACGGAACCAGCACATCCAGGCCGCTCGGCCCGCCCGGACGCCTTCGCGCGCCCTGACCGCTCCCGTCGATGTCGGGCCGGGGGGAGCGGCCGACCTCGGCGATCCTGTCGGCGGTGCTGACAACGGCGGCCTCGGTGGCCTCCACCGCGGACCTGAGCCCGCGGGCGTGCTCGCTGAGCCATTCCTCTACCCGGGCGAAGACGCCGGTGCTGAAGAGGCGCTCCAGGGAGTCGCGCCGCTCCCTGGCGTCGGCCCGCAGGAACCGCGCGAACTCCCCCTGGGGGAGCAGCACGATCTGGCAGAACTGGGGTAGGGACAGGCCCAGCAGGTCGCTGATGAGCTGCCCGGCCTCATCGGGGCGGTTGGTCAACCCCCGCCACTGGCCGTCGACGCGTTCTTCGACGACGACCTTGGCCTTCTCCTCGGTGGTACCGGTGCCGCGCTTCTTCGGCCGTTGCCACCGCGGCGAACGGGTGATCGACAGCCGCCGTCCCCGGATGGTGGCCTCCAGGGCCACCTCGGGGCGTCGATCGGGTGGTGCGTGGTTGCTCCGCGGTGACCGGGCGTCCTCGCGCGCACCCGGAACCCGCCCGTAGAGGGCGAAGCACACGGCGTCGAGGACAGAGGTCTTGCCGGCGCCGGTGGGACCGTGGATGAGGAACAGCCCGCCCGCGCCGAGCCGGTCGAAGTCGACGGTCTCGGTGCCGGCGAACGGCCCGAACGCCTGGACGGTGAGGGTGTGCAGCAGCATCAGCGCGTGGCCTCCCGCATCCGGACCTCCTCGAAAGCGGTGCGCACCAGGCGCCGCTCCTCGTCGGTGGGCGGTGCCCCCCGGGCCCAGTCGATGAAGTCCATGGCCAGGTCCGGTCCGGACCGGTCGGCGACGCGCCGTGTCCACGTGCGGTCGTCGCGGGCGCGGTCCTCATCCGGGGCGAAGCCGAGGGAGAGGGCGTGCGGGAAGCGCTCGCGGAGCCGGTCCATGGGAAACACCGGGCGGATCGGGTCGGTGAGGGTGATCTGCAGCCAGTGGTCTGTGTAGCGCTCCCACCGCGGCGCGGTGAGCAGGTCGTCGATCCGCCCGGAGATGCGGGCGATCGGCCGGGGGACGGGTGCTTCGGCGAACGCGGCCGAGGCGAGCCCTGAGGCGTCCAGGTCCAGGATCCAGCATCCCTTCACGTGGTGTTCTTCGGAGAAGGAGTAGGCCAGGGGAGACCCGGAGTAGCGCACGGTGTCGGTCATGCGCTGGCGGCCGTGCAAGTGGCCGAGCGCTGTGTAGTCGGCGCCGTCGAAGACCGACGCGGGCACGTGTGCGGCGCCGCCCACGGAGATGTCGCGTTCGCTGTCGGAGGGCTCTGCCCCGCTGACGAAGGCGTGGGAGAGGACCACCGACCGGGTGCCCGCGGGGCGGGTGGCCAGGTCGGACCGGACCCGTTGCATGGCGTGGCCGAGGACGGCGGGGTGGCCGCGCTCGGTGAGCCGCCAGTGGTGCCGGGCGATCTCGGGTTCCAGGTAGGGGATGCCGTAGAAGGCGACGGGGCCGTGCGCATCGTCGATCAGCACGGGCTCGCCGACGCATTCCAGTGAACTGCGCACGTGCACACCGGAGGCGTCGATGAGTTCGGTGGCATAGCCCAACCGCACCATGGAGTCGTGGTTGCCGCTGATGAGGACGGCCCGGGCCCCGGTGTCGCGGATGCGGCGCAGTGCCTCGCCGAACAGCCGGACGGCGTCGAGGGGCGGCAGCGCGCGGTCGTAGAGGTCGCCGGACACCACCACCACGTCGATCCGCTCGGCGCGGATGGTGTCGATGAGGTGGTCGATGAACGCCGCCTGCGCGTCGATCAGGTTCTCCCGGTGGAACGACCGCCCCAGGTGCCAGTCCGAGGTGTGCAAGAGCCGCATGGTCCGGCAGGTTACTGGAGAGGCGGCCGGTATGTCCGGGAATCCACGCGGATCTGTTCGGTGAAACGGGACCGCAACAGTTCGGCGCGGACGTGCCGACCGGCGCGGACGCGTCGGCGGGGTTACGCCTTCTTGTGCGCCAGGGTGAGTCCGTCGCCGATGGGCAGCAGGACGAGGTCGACCCGGTCGTCGGCGAGGGCGTGGTCGTTGAAGTCGCGGATGCCCTGTACGGGGGCGGAGGTCTCGGAGGGGTCGATCACCCGCCCGTGCGAGAGGGTGTTGTCGACCAGCAGCGCACCGCCCGGGCGGATCCGCGGCACCAGTTCGTCCCAGTAGCCGACATAGCCCTCCTTGTCGGCGTCGATGAAGGCCAGGTCGAACTGCGGCTCCTCGGGCAGGGCGCGCAGCGTGTCCAGCGCCGGGCCCAGCCGCAGCGTCACCTTGTCGGCGACCTTCGCGCGCTCCCAGTAGCGGCGCGCCACAGAGGTCCACTCCTCACTGGTGTCGCAGGCCAGCAGGGTGCCGTCGGCGGGGATGCCGCGGGCCAGGCAGATCGAGGAGTAGCCGGTGAACGTGCCGATCTCGACGACGTCGCGGGCGCCGCTGAGCCGCGCCAGCAGGGTCATGAAGGTGCCCTGTTCGGGGCCGATCTGCAGGCCGACCCTGTCGGGGAACAGCCGTGCGGTCTCCGCGGCGAGGTCGTGCAGGACATCGTCGACCGGGGCGCTGTGGGCCACCAGGTAGGCGTGCAGTTCCGGGGTGAGGGTCTCCGTGGTACGTGTCACGCGATCAGCGTAGCGGCAGCCGTTGGGCCGGTCACGCCGGGCGGGCGCCGTGCCGCGGAACCTTCGGGGTCAGGATTCGGGCAGCAGCTCCGGCCACGGGAACAGGTAGAACGAGTAGAGGATGATGGCGATCGTCAGCACCGGCGTGACGACGTTGCGCTCCACCTTGCCGTCGGTGGTGAAGCCGATGTTCTGGCCGAAGCGGTACTTGCTGACCGGCCATAGCAGAGGAACGCCCATCTGGGTGGCCATGTCGCCGATGAAGTGCAGCAGGCAGCCGAACGCCACAGCCAGGCCCATCCAGGAGTAGTCGGTCCCCGCGGAGTAGAGGGCGAGCGTGATGCCCGCTGTGGCCATGGCGTTGATGATCTCCGCGGCGACGCGGTTCTTCTCCATCCCGAACCCGAGGCCGTTGAAGGCGATGCCGATCAGCAGGAAGACGAAGATCTGCACCGCCAAATCCGACCAGAGGGCGAGAGCCTGCGCCGCGCCGCCCATGAGCAGTGCGAACAGCAGCGAGTGGGTTCCGTTCCGGTGCCCGCCGAACAGCCAGTTGAACAGGGAGCTGAGGACCTGGGTGACCACGCCGTAGGTCTGGGTGATGGTGGAGCTCTTGTGGTCCAGGTCGGGGATAAGGGCCGCACCCGCGCAGACCAGCGCGCCCGCGATGATCTCACCGGGGCCGAGGTCGAATCGGATGCCGAGGAACTCCGTTCCCTGGACCAAAGGAACGATCGCCATCCATCCGACCACGCCGCTCAGCGCGTGAGAGTGCCCCATCATGGGCGGAACCGTAGCGGGCGTCGACATCCCTGGCGAATCCAGGTGGTTTTCCACCGGGCCGTAAAGGCGGGCAGAGCACGGTACTCCGGCGGAAGCGACGACGGCAATTGGGGCGGCGTGAACATTGTGTGACAGGGGAAGTGTAAATCGTTGACGCTTTTCCGGCCGCGCTGGTAAACAACCAACAACAGACGGCCAGATCCCGTCTCCCCACCATCCAGAGGGGTTGGACAATCCATGGTCACACAGCAGGACCCCCCCGGACAAAGGCGCTTTCGCCGACTGCCTGCCCTGGGCGCCGCCATGGCGTTCGCCGTCTCGGCGCTGCCGACCGCCACCGCCAACGCCGACGGTGGGGAGGGAGGGCCGGACACCCTCACCATCGCGGTCTCGCAGCCGGTCGACTCCCTCAGCCCGTTCCTGGCGCAGCGGCTCATCAGTACCAACCTCCACCGGCTGAACTACGACTACCTGACCAACTACGACCCCAAGACCACCGAGGCCATCCCCGCGCTCGCGGAATCGTGGGACATCTCCGAGGACGGCCTTACCTGGACCTACACGATCCGCGACGACGTGCGGTGGAGCGACGGCGAGCCGCTCACGGCCGAGGACATCGCCTGGACCTACACCACGATGATGGAGGACGAGGACGCGGCCACCGCCAACGGCAACTTCGTCGCCAACTTCGAGGAGGTCACCGCCCCCGACGACACCACACTGGAGATCGGACTCGCCGAACCCCAGGCGACCATGCTCGCCCTGGACATCCCGATCGTGCCGAAGCACATCTGGGCGGAGGTCGAGGACTTCGGCGAGTTCGACAACGATGAGGGCTTTCCCATCGTCGGCAGCGGACCGTTCATCATCACCGGCCACCAGCCGAACCAGTCGGTCACCCTGGAGGCCAACGAGGACTACTGGCGGGATCCGCCCGCGTTCGACCGGCTCGTGTTCCGCTTCATGCCCGAGCAGGACGCCCAAGTCGAGGCGCTGCGCAGCGGCGAGGTCTCGCTGATCAGCGGGCTCACTCCGGCCCAGGCCGACGACCTGGAGAACGCGGAGAACATCACCGTCAACCAGGCCACCGGGAAGCGGTTCCAGGCGTTCACCATCAACCCCGGTGCCAGGACCCGGGACGGCGACGAGTTCGGCGACGGGCACCCGGCGCTGCAGGACAAGGTGCTGCGCCAGGCCATCATGCGGGCCATCGACAAGGACGAAATAGTCGAGAAGGTCTACGGCGGCTACGCGGTCCCGGCGCAGGGCTACATCCCCGCGCGCTACGACACCTACCACTGGGAGCCCGCGGCCCAGGACCGCCTCGACTTCGACGCCGACGCCGCCAACGAGATGCTCGACGAGGCCGGCTACGAGATGGGTGCGGACGGTGTCCGGGAATCGCCCGACGGCGACCCCCTGGAACTGCGCATGCACGTCCACAACGACCGCCCCGACTACGTCAGCATGGGCAAGCTCCTCCAGGAGCGGCTCGCCGAGATCGGCATCGAGATCGACAACCGGACCGTCGACCCCGGAGTCCTCAGCGACGCGCTGCACAGCGGCGAGTACGACCTGATCTTCACCGGGTGGAGCGTCAACCCCGACCCCGACTACGTGCTCGGTATCCACACCTGCGACGCGCTCCCCGAAGAGCCCGGAACGATGCGCGGTGACGCCTACTTCTGCGACGAGGAGTACGACGAACTCTACGAGAAGCAGCTCGGCGCCTACGACGACCCCGAACAGCGCGCCGAACACATCAAGAAGATGCAGGCGATCCTCTACGAGGAGGCCGTCGTCAACGTGCTGACCTACGCCGACACCCTGGAGGCCTACCGCTCCGACCAGATCGGCTCCATTCAGGTCCAGCCCGACCCCGGCGGCAACATCTGGGGCCAGGACGGGCACTGGAGCCTCTCCTCGGCGACCCCGGTCGCGGCGAGCGCGAGCGTCGGCTCGGGCATGTCGACCGGCGCCATCGCCGGACTTGCCGCCGCCGTCGTCCTGGCCGTCGCCGGAGGCGCCTTCCTCATCTGGCGGCGCTCCTCGACCGCCGACGATCGCGAGTGACACGGTGACCCGTTCCGCCGCCCCGGCCGCAACCGGACACGGCACCGCCCCGGGCACGCCCCGGGGCGGCCGCCGCGGCCTCTCCCCGACGCTCCGTTATCTGGGAGGTCGGCTGCTCACCGCTGCGGTGTCGCTGCTCGCCGTGATGGTCACCAGCTTCTTCCTGTTCCGAGTGCTGCCCGGCGACCCCGTTCAGGCACTGACGCAGGGCCGCAACGTGAGCGTCGCGCAACTGGAGGCCCTGCGCCGCGAGTTCGGCCTGGACAAGCCGCTGCCGCAGCAGTTCGTCGACTACTGCCTGGGCCTGCTCCGGTTCGACTTCGGGACCTCCTACCAGTACCGGGTCCCCGTCGCCGACCTGATCGCCGAGCGGATCGGTCCCACGCTGCTGCTCGCCGGAACCGGGACGGTGGTCGCCGCGCTCATCGGGCTGTCACTGGGCACCGGCGCAGCATGGCGGCGCGGATCGGTCATGGACCGGGTCAACACGGGAGTGGCGCTGACCCTGTACTCGGTACCGTCCTTCTGGCTCGGCCTCCTGCTGATCGTGGTGTTCGCCTCGGGCATCGGGCTGTTTCCCACGAACGGGATGATGACGCCGGGCGTCACCGGTGCGCTCCCCGTCGCCCTGGACGTGGCGCACCACCTGGTGCTGCCGGTCACCACCATGGTCGCGGTGGTCTATGCCCAGTACATGATGGTCATGCGGTCGTCACTGCTGGACGAGATGGGCGCGGACTACCTCACCACCGCCCGCGCCAAGGGACTGCGCGACTCCCTGGTGCTGCGTCGGCACGCGGTGCCCAACGCGCTGCTGCCCACCATCACGCTGATCTTCCTCAACCTCGGCCGGGTGGCGTCGGGCGTCATCCTCATCGAGACCGTGTTCGCCTGGCCCGGGCTCGGCTCACTGTTCTACTCCGGGCTCAAGGTCCCCGACCTGCCGACCGTGCAGGCCCTCTTCGTCGTCTTCGCGGGCGCGGTGATCCTGATGAACCTCCTGGCCGACGTGGTCTACCCCCTGCTGGATCCGCGGGTGCGGACATGAGCGGCCAGGCCGCGGCGCCACGCCGCTCTCTGGTCTGGGAACGGCGCCGCCGTGCGTTCGCCGAGTTCTGCCGCGAGTACGCCCGCAACCGGGCCGGGCTGGCCGGGCTGGCCGGCCTGGTGGTGCTCGCCGCGATCGCGCTCAGCGCACCGCTGTTCATCGACCCGGCCGGCCTCACCGTCACGGGGGGCTCCGGCGGACGCTTCGAATCGCCGAGCGCCCGGTACCCACTGGGCACCGACGCATTCGGCCGCTCCGTGCTCGCCATGGTCGTCTGGGGCGCCCGCATCTCGCTCACCGTCGGGTTCCTGGCCACATTCGTCTCGGTCGCGCTGGGCACTCTGATCGGCATCACCGCCGGGCACTTCGGCGGCTGGAGCGCCAACGTGCTGATGCGCGTCACCGACTGGTTCGCGGTGCTTCCCGCCCTGGTGATGGCGGTCGCGCTGGCCGCGGTGATGAGCCGCAGCACGGTGACCATCATCATCGCGATCGGGGTGACGGCCTGGCCGGCAACGGCCCGTATAGTGCGCGCGCAGACCCTCGCGGTGGAGGCGCGCCCCTTCATCGAGCGGGCCCGCGCGCTCGGTGGCGGACACGGGCACATCATGCTCCGCCACGTCCTGCCGAACGTGATGCCCGTCGTCCTGGCGCAGACGACCCTCCTCGTGGCGGAGTCGATCATCATGGAATCGACACTGGCCTTCCTCGGACTGGGCGACCCCGCGACCATCTCCTGGGGGGCGATTCTGCAGGAGGCCCGCACGGCGGGGGCCGTCAGCTCCGGAATCTGGTGGTACCTGATCCCGCCCGGGCTGGCCATCGCCTTCGTCGCGCTCGCCTTCACGGTGTGCGGGCGGGCTGTGGAAGCCGTGTTCAACCCACGACTGCGGGAGCGCCGGTGAACCATCTGGAAGTCGAAGACCTCCACGTCACCTACCGGTCCGCGGCCGGTGACGTGCCGGCCGTCCGGGGGATCGGGCTGTCCCTGGCCCCCGGAAGCACGCTCGGCATGGCCGGCGAGTCGGGCTGCGGCAAGTCGACGGTGGCCCTCGCGCTGCTGCGGCTGCTGCCCAAGTCGGCCCGGCTGAGCGGGCGCGTCCTGCTCGACGGCGAGGACGTGCTGACCATGCGCTGGGGACGGTTGCGCGCTGTCCGGTGGGCGGGCGCCGCCATCGTGTTCCAGGGGGCGATGCACTCCCTCAACGCCGTGCGCCGCGTCGGCGACCAGATCGCCGAACCGATCCTGTTGCACCGCGGGGCCACCCGGGCCGAGGCGGCTCGGCGGGTGGGTGCGCTCCTCGACCAGGTCGGCCTGCCGCAGTGGCGGGCCAAGGCCTATCCCCATGAACTGTCCGGCGGCCAGCGCCAGCGCGTCATGGTCGCGATGGCGCTGGCCTGCGAACCGCAGATCGTCATCGCCGACGAACCCACCACCGCACTGGACGTGATGATCCAGGCGCAGATCCTGCGGCTCATCGACCGGCTGGTCGACGAACAGAGCATCAGCATGCTGATGATCAGCCACGACCTGTCGGTCCTGGCTGACACCTGCGACCGGTTGGCCATCATGTACGCCGGACGGGTCGTCGAGGAGGGGCCGGCCTCCGCTGTCTTCGCCGACGCCCGCCACCCCTACAGTTCGGCGTTGAGCGCGGCCTTCCCCACGATCGGCGACCCGAAGTCCCGGCGCGCCCCGCGCGGGCTCCCCGGCGACCCGCCCGATCCGGCCGCCCTCCCCGCCGGATGTACGTTCCGGCCCCGCTGCCCGGTCGCCGAAGACCGCTGCGCCGCGGTCGACCCCCTCCTGTGGCCCGTCCGCCCGAGCGCCCCGCAGGCGGATCGGGCCGCGGCGTGTGTGCGGGTACTGTCAGCAGAAGAGGCGGCCGCGGCCGGTGCCCCGGCGCCTGCGGGCCCGACCCGTGAGGCGGCGCCGTGACCGCGGATCTGCGGAAAGCCGGTGCGGAGCAGACCGCGGCCGCGCCCACGCTGAGCTCATCAGGCCTGTATGTCGCGTTCAAGGGGCGCGGCGGGCGGGGGAGCGTCCGTGCGGTCGACGGCGTCGACCTGGACGTCCACTCCGGCGAGATCGTCGCGCTGGTGGGGGAGTCCGGGTGCGGCAAGACCACACTCGCGCGTACACTCCTCGGCCTGGAGCGGCCCGCCCGTGGCCGGGTGGTGTTCGACGGCGCCCCGCTGGAGTACGGGATGCGCGCGCTGAAGGCCTACCGCAGGCGGGTCCAGCTGGTGCTGCAGGACCCCAGCGGCTCGCTCAACCCTCGGCACACCGTCTACGACGCTGTCGCCGAAGGCCTGCGCATCCACGAGGGGGCAGCCGCCGACGAGGAGGAACGCGTGGCCCGCGCTCTCGCGCGTGCGGGGCTGCGCCCGCCCGAGCGGTTCTTCCTGCGGTACCCGCACGAGCTGTCGGGCGGGCAGCGGCAGCGCGTCGTCATCGCCGGGGCGCTGATCCTGGAACCTGAGGTGATCATCGCCGACGAGCCGGTGGCGTCCCTGGACGCGTCGGTGCGCGGGGAGATCCTGGCGCTGCTGCTGCGGCTCTGCGGCGACCTCGGCCTGTCCGCCCTGGTGGTCACCCACGACTTGGGGCTGGCCTGGAACATCGCCGACCGGGTGGCCGTGATGTATCTGGGACGCGTGGTCGAGGTGGGAACGGTCGAAGAGGTACTGACGGCGCCGAAGCACCCCTACACCCGTGCTCTGCTGTCGGTACTGCCGGAGGCGGGCGCGGGCGATCCGGTGGTTCTGGAAGGAGAACCTCCGGACCCGGCCAGTGTTCCGGGCGGTTGCCGGTTCCACGCCAGATGCCAGGTCCTCGCATCAGGAGAGGCAGAGCAAGCCGGTGTGGCCGACCGCTGCCGCACCACCGACCCGGGAATCCTCGACGGGGGACGGGTCTCCCAGGCGGCCTGCCACTGGGCGCGGGCGGTCTTCGGCCCCTGAGCGGCGCCGTGCGCGGCACCCTGAGCGGTGCCGTGCACGCCGGGTCCCCTCGGGCCGCGGCACGGGTCCGGCGGGCGCCCGCGATCTTCCCGGATCGGAGGCCTTTGTGCGGGACCAGCGGGCACCATAGAGGTATGGAAGCCCAACACGTCGCCGTACTGCGTGAGATCCTGGCCTCGACACCCTGGGTGGAGCGCACGGAGGAGTTCGCCCGTACGCTGCGCCGGACCCGTGACCCGGGTGGTCTCCTGCTCGTGGGAACCCCCGACGACGAGCCCTGGCACCTCGCGGCGCACCTGGACGACGAGAGCCGCTATGCGGGCCTGCCCCAGCTGGCGCCCAGCCTGGTGCGCTGGAATCCGCCGCCGGACGCCCCCTCCCATCTGCGTATCGGCCTGGAGCGGTTGGAGCAGGCCCGGCGCGGGGAGACCCTGTTCGTGGTCGCTGAGGAGGATGCGGCTCCGGTTCCGCTGCTGGAGCGTGTGGACGATGCCCGGCGCACAGGCGCCACCGTCCTCGCACTCGACCAGGGCGGAGGCGAACTGGCCGCCCTGGCCAACGACGCCATCAGCCTCACCCCCGACACCGCGCCGTTGACCTTCGAGGGGCTGCAGCACCTGGTCAGCACCGCGGCCGGGCAGCCGGACGCGCGCCGCAAGGCAGGGCTGCGGGACCGGCTGCACCGCTTCCTCGACGTGGTGAGCGGCCCGCGCATCCTCGACTGAGGGCGGGAAAGCAGCCACGAAGGCGCATCGCGGTCCCGCAGCAGCGTGTCCGCTCTGCGGAGCGGACCAGCGATCAGTCGCGTTCGTCCTGTTCGTCCCATGCCTCGTTGCGTTCGGCGACGGTGTGCAGTGCCCCCGCCGCGCTCGCCTCATCCGGGTAAGGGCCGAGGCGGTACTTGCGGGGGCACCCGGGGCCCTGTTCGGGCTTGTTGTGTCTGAGGCAATACCACCACCGCCGGTCGCCTCCGGAGATGGTGTGCTCCCAGTCGCTCATGGTCGACTCCCGCTGAATCGTTCCAGCTTCGCATAGCTTGCATCCGTGCTCTTACCCGCCCGCCGTGCTCTCGACGCGGATCAGGAGGTGGTGGTCGCGACTAAACTTTGCAGGCATGACTACCCCGCTGGTTCCCGGGCGCATCTCGCCGCCACGTTCGGTCCCCTCCTCCATCGAGCGGCCGGAGTACGTCGGAAAGAAACACCCGACCGAGGGGGTGCTGGGAGACGTACAGACTCCCGAGACCATCGAGGCGATGCGGACGGCCGGGCGGATCGCCGCCCAGGCACTGCGCGAGGTCGGCGCCCACGTCAAGCCGGGTGTGACAACGGATGAGCTCGACCGTATCGGCCACGAGTTCCTCTGCGACCACGGCGCCTATCCGAGCCCCCTGGGCTACAAGGGCTTCCCCAAGTCGCTGTGCTCCTCGCTGAACGAGGTCATCTGCCACGGTATCCCCGATGACACCGTCATCTCCGACGGCGACATCGTCAACATCGACATCACCGCCTACATCCACGGTGTCCACGGGGACACCAACGCGACCTTCCTCGCAGGCGACGCCGACGAGGAATCGCGGCTGCTGGTGGAGCGCACGCACGAGGCCATGATGCGCGGCATCAAGGCATGCCGGCCCGGGCGGCAGATCAACGTCATCGGCCGCGTCATCGAGTCCTACGCCAAGCGCTTCGGCTACGGCGTGGTGCAGGACTTCACCGGGCACGGCGTCGGCCCGGAATTCCATTCCGGCCTGGCCGTCCCGCACTACGACGACCCGCGCGCGACCACCGTCATGCAGTCGGGGATGACCTTCACCATCGAGCCGATGATCACCCTGGGAACGATCGACTACGACATCTGGGAGGACGGTTGGACCGCGGTCACCGCCGACCGCAAACGCACCGCCCAGTTCGAGCACACCCTGGTCATCACCGATGACGGTGCGGAGATCCTGACCCTGCCCTGAAACCCGCCGGAGCGTTAGGATCGCCTGCTGTGAGGATCCTTATCTCCGCTGACATGGAGGGCGCGACGGGGGTCACCTGGCCCGCGGATGTGGAGCCGGGAACAGAGCAGTGGCAGCGCTGCCGCTCCATGTTCACCTCCGACGTCAACGGCGCCATCGCCGGCTTCTTCGCCGGAGGAGCCGCCGAGGTGCTGGTCAACGAAGCGCACGCCACCATGCGCAACCTGCTGCTGGAGCGGCTCGACGAACGCGCGTCGATGCTCACCGGGCGGCACAAGGATCTGACCATGGTCGAAGGCGTGCAACACGGCGACGTCGACGCGGTGGCCTTTGTCGGCTACCACTGCGGAGCCGGGGCCGAAGGCGTGCTCGCCCACACCTACCTGCCCAATTCGATCACCGGTGTGTGGCTCGACGGGGAACCCGCCAGTGAGGGGCGGCTCAACGCGCGGGTCGCCGCCGAGTACGGCAGCCCTGTCGTATTGGTCACCGGCGACGACCGTGCCTGCGCCGATGCCGCCTCCTATGCCCCGGGCGCCCGCACGGTCGCCGTCAAGGACTACGTGTCGCGCTACGCCGCCATCTGCCGTCCCCCCGCCCGAACCCGCGCCGACATCGCCGCGGCGGCCGAGGCCGCGATGGCGGCGGCCGGGCGCGTCGCTCCCGTTCGGCACGCTCCGCTGACCGTGGAGATCGAGGTCGACGCGGCCCAGCTCGCCGGTGCCGCGGCCATGGTCCCCGGTGTGGAGGCGGTGGCAGAGCGACGTGTCCGCTACACGTCCCCCACCGCCTATGAGATGATCCGCTGTTTCAAGGCCGTGGCCACCCTCATATCCGATGCGGTGGAGTCCCGGTACGGATGAAGCGGGGCCGGGCGAGGCGCGGGCACGGCGGGGCCGACGGGAGCGAGATCGCACGTGAGCGTTGAGGAGAGGCGGCCGGTGGATTCCTGGGAGACCGCGGACGACGAGGTGGTCCGCTTCACCTCCGATCTGATCCGGATCGATACGGCCAACCGGGGCGGGGGCGACTGCCGGGAGCGTCCGGCCGCGGAGTACGTCGCCGAGCGGCTCGCCGATGCCGGGCTGGACCCGGTGGTCCTGGAGTCGGCGCCGGGACGCGCCAACGTGGTCGCCCGCGTGTCGGGGACGGACCCCTCCGCTTCCGGGCTGCTCGTCCACGGCCACCTGGATGTCGTCCCGGCCGACCCCGCACGGTGGGCGGTGCATCCGTTCTCCGGGGAAGTGCGCGACGGCATGGTATGGGGCCGCGGCGCCATCGACATGAAGAACGTCGACGCCATGATGGTCGCGCTCGTGCGCGAGTGGGCGCGTACCGGGCGGCGCCCCCGCCGCGACATCGTCCTCGCTTTCACCGCCGACGAGGAGGACAGCGCCGCCTACGGTGCCGACTGGCTGGTGCGCGAGCACGCTGCGTTGTTCGAGGGGTGCACCGAGGGCATCGGTGAATCGGGTGCCTACACCTTCCACGCCGCGACCGCTGATGGCCGACCCGTGCGTCTCTATCCGATCGGAGCCGGTGAGCGCGGTACCTCCTGGCTGCGGCTGACGGCGAACGGCACCGCCGGACACGGCTCCAAGGCGAACGACGACAACGCGGTGGCCGCGCTGGCCGCCGCTGTGGCCCGCATCGACGCGTATGCGTGGCCGGTCCGGCTCACCCCCGTCACCCGGGCGGCGATCACCGAGATCGCGGCCGCCGTCGGCCACAAGACCGATCTGGACGCGCCGGACTTCGATCCGCAGCGCGATCTGGACGGGCTGCTGGAACGCTTGGGCTCGGCCGCCGCGCTGGTCCGCTCCACGGTGCGCAACAGCACCAATCCGACGATGCTCGACGCCGGCTACAAGGTCAACGTGATCCCGGAGACGGCGACCGCCGGGGTGGACGGCCGCGTCCTGCCGGGCGCGGAGGAGGAGTTTCGCGCGGCGCTCGATGAACTCACCGGGCCGCGCGTCGACTGGGAGTACCGGCACCGGTCCATCCCGCTGATGTCGCCGGTGGAGTCGCCCACGTTCGCGGCCATGCGGGCGGCGCTGCTGGCGTATGACCCGCAGGCGCAGGTCGTTCCGGTGTGCATCACCGGGGGCACCGACGCCAAGCAGTTCGCCGAACTCGGCATCGCCGGGTACGGGTTCTCGCCGCTGCGGCTGCCGCCGTCCCTGGACTACAGCGCGCTGTTCCACGGCGTCGACGAGCGCGTTCCCGTCGACGCCCTCCGATTCGGCCTGCGCGTCTTGGACCGGTTTTTGACCACCGTTGATTGACCACCGGATGCTCTCCGCCGGTGCGCGCCCGAACGGCCAACGAGAAGAGACGTCCCCCAACGGAAAAGAGGCATCGGCGGCCATGTGCTCCCCCTCCGACGTCCGGAAGAAGTCCGTGTTCCGCGCGGCGCCGCCCGCCGAGCTCTCGCCGTACACGCGGGCGTCCGGTGCCGCGGCCGACGCTTCGGCCGTGGAACAGCGGCCGTGACGCGGGCGGCCGCACCGATCCGGCCGCCGCGGCTGCGGCCGGGGGACCGGGTCGCCGCGGTGGCCCCGTGCAGCCCCGTGGCCGCAGACCTTCTGGACGCGGCCATCGGCATCGTCCGCGGGTGGGGACTCGATGTGCGCATCGGCGGCCATGTCCGCGACCGCCACCCCGTCCTGCCCTATCTGGCGGGGACCGACGCCGACCGCGCGGGCGACCTGCAACGGGCATGGCTGGATCCGGACACCGCGGCGGTCCTGTGCGTCCGCGGCGGCGACGGCGCACACCGGATGCTGGACCGGCTCGACTTCGACGCGCTGCGGCGCGCCCCGGCCAAGGCGCTTGTCGGGTTCAGCGACGTCACCGCGCTGCACGAGGCCTTCGCGGTGGAACTCGGCACGGTGACGCTGCACGGGCCGGTCATCGGCACTCGCTACTTCGTCGGGGACACAGCGGCGGCCGAGCGGCTGCGCGCCACCCTGTTCGCCCCGGAGTCGCAGATGAGGCTGGCCCCGCCTACGGCGACCGCGCTGGTCGGCGGTACCGCGCGAGGCACGGTGATCGGCGGCAACCTGAGCCTGCTCAATGACGGGGTTGCCACTCCGCACAGCCGGGCGTCGGCCGCCGGGGGGATCCTGCTGCTGGAGGACGTCGGCGAGGACGCCTCCCGCATCGACCGGATGCTCACCCAGTTGCTGCGCAGCGGCTGGATGCGCGGTGTCGCGGGAATTCTGCTGGGGTCCTGGACGGACTGCACGCCGAGTCCGGAGATGATCCGGGAACTCATGCGGGAGCGCCTGGCCCCGCTGGGAGTCCCGGTCGTATGGGGGTTCGGGTTCGGGCACTGCCCGGCCCAGCTCACCGTCCCCCTCGGTGTTGCGGCCAGGCTCGACGCCGAGGCCGGCACGCTCACCCTGGATGAGCCCGCGCTGAGGTGATCCGCTATGGTGAGCGAAGTTTAGTGATAAATGATACAAGCTTTACTAATTGTGTTTTATGTCCGTATTGGGGGTTACGTCATAAGGGTCCCCGAGGAGGAAGGTGACCGGTGAACAAGCACCACCCCATGCTGGAACGCGTCTACGCCCTGAGCACCCCCGACGAGTGCGAGTCGACCTATGACGAGTGGGCGGTCCGCTACGAGCACGACACGACCGAGGAGATGGGGTATGCGGCACCTGAGCGCGCTGCTGCCCGCCTCGCCGAACTGATCCGCCCGGCGGAGGACGGGACACAGCCCTCCGTACTCGATGCCGGCTGCGGCACCGGGCTGGTCGGTGCCGCGCTCGCCCGGAACGGTCTGACCGCCATCGACGGGATCGACATCTCCGCGGCCATGCTGGACCAAGCGCGCGCCAAGGGCGTCTACCGTTCCCTGGCCAAAGCCGACCTCACCCGGAAACTGTCTTTCCCCGATTCCGGCTACGACGCGGTCATCTGCGTCGGGACGCTCACCGAAGGCCATGTCGGACCGGAGGCGATGGACGAACTGGTGCGGGTGGCACGCCCGGGCGCGCCGGTGGTCCTGACCATCTTGGACCGCATCTGGGAGCCGCAGGGCTACCGCGCCCGGGTGGCCGAGCTCGAACACCGGGGAGCGGCCGTCCTGGAGGAGGCCGTCCCCGGCACGGTTTACCACGCCAAGGAGAACATCACCTGCACCCTGGTGGTTCTGCGGGCCGGTACCAGGTAGCCCCGCCGCGGCTGCCCCGGCTGTGCGGGCGGCCGCGCCACCTGGGATGATCAAGGGTATGCCAGATCAGAAATCTCCATACGACCTGCCTGATGTCACCGGGGTCTCGGTCGCGGTACTGGGCGGAACAGGCGACCAGGGACGCGGCCTGGCGCGCCGGTTCGCGCTCGCCGGACACGAGGTGATCATCGGGTCGCGCAGCGCCGAACGCGCGGCGTCGGCGGCCCAGGAGCTCGGCGCGGACCTTCCCGTACGCGGACTCGACAATGCCGGCGCGGCAGAACAGGGCGACATCGTCATCGTCGCCGTTCCCTGGGAGGGCCACCGCGAACTGCTGGTCTCGCTGGAGGACCGGCTCGCCGACAAGATCGTCGTCGACTGCGTGAACCCGCTGGGCTTCGACAAGAAAGGGCCCTACCCTTTGCCCGTCGAGGAGGGCAGCGCTGCTCAGCAGGCCGCGGCGGTCCTGCCGCGGAGCCGGGTGGTGGCCGCCTTCCACCATGTCTCCGCGGTGACGCTGCTGGACCCGAAGGTCGAGGAGATCGACCTGGATGTCCTGGTGCTCGGCGAGGACCGCGAAGCCACCGATATCGTGCGGGCGCTGGCGAGCGAGATCCCCGGGGTGCGCGGGATCTTCGGCGGCCGGCTGCGCAACGCCCACCAGGTCGAGGCCCTCACCGCCAACCTGATCGCCGTCAACCGCCGCTACAAGGTGCACGCGGGACTGCGGATCACCGACGTCTGAGGCGAGCGGCCTCCGTTGCGCGGGCTTTGGCGGACCAGAGCCCGCGCACGTGGCGAAGGCCGGGGCCTCACAGCCAGCTCTTGACCTTCTCGATGAGCTTCACCGGGTCGCCGCCGACCGGGGTGACATTGAGGTGGGTGACACCGGCGGCGCAAAACGCTTCGACGCGCTCGCGTACGTAGGATTCGGGGCCGACGAGGTTGGTCAGTTCGACCATCTCGTCCGGAACTGCGGCGGCGGCCTCGTCCTTCTTACCGTCGAGGTAGAGGTCCTGGATCTGCTCGGCCGCCTCCTCGTAGCCGTAGCGGCGGGCGAGGGTGTTGTAGAAGTTCTTCCCCTTGGCGCCCATGCCGCCGACGTAGAGGGCGATCATCGGGCGGGTGAAGTCGGCCAGCTTCCGGGTCTCCTCGCCTTCTCCGATGGCCAGCAGTCCGCCGGCGGAGATCTCCAGTTCGCCCAGGGCCGGATCGCGCTCGGCCTTGCCCGCGGCAAGGGACTCGCCCCACACCTGGTCGGCCTTTTCCGGGATGAACAGGTGCGGTAGCCAGCCGTCGGCGATCTCGGCGGTGAGCCGCACGTTCTTCTCCCCGAGCGAGGCCAGGTAGATGGGGATCGACCCGCGCACCGGGTGGTTGATGATCTTCAGCGGCTTGCCGAGGCCGGTGCCCTGGTCCACAGGCAGCGGGAGGGTGAAGACCGTGCCGTCATGAGTGAGCGGCTCTTCGCGCGCCCACACTTTGCGGCAGATCTCGACGACCTCGCGCGTGCGTGCGAGGGGCTTGATGTAGGGGATTCCGTGCCAGCCCTCGATGACCTGCGGGCCGCTGGCGCCCAGGCCGAGAACAGCGCGGCCGTCGGAGAGGTAGTCCAGGCCGGCGGCGGTCTGCGCGATGAGCGCGGGGGTGCGGGTGTAGAGCGGCAGGATGGCCGAGCCGATCCGCACCGTCTCGGTGCGGGCCGCGATGTATCCCATGAAGGTCGGGCCGTCGTAGCCGTAGGCCTCGGCCACCCATACGGTGTCCAGTCCGACCTTTTCCAACTCGACGATCTGGTCGACGGCCGGCTTGGGATCCCCGGCGTACTGCAGCGGCATGGAGATGCGCATGGTGCCTCCCTGGGTCATCGCGCCTGAGTTGCCGAAACTGTACCGCCGAGTAGCTTTCGGGGCCGCGTCCGGGTCCGCGGAGTGTCGGACCCGGACGCGGGCAGAGGCGTCAGAAGAGGCGTCAGGAGTAGGAGTGCGCCTCGTCCGGGAAGGTGCCGCCGACGACCTCCTCGGCGAAGCCCGTGGCGGCCTCGGAGAGGGACTCGGCGAGGTTGGCGTAGGTTTTGACGAACTTGGCCACGCGCGGGCTCAGTCCGGCCATGTCCTGCCATACCAGTACTTGGGCGTCGGTGTGCGGACCGGCGCCGATGCCGATGGTGGGGATCGTCAACTGCTCGGTGATGTCTTGCGCCAGGTCGCTGGGTACGCATTCGAGGACGACAGAGAAGGCGCCCGCGCGTTCCAGCTCCTTGGCGTCGGAGAGCAGCGCGGCCCCGGCCTCACCGCGGCCCTGGACCCGGTAGCCGCCCAGCGCGTTGACCGACTGCGGGGTGAGCCCGAGGTGGCCCATGACGGGAATACCGGCTGCGACCAGGGATTCCACCTGTGGGGCGACGCGGTGTCCGCCCTCAAGTTTGACGGCCTGTGCGCCGCCTTCCTTCATGAAGCGTCCGGCTGAGGCCAGGGCCTGCTCGACAGATCCCTGGTAGGAGCCGAACGGCAGGTCGGCGACGACCAGGGCGCGCTTGGTCGAACGGGCGACGGCGGCGGTGAGCGGAAGCAGGTCGTCGACGGTGACCGGAACCGTCGATTCATGGCCGTAGACGACCATCGCGGCGGAGTCCCCGACGAGCAGAACGGGGATGCCGGCCTCGTCGAACACGCGCGCGGTGAGAGCGTCGTATGCGGTGAGCATCGGCCAGCGCTCGCCGCGCTCCTTGGCTCGGGCGATGTCGCGGACAGTGACGCGACGGGTGGACGTGCCCCCATAGAGGGCAGGGGCGGATGCGGTGGTGCTCATGTGCGTTCCTCCGATGTCTCGAAGCGCCGTTGCGGCGTCCCCGGACGGTGTAGGTAACGGGTCCGGCGACGTGGCCGTCGCCGGTGGAAGCCATCATCGCACGACGGGATTTCGCCGTTCCCATCGACTTCTGTAACGGTTTGGCAGCCTTTGATCTTCCCTGCGCTCTCCCAGGCCACCCGCTGCCGGGGCCCGCCCGGTGGAGCGGTCGGCGCGGAGGGGCCAACGCGCCGAGCGGACCCGAGCCTTTGAAGTGTCCGAGAGGAATACAGCGGGAGCGGCGCGCGGAGCCGGATCGGAATGAATTTCCCTCCGTGCGCCCGAAAAATTCCGCGATCCGGGATAAATGGTCGCAGTGTTCACGTGGAGATGTATATATTGTGCCGAGGTCTGTGGGCGGCGGGGGAGAACACTCTTGTGCACACGGTGCGGCGTAGGAGTTCCACGGCTGTCGATACGCGGACCAATAGAATAAACTGTGCGGAGCAACGGTCTCCCGAAGCCTATCCCAGCACGCGGGCCCGTTCTGGGATGCATTCCACGGGTCCGCCGGAGCATACTTGAATAATCCCGCTATCCGGCTACTTCGCGCCAGGAAGGAATTCCGTTGTGAGTGGGCAGTCCCCCGCCCAGGATCCGGCTCAGCCCGTGGAAGAAGAAGTCGCCGGAGCCGCCATCAAAGTGCTCGTCGTCGATGATCACGCATTTTTCCGGCGTGGCCTCGTCTCTGTTCTCGACGAAGAGCCCGACATCGACGTCGTCGGGGAGTCGGGGGACGGTGAGGAAGCCGTGGCACAAGCAGCCCGCCTGGTGCCCGATGTCGTCCTGATGGATGTGTGGATGCCCCGCATCAGCGGCATCGACGCCTGCGCGGGCATCAAGGACACGATCCCCGGCGCCAAGATCGTCATGCTCACCATGAGCGACGAGGAGGACGACCTCTTCAGCGCGCTCAAGGCGGGTGCCACCGGCTATCTGCTCAAGGAGATCTCCGTTGACGAACTGCCCGAGGCGGTGCGCGCGATCGCCGGAGGCCAGTCGTTCATCAACCCGTCGATGGCCACCAAGCTCATCGGGGAGTTCACCACCCTGGCCCGGCGCGAGAAAGCGCGTGCCCACCCGGTTCCGGCCACCCAGCTCACCGACCGCGAGATGGAGGTGCTGCGTCTGGTGGCCCGGGGGCTGAACAACAGGGAGATCGCCAACGCGCTGTTCATCTCCGAGAACACCGTGAAGAACCACGTGCGCAACATCTTGGAGAAGCTGCAGCTGCACTCCCGCACGGAAGCCGCGGTCTATGCGGTGCGGGAGAAGTTCCTCGACATGGACTGACAGGAGCATCCGGTGGACGGGCGGCCGGCACCCGCGGGGCCGGCCACCGCCCGAGCCCGCCTGGCCAAAGCGGTGCGCACGGCCGGCCCAGTCACAGTGTCGGCAGGTACCGCTGCAACTCATAAGGGGTCACCTGGCGGCGGTAGGACTCCCACTCGGCCTTCTTATTGCGCAGGAAGAAGTCGAAGACGTGCTCGCCCAGGGTCTCGGCCACCAGTTCGCTGCTCTCCATGGCCCGGACCGCCTCGTCCAGGCTCTGCGGCAGGGGTGAGATACCCAGCGCGCGGCGCTCGGAGTCGGTCAGCTTCCACACGTCGTCCTCGGCGCCGGGGGGAAGATCATAGCCCTCCTCGATGCCTTTCAGGCCGGCCGCGAGGATCACCGCGTAGGCCAGGTAGGGGTTGCACGCGGTGTCCAGGGAACGGAACTCGATCCGGCTGGAGTTGCTCTTGGTGGGCTTGTACATCGGCACCCGCACCAGGGCAGAGCGGTTGTTGTGCCCCCAGCACACATACGCCGGCGCCTCGCCGCCGGCTCCCGCGGAGGCCGCGGCGTTGTCCCACAACCGCTTGTAGGAGTTCACCCACTGGTTGCATACCGCGGTGATCTCGGCCGAGTAGCGCAGCAGCCCGGAGATGAAACCGCGGGCCACCCTGGAAAGCTGGTACTCCGCGCCGGGTTCGTGGAAGGCGTTGCGGTCGCCTTCGAACAGCGACATGTGCGTGTGCATGCCCGAGCCCGGGTACTCGGTGAACGGCTTGGGCATGAAGGTGGCGTAGATGTTCTGCTCCATCGCCACCTCCTTCATGACCAGGCGGAATGTCATGATGTTGTCGGCGGTGGTGAGCGCGTCGGCGTAGCGCAGGTCGATCTCCTGTTGACCGGGACCGCCCTCGTGGTGGCTGAATTCCACCGAGATGCCCATGGCTTCCAGCATGTTGATCGCGTTGCGCCGGAAGTCGTGCGCGCTGTTGTGCGGCGTGTGGTCGAAGTAGCCGCCCGAGTCGTTGGGTTCGGGGAGCTCGCCGTATTCGGGCATCTTCTTCAGCAGGTAGAACTCGATCTCGGGGTGGGTGTAGAACGTGAACCCCAGATCGGAGGCTTTGCCGAGCTGGCGTTTGAGCACATGCCGCGGGTCGGCGTAGCTGGGACTGCCATCCGGCATCAGGATGTCGCAGTACATCCGGGCGGTGCCGTGCGGCTCATTGCGCCACGGCAGCACCTGAAATGTCGAGGGATCGGGCTGGGCCAGCATGTCGGCCTCGTACACCCGGGCGAACCCTTCGATCGCGGATCCGTCGAACCCGATGCCCTCGCTGAAGGCGGCCTCCAGTTCGGCGGGGGCCACGGCCACCGACTTGAGATAACCGAGCACGTCGGTGAACCACAGTCGGACGAACCGGATATCACGCTCCTCCAACGTGCGGAGCACGAATTCCTGCTGTCGGTTCACGGTTCACCTTCCTCGTTGCCGGGCAAGCCCGTCCGGCGTATCAGCCGAGCCTCGTACGGACGCCTGCCACACAGTGTGCCTTCCCGAGGCTTCCGGCGCATTAACGCAGGTTGATCCCGCTTTGCGTACGTCCGTGCACGTATTCTCGCAAGATGGCGGGAGGGGCGCGCCGACAGGGGCCGCCGGAAGCGGGCTACCCTCATCATTGTGGTGCAACTGAGAATTGCCATGGGGCAGGTCAACCCTACGGTAGGGGACCTGGAGCACAACTGTCAGACCGTCCTCGACTACACCAGGCGTGCCGCGGACGCCGGAGCGCACATCGCGGTGTTCCCGGAGATGGTCGTCACCGGCTACCCGGTGGAGGACCTGGCCCTGCGCAACGCCTTCGTCTCCGCCTCGGTCAAGGCGACGCACGCGTTGGCCGAGCGGCTCGCCGCCGAGGGCCTGGGCGACCTCCCGGTCGTAGTGGGGTTCCTGAGCCGGCGCGAGGGGCTGGGCGCCCGGTTCGGGCAGCCCGCCGGAGCCCCCCAGAACTCCGCCGCGGTGCTGCACCAGGGGAGGGTCAGGCTCACCTCGGCAAAGCACCACCTGCCCAACTACGGCGTTTTCGACGAGTTCCGCAACTTCGTCCCCGGCGACACGCTGGCGGTGGTACGGGTACACGGCGCCGACATCGCCTTCGCGGTCTGCGAGGACCTGTGGCAGGAGGGCGGGCCTGTCACAGCGGTGCGCGAGGCCCGCGCCGGGCTGCTCATCACGCTCAACGGGTCGCCCTACGAACGCGGCAAGGACGATGTGCGGCTCGCGTTGTGCCAGCGCCGCGCACGCGAGACCGGTGCGGCCGTCGGCTATGTGAACATGAGCGGGGCCCAGGACGAACTGATCTTCGAGGGCGATTCCCTCATTGTGGACTCCGACGGGGAATTGGTGGCGCGCGCCCCGCAATTCGAGGATTTCCTGCTTGTCACCGACCTGCAGTTGCCCGAAGCGCCCGCACCGCCGCTTGCGGCCGAGTCCGCCGGCGGTATCCGCGTCGTCCGCTATACCGTCTCCGAGGAGCCGACCGCGCAGTATGAGCCGATGGAGCCCGTGCTGACGCCCCGCCCCGATCCCGCCTCCGACATCGGTGAGGTCTATCGCGCGCTCGTCGTGGGCCTGCGCGACTACGTCACCAAGAACGGTTTCCGGTCGGTGCTGGTGGCGCTTTCGGGCGGTATCGACTCCGCGCTGACCGCGGCCATCGCCGTGGACGCCGTGGGTGCGGCCGGTGTGCACGGACTGCTGCTGCCCAGCCGCTACTCCAGCGACCACTCCGTGGCCGACGCCGAGGAACTGGTGAAGCGCCAGGGCATCAACGGGCGCACCATCCCCATCGCGCCGATCGTCACCGCCTTCGAGGACGCTGTCACCCTTGACGGTCTGGCGGCAGAGAACCTGCAGGCGCGGGTGCGCGGCACGCTGCTGATGAGTCTGTCCAACCAGGAGGGCCACCTCGTTCTGGCCACAGGCAACAAGAGTGAGCTGGCCACCGGCTACTCCACGCTCTACGGCGACTCCGTGGGCGGCTACGCGCCGATCAAGGACTGTTGGAAGACGATGGTCTGGGAGCTGGCCCGGTGGCGCAACGCCGACGCCGAACGCCGCGGTGAGGTCCCGCCGATCCCGGAGAACTCCATCGCCAAGCCGCCGAGTGCGGAATTGCGCCCCGATCAGCTCGACACCGACTCCCTTCCCGACTACGAGGTGCTGGACTCGCTGCTGGACGCCTACATCGGCACGGACAAGGGGCTGCTGGAGCTCACCACCGCGGGCTACGCCCCCGAACTGGTCGCCAGGGTCATCCGGATGGTCGACCGGGCCGAGTACAAGCGCCGCCAGTACCCGCCTGGTCCCAAGATCAGCTCCCGCAACCTCAGCCGCGACCGGCGCGTGCCCATCACCACCCGCTGGACGCCCTGAGGAACCCGTACCGGCGCGCAACCGGGCTTCGCGCTGCCGGTCGGCCATGCGTGCGGGCCACCGCCCCGAGAATGTCCGGGTGCACCGTGATCGCTCCCTGTTCGGGGTTCGGCTCCCGGAGCGGCCGGCCAGCCGTCCGCTTCTCCGCGGGGCCGGTGCGCCGGACCTCTCCCCGCGGTCGGTTCTGGATTCCGGCTAAGAGCAGGCGGCGCACGAGACGGGTGCCTTATCCGCTCGGGGGCGGTCCGCGATCCCGGTACGAGGGCCGTTGACGCGGTCTGCAGTTCTGCGCTGGTATGCCCCGGATCGTCCGTGCGGGGGCGGCTCTGGAAAAAGCGTGTCGGGGACGATTGGGCGTGTCACGTTCCGTTAGCAAATAGATGCGCGTAGTTGTCGGAGTCGTGGGTGTTCGTGGGAGAGGCGCCTCCGTGAAGAAGATCCGCGGGATCTGACAGGAGTTGATGGCCGTGCTCGACAGGTTCGATCGTCCTCGGGGGTATCGCGCTTCGGCGATCCTGGTGGCGGGGGCGGTGGCCGCGGTGGGGAGCCCCGCCGTGCCCGCGTACTCCGAAGTTTCGGAGGGGACCGGCGGGGCAGAGGCGCCGGCGCTGTCCCTCACCGTCACCGACGAGCGCGACGAGGCGGAGCCGGGCGACGGGATCGAGTACACCGTCATTCTGCGTAACAGGGGAACGGCTGAAGTCGCCGACCTGCTGGTATCGCAGCGCCTTCCCGACGAGGCCGAACTGCTGGACGCGGGGGCGGATGCGGCGGTCGCCGGCGACGGTGTCACCTGGACGGTCACCATCGCACCGGGCGGAAAAGTCGAGCGGAGGACCAGGATCCGGCTGGCGGAGGCCCCAGAGGATACGCGGTACGTAACGACCACGGTCTGCGCTCGGACGGCCCGGGGCGCCCCTCCCGTCGCCTGTGTCACCGACGCCGACCGGCTCCGGAGGCCGGCGGAGGAGGTCGGGAGCGCCGCGGAGGCCGCCGCACCCTCCGCTCCGGAATCGCCCACCGCGACCGCGGCCGCTGTGGCGGGCACGTCGGGGAGCGAGCCGACGGTGCCGCCGGCCGCCGTGTCTGCGGCCGGCCTGGGCCTGCTGTTCGCCGGCGCCGCAATGCTGGCCCTCGACACCCGTCGGCGCAGGCGGGCGGCTGTCGGGCGAGAGCCGTGACGGGCCGGGTGCCGAATGGTTATGTCACTGCGTCAAGGCTCCGGACCATGTTTACTACATGCCGTAGTAATGTCGTGGTATGGAGTTCATCTACGCGATATTCGTCTTCTTGCACCTGCTGGGGATGGCCGGAATCCTCAGCGGGTTTCTGATGCAGCTCATCACCGGTAGCGACAAGTCGCCCAAGGTGATCCTGCACAGCTCCCTGCTGCAGTTGGTCACCGGCCTGGTACTGGTGGGGCTGGCGGAAATGGGCGACGCGGAGGTCGACCACATCAAGATCGGCGTCAAGCTCGTCGTTGCGCTGGCCGTCGCGGTGGTGGGCGTACTGAACCTGCGCAAACCCGCCACCGGTCTCGCCGCGACCGCCGGAATCCTGACGGTCCTCAACGTCGGGGTGGCCGTCTTCTGGTGACGGCGCGGTCGGTTCAGGCGCCATAGAAGGCTTTCTCCATGACGGTGCGGGCGCGGCGAGTGGCCTGGCGGTAGTCCTGCAGCAACTGGACCGAGGCGCCCTCCCCATCGTCGTCATCGCGGTAACCCATAGCGCCTGCGAGCGCGGCCAGATCGCGTGTGCCTGTGGGAAGGGAATCGCCGGCCCTGCCGCGCACCAGCATGATCACCCCCCGCACCCGCGCGGCCAGCCGCCAGGCCACCTCCAGCGTGGCCCCGTCATCGCTGTCCAGCAGGCCATGGGACACGGCGGCGTCGAGTGCCTGGAGGGTTCCCGTGGTGCGCAGGGCGGGCACGGCATGGGCATACCGCAGTTGGAGAGACTGGGCCACCCATTCGACATCGGAGAGACCGCCCCGTCCGAGTTTGGTGTGCAGCAGGGGATCGGCGCCGCGCGGCAGGCGTTCGGCCTCCATCCGCGCCTTGAGCGTGCGGATTTCGCGGAGAGCGGTGTCGTCCACCCCGCCCCGGGGGTAGCGGATCGGGTCGATGATGGAGGCGAAGCGCGCACCCAGCTCCATATCGCCGGCGATCGGCGCGGCCCGCAGTAGCGCCTGGCTCTCCCACGTTGCAGACCAGCGCCGATAGTAGGCCGCATAGGAATCCAGGGTGCGCACGACCGGGCCGCTTTTGCCCTCGGGGCGCAGATCGGCGTCGAGCAGCAGCGGCGGGTCGGCTGCGGGGGTCTCCAGCAGCCGGCGCATCTCGCGGACGATCGCTTCGGCCGTCGCCGCGGCCGCGGCCGGATCCGCCCCGGGCAGGGGGTCATGGACGTACATCACGTCGGCGTCGCTGGCGTAGGTCAGCTCGTTCCCGCCGAAACGCCCCATGGCGATCACGCACACCCGGGTGCACGGCTCCTCGGCGCGCTGCCGGGCCACCCTGATGCGGGCGGCGCGCAGCGCGGCCTCTATGGTCACCGCGGAGATCGTGGTGAGCGCATCGCCCACGGCGTCGATCGTGGCGACCTCCAAAAGGTCGGCGGCCGCTGTGCGGAGCAGTTCGCGGCGGCGCAGCGCGCGTACGGCCGCTACGGCGTTCTCAGCCGAATCGTGGCGGCGCAGGGCGGCGTCGGCCTCCGTGAGCAGGACCGAGGCCGGCCGCTGCACGAGGTCGGCGTCGTCGGCGAGGAGCGCCACGGCCCCGGGAGCGCGCAGCAGCAGCTCAGTGACATAGCGGCTGGTGCCCAGCAGCCACGCCATGCGTTCGGCCACCCGCACGTCGTCGCGAAGCAGCCGCAGATACCAGGGTGTGGACCCGAGTGCGTCGCTCACCCTGCGAAACCTCAGCAGGCCGGCGTCGGGATCCGGGGAATCGGCGAACCAGCCGAGCATGACGGGGAGCAGCGTGCGTTGTATGGCGGCCCGGCGCGTGACGCCGGAGGTGAGTGCTTCCAGGTGGCGCAGAGACCCTGCCGGGTCGGCGAATCCCAGGGCCTCCAGGCGGTCGCCCGCCTGTTCCGGAGTGAGCCGGGCCTCGCTGCCGGGTAGCCGGGCCACCGCGTGCAGCAGCGGCCGGTAGAAGAGTTTCTCGTGCAGACGGCGCACCTCACTGGCGACGTGCCGCCACCCCGCGGTCAGGTCGGTGACCGGGTTGGCGCCGAACCCCATGGCGCGGCCCAATCGGCGCAGCCGGTCGGGGCCGTCCGGGCTGCTCGGGTCGGGAAGCAGATGGGTCCGGCGCAGCCGGTGCAACTGGAGCAGGTGCTCGACCCGGCGCAGGAAGCGGTAGGCGCCGGCGAGCCCGGCGGCGTCGTCGCGTCCCACGTATCCGCCCGCGGACAGTGCTTCCAGGGCGGCGAGCGTGTTCTTGGAGCGCAGGGCCGGATCAGTGCGGCCGTGCACGAGTTGCAGCAGTTGGACGGAGAACTCTATGTCGCGCAGGCCGCCGCGGCCCAGCTTGATCTCGCGTTCGGACTCGGCGGCGGGGAGGTGGGCGATCACCCGTCGGCGCATGGACTGCACATCCTCGACGAAGTTCGGCCGGTTCGCGGCTTCCCAGACCAGCGGAGTGATCGACTCGGTGTAGGCCTGTCCCACCCCGGGGTCCCCGGCGATAGGGCGGGCTTTGAGCAGCGCCTGGAACTCCCAGGTCTTGGCCCAGCGCTCGTAGTAGGCGAGGTGGCCGGCGAGGTTGCGTACGAGGGGGCCGTTCTTGCCCTCGGGGCGCAGAGCGGCATCGACCTGCCACAGTGTGCCCTCGCTGTCGGTCTCGCTGGGGATGTGCATCATGGCCGCAGCCAGACGTGTGGCGGCGCGCAGCGCGGCCTGGTCGTCCGTGACGCCCTCGGCGGGCTCGGCGACGAAGACCACGTCGACGTCGCTGGAGTAGTTCAGTTCGCGCCCGCCGCACTTGCCCATGCCGATCACGGCGAGCCGGCACAGCGCGGCCTCCTCCGGCAGTTGGGCGCGGGCGATGGCCAGGGCCGCCTCCAGGGTCGCGGCGGCCAGGTCCGCGAGCTCGGCCGAGGCGGTCTCCAGGTCGACGGCGCCGGTAAGGTCCCGTCCGGCCAGGCGCAGAATCCGGCGATGGTAGGCGACACGCAGGGCATGGGCCGGCCCTTCGGGATCGCTCACCTTCTCCGCGGCCAGGGGAGCGGACACGTTCGGGTCGGCGCCGACAGTGTGCAGCAGCCCGGCACGCAGTTCCTCGGGGTGGGGGGTGCGCGCCGCGTCGGCACCGCGAAGTTCCCGCCAGTCGGCGGGATGGCGCACCAGGTGGTCGGTGAGGGCGAGGCTGGCGCCGAGGACACGGGTCAACCGAGCGCGCAGGTCGGGGTCCTCGCAGAGGGCGTCGCGCAGCTCACCGGGGTCTGCGCAGTTCTCCAGCAGCCGGGTCAGGCCGAGAAGCGCCTGGTCCGGGTCTGCGGCGGCGCTGAGGCCCATCAGGATCGGCGCGTACCGGCCGGGGTCCAGCCCGGCTTCCGCTGCCAGCCGTGCGGCTCGCCGGCCATCGCCGAACCCGCGCCGGGCGAACGCTCCTGCGGTCCATCCGTCCCGAGTCACCACGCTATTCACGGTAGCCTTCTCGGTCCCCCGGGCGTGAGCGCGCCCTCGGGGCGGTGGTAGGCTGAATTACTTGAACATGTGTTCAACTAAATTTGCGGTCCTGGTCTCCGCACCCCGGGAGGTACCCCCACGATGCCGTGGCTGCTGCTGATCGGCGCCATCCTCGCCGAGGTGGCGGGGACGATCTCACTCCGCTTCTCCGAGGGCTTCACCCGGCCGTTGCCCGCGCTGATCAGCCTGATCGGCTACGGGGCCGCTTTCTGGCTGCTGGCGCAGGTGCTCAAGCAGGGCATGAACATCGGTGTCGCCTACGGAGTGTGGGCGGCGCTGGGGGTGTCCCTGGTGGCGATCATCGGAGCGCTCTTCCTCGGGGACGGGCTCACCTGGGTCCAGGGAGGGGGGATCGTGCTCGTCATCGCCGGAGTCCTCGCGCTGGAGATGGGCGCCGCGCACTGACCATGGCGGCAGAGGAGGAGCAGGCGGGCCGCCGGTACCGGGAGGGCGCTGACGGCAGGCGGGCCCGGGGGGAACGCCGCCGCACCGAACTCATCTCCGCCACCCTGCGCGTCGTCGAGCGCGACGGGGTCGCGGGCCTCACCCACCGGGCCGTGGCACACGAGGCCGGCGTCCCCGCGAGCTCGGCCGTCTACCACTTCGCCACCCTGGACGCCCTCCTCGTGGCGGCCCTGACGGTTGCGGCGGATGCCTACGTGCACCAGTTGCGCCAGGTCCGCGAGAGCGGCGGCGATGCCATCGACGGCCTCTCTGCCCTGGTCGCCGTGGGCAGCGGCAGCGGACGGCGGCGTATCCTGGCCGAATACGAACTCACCCTGCTCGCGGTCCGCCGCCCGGCGCTGCGCCCGATCGCACGCCGATGGATGGACATGGTCGCCGAGGTCGCAGGGGAGTACACCGCCGACCCCGTCGCGATCCGCGCCGCCGTAGCCGCCGTCGACGGCCTGTGCATGAGCGCGCTGCTGGAGGACCGTCCCGTCAGCGCCGCCGACGTCCACGCGGTACTCAGGCACATCCTGCGGCTCGATCTGCGGACCGACTGAGTGCGAACCGTGGCCCTGAAACAGGCACCCGCCGATGCGCTGAGATGATTGTTGCCGTCATGGTCCGACCACAGCCCGGATTCCGCACCGCCAGGGCGGCCCTCTTCGCGGCCGTCTGCGTCGGCATGGCCCTGATCGGGCATGTCGCCGCGGGCGGGAGCGCACCGGGCCCGCTGGCCTTCTGCGCGGCCATCGCGGGAACCGCCCTCCTCGCGTTGCCCTTCGCCGGCCGGCAGCGGTCGGCCGGCTCCCTCATGGCCGGGCTCCTCGGCGCGCAGGTGGCACTGCACCTGCTGTTCGGTCTGGTCGACCGGATCGGCGGGCTTCCTCCCGGCGTCCCTGCGGCGGCCGTCGCGCACATGTGCGGCGCAAGCCTCCGCCAGGGCGACGGCGCCGCCATGGTCATCGCGCACCTGTGGGCGGCGCTGGTCACCGGGTGGTGGCTGGCCTCGGGCGAGGAGGCGCTCTGGGTTGTTCTGCGGTGGCTTTGGGCAGCGCTACTGGTGCCACCGCTGGCCGCGGACGGCCGCCGCCCGGCCCGGCCCATCGACCGCTACGGCCGCGCGCCCATGGCGACCCCGCGGCTGCGGGTCCTGCGCCACGCGGTCGACGGCCGCGCGCCCCCGGAAATCCCGGCTTGATCCGCTGACCATCCGATCCGCGCCCACCCCGCGGCGACGCCCGGGGTGTGGCCGACCATGCCCGGGAAAGACGACATGCGTATCACCACACCACTCGCCGGTGGGCTGGCCCTGCTGGCGGCACTGACCGCCTGCGCCGCGCCGCAGGCGCGGCCCGGCGACGATTCGCCCTACAACGGCACCGAGATCGAGGGTGCGTTCACCCTGCCCGACCTGACCTTCACCGACAACGAAGGCGCCGACTACAACCTCGCGGCCGACTCGGCGGGCACGACCACCGCCCTGTTCTTCGGCTTCACCAACTGCCCCGACATCTGCCCCACCACCATGGCCGACATGGCCCAGGCCGTCGACCGGCTCGATCCGGCGGAACAGGACCGGTTCCAGGTGGTCTTCGTGACCGCCGACCCGGACCGCGACGACCCCGAGCTGCTCGACATGTGGCTGGAGAGCTTCGACCCGTCGTTCACCGGTCTGAGCGGCACGATCGAGGACACCGACGCGGCAGCGGCCGACCTGGGGATCTCGATCGAGCGTCCTGAGGACCGCAGCGGCGACTACCAGGTCGGCCATGGCAGCCAGATCCTGGTGTTCTCGCCTGCTGGTACGTCCGAGCTGATGTGGAGTTATGGCACCGGGCCCGATGCCATCGCGGATGACCTCCACCTTCTGCTGAAGGAGGACGCCTGATGGCGGCCGCGGCACCGGCGGCCGCCGCACGGCCCGGAGCCGCCCTCGCGGCCGCGTTGGTCGCCTTGGCGGCGCTGACCGGGTGCGGGAGCGCCGGAAGCGATGCCCCGGCCGCTTCGGGCCCCGACATCGTGGTGCGCGACGCCACCGTGCGGATCCCGGCCAACCCGGATGTGGCAGCGGGCTACCTCACCATGGAGAACAAGGGCGGGACCGGCGACACTCTCACCGGTGCAGAGACCGACGCCGCCGAGGAGGTGCAGATGCACGACACCCGTGAAGAGGACGGTGCGATGACGATGGTGGAACAGCAGGAGGTCCCCATCGGTGCCGGCGAGACCGTCGAGTTCAGCACCGGTGGCCTGCACCTGATGCTGATGGACCCCGCTGACCTGGAAGTCGGCGACACGGTCGCCCTCACCCTGCGGTTCGCAGAGTCCGGCACCGTCGAGACCGAGGCCGCGGTCGTGGACCCGATGGACGGCTCCGATGGTTCTGACGGCCACGGCCACCATGACCACCACGACCACCACGACCGGCGGTCCGGCTAGTCGGCCCAGGCGGGGAGAAGGGGCGCACCGAGCGCACGGAATCAGGCCGGTACCCGCACGCGGGTACCGGCCCTTGGCTTTTGGCGCAGCCCTCAGATGTCGTAGTAGAGCTCGAATTCACGCGGGTGCGGGCGCAGGCGCAGGGAGTCGATCTCCTCGGTGCGCTTGTAGTCGATGTAGGTCTCGACCAGGTCCTCGGTGAAGACGCCGCCTTCGAGGAGGAACTCGTGGTCGGCCTCCAGGGCGTCGAGAGCGTCTTCGAGGGAGGCAGGTACCGTCTGGATGGCGTTGGCCTCCGCGGGCGGCAGCTCGTAGAGGTCCTTGTCGACCGGCTCCGGCGGCTCGATCTTGTTCTTGATGCCGTCGATGCCGGCCATCAGCATCGCAGAGAACGCGAGGTAGGGGTTGGCGGAGGGGTCCGGGACCCGGAACTCCAGGCGCTTGGCCTTGGGGTTGGAGCCGGTGAGCGGGATGCGGATGCACGCCGACCGGTTGCGCTGCGAGTACACCAGGTTGATCGGGGCTTCGTAGCCCGGCACCAGGCGGTGGTAGGAGTTCACCGTCGGGTTGGTGAAGGCGAGCAGTGCGGAGGCGTGCTGGAGCAGACCGCCGATGTAGTAGCGGGCGGTGTCGGAGAGCTGGGCGTAGCCGGACTCGTCGAAGAACAGCGGCTCGCCGTCCTTCCACAGGCTCTGGTGGCAGTGCATGCCGGAGCCGTTGTCGCCGAACAGCGGCTTGGGCATGAACGTGGCGGTCTTGCCGGAGGCGTTGGCCACGTTCTTCACGATGTACTTGTACAGCTGGACGCGGTCGGCCTCGTGCAGCAGGGTGCCGAACTTGATGCCGATCTCGGCCTGGCCGGCGGTGCCCACTTCGTGGTGTTGCAGTTCGACGTCGAGGCCGGCCTCGATCATCGTACGGACCATCCGGGAGCGCAAGTCGCTGTAGTGGTCGACCGGCTCAACGGGGAAGTAGCCGCCCTTGTAGCGGGGGCGGTAGCCCAGGTTGCCGCCTTCACGGGCCGTACCGGTGTTCCACGCGCCCTCGACCGAGTCGATGGCGTAGTAACCGGTGTTGGACTTCGTCTCGAAGCGGACGTCGTCGAAGATGTAGAACTCGGCCTCGGGCCCGAAGAACGCCGTGTCGGCGATCCCCGAGCTCTTCAGGAACGCCTCAGCCTTGCGGGCCACGTTGCGAGGGTCGCGGCTGTAGGACTCCCGGGTGAGCGGGTCGTGGACGAAGAACGTCATGTTCAGCGTCTTGTACTCGCGGAAGGGGTCCACAACGGCGGTGCTGAGGTCGGGCAGCAGAAGCATGTCCGACTCGTGGATCGCCTGGAACCCGCGGATCGAGGATCCGTCGAACATCTGGCCCTCGGTGAACGTCTTCTCGTCGACGTTCTCCGTGGGGATCGTGACGTGGTTGACACCGCCGAAGAGGTCGGTGAACCGGACGTCGAGGAACTTGACATCTTCATCGCGGATGAAGGCGAGGGCCTCATCGGCGCTGCTGAACAAGACTTACCTCCGTCAGGTGAAAGAGGCCGCGCGGTCGGTTCCCCGCTCCGTCGCGGACATGCCCGAAGTGCCTCGCCGCCTCCCGGATACGTTTTGACGCTAGGAGCAGGCCGTTTCCGAGCCATGTCTCCAATGTTTCCCGTGCGTTACGTGCTTCGGTACCTCTTGCCCAACGCGGGCGAACATGCGTATCGGACAGAACCGGAGGCGGGAGCAGAGGCGTGGGGCGGCGCGGGGGCGGAGCCGACCACACCGCATGCCCCGCTACCGTTGTCCCCATGGGCAACACAGCAGAAGCCGGTGGTACGGAGTTCCGCTACCGGGGCAGTCGCCACGGTATGCCGGAGAAGGGCCCGGGGTCGGTGCCCGGGGTGGGGCGGCGGCTATCCGGTCTGCTGCTGGACTGGCTGCTCAGCCTCGCCGTGGTCTACGGGTTCCTCGGTGCCGACCCCGCGCTGGCCACGGGTCCGACCCTGGTCGTCTTCGCGCTGATGAACGTCGTGCTGCTCACCCTCTTCGGTACGACGATCGGCAAGCGCATGGTGGGCGTCGGCGTGGCCGCGACCGGGGAGCGTGCGCTGCCCTGGGCCGTCGCCATGTTGGTACGGACCCTCCTGCTCTGCCTGGTGATCCCTGCGGTCGTCTATGACCGCGACCAGCGGGGCCTGCACGATCGCGCGGCCGGAACCATCAGCAGCCGCTTCTGAGCGTTCTTGAGCCGACGCGCGGAGGTCCCCGCCGTTAGGCGGGGACCTCCGCGCATGGCGAGTGGGTCAGCGTCCCTGGGCCTTGGGTCCCTTCGGCATCCGGACGCCCTTGGGGATGGGGCCCTTGGGCATCTGCATGGCGGAGGGCAGCGCCTTGAGCCGGTAGCGCAGCTCGGCGACCTCTGCCTTGTCCAGGTTGCGGCGGGGAAGCTTCATGATGTGCTGTTGCAGCTTCGCGATCGGCACCTGGTCCGTGTCGGTTCCCACCTGAAGGTCATAGATCGGGGTGTTGTAGGCGACGCGTGCCACGCGCTTCTTCTCACCGGCGATGAGGCCCTTGAGGCGGCTCGGCTCTCCCTCGCCGACGAGGATGACCCCGGGGCCGCCCACAACGCGGTGCACGATGTCCATCTGCCGGTTGGCTGCGACACCGGGCTCGACGCTCCAGTTGCCGCGCATGTTCTCCAGCACCGCCATACCCGCTCCGAGCTGGCCCTCCAGCATCGCGTACTGGATCTTCTGCGCCGAGCGGGTGAAGAAGACGAAACCGGCGAGGAAAGCGATCGGCACGCCCAGCGTGATCCAGTACAGCCACCCTCCTGTGAGGAGGCCGCCTAGAACGGCGAGTCCGAGCACGACCACGAAGATCGCCACGGCGATCGGTATGCTCCGAGGGCTCTGCCGATGCACGACCTTGGCGACCATGCCGATCTGCTTGAACCTGCCGGGCGGTTTTTCCGCGCCGCCCTTGCCCTTGGCATTGGTGGCCTGCGGTGCTCTAGTGTCCTTGGGCTTCTTCGCCATGCCACCAGGATATGGGGGATGAGGAGGCGAATGTGAAACGGCGGCCGGTGGCCGCCGTTTCAGCTTCATTACTGTTTTTCTCGCTCCGCGCGGCGTGCCCGTCCCGGCCCGTCAGGCCCTGACCGCGGCTTCGGCCTCGCGCTTATCGATGGCCTGGCGGTAGAGGCGTCCGGCGCGGTAGGAAGAACGCACCAGCGGTCCCGACATGACGCCGGCGAACCCGATCTCCTCGGCCTCGGCGGCCAGTTCGACGAACTCTTCGGGCTTGACCCAGCGGTCGATGGGGTGGTGCAGCTTCGAGGGGCGCAGATACTGGGTGATGGTCAGCAGGTCGCAGCCGGCCTCGTGCAGGTCGCGCATGGCCTGGCTGATCTCTTCCCGTGTCTCGCCCATGCCCAGGATGAGATTGGACTTGGTGACCAGGCCGTCCGCGCGGGCCCGGGTGAGGACCTCCAGGGACCGCTCGTAGCGGAAACCGGGACGGATGCGCTTGAAGATCCGCGGGACGGTCTCGATGTTGTGGGCCAGCACTTCAGGGCGCGCCCCGAAGACCTCGGCGAGCTGCTCCGGATCGGCGTTGAAGTCGGGGATCAGCAGCTCCACACCCGTGCCGGGATTGAGCTCGTGTATCTTGCGGACGGTTTCGGCGTACAGCCACGCGCCGCCGTCGTCGAGGTCGTCGCGGGCGACACCGGTCACCGTGGCGTACTTCAGCTCCATGGTGCGGACCGACTCGGCGACCTTCAGCGGCTCGCGGCGGTCCAGCGGGCTGGGCTTGCCGGTGGCGATCTGGCAGAAGTCGCAGCGCCGGGTGCACTGGTCGCCGCCGATGAGGAAGGTGGCCTCGCGGTCCTCCCAGCATTCGTAGATGTTGGGGCAGCCGGCCTCCTGGCAGACTGTGTGCAGCCCTTCGCGGCGGACCAGCGAGTGCAGCTCGGTGTACTCCGGCCCCATCTTCGCCTTGATCTTGATCCACGGCGGCTTCTTCTCGATGGGTGTCTCGCTGTTGCGTGCTTCGATCCGCAGCAGCTTGCGGCCATCAGGAGCGGTGGTCAACGCGGACCCTTCCTTTCCTCTTCCCTTGTGGGGAGGTCGTCACGTCGCTCGTGCGGAGTCACACGCCCGCTGGTTCGGCGCCTGCGGGCTCCACGGGCGCGGGAACGCCCTGGACGCGGTGGTGGCCGTCGGCCCCGAGAACCTCGGCCAGATGCCGCTCGACGATCGGTAGCACGTCGGTGACCGCGACGTCGCGCTCCAGCTCCAGGGAGAGCGTGGTGACTCCCGCATCGGAGATTCCGCACGGCACGATCCGGTCGAACCAGGACACATCATTATCGCAGTTGAGTGCGAACCCGTGCATTCCCACCCCGCGGGCGATCCGGCAGCCGATGGCGGCGATCTTGCGCTCGATGAGTCCTCGCCCGGGATCGGCGTCCAACCACACGCCCGTGCGCCCTTCGACGCGTTTTCCGGTGAGCCCGAACTCCGCGATGGTGCGGATGACCGCCTCCTCCAGCATGCGGACGTAGGCGATGACGTCGACGGGATCCTTGAGCTTGACAATGGGGTAGACGGTCAACTGGCCGGGGCCGTGCCAGGTGATCTTGCCCCCGCGGTCGATGTCGAAGACGGGAGCGCCCGGATCGGTCAGCGGGCGGTCCCACTTCCCGGTGCGCTTGCCCGCCGTATAGACCGGCTCGTGTTCCAGCAGCAGAACAGTATCGGGGATGCCGCCGGCGACCCGGCTCGTGTGGAGCCGCTTCTGCAGATCCCAGCCCTCCTGGTAGGGGACCGGGGTGTCGCCGAGCCAGGCGAAGACGAGCTCACTCATACATCCCACCTTATGCCCCGTTGCGCGGCTCAGGCGATGTCAGACAGAGCACCCGCCAGATCCGGGCGCCGGACGGAATAGCAGGCGCTGACCAGGTGTTGCGGGCGAACCCGCCGGCTGACCAGGGCGGCCTCGTCCGCGAAGCGCCGAGGGCCGCGCGCATCGCAAACCCCGGGACCGCGGGCACCGCACCCGGCAGCTCTTTGCCGGCAAGACGGTACTCCGCCTCGGGCCCGGAAAAAAAGACCGCCGATTTCCGCCGAACGCCTGCGCCGTGCCCGCGTGAATCTCTACCTTTTGTATGGGAGCCGGAACTCCCCGTGGTCAACGGGAGTCCGCGGGAGCGGTGCCGTTCGGTGCCGCTCCCGGAACAGACCTTTGGTGATGGGGATCACCATGGGGATGGTGAATGGTGGGGTAAAAGGCGGGGCGGCACCTGACCAGGTGCCGCCCCGCTGTCGTATACGGGTCCCTCGCTGTCAGGCCAGGCCCAGTTCCGCCTCGAAGGCGCCCTCCTCGAGGCGCTCGCGGACGCTCTGCAGGAAGCGCGCGGCGTCCGCGCTGTCGATCAGCCGGTGGTCGTGTGTCAGCGACAGGTAGACCATCGAGCGGACGGCGATGACCTCGCCCAGCCCCGGATCGTCGACGACGACCGGGCGCTTTGCTACGGCACCGGTGCTGAGGATGGCCACCTGCGGCTGGATGATGATGGGCGTGTCGAACAGCGCGCCCAGGCTTCCGGTGTCGGCCAGCGTGAACGTGCCGCCGCTCAACTCGTCAGGGTTGAGGTCTCCGGTGTGCGCCCGCTCGTTGACGTCGGCGATCTTGCGGGCCAGTCCGCCCAGGTTGAGGTCACCGGCGTCCTTGATGACCGGTGCGAGCAGCCCCCCCTCGGTGTTGACGGAGATTCCGAGGTTCTCGGTGCTGTGGTAGGTGACCTCGTAGGTGCTGCTGTCGATGACGGCGTTGAGCTTGGGGTGCACCTTCAGCGCCTCGACCGCGGCCAGGGCGAAGAACGGGAAGAAGCCCAGTTCCACACCCTCGCGTGCCTCGAACTGCTCGGCCGTCTGCTCCCGCAGCTGGGCGATGGCGGTGACGTCGACCTCGATCACCTGGGTGAGGTCGGCGGAGACGCGCTGCGATTCCGCCATCTGGTCGGCGATGCTCCGGCGCAGCGGGGACATCTGCTCGGTACGGCCGCGCAGGGTGGTGTCCGCGGCGACCGGGCGCGGCTGTGCCGCGGCGGCCGGTGTGGTCGGCGCCGCGGGTGCGGGGGCCTCGCGGCGGCGGCGCGCGGCCTCCTGGACGTCCTGCTTGCGGATGCGGCCGCCGACGCCGGTGCCCTGCACCGTGCTCAGGTCCACTCCCTCTTCCGCGGCGAGCCTGCGCACCAGGGGCGTCACGTAGGCCTCGGTGACGGCGTCGGTCCCCGAGGAGCGGCCGGCACCGCTGAGCGTCTCGACGTCGACCGGCGGAGTGCGGTCGTCCCGGCTCGGCCGCTGCTCGGCCGGCGGCTCGGGAGCCGGTGCCTGCTCAGGGGCCGGCGCGGCGGCCGCGGGAGCGGTCCGGGGCTCCGGTTCCGGGCGCGGGGCGGGTTCGGGAGCCGGCTCGGGCTCCGGCCGCGCCTCCTCGGCCGCGGGAGCGCTCTCTTCGGCCGGGGCCTCGCCGGCGTCACTGATCACCGCGATCTCGGAGCCGACCTCGACCGTCTCGTCCTCGGCGACGAGAATCCTGGTCAGCACGCCCGCAGCGGGCGAAGGGATCTCGGTGTCGACCTTGTCGGTGGAGACTTCGAGGAGCGGCTCATCGACCTCGACGGTGTCACCCTCTTTCTTCAGCCACTGGGTGACAGTGCCCTCGGTGACGCTTTCGCCCAGTTCTGGCATTGCAACGGAAGTCGGCATGGGTTCCTCTTAGATGGACGTGCGGAACGCGAAGAAAAGCGGGGCGGGCACCGGCCCGCCCCGCGGCCGTGTCAGTCGTGGACGTGCAGCGGCTTTCCGGCGAGGGCGAGATGGGCTTCGCCCAGCGCTTCGGACTGTGTCGGGTGCGGGTGGATGAGCTGCGCGACCTCGGAGGGCAGCGCCTCCCAGTTGTAGATGAGCTGTCCTTCGGCGACGAGTTCGCCGACGCGGCTGCCCACCATGTGCACGCCCAGGACGGGGCCGTCCTTCTCGGCGATCACCTTCACGGCGCCCTGTGTCTGCAGGATCTGGCTCTTGCCGTTGCCGCCGAGGTTGTAGTTCATCTCGACGATGTCGTAGCCGCGCTCCTTGGCGACCGCGGAGGTGATACCCACAGAGGCGACCTCGGGCTCGCAGTAGGTGACGCGCGGGACGCCGTCGTAGTCGATGGCCGGCGGATTGAGGCCCGCGATCCGCTCGGCGACGAAGATGCCCTCGGCGAAGCCGACATGCGCCAACTGCGGGGTGGGGATCAGATCGCCTACCGCGTAGATGTTGCCGACACCGGTGTGCATGTTCTCGTCGACCTGGACGAAGCCGCGCTCCAGCCGGACACCGGCCTCCTCATAGCCCAGTCCTTCGGAGATCGGGCCGCGGCCGATGGCGACGAGCAGCACCTCGGCCTCGAGCGTCTTGCCGCCCTGCAGCGTAACGTCCACTCCGGTGTCGGTGGTCTTGACGCTTTCGAAGGGGGTGCCCAGCTCGTACTTGATGCCGCGCTTGCGGAAGGCGCGCTCCAGCAGCTTGGAGCTGGACTCCTCCTCGACCGGGACCAGGTGGGGCAGGGCCTCGACAATGGTGACCTCGGCGCCGAAGGAGCGCCACACGCTGGCGAACTCCACGCCGATGACGCCGCCGCCCAAAACGACCACCGACTTCGGAACGCGGTCCATCACCAGGGCCTCGTCACTGGTGATGATCTTTTCGCCGTCGATCTCCAGCCCAAGGGTCTTGGGCTTGGAGCCGGTGGCGAGCAGGATGTTGCGGCCCTTGTAGGCGGTCGTGCCGACGGTGACCTCATCGGTCCCGGTGAGCTTGCCCTCACCCTCGACCACGGTGATCTTGCGGGCCTTGATCAGCCCGGTGAGGCCCCTGTGCAGGCCGCCGATCACCTTGTCCTTGTACTTGTGCACGGCCTCCATGTCGATGCCGTCGAAGGTGGCCTTGACACCGAACGTCTCGCTGCCCTTGGCGGCGTCGGCGACCTCGGCCGAGTGCAGCAGCGCCTTGGTGGGGATGCAGCCGTTGTGCAGGCAGGTACCGCCGAGCTTGCCTTTTTCTATCAGGGCCACGCTCATGCCGAGCTCGGCAGCGCGCAGCGCCGCCGCGTAGCCGCCGCTGCCGCCGCCAAGGACGACGAGGTCGAAGGTACCGCCGCTCTCGCTCACGGAAGGACACTCCTTGCTGTGGATATGGATGCAGGTCGTGTTGTGCCGGTTGGCCGGGGGCCGGGCGCGTGTCCCGCCCGGTTCCGGCTGCTATTCGGTTCTGTTCTCGGCGTGGTTCTCCGCGATGCGCACCAGGGTGCGCGTCGCCGCTCCCGTTCCGCCTTTGGGGGTGTAGCCGAAGGGGCTTCCCTGGTTGAACGAAGGGCCGGCGATGTCGAGATGGGCCCACCGCATTCCGTCGGCGATGAACTCCTTGAGGAACACCCCCGCGCTGAGCATGCCGCCCCAGCGCTCTCCCGAGACGTTGGCGATGTCGGCCACGGAGGAGTCCAGGCCCTTGCGCAGCTCCTCGGGCAGCGGCATGGGCCAGGCCGCCTCGCCGGCAGCGGTGGCGGCGGCGGCCACGTCATCGCGGACCTGGTCGTCGTTTGCCATGATGCCGAAGACACGCGTACCAAGGGCGACCAATTGGGCGCCGGTCAAAGTGGCGACGTCCACGATGAGGTCGGGATCGTCCTCGTGTGCGCGCACGAGCGCGTCGGCCATTACCAGGCGCCCTTCGGCGTCGGTGTTGAGCACCTCGACGGTCTTTCCGCCGTAGACCGTCAGGACGTCAGAGGGGCGCTGCGCGGTGCCGCTCGGCATGTTCTCGGCGATGGCGAGGTAACCGACCACGTTCACCGCGGGCTTCAGGCCGGCGATGGCGCGCATGGCGGCCAGGACCGCGGCGGCGCCGCCCATATCGGATTTCATCCAGTCCATGGACGTGGTCGGCTTCAGGGACAGGCCGCCGGAGTCGAAGGTGATGCCCTTGCCGACGTAGGCGATGGTCGCGGTGGCGTCGGGGTGGCGGTAACCGAGGCGGACCAGACGCGGCGGGTTGGCCGATCCCTGGCCGACACCGGTCAGTCCGCCGTAGCCGCCCTCGGCGAGCGCCTGCTCGTCGAGCACCTCGACCGTGAGGCCGTTCTCGCGGGCGACAACTGTTGCGGCGTCGGCGAGGTCGGCGGGGACCAGGTCGGCGGGGGCCGTGTTGACGAGGTCTCGGGCGAGGTTCACGGAGGTGCCGATGGTGCGGGCGCGCTCGACGGCCGCGGCGGCACCATCGGCGGAGCTGAGGACCAGCAGTTTTTCAGTCGGCGCCGGGACGTCCGCGCCGGTGCGGTAGCGGCTGAACGCGTAGTCGCCCAGCAGCGCGCCGAGAGCGGCGGCGCCCGCCTGCTCCGGGGAGTCAGCGGGCAGGGCCAAGGCGATACGGGTCTGTTGGCCGCGGTTGCGCAGCGCGACTCCGGCGGCGCGGGACAGGGCGTCGGCGTCGACAGCGCCGTCGTGGGGAGCGGGCCCCAGACCGACCGCGATCACGAGGGGTGCTCTGATCGCGCCGAGGGAGGGAACGTGGTTCACCTCCTCCGGGGCGCCGCTCGCTCCCAGGAGCGACAATGTCCGGGCGAGGCCGCCGGTGAAGGCGGCATCGACATCGTGAGCGCCCGACGCGGGCTCGGGACCGTCCGGCCCCGAGTGGTAGCCGACGATTACCGCGTCGGCGTCGAGCGAACAGGGGGATTCCGTAATTACTGACAACGACGTGCTCACGAACCCGATGCTAGTCCTTGTGACGTCCCGACGGGCACGCCGTGTTCGGCGTGCCCGTGGTCGGGGCCGCCCGCGGCCGTGTGAAGAAATGTGACGATGGTGACATGTCTTGTGCAATGCGGCGGCACTTCATTCCGATATTGGATGAAGTGTCCAATATGGAGATCGGGAAATCCGTGTCAGGCCGCAAGCGCCGCGGCCACGAGCGCGGTCGCGGCCGCGGCCTCCGCGACCGCTCCGAGCACGTCCCCGGTGATGCCGCCCAGGCGGCGCACGGCCCGCTGAAGCAGCACCGCGGCGGCGATCAGGCCCGCCACCACTCCGAGCACGCAACCGAGTGCGAACCCGCCGCCGTAGAGCAGGCCGCCCAGAGCGACCCCCGCCGTCCCGGCAAAGGCGGCCCCGGCAGCCCAGAACGGCACGGTCCCGGCGACAAAGGCGCCCAGACCATCCCGCCGGGCGGAGGGCACCAGAGGCGTGCAGGCCCACGTGATCGCCAACCGCCCCGCGGCCACGGCCACCACCGCGCCGACCGCACCCGCCACCGGCGACACCGCGGTCAGGCCGCCCAGAGCCAGCACCTGGACCAGCAGGACCAGCACCAGCGTGAGCACACCGAACGGTCCGATATCGGACCGCCTCATGATCTCCAGCGCCTCCCCGGCCGGGCGCCCGCTGCCCAGCCCGTCCGCGAAATCGGCCAGCCCGTCCAGATGCAGCCCCCGAGTGAGCAGCGCAAGCAGTCCTACGGCCAGCGTCGCGGCCAGGTAGGGGGAGAGGCCGGCCGCCCCCGCAGCGAGGAGGACCACCGCCGCGGCAAGGCCCAGCGGCACCCCGACCAAGGGGGCCAGCGCCATGGCCCACGCGGCCACACCGCGGTCGACACGCGGCACACGGACGGGGACGACCGTCAGCGTGCCGACGGCCATGCGCAGCCCGTCCACGGCGTCGCGGAGCACGGAACCGTCAGCGGGCGTCACGGCAGTTCCAGCACGCGGCCGGCAGTCGCCAGCACGGCCTGCTCCGACTCCGCCGCCAACCACTGGTTCACCCGCCCCAGCCAGTCGCGGAACAGGCCCCCGCTGACCGTCGCGGGGACCACGCCCGACCCCACCTCATTGGTGACCGCGACAACATAGGCCGGGCAACGCCGCCACGCCTCCAGCAGCTCCGCCACCCGTGCGGCCAGCGCCTCCTCCGCACCCGGCGACGGTTCCTGCCCCCACATCCCGCAGGCCTCCATGACGCCCGCCAGCCAGGTGCCGACGCAGTCGAACAGTACGGCGCCCGAGGCGCGCCCGAGGACCTGCGCCGCGTCCAGTGTCTCCTCGGTCCTCCACCACCAGGGACGGCGCTCACGGTGCGCCGCGACACGCCGCTCCCACGCCCGATCGCCGTCGGCATGGGGCCCGGTCGCCAGGTAGGTGACCGCGGGCTCGCCGAGCAGCCGGAGTTCGGCTTCGCTGGACTTACCCGACCGGGCTCCCCCCGTGATGAGGACCCGGTGCGGGGCGCTGGCGCGTTCGGGCGGCCACGCCGCGGGCGGGCAGACCAGGTCCTGGCCGTCGGAGGGCGCGGACGCCCCCCACAACCGTGCTCTGCGCTCGAATTCGGCAGGGGAGTGTATGCGGTGGTCGCCCCCGACAGCGATGACAGCGGTGGTGGACCCCACCACTCCCGCGCGGCGCAGCGCGCCGATCGTCTCCGGGGACTCCACGACGTCCACGATCGCCAGATCCACCTGATGCGGCGGTACGGCCGAACCGGAGCCGGCGAAGCCGCGGGGAGGATCGGCCGGGGCGCCGGGGCGCGCGTACAGCAGCCGGCCGCCATCAGGGCCGTCCACACGGGTTCCATACGGCGAGAGCGTGACCGTGTACCCCGCGGGGGCGGGAGTGGCCGTCCCCTCTCCAGGATCCAGCAGAGTGAACATCCCGTCGACGGTCACTCGCACCGGCAGCCGCCGGTTCTCCACCGCCCGGTTGCACGAGGCGCAGCTGCAATGGGGTGCGGGCCAGCCGGAGGATCCAGCGGTCCCGGAAAGTCGGATTCGCACGCACGCCAGTTAACAACATGCCGCGCAGATCTGTTCGGCGGAGCGGACCCGTGCCGGTGCCGGGACGTTTTCCCGCGGGGGAGCGGCGCGGGGAAGCCGGACCGCACTAGGCTCGGCGGGAACGCACCCGGAAGAAGGAGTGTCCCATGGCGTGGAGCTGGCGATATGAGGCGGCTGACGGAACGGCGCTCGATGCGGAGTCGCTGCCCGCGGACCTGTTCTCCTCGCGCGGTGACGCTGAGACCTGGTTGGGGGAGAACTGGCGCGAACTCGCGGAAGCCGGAGCCGGCCGGGTGACCCTGCTGGAGGACGAGCGGCCGGTGTACTCGATGAGCCTGAGCGAACCCGCCCAATGAGCGGAGCCGGCCGGGCGTGCGGGAGGACCCGTGCCCGGCACGGGTCCTCCCGCGGCGGTGCGGGCGCTACGGGCGCTCGGCCGGGCTGACGGTCAGCGCCGGGTCCCGGGTGACCTTGTCGCCGAGGATCCCGTCGATGCGGCGCATGACCTCCTCATCCAGCCGGACCCCCGCGGCGCGGACGTTGTCGCGCACCTGCTCGGGTCGGCTGGCGCCCACGATGGCCGAGGACACGTTGGGGTTCTGCAGTACCCAGGCGACCGCGAGCTGGGCCAGGCTCAACCCGACCTCCTCTGCGACCGGCCGCAGGTCCTGTACGCGCTGGAGCAGCTCCTGATCGTCGGCCCCGCGGGCCTTGATCAGCCGGGCGCCGCCCTTCTCGTCGGTGGCGCGCGACCCCTCCGGAGGGGCCTGGCCCGGCAGGTACTTGCCGGTGAGGATCCCCTGGGCGATGGGGGACCAGACGATCTGCCCCACACCCTCGCGCTCGCACACCGGGACGACCTCGGACTCGATCACCCGCCACAGCATGTTGTACTGCGGCTGGTTGGAGACGAGCCGGTCCAGGCCCATCTCGTCAGCGATCTTCAGCGCCCTCTCGATCTCCTCGGCACGCCACTCCGAGACCCCGATGTAGAGCACCTTGCCCTGGCGCACCAGGTCGTCGAAGGCGCGCAGAGTCTCCTCCAGCGGCGTCTTGTAGTCGAACCGGTGCGCCTGGTACAGGTCGATGTAGTCGGTGCCCAGCCGACGCAGGGAGTCCTCGGCGCCGCGCATGATGTGCTTGCGGGACAGGCCGCGGTCGTTCCTACCCGTCCCCATGGGCCAATAGACCTTGGAGAAGATCTCCAGGCCGTCGCGCCGCTCGCCCTTCAGCGCGCGGCCCAGCACCTCCTCGGCGCGCCCCTGGGCGTAGACGTCCGCGGTGTCGAACGTGGTGATGCCCTCGTCGAGCGCGGCTCGTACGCACGCCACCGCGGCGTCCTCCTCGACCTGGGAGCCGTGGGTGAGCCAGTTGCCGTAGGAGATCTCACTGACGACGAGTCCGCTGTTGCCAAGATGACGGAAATCCATGACCGGAACCCTAGTCGCCGCCGGGTTTTCACGGCACCCGCGCAGCACTCGCCCGGTAGGCGCTCAGCGCTTCTGGGGGGAGATCGGGTCGCCGGGCTTGACCCGGGGTTTGGGCAGGCGGAGCCGGCGGACCTGCAACTGGCGCATCGCCGCGTACATACCGACACCGCGGATGGTGGGGTCGTCGGGGAAGTGCTCGCGCACCTGCTTCTTGATGCGGTTGCCGACGTAGAAGCCCTCGGCGACGATCGTGATCATCATCGCCGGCCAGACGGCATAGGTGACGAGGACCTGGAACTCCGGTACCGGGAGGAAGAGCAGCACGATGATCGCCAGCGAGAAGTAGAGGAAGAACTCGCTGATGCTGCGCCGGGAGTCGACGAAATCGCGAGCGTAGGCCCGCACCGGCCCGTAGTCCTGAGGCCGGAAGTAGCGCTCCTCGCCCTTGGGGGCGCCACCGCGCTGCGCCGAGCGCGCGGTCTCCTGCGCACGCCGCTCGCGGTACTGGCGGTAGGCCTCCTTGCGCGTCTGAGGGGCGTTCAGCGGCCGGCGCAGGTTTTTCTCGGCTTCCCTGCGTTTGGGGGTGGGCGTCCCCTTCTTCGGGGTATATCCCTTAGGTTGGGTGGCCTCAGTAGCCTCAGAACTGGCGGAGTCGGCCACGGCCGACTCTTCGGATGCGGGAGTGGAGCGACGTCGGAACACATCCTCCAGGGTAGCCGGTCCGAGCTTCATGGCGACCGTTCGCCAGAGCGCGTAGGGTTGGTTGCAGCGCCCGCCGGGAACAGCCGATGTACGGACCGAGAAGGGGACGGCCACGCCGATGAGCGTGTTTCAGCGACTTTCCATGATTTTCAAGTCCAAGGCCAGCAGAGCCTTGGACTCCGTCGAGGACCCGCGCGAAACCCTCGACTACTCGTATCAGAAGCAGCTGGAACTCTTGCAGAAGGTCCGGCGCGGAGTGGCTGATGTCGCCACCTCGCGCAAGCGGGTCGAACTGCAGGTCCAGCAGCTGGAACAGCAGTCCGGCAAGCTGGAGAACCAGAGCCGTGCGGCGCTCAAGCAGGGCCGGGAGGACCTCGCCCGCGAAGCGCTCACCCGCCGCTCCGGTTTGCAGTCACAGATCGACGGGCTCAAACAGCAGCACGAGCAGTTGCAGGGCGAGGAGCAGAAGCTGACGCTTGCGGCGCAGCGGCTGCAGGCCAAGGTCGACTCCTTCCGCACGCGCAAGGAGACCATCAAGGCCACCTACACCGCGGCCCAGGCCCAGACTCAGATCAGCGAGGCGTTCTCGGGGATCTCAGAGGAGATGGGCGACGTCGGCATGGCGGTGCAGCGCGCCGAGGACAAGACCGCCGAGATGCAGGCCCGCGCCGGCGCCGTCGACGAACTGCTCGCCTCCGGCGCCCTCGACGACGTCACCGGTACGTCCAAGGACGACATCCAGGCCGAGCTCGACCGCATGGCCAGCACCAGCGGCGTCGAGCTGGAACTGGAGCGGATGAAGCAGGAACTGGGCCAGGGCGGCGGTTCCGCTCCCCAGATCGAAGAGGGCTCCACCGGGTCCACCGGAAGTGGGAACCAGGTGCAGCCTTACCGCCAGGGGGAGGGCACGTGATCGTCCGCATCATGGGAGAGGGGCAGCTGGATCTGTCAGAGGCCGACCTCGACCTCCTCAACGACTTCGATCGAACGCTTGAGGAGGCTCTGGAGTCGGGCAGTGAGGACACGTTCCGGCAGGCCCTGCACGATCTGCTGGAAAAGGTGCGCGAGGACGGCAAGCCGCTGCCGCCGGAGTCCCTGGAGCCTTCGCAGTTCATCCTGCCCCATGCCGATGCCAGCATGGAGGAGGTCCGCGCCATGCTCGGCGACGAGGGGCTCATCCCCGACTTCGCCTGAAGCGCTGCGCCGACCCGGAAGCGAGGTCGGTCCACCGCCGGCTGGTCCGTGGCCGCCGCGGCTTCGCGGTGGCCACGGGCGTATCCGGATACGGGGATGACCGGGGGAGGGGATCCGGGCGCGCGGGAGCGGTTCCGGGTATCAGCTGCTCGGGGCCACCGGGCGCCCACTGCGCCCGCATAGACTTCGATTCAGCAGGCCGGCAGAGCGACCGACCGGGCTCGACACCGGGTTTCCGGCGAAAGGCAGGCCGCCGTGGCGGGTTCCAAGTTCATTCCGGACCGCGGGTTGACCACCCGCATGGTCGTGACGATGGCCCTTCTGGGCATCCTTTACGTGGCGTTCATCATCGCGCTGTATCTGGTCGGCATGCCCATCATCCTCATCGTGCTGGTGGTGGTCGGTTTCGCGCTGCTCCAGTACTTCGCCTCCGACAAGATCGCCATGTTCTCGATGGGCGCCCACGAGGTCTCCCCCGAGCAGGCGCCGGATCTGCACGCGATCGTGGACCGGCTGTGCGCCATGGCCGACATGCCCAAGCCCAAGGTGGCCATCGCCCAGACCGATGTGCCCAACGCCTTCGCCACGGGCCACAACCGAAAGAATGCCGTGGTATGCGCGACAACCGGGATCATGCGCCGGCTGGACGCCGCGGAGCTGGAGGCGGTGCTCGCCCACGAGCTCTCCCACGTGGCTCACCGGGACGTCATGGTCATGACCATCGCCGGCTTCCTCGGTATCGTGGCCGGCTTCCTCACCCAGATGGGACTGCGATTCACGCTCCTCGCCGGCGGCGGCCGGGGCCGGGACCAGAACAACCCGGCGCTCATCGCGCTCGCTGTCGTGCTCGTCAGCGCGGTCGTCTGGGTGCTGAGTTTCCTGCTCACGCGGATGCTCTCGCGCTACCGCGAACTGTCGGCGGACCGCGCCGCGGCCTACCTCACCGGTCGGCCGTCGGCCCTGGGCAGCGCGTTGACCAAGATCACCGGGGACATGGCCCGGATTCCGACCGACGATCTGCGCAAGGCCGAGCCGTTCAACGCCTTCTTCTTCACCCCGGCGTTCGCCCGCGAGGGCTTCAGCCTCAGCAGGATCTTGGCCACCCACCCGCCGGTCGAACAGCGTCTCTCCCAGCTCGCCGACATCTCCCGGCATCTGGGGTCGGGGGCATAGGACGCGGCCGCGAGAAAGGAGAAATCGGCGCATGAGTTTCCTACGGGCCCTGCTGGGCCGTTCCAAACCGGCCAAGCCCGACCTGGACGCGCTGTTCGGCCTGCCCTCGGCCGCCGTCACGCTGCAGGCCGTCTCCGGGTTCCGGCCGACCGGAACCGGGTCGGTCGCGTTCCGCGCAGTGGAAGGGCAGGCGTTCGCGAGCCTGGAACAAGAGATCACCGACCTGCTCAACGCTGACAACGGCCCCAAGGTGGAGCCGGTCGCCGACGACTACGGATACACCTGGCTGGTGCTCCGCTCACCACAGGCGGAGAATCCCGACATCAGCGCGCTCGTCACCGACATCCACGCGGTCAACTCCTCGCTGGAGCACTCCGGGTACGGGCCCTCGCTCCTGTGCTCGCTGGTGGCCTTCGCCGACAGCAAAGGGCGCCGGGTCGCCCTTGTCTACCTGTACAAACGGGGCACGTTCTACCCGTTCGCCCCACTGGGCGGGCAACGCAGGGACAACGCTCTGGAGCTGCAGATCGAGGCCGCCATCGGCAGCGACCTCGCACTGGAGAAGGACAAGTCCCGCTGGTTCCCGGTCTACGGCGCACCGGGGCTGTGAGCGGTGACCGGACGAGGCCGCCGGTCAGCGAAGCGCGGGATCGTCCTACCGCGGAGCGGACGATGCTCCGATTCAGGGTTGGTCGGTAGCGGCACGTCAGGGCACACTGATGGTGTGCGTATCGTCATCGCTCCGGACAAGTTCGCCGGAACCCTCACCGCGGTCGAGGCGGCCCAGGCCCTCGCCGAGGGCTGGCACAGTGTGGACCCCGACGCCCAGACCGAACTCGTTCCGCTCTCCGACGGCGGGCCCGGATTCGTCGAGGTGCTGCACACCGCGCTGGGCGGAACGGTCGTCGAGGAAGAGGTGACCGGACCCCTGGGCGCTCCCGTACGCGCCGGCTACCTCCTGGACGGCGGTACGGCCTATGTGGAGAGCGCCCAAGCCTGCGGGCTGCACCTGGTCCCCGGGAAAGACCGCGATCCCGGACGTACCACCAGTAGCGGCGTGGGCGAGCTGATCGCGCACGCCGCAGCCGGCGGCGCGCACACCATCGTGGTCGGCCTCGGCGGCAGCGCCACCAACGACGGGGGAGCGGGCATGCTCGCCGCGCTCGGCGCTGCTCCGAGCGGCCCCCTGGCGGCCGGCGGCGCGGCTCTTGCCGCGCTCCCCGGGCCCGTCGATCTCGCACCCGCACAGCGCGCCACTGAAGGCGTGCGGCTCATCGCCGCGACCGATGTCGACAATCCGCTACTCGGCGCGCACGGTGCCAGCGCCGTCTTCGGCCCGCAGAAGGGCGCCGATGAGGAGCAGGTCCAACGCCTGGACGCCGCTCTCGCCGCCTTCGCCGACGCCACCGACCCTGACGGGCGGCTGCGCACCGCGCCCGGCGCCGGGGCGGCGGGCGGTCTGGGGTATGCCCTGCTGCTGCTGGGCGGAACCGTGGAATCGGGGGTCGACCGCGTCCTGTCGGCCGTCGGCCTGGCTGAACTGGCGGCAGCGGCCGACCTCGTCATCACCGGCGAAGGATCGTTCGACGCCCAGTCGCTGCGCGGCAAGCTTCCTTGCGGTGTGGCCAGGACGGCCGCCGAACACGGGGTCCCGTGCGTGGTCGCCGCCGGTGCGGTGGCGGTGGGCCGCCGGGAGGCCGCGGCCGCGGGGATCACCGAGACGTACTCCCTGGTGGAGTCCGCCGGATCGGTGGAGGCCGCACTCACGCGTTCGGCACAGGAGCTGCGTCGCCTCGCGGCGGAGGTGGCGCGCCGGTGGCGGCGCTGAAGGACGGCCTTCCGGCCGGGCGTACACGACAGGGTGTGATGGCAGGAGGCGGCTCGACGACCTAACCTGGAAGGAGCACCCGCCACTGGCAGGAATGCGCAACCGGGCCTCGGTGTTGAGACATCGAGGAGCAATAGGTCGCAGTGGCGGCCACACGGTTTTTCGGAGGAGTTGGCAGATGACGGTTCAGAGTGAGGCCACCGCGCAGGGGATCATCCTGACCGACGAAGCGTCGGGCAAGGTCAAGGGTCTTCTGGAACAGGAAGGCCGGGATGACCTGAGGCTCCGTGTCGCCGTGCAGCCCGGGGGCTGCTCGGGGCTGCGGTACCAGCTGTTCTTCGACGAGCGCGAACTCGACGGAGACGTGGTGGCCGAATTCGGCGGGGTCGAGGTCGTCACCGACCGGATGAGCGCCCCCTATCTGATAGGTGCCACGATCGACTTCGTCGACACGATCGAGAAGCAGGGCTTCACCATCGACAACCCCAACGCGACCGGCTCCTGCGCCTGCGGAGACTCGTTCAACTAACGTGATGTCAGGGCCCGCGCGCACGGCGTGCGGGCCCTCGTCGATTCCGGAAGGAGCCGGTCCCCTTCCATCGGGCAGGGGGCCGCTAGGTAGGCTTGGGTCTCGTCCTGTCTACCGAGCCAAGGAGCACTCCGCAGTGCGCATCGCGGTTACCGGATCGATTGCCACCGACCACCTGATGTCCTTCGAGGGACGGTTCTCCGAACAGCTCATCGCAGACCAGTTGGAGCAGGTCTCGCTTTCATTCCTGGTGGACGAGTTGGAGGTGCGCCGCGGCGGCGTCGCTCCCAACATCTGCTTCGGCATGGGACTTCTAGGGCTTCGCCCCCTGCTCGTGGGCGCCGCCGGTGCCGACTTCGACGAGTACCGGGCCTGGCTGGAGCGCCACGGAGTGGACACTTCGGGCGTGCACATCTCAAAGCTCCGCCACACCGCGCGCTTTGTCTGCACCACCGACCGCGACCACAACCAGATCGCCTCCTTCTACGCGGGAGCGATGACCGAGGCCCGCACCATCGAACTGGGGCCGCTCACCGACGGCGGCAAGGCATTGGATCTCGTGCTGATCGGCGCGAACGACCCCGAGGCGATGGTGCGGCACAGTGAGGAGTGCCGCGAACGCGGCCTGCCGTTCGCAGCCGACCCCTCGCAGCAGCTCGCATTGATGGAGGGGCCCCAGGTCCGCCGCCTCATCGAGGAGGCGACCTATCTGTTCACCAACGAATACGAGAAGGCGCTGTGCGAGCAGAAGACCGGCTGGAGCGAGGATGAGATCCTCGACCGGGTCGGGATGCGCGTTACTACGCTCGGCGCCAAGGGCGTGCGGATCGACCGCAAGGGCGAGCCGTCGCTGCACGTTCCCGCGGCCCAGGTGAGCGCCAAGGTCGATCCGACGGGGGTGGGCGACGCGTTCCGCGCCGGGTTCCTGGCCGGTGTTTCCTGGGGCCTGCCGCTGGAGCGGGCCGCGCAGGTGGGTAACGCCACAGCGGTGCATCCGCTGGCGGTCAGCGGCCCGCAGGAGTACGAGCTGACCGGGCAGACCCTGCTGGAGAAGATCACCGTGTCCTACGGCGAGGAGAGCGCCGCCGAGGTCAAGGAGCGCATGCCTGCGTAGGGCGTGATCCGGATACGGCCGCTACGGCCCCTCTGCGCGTATATGCCCGCGGAGGGGCCGTCAGTGTGCGGTATCCGGTCAGGAGGCGAGGAAGTCGTAAAGGGTGCGCTCCAGCTGGCAGGGCGCCGTGATGGGGGCGCTCCAGGGCACCCGGACGAGAACGGGGTTGCCGCCGTCGGCGGGATTGACCCACAGGGTGGCGCCGCGGGCATCCAGCTCCCACAGCCAGGCCGCTCCGTGCGGCACCTCGGGCAGGTTCCGCGTACAGGCGCTGAGTTCGTCGCGGTGGCGGTCGTTGACATGGTGGAGGATGTGCTCGGCCGCCTCGGTGACGGGGTCGGGGCGGGCGGCGCGGAAGGCCGCGCCGTCGATGATTCCTGCGGCGTCGTAGGTGTGGTAGGCCACCAGTGCGGGGACGACGCGGGCGAGCAGGGGCGCAGCGGGATCGGGATCGTCGTCCATTGCGGCGAGCAGTTCTTCGTCGGGTGTTCTCTGCCATACGGCAAGAGCGCTCGCGCGGCGTTCTCCCGCGGGCATGGCCGATACGCGGCCTCGGCACCACAGGCGAGCGCGTACAGTAGGTGTGCGACCCACATGCCGCAGCGCGGAGAGATCGACGTCGACCGACAGGTCGGCACGTCCGTTCCGCGCCGTCCGCAGCGCCCCGTGCAGCGGATGGCCGGCCTCGATCCAGAGGACGACGCGGCCGGCATGGTCGACCGCCCCGCGCACGCTGAGATGCGTGGCGGGATAGTCAGCCGATGCCGCCATGGTGGGGGTCGCCGTGGCGGCAAGGGAACGGATCCGTTCGATCTCGGACGGGCAGGGCTGTCGCATGACACCTCCTAGACTTAGGCAAGCCTTACCTAGGATTCCCGTTTTTGCAAGATACGTGAAGACGGAGGACACGAATGCGCTACACCGGACCGAAGGTGCGGTTGTCCCGGCGCGCCGGTACCCCGCTGACCCGTAAGGCGGTCAGCTACTTCGAGAAGCGGCCCTACCCTCCGGGGGAGCACGGCCGTCGCGTTCGTCGCTCGACCAGCGACTACGCCGTCCGGCAGGCCGAGAAGCAGAAGCTGCGCTGGTACTACGACCTGTCGGAGAAGCAGCTCGCCCGCGTCTATGAGAGCGCCAAGAAGCGCGCGGGACGTACCGGTGAGGAGATGATCGCCGATCTGGAGCTGCGTCTCGCGTCGGTGGTTCTGCGCTCCGGGCTGGCGCCGTCGATCTACGCCGCGCGCCAGTACATCAACCACGGCCACATCATGGTGGACGGCAAGAAGGTCGACATCCCGTCGTACCAGGTCAAGCCGGGCCAGATCATCAGCGTTCGGGACAAGTCAAAGCAGATGGTCCCGTTCGTCGAGGCCGCTGAAGGCGTGCACGCCGACGAGAAGATCGCCGGCTACCTTGCGGTGAGCCACAAGGACCTGCGCGTCGCGATCGTCGACCGCCCCAAGCGCGAGCAGGTGCCGGTGCCCTTCGACGAGCACCTCGTCGTCGAGTTCTACGCGCGCTAGGCGTCCTCGCGTTCTGTACGCGTTAACGGGCCGTGCGACCTCCGGTCGCGCGGCCCGTCGGCATGCGGGGCCGACTCAGTACATCCGCCGGATGTGAAACGCGCTACCCCGCGGCAGCGGAACCTCGGCCACGAACTCCTGCATCTTCATGCGGCACCAGGAGGGAATGTCGGTCTTGGCGGCGGGGTCGTCGGCGGTGACAGCGATGACGGAACCAATGGGTACCTCACGGATGCGCCCCGCGAGCATGATGATCGGAATCGGGCATTTGCGCCCGATCGCTTCCACGGTCACCAGCGGCCGCTCCGACACTGAACGTCTCCTTACCTCGCCGTCTTCTCCGGTGCGCACGCCGGAGAGACCGCTCCCGAAACCGGTAGCGGGCTTCCTTACCCATTGTTCACTGTTCCTGCCCAGTTGTGAACGCCAACGCCGCGAACCCGAGCGGGACCGGCGTTGTCCCGCATCCGGGCCGGCCGCGGAGCCGATAACCGGCACCCGGTTAAGGGCCCAATAAAACCAGCGATACGCTCGGCTTAGCTCGTCCGTGCGGGTAGCCCGGGAACACCGCGAAAAGATCCCGGGGGACTCGGCGGACCGGGCGACACGTGCGAGTTCACCGGGTCACCGAACCGCCCACCGCGCCTTTACGGCGGGAAGGGAGTGTCGGCACATGTCCGACCGATTCCGCCGGATGGGCGCACAGCGACACGCTCATCGGGCATGCCGCTGGGCGGGGTTGCACACGGATCGCGCTAATGTTGCCCGTTGACAAGCTTTGGAAATACGACCGCCCGCGTAGGCGCGGGCATCACCGCTGGGAAGGCAATCGTGAGTCCGACCCGCCATAGGAATCGGCGCCCCGCGCTGCGCCGATGGGCACCACGTGGCGCCGTGCTCGCCGCGTTGGGCATAGCCGCGACCGGCTGCGCGTCAAACGACTTCACTCGTTTGGGTGTGCCGGAGCCGATCACCGATCAGGGCCAGCGTGTTCTCTCGCTCTGGCAGGGTTCGTGGGTGGCGGCGTTCGCGGTCGGCGCTCTCGTGTGGGGACTGATCATCTGGACGATCATCTTCCACCGCAAGCGCTCCGAGCAGCTTCCGCCGCAGGTGCGCTACAACATGCCCATCGAGGCCCTGTACACCGCCCTGCCGATCGTCATCATTTCGGTCCTGTTCTACTTCACCGCGCGCGACCAGAGCGTCCTGATGGACACCGAGGAACCGGCCGACACCAATATCGAGGTTGTCGCCTTCCAGTGGAGCTGGCAGTTCAACTATCTGGACCAGTCCCGCGCCGAAGCCGAGGAGGAGGACACGCAGGCGCAGACGCAGTTCTCCGTCGAGGGCACGCCTGACGAGCCTCCCACACTCGTCCTGCGTGAGGGAGACGTCGTGCACTTCGACCTCACCTCACCCGACGTCATCCACTCCTTCTGGGTACCGGCGTTCGGCTTCAAGATGGACACCATCCCAGGCCAGGACAACGCGTTCCAGGTCAGGGTCCAGGAGGGCACCGAGGGCGAGTACGCCGGGCGCTGCGCCGAGCTGTGCGGCGTCGACCACGCGCGGATGCTGTTCACCGTCAAGGTCCTGCCTCCCGACGAATACGATGACTGGCTCTCCGAACAGGAAGAGCAGGCGGCGGCCGACGCCGAACAGCAGGAGGTCCAGGCCGAGCAGCGCCAAGAAGAGACACAAGGCCCTGAGGAAGAGGTCCTGGGCGAACCCGATACTGAGGACCAGGAGGGGGGAAACCGGTAATGGCGACGGCAACCGAGCCCCGCGTTGAGCCTCCGGCGCCGACGCGCAAAGGGTCGATACTCGTCAGCTGGCTGACGTCGACCGACCACAAGGTCATCGGGTACATGTACCTGATCACTTCGTTCAGCTTCTTCATCTTCGGCGGGATCATGGCCCTGGTCATCCGGGCCGAGCTGCTGACGCCGGGCATGCAGATCGTGTCCCACGAACAGTTCAACCAGCTGTTCACCATGCACGGCACGATCATGCTGCTGATGTTCGCGACCCCGCTGTTCGTCGGCTTCGCGAACATCATCATGCCGCTGCATATCGGCGCGCCTGATGTGGCGTTCCCGAGGTTGAACCTCTTCGGGTACTACCTGTTCCTGTTCGGCAGCCTCACCGCCATCAGCGGTTTCCTGACACCGGGGGGCGCGGCGAGTTTCGGCTGGTTCGGCTACACCCCGCTGTCCGACGCGGTCCGCTCGCCGGGCCTCGGCGGCGACCTGTGGGCCTTGGGGCTGGTCGTCAGCGGGTTGGCCACCATTCTGGGTGCGGTCAACTTCATCACGACCGGCCTGTGCATGCGCGCCCCCGGAATGACGATGTTCCGGATGTCGATCTTCACCTGGAACACGATCCTGACCAGTGTGCTCGTGCTGATCGCGTTCCCGGTGCTGACCGCGGCCCTGGTCGCCCTCGGTGCCGACCGGATCGTCGGTACGCACATATTCGACCCCGCGCACGGCGGCGCCATCCTCTGGCAGCACCTGTTCTGGTTCTTCGGCCACCCCGAGGTGTACATCATCGCGCTGCCGTTCTTCGGCATCGTGACCGAGATCCTGCCGGTGTTCAGCCGCAAGCCGATCTTCGGCTACAAGGGTCTGGTGGCCGCGACGATCGCGATCACCGGCCTCTCGATCACGGTCTGGGCGCACCACATGTTCCCGACCGGCGCGGTGCTGCTGCCGTTCTTCTCGTTCATGTCGTTCCTCATCGCGGTCCCGACCGGGGTGAAGTTCTTCAACTGGGTCGGCACGATGTGGCGGGGGCAGCTCACCTTCGAGACCCCGATGCTGTTCGCGATCGGCTTCCTGGTGACGTTCCTGTTCGGCGGCCTCACCGGTGTGCTGCTGGCATCGCCCCCGATCGACTTCCACGTCACCGACAGCTACTTCGTAGTGGCCCACTTCCACTACGTGGTCTTCGGCACCGTGGTCTTCGCGATGTTCGCCGGCTTCTACTTCTGGTGGCCGAAGTTCACCGGGAAGCTGCTCCACGAAGGGCTCGGCAAGATCCACTTCTGGCTGCTCTTCTTCGGGTTCCACGGCACCTTCCTGGTCCAGCACTGGCTGGGCGCTGCGGGCTTCCCGCGCCGCTACGCCGACTACCTGGCCACCGACGGGTTCACCGAACTCAACGTGTTCTCCTCGATCAGCTCGTTCGTCCTGGGCGCGTCCACGCTGGTGTTCTTCTGGAACGTGTGGACCACCGCCAAGAACGCGCCGAAGGTCGAGGTGAACGACCCGTGGGGCTACGGGGGCTCCCTGGAATGGTCCACATCCTGCCCGCCGCCGCGGCACAACTTCACGTCGCTGCCGCGGATCCGGTCCGAGCGTCCCACGTTCGACCTGAACCACCCGTATGCGGCGGCCCCGGGGACGGCACCCGAATCGGCAAGCACGAAGTAGCGGAGCGAGTTCACCATGAAGATGCAGGCATACATGTTTATGGGCATCTCGACCTTTTTCGGCCTGGTAGCGGCGATGTACACCTACTGGTCGTGGGTGAGCGAGGCGCGGATCGAGTGGGTCGGGACGGTGGTGCTCCTCGTCGCGATCGGCTTCGGCTGGATGGTCGGGTTCTGGCTCTGGCAGGCGTCCCGGCGCAGTGAGCACTACCACGGCCTGCCGCCGGAGGAGCGTCTCGACGGCGAGATCGCCGAGACCGCCGGAGAGTACGGCTTCTTCAGCCCGCATAGCTGGTGGCCGCTGTTCACGGCGCTGTCCGTCACGCTCTTCGCCGTGGGGGTGGCGATCGGCTGGTGGCTGTTCACCCTCGGGGTCTTCGCCGTCATCCTGAGCACCATCGGCTGGGTCTTCGAGTACTACCGAGGGGAGTTCCAGCACTGAGCAGAGCGGTCGGGAAACACCGGCCGCCCCGTGCTCCTACCCCGGCCGGTCCGCGGCCTTTTCAAACACCGCGGACCGGCCGGGGTAGTCTTTTTTGGGGTGGCCGTTACCTAGTGCCGGAATTCTCATGGTGCTCGGTCGCCTGATTCGGAAACATCCCTGCTCTGCGGTACACCGCCCGGGAAAAGGGCGGTCCACCGCAGTGGAGCCGGACGCCAGAGCTGGAGGTCGCACGGGTGAAGGTCAGCGCATTCCCATCAGCGTATCGACGTGCGGGGGCCGGAACGGCGGGGCTGGCGCTTGCCCTCACCGCAGCGTGTTCCGGTGCGGACGGTGCCGATCCCGCTGGTTCCGAAGAAGAGGGCGCGGAGCCGATCGTGGTCGAGATCACCCCTGAGGACGGCGCGAGCGAGGTGGCTCCGAACATCCCCATCACGGTGAAGACCCCCGAGGGCACGATCACCGATGTGGTGGTGGAGCAGAGCGGCGCCGCGGCCGATGAGCAGAGCACCCCTGAGGACGGCGCCGGGGAGGAGACCGACGGGGACGGCGAGGAGGGCGCCGAGGCCGACGTCGACACCGTCACGGGCTCTTTCAACAAGGAGAAGACCGAGTGGGTCAGTGACTGGAACCTCATTCCCGGATCCGATGTCACCGTGACCGTGACGGCCGAGAGCGACGGGGGCGCGGAGACCGAGGCCGTCAGCAGCTTCTCCACGCTCCCTGCGGTGGAAGGCAAGCGGCTGGAGCTGGAGTCCAACTTCCCGACGAGCGGCGACACCGTCGGTGTGGGCATGCCCGTCATCGTCAACTTCGACCTGCCCGTGGAGAACAAGGAGCAGGTGGAGAACTCCATAGAGGTCGTCTCCGAGAAGCCGGCCCAGGGCGCCTGGAACTGGTTCGGCGACCAGATGGCCGTGTTCCGCCCCGAGGAGTACTGGGAGCCGAACCAGGAGGTGCGCGTGGACATGCGCTTGGCCGGCGTCGAAGCCGGCGATGGCGTCTACGGTGTCGAGAACCACCAGCTCAACTTCGAGATCGGCCGCGAGCAGATCACCACCATCGAGGACAGCGAGCACGAAATGGTGGTGGAACGGGACGGTGAGACGGTCAAGACGTTCCCGATCAGCAACGGCCGCGCCGACACGCGCAGGTACACCACCACCAGCGGCAATCACCTGACCATGGAGAAGTACGAGGACCTGGTCATGGACTCCTCCACGGTCGGCATCCCCGAGGACAGCCCGGAATCCTACAAGCTGGACGTCAAGTACGCGGTCCGCTTCTCCAACAGTGGTGAGTTCACCCACGCCGCCCCGTGGAACTCCCGGCTCGGTGAGGCGAACATGAGCCACGGCTGCACCAATATGAGCAACGAGGACGCCAAGTGGTTCTATGAGGAGTCGCTGATGGGCGACCCGTTCATCGTCAACGGCACGGACCGCGAACTCGAGGTCGACAACGGCTGGGGCTACTGGCAGCGCTCCTGGGAGGAGTGGCTGGAGCACAGCGCGACGGGCGAGGCCGACAGCACCGACGACTCCGGGACCCCGGGCACGGTCCACGGCGAGGGCGATTAGCAGGAGGCCCTGCGCCCCTCAGATGCACGCTGAGACGGCGAAGGCCCGGCCGCCTCCTTCTGGGCGGCCGGGCCTTTTCCTTCTCGCTGAGGCCAGTTCAGCGCCTAGCGGGTGGCGGTCTCCGCCTGCTCCGGCGCGATCTCCTCGTGCTGGCCGTGGTGACCGCTGTGCGGCTCGACCCCCTCGAAGGAGACGTTGTCCTTCGTGTACCAGTGGGCCAGGGCGGTACGCAGCCGACCGCGGAGACCTCGGGCGGAAGGGGCCTCGACACCGTTCTCGTCGACATCCTCCGTGTCGGTCCGGTCGAGAGGCTCCTTGCTGCGCAGCACGTGCACCATCTCGTCCGGGGACTCCTTGTGCACCTCGATGTACTCGCCGCTGGGCAACTGCTGGATGGTGCCGCTCTCGTAACCGTGCGCCAAGGTCGCCCGGTCCCGGCGTTGCAGACCCAGGCAGATGCGCTTGGTGATGACGAAGGCGAGGACCGGCCCGATGAAGATGGCGAACCGGAAGAACCAGGTCGTCCCGTACAGGTTGAGCGAGAACGTCTCCGACAGGATGTCGTTGGACCCGGCCATCCAGAGCAGGCCGTAGAACGTGATGCCGGCCATGCCCACCCCGGTGCGGACCGGAGCGTTGCGCGGACGGTCGGCCACGTTGTGGTGGCGTTTGTCGCCGGTGATCCAGGCCTCCAGGAACGGCCAGACGGCCAGGCCGGTGAAGAGGATCCCCGGAATGACCAGCGCCGGCACGAGCACACCGGTCGGGACCGCGTAGCCGAAGATGGTGAAGTCGAACCAGTTCGGGAAGATCCGCAGCGCCCCCTCCATGAAACCCATGTACCAGTCGGGCTGCAGCCCGGAGGTGATGGACGTCGGGGAGAACGGCCCGAACAGGTGGATCGGGTTGATCTGCACGAACGCGCTGAACGCGACCGTGACCGCGAAGACGAAGAAGAAGAACCCGCCCGCCTTGACGGCGAAGGCCGGGAACATCGGCACGCCGACGACCTTCTTCTCCGTGCGACCCCTCCCTGGGTACTGCGTGTGCTTCTGGTGCCACAGGATCATGAAGTGCGCCACGATCAGCGCCAGCAGGATCCCCGGGATCAGCAGGATGTGCAGCATGTACAGGCGCGGAATGATGTCCTCGCCGGGGAACTCCCCGCCGAAGAGGAACATCGAGACGTAGGTCCCGATGACCGGCAGTGACAGCATCACGCCCTGCAGGATCCGGATGCCCATGCCCGAGGGCAGGTCGTCGGGCAGGGAGTAGCCGAAGAGGCCTTCGAGGATCGCCAGGACGAAGATCGCGATACCGATGAGCCAGTTGATCTCGCGCGGTTTGCGGAACGCTCCGGTGAAGAACACCCGCAGCATGTGCGCCACCAGCGAGGCGACGAAGATCAGCGCCGCCCAGTGGTGGATCTGGCGGACCAGGAAGCCGCCGCGGACATCGAAGTCGATGTGGAGCGTGGAGGCGTAGGCCTCGCTCATCACGACGCCCTGCAGGCGCTCATAGGAGCCGTCGTAGACGACCTCCGTCATGCTCGGCTTGAACCACAGCGTCAGGAACACGCCGGTGAGGAGCAGGATGATGAACGAGTACAGCGCGATCTCACCCAGCATGAACGACCAGTGGTTCGGAAAGACCTTGCGCAGGTTCTTCTCACCGCTCTTGGCCACGTGGAAGCGGTCGTCGATGAAATTGCCCGTTGCGCGCAGCCCCTTGGGGGCCTGTGTTGTCCTACTCATCGGCTAATCCTCCTTCTCCACGTCCCAGAAGGTCGGTCCGACCGGGCTGGAGAAGTCTCCGTCCGCAACAAGGTATCCCTCATCGTCCACGGTGATCGGAAGCTGCGGGAGCGGCCGGTGGGCCGGGCCGAACACGACCTTGGCGCCGTCCGCCGCGTCGAACGTCGACTGGTGGCACGGGCACAGGATGCGGTGCGTTCCCTGCTCGTACAGGGCCGCGGGGCAGCCGACGTGCGTGCAGATCTTGGAGTACGCGACGATCCCGTCATGCGTCCAGTTGAGCTGCTGCTCGGTCATGCCGGGCTTCCACTCGTCCTCCCCTACCTTGATCAGCAGGATGACGGTCTTGGCCTGCTCGTTGAGGCTGAGGCCGTGCGGGTGCTCCTCGGTGGGCTGGACATAGGGCAGCGCGCTGATCATCCCACCGGGCGCGTTCCCCAGGTCCTCCGCCCGGATCCACGTGGCCTCTCCCTCGCGCTCGGTGCCCTCGACCACCATGCGCATACCCTTCTTCCACAGGGTGTGCTTGAGCGTGTCACCGGGCAGAGGGCCGGTGTCGCGCAGCAGCACGATGGGGGCCAGACCCAGTGGCGCCATGGCGAGAAGCAGGGTGCGGCGCATCAGCGGGCGCTTGGTGAAGCCGGACTCGGCGGCGCCCTTCATGAAGAAGTCGCCGAACGACCCCTTCTCCTCCGGCGATGACGGGAGCTCGTCGTAGGGCGTGGAGACGTCGTAGTGCGGCATCACCCGGCGGGCCCACACGGTCATGCCCGCACCGATGCCGAACAGCGCCAACGCGAGGCCGCCGCCCAGGGTCACGTTCGAGTACTGGGCGATCCGCGGCTCGGCGATCTCCGTTGAGGAGAACGCGAAGTAGCCGACGAAGAAGATGATGCCGCCCAGGAAGGCGAGGGTGAACCACGCGGCGGCCACCTTCTCGCCCTTGCGCTGCATCTCCTCGGGACGCGCGTGCGTCTCCTCCGCGGGGAACGGCCCCTCGTGTTCGCTGTGCGGATCCGCCGACGAGGCGACCAGCCGGTCGCCTTCGGCGGACGAGGGGGTGCCGATGACCCGGTCCGGGCCTTCGGCACCTTCCCCCTTGTTGTGGTCAGTGGTGTTATCAGTCATGGGCTCGCTGCTTCGCGGTGATCCAGATCGCGCACGCGACGATCAGGCTGAGACCGACGGTCCAGCCGATGAAGCCTTCCGCGACCTGGCCGATCCGGTTCAGGTTGAAGATGCCGCCGGCGTCCGGTTCGTTCTGCAGGTCCTTCACATAGGCGATCAGTTCCTGCTTCTCGTCCGGCTGGATGATCATGTCGTTGAACGCGGGCATCTGGCCGGGACCGGTGATCATGGCCTCGTAGATCTGCCGCGGTGACGCATCGTCCAGTTCGGGCGCCCACTTGCCGTCGGTCAGCGCACCGCCGCTTCCCGACCAACTGTGGCAGTGCGCGCAGTTGGTCAGGTACAGCTCCATGCCCACTTCGACGTCGTCGGCACCGGACACGTAGGCCTCGTATGCCTCTTCGTACTCCGCCTTGGCGGCCTCGTACGCTTCTTCATCAGCGAAGTTGGAGCGTTCGGGAGCGCTGCCCGGAACGTCCAAGGGGACCTCCGGGCCCTCGCCGATCTCCTCTTCGTAGTAGGCGACCAGGTCGTAGATCTCCTCCTGGGTGTACATCGATGCCTTGCGGGGCATCTGCGCGTCCGGGTTCGTGGACGGCATGCGCCCGGTGCTCACCTGGAAGTCGATCGCGGCGCCCCCGACATCGGTGATGTCGGGGCCGTTGCCGGTCCCCTCGCCTGAGGGGCCGTGGCAGCTCGCGCAGCTCCTGACGAAGATCTCCCTGCCCCGCGCCACATCGGTCTGGTCGTCACCGGTGGCCTCGGTGGCCAGGGTCTGCGCCTCGGCCCTGTCGGCGCCGGGCGCCACATAGGCATAGCCCACGCCGAAGAACGCGAGCGCGAGTATGACGACGACATACCCCGCCAGGGGATGCCGTCGCCGCGCGGTAATCCATTTCACGGTTTCCCCGTTCCGGGTCACTGAATGAAGTAGATGGTTGCGAACAAAGCGACCCAGACCACGTCGACGAAGTGCCAGTAGTAGGACACAACGATGGCGCTGGTCGCTTGCTGGTGAGTGAAGCGCTTCGCGGCGTACGTGCGTCCCAGCATGATCAGGAACGCGATCAGACCACCGATGACGTGGAGGCCGTGGAAGCCCGTGGTGAGGTAGAAGATCGACCCGTAGGAGCCGGACTGAAGCGTCAGCCCCTGGTGCAGGACGAGCTCGTAGTACTCGTAGGCCTGGCCGAGGATGAAGACCAGACCCATGAAGAACGAGATGAAGAACCACATACGGAGCTTCCGGACATCACCGCGCTCGGCGGCCCAGACGCCGGCCTGGGCGGTGAAGCTGGAGGCCACCAGGATGATGGTGATGCCGAGGGCCCACGGGACGTTCAGCTCAGCGGCTGGCCATTCTCCCAGGTCAGGGTTGCCAACGGTCACCGATCGGATGGTGTAGTACATCGCGAACAGCGCTGCGAAGAACATGAGTTCGTTGGACAACCACACAATGGTGCCAACACTCACCAGGTCAGGTCGCTTAGCCGCACCATGCACTGGTGTCGGTCCTGTTTCTTGGTTCGCGGTTGCTGTCGCCACGACTGCATTATTGCGGCATCTCGCAGAGGTTGGTGCACGACCCCCCGTAAGGAGCCTCATCGGCTTGCGGACAGGCCCGGTGCGTGAGCCGATGAGGCCGGTTCTCGCGCAGGGGACTCGCGTACCCGGACCGCCCCCGCACAGGCGGTCTCCGCCGGTCGGGCGGCCCCCGCGAATGGCCGCGGCCGATCACCGGTGGCATCCTGTCCTGACAAGGGGCGCAAGGCAATAAGCTCGGAAGCGGTGGCCCTACCCGCCGCGACGATTCAAGGGACGGTGACGGTTGAGCATGGCGAACAACGGGTCGGGGGCCGCGGGGAGCGGCTCCATGATGCGCATCCTCATCTACAGCGACAACGCGAACGTGCGAGAGCAGGTGCGGCTGGCCATCGGGCGCAGGCCGGCGGCCGATGTCCCCAAGGTCGAGTTCGTGGAGTGCGCGACCGCCCCCGCGGTGCTCAAGCGCTTGGAGAACGACGGTATCGATGTCGCCGTCTTCGACGGCGAGGCCGCGCCCGCCGGCGGCATGGGCGTCTGCCGCCAGGTCAAGGACGAGATCTTCCGGTGCCCCCCGGTGCTGCTGCTGATCGGACGCCGCGATGACGGCTGGCTCGCCAACTGGTCGCGCGCCGACAAGGTCGTCAGCCACCCGATCGACCCGGTCGCACTGGCCGAAGCGCTGGCCGAACTCATGCGCGAGCGCGCCGCACGGGCCGTGCTCGGGTAGTCTTCCCAACAGCCCCGAAAATACCGCAGTCCACGGTTCCGCGGGCGCCGAACGCGCCGCGGAACCAGGAACGGAAAAACCTCGTCGATGTTCCACCATGTCGCCGCCGCAGCGGCATTCGGCGATCTGCTCCCCGGGTCCCTCGGCAATGCGGCCCACCACGGGGCCGACATCGCGCGATGGCGTGGCTGATCCCGCCCCGGTGCCACCCCGTCCGACGCGAAAGACCCGAACAGGCCATTGGAGGAGCAGCGACGTGAGCACACGAGAGCGCACCTGGTCCGAACTGATCACCGCCCTGCTGAACGGCGATTCCCTGTCCGCGGAGGAGACAGGGTGGGCCATGAACGAGATCATGTCCGGTTCGGCCACCGATGTCCAGATCGCCGGTTTCGCTGTCGCCCTGCGGGCCAAGGGCGCCACTGTCGAGGAGGTCACCGGACTGGCCTCCGGGATGTTCGACAACGCCGTGGAGATCTCGGTTCCCGGCCGCACCGTCGACATCGTCGGTACCGGCGGGGACCGAGCCCACACGGTCAACGTGTCCACGATGGCCTCGGTGGTCACCGCGGCCGCGGGGCTGAAGGTGGTCAAGCACGGCAACCGCGCCGCCTCGTCCTCCTGCGGCACGGCAGACGTCCTGGAGCGCCTCGGTGTCGTCATCGACCTCGCGCCGGAGCAGACCGCCCGGGTGGCCGAGGAAGCGGGGATCACCTTCTGCTTCGCCCCGCTCTTCCACCCCTCGCTGCGCTACGCGGCCAAGACCCGCCGGGAACTGGCGGTGCCGACCGTGTTCAACTTCCTCGGTCCGCTGACCAACCCGGCGCGGCCCGCGGCCGGCGCCATCGGGGTCTTCGACGAGGGGATGTGCGCCACCATCGCGGGCGTTTTCGCCCGCCGGGGCACGTCGGCACTGGTCTTCCGCGGCGACGACGGCCTTGACGAGCTCACCACCACGACCACCTCACGGGTGTGGCGGACCCTGCCCGGCGGGGAGGTCCGCGAGGAACGGCTGGACCCCGCCGACCTCGGTATTCCCCGCTCCGCGCCGGAAGCGCTGCGCGGCGGCGACGTGGAGTTCAACGCCCGCGTAGTGCGCGACCTGGTCGCCGGGGCCGAGGGGCCGATCCGCGACGCCGTTCTCCTCAACGCCGCGGCCGCGATCGCGGCCGCGCAGGAAAAGCCCGAGGGCTCCCTGCTCGAATCGCTGCGCGAGGGCTATGCCCGGGCCGCCGACGCCGTCGACAGCGGTGCGGCGGCGACCACGCTGGACCGCTGGGTCGAGATCAGCCAGTCCTACGCCAAGCAGGGCTGAGCTCGGGGCGGGCACGCGCTTCACGCCGCTATGTCGATTTCCGTCGCCGAGCTCGGGAAGACGGCCCTCCTATGAGGGGTTGCGGGCTGTTCCCCGAGGTCGGCGCGGGGAAACCGATGTCACTCCATGCCGAGGGAGAACGCCGACTCCAGATCGTGCTGGGAGTAGGCGTTGAACGCGATGTGGGTGTCGGAGGACCGTACGCCCGAGATCTTGTTCAGGCGGCCCGGGATGACATCGGCGAGCTCCTCGTGGCGGCGCACGCGGACCAGCGCGATCAGATCGATGCCGCCGGTGACGGAGTAGACCTCGCTGACGCCGTCGATGTCGGCGATCGCTTCGGCGACCTCCGGGATGCGGTCGATGTCGGCTTTGATCATGACGATCGCGGTGATCACGGATTCCTCCTGCGGCGCGGACGCCTCATCGTGCGGAAACGGCGGGGCGGCTCAGTACACGTCGGACAGACGTGTGCCGGCACGCCAGCGTATGCGGTAGATCAGCAGTCCGCCGACGATCCCGGCGATGAACCCGTAGACGTGAGCGGCATAGGCCACAGAGGTGTCGTCCTCGCCGGGGAACAGCGAGATGCTGATGTAGAGAAAATACTGGAGCACGAAGTAGGTGCCCACGAGGACCCAGCCCGGGAGCCGCACCGGGAGGACGAAGAAGACCAGGGTGATGACCCGGCTGCGGAACTGTACGGCCAGATAGGCGCCGAGCACGCCGGAGATCGCTCCCGAAGCGCCGATAAGGGGCGTTTCGGCGCCGGCCACGCTGATGGCGTAAGCGTAGGTGGCGGCGATGCCCGAGGTGGTGTAGAGCATCAGGTAGCGGAACCGGCCGAGGCGGTCCTCGACGACGGGGCCGAACACGAACAGGTACACCATGTTGCTCAGCAGGTGGGCCGTGTCGCCGTGCAGGAACATCGCGGTGAGGGAGGAGACCCACGGAACCTTGGTGAAGTCGGCGCCGGGGCAGCGGGTGGCGTCGGCCACCTGCTCACCGCTGAGCAGCTCGGAGGGAATCGCCGCCCAGCGGAGGAGGTAGAGCTCCAGGGAGCACATCCGGGAGGGGATGTCGCCGCCGTACCAGACCGCCAGCGCCGACATCGGCGAAAGCAGGTAGACGGCGACGTTGGCGGCGATGAGCAGGTAGGTGACCGTGGGGACGCGTCGGACCGGGTAGTCGTCACTGAGCGGGATGCCCGCCATCTCAACCTGAATCCATCCGTTACCGGGTACAAGGGGTCCGCCGCGGCCGTTCGGCCCGTCACCGCGAGAGCGGTGACGGGCCGAAGTCGCGGCCCCAGTCTGTCAGGTCCCGGTACTTTTCGGCACCATTGACCGGGCATGTCCATGCGGCCTGGGTCTCCACCAGCCGGATGCCCGGTGAGCCGAGCCACCGGAGCACGCACTCCATCTCCGCGGCATCGGCCCGCGGGGCGGGGCCGGGACCGGGGAACACCGATTCGGCGGTTTCGGTCAGGGCGGCCACGAACGCGTGCGGATCGGAGCCGGGGGGCATGATTCCGCCACCGGCCAGGCGTCCGTAACGGACCACGTGCACCTCCCAACCGGTTTCCGCCCGCCCTGCGCCGCCGCCATCGACGGGGCGCGCTGCGACGAGGTGGGGGACCGCAGCCAGCGCGGTGAGGCGCTGGGCCCGGGCGGCCGCGGTGAGGAAAGCGGCCAGCCGGTCGCGGTGGGCCGCGGCCTCCTCGTATCTGAGCTGTTCGGACAGTTCGCTGATGTGCGCGGTGATCTTCTCGACGACGGCGGAGGCGTCACTGGTCATGGCGGTGTGCGCGGCTGCGACATGGACGGCGTAGTCCTCGGGCGACTCCCGGCCCTCGCAGGGAGCTCCGCAGCGGCTGAGCTGGGCCAGGATACAGGCCGATACCGGCCGCGCGGGGGAGAAGCGGTGAGCGCACTGCCGCAGTGGGAAGACGTGGTGCAGCGCCTCGCGGGCGAGTTCGGCGTCGCGGGCGGAGCGGAACGGGCCGAGGTAGGGGGCGTCGTCGCGGACACCGCGGACGATGGACAATCGGGGAAAGGCCTCACGGGTCAACGTGAGCCAGGAAGCGCGCCCGGGGTTGCGGGAACGGCGGTTGTAGGGCGGCTTGCGTTCGGCGATGAGCCGCAGCTCGCGGACCTCGGCCTCCAGCCCGGTCCCGCAGACGATCGGGGTGACTCCTTCGGCGAGCGCGATCATCTCCCGGATCCGGCCGCGTGTCTCGGAGGCGGTGAAGTAGGACCTGACACGCCTGCGCAGGTTGGTGCTCTTGCCGATGTAGAGGGCGTCGCCCTTGGCATCGGTGAACACGTAGACGCCGGGTGATTCGGGCACATCGGAGGCGATGCGCCGTTTCCGGCGCTGGGCCGTGGTGGGAGCGGAGCGGAAGCCGCGCAGCTCCTCTAGCGTGGTGACGCCGAAGGACCCGAGGCGCTCCAGCAGCCCGTGCAGCACGCCGACGGTGGCGCGGGCGTCATCGAGCGCGCGGTGTGTGGGCTGGTCGGCGACGCCGAAGAACGCCGCGAGAGTCCCGAGCTTGTGATTGGCGACCTCGTCGCGGGTGACCAGGCGGCGGGCGAGTGGGACGGTGTCGACGACGGGCGGTGCGGGCCAGGCGCGGCCGTGCTCGGCACAGGCCGCCTTGAGGAAACCGACATCGAACGGAGCGTTGTGCGCGACAAGGACGCTGCCTTGGTCCAGCGCCGCGAACTCCAAGAAGGCGGGGAGGACCGCTCCGATGGTCGGTGCGGGGGTGACCATCGCCTGGGTGATGCCGGTGAGCAGGGTGATGAACGGGGGTATCGGCATTTCCGGGTTGACGAGTGTCGCGAACTCCCCCAGTACCTCGCCGCCGCGTATCTTCACCGCGCCGATCTCGGTGATAGCGGCGCCTTCGGAGCGCGAGCCGGTGGTCTCCAGGTCGACGATGACGAACGTCGTCTGCGCCAGCGGTGTCCCCAGATCGTCGAGGGTGCCTTGTACTGCGGTCTGCTGGTCTGCCACCTCGCCAGGGTAAACGCGGTCAGCGACAGACCGGGCGGCCTTGCCGTGCCGCCCCGCGGCCGGTGGGCCACGGGCTCACCAGAGCAGACGGCGGTCCGCCAAGTCCGCCCGCCGGTCCGGCATGGAAGGATGGCCCAGGCTCGCGGACATGGTTCGGGCGGCTGCGGCCGTGTTGCCGAGGTCGGCTGCCATACGCGGGACCTAGAGTCGTTGACGAAGGAGGACATGGTTGTGAGTATTCCGGTGCCGTCCGAAACCCAGCGTTGGCGGTGCGCCCAGTGCGGGAACCTGACGCGGTTCGACGTCACCCGCAGTGTGCGATCACGTGACTACCTGCACTTCGACCTCTCCGGTGCGAGCCGGGTCGAGGAGAGCGAGGTCCTGGGCGAGACGGTCGAGCAGGTGCGCTGCCGCTGGTGCAACGCTGTCGACTCCGCCGAGCTCATCGACCGGCCTGCCGTGGAGGCGGACTCTGCGGCCGAAAGCGGTGCGGAGCGGGCATGACCTCGGATCCCGACGGGGCGGCGCCCTCTTCGGAGGGCGCCGCTCCCTCCGATGCGCCTGCGGAGTCGCTGGACCGGCCGCTGCCGGAAGCGGTTCGCCTCCGGGTCATCGAGTACGGTTCCGACGTCCTCGGCGGGCTGCGGACGGAGGAGCTGCCCGCGGTGCTGCGCAGGGTCGCCAAGTTCGAACCCCGCCGCCGCGCCCGGCTCGCCGGCCCGCAGATCGCCGCCCAACTGGAGACCGATGCCGACTTCAGGGCGACGGTCGCTGCCCGCGTCGAGCAGGTCTGGCCCGAACTGGCCGAAGGGTTACGCGAGGGCGTGGTGCCGCCCGCGGCCGATCCGGTCGCCGTTGCCGCGGCCGCTTACCTGATCCGGCCGACGGGGTGGTCGGAGATCGTCGCCCGCATCCACCGCGAGCTGGACCTCCAGGAGACGGCCAAGGAGGCGGACGAGGCCGCCGATACCATTGCTCAGCTGCGTCAGGAGCTGGACGAGGCCAAGGCCGAGCATCGGGAGGAGCTCAGCCGGATGCGCGCGCGGTTGCGTGAGCAGCGGAGCGCTATCGCCGACCTGCGGCGGAAGATCCACAGTGAGCGCCAGCGCGCCAAAGAGGCGATCGAGCAGGCCGAGCAGGCGATCGCGGAGGCGGCGGAACGCAATGCCACGATGACCAACCAGGTCAGTGCCGTGGAAGCGGAGAACCGCCGGTTGCGCAACCGCCTTGCCGTGGTCGAAGTCCAGATGGAGAACACCCGCCGGGCGGCGCGGGCCGGGCGCAGTGTGGACGAGGCCCGGCTGCGCGTGCTGCTGGACGTGCTGCTGGACGCCTCGCACGGGCTGCGTCGGGAGCTCGCGCTGCCCACGTCCATCGAGAGCCCGGCCGACCTGGTGGCGGATGAGCGCCGGACCGCAGGTGTCGGCATGCCCGGGAAGGGCCTGCCTGACGACGACCCCGGCCTGGTCGACGAGCTGCTGATCCTGCCGCGCATCCACATCCTCGTGGACGGCTACAACGTCACCAAAACCGGATATGGCACACTCCCGCTGGCCGATCAGCGCAGTAGGCTGCTGGCCTCCCTCGAAGGGCTCGCCAGCCGCACCAAGGCCGAGATCACCTGCGTGTTCGACGGCGCCGACGTCGATACGCCGCCGACGCTGTCGGCCACGCGCCGGGTGCGGCTGCTGTTCAGCGACCCGGGGGAGACCGCCGACGAGCTCATCATCCGGCTGGTCCGGGCCGAGCCGCGGGGACGGCCTCTGGCGGTGGCCACCTCCGACAAGGAGATCATCGCCGCCGTCCGCCGCGAAGGCGCGCGCACGGTCGCCTCGGGACTGCTGCTGCAGCGTCTCGAAGGCCACGGTTGAGGCGCGGCGCGAGGGGGCGGAATGCGCGTGTGGTCCTCATATGCCTATTGTGACGGATTTGTAATTGGATGCCGTTGATTCGGCAGGGCAGGGAGAACGCCGCGAGTACGGCTGTGTCCTTTGGTGCAGGTGCCCCGTTGCGGTTGAGGTGAGGGTGTCCGTCCGCTAGGTTCTATCCGGAGCTTGATCGGCTTTCCGCTAAAGGCCCAGGGTTGTGTCGGTCCGTGCAGGCACACCGGCTCGACACGGCTCGGTCCGGTACGCGGGAGGTTCCTTGAAACCATGGGACCGAGCGGTCGTGCCGCCGCGGTGACCCCTGCGTGGGCGCATCTCGACCGCGGTCCCGCTCACCGGTCAGATGCGCTTCGTACCCGGGGCGCCGACCCCCGATCACTTCCCCATATGTGGACTTTGACGAATAAGGAGCGTGGACCGCGATGGCGAGCAATGGTGGTCGGCGCACGGCCCGCCGGATTGCGACCGGCTTCGGGGTCGTGGCCGCCGGTGGCCTGATCCTGCCTTCCGGCGTCGCCTACGCCGACCCGGAGCCCACCCAGGAGGACGTTGAGGCCAAGCTCGACGAACTCAACCAGGAAGCCTCCTCGATCGTCGACGAGTACAACGAGGCCCAGGAAGACTACAAAGCCGCCAAGAAGAAGGCGGACGAGCTTGAGGAGGAGGTCGGCGACGAGCAGGAGAAGTACGACAGCCTCCGCGATGAGGTCGCCGATTTCGCCAGCGCGGCCTACAAGTCCAACGACCTCGACGCCACTACCACGGTCCTGTCCGTAGAGGAGCCCGAGGATCTGCTGGACCAGTCGGCCGATATCAGCTACCTCTCCGAAGCCCAGAAGACCAAGCTCGACGAGTTCGGTGACTCCTCGGAACGCCTCTTCAAACTGAAGGACGAGGCCGACGACGCCCTTGAGGACGCCGAGGAGAAGAAGGACGAGGCCAAGGAGAAGAAGGACGACGTCGAGGAGAAGATCGAAGAGCAGGAGGCGCTGCTCGCCGAGTTCCCCGACGCCGACCCCGCCACCGAGGGTGATTCCAGCGGCGGCAGCTACAGCGGGAGCGCCTCCGGTGACGCCCGTGCCGCCCTCGATTTCGCCTACGCGCAGCTCGGCAAGCCCTATGTCTTCGGCGCGGCCGGCCCCGACAGCTACGACTGCTCCGGTCTGACCATGCGCGCTTGGGGCGCCGCGGGAGTGAGCCTGCCGCGTACCACCTACGGCCAGGCGGAGGTCGGCTCCCGGGTGAGCTACGACGCGTTGCAGCCCGGCGACATCGTCTTCTTCTTCGGCGATTTGGGCCACGCCGGCCTGTATGTCGGTAACGGCCAGATGATCCACGCCCCCCGAAGCGGAAAGAACGTCGAGGTCGTCTCGATGTCGGGGTACTGGTCTGGGCAGTTCCAGTTCGGCGTGCGCCCCTAAGTCGTGTTTGCCGAATCATTTCGGGCTCGCGGCCGCCAGGCAGGGCCCCCGCTGTGCGATGCTGCGGAGCTTGCGGAGCAGCGCACAGTAGGGGCGTCCGAAAGCCTTCGTCAAACACTCCCTAGCGCGGCGGCTCCCTCGGCGGTCCGGCGATCGTGGGAAATACCACTGCAGCGGTGTACCTCGCTCCTGCCGACCCAGTACCGGCTCTCGTTGATGCCCGGGGTCGGCAGGAGCGTTCGCGTGAGGACCGGGTGGTCAGGGCGGCCCGCGATTTCCCGAAAAAGGTAACGAATCGGTTGAGGATGGTGTAGGGGATGCACTAGTGTTCCCGCCGAGCGAGGTCGTCGTTCTCGCCATCACCAGGATGGCAGCGGCCGGCTCCCGCCGAACTCCGCGTCGCCCCTCTCGCCCCCCAGTACGCGGAGGCCGGGAAACCCCGCGGCACACCCCCCCGTGCCGCAGAGAGGCTCCCGGGTGGATCAGCGGCCGCGCGTTCGTGTCGGCATGGCCCTGTAGGGCCCTCTTCCCGCCCGAACCCGCGCGTGCTTTCCGGTAGGCGGATCATGGGAGAAAGGTGTGCCACCACCGTGGGTGAACGCCATGAACGTGGCGCGTATCGCCGCCATCTCGCAACTGTCGGCTTTGTCGCGGCCGGGGCCCTGCTGATGTCCACCGGTCTGGCCAACGCGGACCCCACTGTCAGCGAGGTCAAGGACAAGATCGAGAAGCTCGAGAAGGAGCACGCCGAACTCGCAGAGGAGTACAACCAGGCCAAGCAGGATCACGACGCCGCCAAGGAGAAGCTCGACGACCTGGAATCCGATAAGGAAGACATCCAGGACAAGCTCGATGGGATGCGCGGCGACATCGCGCAGTTGGCCAGCGCCGCCTACACTGGCGCCGACTACAGTTCCCCGGCCTACCTGATGGGATCCTCCGGCCCTGAGGAGGTCCTGCAGCAGGCCGCGGACATGGGATACCTCTCCAAGAGCCAGGAAGAGCGCCTGGAGCTCTTCGTCGACGAGCAGGACAAGCTCGACGACCTCACCGCCGAGGCGGCAGAGACCGAGGAAGACGCCAAGGACAAGCTCGACAAGGCGAAGAAGGCCAAGAAAAAGGCCGAGGGGAAGATCGAGAAGCAGCAGGACCTCCTGGACGACCTCACCGCAGAGGAGCAGGCGGAGGCCACCTCCGGCACCGACGATGGCGCTTCCACCTCCGGAGCTTCCTACACCGGTTCCGCCTCGGGCGACGCCAGGGTCGCGCTGGACTTCATCTACGCCCAGATCGGCGACTCCTACAGCATGGGCGCCAACGGTCCCGACGTGTGGGACTGCTCCAGCCTGGTCCAGGCTGCCTGGCGCCAGGCCGGGGTGAGCCTGCCGCGTACCACCTACGACCAGGTCAACGCGGGAAGCAAGGTGTCCTGGGACAATATGCAGCCCGGCGATCTGATCTTCTTCTACGGCGGCCCCAGCCACGTGGGCATGTACGTCGGCGGGGGCAAGATGGTGCACGCCTCCACATCGACCAAGCCGGTCATGGAGGTCTCACTGGGCAGCTACTACCGGAACAACTTCCACTCCGCAGTCCGCCCGTAGAGCCGGGTGTCTGTGCTGGAGGAGCGCAACGGGGCGGCCGCCGCCCCGTTCGCGCCGCCCCTGGCGCCGGGCCTTCCCTGAGACCGGAACGATCGGCCTGTGCGCCGGGTGAGCGGTCGGTGCAGCGGCGATGGGACGCTCCTCGCCGCGCTCGGATGCCCCATCGCCGCACCCTCTGCGCGGGGGAGAGCTAGACTCGGTGCCGTGCCGCGTACGCTCATCGTCACCAACGACTTTCCTCCCCGCCCCGGGGGGATCCAGGCGTTCGTCCACGAGCTCGCGATGCGCAGGCCCCCCGAATCGGTCGTGGTCTACTGCTCGACACCCACCGCGCGCGGCGCGGCCGCTTGGGGCGATCCGGCCTCCTTCGACCTCGGCCTGCCGTTCCCGGTGGTCCGCGAGCACACCCCCGTACTGCTGCCCACGCCCGGGGTAGCGCGGCGGGCGGCGCGCATCATCGCGCTGGAAGAGTGCGACTCGGTGCTGTTCGGGGCCGCGGCTCCGCTGGGCTTGATGGCCGATGAACTGCGCCGCGCCGGCGCGCGCCGTATCGTGGCACTCACCCACGGCCACGAGACCGGCTGGTCGGCGCTTCCCGGAGCCCGGGGGATGCTGCGCCGGATCGCGGAGCAGACCGACACCCTCACCTATCTCGGTGACTACACCCGCACCCGACTCGCCCGCGCGGTCACGCCCGGCGCAGCCGCGCGGATGCGGCGGCTGACGCCGGGCGTGGACACCACGCGGTTTCGCCCCGGCGCCGGAGGCGAGGATATCCGCAAACGCCACGGACTCGGCGGCCGCCCGGTGGTCGTGTGCGTCTCCCGCCTGGTGCCCAGGAAGGGGCAGGACACGCTGATACGGGCTTGGCCGCGGGTGCTCGCCGACGTTTCCGGCGCCGCGCTCCTCGTAGTCGGCGGCGGACCCTACCGTGCGCGGCTCCAGGAGATGGCACGCCGGCAGGGGGTGGCCGACTCCGTGTATTTCACCGGCGATGTCCCGGCAGAGGAGCTGCCGGCGCACTACGATGCCGCAGATGTGTTCGCGATGCCGTGCCGCACCCGCAACGGCGGTCTGGACGTCGAAGGCCTGGGGATGGTCTATCTGGAGGCGTCGGCCAGTGGGCTGCCCGTCATCGCGGGAGATTCCGGCGGAGCGCCGGATGCGGTGCGCGAGGGCGAGACGGGCCATGTGGTCGATGGCCGGCGTCCCGGTCCCGCGGCGCGGGCGCTCATCCGGCTGTTGCGCGACCCGCAGGAAGCCGCCGCGATGGGCGCGCGCGGCCGCGACTGGGCCGAGCGCGAGTGGAGTTGGGACACCACGGCCGCGCGCCTGGACGATCTGCTCTCCGGCGCAGCACCAAAAGCACCCTGAGGGTGCCGCCGCCCGTCCGGGGCCGGGCCGGTAGACGGCCCCGGAGAGCACCTGACCGCTCAGGAGGTGTAGATCTCCTCGATCTCCTTGCTGTACCGCTCGGCCACGACATGCCGCTTGACCTTCAATGACGCCGTCATCTGGCCGCTCTCCTCGGAGAAGTCCTCGGGCAGGATCGTGAACTTGCGCACCGATTCCGCGCGGGAGACGATCTGGTTGGCGTCATCCACGGCCTTCTGCACGGCGGCGATGAGGTCGGGGTCGTCGACCAGGTCGGGAATCTCCCCGGTCTTGTTGTTCTGCTGCCGCCAGAACTCGAAGGCCTCGGGGTCGATGGTGATCAGGGCGGAGACGAAGTTGCGGTTGTCACCGACCACCATGCACTGGCTGATGAGCGCGTGTCCGCGGATGCGGTCCTCGATGACGGCGGGGGCCACGTTCTTACCGCCCGCGGTCACGATGATCTCCTTTTTGCGCCCCGTGATGCTCAGGTAGCCGTCCTCGTCAAGGGAGCCGAGGTCGCCGGTGCGGTACCAGCCGTCCTCGTCGAACGCCTCTTTGGTGGCCTTCTCGTTCCCCCAGTAGCCGCGCATCACGTGGTCGCCCTTGCAGAGGACCTCGCCGTCCTCGCCGATGCGGATGCTGACACCGGGGAAGGGACTGCCCACCGTGCCGATCTTGTTGAGGTTCGGGGAGTTGACCGCGGTGGGCGCCGAGGTCTCGGTGAGTCCGTAGCCCTCGATGATGGTCAGGCCGACGCCGCGGAAGAAGTGGCCGAGGCGCTCGCCCAGGGCGGAGCCGCCGGAGACGGCGTACTGGGCGCGGCCGCCCACCGCCGCGCGGATCTTGCCGTAGACCAGGCGGGAGAAGACCGCGTGCTTGACCCGCAGGCCGAGCGGGATCCGGCCCGCGGTGAGCGCCTTGCTGTAGGCGATCGCGGTTTCGGCGGCGGCGTTGAAGATCTTGCCCCGGCCTTCGGACGTGGCCTTCTGCTCGGCCTTGTTGAAGACTTTCTCGAAGACGCGGGGGACGGCCAGCAGGAACGTCGGCCGGTACACACCGAGCGTGTCGATGAGTTCGGGCCCGGTGGTGGGGAAGTGGCCGAGGACGGTCTTGGACTCGATACAGCCGACCTGGATGATGCGGGCGAAGGAGTGCGCCAGGGGCAGGAACAGCAGAGTGGAGCGCCCTTCGAGGGTGAAGACCTCCTCCAGCGGTCCGTTGATGATGTTGAGGATGGTGAAGAGCAGGTTGCGGTGGGTCAGCTCGCAGCCCTTGGGGCGTCCGGTGGTGCCCGAGGTGTAGATGAGGGTGGCCAGTTCGTCGATGCCTCCCGCCGTGCGTCGCTGCTCCACCACGGAGTCCTCGACGTCGGCGCCGGAGGCGGTGAACTCCGCGAGTGCGGAGCCGTCGATCTGCCAGACGTACTGCAGATCTTTGAGATCGGACCGCACGGCTTCGACCCGCGCGGCGTGTTCGGGGCTCTCGACGAAAACGGCCTTGCTGCCGGAATCGCCGAGGATCCACTCGACCTGTTCCTCCGAGGAGGTCTCATAGATCGGTACGGTCACGGCGCCGACCGCCCAGATGGCGTAGTCGATGGTGGTCCACTCATAACGGGTTCGCGACATCAGTGCGATCCGGTCGCCGTGTTCGATACCGACAGCGATCAGTGCTTTGGCGAGTGCCGCGACGTCGTCGCGGAACTCCTTGCAGGTCACGTCGCGCCACTGGCCGGATTCCTGCCGACGGAGCGCGATAGCGGCGGGTTCTTCGACGGCCCGCGCGAAGACGGTGTCGGGCAAACGCGCCTCCGAAGAGACCTCGACCTTCGCGGGACGACTGTATTCGCGCACGTGTTCGCTCCTGGACATACGGGTTTGGGGACGTGACGACCGTAACAAGCTCTGCTACCAGTGGGTAGAACGAGTTCTAGTTCGGTATGTGATAGTGACCCTGGTCTGCTGAACGCGGATTCACACTCCATGTTCGCTGTTGAGCCCCCGCTGGGCGCACGTCTCGACTCTTGACTCGACAATACCTTTGATGGCGACATCAGTGCATGTCATCGGGTTCTTCCGGATTCGCCGGGACAGTGCTTCGCACCCCGGGGATCCGGGCACCCCTGAAACCAAACGGGGTTCCCCCCGATTTCCGCGGACGAGGGGGACCAGGGCGGGCGCGGGCGGCTAACGTGGCGATCAGGACAGCCGAACAGGGGCAGGAGATCATGGCAGAGCCCAACCGTGAATCCGCGGGATCCCAGGACATCATCGATGACGCGCTCCGGATGGTGGATGCCTTGCAGCGCAAGCTGATCGTGGCGGGTGTGCGTCGAGGCGTATCCAGCGCGGTCTCCCCGCCGCCGCGCAAGGGGGATGTGTGGGAGGAGGCCATCAGGTACGAGTCAGCCCAGCCCGAGCCGCCGGCCCTGGAGCAGCTGATGGGGATCGTGCGGACCAAGGGTCCGGAGGTGGCCGGACACCTCGGCCGTGCCGGTGTGAGCCTGGCCGGTGCGATTGGCGAGACACTGGGTGTTGTGGGGCGCGCGCTGGAGAACACCCGCGACCGTGGCGAGCGGCCCGCGGATCGACCCGATCCCGGATCGCACACCATCTCCGGCGGCGAGGACGCCTAGCCGATCCGATTCGGTGGCCGCGCGGTCACGGCCGTGCGGACACGGCGCCGCTCAAGAGCAGAAGGAGCCGCCCATGCGGTTGGCGATCGGTGTGGATATCGGCGGGACCACGGCCGCCGCGGGGATCGTCGATCCCCGCGGCGGAATCCGGGAGCCGGTCGCCTGCCCGCCCCCCGCCGAAGGCGGTGCAGCGCTCGCCGGCGGCCGCATCGCCGAATCCGGACCCCGTGCCGGTATCGTCGGCGCGGCCGACCGCGCGCTGCGCTGAGCCGACGGCCACGGACATGGGCATCCGCGTGCTCAGCTACAACATCCGCTCCCTGCGCGACGACCCTGCGGCCGTGGCACGGGTCATCGCGGCGTGCCGGGCCGATGTGGTGTGCCTGCAGGAGGCCCCCAGGTTCGCGTTCTGGCGCGGCCGCCGCCGCGTGCTGGCACATCGGACAGGACTGGTGCCCGTGGTGAACCGGCGTGCGGGCGGGCTTGCGATCCTGTGCCGCCCGGGGGTGCGTGTACTGGCCACAGGACACCGGTTACTGCGCCGCTACCCGGGGCTGCACCTGCGCGCCGTTTCGCTCGTGGTGCTGGAATCACCGGAACCGGGCGGGGGGCCGCTCACAGTCGCCTGTACCCACCTGGATCTTGAAGAGCGGGCGCGGCTGCAGCACGCCGGGGAGGTCGTGGCGCACCTGCGTGGCATGGCCGCCGAGCACGCCGCACCGCCCGTGCTGGCAGGTGACATCAACTGTGCACCCGACGGTGCGGCCTGGCGGCTGCTGGCGGGGGAGCTGTGCGACGCCGGAGCCGAACGCCCACTGGGCGAGCCGTTCACCTTCACCGCCCGGCGGCCGCGCGTCCGCATCGACGGGATCTTCACCGGCCCCGAGCTCACGGTGCTGGGAGCGGGGGTCCCTGTGGCCCGCATCGCTGCGGCCGACCTGGCCTCCGCCTCCGACCACCGCCCTGTTCTCGCTGAGGTCGCCCGTCGATGAGAGGCCGGGGCCACGGGGCGGACGAGGCGCTCGGAGCCTGCCCGGACGGCCTTACCCGGCCGGTTCAGGGCTGCCGGCTCTGCGCTCTTTCCGTTCGGTCTTCCTCTTGGCTTTCTCGGCCTTCTTCTGGGCTTTGCGTTCGGCCCGGCGGGCGCGCCTGCGGCTCTTCTCGTCGGCCTGCTGCTCTTTCTTCTCCTCCTTGGCCGCCGCCTCCAGCTCGGCCTTGACCGACTGCGCGTAGCGGTCCACGTACTCCTGGCCGGATAGCTCCATCAGGGCGTACATGATCTCGTCGGTGACGGCCCGCAGCACGCGCGGGTCCTTTTCCATCCCCTGGTAGCGGGAGAAATCGAGTGGTTCGCCGAAGATGACCTTAGGGCGGATGCCCAGCTTGGGGATGGTGCGCCCCGGCGGCATGATCTTGTCGACATTGATCATCGCCATCGGCACCACCGGAGCCTTCGACTCCAAAACCAGGCGCGCCACACCGGTGCGCCCGCGGTACAGCCGGCCGTCCGGAGAGCGCGTGCCCTCGGGATAGATTCCGAGCAGCTTGCCCTGCCGGAGCACCTTCAAGCCGGTGCGCAGCGCGGCTTCACTGGCCTTGCCTCCCGAGCGGTCGATGGGGATCTGCCCCACGCCGGTGAAGAACAGGCGGCTGATCAGCCCCTTGGGGCCCGTCCCGGTGAAGTACTCCGCCTTTGCGAGGAAGGTGATCTTGCGGGGGAGAGGGAGCGGGCCGAAGAAGTGGTCGGAGAATGAGAGATGGTTGCTCACCATGATCGCGGGCCCCTGCCGGGGGACGTTCTCCACCCCTTCGGCGCGCGGCTGCCACAGCACCGCGAGCACCGGCCCCAAGATCGCCTTGACCACCCAGTAGAACACCGATATTCACCCCCGCACACGCGGGGAGCGTTCGGACAACCTAGCCACGTCCGCCTTCCCGCTTCCACGAACAATCCCGGTCATCTTCGCACCGCCGTGCGCCGACTACCAATATCGGCCCCGGGGTTACCTGGCAGTACACATGTGCGGGCAGGAGCCCGCGCACGGCGGCGGCGGGAAAGCCGAACGGCCTCCCGCCTACCCGTACGCCCCTCTGCCGGGTTAATTTCGTACAGTCGGCGCAGGGCCTCCGTGCCCGCGGTGGTATGGGAGATCAAGGAGGCGTCCATGACGTTACTGCCAGGCGCCGAGCCGTTCAGCCAGGACGGCGGTACAACCGGCGTGGTGCTGTGCCACGGTTTCACCGGAACTCCGCAATCGATGCGGCCCTGGGCAGACCATCTCGCCGCCGCGGGCCTGACCGTCGATCTTCCCCTGCTGCCCGGGCACGGAACAACGTGGCAGGACATGAGCACGACAACGGCCGGCGACTGGTTCAGTGAAGTCGAGTCGTCGCTGCTCAAGATGGATGAGCAGTGCGACCGGGTCTTCGTCATGGGCATGTCGATGGGCGGCTGCCTGGCGTTGCGACTGGCCGAGGTGCACGCGGACAAGGTCAGCGGTGTCGTGGTGGTCAATCCGTCACTTGCGGTGGAGAGCCGGCTTCTCCTGCTCGCACCACTGCTGCACTGGATCGCCCCGTCCACCGAGGGCCTGGTCGGCGACATCAAAAAACCCGGGGTCCGCGAGGTCGGCTATGACCGGGTCCCCACCGCGGCCGCGGCGACACTGCCGAAACTGTGGCGCGCCACCCGCCGGGGCCTGGCGGCGATCACCGCGCCCATTCTCGCCTATCGAAGTCCGCAAGATCACGTCATCGGCCCGCAGAGTCTGCGTATCCTCACCAGTAGGGCGGTCAACGCGGCGCTGACCGTCCACTCACTGGAAAACAGCTACCACGTCGCCACCCTGGACAACGACGCCGCGGCCATATTCGACGGCAGTCTCGCGTTCGTGCGTGAGCACAGCAGAAGCGGGGAAGGACCGAAGCGATGACGCATCGCCGCGGCAACGGCCTGCTCGCGGACACCTATGTCCCGCTCATCGTGCTCCCAACGGCCATGGCCGACCTCATGCTCGAAACGTTGCGCGAATCCGGCATCGCCGCCTACGCGGTGCCGCTGGAAGACGGCGTTGTGGAAACAGTGTCCGGGGAACCAGAGGAGCCCACGGCGGACCACCTCTACGTCGATGCCGATGAGCGCCGGGCCGCCGAGCAGATCCTCCGCGAAAAGCTGCCCGATCTCGAGGAGTACACCGCGGAGGCCGACGGCGTAGAACCGGCCGCAGACGCAGAGAAGGCCGATACCGCGGGGGCCGCAGGCGGCGGTTCTGCCCGTGCGGCCGCGACCGGCGACGACGATGACGTGTGGGCCGACCTCGTGGCCCGGTTCTACAACGACACCGGCGCCTCGGAACAGGCCGTCTGGCCGGACGCCGAGAACCTGAGCAGCGACGAGCGCAGAAAGTACGGAGCGGCCGGCGACCCCGACGGCCCCACGGGCGGGCCCGTCGGCCCCGGCGGTGATGACGGCATCCGCCCCGGGGGCCGCGTGGTGCGCCCTGCGGCGGACGGCGGCGATGACGCCGACCACTACATCCCGCCGCCTCCGCCGCCCCTGCCGCGCGGAGACCTCACCAGTCGGCTCTCGTGGGCGGGCCTGTTCGGCGGTCCGGTCGTCCTGCTCGGCTCGATGTTCTTGGGTGTTTCGCCGCCCGGCTGGCTCGCTTTCTGCGCCGTCGCGGCGTTCATCGCCGGGTTCGTGGTCCTCGTCGTCCGCATGGGCGACCGTCCTTCAGGAGACAATGGTCCCGATGACGGCGCTGTGGTCTGAGCAGGAAGACCCGCCGCCGACCCGCAACACCGAAACTCCACAGCGCGTCTCAGCGTCTCCTTTTTCACGACCGGCGCGGCTACTGCCGCGGGGAAGGCGAAGACATGGGGTTCGAGGCACCGCTGTGGCGCGCTATCACCGTGTTCCGGGCCGCGTCGTTGGTGTATGCCGTCGTGCTCGTCGCTCAGCACCACGACCTCCTTGCCCGGCCGTGGGTGGCGTGGTCGGTCATCAGCACCATGGCGGTGTGGACGGCGGTCTCCGGTTACGCCTACACCAGCCCGAAGCGCAACACGCGCGTGCTGTTGTCGGCCGACCTCGCGATCGCCTTCGGGTGCCTGTTCGCCACCGTGTTCGCGGTGTTTCCGGGGTATCTGAGAATGGCGCCGCCACTCACTACGACCTGGTTCGCCGGAGCAGCTCTGGCTGCCGCGGTGGTCGGCGGGCGCCGGTGGGCACTGAGCGTGGCGCTGGGCCACGGGATTGTCGACATCACCATCCGGGTGCTGTTGGGGCTGACCATCACCGCTGCGGTGCCGCGCGGTGTGGTGCTGCTCATCCTCGCCGGATACGCGGTCGGCTATATGGCCGGCTACGCCGCTGAGGCCGAACAGCGCTTCGCTCGGGCGGTGGAGATGGAGGCGCGGACGCGTGAGCGCGAGCGCCTGGCTCGTTCCATCCACGATTCCGTGCTGCAGGTGCTGGCCATGGTGCAGCGGCGCGGGGCGGAGGCCGGGGGAGAAGCCGCTGAACTGGGGCGGCTCGCTGGTGAACAGGAGGCCAAGCTGCGCGGACTGATCGGTGCGCAGGAGTCGGCCGATATCCGGTCGGCGGTGGAGCCGCCGGCCGCCCCGGTTTCCGATGGGCCCCGGTCGGGCCCGGGCGAGACGGTCGATCTGCGGTCCCTGCTCGGGGCGCACGCCACAGCGCGGATCACCGTAGCGGCACCGGCCACCCCGGTGCCGCTGGAGCCGTACACGGCCGAGGAGATCGACGCGGCCGTCAGGGCGGCACTGGCCAATGTCGAACGGCACTGCCCCGAGAACACACGCGTGTGGCTGCTGGTCGAGGATGAAGGCGACACCGTGACCGTGGCGGTCCGCGACGACGGGCCGGGCATGGAACCGGGCCGCCTCGGCGAAGCCGCCGCCGAAGGCAGGTTCGGTCTGGCCCAGTCCATTCAGGGCCGCATCCGCGACCTCAAGGGAGAGACCACCGTCACTACGGCCCCGGGCGAGGGCACCGAGATCGAGATGCGGGTGCCGCGCTGAGGACCGGGCCCGGTCCCGTCCGCCCGCATTCGGCGGTCAGGGGCCGCGGTCATATCAACGGTGGGCCCTGACCGGGTTCCTCCTGGTAGGAGTAGCGCTGCTCGGTCCACGGGTCCGCGAGGTTGTGATACCCGCGTTCTTCCCAGAACCCGCGCCGGTCGGCGGTCAGGTACTCGATGGCCCGCACCCACTTCACACTCTTCCAGCCGTACAGGTGCGGCACGACCAGACGCAGTGGGTAGCCGTGCTCGGGAGCCAGCCGCTCGCCGTCGCGGTGCGTCGCCAGTAGCACGTCGCGGCCGAGGAAGTCGTCGATGCGCATGTTCGCGCTGTAGCCGTATTCGGCCCATACCATCACGTGGGTCACCGCGGAGTCCGGCGGTGCCAGCTCCACCAGGTGAGAGGCGCGGATCCCGCGCCATCGGATGCCGGGAATCGTGAACCTCGTCACGCAGTGGAAGTCGGAAACGGTATCGACGCGTGGAAGCGCGTCGAACTCCGGCCATGTCCACCGGTACTCGCCCAGCGAATCCGTAAAGCCATAGACCCGGAAATCCCAGCGTTCCGGGCGGAAGCGCGGAACCGGACCGTAGTGCAGGGCGGACCGGTCGCGCGGCACATACTGCCCGGGTGGCAGTCGATGTTGCGACAATCCCCCTCCTTTAACGCCTTACCCGCCATCCTGCCAGGCGTCCGCGACATCCCCGGCTCAGCCCTGCCGCATGCTGGGGCTCACGAGGTGCGCTATAGTCACAACCATGCAGCGGAACTTCTGGCGCTTTTATGGCTACCGGCCCTCGGGTAGGACGGTCGCCCGCCAAGCGTTGCGCTGACACGGACGATTCTGTAGAGCCCCGGGCCGACGGCCCGGGGCTCTTTTTCGTTCGTCCGGACGCACCCACACCCTCGAACCTTCGAAGGAATCAACGCATGGTCATCGTGATGGCTCCCGAAGCCACCCCGGACAACATCGACAACCTCGTCGACCTCGTCGCCACCGCAGGGGGCGAGGCCTATGTCACCCGCGGTGTGAGCCGCACGATCATCGGCCTCGTAGGGGATGTCCAGCAGTTCGAGACGCTCGATCTGCGCGCCATGCCGGGAGTGAGCGACGTGCTGCGTATCTCCGCACCCTACAAACTGGTCAGCAGGGAAAATCAGCCGAGCCGCTCCATGGTGAGCGTGCGCGGGGTGCCGATCGGCGCCGACACCATGACGGTGATCGCCGGGCCGTGCGCCGTGGAGACGCCGGACCAGACGCTGGCGGCGGCGCGGATGGCGCGGGCCGCCGGTGCGGCACTGCTGCGCGGCGGCGCCTACAAGCCACGCACATCCCCCTACGCCTTCCAAGGCCTGGGAGAGGCCGGCCTGAAGATCCTCTCTGATGTGCGCGACGAGACGGGCCTGCCGGTCGTCACCGAGGTGGTCGACGCCGCCGACGTCGAACTGGTCGCCGGCTACGCCGACATGCTGCAGATCGGTACCCGCAACATGCAGAATTTCGCGCTGCTGCAGGCGGCCGGGGAAGCCGGGAAACCGGTCCTGCTCAAGCGGGGGATGAACGCCACGATCGAGGAGTGGCTGATGGCCGCCGAGTACATCGCCCAACGCGGCAATCTCGACATCGTGCTGTGTGAGCGCGGTATCCGCACCTTCGAGAAAGCCACCCGCAACACCCTGGACATCAGCGCGGTCCCGGTGGCGCAGAACCTGTCCCACCTGCCGGTGATCGTCGACCCGTCGCACTCGGGCGGCAAGCGCGACCTGGTGCTCCCGCTGTCGCGCGCGGCGATCGCGGTCGGCGCCGACGGCATCATCGTCGACGTCCACCCTACGCCCGAGACGGCACTGTGCGACGGACCCCAGGCACTGGTCGAGGAGGACATCGCCGCGCTGGCTGATCTGGCGAGCACCCTGTCGGGGCTGACGGGACGCGTCCTCACTCCGGCGCCGCAGCCGCTGCCCGCCTGAGGACGGGGACACCGGCCCCGCCGGATCAGCGGGATCGGCGGGGTCAGGCATGCGCCGGTGCGGCGTCGCCGAGGAAGCTCGGACGGTGCAGTTGCGCCGTGGTGACCAGGTGCTCGGCGAGCGCCTCCGCGTCGAGCCGGGTCTCGATCCGGCGCAGATCCGCGACTTTGGCCGCCGTTTCGGCCTGGCGGGGAGTCAGCAGGGTGCAGCAGTCCTCGTCGGGAAGCTCGGAGATCGAGAGCGTGCCGATACGGCGCGCCTGGTCCATGATCTCGGTCTTGTCCATGCCGATGAGCGGACGCAGGATGGGCAGGTCGACCGCGTCGTCGAGCGCGGTGATGTTGGCCATGGTCTGGCTGGAGACCTGGCCGAGCGCGTCACCGGTGACGAGGGCCTCCGAGCCGAGGTCGTCGGCCAGCGCTTCGGCGGTCTTGAGCATCAGCCGGCGCTGGGCGATGATCTGCAGCCGTTCGACACCGGAGCTCTTCAGCTGTTGCTGGGCCTTGCCGAAGGGTACGACGAACAGCCGGGAGCCCACCTGGAACCGGTCCAGCTGGCGCACCAGGCTGTAGGCCTTGTAGATGGACTCCGGGCCGGTGAAGGGCATGCCGGAGAAGTGCAGGAAGTCGACCTTGAGTCCGCGGCGCATCATCCGGTGCGCGGCGACCGGGGAGTCGATCCCGCCGGACATCAGCACCAGGGCGCGCCCGCTCATGCCCACGGGCAGTCCGCCCTGGCCGGGGATGCCGTCGGTGAAGACGAACACCTCGTCCTTGTCGACCTCGACGAACAGGGTGTTGTCGGGATTCTTCAGCCGGACCGCCATACCGTGGGCGCGCTTGATCTCGGCACCCACCTGTGCGGCGATCTGCGAGGAGGTGAGCGGGAAGCGCTTGTCCCGGCGGCGCGCGCGCACCGCGAACGTTCCGGTCCGCTCGGCCATGGAGCGCACGGCCACGTCGGCGACCAGGTCGATGTCCTTGGCGACCCGCCGAACCAGGTGCACCCAGACCACGCCCATGACATTGCGCATGCGCTCGGCGAGCTCGGCGACCTCCAGATCAGAGGCACCGGGCATGCGCAGGATGATGACGCCGGCCCCGCGCTGGGTCAGCCGGATCTCGCCCAGCCCGCGCGCGGACGAGCGGATGTTGTTGTGCAGGCGGCGCTCGAAGAGCTTCCGGTTGCTTCCCTTCAGGACGATCTCGCCCAACTTCATCAGCACGCACAACTCGCCCAGCCCGGAGTCGGCGGCCACCGGGGCGGCGGCCGCCGCTTCGACGGCCGCGGGGTCGGACGTAACGGCCATGACGTGGATCTCCCAGGGGTCTCGGAGGAGGGGACCGGCAGGTTGCGCACGGACCCGCTACTTCCAGTATCGGGCATCCGAGCGGCCGTTCGCGACGGAGAGCATGCCGGTCGGCGGGTCCGCTGGTCAGCCCTTCGGGGTGCCCTCTGCTTCCCGATGCCCGAAAACGCGCGGCGCGCGGGAACCCCCGCGCGCCGCCGTGGTCCGCCCGCCTCGGGGCGGGTCGCTCAGCCGAAGAAGACCTCGGCCTCCTCGTAGCGCTCGACCGGTACGGTCTTCAGCTTGTCGGTGGCCGCGGACAGGTCCACCCGGACGATGGAGGTGCCCTGGAGCGCGACCATCTTGCCGAAGTCCTGGGCGTGCACCGCTTCGATGGCGTTGACGCCCAGACGCGTGGCCAGCACCCGGTCGAACGCCGAAGGCGTGCCGCCGCGCTGCACATGGCCGAGGACCACTGAACGGGCCTCCTTGCCGGTGCGCGTTTCGATCTCATCGGCCAGACGCTGGCCGATGCCGCCGAGCCGCACATGCCCGAAGGAGTCCTTCTCGCCCGTGGACAGCTCCATCTGGCCGTCCTTGGGGTGCGCCCCCTCGGCGACCACGAGTATCGGCGCGTAGTTGGTCTTGAAGCGGCTCTGGACGTAGGCGACGACCTCGTCGATGTCGAAGGGGCGCTCGGGGATCAGAATGACGTTGGCGCCGGCGGCCATCCCCGCGTGCAGCGCGATCCAGCCGGCGTGGCGGCCCATGACTTCGACGACCAGCGCGCGGTGGTGGGACTCGGCGGTGGTGTGCAGCCGGTCGATCGCCTCGGTGGCGATGTTCACCGCGGTGTCGAAACCGAACGTGTAGTCGGTGGCGTCGAGGTCGTTGTCGATCGTCTTCGGTACCCCGACAACCTTGACGCCGCGGTCGTGCAGCTGTGTTGCGACGCCGAGCGTATCCTCGCCGCCGATCGCGATCAGCGCGTCGATCCCCAGACCGGCCATGTTGTCCTTGACGCGTTCGACGCCGCCGTCGATCTTCATCAGGTTGGTGCGGGAGGAGCCGAGGATCGTGCCGCCGCGCGGGAGGATCCCGCTCACGGCCGCGCGGTCCAGAGGCATGGTGTCGCCCTCCAAGGGGCCGCGCCAGCCGTCCCGGAAACCGACGAACTCGTACCCGTAGTCCTTGATGCCCTTGCGGACGACAGCGCGGATGACCGCGTTCAGTCCCGGGCAGTCGCCGCCACCGGTCAGCACCCCGACTCGCATGCGTGTTCTCCTCGTGTTCACGTGAAAATCCCGAAGGCCATGCCGACGCGTCGAGCGCGCTGGCCATGGGCCCTTGACCTCGTGCCCCGCCGCCGTCAGCCTGACAGCGGCGGTGTGACCGACGTTACGGAAGGCCGCCCGCGAAGAGTGTCGACCGCACCCGCGGGTAAGCCCCCTGGGTGACGAACCGAAGAGCGGGAACCGGCGCCGTCCGTTCCGCACCGCCCATGGTCTAGACCATAGTCGCCCGAGCTGCTGGAGGCCAACCCATGTCCGTGCTCACCATCGATGCCGGAACCACCGGTGTCACCGCCCTCGTGGTCGGCGAGAACGGCAGCGTTCTCGCGCGCGGTTATCAGGAATTCGCCCAGCACTACCCCCAAAACGGATGGGTCGAACACGTCCCCGAGGAGATCTGGCAGGCGACACTGGCGGCGTGCCAGAGCGCGATCGAGGCCGCAGACGAGGAACCCACCTGCATCGGCATCACGAACCAGCGCGAGACAGCAGTGGTGTGGACCCGAGAGCGCGGCCGCTCCCCGCGCAAAGCGATCGTGTGGCAGGATCGGCGCACCGCGGGCATCTGCACTGAACTGCGCGACGCCGGCCGCGAGGAACGGGTCCGCGAGGTGACCGGTCTGCGCCTGGACCCCTACTTCACCGCTACCAAACTGGTCTGGATACAGCGCAACGACCAGCGGGCGTGGAACACGGTCGAATCGGGCGAATCCGTTGTCGGCACGGTGGACTCCTACATCATCGCGCGGCTGACCGGCGGGCAACGGCACGTGACCGACGCCTCCAACGCGTCGCGCACCCTGCTCTACGACATCCGGGCCGGGCGCTGGTCCGAGGAGATGTGCGAACTGTTCGGCGTTCCCATGTCCGCACTGCCCGAGGTCGTCCCCTCCTACGGGGTCGTGGGCGAATCGGTGCCCGAGGAGTTCCTGGGGCTGCGGCTGCCGATCGCGGGTATCGCCGGTGACCAGCAGGCGGCCATGTTCGGCCAGAACTGCTACACGCCGGGCTCCGCCAAGTGCACCTACGGCACCGGCTCCTTTGTCCTGGTCAACACGGGAGAGGAGGCGGCCGCGCCGGAGCACGGGCTGCTCAGCACCGTGCTGTGGCAGCACCCTGACGGCAGACTGGAGTACGCGCTGGAAGGGTCGATCTTCGTCACCGGCGCCGCCGTGCAGTGGCTACGCGACGGCCTCGGGCTGATCGACAACGCTCCGCAATCCGAAGCGCTGGCGGCGAGCGTGGCGGACTCCGGCGGAGTCGTGTTCGTCCCTGCGCTCACCGGCCTGGGGGCGCCCGACTGGGACCCGCACGCGCGCGGGGCGATCTTCGGCATCACCCGCGGAACCGGACGGGCGCACCTGGCGCGGGCCACCCTGGAGGCGATCGCCTTCGAGGTCCGCGACGTGGTGGAGGCGATGGTCCAAGCTTCCGGCACCCATCTGCCCGAACTCCGGGTGGACGGCGGCGGCGCGAGAAACGATCTCCTCTGCCAGATTCAGGCCGACCAGCTCGGTGTCAGCGCGGCCCGGCCGGTGGTGCAGGAGACCACCGCTTTGGGCGCGGCCTTCCTGGCCGGCCTGGGCACCGGCGTGTGGGCTTCCACCGAGGAACTGACCCACGTTTGGCGACTGGACCGGCGCTTTGCGCCCGGCGAACGCGACGACGCCGCCTATCAGCGCTGGCGGGTCGCAGTCGAGCGCGCCAAGGGCTGGGCCGAACTGGTCTGATCCGGCGGCTCTCCCCGTCGGCACCGGTCGGAAGGGCGACCGCCGGGATCAGTACTCTCGGAACCGGCCGGTGTCCAGGTCGATCCCGAACGGTTCGGGAAGCTTCAGTGGTTTGCCGAAGGTGACGGTCTCCGATTCCAGGTACTCGCCGTTGCGCGGGGTGGCGTACAGCGTCGCCGTCGCCCGGATGGGGTCGATGAGCAGGTACAGCGGGATGGCGGCCGCAGGGTAGATGCCGAGTTTCACGTCGCGGTCCCTTTCCTGGCTGCCGGGAGAGACCACCTCGGCGACGAGCAGGACATCGTCCGGAGGAATGTGGTGCTCCGTTGTGGCCAGAACTTCGATGGGTGCGGCGAAGAGATCCGGAATGACGCTGCGCCCGAGGTGGGGCATCCGGATTTCGAGATGGTCCTCGGTCCGGATCCGCGGCGGAAGAGCCGACCGCAGTGACTCATCGAGTTCCCAGATGTTGTGCTGGTGCAGCCCGCTCGGGCTGGGGGACATCACGATTCCACCGTCTCCCAGGATTTCCGCCTTGTAGCCCCGGGGCACGTCGAGATCGTCCAGAGTGTTGAAGAGGCGGTCTTCGTGCCGCTCGATCACTGCTGGCATGTTCTGCCTCCGTGACATGGGTACCGTCCCCTCGATTCTTCCGAATCGCCTACCGATCCCGCATGCTTTTCAGCCTACTCGTCCAGCCCCTGGTCGATGGCGTAGCGCACCAGTTGGGCGCGGTTGTGCAGA
>JAJYTD010000088.1 GCA_021793235.1 Actinomycetes bacterium | reverse complement strand
GGGGCCGACGTCGAGCTCCGCCCGCGGAGAAGACCGTGGAACCGTGCCCGCGCTTGCCGGAGAGCGGTGCGCGCAGCGCTCAGAAGAGGGTGCGGACGGCGTCTGCGATCCGGCCCTCGCCATCCAGCACAGGGATCAGCGGCCACTTGTCGAACACGGTGCACGGGTGGGACAGCCCGAGCTCCACGACATCGCCGACCTGCGGCACCGCGTCGCTGACGAGGTCACCGGCGTCGAGGAAGCCGTGGTGGTCGTTGAGCTCGACGACGCGCGCCCGGCCCTCCAGCGGTATACGCCGCCCGCCGCGCAGGACGGCGCGCGGAAGGGGCAGGTCGATGTCGAAGGAGACGTCGCGCTTGCCCGCGCCGATCAGTGCCCGGCCCGGCTCCGGGCACGATAGCACCCGCGCATAGCAGGACAGCGCCGGCCGCAGCGGCTCCTCGGCAGCTCCGCTGCGCAGCGGCGAGGCGCGTTCCATGAGCAGGTCGTCATGGGTCAGGTAGCACCCGGCGCGCAGAACGCGCCGTGTCGGGCGGGACAGTTCCGGCATCGCGCTGAGCGCGTCGGCGGCAAGGTCGGGGTAGCTGCTGCCGCCCGCGGTCACGATCACCTCGGCGGCGTCGGCGAACAATCCCTCCTCATCGGCGCGCCGCGCCAGCTCCGCGAGGCCGTCGAGCCACGCGCGGGCGCGTCCGGGGGCCTCGCCGTCGCGGCGCTGCGGGAACACGCCCTCGTACCCTTCGACGCCGACCAGTGACAGGTGAGGGCTGCGGGCCACACGCCGGGCGAGGGCCAGCGCCTCGCCGAGGTCGCGCACACCGGTGCGCCGCCCGGGAACGCCCAGTTCGACCAGTACCGGCAGCGGGCGCGGCGCGGTGGCGAGCCCGTGCTCCATCAGCTCCACCCCGGCGGGGGAGTCGACCAGGCACAGCGACTCGAAGCCGTCATCGGCCATGGCGTCGGCCAGCCAGGCGAGCTGGCCGGCTTCGACCACCTCATTGGCGATGAGCACTCGGCGCGCACCGAACCGCCGCAGCACGCGGGCCTGGGCCACCGTGGCGGCGGTGAGCCCCCAGGCGCCGCGGTCGAGTTGGGCGGACCACAGGTGGGGTGCCATCGTCGTCTTGGCGTGCGGTGCCAGGTCGGTGCCGCGCTCGGCACACCAGCGGGCGAATCGGTCGAGGTTGTGCCCTAGCGCGTCGCCGTGCAGCACCACCGCGGGCAGCCACAGGTCGCTCAGCCGCAGCCCGGCGGCTCGGACCTCGGCGGGAGAGACCGGACTGTCCGGCAGGCAGCGGGCCTCCACCGGGGCGGCGTCGAGCTCGGCCAGAGCAGCGGCGGGAAGCCCGGTGCCGGCGATCGGGGACGGGAACGCGAAAGGATCGGTCAAGATCGCACCTCAGGACGGGGAAAGTTCGTCGAAGTCGTCGGGCCGGCCCAGCCGCTGCACGGCAGAGCAGGTCTGCTCCTACCGGACGGCCTCGGCGCGCCGCCCCCGGCATGGTATTGGACCGCTGCGGTACAAAAACAGCAGACACCCGGCGCCGCGTCCGTCCTCGGGCGCCGCGGGGGTTGGCCCCTGACACGGTGTGAGGCCCCGCCGCACGACCGGCGGCGGTATGCAGGCCCAAGGCCGTCGCGACGTGGGGATCGGTGCGGGGACCGGTTCAGAGCGCAGGCCTCTGGCTTGCAACGCGGTACTTGATGTGGGTGACGTTGGGCGCGGCGACCGCGCGCACCTGTTCGAGCTCGAGTTCTTTGACGTCCTCGAACAGCCGCTCGCCCGCGCCCAGGAGGACGGGGACGATATGGAGGTAGAACTCGTCAACGACCCCCGCTGTGAGGCACTGCCGAAGGATGTCCGCTCCTCCTGCGATCAGCACGTCCATGCCGTCCGCGGCCCGCTTCGCCTGCTCCAGCGCGGAGCCGACGCCGTCGGTGACGAAGTGGAAGGTGGTGCCGCCCTCCAGCTCCAGGGGACCGCGCGGATGATGGGTGACCACGAACACCGGGGCGTGGAAGGGGGGATTCTCCCCCCACCAGCCGCGCCAGGGGTCTTCCCCCCAAGGCCCGGGACCGCCGCCGAACATGTTGCGGCCCATCACGACCGCGCCCACGCTGGCCTGTACTTCCTCGACCACGGGAGTGCTGGCGTTGACCGCACCGCCCGTCAGCCCCTGCGCCCTGCGCCAGGCCTTTAGCGGAAAAGCCCACTGGTGCAACCGCACGCCGCCCGCACCGAGTGGTTCCTTCTCGCTCTGGTGCGGTCCGGCCATGTACCCGTCCAGCGAGACGGCGATCTGGAACCTGGTCGTGCCCATGCTGCTCCCTTGGGTCCGGCGGCTCGTCCGCCGCCCTCCTTGTCTGCCGGATGTACTGACCGTGCGGGGCGGCAGGACTCATCGCCCGCGCACCACGCTGGGCACGACGCTGCGGCAGCGCCGCGATGTCCATGTGCCGCTGTGCTGTTGGCTGTACCGCGCCATCGAGCCGAAACCGGGCTCCGGTCGGTGACCGACCGTTCGGGGCCGACCCCGCGGCAGGGCCGGCCAACGGTGACCATGATCCGTTCCGGGACCGACCGGGCGGCGACAACACATGCTCGGTGGTGCCGCCGTCGACGCGGGTGTCACCATGCTCCGGGAGCGGATCACCATGCTCCGGGAAACGGGGGTGCACGATCTCGCCCCGACCGGCCCGGAGCTGTGGGACGTGCGTCAGCCGGTATAGGCCCCGACCAGGGCGCGCAGCATCGGGGAGCAGCCCGCCTCCACGAGGAGGGTTGCGATCCGGTCCGCCCGGGTCGCACCCCGGTTGAGGATCACCACCGGTTTGTCCTGATCTGCTGCGCGCTTGACGAACCGCCGCCCCGACAGCACGGTCAGCGACGAGCCGGCCACCAGCAGGGCGGCCGCCCCGTCAACGAGCCGGTACCCCTCTTGCACGCGTTCTTTGGGGACGTTCTCGCCGAAGTACACGATGTCGGGTTTCAGTGTCCCGCCGCAGGTCGCGCAGTCGGCCACCCGGAAGCCTTCGGTCGAGGCCAGGACCGCATCGGCGTCGGGGGCGGTCTCCACGTCGGCGACCCCGCCGGTGAAGTCCGGGTTCAGCGCCGTGAGGCGTGCGGCCAACCGCTCCCGGGAGGTCACCTGAGAACAGGAGAGGCAGACGATCCGGTCGTAGCGGCCGTGCAGGTCGATGACCCGCCTGCTGCCCGCCCTCTCGTGCAGGGTGTCCACGTTCTGGGTGATGATGCCGGACAGGACGCCGAGGGCCTCCAGGTCGGCCAGTGCGCGGTGGCCGTCGTTGGGCCGCGTCCGGTGCACGTGGCGCCAGCCGATGTGGTTGCGGGCCCAGTAGTGGCGTCGGAACGCGGCGTCGCCGATGAACTGCTGGTAGGTCATCGGCTTGCGCGGCGGCGAGTCCGGTCCCCGGTAGTCGGGGATTCCCGAGTCCGTGGAGATGCCCGCACCGGTCAGCGCGGCGACAGGCCCCTGCCCGAGGATTTCGCGCATCCGGGCGGCCGCAACGTCCAGGTCGCCCGCGTCGAGCATGGTGGTCACGGTTACGAGGGTAGGAGTCGCAGGGCACTGCCGGGTACGTCCGATCGCGCCCCGGGAACTCGCCATGCCGCCGAAAGGGCAGTAACGAGTGCTCTGCCGTGTTCCCCACCGCCGCGACGGCCGTCGGCACCGGTCGGCCCGCCTTGGCGGCCCGCCTCAGCATGGAACCGGAACGGAACCGGCAAAGACGGAAATCGGGGCAACCGCGTATTCCTACACTTGCCGGGTGGTCTTTTCCAAAATCAAGGAAATGCGCGCCTTCATGCGCGTCGCGAAGAATCTCGACAAGGTCGGGTCCGACCTTCCGCCCGACGAGGCAGTGGTGCTGGACGCGCCGGTGGAAGATCCGCCGCTGCTGGCGGCCGAGCAGGCGGCCAGCAGCGGCGACTGGCTGCCTGCGGCGCGGCTGCTCGCCCACACCCAGTCGGGCCCGGACTGGGAGCTGCGCGACTACCACGTCAACCGGCTCTCCGATGTCGCTCTGGAGGGCGACGCCTGGCTGAACGCGTGGCTGCACGAGCTGCCGGACGACCCCAACGCGCTCCTGCTCCATGGCGATGTGCTCATCGGCAGGGCATGGGAGGCACGCGGGGCGAAATACGCCAAGTACACCTCCGACGAGCAGTTCGCGGGGTTTTTCCACTACCTCGGTCAGGTGGAGCCGGTACTGCTCCGGGCGGCGCAGGCCAATCCCGCCGACCCGTGCCCGTGGATCCGGATGCTCACCTACGCGATGGGCAGCCCCGGGGGCAGGCGCGAGGTGTTCGACCGGGCGTGGGCCGAAGTCACGGATCGGGCCCCGCACCACCAGGGCGCTCACGGCCGTGCCCTGCAGTACGTGTGCGGCAAGTGGCACGGCTCCGACGAGGAGATGTTCGCGTTCGCCTACCGGGCCGCCGATGCCGCTCCGCCGGACTCGGCCCTGCAGGTGCTGCCGCTGGAGGCGTGGCTGGAGTACGACGTCACAAAGGACGGTCCGGTGCTCACCCGGCCGGAGGTCCGCGAGGCGGTCAACCGTGCGCTCGCCGTATGCCCGCCCAACGCCCCGGCGACCTACCGCTGGCACCGTTCCGACCGGAACCTGATCATCCGCAACCTTTGGGTGCAGGAGCGCAACGAGGAGGCGCTGGAGCAGTTCCGCGCCGCCGGTGTGCACGCGACCTCCTACCCCTGGAACCTGTACCGCAGCGAGGACCCGCGCCAGCAGTTCCTCGACGTCCGCGAAGGCGTCCGGATGGCCATCGCCGAGACCATGCCCTGACGGCAGCCGCGAACACGCATCCGGTCCCGCGTTTTCCCCCTGCGGCGGCGGGGTCCGACCGTTTCCGTAGCCGTGGCCGGGGGCTCATGCAGCGGCGGTTCTTAGAGCTCATCTCGTTTGGTGAGTTTGCGGTAGCAGATCAATGTGCAGGCGATGCCGACGAAGGCGGGGAAGTGCTCAGCCTTGCGCTCATAACGGCGGTGCAGACGTCGGCATCCGGCCGGCCAGGCCATGGTGCGCTCGACCTGCCACCGATGTCGCCCCACCCGCTGGAACAGCTCCCACAGTCCGTACGGCACCAAACGCTCAACCATCGACACTCGGCCAGGCCACCGAGAATCCAAATGAGATGAGCTCTTAGTCGTCGCTGATCTTGACGCTGTGCACGTGTGCAAGCGCCCTCAGGGGTGCACAGCGTCAAGATCAGCGCGGGAGACCAACGCTCCACCGGCCAGGATCGCGCCGATGTAGATCGGGACTTGATGGTGCTCCATCTGCTCGGGCAGGCTGCTCACGCCCTGCGGCATCCTGGTGTCCTCTCACTCTGATATGTGTGTCGTTCGTACTGGCTGTCAACCCATTGCCGAAGGCGTCGGTGCTCGGATCGATTACGCTGCCTGATGCGGCCCGGTCATGACGGGTGCTCTGCAACCGCGGCCAGCTCAATGAACGGGAGTGGGCACTCCTCGCAGGTGCAGTTGGTGAGGCTGGCGCAGCGAGCGCCGATAACCTGGACCAGCCCTTCGCGGATGCGGGTCAGGTCTTCCAGGCGCTGGTCGACCTCGGCGAGTTTAGCCCGCGCCCGATCCTGGAGGTCCGGGGTCGGGTGCCGACGGCGGCCGGCGTCGAGGAGCTCAGCGACCTCGTCGAGGGTGAACCCGAGTCGCTGCGCCGCTTTGACCACGCGCAGCAGCGCCACCGCGCTCTCGTCGTAGTCGCGGTAGCCACCCGGCGAGCGGCGGGGCTCGGGCAGCAGCCCGCGCCGCTCGTAGTACCGCAGTGTCTGCACGTTCACCCCGGCCGCTGCTGCCAGCTCCCCCGACCGCATCGCCCCTCCTATCGCCGCGGACCACTCCGGGTGGCCGTGGATTAGCCGTGGAACGCCTCATACCCGCGCGTTCCGTGCGGCCTGAGCCTGCGCGGACAAACCGTCAAGCACCACGGTCTTGTCGGCAGGGACCCCTACATCGACGACCACCTCGGTGCCGTCGCGCTCCACGGTGAAGTCGAAGAACGAGCAGCACTCGGCCTCGCGTGCCGCCAGATCCCGGGCCCGGCTCTCGACCTGTCCGGTGCCACGGCCCTCGCTGCCGCCGCGCAGGCGCAGCCGCAGCCACCCCGGCTCCTCGCGGTCCACGCCAATCAGCGACGACCGGAACAGGCCCTCGAACTCCGCCAACCGCATCGGCTGGTCCGAGGTGGGCAGCGTGCACGCGTCCGCCGGCACCCACCCCGCACCCGCCGAGGCCGCCCCCGAACCTCCCGTCAGGGTTGTCACCGGGGACACGTCCACCGTGCTCGTAGGAGAGGAGCCGCAGACCGGGCCGCAGCCACATCCGGAACCGACCGCCGAATCAACCGGCGGGCCGCCTGGGCCCTGCGTCGACAAGGCGGTTTCGAACATGGCGCGCAGGACCGGGGTCGGCTGCGCACCCACGACCGATGTCACTCGCTCGCCACCGGCGAGCACGAACAGCGTCGGGGCCGACGCTACCCCGAACCGGGATACCAGACCCGGTTCCTCGTCCGCGTTGACCTTGACGAATCGAACCCCCGGCGCGAACTCCTCGGCCAGCGCCTCCAGAGTTGGCGTGATCCGTCGGCAGTCGCCGCACCAGGTCGCGTAGAACTCCAGCACCACCGGTACCGGCGACGCCCCGACCTCTTCCTCGAACGCCGCCTCGGTGACCTCCACCGACATGCCTTCCGCCTCCTGAGTGCCAGGTTCGCTGAACTGACAACCCCACGCTAAGGCTGTACCTCGGTACAACCTTCAATGAGATCTGTGCCACATGGCGAGTAGGGCTGCCGGGCGAGCGAGTCGGTCATCCGCTGGATGCGCCGAAGAGCAAAGGCGCTTGAATCGGGCTTGGTTCATCAGCGTGCGTGGTGGATCGCGGAGTCCTTCCTCGGTGACCGGGCGGGGACCCGGTTGCCGCGCTCTTCCCGAACCCCGTGTGCCGCATCTCTCAGTTCGTTGGTGTGGCGGGCGCGTTATTAAGTCAGTTGTCTGATTTAGGTTCATCTAGTGCGGCGACCGCAGAGGTCCACCGGCCGACGCCCCAGTGGAGAGGAACCCCTCCTGGTACCGCCCAGCCGTTAGTCGTTGTGGGAGACCAACGCCCCACCCACCGAATCCGCTGCTCCTTATGAGGTATTGCCCATGATCGACTCCGCGAATGCTGCGACCACGGACCCAGACCAGCGGTCCGCCGCACCGCGCGCCGGCCTGCTCATCGGGATGCTCGTCGTCTCAGCCTTCGTGATGATCCTCAACGAGACGATCTTGAGCGTCGCGCTGCGCGACCTGACCGTCGTCTTCGACGTCTCGACCACGACTGCGCAGTGGCTGACCAGCGGGTTCCTGCTGACCATGGCTGTGGTCATCCCGACCACCGGGTTCCTGCTCGAGCGCTTCACCCCGCGCCAGGTCTTCCTGGTCTCACTGACCCTGTTCACTCTGGGGACGCTGCTCAGCGGGGCAGCCCACACCTTCTGGCTGCTTTTGGCCGGACGTATCGTGCAGGCGTGCGGCACCGCGGTGATGCTGCCGCTGCTGATGACCTCGGTGATGCGCCTGGTGCCGCCCCAGCGGCGCGGCGCGACGATGGGCACGATCTCTATCGTCATCGCCGTCGCCCCCGCGATCGGGCCGACCATCGGCGGAGCGCTGCTGGCCTCGCTGGGGTGGCGCTGGATGTTCTTCACCGTGCTCCCGCTGGCGGTGGCCGCATTGGTCATCGGGGCGATCTGGCTGCGCCTGGACAGCCGCACGAGGCCGGTGCCGCTGGACGTACTCTCGGTGCTGCTGTCCGCGGTCGGGTTCGGCGGCCTGCTCTACGGCCTGTCTTCCTTTGGGGAGTCCGGCGGTGGGGCGCTGCCGCCGTGGACATCGGTCGTGGTCGGGGGCGTCGCGCTCACCGTCTTCGTATGGCGCCAAGTCCGCCTGCAACGCCACGACCGGGCCCTGCTCGACCTGCGCCCTTTCACCTACCGCAGTTTCGTGGTCGCCCTGGTCCTGACCGCCCTGCTGTTCATGTGCCTGCTGGGTGCCGCGGCGATCCTGCTGCCGCTCTACCTGCAGACCGTCATGCACACCAGCACGTTCGTCAGCGGACTGGTCGTGCTGCCCGGTGGGTTGGTCCTCGGACTGCTCGGACGCCCCGTCGGGGCGCTGTTCGACCGGTATGGGGCCCGCCCCCTGGTGATCCCGGGCGCGCTGGCCATGGCGGCGTCGCTGTGGCTGTTCAGCGCACTCGGCCCGGGCTCGCCGCTGGCCGCGGTGCTCGGCATCCACATCCTGCTCATGGCCGGGCTCGGGCTGATGATGACCCCGCTGATGACCGAGTCGCTCGGCGTGCTGCCCGACCACCTCCACTCCCACGGCAGCGCCATCCTGGCCACGCTCCAGCAGGTCGCCGGCGCGTTCGGCACGGCCGTCTTCATCACCGTCGCCGCGCTCGGCAGCGTCGACCCCTCCGGCAGCCCCGATGCCGTCGGCCTGCGCATCGCGTTCATCGTCGCCGGCTGTATCGGCGTGCTCGCTGTGGTCGCCGCGCTGTTCGTCCGCCGCCGCCCCGCTCCCACTCCGGTCGCGGAGGAGCCCGACGGCGACCAGGGCGGCCATCCGGCCCAGCCGTCGGCGACCGTGCCGGGCGGTACGTCCTAGTGATGTAGGCACGCCGCGCGGCGGAGCGCCGAACCGGTCGAGTCGCGGTGGCGCTTCCCGCGCGGCCCGCGCGGTCGCCTCCGCGGCCGGGTCGGCTGCTCGGCACGCTGGTGGGCGTACACCCGCGGCAGGGCCGCCAGTCACGAGATCGGGTTCACAGCCGTGCGCGCGGGTGCTCTGGAGGTATCGCCGTGCCTTGAGGAGCACGGTGTGCGTGTGGCTGCCCTTACACCGGTTTCCGCTACGCCACTCCTCTGGCTGGTCCGGGCGTCACCGCCCCAGTGGAAGCGGCTGCCGATTCCTACGGCGGTGCGATGGCCGAGGCCCCGGGCGGCACCTGCAAGGCGGAG
>JAJYTD010000036.1 GCA_021793235.1 Actinomycetes bacterium | reverse complement strand
ACCCCGCTCTTCGCGCTGGTGTTCTCACTGCTCATGCTCTCCGATGAGCGCCCGACACCGGGGCGGCTCATCGGCTTGGCCACCGGATTCCTGGGCGTACTGGTGGTCTTCGGCGTGTGGACCGGATTCGCCGGCGCCACCGCCACAGGAATGCTGCTGGCCGTGGGCGCGACCGTGTGCTACGGCATCGGCAACCCCTACCTGCGCCGCAACCTCACCGGAACCGGGCACAGCACACTCGAGCTCGCCACCGCGCAACTGCTGACCGGAACCGCGCAACTGATGATCGTCACCCCGCTGGCCACCGACGCCCCGACCACGTTGCCGTGGCGGGTGGTCCTGTCGATGGTCGCCCTCGGCGCCCTGGGCACCGGCCTGGCCTACGTGCTGCAGTACGCCGTCATCACCGAAGCCGGCGCCACTGTCGCCTCGACCGTCACCTATGTCATTCCGATCGTGGCCGTGAGCGCCGGTGTGCTGCTCGGGGAATCGCTGGCCTGGAACCACCCTGTGGGCGCGGCCATCATCCTCATCGGCGCCGCCCTGTCCCACGGGATGCTGCGCCTGCCGCGGCGGCGCACTACCGTGCCGCCGGCTCAGTCCTCGCGAAGCTGATCCAGGGCCCGGGCGAGGTCCTCGGGGTAGGGGCTTTCGAACTCCATCGGGCGGCCCTCGGTCGGATGTTCGAACCCCAGGCCCACGGCGTGCAGCCACTGCCGCCGGATACCGAGCCGCTCGGCCAGTGTCGGATCGGCCCCGTAGAGGTGGTCGCCGACACAGGGGTGGCGCAGGGCCGCCATGTGCACCCGGATCTGGTGGGTGCGGCCGGTTTCCAGCCGGATCTCCAGCAGGCTGGCGGCGCGGAACGCCTCGATGGCGTCGTAGTGGGTGAGCGACGGGCGCCCGCCCGTCACCACGGCGAACCGGCCGTCCCCGGCGGGGTGGCGGCCGATCGGCGCATCGACGGTGCCGCGCAGCGGGTCCGGGTGGCCCTGGACGAGGGTGTGGTACCGCTTGTCCACGGTGCGCTCCTTGAAGGCGCGCTTGAGAACGCTGTAGGCGGCCTCGCTCTTGGCCAGCACCATGAGGCCGGTGGTGTTGGCGTCCAGCCGGTGCACGATCCCCTGCCGTTCCTCGGCCCCGCTGGTGCTCAGCTGGACACCGGCGGCCAGCAGCCCTTCCAGCACCGTGGGACCGGTCCAGCCCACTGTGGGGTGGGCGACGACACCGGTGGGCTTGTCCACGACGACGATGTCGGCGTCCTCGAAGACGACGCCCAACCCCGGAACGGGCTCGGGACGCGCAACGGGTGCGCTCACGGGCGGCGGCAGGGTGACGTCCAGCCAGGCCCCGGCCTGGACCCGGTCGGACTTGGCCGCCTCGCCACCGTCGACCAGGACGTGCCGGTCGGCGATGAGTTCGGCGGCGCGGGTGCGCGACAGTCCGAACAGCCGGGCGATGGCCGCGTCGAGCCGGTCGCCCTCAAGGCCGTCCGGTACGGGCATGCTGCGGTGGTCGCCGGATGTCGCCTGGTGGCTCACTGCCGCCCCCCTCCCGTGTCCTCTTCCGCGTCCCCTTCGGGTTCCGGCCGGTCCTCGTGCTGGTCCCGCACTGGTGCGGCGGGCTGCTCGCGGTCCTCGCCCCCAGCGGTCCGCGGTGCGGCGGTTCCTGTTCGCGCGCCTTGTGCCGCGGTGCCTTCGGCTTCCACGGTGCCGTCGAGGTTGATGCCCTTGAAAGCGAGCACGATGGCGAGCGCGCCGCCCACGACGATGCCGGAATCGGCCAGGTTGAACACCGGCCAGTTGGGGATCTGGATCCAGTCGACGACCGCACCGTGCAGCGGCGCCGGCGGACGCATCACACGGTCGATGAGATTGCCGGTGGCGCCGCCCAGGATCAGGCCGAGCGCGACCGCCCAGCCCACGCTGTACAACTTGCGGGCCATGAACAGGATGTAGCCGACCACCCCGGAGGCGATCAGGAAGAATACCCATGGCACGCCGGAACCGATGGAGAACGCCGCTCCGGTGTTGAAGACCAGGGTGAACTTCAGCAGATCGCCCACGACTTCGACGCTCTCGCCGGGTACGAACCGGTCCAGCGCGATCTCTTTGGTGGCGTAGTCGGCCGCGAGCGCGAGCGCCGCCACGATGAGCAGAAGAACGAACCGCCGCGGTCTGCTCGCGACGGATCCGTTCACCGTCCGATGTCCGTCCCCGGAGGGCTCTATGTCAGTCAGCGACGCTCCTCGCGCTGTTTGCACTGCACACACAGTGTGGCACGCGGAAACGCCTGCAGGCGCGCCTTGCCGATGGCGTTGCCGCACGACTCACAGACCCCGTAGGTTCCCGCATCCATCCGTTCGATCGCCCGCTCACTCTGAGCGAGCAGGTCACGAGTATTGTAGGCCAGTGCGAGGGCGTGCTCGCGCTGGTAGGCCTTGGCCCCGGTGTCGGTGGGGTCGTCACCGGCCCCCTCCACGGAATCAGCGAGCCGCTCCTGCAGCTCCGACTGGGCCTCGGCGATGTCCGCGCGCAGCCGGGCGACCTCGGCCGCCAGTTCCTGGCGCACCTCGGCCAGCTCCGCTTCGCTCCACGGGTCCTCACCCGGGCGGACAGGCAGATCAGCGGCTTCGTTCATGTCCGCCTTCCCCTCGGTTCCTTCCCCGCGGAACTCCTGTTCCCCTGCCCCCGGTGTCGTGGTCGTCGATACCATCCGGCTCCTCATCAACCGGCCGCGCCCCCTGGCAACGGCCATTGAACCCCGTTCCGACATGGGAGAACGGGCAAAAAGCACGCGTTCTTCCCACGCGGTGCCGGGTAGCTTAAACGGCCGGCAGGGGCGAATCAACCAACCACGGCGCAACGCGTACAGGCCGGGCCTGCCTCGGGCCCGCCCGGTTTCGCTCCTTTACCGGTGGCCTGCCCCGGCTGTCCCTGCGATGGGCCGATCCGGACACCCGTCCGCCTATCCGGCCGTTGCAAATCCTCCGTAGTCCTCGGCGAGGACCGAGAGGTGGGGTTCGTCGAATACCGCCGGGCCCCCGTGCGGGCCGGTGCGGACCTCGATCACCCAGTCGGCGTCCTCCGCGTCGTCCTCGCCCGCGAGCATGTCGCGGTGGACCAGGCACGGCTCGTATCCCTGCCCCAGCAGCTGCTCGGCCAGCTCCTCTGCGTCCTCCCGGTCGGGCAGTGTCACCAGTACGCTCCCCGACCGCTCCGCCTCGCCCATGCTCTGCCCCCTGGTCGCCGATCCTCCGGTGTTCCGCGGCTAGTATGCCCGGCCCCGAAAACCACGGGAAGGCGGGGCCGGATTGGGTTATCCTCGTGTCACAGCAAGGCGTGGATGGGGAGGAGTACCGCCGGACACAGCCGAGAGCGACCCGGGGACGGTGGAAGCCCGGGGGCATGCCCGTCGGGAAGATCACCCCGGAGCCGCCGGAAGAACGGCCCCGGCGCGCCGGTCGGCGTGCGGCCCAGTAGAACCGGCAGCAACGGCAATTGAGCGGGGCGCGCATCAGGCGTCGCCCAAGGAGGGTGGTACCGCGGGGCCTGCGGCCTCGTCCCTCCGTCAGGTGATCATCCCTGATGGAAAAGAGGTGCCTTCGTTGTCGGATGAGCAACGCCCCGCATCCCGCTCGCTTCCCGCTCTCCCCGCCCAGGTGGACCTGCCGGGGATGGAGCGCGACGTGCTGGAGCGCTGGGCCGAGCACAAGGTGTTCGAGCGCTCCCTGGAGCAGACCCGGGGCGGTCCGAGCTGGGTCTTCTATGAGGGTCCCCCGACCGCCAACGGGCAGCCGGGAGTGCACCATGTCGAGGCCCGCGTGTTCAAGGATGTGTTCCCCCGCTTCAAGACGATGAAGGGGTTCCACGTCGACCGCAAGGCCGGCTGGGACTGTCACGGCCTGCCCGTGGAGGTCGCGGTCGAAAAGGAACTCGGGCTGAGCGGCAAGAAGGATATCGAGGAGTTCGGGGTCGCCGAGTTCAACGCCCGCTGCCGCGAGTCGGTCCTGCGCAACGTCGACGCCTTCACGGAGCTGACTCGGCGCATGGGCTACTGGGTGAACATGGATGAGGCCTACCGCACCATGGACCCGGAGTACGTGGAGTCGGCGTGGTGGGCGCTGAAGACGATCTGGGAGAAGGGCCTGCTCGTCCGCGATTACCGGATCAGCCCCTACTGCCCGCGCTGTGGCACGACCCTCTCCGACCACGAGTTGGCGCAGGGGTATGAGACCGTCGTCGACCCGTCGGTCTATGTGCGGTTCCCGATCACGTCGGGCCCGCTGGCCGCCCCTGAACGCCCGACCTCGCTGCTGGTATGGACGACGACACCGTGGACACTGGTGTCCAACACCGCCGTCGCGGTGCACCCCGACGTGGGCTATGTCGTCGCCACGGACGGCACTGAGCGGCTGGTGTTGGCCGAGACGCTGGTCACCACCGTTCTGGGTGAGGGGTGGGAACTCACCGGGGAACGCTTCGAAGGCGCCGAAATGGAGCGCTGGACGTATCAGCGCCCGTTCGAACTGGTCGGCTTCGAGGAGCCCGCGCATTTCATCGTGCTCGCCGACTACGTAACGGTGGACGACGGTACCGGCCTGGTGCACCAGTCTCCCGCGTTCGGCGCCGACGACATGGCGGTCGCCCGCGCCTACGGGCTGCCCGTCGTCAATCCGGTGCGCGCCGACGGCACGTTCGAATCCGGCCTGGACCTGGTGGGCGGGGTGTTCTTCAAGACGGCCGACACGACGCTGACCGCTGATCTCGACGATCGGGGCCTGCTGTTTCGCAGCCAGTCCTATGAGCACAGCTACCCGCACTGCTGGCGCTGCCACACCCCGCTTCTCTACTACGCGCTGCCGTCCTGGTACATCAAGACGACGGCGATGAAGGAGCAGTTGCTGCGGCAGAACGCCCGGACCAACTGGTTCCCGGAGAACGTCAAGGAGGGCCGCTACGGCGAGTGGCTGCGCAACAACATCGACTGGGCGCTGTCCCGCAGCCGCTACTGGGGCACCCCGCTACCGGTCTGGCACTGCGCTGACGAGCATTTCACGGTCGTCGGGTCACTCGCCGAACTGGGCGAACTCGCCGGCCGCGATCTCAGCGCACTCGATCCGCACCGGCCCTATGTCGACGACGTGGTGTTCGGCTGCCCCGATTGCGGAGCCGAGGCGCGCCGTGTCCCTGAGGTGATCGACGCATGGTTCGACTCCGGTTCCATGCCGTTCGCCCAGTGGGGGGCGCCGCACCGCAACGAGGAGAAGTTCCAGGCGAATTTCCCCGCCCAGTACATCTGTGAGGCCATCGACCAGACCCGCGGCTGGTTCTACTCGCTCATGGCCGTCAGCACCCTGGTCTTCGGGCGCAACTCCTACGAGAACGTCGTCTGCCTGGGGCACATCCTGGCCGAGGACGGCCGCAAGATGAGCAAGCACCTCGGCAACGTCCTGGAGCCGATGGAGGTCATGGAGCGGCACGGCGCTGACGCACTGCGCTGGTTCATGGCGGCCAGCGGTTCGCCGTGGGCGCCGCGCCGCGTGGGACACGCGGCCCTGGAGGAGATCGTCCGCAAGGTCCTGCTGACCTACTACAGCACGGTCTCCTTCTTCACGCTCTACGCCAACGCGGGCGAGACCTGGCACCACGGCCGACTGGCGGACGCACCGGCCCCGGCCGACCGCCCGCTGCTGGACCGGTGGCTGCTCTCCGAGCTCAACCGGGTGGTCAAAGGGGTCGACGAGGCCCTAGAGGCGTTCGACACCACCTCGGCCGGGCGGTTGCTCACCGCGTTCGTCGACGACCTGTCCAACTGGTACGTACGCCGTTCCCGCCGCCGTTTCTGGGCCGGGGCGCAGACATCCGAGGGAGCGTCCGCGTTCGCCACGCTGTTCGAGGCGCTGGAGACGCTCACCCAGGTGATGGCTCCGCTGGTGCCGTTCCTCACCGACCACGTGTGGGCGGCGCTGCGCAGGCCCGAGGCACCGGAGTCGGTGCACCTGTCCGCGTGGCCCGCGGTACGCGAGGACCTCATCGACACCGAGCTGTCCGAGCAGATGGCGCTCACCCGCCGCCTGGTGGAGCTGGGCCGGGCCGCCCGGGTCGATTCGGGGGTGCGCACCCGCCAGCCGCTGTCCCGGGCCCTGGTGGGCGCGGCCGGCTTCGACCGGCTTCCGGAGCAGTTGCGCGCGCAGGTCACCGAGGAGCTCAACGTCATGCAGCTCGACCCCCTGTCGGCGGTCGGCGGGGACCTGGTGGACTACGTGGTCAAGCCCAACTTCCGCGCTTTGGGCAAGCGGTTCGCCGAGCGCACGCCGCTGGTGGCCAATGCCGTACGGGAAGCCGACCCGGCGTCCCTGGTGGATCAGGTGCGCTCCACGGGGTGGGCGCACGTGCGGGTCGAGGGCGAGCCGGTCGAGATCAGCGCCGAGGAGCTGCTGATCACCGAGCAGCCGCGCGAGGGATGGACCGTGGCGTCGGAGGCCGCCGAGACGGTTGCGCTCGACCTGGACATCACGCCCGAACTGCAGCGTGCCGGGCTGGCCCGCGAGATGATCCGGCTGGTGCAGGATGCCCGCAAGTCCAGTGGGCTGGACGTCTCCGACCGCATCGACCTGTGGTGGTCGGCCACCGACACGGCCACCGGGCAGGCGCTGACCGAGCACGCGGATTCCATCGCAGGCGAGGTGCTCGCCCGCACGTTCGCCGAGGGCCGTCCTGAGGGCGCGGCCTACACGGTGGCCTCGGAGGAGTTCGGCGTCACTGTGGCCCTGCGCAAGGCGCGGTCCGCCTAAGGGCTCGCTGCACGAAGGCCGGGAGAGCGGCGCTCTCCCGGCCTTCGCACATCCCCGCGGTTCTGGTGCGGCACCGCGGCTCTGGCTACGGTCCTGCGAAGGGGGCTCAGTCCGTGTCGGGTCGGCGCTCGACGGCCGAGTCCGGGTCCTCGGCGGGTTCGGGCGCTGCTGACGGTGCGGCCCCGGTGGTCTCGCCGGCTTCGGTGCCCTCTGTGTCCGGCGCACCACCGGCCTCGTGCCCGGCTTTACCCCCGGCCGTGTCCTCGGCGTCCTCGGCGGGGCCGGCCGCCTCGGCAGAGACACCGGCCGCACCGGCCTCCTCGTCCTCCTCAGCATCGTCTGTGCCATCGATGGCGCCGCTGGTGCCGCTGCTCTCAACCGGCGCGAAATCCGTGTCCGCGGCTTCGGCCTCCGGCGCGCCGACAGGCTCATCTGCTGCGGGCCACGCGTCATCGGCGGCCCCGATTCCGTCCTCGCCGCCGGAAGAGCCGGGCTCCGCGGGCTCTTCGGGCTCCGCGGCCCCATCCGCGGTGGCGAACGCGTCCACCACCGCATCGTCTGTTCCGCTGCCGCTCTGCGGCGCTCGCGTCTTCGGCGTGCCGTCCTCCTGCAGCCGCTGGACGAAGGAGCCGAAGGAATCACCGTCGAACGCGTCCGCACCGCCGGGCGGCTGCGGACCCGCTTCCTCATCGCCGACGCCCTCGGCTTTTGGATCCGACATGGCCACGCCGGTGCCCGAGAGCTGATCCGGGTCCCGGCCGTGGCTGGAATCACGGTCCGGGTCGGCGCCGGTGCCCGGCTCGGAGGCGCCGCGATCGCCCTGTCCTGCTCTGCCGCCCGCAGCCGATACCTCCCCGGCGGGCGGCGGCTCCACCGCGGACTCGGCGAAAACCTCGGGCAACGGCTCGGGCTCCGGCGGTTCGGGCTCTGCTGCCTGGGGCTCCTCCTCGGCCGGTTCGGCCGGTTCCGCATCCTTCGGGTGACCCACGGTAGGCGGAGGCTCCGCCATCTCTGCCGTCTCTGCGGAGGCTCCACCGCCGCTCTCGTGGGTTTCCGGCTCCTCTGCGGACCGCGGGACCTTCCACGGCTCCGACTCCCCGAACGCCGTAGCCCGCGTCGATTCATCAACCGACGCGGGCATACGGTCTTTAGTGGCCCCGGTGGCGGGCATCGGACCCGCAGCCGCCGCGGGTGGGACGGACGCCTTCCCCAAACCGTCCGTCCGTGATGCCGCTACGGGAGAAGCCCCCCGCCTCTCGGTTCCCTCCCGTCCTTGACCGCTCAGGTAAGGGCGGTAGCCCACCACTTCGAGCACGAGCATGAGGGCGGCGATGCCGCCCAGCCCGAGAGCGATGTAGACCAGGGTCGTCTCTGCGAGCACCACCGCGACCACGATGACGACCAGAGCCGCCACGCAGGTGGCGAGGCTGAGGATGAACACGGAAAGAGAGAGCCTTTACTACAAGGATCGACTTGTTCGCGTGCGCTGCGCCCGCGATCTGCCGGTCAACGACGGTCGTTGGGTACCTCGCCCGGGTGGAAACCGCCGTGCTGGGCCGGCTCCGGCTGCGCGAACGGGTTCCCCGGCGCACCGCCCGGTCCCCCGTGCTGCATGGCCGGTGAGCCCCCGCTCGGTGCCATCGTCTGGAAGCCGCCGGTGGTGTTGGGGTTGGGGTTGGGGGCGTTGTAGTCGTTCGCGCCCTCGGCGAGTTCGCGCAACTGGCGCTCGAAGTAGTCCTTGAGCCGGCTGCGGTACTCGCGCTCGAAGTCCTTCAGCTCGCTGACCTTGTGTTCCAGCTCCTCGCGCTGCTGCACGAGGGAGCCCATGACCTGGCGGTGGCGCTCCTGGGCGTCCCGGTCCAGGTTCTCGGAGCGGGCACGAGCCTCGTTCACGATCTGCTCGGCCTGGCGGCGGGCCTTGCCGAGGATGTCGTCGGCCTCGTGGCGGGCGCGGCCGAGGGTTTCGTCGGCTTCCCGGCGAGCGTCGGAGATGGCCTGGTCCGCGGTCTGCTGAGCCAGAGCAAGGACCCGCGCGGCGGTGTCCATGTTCTCCTCCGACCCCGGAAGGCCCATGCTGGCGGCCATCGCCGGGAGCTGCTGCTCCATGGCCTGAGGCTGGGGAACGGGTTCCGGACGGACCGGCTCGGGCTGCGGCGGAGGTTCGGGCGGAAGCTGTTCCTGCGATTGCTGCTGCTGGAAGTCCTGCATGCCGGCGTTGGGCACTTTGCCCCGCAGGCACTCTGCGAGCTTGCCGCGCAGTTCCTCGTTCTCCTGAATCAACCGGTCGAGTTCGGACTCGACCTCGTCGAGGAAAGCGTCGACCTCCTCTTCGTCGTATCCCGGCCTTAGCCGGGTTGTACTGAACTGCTTATTCCGCACATCCGCGGGCGTCAGCGGCATGTTCGTCTCCTTGGCGCGCTTGGACTCTGTCCGTAGGGACGCTACCTGATCGTGACCTTGCGGCAATCCGGATCATGACCAAGACCACATATCGGAACCGGAGCTTACCGTTCCAGTGCCCATGGCCTCGCAAACGACCTAGATCCACTGCACGATCTGGATGAGGATCACCACGAAGAAGAAGAGGACGGTGAAGCTCAGATCCAGCGCCACACTCCCCAAACGTATGGGCTTGATGAACCGACGCAAGAACCTCAGCGGCGGGTCGGTGATTGTGTAGACCGTTTCCGCGAGAACCAGAACGAACCCGCTCGGCCGCCACGATCGAGCAAACGCCTGTACGAGTTCGAAGACAAGCCGCCCTATCAACACCAGCAAGAACACGTTCAGGATGATGTAGAGCACGGTCTGGACGATACTCACGGTCGTTCCCCGACCCAATCTCTGGACATCTGTGATGATCTAACTCTGATTGAAGAACCCTCGCTCAGCGATCCGTGCCTTGTCTTCAGCGGTCACCTCAACATTGGCCGGGGACAACAAGAACACCTTGTTGGTCACACGTTCGATACTGCCATGTAGACCGAAGATCAAGCCGGCCGCGAAGTCGACGAGACGCTTGGCGTCGCTGTCGACCATCTCGGTCAGGTTCATGATCACCGGTATGCCTTCCCGGAAATGCTCTCCGATAGTACGCGCTTCGTTGTAGGTACGCGGATGGAGTGTGGTGATTCGCGCAAGATCGGCGGTCGCGGGCAGGCTGTGCCCGGTGGCACGCCGCTCCGCCGGGGACATGGCGTAGTCATCCGAATCCATCACGGAGTCGACTCGAGGATCAAGGTCGGAGTCCCGATCGCGCCTGTCTTCGACACTGTCCTCGAAGTCGTCGAAGTCATCATATTCATCCGCATAGCGGTGATCGTAGCGGTCGTCCTCCACGAGGCCGAGGTAGACCGCCATTTTGCGCATCGCGCCGGCCATCTCTTGTCCTCCGTCGTCCCTGTGGTGCTGCACCGCAGATGACTATTCCGTATCCGCCCCGGTCCGCCGGACGGGCGAACTCGACAGATGGGCGCCAATGTCCATGTGGGGACATTACCCCACGTTCGGGCCCCGATCATCGAGCAACGCCGCCCCCAGGCGGACATGTGTCGCCCCCTGCTCGATGGCCGCTTCGAGGTCGCGGCTCATTCCCGCAGAAACCACCTTTGCCCGAGGGTAGCGACCACGGACCGCTTGAGCGACCGCATATAGCCGCTCGAACGCCTCGGCAGGGTCGCCCTGGCGCGGCGCCACCGCCATCACGCCCCCCAGCTCGAGTCCGTCCTCGGCGGCGATGGCATCGGCGACGGCCATGGCGTCGCGCGGGTCTGCTCCTCCCCGGGGCCCGATCACCCCCGGGGCTGACTCCGTATCCAGATTCACCTGAACCAGGCATTCCAGCGTGCGGTTCTCAACGCGGCTGCGCGCGCCCAGAGCGCGCACCAGGCGCTCGCGGTCCACTGAATGGACCACGTCGGCGTAGCGGGCTACGGACCGGGCCTTGTTGGTCTGCAATTGGCCCACGAAATGCCATGTGAGAGGGAGGTCACGGCAGTGGTCGGCCTTCGGCGACGCCTCCTGGTCACGGTTCTCTCCCACGTCGAGCACGCCGAGGTCCGCCAGGATCCGCACGTCCGAGGCGGGGAACGTCTTTGTGACCGCGATGATGGTCACATCGTCTGCCGGCCTGCCCGCCTTGGCGCATGCGGTGGCGATACGTTCCCGCACGGCATCCAGGTTCGCCCGGATACGCCGCGCCCGTGCGCTCTCTCCCGTGTGCCCTGTTTCTGTCATCCCTGCCTCCCGGGCCGCCAGATGTAACCGGCGAACCGGCCGGTCGTCGCGTCACGGCGGTGCGAGAAGAGCTCGGGGCTCTCCAGAGTGCAGCGCTCATCCACTGTGATGTGGCCGATATCGGCCGCTCGGAGTTGGGCGGCCACCGCGGCACGGATATCAATGCCCGTGGTCCCGTTCCTGGTCCGACTGGCCGCTTGGGGGATCGCCCGGGCGATCTCCGCCTGCATGTCCGGCGGCACCTCGTAGCAGTGGCCGCATATGGACGGCCCCAGCGCGGCCGCGATACGGCCGGGGACGGCACCGTGCTGCACCATCCGCGCCACGAGTGCCGCGGCCACGCCATTGGCGGTGCCGAGTCGTCCGGAGTGGGCCGCGCCGATCACCCCGGCCTCAGGGTCGGCCGCCAGGATCAGCAGGCAGTCGGCCGCCAAGGCGGCCAGCACGAGATCGGTTCGGGTAGTGACGACCGCGTCGACCCGGCCCGCATCTCCAGGTTTCTCGGCAACGGCGACGTCAGCGCTGTGCACCTGGTCCATCCACACCACGCGATCGTGATCGAATCCGAGACGGGCCGCGGCGATCCGGCGGTTCTCGGCGACCGCTCCGGGATCGTCGGGCACCCCCATACCGAGGTTGAGGGTGTCAAAGGGCGCGGAACTCACTCCGCCGTCGTAACGCTGGGTGAACGCGGCAAAGACACCCGGCCCCAATTCGGTCACGGCATTCATCGTCTGCGCTGCTCCTCCTGCGAGAAGTGGGGGACAGCGAAAAGCGTACCGGCGGCGGGAGGGCCCCGCCGCCGGTGGCGCGTCAGTACCCCGTACTGCCCTCTACTTGAGGAAGTCCGGTACGTCCAAGTCGTCGGGGTCGTCGAAGACGACCCGGCGCCGGGGCGTGTGGATCTCGCCGGAACGCGGAAAGGAGCCTTCCGTTCCGGTCCGGCGGGCATAGCCGTCGTTGACCGCGTGGATATTGCGAGCCCGATACGCCTCCTCTTCGGACTCGGTCTCCACCGATTCCTCGAACTCCGGCTCAGCGGCCTCTTCGCCGCGGAGCGGTTCGGGCTCGGGGGCGGGCTCCGGTTCGGGCTCGGGCTTCGGCTCGATGGGGGCCACGGCCTTGGGGCGCGGCCGCTCTTCGCGGATCGGTTCGGGCTCCCCGACCGGTTCGGCGGCGGCCGGCGGAATCGTGCTCGCCTGCCCGGCAGGGTCCCTGCGCGGCGGTGTCTCCGGTACGGCGCTCGCTCTCTGCGGGCTCGGCACCTCGGAATGGGGCTCGTCGAAACCCGCCGCTATAACGGTGACCCGGACCTCGTCGCCGAGAGCATCGTCGATGACCGCGCCGAAAATGATGTTGGCTTCGGGGGCAGCCGAGTTCGCGACGAGCTGTGCCGCCTCGTTGATCTCGAACAGGCCGAGATCGGAACCGCCCTGAATGGACAGCAGCACTCCGTGCGCCCCGTCGATACTGGCTTCCAGCAGCGGGGAGGAGATCGCCATCTCCGCCGCCGCCACGGCCCGGTCGTCTCCCCTGGCCGACCCGATTCCCATGAGCGCGGACCCGGCCCCCGACATCACCGACTTCACGTCGGCGAAGTCCAGGTTGATCAGGCCGGGCGTGGTGATGAGATCAGTGATGCCCTGGACACCGGACAGGAGTACCTGGTCGGCCGCCTTGAACGCGTCCAGGACGCTGACCTGGCGGTCAGAGATCGACAGCAGGCGATCGTTGGGGATCACGATGAGCGTGTCGACTTCTTCGCGCAGCATCGCGATCCCGGACTCGGCCTGTGTCGCACGGCGCTTGCCCTCGAATCCGAACGGCCGGGTGACGACTCCTATGGTCAGCGCGCCGAGCGAACGGGCGATATTGGCGACCACCGGCGCACCCCCCGTTCCGGTGCCGCCGCCTTCGCCGGCGGTGACGAAGACCATGTCGGCGCCCTTGAGCACCTCTTCGATCTCCTCGCGGTGGTCTTCGGCGGCCTTGCGCCCCACGTCCGGGTTCGCGCCGGCGCCCAGCCCCCGGGTGAGTTCGCGTCCGACGTCGAGCTTGACGTCGGCATCGCTCATAAGCAGCGCCTGAGCGTCGGTGTTGATGGCGATGAACTCGACGCCCTTGAGTCCCTCTTCGATCATCCGATTGACGGCATTGACGCCGCCGCCGCCGATACCGACGACCTTGATGACCGCGAGGTAATTCTGCGGTGCTGCCACGACGAGGGGCCTTTCCGCTCGCATCCTGCCAACCGTCTCGCTCCGCCCGGGTTGAGGGGCCTGCGCCGCTCCCCCCGAGGACGGACCGACCGGCTGGCTGTCCGGTTCTACAGTCTTTCCCTGGGGCCCTCGGACCGGCCGGAGGCCGATCGGGTTCCCATCACGTTCTGAGGGGAGGAATCCTGAATCGGGAACCTCACCCTCATCTGCCCTAACGCTTCACGTTCACACTTATGTCAACCAAAGGTCGTGCTTATCGACAGTAGGCCGAGGTCTGCCGATGGGCAACTAACCACGAGCTCAGCCTAACCGCGTGTCGCGCGAGGAGGCGATGTGCGTCCTCGGCGCGTCGCGTCTGGAATGTCCGCCCGCCGGTCCGCGGAGCCGCGAACGGCCAGTCGATCGCGCAACCGGTCCGCGTTCGCAAGAGCAGGGCCGTCACTTCACGACCGCCATGCCGGCAGCGCTGACATCGTAGTGGCGCTCCGCGCCGGTAGAGTGCTCTTCCATCAGGATCGTCAGGATGTCGCTCTTCTCCTTTGTACGCTCACTGTCGCCCCAGGCCACGCTCGCGCCGTCGTCGAGGATCAAGGTGATGTCGGAGGGGTCTGCGGCGTCGATCGCGTCGACCTTGCCGAGGACCGCATCCGGCATCCCGTCGGTGATCGAGGCAGCCTCGGCGATGGCGGCGTTGCCTTCAGCCTCACCCGTGATACTGATCAGCGGGTAGCGCTGCGGGCGTGTGCTGGAGTCGGCGATCCGTATCCCGTCGTGGTCGACCAGCCGGTAGCCGTCTCCGACCTTGATACTCAGCCGGGGTGTGCGCTCGGTTATCCGCACGTGCAGCGTTGCCGGCCAGCCCCGCGTCACCTCAGCCGACTCGACGAGCCGCAGTTCGCTCGCCCTGCCCGCGGCCTCGTCGGTGTCGACCCTGGCCAGCGGGGTCCCGGTCGGGACGTCCACCGCCGCGGCGACCGAGTCGGAGTCGAGGCGGTCGGTTCCGATCACCTCGACGCTGCGCACGACCAGCAGCCGCGACCCCAACAGCAGCCAGGCGACCACGGCCAGCAACGCGACGATGAGCAGCATGACGAAGGCGGCCTTCCACGGGTCGGACCTGTGGGACCGACCCGGGGCGGTGGCCGCCTCTCCGCGCCGATCCCCCGCGGGACCTCCGGCGGCAGCTCCACCGGTCGCCACGCTCACGTCCGCACCCCTGCCCTTCGATTCTCCCGTTCCCGTTCGGCCCTTTCGGATACGGAGCGGATCAGGAGGCTCTGTCCCGCAGCACCTCGACGATGTCCGGGCCGAGTTCGGTCACGTCGCCCGCACCCATGGTCAATACGATGTCACCGGGCCGCGCCAGGGCCGCGGCCCGTGCGGCGGCCTCGGCCCGGTCGGGGATGTGGTGGACTCGATCGTGACCGATGCCGCTGGTGATCAGCTCGGTGCTGACCCCGGGCTCAGGGTCCTCGCGTGCGGCGTAGATGGGCAGTACCACAACTTCGTCGGCCAGGGTGAGCGCTTCGGCGAACTCCGCGGCAAAGATCCGGGTGCGACTGTACAGGTGGGGCTGGAACACGGCGACGACCCGGCCCGGCTCGTCGGATGCCTCGCGGGAGTCCAACGCGGCCCGGGCGGCCCGCAGGTCGGCGGTGAGCTCGGTGGGGTGGTGAGCGTAGCTGTCGTAGACGGCCACACCGCCGGCCTCGCCCTTGAGTTCGAAGCGCCGGGCCGCACCGGTGAAGCCGGTGAGCCCGCCGACGGCGGAGCGAATGTCATAGCCGAGCTCGTCGGCGGTGGCGAGCGCCGCGGCGGCGTTGAGCACGTTGTGGCGCCCGGGCACGGGTAGCGTGCATTCCAGGACCGCTCCTCCGGAAGTGCTCAGGGTGAAGGATGTGGCGAACCCCTTCGCGGTGATCCCGGACACCCGGTAGTCGGCTGCTGCCGCCTCTCCGTAGGTACGCACCCGTTTACCGCGTTCACGGGCGATATCGGCGACCCGGCGCGCACCGGGGTCGTCGATGCCGACCACGAGCGTCTGTGCCACACGGTCGACGAACGCCGCGAAATTGGCGTGGATGGCCTCAAGCCCCTCGTAGTTGTCGAGGTGGTCGGCCTCGACGTTGGTGACGACGGCGATCGAGGGCGAGAGCATCAGAAACGAGCCGTCGCTCTCGTCGGCCTCGACGACGAGCACCTCGCCGGTGCCGGCGTCGGCCCCCAGACCGGTGGTGACGAGTGTGCCGCCGATCACGTACCCGGGACCGGCGCCCACGTGCTGCAGGACGGCGGTCAGCATGGACGTCGTGGTGGTCTTGCCGTGGGTGCCGGCGACGGCGACACCACGGCGGTCCAGCAGCAGTGCGCCGAGGGCGGCGGCGCGGGGCAGCACGCGCAGACCGCGTCCGCGGGCCTCGACGAGCTCGGGGTTGTCCGCGCGGATGGCGGAGGAGACGACGAGTGTGTCGGCCGTGCCGACGTTCTGCGCGGCGTGGCCCACGTGCACTTCGGCACCGAGCCGTTCGAGTTCGCGCAGCAGCGGGGTGTCCTTGGCGTCGCTGCCCGACACTTCCGCACCGCATTGAAGTAGTACCCGGGCGATACCGGACATACCAGCCCCGCCCATACCCACGAAGTGCACCCGGCCGAGTTTCTCGACGGGGACCGGATCGGCCGGTTCGACCAGATTCATCGGGCGTCCTTCCCGTCGTCGACGAACTCGTCATCGTCATCGTCGGAGTCGTCGACGGGCAGGTCGGGGGTTGGACGGTCGCCGCGGGCGATCGCCATGACCTCGCGGGCGAGTTCCATGTCGGCGTCGCGCCGCCCCATCTTGGCGGCCGCTTCCGACATCGCCACCACATGGTCGGTATCGGTCAGCAGCGGAATGAGGTTCTCACTGATCCACTGCGGGGTGAGGTCGGAATTGGCCACCATGAGCCCGCCGCCCGCGTCGACGATCGGTTCGGCGTTGAGCCGCTGTTCGCCGTTGCCGATGGGCAGAGGGACGAAAGCGCCGGGCAGCCCCACAGCAGTGAGTTCGGCGCAGGTCATCGCGCCGGACCGGCACATGGCAACGTCGGCGGCGGCGTAGGCGAGATCCATCCGGTCGACGTAGGGAACGACCACGTAGGGCACGCCGTCGCGGGTGCGGTCCTCAGGTTCGCTGGCGTTCTTCGGCCCCACGACATGCAGCACCTGCACATTCGACTGCCGGAAGTGATCGGCCGCGTCGAAGGCGGCCTGGTTCACCGCCTGCGCGCCCTGGGAGCCACCGAAGATCAGCAGTGTGGGCAGTTCGGGGCGGAGCCCGAAATGGGCGCGCGCCTTGTCGCCCACCGCCAGCCGGTCCAGGGTCGAGATCTGCTCACGCAGCGGGATTCCGATATAGCGCCCGTTGCGGATCTCGGCGTGCGGATGACCGGTGAAGACGTGCGGAGTGAGCCGGGCACCGAGACGGTTGGCCAGTCCGGGCAGAGGGTTCGCCTCATGGATCACGATCGGGATCTTGCGCCGGCGGGCGGCCAGATAGCCGGGGGTCGCCACGTACCCGCCGAAGCCGACGAGGACGTCGGCCTGGATCCGATCCAGGTGGTCTCCAGCAGTACCAACGGCGTTGGCAAGCTTGCCCGGGACCGAAAGGAGTTTGGGGGTGAGTTTGCGCGGCAACGGCACGGCTGGGATCTCCGCCAGTTCGTAGCCCCGCATGGGAACGAGCCGGGTCTCCAGTCCCCGCTCGGTGCCCAGACAGATGATCTGCGTCTGGGGGTCGATGCGCCGCAGCGCATCGGCCAGGGAGAGTGCGGGCTCGATATGCCCGGCCGTGCCGCCTCCGGCGAGGGCTACCCTCATCGTTGCCGATTCCTCCTCGCTCGAACCTGCGTCGGACGCGATGCGTTGTTCGCCTGCGTCGCGGCGCCGGGACGCTTCGCGTCCCCGCTTCCCGTGTTCTGCAGGCCAAGCCAGCTTAGAGCCCTTTGTACCCGGCTCGGACCGCGTGCGGCCAATGCCTTGCGGGCGTCCGGCTCGGCTTTGGCGAGTGCGAGCAGGATGCCCATGCCCGCCATCGTCGGGATCAGCGATGATCCGCCCGCGGACACCAGGGGAAGAGGGATTCCCGTGATGGGCAGAACGCCGATGACCGTACCGATGTTGACCAGTGCCTGGATCACGATCCAGGCGGTCACCGACGTGGCCGCCAACCGGGTGAAGGGGTCCTTGGCCCGCGACGCGACGCGCAATCCAGCGTAGCCCAGGACGCCGAACAGTCCCACGACGACGAGCGTGCCGATGAGGCCGAGTTCCTCACCGATGATCGCGAAGATGAAGTCGCTCTCCGGATGCGGCAGGAACCCCCACTTCTCGCGGCTTCCACCGATGCCGACGCCGAACAGGCCTCCGGTGCCCAACGCGTAGAGGCCGTGCAGCAGTTGGTAGCCGGAACCGGTCGGGTCGGCCTCAGGGTTGAGGAACGAGGTGATGCGCGCCACGCGGAAGGACTCGACTGCGACCATGATCGTCGCGAGCGAGGCGACCAGACCGATCATGCCCACGAGCAGCTTGCTCGGTGCGCCCACGACCCACAGCAGCGCCAGAAACGTGCTCAGGAGTACGAACGATGTACCCAAATCGGTGCCCAGCAGTACCAGCAGCACCAGCACACCGCACCCCGGCAGCAGCGGAAGCAGCAACTGGCGCCACTCCACGAGCTGCTTCAGCTCTTCCTTGCGGGCCAGCACGTTCGCCCCCCACAGCGCGAACGCGAGCTTGGCGGGCTCGGACGCCTGCACGGTAATGCCGCCGATCTCCAGCCAGCGGACGGCGCCATAACCGTATTCCACCCCCTTGAATGCGGTGATGATCAGCAGCGCGGACGAAATGAGCACCGCCGGATAGCCCACCGCCCGGAACGCCTTGATCGGCAGGTGCGAGGCCAGCACCATCAGCGGCAGGCCCACGGCCGCGGCGGCGATCTGCTTTTGGAACAGCGAGAACGCCGATCCGGTCTCGGTGAAGGAGTCGACCATGGAGGAGGACAGCACCATGGTCAGCCCCAGTGCGATGAGCAGCGCGCTGCTGCCGAAGATCAGGTAGTAGGACGTGAGGGGCCGGTTCCTTACCTGCGGCAGTTCCCGCAGCCATACCCGGCTCCCGTCCCTGGCCGTTCCCGCTCCGCCCGTTCCGGCGGCCGAAGGAGCCGATGCCGACACCGCCATACGCCATCTCCGCCTACGCCGTGCTTCTTCCAGCGTCGACCAAGTCTGGCGGTAAACAGCCCCGGAGCGTCGGACATATCGCGCGTGTTGGGGTTCTTTCTGACACGGTGTCAGAGCACTCTGGGGCCCCGGACACGGCGGCCGTCCCGATCACCGGATTCGGCCACACCGCACATGGGAAACGGCGACGGCGGCGCGGCCGACCGTGCTCGGGAGGCGTCCGCGGCGGTTCGCCCTGGCGAGTCGAGGTACTACGAGGCCTGCAGAGCCCGCACGGCCTCGACGAAGCGGTCGCCGCGCACGTTGTAGTCGGCGAACATGTCCATCGACGCCGCTGCGGGGGCGAGCAGGACGGTGTCGCCGGGGCGGGCCATTCCGGCCGCCGCCGTGACCGCCTCGGCCATGGCGGTTTCAGCCGTGCTCTCGATGTCCACCACGGGCACCTCGGGCGCGTGGTCGCCGAGGGCGGCGCGCAGCCGCTCCCGGTCGCGCCCCAAAAGCACCGCCGCGCGCAGCCGCGGTCCCGCGGTGCGTACCAGGTCCTCGACCTCGGCTCCCTTGAGCAGCCCTCCGGCGACCCAGACGACGGACCGGTAGGAGGCCAGGGATGCCGTTGCCGCGTGCGGGTTGGTGGCCTTGGAGTCGTCGACGTAGTCGACTCCGTCGACAGTCGCGACGTGGGAGATGCGGTGCGGCTCGGGCGCGAACGCGGCCAGGCCGGCGCGCACCGAGCCCGAAGACGCCCCCGCCGAGCGGGCCAGCGCCGCGGCGGCCAAAGCGTTGGCGACGTTGTGCGGGGCGGCGGGTACCACATCGTCCAGCGACGCCAGCTCCTCCGCGCGGTTCCTCGGATCCTCGACGAACGCGCGGTCCACCAGCAGGTCCTCGACGACCCCCAGCTCGCCCGGTCCGGGCGTGTCCAGGGTGAAGCCGATCCGGGGCGCCGAGGGGTCGCCACAGGCGTCGGCAAGCCGTACCGACCAGGGGTCCGCGCAGTTCACCACCCGGACGGCCCCGGCGGCGTAGACGCGCCCTTTGGTCTCGGCGTAGGGCTCGAGGCCGCCGTGCCAGTCGAGGTGGTCGGGAGCCACGTTGAGCACGGCAGCGGCGTGCGGGCGCAGTGACGACGACCAGTGCAGTTGGAAGCTGGACAGTTCGACGGCGAGAATCCCGGGAGAGCGGCCGTGGTCGCCGGGCAGTACGGCGTCGATGATGGGCGTACCGACATTGCCGACGGCCACGGCATCGCGCCCGTCGGCGCGCAGCATCGCCTCCAGCATCCGCACGGTGGTGGTCTTGCCGTTGGTTCCGGTGATGGCCAGCCACGTCTGCTCGGCGGGTTTGAGCCGCCAGGCCAATTCGACGTCGCCGATGACCTCGATGCCCGTGCGGGCGGCGGCAGCGAGCAGGGGTGCGTCCGGGCGCCAGCCGGGTGAGGTGACGACGAGTCCGGTGCCCGCGGGAAGCCCGTTGTCGCCCAGCACCACCTTCGCGCCCTCGGCGCGCAGCTCCTCCGCACCGCGCCGCGCCGCCTCGTCGTCGCGGCCGTCCACAACGGTCACGCGCGCACCGCGGCGCAGCAGGGCTCGGGCCACGGGTGGGCCGGACACGCCCAGCCCGGCCACGCAGACCTCGCGGTTGTCCAGCCCCGTCACGAAATTTCGGTCATCCTCGTTCGCGGTCACCGCTACCTCGGCATCCATTCCAGGTAGAACAGGCCGACACCGACCCCGACGAACAGGCCCTGGATGATCCAGAACCGGATGACGATCGTCGTCTCGGCCCAGCCCTTGAGTTCGAAGTGGTGCTGCAGGGGCGCCATCCGGAAGATGCGTCTGCCTGTGAGGCGGAAAGAGCTGATCTGCACCATCACCGACATGGTGATGAGGACGAACAGGCCGCCGATGACGAGCAGCAGCAGCTGGGTGCGTGTGGTGATGGCCAGGCCGACGATCAGGCCGCCCAATGCCAGGGACCCGGTGTCGCCCATGAAGATCTTGGCGGGCGGGGCGTTGTACCAGAGGAAACCGATGCAGCCGCCGAGGGCCGCCGCGGCGACCACCGCGAGGTCCAGCGGGTCCCGGACGGGGTAGCAGCTCGGCGACAGGTAGGCTACGCAGCTCTGCCGCAGTTGCCAGTTGCCGATGAGGACGTAGGCGACCAGGGAGAGGATGGTGGCACCGGTGGCCAGACCGTCCAGGCCGTCGGTGAGGTTGACCGCGTTGGAGAAGCCCACGATCAGAAACAGCGCCCAGATGACGAAGACGCCGAGCATCAGCGGCGGGCCGAAATCGCGCAGGAACGACAGTTGGGGGGAGGCAGGGGTGTAGCCATAGCCGTTGGGGAACATGGTGACGCCAACAGCGAAACCCACGCCCACGATGGTCTGCCCCAGCATCTTCGCGCCACTGCGCAGACCGAGGCTGCGGCGTTTGTAGATCTTGATGAAGTCGTCGAGGAAGCCGACGCAGCCCATGCCGACGAACAGGAACATGACCAGCAGGCCCGACACGGTGGGACGCGTCATCAGCACCAGGTGCGCCCCGAAGTAGCCGATGATCGCGCCCAGGATGATGACGATGCCGCCCATCGTGGGCGTTCCCTGCTTGGTCTTGTGACCCTCAGGGCCGTCGTCTCTGACCTCCTGGCCGAACTTGAACCGGAACAGGATCCGGATCACCAGCGGCATGGCCAGCAGCGAAACGATGAGGGAAAGGCCCGCTGCGACGAGAATGCCGGTCACTTGGCGGCCTCCCCGCAAGCAAGCTGCTCGACGACCTGTTCCAGCCCGGCCACACGCGATCCCTTCACCATGACGACGTCCGTGGGCCGCAGGCGACCCTGCAATGCGGCGGCGGCCTCCGCGGCATCAAAGACCCGGATGACCTCCCCTTGCCACGCCTGTACACTCCGCGCGCCATCGGCGATGGGCGCGGCTTCCTCTCCGACGGCAATGATCGTTTCGACTCCGGTAGCGGCGGCGAGCCGGCCGATGTCCTCGTGCTCGGCGCGGGACCGCCCACCCAGTTCGGCCATGTGCCCGAGGACCGCGAAGGAGCGCCGCTGGCCGGCGAGTGCTTCGAGGGTCCGCAGTGCCGCCTCCATGGATTCGGGATTGGCGTTGTAGGCGTCGTTGACAACGGTGATGCCGCCGTTGAGTTCGGTGACCTCCATCCGCCACCGGCTGACCGGGCCGGCCTCGCTCAACGCCGCCGCGATGGCATCGATCCCCATGCCGAGCTCGGTCGCGGCGGCCGCGACGGCCAGCGCGTTGTGCACCTGGTGCACACCGACCAGCGCGAGTCGGACTCCGGCCGAACGGCCCGCGATCTCCAAGGTGAACGTCGCACGGCCGGATCCGTCGAGCCCGACATCGCGAGCGCGAACGTCGGCGTCCTCGGCGAGGCCGTAGGAGACGACCCGGGCTCTGGTCCGTTCGGCCATACCGATCACAGCGTCGTCGTCCGCGTTGAGAACAGCGACCCCGCCGGCGTCGGCATCCGGTAGCGCCGCAACGAGTTCGCCCTTGGCCTGGGCAATGGCCTCCCTGCTGCCGAACTCGCCCATGTGAGCGCTGCCGACATTGAGCACGATCCCGATGCGCGGCGGTGCGACAGAGCACAGGTGCGCGATGTGCCCCAGTCCGCGGGCGGCGACCTCCAGCGCGATGAACCGGGTGTCGGCGTCGGCGCGCAATACGGTGAGCGGATGGCCGATCTCGTTGTTGAACGAGCCGGTCGGCGCGATCGTGGGGCCGAGCCGACCCAGTACCTGGGCGAGCAGGTCCTTGGTCGTGGTCTTGCCGGAGGAACCGGTGACGGCGATGATGTCGGCGTCGCCCAGCTCCCCCGCCACGGCCCTGGCCAGTCGGCCCAGCGCGGCCACGACCTCGTCGTCGCCGCCGTCGACCAGCAGCTGCGGCACGGCGACCGGCCGGGATCCCAGAACGGCTGCTGCGCCCGCCGCGACGGCGGCATCGGCGAAGTCATGGCCATCGACCCGCTCGCCACCCAACGCCACGAAGAGCGAGCCGGGCCCGGCCTGCCGTGAGTCGATGACGACCGGACCGGTGACCGTGTCCGTTGGACGCGCCGGTCCGCATAGTCGGGCTTGGGTGATCTCAGCGATCCGATCGAGCGTCAGCGCGATCAAATCCACTCCTCATGTCTGGCCCGGTCCTCCACGTCTGGGGCGCCTCGATGGATCGACGGCGCTGATACGGGGATGGCGCGATTCGTCAACCGTGAGGCGGCGTCATCACGCCGCGGGGCCGGGCTGCGATTGCCGGACCTACCTTAGAACATGTTTGGTTGTCGGGGTTGCGCTCAGTCCAGAACGGATCCGGTTCGTGACCGCATCCCCGGTGGCGACCTCTCAGCCGCCCACGCGACGGCGCAGCGCGTCGCACAGCACCTCGCGGTCATCGAAGGGCAGCACCTGCCCGGCCACGTACTGGCCGTGTTCGTGGCCTTTTCCCGCCACGACGAGGACATCGCCGGGCCGTGCGCGTGCCACCGCGAGTTCGATGGCCGAGGCGCGATCCGGCTCGACCGTGACGCGGGCACGCTGGTCCATCGGCACCTTCGCGACGCCATCGAGCATGGCGGTGATGATCTGGATCGGGTCCTCGGTGCGCGGATTGTCGTCGGTGAGGACCACACTGTCGGCGAGCCGGGCGGCGGCCTCGCCCATCAGCGGCCGTTTGGTGCGGTCCCGGTCGCCGCCGCAGCCGATGACCATGGTGACGCGCCCGTCTGCGATGGCGCGCAGCGAGCTGAGCACCGCCTCGATCGCACCGGGTTTGTGCGAGTAGTCCACAAGGGCGGTGAAGTCCTGCCCTTCGTCCACGCGCTCCATGCGCCCGGGCACCCCGGGAGCCGCTGCGACCCCCTCCAGGGCCGTCTGCAGGGGGATGCCGGCCTCGACGAGGCCGACGATCGCCGCCATGGCGTTGGAGACGTTGAACGGCCCGGGGAGGGCCACGGAGGCGTCCGCCTCCATTCCACCGGGGCCCACGACGCGGAACGTGCTCCCGCCTGCTCCCAGCCGCACGTCGACGGCCTGCCACTCGGCCTCCGGGTCGCCTTCGGTGGAGAACGTGGTCACTGGGACGTCACCGCGGTCGGACACGATGTCGATGAGGACGCGCCCGAACCGGTCGTCGCGGTTGACGACGGCGATGCGGCAGAACTCCGGAGTGAACAGCCGGGCCTTGGTGTCGAAGTAGTCGCGCAGGTCCGGATGGAAGTCCAGGTGGTCCTGTGAGAGGTTGGTGAAGACCGCGACGTCGTAGCCGGTTCCGCCCACGCGGCCCATCGCCAGGGCATGGCTGGAGACCTCCATGGCCGCCGCGGAGACGCCGTGTTCGCGCATGACAGCGAACAACCCGTGCAGATCGGTGGCCTCGGGTGTGGTGAGGGAGGACGCCACGCGCTCGTCTTTGACACGCATCTCGACGGTGCCGACGAGCCCGGTGCGCAGTCCCGCCCGGCGCAGCCCGGACTCCACCAGATAGGTGACGGTGGTCTTGCCGCTGGTACCGGTCGTGCCGATGAGCAGCAGGTCCTCGGCCGGATCACCGTAGACCCAGGCGGCCACCTCACCGAGGCGGGCCCGGGGATCGGGGATGGTGAGAACCGGCAGCCGGGTGGCCGCCGCGCGGTCGTAGCCGGAGGGATCGGTGAGGATCGCCACCGCTCCGGCGTCGGCGGCCTGGGCGGCGAAGTCCGCCCCGTGCGCCATTGTTCCCGGCAGCGCCGCGTACAGGTCACCGGGACGTACTCTCCTGGAGTCGTGGGTGACCCCCGTGATCGCCGCCTCGACCGTACCGGGCGGTTCACCGCCCTCGCCCGGCGGCGCAGGGTCGCCGGTGGTCAGCGGGACCTCCTCGGTTTCGACACAGGTGACGAACGCGTCCGGCCCGAGCAGGCGGGCGAGTCCGGACAAGGGGCGTGTCTGGTTGTGATCGGGTCGCATTACCGGTGGCACGCCGAGAGGCTATCGGCTGTAGCGTTCATGAGGTTAATCCATACCTTTTGGTGGTGCGGGCAAACGGGCCGCGCGTCACTTGTCCTCGAAGAGCCGGATGTTGGGCGGCTCGGTGTCTGTGGGCGGGATCTTCATCGTCTTGAGCCCGAAGGACATGATGTCGGTGAAGACCGGTGTCGCGGCCTCCCCGCCGTGGTAGGTCCCCTCCGGGCCGTGCAGGACCACCTGCACGATCAGCTCGGGGGCGTCGGCCGGGGCGAAGCCCACGAACGTCGAGGTATAGCCGCCGCCCTCGTATTCCCCGGTCTCTGGGTCGACCCGGTTGGCGGTACCGGTCTTGCCCGCCACCCGGTAGCCGGGGATGCGCGCCTCGGCGGCCGTCCCCTCGTCGCCCGTCACCGCCTCCAGCATGAGCTGGATTTCACCAGCTGTTCCGGCGCTGATCACCCGTTCCTGCCGGGGCTCCTCAGCCGGAGTGAATTCTTTGTCCTCGCCGACCGTCCCGGCCACCAGTGTCGGCTCGGCGCGCACGCCGCCATTGGCGATGGTGGCGTAGACGCTCGCCATCTGCACAGCATTGACCGAGAGCCCGTGGCCGAAGGAGATGGACGGCAGTTGCGTGCCCCACCAGTCGTCGGGGTCGGTGAGGATGCCGGCGTTCTCCCCGGGCAGGTCCAGACCGGTGGGTTTGCCGAAGCCGAACTTGCCCAGGTAGTCATAGAGGCTCTCCGCGCCCAACTGCTCGCCCACCTGGATCGTGCCCACGTTGCTGGACTGGGCGATGATGCCGTTCAGCGTCATCCGCTGGGTCTCGTGCTGGTGGGAGTCTTTGAACGTCTGGTCGTAGCGCTGGATGGAGTAGGGCACGGTGTAGACCGTCTCGGGGGTGGTGAGCCCCTCTTCCAGCGCGCCTGCGGCCGTGATGACCTTGTTGGTGCTGCCCGGTTCGAAGGCCTCGGCCACCGCCCCGTTGGAGCGGTCCTCCCGGTCAGATCCCTCGATGTCCGACGGCGAGTAGGTGGGGTAGTCGGCCATCGCCACGATCTCGCCCGTGGGCCTCATCACGATGACGCTGCCGCTTTCGGCATCGAGCTCTTCGGCACGCTCGGCCAGTGCCTGCTGGGCGTGCCACTGCACGTCCTGGTCGAGAGTGAGCCGGACGTCCTTGCCGGCAACGGGCTCCTTGACCAGTCCTTTGGCCATGGGGATCTGCGTCCCGGAAACCCCGATCTCCACCTGGTGCTCACCCGGCTCGCCCGCGAGTGTGTCGTCCAGGACGCCTTCGAGCCCTTCCAGTCCCCGACCGTCGGAGCCGGTGAAGCCGATGAGGTCGGCCGCGCCGGTCTCCTCGGGGTAGACGCGCTTGTAGTCGGTCAGCGCGCCCACGCCCGGCAAGCCGAGCCCGTCCAGTTCCGTCCACTCCGCGGGAGAGACGTTCTTGGCGATGACCTCGTAGCGGCTCGGTTCGGCGCCCACCTTGGCCGCGACCTCGTCACGATCCAGGTCGAACCGCTCGGAGAGTTCGCCGATGATCTTTGCGCGCTGGTCGTCGGGTACGTCGACCGGATCGACGAACACGGTGCGGACCTCGGTGGACAGCGCGAGAGCGTTGCCGTTGACGTCGGTGATCTGCCCTCGGGTGGTGGGGATGGTGATCGTGCTGAGCCGTAGATCGGCGGCTTCTGAGGCGTAGGTGGCGGCGTCGATCCCCTGGATCTGTATCAGCCGACCGGCGAACAGCACCAGCACAACGGTCATGAGCACACCGGCGAGCCGGATTCGCCGTTGCGGGTCGCCTCGGCGGAACGTGCGGCGCAGGGGCGGCACGTGTCCCGAGCCCCCGCGGGAAGAACCGGAACGAGGCGACCGCGGCGGAGAGCCTCCGGAGGCGCGGCGCGGCGGTGCGCCTCCGCGTTTGCGCGCCGATCGCCGCGGTTCCTCCCCCGAGGGGGAACGCGCCTGCCGGTCGCCCCGCTGGGCGGGTCCCCGGGAAGAGCGTGCAGCGGAACCGGGGCGGCGAGGATCACGGGACCGGCCGTCGCGCGAAGAGCTCAACCTCTGCCCCCTGCGGCCGCGACTTCCATATCTCCGCTCATCCGTGTCCCTCCGCTCGCGCCTTTCGGACCGGGCCTGCGCTTCACCGCGTACCCGCGGAAGGCTGCTCGCCGATCACCTCGCCGGTCTCCAGGTCGATGAAGAGAGGCGCCTCGCCCGGTTCCATTCCGAGATCCTCGGCTTCTTGTGCGATCCGATCCGGCGATTCGAGGCCGAGGACCTCCTCGCGCAGGGCCTCCTCCTTGTTGCTCAGCTCCTTGTTCTCCTGCTGCAGCGTGCTGATGGTGAACGCGTCCTCGATCAGCACGCTCCGCAGTGCGAGAAGGCTGATCAGCGCTCCGCTGAGCAGGCCGAGGACGAGCAGGACGAACGGCATGCGGGGGGCGCGTGCCGCGGACTGCTTCGCGGGGGCGGGCGGACGCCCGGCCGCGTGGCGCGGTTCCGGCCTCTTGGGCGAGGAGCGCTTGCGCCCCGGGGTGTCAGCCGCCGTCCGGGGCCGGGCTGTGCCCTTGGGCGTGGTGTTTCCTGTCGCGGTGCTCATGGTCGTTCTCCCCGCTGCCTCTCCCGCTTGTCGCTCCGCGGCTCCTGCTCTGTTCTCTCCTGTCCCCGCGACCCCGGGCCTTCAGGGCCGACGGACCCGTTCGGCCGCCCGCAGCCGGGCCGACGCCGCACGGGGATTGCGGTCGTTCTCCTCGTCGGAGGGCGATTCCGCCCCCCGTGTGAGAAGCCGGAGCTCGGGCTGCAGTTCGGGGAGCGGCACGGGCAGGTCGGGAGGCGTGGTATCGGTGGCGAGCGCGGCGAGCGCCCGCTTGGTCATGCGGTCCTCCAGGGAGTGGTAGGACAGCACCGCGATGCGCCCGCCCACAGCAAGCCGGGCGATGGCGGCGGGCAGCGCGCGCTCCAGGATGGCGAGTTCGGCGTTGACCTCGATCCGCAGGGCCTGGAACGCGCGTTTGGCGGGGTGGCCGCCCGTGCGCCGGGTGGCGGCCGGGATCGCCGCGCGGACCAGTTCGGCCAGGTGCCGGGTGGATTCGATGGGTCCCTTGGCCCGCTCGCGCGCGATAGCCTGCGCGACACGGCCCGCGAAGCGCTCCTCGCCGTAGTCTCGGAGAATCCTGGTGAGGGCCGCAACGGGGTAGGTATTGACGACCTCGGCCGCAGTGCGGTCCTGGGTACGGTCCATCCGCATGTCCAGCGGCGCGTCGTAGGAGTAGGCGAACCCGCGCCCGGCTTCGTCGAGCTGCGGCGAGGAGACCCCCAGATCCAGCAGGATGCCGTGGGCCTCGGGGATGCCGAGGTCGGCCAAGGCGCGGGGGATGCTGTCGTACTCCGCGTGCACGAGGTCCACGCGGTCGGAGAAGGAGGAGAGGCGGCGGCGGCTGCGCTCCAGGGCGGTCGTGTCGCGGTCGATACCGACCAGGCGGAGGCCGGGGAGGGCGGTGAGCAGCGCCTCAGCGTGGCCGCCGAGGCCGAGTGTGCCATCGACCAGTACCGCCCCGGGCGAGGCCAGGGCCGGTGAGAGGATCTCGGTGATCCGGCCGAGCATTACGGGGATATGGGCCGCCCCATCCGCCGTGTCCGCCATGAGCACAGTGTCCCCTCATCCCCTGCTCTGCTGCCCCGTCCACCTCCGAGGGCTTTGCGGTATTCTCCTCGGTCCCTACACCAGCGCCCCTGCTTGCCGCTTGCGGAGCTCTTGGCACTTCCCCGTTCGCGTGCTGCTCTCCCGCTGGACGGGCCTCCAGACGCGGTCGACTCTGTGGCCGCGAAATCTCGCGGCCGCCACCTGGCGCCGGGGAAGATGCGTCAGCTGGCACCCGGCCGCGTCTGAAGGCCGGAATCCAGGCAGGGCTTTGCCGGCGATGATTTCCGCTGTGTCCGGGTGTCGAGGCCGGTGCGGCGATCCCGCCGAGTCACAGCACCCCCGGCAACACCTCCTCCGACAGACCCGCGAACACCTGTTCCTGTTCGGCCTCGTAATCGGCCCAGGCTTGTGCGTCCCAGATCTCCAGGCGCGTATTGGCCCCGATGACAACGCATTCCCGCTGCAGACCCGCATACGAGCGCAGGCCCGGCGGAACGGTGATGCGCCCCTGCTTGTCCGGGGTTTCATCGGACGCGCTGGCGAAGAAGACGCGGCTGTAGTCGCGAACTGCTTTGGCGGTGACCGGAGCCGACCGGAGGGCTTCGGTGATCCGCTGGAACTCATCCATGGGAAAGACGTAGAGGCAGCGCTCCTGGCCTTTCGTGATCACCAGCCCCCCCGACAGTGCGTCGCGGTACTTCGCCGGAAGGAACAGTCGCCCCTTCTCGTCGAGGCGTGGCGTGTGAGTGCCGAGGAACATTCGGCCGCACCCCCAAGCCTCTGCAGAGCAGTCTCCTGCCCCACGATGCCCCACTCTACTCCACTCTTCCCCACGGTCAACAGTTTCAACCGTTACCGCACCCCCACTAATACGATGAAACTGCAGCTCACAGAGGTATAACGTGACGGAGATCCCCAAGGCCGCCAGCGAATCGGCCGCCCGCACCGTAAGTACCCGACACGCTCAATACACAACCGAAGCAGGACCGAAACAGCGGTATCCTCAAGAACGTCGACGGCTTTCGCCGTTTTGATTTGCATTCCACCGCTTTGGCCCTAGCCTCAAATTCGTCGGTTCGTGCATTCGGGGAGAGGGGACACGTGTCACTCGACACGCGCTACAACGGCCATGGCGACGGGCTCCCCGGAAACCCCGACGGCGTCCTCGCCACCGCGGCGCGGATCCGGCAGGCCATCGAGACGGTCATCGAGGGCAAGCCCGATGTCGTGCGGATCGCGCTCACCGTGCTTTTCGCTGAAGGACACTTGCTCATCGAGGACATCCCCGGAGTCGGAAAGACCATGCTGGCCAAGGCTCTCGGCCGCGCGGTGAACTGCTCGGTGCAGCGAATCCAGTTCACGCCCGACCTGCTGCCGGCCGACATCACCGGCGTCAGCGTCTACCATCAGGAACGCCACGAATTCGAATTCAACCCGGGGCCGGTGTTCGCCAATATCGTGCTGGGCGACGAGATCAACCGGGCCTCCCCCAAAACGCAGTCGGCGCTGCTGGAATGCATGGAGGAGACGCAGGTCAGCGTCGACGGTGCGACCCACAGCCTGGAACGCCCGTTCATGGTGGTCGCCACCCAGAACCCGGCCGACATGGAGGGCACCTATCCCTTACCGGAAGCGCAGCGGGACCGGTTCATGGCACGCATCTCTGTCGGCTATCCGACTCCGCAGGCCGAACTGGACATGATCGACACGCACAGTTCCCGTTCGCCGCTGGACGACCTGCGGGCGGTGGCCGAGGCCGCTGACGTGCGGACCATGGTCGATCACGTCCGAACCATCCACGTCGCCTCCGGAATCCGCCGCTATGCGGTCGACTTGATCAGCGCCACCCGCACCTCATCAGCGCTGCGTCTCGGAGCCTCGCCGCGCGCGACTTTGCACCTGGTCCGCGCCGCACGCGCCTACGCCGCTCTGGAAGGCCGGTCCTACGTCGTACCCGACGACATCCAGGCCCTCGCCGTACCGGTTCTGGCACACCGGCTCCTGCCCAGCCCCGAGGCCCAGATGGAGCGCCGCACACCCGAACGCGTCGTCTCCGACATCGTCGCGCACCTGCCGATTCCCAGCCCTCGCTGACCAGATGGCGAATCCGCTGCGCGCCTTCACCGCCCGGGGCCTGGGGCTCATCTGTCTGGGCCTCGCCCTCGCGATCGGAGGCTTCGCGATCGGCGAGCGTGATCTGGTCGCCCTCGGGGTACTGGCGTTCACGCTCCCCCTGCTGTCGATGCTGACGGTCATCGGCGCACCGCGCCGGGCCGTCCACAGCCGCGCACTGCAGCCGCCCCGGGTCACGGCCGGGTCCGAGGCCCGCGTCCTCATCCGGGTGGCCAACTCCTCCGCCGTCCTGCCGATCGGGGGGCTGCTGGCCGCGGACACCCTTCCGTTCCCCCTCGGCCAGGAACCCCGGTTCAGCATCGGGTACCTGCGGCCCCGCGCCGCACGCGACATCACCTACCGGGTACGCGCCCATGTCCGCGGCCTGTACCCGATCGGCCCGCTGAAGCTGTCCTGCACCGACCCGCTCGGCTGCGTGCGGATCCGGCGGGAGGTCGGGACGCACATGTCCCTTCTCGTGACGCCATCGGTGGTACCGCTGCCGCAAGCGCCTCTTCCGGGCGGTTCGGCCAACGGCGGCGACACCCCGGCGCGGTCGATGAGCGGGGGCGGCGAAGACGACCCGGTACCCCGCGTCTACCGGCGCGGCGACGACCTGCGCCGGGTGCACTGGCGCTCCACCGCCCGCCACGGCGAACTCATGGTCCGCCGGGAGGAGCACCAGTGGAGCGACCGCAGCGCCGTCCTTGTGGACATGCGGGCGAGCGCGCACGCGGGCGTCGGCCCGGACTCCTCACTGGAAACGGCGGTGGGCACTGCGGGATCGATCGCGCTGCACCTGCTCGGACGGGGCCAGGACCTGCGTCTTCTGTCCGGGGGCCGAGAAATCGCGAGGTCGCGTGCCGAGAGCGTGCTCGACGCCCTCGCCGTGCTGGGGCCGTCGGCGACCGCGGACCTGAGCGGAGAGACCGGCGTGCTCGCCGACGCTTCGATCACCGGAAACGGACTTCTCATCACGGTCCTCGGCGCACTCGGGTCGGCCGATCTCGGTGCGCTCGTGCAGGCGCGCGGTGCGCGGGAGCACCGATGCGTCGCCGTCCTGTGCCAAACGGCGGCCTGGCCTTCCCCGGATACCGCGCGGCAGGCCGCGGACGCCCTGTCCCAGGCGGGATGGCTGGTCCTGGAGATCGGCTCGATACGCGAACTGGCGGGCGTCTGGCACCGGCTTCCCGCTCATTCCGGCGCCCGGGGAGGCCGGAGGTGACCGCCGCGGCCGAAAGGCGCCGCATGAGCGGACCGGCTCCACGTGCCGCACGAATGATCGGAGGCCGCCCGTGATCGCGAAGATATCGCTCACTCTCGCGTCGATGGCGGCGGTACTGCTGGCGATGCCGGTTCTCGCGCCGCTCATCTCTGGAGACGGCTGGTGGTGGACCGGCCTCATCTGCGTGGTCGTCGTCGCGCTGACCGGAATCGGTGTCCGCGCGGTACGGATCACGGTCGTGCTAGTGCCGTTGGTCCAGGCGCTCACGGCCGTCTGCGCGCTGACCGCGATGTTCGCCCCGGAGCAGGCGGTGGCGGGCATCATCCCCACACCGTCGTCGCTCGACACGCTGCTCTCCACTTTCGCCGACGGTCAAGCCGAGATCGACCGGGAGCCCTCTCCGATCTCACCAAGCGCGGGCGTGACGTTGTTCATCGCGACCTGCCTCGGACTGGTCGCCATCGTCGCGGACTTCCTCGCCGTGACCGCCCGCGCCTCCGCGCTCGTCATCCTCCCTCTCACGGCTCTACTGATCGTGCCCCTGGTGGTGGAGGACCAAGGCGTGGACTGGGCGGCATTCGCGTTCGTGGCGGTCGGCTACGTGCTGCTGCTCGCTGTCGATGGCTGGACCCGAAACGCGGAATGGGGCACACGGGTAGGGGCCGGCCACGATACCGTCTCCCCCGTGCTCGGCGGCCTCCGGCACGTCCTCACCAGTGCCGGCGTCGCTGCGGTCGCCATCGCCCTCGCCCTGCTGCTGCCCTTGGCCGTCCCCGGACTCTCCTCGAACTCGCTGTACGCGATGGCCGATGGTTCCCGCCTCGACGAGGAGACCATGACCACGACCCATCCACTGGTCAGCCTGCGCCGCGATCTCACCTCGACCTCCGACCGTCCCGTCCTGGAGTACCGGACCAGCATGCCGCGACCGGACTACCTGCGCATGTATGTTCTCGACACCTTCGACGGCGAGAACTGGACCATGTCCTCCCTGCGTGCCGACAGCGACAACCTGATCGGCGGCGGACCGCTGCCCGCCCCGCCGGGGCAGACGGATCCCACCGGGGATCGGGTGATGACCAGGGTCACCCTCGCCGAGGACACCGCCTTCGATTTCCTGCCGGTCCCCTATCCCCCGAGTGACGTCACCATCGACGGCGAGTGGTTCGCCGACCCTGAGAGCCTGATGGTCTTCAGCACCCGGGAACAGGAAGGGCTGGAATACGAGGTCGACAGCTACCGCCCCGCCCCCGACGCCCCGTCCCTGAGGCGGGATATCCCGCCCAGCGCTGACCTGGACAGGCGCTACCTGGCCGTGCCCGAGGAGGTGGACTCCCGGGTGGAAGGGCTCACCCGGTCCATCGTCTCGGAGGCCGAGACCCCGTACGAGAGCGCCATGGCGCTGCAGAACTGGTTCACCGCTGATGGCAGGTTCGACTACGATCTGCGCCCGCCGCCCATCCCTCAGGGCGAGGACCCGCTGGCCTACTTCCTCTTCGACAGCCGCATCGGATACTGCGAACAGTTCGCCGCCGCGATGACCCTGATGGCCCGCCAGGCCGGCATTCCCGCCCGGGTCGCCATCGGCTACACCTCGGGGACGCGGGGGGGCGACGGCACATGGCAGGTTTCGGGGTCCGACGCCCACGCGTGGCCGGAACTGTACTTCGAGGGGCAGGGCTGGCTGCGGTTCGAGCCGACGCCTGCCTCCTCGGACGGGCAGGGCAGCGCATCGGTCCCCTCCTACGCCGATCCCGCGTCCGGGGACGGGGCCGAGACCAGCGACGCGTCCCCGACCCCGGCAGAGAGCCCTGAAGATTCCGCACCTGCTGAAGAGGGCGTGTCTGCTGCGGAGTCGGAACCCTCCGAGGAGCCATCAGAAGAGCCGTCGAAGGGACCCGCCGCCTCCGGCTCCGACGACGAGAACGCATCGGGCGGCCTCTCCGATTCGCCGCGGTGGTGGACTGCCGCTCTCGCGGGCGCGGCGGTACTGCTGCTGGCAGCAGTACCCGCTCTGGCCCGCTCACTCGTCCGCCGGTTCCGCTGGGCCACAGCGGCTCAGGGCGCGGCCCGAGCCCACGCCGCGTGGTCGGAGCTGTGCGACGACACCGCGGATCTGGGACTGGTGTGGAATACCGCGAAAAGCCCCCGAGCGGTGGCCCACCGGCTCGGCTCTGAAGTGCCCCACTCCGCGCGGGAGGCGCTGTGGCGGATCGCCATGGCAGAGGAGAGCGCGCGCTATGCCCCGCGACCCGAGGTCCCGAAGTCCCTGGATGCCGACTGCCGCACCGTGCGGGCGGCACTGCGCGCCGCACAGGGCCCTGGTGTCCGGTTGCGGGCGGCCCTGCTGCCTGCGTCGGTGCTCCGGATCCCCTGGTCCGGGGAACGGCGCCCGGCGCGGCCAAAAACCGCCTGATCTCCACCGAGCGCGCCTGCCGACCCGGCGAGCGCGCTCTCGTTCGCTTGGCTTCCTCTCCGTGAACGGAGGGGGATCCCGCCCTCGCGGGCCCGGATCCTTCTCTTTCACGGCCCGTGGCCGCCTGCGGACCACCGGCAGGGGCAGCGGCTTCGCCCCAGTGGTCTCTGTCCGCGGATCCCGCTCCCCGCCGCGCCCCGGCCGCCCGGACGAAGCCACACCGGCACGCGCATCCGGTACACCGCCGTGCTCCTGCGGCGAGGGCGCGTTTCCTCCCCGGCCGGAGCCGGGGTGTCCACGCGGGGAGGTTCAGGCAAGAGCCCGCGGCGAGCCCGAAGCTAGTAGTCGCCTTCCTGGCGGCGGCGCCACCGCTCTTCGAAGCGGTGCATCATGCCGGGGCGCTGTGCGCGGCGGCGCTGCTTGGGCTCGGGGGCCGCTTTGGCCTCACCGCCCCCGCCTGCGACGCGCCGCCATGCGGATAGTCCCCACAGGAGGCAGGCCAGCATGACGATGAATCCGATGACCCCGATCGCCACCTGCTGGAATACCGCGCCGCTCATAAGAAGCGCGATACCGATGGCAAACCCGATCGACGCCTTGGCGATCCAACGCTTGTAGTGGACCGCAGGGTTCGTCTGACGCACGGTGTTGGCGAACTTCGGGTCCTCGGCGTACAGCGCCTGCTCGATCTGGTCGAGCATGCGCTGCTCGTGTTCAGAGAGCGGCACGGCGCCTCCCAATGACAGTCCCCGGGTGGGGCAACGGGTACTGAACAACGTTCTGATACTCAGTGATATGCCCAGAATACGGTGCCTTAGCGCCTACTGGGAAGAAAAGATGCGCGTGTAGCTGGCCCACATGGGCCACATTACCCTCACTGCCTAGCCGCAACACCGGATCGCATCCCCTTCTTCCATCCTTGGTCAAGGGATCCCCAAGACCGCTGAGAAGTCTTCCCGAGACGAAAGCCCGCCTTATGGAGTAACGCACACCGACGCTGTGAAGTTGCCGTACTATACGTCATTCTCGTCACTCTTGGCCAAAGCCGCCGGAAGGATGGCATCGGGCCCGAACCGCTGGGCGACCCGGTCCATCGCCTGCTCCGCCTCGCGCCAGCCGTTCTCCTGCTCGCCGAAGGCCAGCTGCCGGGGCGTTTCCGCGGCAGCGGTCAGCCCCTCCACCCGTACGCCGACCAGGCGCAGCCGCTCCCGCTCCAGGCCGGCCGCCGCGTACAGTTCGCGGGCCGCGGCATTCACTTCCCGAGCGACGTCTGTCGCTTCGCCCAGTGTCCGCGACCGCGTGATCGTGGTGAAGTCGGCCCGACGCAGCTTCACCACGACGGTGCGCCCCACGTGGCCGCTCGCCCGCAGACGGCGGGCCACCTTCTCCGACAGCCGGAGGAGTTCGCGGCGGATCACTTCGGGATCGTCGACGTCGCTGGAGAAGGTCTCCTCTGACCCGATGCTCTTGTCGGGGGTGTGCGAAACGACCGGGCGATCGTCCTGCCCCTGGGAGAGCGCAACGAGCCGCCCGCCGAGAGCCTGCCCGAACTCGTGGCGCAGCATGTCCGGCTCAGCGCGGGCGACGTCGCCGACAGTACGCAAGCCCAGCCGGACCAGTGCCTGCTCGGTCTTATCCCCCACGCCCCACAGTGCACCGACCGGAAGCGGATGCAGGAAGTCGGTGACGCGGGTGGTCGGAACCAGCAGCAACCCGTCGGGTTTGCAGCGGGTCGAGGCGAGCTTGGCAACGAACTTGGTGGGGGCGATGCCGACGGAACAGGTCAGCCGCTGCTCGCGCCGCACCCGTTCGCGGATGGCCTCGGCGATGCGCACAGGGCCGCCCCACAGGCGCCGTGCCCCGGAGACATCGAGGAACGCCTCGTCCAGCGACACCTGCTCGACCGCGGGAGTGAAGGAGCGGAAAACGTCCATGATCGCTTCCGAGGCGCGCCGGTAGGAGGCCCCGTCCGGCGGGAAGACGATGGCGTCGGGGCACAGACGCAGCGCGCGGACCATGGGCATCGCCGAATGCACCCCGTAGGTGCGCGCGATGTAGTCGGCGGAGGCGACGACTCCTCGGGGCCCGGTCCCGCCGACGATGACCGGCCTCCCGCGCGCCTCAGGGTGCTCCAGCTGCTCGACACTGGCGAAGAACGCGTCCATATCGATGTGCAGGATGTGGCAGCCCGCGTCCTCGTCGGTGCCGGCGGCGAGCGGCTCGATGCCCCGCGGGCCGATCATTCCCCGCAGCGCCGTACCGCGTTCGAGTTGGCGTCGACTCATTGGGCCAGTGTGCCGTTTCCGGTGCGACCAGCGCGAACCCGATGGGCGGCGAGGGTGTCAATGAGCGTCGGGTTTGCGGGCCAGCAAGTGCAATTGGGTGGCGATCCCGGACAGAGCGGGGTGGACCGCGGCGGCTTTCTCCAGTTCGACGAGTTGGCGGCCCGCCTGGGGATCGCCCTCGAACGTACGCCCCGGGAGCAGGTCGGCGAAAACCCTGACACCGCGGATCTCCGGATCGGTCAGCCCGGCCCTTTCGGCCACCTCGACGAGCTGCTCGGCGGTGAATCGGCGCGGCATGGGGTCTGTCTCGCCCCAGCGCCCGTCGGGGTCGGCCAGCAGCCGCCGCGCATCGGCGACGTGGCCGGCCAGCGCACGATGCAGCGCTCCGGCCACGGCGTTGGCCACCACGAGGCTGACGGCGCCGCCGGGCCGGGTGACCGCGACGATGTCGCCGAGTGCGCCGTACGGGTCGTCGACGTACTCCAGCACGTTGTGCACGAGCACCAGATGGGCGTGGTCGGCGGGAAGCAGGGAGGTGAGCTCGCGGGCCTCCCCCTGCAGAGCGCGCACGCGCACGCCCGCATCGGCGGCCCTGCGCTCCAGGGCCGCCAGGGAGTCGGGGCTGGGCTCCACTACGGTGACGTTGTGGCCCAACTCGGCGAGCGGAACGGCGGCACCCCCGGTACCGCCGCCCGCGTCGACGATCTCCAGCGGAGCGGAGCCGGGGGCGAGCCCGGAAAGCAGATTCTGCAGCACGTCCCAGACCACGGCAGTGCGCGCCGTGCTGGCCGCTCTCTGCGGACCTGACGCGGACATGCTCCCCGCAGGCGTGCCGCCGCCCTTGTCGTTCACCACGGGTTCCCTTCTCGCTCACCTGCTGCACCGCCTGCGCGCCCGCCCCGGGCCGTGCGGGGACGCGCTGGGACCCCGGCCCCCTACAGCGTGAGTTCCGCCTTGTTCTCCATCAGTCGCGAGAGCAGCCCATTGATGAAGGTCGGCGATTCGTCGGTGGACAGTTCTCTGGCCACCGCGACCGCCTCGGAGATCGCTACGCCGTCGGGGATGTCGGCGGCCCACAGCAGTTCATAGGCTCCCATCCGGAGGATGTTGCGGTCCACCACCGGCATACGGTCCAGCGTCCAGCCGATGGCATAGTCGTTGAGCAGGGCATCGATGCGCTCGCGTCGCTCGTCGACGGCCGCGGCGAGGTGCTCGGTGAACTCGTTGATCGGCGGCTCGGGCTGAGCCCGGCGCCGCTCGATCACTTCGGCCACGGAGATGCTCCGCAGCTCGGCTTCGTAGAGCACTTCGACCGCGCGTCTGCGCGCTTTGCGTCGCGCACCGCTCATGTGTTCCCCCGCTCGGTAGTGATCGGTCCGCGCTGCATCAGCTCACACGGCCGAGGTAGTCGCCAGTGCGGGTGTCGACCTTGACGCGCTCACCCGTGGTGACGAACAGGGGGACCTGGATGACGGCACCGGTCTCCAGTGTGGCCGGCTTGGTACCGCCGGTGGAGCGGTCGCCCTGCACGCCCGGGTCGGTCTGGGAGATCTCCATCTCGACGGCGGCGGGAAGCTCGATGTAGAGGGGGTTGCCTTCGTGGACGGCGACCGTGACCACCGCGCTCTCCAGCAGGTAATCGGCGCTTTTACCGACGATGTCGTTGCTGACCGACACCTGGTCGTAGGTCTGGGTGTCCATGAAGACGAAGGAGTCGCCGTCGTTGTAGAGGTACTGCATCTCGCGCCGGTCGACGTTGGCGGTCTCGACCTTGGTGCCGGCGTTGAAGGTCTTGTCGACGACCTTCCCCGAGGTGACGTTCTTCAGCTTGGTGCGGACGAACGCGCCGCCCTTGCCAGGCTTGACGTGCTGGAACTCCACGACGTTCCAGAGTTCACCGCCGTCGAGCTTCAGGGTCATGCCGTTCTTGAGGTCGTTCGTCGTTGCCACTTCGGTAGTCTCTCCCAGAGGTCGGGCATGGTCGATGGTGGGACGGATCCCGGCCGGTGGCGTCGACCCGTGCGGGGACGCGGACATCGGGACCGGCGTTGCCGTCGTATCCGCAGTCTAGTGGGTTTCGGCGGCGCGGAGTTCAGACGCTCACGTGACTGTAGGCGGCGTCCAGCAGGCCAGCGGAGGGGCCTTCGAGGATCGCGGGCTCGGCGATGCCGTCCAGCACGACGAAACGAAGGGTCGCCCCGCGTGTCTTCTTGTCCACCCGCATACTTTCGCGCAGCCGGGGCCACGCCCCTTCGGCGTATCCGGTGGGCAGCCCGACCGAGGCCAGGACTGTGCGGTGGCGGCGCACCGCCGCGGCGTCGATCCGGCCGTCGTGCCGGGCCAGTTCAGCGGCGAAGACCATGCCGATGGAGACCGCGTAGCCGTGGCGGAAGGTGTAGTTCTCGACGCGTTCGATGGCGTGGCCGAGGGTGTGTCCGTAGTTGAGGACCTCCCTGCGGCCGCTCTCCCGCAGGTCGGCGGAGACGACTTCGGCCTTGACCGCGATGGCGCGTTCGATGAGCTCCCTGGTGTGCCGCCCTTCGGGTCGGGTCGCGCCTTCGGGGTCGGCTTCGACGAGGTCGAGGATGGCGGGGTCGGCGATGAACCCCGCCTTGATCACTTCGGCCAGGCCGCCGATGTAGTCGGCGGTCGGCAGGCCGGGCAGGGTCTCCAGGTCGCACAGGACCCCGGCCGGCGGGTGGAAGGCACCGACGAGATTTTTACCCTCGGCCGTGTTGATCCCGGTCTTTCCGCCGACGGCGGCGTCCACCATGCCGAGCAGCGTGGTGGGGACGAGGACGCATCGGACACCGCGCAGCCAGGTCGCGGCGACGAACCCGGCGAGGTCGGTCGTGGCGCCCCCGCCGACACCCACGATGGCGTCACTGCGGGTGAACCCGGCCTGTCCGAGCCGCGCCCACAGGTCCGCGGCGACCGCCGTCTCCTTGGCGGCCTCCCCGTTCGGTACGGCCATGGCGCGAGCCGTGTAGCCGGCCGCCGTGAGCGTTGCGAGCACGGGCCGGGCGAGCTCGCCGAGCCCTTCAGGGTGGACCACCGCGACCTGCTCGGCCCTTGCCCCGACGAGCCCGGGGAGCTCGGCGAGGATCCTGCTGCCCACGACGACGTCGTAGGGGGCGGCGGCTCCGCCGACGGTGATGCGCGTCGCCGTCATCGCGTGCCCCCCTGGTGCTCCGGAAGGGCGGCGATGATCGCGTCGACGACCTCCTCGGGGTGGTAGCCGCTGGTCGGCACCGTGGTGACGGCCAGGCCCTCATAGATCGGCAGCCGCTCTTCCAGCAGTTTCCGCAGCCGCGCCCGCGGGTTTCCGGCCAGCAGCGGCCGCGCCTGGTCCATGCCGACCCGTTTGGCGGCGTCGGCGAACTCGACCTGCAGGTAGACGACGTGGTGTCCGGCCAGGCCCTCCTGTGTGGCGGGGTCGAGGACCGCGCCGCCGCCCACCGCCACGATGCCCGGCCATCCGGCCAGCGCCTCGGCGACGACCTCGCGTTCCATCGCGCGGAAAGCGGGCTCTCCGTCTTCTACGAAGATGTCGCCGATGGCCTTTCCGGCGCGCGCCTCGATCTCGGTGTCGGTGCACATCAGTTCCACGCCCAGGCGTTCGGCGAGGGCCCGGCCCACGGTGGTCTTGCCCGCGCCGGGCGAGCCGATGAGAACAGCGATCGGCTTGCTCATCCGTTTCTCCTTGTCCGCGTCTTTCGCGCGCATGGCCGCCGCCCCCGGTCAGCGGATGGCCAGTGTGTCCAGGTAGGAGCGCAGGTTGCGGGCGGTCTCGGTCACCGAGTCGCCGCCGAACTTCTCCACCGCGGCCTCGGCCAGGACCAGCGCGACCATGGCTTCGGCCACCACACCGGCCGCGGGGACGGCGGTGACGTCACTGCGCTGGTGGTGGGCCTGGGCCGGCTCCCCGGTCGCCACGTCGACGGTGTCGAGCGCACGCGGGACGGTGGCGATGGGTTTCATCGCGGCCCGCACCCGCAGCGGCTCACCGGTGGTCATGCCGCCCTCGACACCGCCGGCGCGGTTGCTGCGCCTGCGGACCCCGTCGGCCCCGGGTTCGATCTCGTCGTGGGCCGCCGATCCGCGGCGGGCCGCGGTGCGGAACCCGTCGCCGACCTCGACCCCCTTGATCGCTTGGATGCCCATGAGCGCACCGGCCAGCCGGGAGTCGAGGCGGCGGTCCCAGTGGACGTGGCTGCCCAGGCCGGGCGGGAGCCCGTAGGCGAGCACCTCGACGACACCGCCGAGTGTGTCGCCGGACTTCTTGGTGTCGTCGACCTCGGCGACCATCCGGGCGCTGGTCTCAGGGTCGAAGCAGCGCAGCGGGTCGGCGTCGACACGTTCCAGGTCGCCGGGGCCGGGCAGAACGCCTTCGGGGACCTCGATCGGTCCCATGGACACGACGTGGCTGAGGATCTCGATGCCGAGCGCCTGGCGGCAGAACGCCCGGGCGACCTCGCCGATGGCGACGCGCGCGGCGGTCTCTCGCGCGCTGGCCCGTTCCAGAATGGGGCGGGCCTCGTCGTGGCCGTACTTCTGCATGCCGACCAGGTCGGCGTGTCCGGGCCGCGGCCGGGTCAGCGGCGCGTTGCGCGCGACACCGTCCAGTTCTTCCGCGGGGACGGGGTCAGGCGACATGACCTGTTCCCACTTGGGCCATTCGGTGTTGGCCACCTCGATGGCGACCGGCCCCCCTTGGGTGCGGCCGTGCCTGATGCCCCCGATGAGGGACACCGTGTCCTGCTCGAACTTCATCCGGGCGCCCCGGCCGTACCCGGCGCGACGGCGGCGCAGCGCGGCGGCGATGTCATCCGAGGTGACGGAGACGCCGGCCGGGAGGCCCTCCAAAATCGCGACGAGTGCCGGTCCGTGGGACTCCCCCGCGGTCAGCCAGCGCATCATGTCCCCGATCTTTTCATGGCCGGGGTGTTGTCGGCACATCGGGCGGCCCCGGCCCTTTCCGGCTTCCCGTACCGCGGCGGTCCGCGCTACGAGAGGAGGAGCGGGGCGGGATCGCCGAAGAGGACGACGGCGAACGCACCCCCGATCATGAACGGCCCCAGGGGGATCTGGGACTTGCGGGTGGCACGGCCTACTGCCATGAGGGCCAGGCCGAAGACGGCGGAGAGCAAGAACGCCAGGAGCGTGCCTGACACCACACTACTGAACCCGCCCCATCCCAGATAGAGACCGAGCAGTCCGGAGAGTTTGACATCGCCCCATCCCATACCGGCCGGGTAGATGAACCACAGCAGCCAGTAGAAGGCGGCGAGCACGGCCATCCCGGCCAGGGCACCGGTCAGATCACCCGGCCAGGGCACGGCCGGCGCGGCGGCCGCGAACGCGGGGGCGGTGAACGCGGCACCGATGACCAAAAGGAGCGCGATGGGGTAGGAGGGGAGCACGATCGCGTTGGGCAGCCGGTGGACGCGCGCGTCGATGACGGAGAGCAGGGCGCCCACCGCGCCGAGGAACAGCAGCGCCGCGGGCCACAGCGGAGCGCGCACCGCCTCCTGTGCTCCGATGGTCAATCCGATGAGGGCGTAGAGGAGGGCGGTCGCCCAGATGACGGCGCGGGAGGAAGGAACGGTTCGCGCACATGAGGGGCAGCGCCCGTGGAGGCCGAACGCGCGCACCCTGGCCGCCGGGAGCCAGCTCCAGAACGGGATGTCGGCCGCGCAGTGCGGGCAGGACGGGGGCGGCGGCCCGGAGTCGTCGTCCGGCTCGGGGTCGTGTCGGGGGAAGAGGAAGACCAGGCGCCCGGCGACCAGGCCGACCGGGACGCCCAGCAGCCCCAAGGCGGCGGCGAGCACGGCATCGGCGACAGAAGGCATGAGCGGAACCTAGCGGACTTCCCGCGACACCGCCGAATCCTCGACGGGATCCCTATCGGTCATCGCGTCTGGCCCGGACCACCGCGCTCAGTTCCACACCGCCGGGCAGTATCGGGGCGAGTTCGGTGGCGAGCCGATCGGCGACGCGGCGCAGCGACTCGTCGTCGCGCCGGTCCAGTTCCAGGCGCACCCCGATGTCGGCGCGTTCGCATTCGTGGACGCGGACGCGGCCGATCCCCGGCTCGGCGTGGGTGACGCGGTAGATCGCTGCCAGTACCTGGGGGTCGTCTTTGGGCTCGGGCACTGTTCCGTACTCGGCCAGGGCGGTGAGGAAGTGCCCCTGGATGGGATAGCAGACCGGACCGGCGACATCCACCACGAGGGCGTCGGCCCCCTCGTCGATGGCGGCCCGGCACGCTTCTGCGGTGGTGTTCGGCACCGGGCGGGCGTCCTCGCGCCACAGCCGCGCGCTCTCGACGGAGGTGAACGCGAGTACGCCCCGGCGCCCGTCCTTGCCGACCATGACCGGCAGGGCGACGTCGCTCGTCTTGTCACGCTTGAGGCCGTCGGCACCCTCTTCGACCTCGGTGGGGACAGCCACCACGGGGACCAGGAGACGGGAAGGGCCGAGTACGGCCAGTACCTGCCGGTCGCCGGCTGCTCCCCTGGCGTAGGCGTCGAGTTGCTCGCTGACCCGCGGGTCGGCCGATCCGTCGTCGTCGCGGAAGCGCTGTGCACCGATGATGGTCGGTCCGTTCACCACGGGTTTCAGGGCTCCTGGCTCTTCAGTGATCGAAAATCCATCCCTTTACGGGAGGCCGGGTACCAGCCTAACCCCGCGCGCACGCGCGTGATCTGCAGCCCGGGCGCATGCGGACCGGAACAGGTTGTTCCAGCGAGTCCGAAACGGCTGCCGATCGACCGGTGGAGATAAGCTCGAACACGCCGCGGTGCACACCGGCGGCCTGTCCCGTCGGCACAGAAAGGTCTCTCGTGTCGCCCACTCCGTTCCCGCCCGAAGTCGTGCAGGCGGTCACCACACACATGAACGACGACCACCCTGAGGACACCCTGGTGATCTGCCGGGCCCTGGGCGGCTGCCCGGAGGCGTCTGCTGCCCGGATGACCGGTCTGGACGGCACGGGCGGTGACTACATCGCCGTAGTGGGCGGCGGCGAGGTGCCGATCCGGATCCCGTGGGCCGCACCTCTCACCGAACGCGCGCAGATCCGGCGGGAAGTGGTCCGGATGTATCGCGAGGCGTGCGAACGCCTCGCAGTGCCCGCGCGCGGCACCGCCGAGCACTGAGGCACGCGGCCGGGCCGTCGGCCCCTGCAACGGACCGGGAAATCCCGATACGGGACCCCGCACCACGAGCGGTGCTCGCCTAGATCGTTGATGGGAATCTTGTGGCCGGTCTGAGGACATGGCGAAGGGCGCCAAGATCGATGTGTGACAAACAACCTGGACGCCCTTCTGACTGCACTCTATGTCCATCTGGACGATCACGTCC
>JAJYTD010000087.1 GCA_021793235.1 Actinomycetes bacterium | reverse complement strand
TTCCTCGACTACCTGCGGTCGTCGGTCGCCGCGAAGGTCGAGGACGCACCCGAACCGCAGGTCAGAACGGCGGGCGTCCCGTCGGGCACGAACCTGCTCGGCCTGCTGAACCACCTCACGTACGTCGAGCGCGCGACGTTCCTCGGGGAGAGAATCACCGGCTGGCAGGCGACGTTCCAGGCCGACGCCGCGGACACCGTGGCCGAGGTCGTCGCCCGCTACCGGGAGGCGGTCGAACGCGCCAACGAGGTCCTCGACGACTGCACCGATCTCGGCTCACCGCTCCCCCACCGCGGGCCGCATGCTCCGAGCGTCCGCTGGGCACTGACCCACATGATCGAGGAGACCGGCCGCCACGCCGGCCACGCGGACATCCTCCGCGAGCTGATCGACGGCACGACCGGCCGCTGACAGCAGCAGCGCCCGCCTCGACCACAGGAGGACCGACGGAGCGCGACCGATGCAAGTCGGCGAGGAGCTCGCCCGGGCTCGCCGGGCGACAGCTCCTCGCCGTCGTCCTCGATTCAATGGACGACCTCGGCGATGGCGGCGGTGGCCGTCAGCCGTGGTGGGCGCGCTCACCACGGCTGTGCAGGTCGCGCGGTCCCTGACAACGCGCGGCAACGGCTCTTCCTCATCCCGGGAGGGGCGTCGAAGGCCAAGCCCGACTACGTGCGCCTCTCCACCGGCAAGGCGAGAGTCCGCACCGTCGTGGACCTACCCGCCAGGCAGTTCGGGCACTACCCAGCGACATGCTGGGCACCGGATGGTTCGGCGCGGTCGGTGTCGTCGGTGTCGTCGGGTGGCCCGCCGCGCGTCACGGCGTGGACCTCAGCGGCACGGAGCCGTTCTATTCGCACGTCAGGGTGCTCGGCGGGCTGGCTTTCGTCCGGCGCTTCCTGCCCGAGCTGATCGAACGCATCTGGAGAGTCAAGATCAACCCGAGCAAGGCCTTCGACCTCCACCTGAGGAGACCTGGTGAGCAGGGAACGGCTGACCGCCTGGAGAATGGGGCTTACTCGCGATCAGGGCGGACGATGTACCAGGTGCCCGCAGGGGTCGTCCACACGAGTACGCCGGGCCAGACGTGGTGGAGGTTCCAGCCGGGACTCTGCTTCAGCCGGTGGTGCCGCCGGCATAGAGGTGCGAGGTTGCAGCGGCACGTAAGGCCCGGCCGCCAAGGAACCGTGTGGTCGAGATCGCAGCGGTGGGACGCCCGGTTGCAGGTGGGGAAGACGCAGGTGGAGTGCCGCTTTTCTATCTCGCGCCGGAGGCTGGCCGGGGGCCGGTAGCCGGGCCGACCGTGCTGCTCGGCGTCTCCCTGGCAGAGCGCGTCACGCTGCGGGGCGAGCCGCCGGGTGAGCTGCTGCACCGCCAGGTTGACGGCACTGGGCAGTTCGGCACCGGTGGTACGGGAGCGCAGGTGCGCAAGCCGCCGATCGATCATCGCGACCACACCTGCCACGCTGAGACCGCTTTCGTCGTCCTCCGGCCGAACCCGCGCACCTGCGACGGCCATCAAGTGATCACGCCCGTCGCACTCGACTGAGCGGAGGTTTGCAACGGAGCGCAGCACCCTCACTGGCAGGCGGTGGACGACGGCCCGCCCACGCTCCTGCCCCCAACCCGGCGAATCGGCGTCCATGGCACGCGACGATGGAGACACCGCCTTGTTCTCCCCGGCCGAGGTTCTATGGCCGGTCGAGGCATCGGCGGTGCACTCGGACGCTCGATCATCAGCAACCGTCGCCGAACATACGACCTGTCCAGGCAGCTGGTGCTCAGCCGTCGACCCTCGCTCACGCACTCGGCTGAGCGACCGGGAGGTGGCAGCGGAGACCGTTTGAAGCGCTGACCAGCCACCCTTTGAGGAGAGGCGTGGGCGAGCCGGGACGCGATCGCGCGCAGGCGCAGACAGCCCACCTGCACCTGCGAAGTCGTCTCCGTTGCCAGCAAGCAGACCAAGATCGCTGGCGGCCGAGTCAGATGGGCTAGGGACGGCAGCAAGGCGTCTATGGCCCGATGCCCGGTCGCTCACATCAACGGATCGCTCGCGCGCCACTGATGGGACGGCCTCTACCTCGCAGGACGGGCTGGAGGAGCCGGCAATTGGCTCGAGCACCGGAACCGAAGTGCCTTGATCCATCACTGCGGCCGGGGGACTCGCCGCGATGAGATCGGTGGGAGTGTCCGTCGCTCGGTGGCTTCGGGCTGTCGTGTGCACCGAGGAGTCAAACAAATGGCTGTCGGCAGGATCGGCCGTGCGCGGGGTCACCTCGGTCAGGTGCGCCGGGCCGGAAGGCACGGCCTCGGCCAGGACTTTGGCGGTGGCTTCGGGGAGAGGCGCGCCGTTGAGGAGGTTCGTGGCAAGGTCGGCGCGGATCAGGTGCAGAGGACGCGTGTCTCCGTCGGCCTTGAGACCGTGGGCGGCGGCAGTGATCTTGTTGTAGATGCCGTGGGCGTCCTCGGCGGCGATGTCGCACAGGGCCAGATCCGCGGTACCGGAGGGTGTGTCCCACACCTCCAGACGCCGTTGCCTGGCGGCCTCCCGCTTGCGCTGCTCCATGGCTTCGGGGGCCAGCCGGTGAATGATGCGCCTGATACGGCGGCGCAGTTGGCCCGTGGTCTGGCTGGACGCCTTCTCGAGCGCGGCGGCCTCGACCCTCTCGGTCACCTGATCCGGAAGGTTCTCGGTCGTGTCGCAGATGACTCGGGCCTTGGCCATGTCGATCCGGCCGGACTCCAAGGCCTCGCCGGTGGCATACAGCGGGCCGGTCAGGCGTTCGGCGAGGTGGACGAGGGTGGCGGCGGTGTTCCCGGTGACGGCGAGCGCGGCGGCGACTTCCTCCGTGACCGCCTCATGCGCGGAAAGGGTGCGGTAGTCGGAGCCATCCTCCGCCTCCTCCGCACCGCGACGCCGGGTCAGCTCGGCGATCGCGGCGAGCTCACGGGCTTGGGCCCACGAGGTCTGCCGACGTGCGGCGGCGGCGACCTGGAGGAGTTCGTCGTCGTTCAGGTCGGCCAGTTGCCGCCTGCCACCGGACAAGCAGACGGCCAGTTGCGGGCCGGGCGGGAACCACTCCCGGTTTTCCCATTCACGTCCACCGCCGAGCATTTCAGGGCCACCGAAAACTTCAAGCTGCACCGGGGGTTCACCTCCCACCATTAATCGACCACCCCATACTAGGAGAAGATCGCGCCAACAAGGGCGGACAATTTAGACACGCCACATTATTGTCACCGTGTTTCTTCACACCCGCGCCACGCCAAGGACGCTCCTCCCGGTAACCGATCATCCAACGGTCACCGGGCGCTGAGCACGGCTTTATCGAAATGGGGTGGTTGCTGCAGGTGGACGGCTGAGGTGCCTTCCGAAGGCGGACAGCGCCCCTATCCCATTGCCGCCGGTTACTGTCACGTTGGTACGGTCACTTGGCTTGGGTCATGCGCTCGGAAGGTAGAAAGGCGCGAGGTTGCGCGAGATTGCGACCCTATTGACGCGCGCTCCGCACGCGTTATCAGCGACCTTCACCACCCACCCTCGTCGCCGACCGCTTTTGCCGCGCGAAGCGCGGCGCCCTACCGCACCACGCACTCAACCTGCAGACGAACACCCGAACCAAACCGATTACCGCAACCAACGTGCCAGCAACCGACGACAAGCCGAACGGGCGTCGCCACGTTCGGGAGGCACCTCAGCCGTCCACCTACGGCCACCACACCAAACCGAGAGAAAACCGACCCCAGCCAAGCACACGACCGAAAGCAAACCACCGGACGCCATTCGTCCGTTGCCATAAGCACGCAGAACCCCGACCCCTCAAAGAGCCAGGGCTCCGGAAGCTCTTTACGAGATCAGCGCTTCAGGTCGGCCACCAGCGCCGCGAACGCATCACGGGACACGACCAGCTTCGCCCCGTCCGGGTTCTTGGAGTCACGAACGCCGATGCCCTGGCGCAACTGGGCGACTTCCACGCAGGCTCCGCCGTTTCCGGAGCTACGAGACGACTTGCGCCATGCGGCCCTACTCAGACCCATGATGTTCTTCTTCCATGATGCGGCGGAGCAGGTCCGCCGACTGCTTCACCGGCAAGGCCACCGATTTGACCGACTCGCAGCTCGCGGCCCCATGGCTCCAGTTCCACAAGCACGCAGAGCCCCGCCCCCTCAAAGGGGCGGGATCTCTGTCACGAGTATCAGCGCTTCAGGTCGGCCACCAGCGCGGCGAACGCATCACGGGACACGACCAGCTTCGGCCCGTCCGGGTCCTTGGAGTCGCGGAGACCGATACCGGAGGTCAGTTCGGCGACTTCTACGCAGTTACCGCCGTTTCCTGAGCTGCGCGACGACTTGCGCCATGCGGCCCTACTCCGACCCATAGTGATCTTCCTTCATGATGCGACGGAGGATGTCCGCCGACTGTTTCACCGGCAGAGCCGACGATTTGATCGACTCGTAGCACGTGACCCAATGTTCCACATGCTCGGGACGTTCGATTAACCGCCCGCCCGTTAGATCTTCAGCGTAGACCACCGTTACTCCGCCGGGGAGAGCCAGGAGACTGAAGGAACACGTCAGTCCGGCGTGCGCTCCCGTGTCGAAAGGGATCACCTGAAAGGAGATCTTCGGATGGCCCGCGGTCTCCAGGAGATATTCGATCTGGGCTCGCATGATCTCGGATGAGCCCACCGGACGGCGGAGGACGGGCTCGTCCACCAGGATCCACAGGGTCGGTCCGCCCGTGCCGGTCAGGAGCGACTTGCGCTCCATGCGGGTCGCTACGAGGGCCTCGATCTCTTCTTCGGTGTCGCCCGGGCGGCCGGCCCGGTGGAGTTCGCGGGCGTAGTCCGGCGTCTGGAGGAGGCCGGGGATGCAGAGGCCCTCGTACCAGCGGATCATGGAGGTCTTCTTCTCGACCTCCAGGTACTCCGCGAATCCGGTCGGATACCGGTGGGCCTTCTTGAAGTCGAGCGTCCGGAGGAGCGTCCCGCCGGTGTCGAGTTCCCGGTCGCACGCTTCCGCGAACGCGGCGGACGCGGCGAGCTGGCCGGTTTCGGCCCCGGAGATCAGCGACTCCGAGAAGTTGATCCGTTCGGCGAGCCGCGCCTGGGTCAGCCCGGCCTGCCGGCGGTAATGGCGCAGCTCACGGCCCCATATGGCCTGCGGGCTGTAGGGGTCGACCGTCACGTGCGCCTCCGGTGTCCGGCTTCAAGGACCTTCAGGGAACTTCGGCGTCGACGCTGGAAGCTTCACACCCTTCCCACACCGTCACCGAATGCCTACAGAAAGTAGCCGACGGAGTCATGATGTGAAGCGGAAACTGGACAACGTTCCGAAGAGGTCACACCATGCCGACGACCGCGTCCGCACCCGAGGTCCCGACTCTCGTCCTCGACTCCACCGACCAGGCCCCTCGACTCGCGCGGTCATTCCTCGCGGAGCGGTTCCGCGAATGGGGCATCGCCAACGAGTATCTGGGACGGCTGGTGGTCTGCGAACTCGTCACCAACGCCTACCTGCACGGCGAAGGCCCGATCATCGTCCGCGTCTTCCAGGACAAGGAGGACGACGACGTCGTGATCGAGGTCTGGGACGCCGGTGAGGGCCGACCGATGATCGGTTGCGAAGACCACGCGGCGATGTCTGGCCGGGGGCTGCTGCTGATGTCCCAGCTCGTCCGCGATTGGGGCGTCCGTCCGCTGAACGAGGGCGGCAAGGTCACGTGGGCGACGCTCCGCTAAGCGATCCCGCCTCCGTATCCAGCGCCTCCGAGATGGCGACGCGCCCCTCAATCCGAGATCATGCTCGTTATGGCCCGGTTTCAGGACGTCCTCGCGCTCACTCCCGTTCCTCGTTCTCTGCTGGACGATGTAGTCAACGCCCTACTCGACGCCCTGGAAGGGCTCCCCCTCGACAACGGCAAGCTCACCACCGGAGTCGATTCCTTCAGGGATGTGCGCCTGGTGGAGGGCGACCATCTCACCGCCGGCGCGCGGTATCAGGTGGTATCGGAGGAGACGAAGGACGAGGGTCTCAACCTCGAACTCAAGGTGGTGTCCTGGAATCGGACCGGCGAATCACAGATCGAGGTCAGGGCCGCTTCCGAGGGCCATGTGGTCAATACGCGCCTGAAACTTCGCATGGCCGGTCGACGGCTGCACGCCCTCCACGCCGAAGGCGACTATCAGGGGCCCGGTCCCCTGCGCCGGCTCCAGCGCGCGACATGGAAGGCGGAGGCGAGCTTCGAGGACTGGTGGGCCAACCAGGGGTCGCGCAACGCACCGCCCATTTCGCTGCGCGTCATCCATCCGCTCGCTCATGCGTCCTTTCTCGTCGGTCGAGGCAAGGACAAAGACCGGCATTGGAGAGCGAACGGCACGCTGCGTCTTCGGGGCCGCTGGATCGCGCGCCCGCCGGCCGGGGTCGTCCTTCTGTTCATGCGCAGCCGCATCCGCCGCATGCTGCGCGCGGGCTTCGTCCGGGCCGAGACCGCCTGGAACGCTGCCGTACCGGGCATGGCGGAGCGCGGGTTGCAGGACCCTGTCATCCTGCGGCACCAGTTGGAGGTCGAGCCCGTCTCGCGCGAATGGGCGGAGAAGTACGTGGCGGCCCTCCACCGCCGCGTCGGGGAACTGCGTTTCGACGACGGACGTCTCGCGGATGCGTCCGCCGATGTCCGTCTTCTCGAAGGCGAGCACATCCGGCCCGGCGCCCGCTACCGCGTCGTCCCGGAGAACTATGTGAGCAGGCCGCCGGAGTTGACCGAAGAGGAATGGGAAAGGTTCGGCCCCAGGCAGCGAAAGCCGCTGGAGGCGAGCGTCGCCGCGTGGAATTCGGACGGCCCCAGCCGGATCGAGTTGAGCGTCCCGGAGGACGGGCAAACCGGGTGGGCCGAACTCGACAGCGCACAGAAACCCGCGCTCGTCCGGGCTGCCTACACCGGCGGCCTCGGCGCGTTCTCCCGGCTCAACGCCACAGGCGAGGGGGATCTTGAGCGCTGGTGGGCGGGCGTCGGCGGCTCAGACGACGGCGGCCCGGCCTTCACCGCGACCATCAAGCATCCCCTCGGCGAGGGAACCGTGTCCATCACGGGTTCGCCGACCAAGAAGAACCGCTGGAAAGTGGACGTCTCCGTCACCGCCGAGGGCCGCGACTGGGCACGCCCACTGGCCGCCGTGGCCGGCCTCCTCTCCGGCAACGCGATCGAGTCCGCGATCAGCGAGGCGGCCTCCGACTGGAACGACGCCGTGTCCAAGGCGACCAAAGACGACCCCGACCTGGCCGCGAAGGCCACGCTTCACGAGCTCCTGAACGCTCCGGCGACCGCCGGCGAGCCGGATTAGGGTGTCGGACGTGGACTGGGTGGAGCGCGTTCTCGGCGTCAGGCGCTACTCGCGCAACGGTGAACGCGCTCCCCACAAGCCGCTCCCGGGCCCAATGTGGGGCCGTTGAGGGCGCTGCACGCGCGCGGCCGTCTCCACCCGGAGCTGACCGCCGCGCTCACCGAGGACTCGGCGCTGCTGCCCCAGCTGGTGCGGGCCCTCCTGGACGCCAACTTCGCCCCGTCGCTGCACGCCGACATCTGCCAGATGGTCGGGCTCGACTTGGAGGACGCCGAGCTGCCGTCCCACGTGAGCGACGAGTTCGGCCGCCGCGACCCGGCGTTCCGGCCGGAGGTGCTGGAGGCGTACGAGTTCCGCTGCGCCTTCTGCGGTTACGACGGCTGGCTGGACGGTGTCGCGGTCGGGCTGGACGCCGCGCACGTGCGGTGGCGGACGTTCGGCGGCCCCGACGACCTGGGCAACGGCATCTGCCTGTGCGCGCTGCACCACCGGCTCTTCGATCGGGGTGTCGTCGGCCTGGCCGATGACCGCAGCATCACGGTGTCGCGCAAGTACATCGCCCGCGCGGCGACGTCCCGGAGCCTGGTCCTCGACCTCGCGGGACGGCGGGCGCTGGAGCCGCAGCGGGGCCTGGCCCCGGTCGACCGCGAGCACATCAGGTGGCACGCGAGGCAGGTCTTCCGCAGCCCCGCCCGCGCGGCGTGACCACGGCAAGGGCGAGTGGACGGCGGGAGCGAGTTCGTCCCCGCGATGGCAGGGGCGGAGTCGCCCCACGTCGTCGGCCAGGCGTCCCAGTCGGCCAGGCGTCCCGTACGCGATCTCTTCGGTGGATTTCGCCGGTGGACGGCCGGTTCTTCGGCGGTTCATGCCGAACTTCGGGACCGTTCGAGCTGGTTCGGCCCGCGAGCTGGGGTGGTCGCCGGCGCCCGCGCCACCCTGCGGGAGCGGGGGGTTGCGCGGTGTCACGGCCCTGGTTACCGTGCACACAACTGACAGGAAACCTTCCTATCGATTAGCTCGACCCGAGGATTGCGGGGGAATCCGGCGGCCCTACCGAGGGAGTCAGACTTGCACCCCCGCTCCGTGCTCAGCGTCCTCACCCTCCTGCTCATCGCGCTCCTCGCACCGTTCGGCCCGAGCGCCCACGCGGACGCCCCGTCCGCCACGTTCACCAAGACCTCCGACTGGGGCTCCGGCTGGGAGGCGCGCTTCACGCTCACCAACGGCTCCGGCGCGGCGATCAACGGCTGGCGGGTCGAGTTCGACCTGCCGGCCGGGACGTCCGTCGGCACCTACTGGGACGCCCTGCTCACCACGGACGGGCAGCACCAGACGTTCCGGAACCGCGAGTACAACGGCACGATCCCCGCGGGCGGCTCGGTCTCGTTCGGCTTCATCGGGAACGGTCCAGGAAGCCCGGAGAACTGCACGTTCAACGGAGCACCCTGCACGGGCGACCCGGGCGGGCCAGGCGGACCCGGCGAACCGGGCGAACTCGGCGCGCCCGGGTCCCCGGCCGTCACGGCGCGCACCGACACGTCCCTGACGCTCTCCTGGACGGCCGCCACCGGCGACCCCACCGGGTACCGGATCTACGAGGGCTCCGACCTGCGCGCGACCGTCGGCGGAACCACCGCAACGCTCTCCGGACTCGCGCCGTGCTCCACGCACAGCTACACGATCCGGGCCTACAACGACGACGGCGAGTCGCCCGCCGCGACGGTGAGCGGCACGACCACCGGGTGCACGAGCTCACCGCTCCCCCGCCGCTTCCTGACCGGGTACTGGCACGACTTCGTGAACGAGGCCGGGGCGCTGAGGCTCTCGGAGGTGCCGGACGAGTACGACCTCATCGCGGTCGCGTTCGGTGAGGCGACGGCACGTCCCGGCGAGGTCGCCTTCCGGGTCGACCCCGAACTGTCGGACGCCCTCGGCGGTTACGGCGACGCACAGTTCAAGGCCGACCTCGCGGCGCTCCAGGCGGCGGGGAAGAAGGTCATTCTGTCGGTCGGCGGCGAGCGCGGCGCCATCCGGGTCTCGGACGCGGCGTCCGCACAGCGGTTCACCGACTCCGTCCACGCGCTGATGACCGAGTACGGGTTCGACGGCGTCGACATCGACCTGGAGAACGGCCTGAACCCCACCTCCATGGGTCAGGCGCTCCGGGCGCTGCACGCCCGGACGGGCGACGACC
>JAJYTD010000086.1 GCA_021793235.1 Actinomycetes bacterium | reverse complement strand
GGGCGCTGCCGAACCAGTACCGTGCCATGAGCCCCTCCTTAAATCGGGTAGGTCCAGCCGTCCAGGGCCATCCACAGCGGGCTGTACTGGTGCCAGATCACCAACTGGCCCGCACCGCTGGCCGAGGACGAACGGATCTCGCCGCGCACCGACCAGCCGGGACCGGTGGCATGAGCCGGGCACACGTACCGGGTGAACGCGGCCGGGCGGATGGCGGCGGGCAGAGTCGCCACGTGTTCCCCGGTTGGCAGCGGCTGCCCGTTGCTGCGGGTGATCGTGCCGCGCAAGCGCACGATGCCGGGCGCGTCGTACCGCCACGACGGCGCGTACCCGGACCCGGACTGCTGGTAGCCGGACCGCAGGGTGATGGGCTGCCACGGTGTCGGGTACCCGGTGTGGGCGACCAGCCGGTCCACACCGCTGGCGTCGCGGACCAGCAGCCTCCCGTCGGAGGCCAAGAGCAGCCCCCCGGCCGGGAGTGTGTCATGACCTGCCCCGTCCAGGTCCGGTACCGCCCCGCCCGAGCTGGTGAAGTTCCGGGTCATGGTGATCGACCCCGGAGCGGCCGCGGTGGCCCCGGCCGGCAGCTGGAGGACGCAGAGGGGTTCCTCCCAGATGTCGTCGCCGGTGCGTGTCGGGGTCGGGGCCTGGGTGCTGCCGGGGGTACCGGTCAGCCACGCCAGGAGACACCTGTCGTTGGCCGGGTCGGCCCGCACGACCAGGAGGTCGCGACGGGGCAGGCCCGACGGGTTCACTATGATTGGCAGCTGCAGCGTGCCGGTGTTGCGGTACCAGTAGCCCCCGGCGATGCAGTACCCGGTGCCGATCGACACGAGGTTGGTGCCGTCGGCGGTGACCTCCAGGCCCTCACCGCCGTCCAGACCTCCCACGCCAGGGCCCGGGGGCACCACGCCCGACACCGCGAACCGGCGGAAGAGCCTGGCGGCGGCGGTCTCGGTCGCCGTCGGTGAGGTCGTAAAAACGCCGTACTCCTCGGCCACGGCTACCTCCTGGTCTGGAGCTGGTCGACGTCGCGCCGCAGCTTCGCGACGCGCTTGTAGATGGCTGGGGTGTCCTGCGGCTCCCCGATCGCGGGTTCGATGCGCTGGCCGTCCTCAGCCGAACGCGTGTAGCGGACCTCGCGGATCACGTCGGTGACGGGACCGATCTCGGTCTCAGCGGTGACCACGTCACCGAGCCAGTAGTCGCGGCCCCACCGCACCGCGTCGGTGTCGATCGGGACGAACGTCACCGACGCTTTGCCGCCGGCTTCAGCGAACCGCTCATCGGCGGATGCCAGCGCAGCGGCCTCGGGGTCGACGTAGCCGTCATCACCCGGCGACAGGGAGGGGTCCACGTCGCGGCGGTCCACGAACTCCTCGCGCACCAGGCCCGGCCACAGCGGGTCGCGGCGCAGGAACCGGTAGAACACCCTGGCCTGGCCTTCGCCGCCCACCCCGACCACGATGTCGGTGACCTCGGGCGGGGTCAGGCTGTAGGTGTACTCGGCGAGGTTGCCCAGGCCCATGCCGAACCGCACCTCGTCGGAGCGGTCGACGGGTTCGTAGACGTCCACCACCAGGTCGGTGCCCTGCTGAACGACCCGCACACCGAGCCCGGCCACCGCCCCGATCCCCCACAGGGTGTCGAGGAGGTTGTCGAACCGGGTCTTGGACTCGATCACCGGGCCGCGGTCCTGGGACGCGGGCACCACCAGGCCCGGCACCTGCCGCTCCGCCCTGGCTGATGGTCCGGCGTTGACGTCCACCAGGGTCAACATCACCGTCTCGGCCACACCGGCAACCACGTAGTAGGCGTCGTCCTGCGTCGCGCCCGTGTCAGGAATGTCCTGAGCGGGCCGCGGCCAGCACAACCGCCCCAACAGCGCCGTGTCGGTCACCCCCGACACGGCCAGCGTGTACCCGTCCACCGAATGCTGGGTCTCCTGTGGGCGGGTCGGCCCCGACACCAGCGTCTCCCCCGTCGCAGAGTCGACCAGCAGAATCCCCGCCCCCGCGCGCAGCAGTTCAGCGCCCGGCCCGTCCGCTGCCACCTCGACCTTCCACGCCCCCAGGCCGAGGTGCCGCTCTACCGCCTCCAACGCGTAGTCATCCTCGATGACACCGATGTGTTGGAGGTTCTCATCCCGCACGAGCAGCAGCCACTCGCCCACGCGCCACCACCTCCTAGGCGGTCAACTCCAGCGGGGTAATCTCCAACTCCAGACGGGAGTCGTCGTCCAGGCCGGTCAACTCCACGTCCACCACATTGGGGCCGGGCGCCAGCGGCCACAGCACGCTGCCGACGGTGAGCGCGGCGAACATGTTGGCGCCGGTGCCATCCCGCACCGTTTTGCGGCGCGGCCGGGTGTCGATCACGATCTGCTCGCCCTCGCTCAGCGTGGCAGTGAACTCCAACTGCTGGCCCGTCGTGACGTTGCGCATGACCGCGGACCCGTCCAACGGCCCAGTGATCGTCCACACCGGCCACGACCGGACCGAGCCGGGGTTGACGATAGTCATGCCCTCCCCGATCACGTCCGCGTCCCGCACCTTGATCGGCAGGATCGGCAGCCACGTGTCCGTGGGCGGAGCAATCGCCCACCGATACGTGATCGGGTCGCGCTCCCAGTACGGCTGCTGGGCGAGGAACTCCAGGCCGTAGGTGGCCCAGCACAGCCCAGCCTCATCCGCCCCCTCCGAGCCCTCCATACCGCCGGTGTAGTAGGCGCGGATACGCCGCCGGGTACCGTCGGCGAACGCAACCTCCAGAACCCCCTCGCCGCCGCCGTCCACCACACCCGGGTGTAGACGCGCGGCGAGGTCACGGCGCATCTGCCACACCTGGGCGAAGGTGGGTGCCTCCATGTAGATCGGCACGAACAGTTCGCGCGCCTCCGTGCGGGTACCACGGATCACGGTGCCGTCCAGCGCGGTGTCGGTGCGGTGGAACTGGTAGACCGGCAACCCGAGACCGCGCACACCGGGGGCGACCGTGTAGCCGCCGCCCGGGTCCGACAGCACCGTGACCACGCCGGCCGCCGACGTCCAGGTGACACGTGGGGGCGCACCGAGCCGGTAGCCGGGGACCACCACCTCCGGAGCAGGGGGTGGTGGTGCGACAGGCGTGTACAGGATGGGCACGACGCGCCTCCTCTACAGGGCGGGGTGGAGCACTTCGTAGTCGCGCAGCGAGGTCACCACGCGCCGTGCCGTGTCGCGTCCGTCCCGCACCTCACGGATGTTGATCGTGTGCCCGGGACGTGCCCGACCGGACTCGACTGCGGCGATCAGCCGATCCAGGCGGGCCTGCTGGGCCGCTGTGTACACCGCCTCAGGCCGGCCGGTGCCGTTGTAGACCGCGGTCAAGCCGGGCTTGAGCCAGCCGCCCTTGTCGTAGGTGGTGGTATCCAGTTCACGCAGCAGTTCGGTGAGCGGCGGCGTGGTGCGTGGGCTGTTGAACTGTTCGTCCTGCCACCAGATACCGCCGGACGCCAACTGTTTGGGGCGCATGAACTTCGCGGCCCGCCGCGCATACGTGGTGGACCGCTTCACCGAGTTCGACTCGTTGCCGCCGATCGTGGCACCGTGCTTGTCCACGACGATGTTGATGTGCCCCCAGCCGCCGGGGCCACGGCCCCGGTACACGGCGAGGTCACCCGGGCGCGCCTGCGACACGCCGGTCACGGATCGCAGCGACGAGTTCGCGAACGATGCGACCGCCGCCGACCGGATGTTGTTGTACGCCTTCTGCGCTTTCGCTTCGCGAATCATTTCGGAAACGAACATGGCGCACCACGGCTGTCCGTTCATCCCGAACGCGCGCGTGAACTGGTTCGGGTTCCCGCTGACCCCGAGGTACTTGGCTGCGGTCTCAGCGACCTTCTTCCCGCTGCCGCCCAGCAGGCCACCGATCGTCGACTTGAACCAGCCAGTCAACCGGCTGATCATCGCCCGCGGCACACCGATCATCGCCTTGGCCCACCGGCCCTTGGTGAACTCGCCCTGCATCGTCTCGATCAGCGGGTCCAGGACCTTCTTCGCCGCCGACTTGAGCGCATCCCCGTCGAAGATGTCCCCGAGACTGGCCCCGAAATCAGCGATGCGCCCCCAGATACCGCCGTCAGCGAACCGCTGCACCGGCCCCGGGTAGACGCCACCGGACGCGAACCCCAGCGCACGCCGCACCCCTGCGGTGCCGCCGCGGCGTGCCACGGCGTTGATCGCGTGCACCCCGGCCGCGCCGATCGCACGGGTGAACTCCGGCCGCATGATCGCCTCACCGCCGGACAGCAGGAGCCGCCCGCCGGTGGGGGAAAAGAACTCGTGGACATCCCGGCCCGGCGTGTACCCGGGCATGATGCCACCGGACGCGAACTTAAGAGTGATCTTCTTCAGCTCGCTCATCCCGACCAGGCCCGCGACCTTGTTCCAGACCGGGACGATGCCCTCGTTGTAGACACTGTTCACAACGAACTCGACCGGCTTGCGGGTGATCGACTTCAGCTTGCTCCACGCCTTGTCGATGCCATCCTTGGCGACCTCGAACGCCTTCTTCACGGCGTTGACGCCGTCCTTGAGCCAGCCGAACACCACCTTGATCCCGGTCCACGCCGTCGAGATCGCAGTCTTGATCCCCGTCCACACCGGCTTGATCACGTTGGCGTACAGCCACGTGAAGATCGGGCCCAGCGTGTTGGAGACGAAGCTCCTGATCGCGTTAAACGCGGGCTTGATCACGTTCTCCCACGCCCACGACACGGCCGTGGAGATGCCCTTCCACGCGGGCTGCAACACGTTCTTCCACAGCCACAAGATGGCTGGGGCCAGTGTGTTCAGCGTGAAGTTCCACAACGCCTGCAGCGCCGGTTTGATCACCGTGTCCCACGCCCAGGACACCGCCGCCGCGATCCCGTCGAACGCCGGTTTGATGACGTTGGTCCACAGCCACGTCACCACTGGGACCACGTGGGTCTGGATGATGTCGACCAGCCCGTCAAACATCGGCTTGAGCGCGTTGTCCCACAGCCACAGGGCTGCGGTCTTGATGCCCTCGAACGCGGCGTTCACCCCGTCGCGAAACCATTCGACGTTGTTGTACGCCCAGATCACCCCGGCCACCAGCAAGCCGATCGCGGTCACGATCAAGCCGATCGGATTAGCCCTCAAAACGAGGTTCAGCGCCCGCTGCGCCACCGTCCACGCCTTGGTCGCAGCCGTGATCGCCTTCTGCGTGGCCACCTGCGCGATCATCGCAACCCGGGCACGGGTAGCCTGCAGGGCGGCTTTGGACTGCTCGGCGGCCACCATCGTCCACTGCTTGGCCAGCCCGGCCAGGGACTGGGCCTGCCGGCCCGCCGCCGCGGCCCACTGCTTGGCCGTCGACGCCGCAGCCTTGCCCTGCTCGGCCGCGAACGACGTAGTCGCTTTCGCAGCAGACTTCACCGCCTGCCCAGCCCTGGACATGCCGGACTTGATGGCGTCCCCGGCGTACATGGCACGCAACCGGACACCGTCGAACGCGGGCGCCACCCGCCGCCCCAGGTCGACCAGCGCCTTACCACCAGCCGCGGCCCCCTGAACGATGCCCTTGCCGATGTTCCACGCCCCAGCGACCGCCTGCGCCGTCTTCGTCGCGGCTGTGAGACCCGCCCACGCCGCACCCAGACCCAACACGGCGGCCCCGGCCGTCTTGACCGTGTCCATGTTGTTGGTCAACCAATCGGCGACCCTAGTCAGCACAGGCAGCAGCTCCTCGGACAGCTCCTGCTTCAACTGCCGCCACGCCGCGGTGAACTTCTGCGCATCCGTCTGCTCCAACGCGTCCGCGGCAGCCTCCGCAGCCCCGGCCACGTCCCCGAGCCCCTGTGCGGCTGTATCCAGGTCCAGGTTGTACAGGGCATCAGCCATATCCTCGGCCTGCGTACCCAGCAGGTCCATCGCCAACTGGTCGCGCAGCGCCGGGGCCTCGACTTTCTCCAGCCCGTCCAGAATCTGGTCCAACGCTTCTCGGGCCTTCGGGCCGCCGACCGCGAACGCCGAGGCCATCTTCTCAGCGTTCAACCCGAGTTCGTCGAGCGCCTCCACCGCCGGGCCTTCCAGCCCGGTCACACGAATGTTCAGCTCCTTCAGCGCGTCGGCGACCTTGTCGCTGCTCTGTGCGCCGGCCTCCATGCCCTGCACGATCAGACCCATCGCCTCCGCGCCCGTCAAACCGAGGTCACGGAACTGGGTGGAGTACTCCTGCATCGTGTCAGCGAGATCGCCGTACTCGTCAGCACCCAACTGGGCGCCACTGATCAGCAGATCCATCGCCTCAGTCGCAGAGCCCACCAGGCCGGTGCGCATCATGTTCGCCACCGACCGGGTCGCCTCGTTGACGTCGACACCCAGCGTCTGCGCGAGGTTCAGCGCCTGCCGGGACACCTCCTGCAGTTCGGCATCCGACGCGTCCCCCATGCCCTCGATCGAGCGGACCACCAACGTGACCGCATCAGACACCTCGCCCAGGTTCTCCCCGAACCCCCGGGCGTACACCTCACCGGCGACCGCGCCGATCCGCCCAGCCTCAGCCTCCGTCACCCCCAGCTGAGCCTGGATACGCCCCTGCGCCCTGGACAAATCCAGGGCGTCAACAAACGCAGACCCCACCGTCGCAGCAGCCGCCACAGACGCGGCCTGCGCAGCCGTCTCAAACGCGGACCGCAACTGGGACGCGCCCTGACGCACCGCAGCAGCAGCCCTGGACGCCAACTCCTGCCCGGCTTTACGGCCCGACTCCCGCCCCGCCTGCTCCGCAGGCTTCTCTACCGCCTTCTGCAGCTCAGCTTGGATGTTACGGACCGAGGGAATGACCTGCAGGACCGCGTACCCAACGGTTTCCGCCACCGCTGCCACCCCCTCCTACCCAGCGGCCTCCTGCCGCTGCTGCTGTTCACGCTGCTCACGCTGGCGGCGGATACGTTCACGCTGCGCCAACAGGCGGTCGTGCCACTGCGACGCAGTCGCCACCGACGCCTTCTTCGACGGATCATGCGCAGGCCCCAACCGGTCCGGATGCGGCCGTTCGGCCCACAACTCCCACAACCCGGCCAGGAAATGCTCGGTACGGGTCATCCACGCCCGACCCAACACCTGCCAGGTGGCTGCCTCCGCAGGCAGCCACCGCAACAGCACCCCCAACCGCCGCCACGACAGGCCACCGCCCGGCCGCCACAACTCCCGCAGATCCACCTGGTACCAGCGCTGCAGATCCGCCTCCACAGCGTCCGCGTAACCGCCGAGCAGCCGCAGGAGGCCTAGGATTCCCCCACACTGCTCCCGTAGGCCTGCCGCATGATCTCCTTGGTCAGGTCACCCAGGTCCTTGACCTTCATGCCGGGCTCGGCCTCACGCAGCCGCTCCCACTGCCCGGCTCCGAGCATGCCGCGCAGCCCCCGCACGAGACGGTTGTCCTCCATCGCCTCCTGCACGTCCACCGGCCACTCATCCGGCGACGAGGGCACGGTCAACGTGTGCCCCCGCCAGGTGACGACCTTGACCACATCGCCGTCCTGCATCGCGTCGGCCTTCACCGCGGCCAACGCTTCCGGATTCGGTTCGGCGGGCTGCTGCGGCTCAGGAGCCGACACCTTCTTCGGGGTGACCTTCCGGGTCGCCATTGCGCAGGCCTCCAATCACGCGCAGGCCGGATACGTGAGTGTGCTGGCGGTTGGCCTGCGCGAACAACCGCCAGCACACGCTCTAGGACCCGGACGCCGGGTCGGTCATGATGTCGGTCCAGATCAGCCCGTCACCGTCCGGGTAGATCGCCACGGTGAACGCGTAGGTGGTCAGCGCGGTCTCCGCCTCGGTGATCTCACCGACCTCCTGCACCTCGGCGCGGCGGCAGATCCGCCGCTTGATCTTCGCGCCCTCGCGGGTCTCGAACCCGATCGCGAACGGCGTGGACTGGGGCACGTACACCTCAGACGTGATCAGCCCGCCCGCCGTGGTGCGAGTCGACCCGGGGTTCAGGAGCTGGAACGTGACCGGGTTGTCCTCCAGCGCGGTGAACGCGATGGTGCGCTTGTGGTTGGCGCGGGTCACACGCACGAGGATGCCGCCCCACGCGAAGTGGTCCTCGACGTCCTCCTCGCGGGCCTCCACGAACCCGTCGTCACCCGACAGCAGGCCGGCCAGCTCCCAGCCGAGGGTGTCCCACGTGTCGGTGGTATTGGTGGGTTCGGTCGCCGACCGGTCGAAGGACAGCCACACGTCGGCTTCCTTCCACACTGATGCGTTTTCCGGGTTTCCGGCCATCGCCGGTACCTCCCTTGCACAGCAGACAACGGATCATGCGCAGGCAGCCCGGCAGGGCCGGAAAAATCAGGAACAGGACCAGGTCAGGCGACGGCCAGACGCACCGAGGCGCCCACGGTCACGCTCGCCAACTCCAACCCAGTCTCAGAATCGGTGGTGTGCAGCGGTCCCGTGCCCGCCCACACGTGCCGCACCAGCGGCCCCGAGTAGCTGACCAGCAGCCCCTGGCACAGCGCCGCCAGGTCGCGGGCGTCTGCTTGGGTGGCATGCCAGACCGTGATACGGATCGTGTCGCGGTACAGCACCGGCCACGCCACCGGGGTGGGCGCGTCCGACGCGACGACCACATACGGCACCGGCGTCTCGGGGGTGCGAGTGCGGGGAACACGAGTGCCCACGTGTGCCCCGGCCGCATACGCCTCGCCGCGCCCGTCCAGCAGGTCCTGCAGGGCAGCAACGAGTTCGGAGACGTGGTCCCCCATCACCGTGGTCATGTGCGCCGCACCCGGACCTCCAGGCCCGCCGCCTGCGCGGCCCGCACCAGCACACCGTGCTTGGCCTGATCCTCAGCAGGGATACCCACCGAGGCGGCCTGCCGGTCGGTGGTGTACTCCTGCACGGAGGCGCCGCGGCCCGCTTTTCGGGCCACCCGGCGTGCGGACCGGTTGACCACGGCAGCCGTCTTCGGGGAGTTCAGGACGGTCCGCACCCCCCGACGGTCGATGATCACCCTGGGCTTGACCATCAGCGCACCTCCCCGGTCATCCAGTGACGCGCCGCAACGCGACCTCGACATGGTGCACGCCCCCGGTGACCGGGTCGTACCAGCGGGCGACCTCACCCTCCACCTCCAACAGGAGACCGCCCCACTCGACACGGTCCCCAGCGTCCAGGTCGAGATCAACACCCGGTGCCGTGTACAGCGTCCACCCGGTGGCCACCAGGTTCCGGGTCGACGTGGTCGTCTCAGCCTGGGAGCGCGGCTGGATGTTGACGCCGCTGATCGTGGTGCGGGTCGCGTGCTCCCAGTCCGGCACCGGGTTGTTGTACCGGTCGCGCCCCAGGCCGGGGCGCACCCTGGTGACGGTGTGATGCCAGAACACGCACAGGGCTCCTCTCTCAGGGGCGGTTGTCCAACCGGTAGCGGTCCAAGACGGCGCGTTCCCCGTCCGACAACTCACCGAACGCGCCCGAACCCGAACCACCCGCCTGCTGGTAGGTGACCGACTCGCCGCCCACCCGCATCGACGCCACCCGACCCGGTCGGCGTGCGA
>JAJYTD010000035.1 GCA_021793235.1 Actinomycetes bacterium | reverse complement strand
GGATCGGCTCGCAGGGCGTGCAGAGCGTGGTCGTGGACTGCGAATCGGGCGCGGTGCGCCTGGGGCTCGCCGGGCGCTTGGCCGCCGAGATGGGCGGTACCGCTGTGCGTCTGGAGGAGGTGGGCGCCGACGCGCTCAGCGACCTCGTGCGGCACACCCGCACCGCGGCCTAGGGAGTGTTTGACGAAGGCTTTCGGACCAGCGAGCGGCCGTCCAGGCAATCTCTCGCAAGACGATTCGCGCAGATCATCCTGGTTGGCTGGGCAAGCGACATCGGCGCAGCGAGAGGCAGCCTGGTGGCCGCGAGCCCGAAATGATTCGGCAAACACGACCTAGCTCAAGAGCCCGTGGACAACCCCGTGGACAACACAGAGATGAGATGAACATGCCGCAGGGCAAACCCGCTTACGTGCCCGACGACGGGCTCACCACCCGCCAGCGCCGCAACCGCCCGCTGCTGGTCGTGCACACCGGTCCCGGCAAGGGCAAGTCCACCGCCGCGTTCGGGATGGCCACCCGGGGATGGGCGCAGGGGTGGGATATCGGAGTGTTCCAGTTCGTGAAGTCCGCCAAGTGGCGGATCGGGGAGGAGAAGGCGCTGCGGGTCCTGGGCGCCTCCGGCGAGGGCGGCCGCGTCGACTGGAACAAGATGGGCGAGGGCTGGTCCTGGATCCGGCGCCGGGGAACCGAGGACGACCACGCCGCCGACGCGGCCGAGGGGTGGGCGCAGATCAAACGCGATCTGGCCGCCGAGACCTACCGGCTGTACGTGCTGGACGAGTTCACCTACCCCATGAAGTGGGGATGGGTGGACGTCGACGAGGTGGTCGCGACACTGCGCGACCGCCCCGGAAGCCAGCACGTCATCATCACCGGCCGCGACGCCGATCCGCGGCTGTGCGACGCCGCCGACCTGGTCACCGAGATGACGAAGGTCAAGCACCCCATGGACACCGGACAGAAGGGGCAGCGCGGTATCGAGTGGTGAGCTCAGCGTTCCAGGTCGCTGGGGATGAGGCTGTAGACCGCGAGGTCGGTGCGCCCGCGGTGCAGGGGCATCGCGTTGCGCTCCGTCCCCTCGTAGCCGAAGCCGGACTTCTCGGCGACGCGGCGGGAAGCGGTGTTGCCGGCCGCCGCCTTCAACTCCACCCGTTGGAAGCCCAGGCTTGTCAGGGCCCAGCGCGAGATGGCGATGACCGCCTCTGTAGCAAAGCCCCGGCCGCGCGCCCACGGGGCCACCCAGTACCCGATCTCGGTGGAGTGGGCTTTCCACATCGTCCGGGTCAGGCCGAACGATCCGACGAACATCGCCGTTTCGGTCTCGACGACGGCCCAGTGCTGCCCGTCGCCCGATGCCCGCGATTCCGGCGCCAGTACCAGGCACCACTCGCGGGCGTCGGCGCGCGTGTAGGGCGCACCCGGCCGGGGCAGGGGCAGCCACCGCTGGGTGTCGGGGTCGGTGATGCCGGTGTAGACGTCTTCGATGTCGCCCTCGGTGAAGGTGCGCAGGGTCAGGCGCTCGGTCGCCAAGGCGGCGGCGGGCATCGTCTGGACCGGTTCGGTCGCGGTCATGCGGGGCTCCCCTCGGCCCGGGGCGCCCGTGTCGTCTGCGCCACCCTCGCTCCTCCCACGGCTGGTTCCTGATGTCGGACAAGGCTATGCAATCACTGCCGGTTGCGGTGCGGCGCTCCCGCGGCATATCCGGTCGCGCGTGCGCACGGCGCCGAAGCAGGAGCCGTGCGCACGCGCCGACAGCAGCCTGCAGTGCGACCAGGCCGGGTTCGGTCCCGCTGTGCGGTGGCCGACGGCACGTGGCCGACAGTGCGCCCCGCCCCACCGGCGCACGGCCCCGGCATGTACCCTGTCCGGGCGCTGCCGGGCCACGCCGCCGTCGAGCCGGAGGCGGGGTGGGCGAGCTCGCAGCGGCGCGGGCCACCGCGGCGTCGGCGGGGGCAAAGCTGCCTGCGCACGTGCCCGAGCACGCCGACCGCCCGCGCGGCGACCCGCACGGCACCCCACCGTGCTGTGCACCGGATGCCTGGAGCCCTATCGCGCGGACGCGATCATCCGTACCGGACTGGAGGGACGCAGTTGAACCACCAGGTTCGCCCGGCTGAGAGGGGAGCCGACAGCGAGGTCGATATCGACCTGCGCCACCACGGTGACAGCGAGACCGGACCCGGACTGCTCGACTTCGCGGTCAACGTACGCACCGGGACCCCGCCGGCCTGGCTGGCGGAGCGGATCGCCGCGTCGATCACCGACCTCGCGACCTACCCCGATCCGGGGTCCGCGCGCCGGGCAGTGGCGGCCAGGCACGGCCGAGACCCGGCTGACGTCCTGCTCACCGCTGGCGCGGCAGAGGCATTCGTACTGTTGGCGCGGGTACTGCGGCCACGCCGTGCAGTTGTCGTGCATCCGCAGTTCACCGAGCCCGAAGCCGCTCTGCGCGCAGCCGGGCACCGGGTGGAGCGGGTCCTCCTGCGGCCCCCGGGTTTCCTCCTCGACCCCGAGGCGGTTCCCGAGGACGCCGATCTGGTCATGCTCGGCAACCCGACCAATCCCACATCGGTACTGCATCCGGCGACCGTCGTCACCCGCCTGGCCCGCCCCGGACGGACCCTTGTCGTCGACGAGGCGTTCGCCGATTGCGTCCCCGGCGAACCCGAATCCGTCGCGGGCCGCCGCGACACTCCCGGGCTCGTGGTGGTGCGCAGTCTGACCAAGACGTGGGGATTGGCCGGGCTACGCGCGGGCTACCTGCTGGCCGCACCGGACCTGGTGGAGCGGCTGGCGGCGGCGCAGCCGCTGTGGTCGGTCTCCACACCCGCGCTCGTGGCCACCGAGGCGTGCTGCGCGCCCGCGGCCATCGCCGAGGCCGAGCAATGGGCGCGGCAACTGGCCCGCGACCGTGAAGCGTTCGCCGAGGCGCTGCGTGCGGCCGGCGTGTGCGTGACGCCCGCTGCCGCCGCATCTTTCCTGCTCGTCAACGTGGGGGACGGAAACCGGGTCCGGGCCCGGCTGCGGGATGAGGGGATCGCGGTCCGGCGCGGCGACACCTTCCCCGGTCTCGGATCCGATTGGCTGCGCGTTGCGGTTCGAGATGAGAAGACCTCTCTCCGGATGGCGCGGACTCTGGCAAAGTTGCTGTGAGTCGAATTTGAGAATCGATCGCTGCACGTCGGCTGACGGGGGTTGTCAGAACATTCCCGGCGGCAGCGACAAGGGGGGATTGAACATGTACGAATTCGTCTTCGACACTGCCGGAGGAACGCTATGACCGGTAACGACCACCGTTCGGCCAAGAGCGACGGGGGGCCGGGCGAGGACCGGTCCCAAAGCGCGTTCGGCGGAGGACTCCTTGACGACCTGCCCGAGGCCGGGCGGGGCGCGGAGCCGGCCCGCTCGCAGGGGCAGCCCCGGACCAACCCCTTCCACGTGCCCTCGGAACAGTCCACTCCCCTGCAGCCCAACGTCATCCCCTTCCGCTCCGGCGGGCAGTTCGCGGTCCCCGAAGCCGAAGCCGCGAAACTGGCCGTGTCCGCCGAAACCGCCGGCGCTTCCGTCGAAACCGCCCCGGCCGAACGCGGAAGCCGACGGGCGGCCGCGAGCACCGCGGCCACCGACACCGCGACCGCGGCTCCGGAGAGTCCGGGACGCACAGAACGCAAGGAACATGCGGAGTCCCGGCCGCGGCAGGACACGCACGCCTACGGCACCGAGGAGCGCGAGGCCGTCTACCGGGCCATCCGTGAGCGTCGCGATGTGCGTATGGGGTTTCGCGCCGATCCGATCCCCGATGAGGTACTGACACGCGTCCTCGAAGCGGCGCATCGGGCACCCTCGGTCGGCTACTCCCAGCCCTGGGACTTCATCGTCGTCCACGACGAGGGTGTACGCTCTCGTGTTCAGGAGCTGGTCCAAAGCCAGCGCGAGGAGTACGCGCGCGCCCTCCCCGGTGCCCGCGCCCGCGCGTTCTCCGGCCTGAAGGTCGAGGCGATCCTGGACACACCGGTCAACATCGTGGTCACGGTCGATCCCACCCGCGGTGGTCGGCACACTCTCGGTCGGCACGCCCAGCCGCAGACCGCGGGCTACTCCGCAGCCTTGGCCGTGGAGAACCTGTGGCTGGCGGCCCGGGCCGAAGGGCTCGGGGTGGGCTGGGTGAGCTTCTTCCAGGAGCGCGACCTCGCCCGTGGCCTCGACCTTCCCGCGCACCTGGAGGTCGTGGCCTACCTGTGCGTGGGCTACGTCGACGACTTCCCGGCCGAGCCCGAACTCGCCCTCAGCGGGTGGGCGCGGGGCCGACCACTGTCCTGGGCGGTGCATCGGGACCACTACGGCCGACGGGGGCTTCCTGGAGACGCGCCGACGAGTCTGCTGGAGGAGACCATCACCGCTATCGGCCCTCTCAATCAAAGAGCGGTCAATGAGGCCAGAGAACGCCAGGGGCGAATGACCAAACCCCCGGGGTCGCTCGGTGTCTTGGAGGAGGTGTCGGTGCGCCTGTCGGGTCTGGCGGGGGAGTGCCCGCCGCCGATACCCGAACCGGCCGCCGTCGCGATCTTCGCCGGCGACCACGGCGTGCACGCCCAGGGGGTGACCCACTGGCCCCAGGAGGTCACAACCCAGATGGTGCAGAACTTCCTGCAGGGGGGCGCGGTCGTCAACGCATTCGCCAACCAGGTCGGTGCGGAGGTCACCGTCGTGGACGTCGGTGTCATCGGGGACCTGCCGAAGGTGCCCGGCCTGCTGCCGCGCAAGATCGCGCGGGGCACGGCGGATATCACCCAGGCTCCAGCGATGTCTCGGGCCGAGGCCGAATCCGCCATCGAAGCCGGTGTCGAGGTCGCTCGCGACCTGGTCTCGGCCGGGAACCGGTGCCTGGTCACCGGCGACATGGGGATCGCCAACACCACCCCTTCCGCGGCGCTGATCTCCGCGTTCACCGGTGCCGACCCGGCCGAGGTCACCGGCCGCGGCACAGGAGTGGACGATGCCGTGCACGAGCACAAGATCGAGGTCGTGCGACAGGCGCTGGCGTTCCACCGGATCGACCGTGCCGACCCTGTCGGTGTGCTCGCCGCCGTCGGCGGAATGGAACACGCGGCACTCGCCGGCTTCATCCTCGGAGCGGCGGCGCTGCGCGTCCCCGTCCTGCTCGACGGCGTGATCGCCGGTGCGGCCTCGCTGGCCGCGACCGCCATCGCCCCGGATGCGGTACACGCGTGCTTCGCCGGCCACCGCTCCACCGAGCCGGGGCATGCGGCGGTTCTGCGGCACGTGGGGCTGCACCCGCTCGTCGACCTCGAGATGCGGCTCGGCGAAGGCTCCGGCGCGCTGCTGGCGCTTCCGCTCCTGCAGGGGGCTGCGCGCGCGCTCCGCGACGTCGCGACCTTCGACTCGGCCGGTGTGTCCAAGAAGGGCTGACCAGGGCGCCGTCTAGAGTGGAGGAAGGCACAAGACGCGCCGGGTCGCGGTGACGTGTGCGTGCACCCCGGGCTTGACACGGTATTTTTGGGCATCGGCGCATACCGCCTCATAGCGTGGAGGGGTACGTACGCAGATCTGGAGGGCAGCCTCGGTGACCTACCTTCTCGGCTTGCGCATGGACGGCCGCGACGTGCTGGTCGTGGGCGGTGGCCGTGTGGCTCAGCGGCGTGTCCCCGTGCTCCTCGAAGCCGGAGCCCGTGTCACCCTGGTCTCCCCGGAGGTGACCACGGCCTTGGCGGACTTGGCCGCGTCGGGGCGTATCACCTGGCACCGGCGCGCTTTCGAGAGTGGCGACGTGAACGGCGGTCGCCTTGCCGACTTCTGGCTCGTGCACGTCGCCACGGACGCGCCCGAGGTCAACGCCGCGGTCGCTGAGGAGGCCGAGGCCGCCCGCGTGTGGTGTGTGCGTGCCGACGACCGGCACGCCTCCACCGCCTGGACTCCCGCCAGTGGTACGGCCGCCGGTGCCACCGTCGGCGTGGTGGCCAACGGGGATCCGCGCCGGGCGGCAGGTCTGCGCGACGCCATCACCGAGGGGCTCGCCGACGGCACACTGGACGCGCGTCGCGGGCGAGAGCGGCTGCGCGGCGTGGCGCTGGTCGGCGGTGGTCCGGGAGACCCCGGGCTGATCACGGTGCGCGGTCGCCAGCTACTGGCACAGGCCGACGTGGTCGTGGTCGACCGCCTCGCCCCTACCTCCCTGCTCGACCAGCTTCCCGGTGACGTCGAGATCATTGACGCCGCCAAGATCCCCTACGGCCGGTCCATGGCCCAGGACGAGATCAACCGGATCCTGGTCGAACACGCCAGGGAGGGCAGATTCGTCGTCCGGCTCAAGGGCGGCGACTCCTTCCTGTTCGGCCGCGGCGGGGAGGAGGCCGCCGCCTGCGCCGCGGCGGGCGTCCCCGTAATTGTGGTGCCCGGTGTGACCAGCGCTTTCGCCGCCCCCGCGAGTACGGGTATTCCGGTCACGCACCGCGGCGTGTCCCAGGATGTGCACGTCGTCTCCGCGCACGTGGCCCCTGGAGACCCCCGCTCCACCGTCGACTGGGCGGCGCTCGCCCAGTCGGAGGGCACCGTTGTGGCGCTGATGGGTGTCGAACGCGTCGCCGACATCGCGGATACGCTCATCGGGCACGGGCGCGCACCGGAGACCCCGGTCGCGCTCGTGCAGGACGCGACCCTGCCGACCCAGAGCACGGTCGTTGCGACTCTGGCGACCATCGCACGGGTAGCGGAGGAGGCCGGGGTGCGGTCGCCCGCGGTCATCGTCATCGGAGAGGTGGTGAACGTTGCCCGGGATCTTGACATACTGCACGAGGGACGTAACGGTTCGGCGCCGTGGACCGGTACGCCGGACAGCCCCCAGCGATGAGTCCCTTGATGGGAACCGGGTTCTGTGACTGCGAAGACTGATGAGAAGGGCGGAAGCGCAATGCCCCGGCCGCCTGCAATGCCGGAAGTGACAGGGACGGGCGAACAAGCGCCGCGGGATGAGGCCTCCCAGGAACCCGCCCGGAAGAGGAAGGGTGCCAAGCACCGCGGAACCGCCACTGACACACGGTTCGAAAAGGTACTCGAAGAGCTCCGCACCCGAATCCGGGACCTGACGTTCGCGGAAGGACTGCCCGGTGCGAGCGAAGGTATCAGCGCGCGCACCGATGTCCTTCACCAGCTCGAAGACTATGTCCTGCCGCGCGTACGGCGGCCCGACACGCCGCTGCTGATCGCCGTTGCCGGATCCACCGGGGCCGGGAAGTCCACCCTGGTCAACAGTCTGGTCGGAGAGCAGGTGACCACCACCGGCGTTCGTCGGCCCACCACCAACAGCCCCGTGCTGGCCTGCAACCCGGCCGACGTCGACTGGTTCAGCGAAGCCTCGTTTCTGCCCACGCTGCCGCGCGTACGCCAACAGGGCCTTGCCATGCCCGGCAAGGACGGCATGCTCGTGCTCGCAGCCAGCGACGCCATGCCCGAAGGTGTGGCCCTGCTCGACACTCCCGACGTGGACTCCGCTGTCTCAGCACACCACGAGTTCGCCGCGAAATTCCTCGACGCAGCGGACCTGTGGGTGTTCGTCACCACCAGCCGCCGCTATGCCGATGCCCGCGTGTGGGAGTTCCTCCAGGTCGCCCGGGACCGGGACACCTCGTTGGCCGTCGTGCTGTCACGGGTGCCCCGACGGGGGCGCCGCCAACTGCTCGGCCACTTCAGCGCGATGCTGCAGGCCAACGGACTCGGCAACGCGGCACGGTTCGCTATTCCAGAGACCGACCAGATCACCGGAGAGCGCTTTCGGCCCAACGTCGCCGACCACATCCGGGATTACCTGGCCGACGTCGCCAGCGACCTCGCACAGCGCGACCGTGTGTCCCGCCGTACGTTCATCGGTGTCGTCGACAGCTTCCGCACCCGCGTGCCAGAACTCGCCAAACAGGTCGAAGTGCAGGTCGAGGTCGGGAGGACGCTCGAGACGGCCGTGAGCGAGGCTTACAATGCCGCGGTCGCCTCCATCGGCGCCTCCGTCCAGGACGGGTCGCTGCTCCGCGGCAACCTGCTCGCCCGATGGCAGGACATCGCCGCCAGCGGAGAACTGGTACGCACCATGCGGATGCGCGGCAAGCGCAAGGCGAGGACGGTCGAGGAGGACGCGGCCTCGCGCGTGCGGGCCCTCGAACAGGCCGTGCTCGACAGTCTGGAGTCGCTGGTGCTCGCGACAGCCGAACGCGCGGCAGAGCAGGTCGTAGACCACTGGGAGACCATCCCCGGTGCCGGGGAGCTGGTCGAGCGCTCCGGAGGCCGTAGGCCGTCCGCGGCCCTGGCGGCCCGTATCCGCGAGACGATGGCCGAATGGCAGCGTCAGGTGGGGGAGATGATCGCCGCCGACGGGACCACCAAGCGGTCGGTGGCGCGGTCCGTCACCTTCGACAAAGAGGCGTTCGCCCTCGTTCTCATTATCGACCTGCTCGGATACGGTGCCGTGGAGACCACGGCGGCACGCGGCGCCGGTCCGCCGCCGCAGCGGCTGCTGAAAGGACTGTTCAGCGCCGACTCACTGCGTAACATTGGCGCAGCGGCACAGAACGACCTGCGCCGACGTATCAATGTACTGCTGGATGAGGAACGGGCCCGCTTCACCGACACCCTGGCGGCCGTGGCTCTGCCACGAGAGACCGATGCCGTCCAGCTCTACCAAGCCACGTACAACCTTGAGATAGCGCGATGACCACTCAGCGGAATCCCGCTCACACCGATGAGGAGCCGGACACGGCGAAGGCCCAGGCGGCCGCCCCGGGATCCCGGCAGCCTGTCCCGGAGACGGAGCACAGCGAGCAGGGGGCCTGGAACGGGTACGTCGTGCCGTCCGGAGAGCACCCGGCCACGGGGCGGGGCTCCTCCGCAGGCGAGGCCTGGCCGCACAGCCGGCCGGTCGGTCCGCCCGCGGACTCCCATCCGGCCCTGCGCCGCGTTGTCGAGCGGCGGTCCAGCGAGGGGCACGCCGCGGCCACCGCTGCCACCACGGAGACGGCCGGGCCGGACCCGGAGGTGGTGACGGACACGGCGACCGCGGTCGACACGGAAAACACCGGGCGGCAGAAGGGCCGGGAGGCCGATACGGCCGAGCAGGCCGAAGCGGCCGGTGAGACCCATGGGGCGGCAAAGCCCGCACGGGGTTCCCACAGGCGCCACGCCGCCCCCGCCCAGACCGCCGCCGACGGTGCGGATCCGGACGATCCCGACCGACTCGCGGACTGGGTGGGAAGCCTGGCTGAGGACGACGGCCGCACCATGATCGCCGCGCGCCGGACCGTCTTCGAGCCCGCGGACGGCCCTGCCGCGACCACGAGAGAGAACGAGGAGTACCGCCCCACCACGCGTGAATTCTGGCAGCCGATGCCGGAAACGACGCGTGAAGAGCTCATCGCCCGCCTCGACTCGCTGGCGACAATCGTCAGCATCGGCCGCGACGACTTCGATCCCGAGGTCATCGAGCGCGCACGGCATGTGCTCAACCACGCCGGCGCCCGACTGCGGCTGTCTGGCGAGCACACCGTGGTCGCGCTCGCGGGAGGCACCGGAAGCGGCAAGTCGTCGTTGTTCAACGCGTTGTGCGGGTTGGACTTCTCCCGTGTCGGCATTACCCGTCCGACCACTTCCGCAGCGCATGCCTGCGTCTGGGGCAACGAAGGTGCCGACAACCTGCTCGAGTGGCTCGGTGTCCCGCGGCGCAACCGGCACTCCCGGACCAGCGAGCTCGACAAGGACGGTTCTGAACTGTCGGGCCTGATTCTGCTCGACCTTCCTGACCACGACTCGGTGCAGGCCCTCCACACCTCGGAGGCCGACCGCCTGATCGGTTCGGTCGACCTGCTGGTGTGGGTGCTCGACCCGCAGAAATACGCCGACGCGGCGGTGCACCACCGCTACCTCGCCGAGATGCCGGGGTATGAGGCGGTCACGGTGGCCGTGCTCAACCAGGTCGATCGGGTGGAGCCCGAGGAACTCGAGGAGCTGCTCACCGACCTGCGGCGGCTGCTGGAGACCGAGTCCGGCGTGCAAACGCATGTCCTCACCACCTCGACCGTGACCGGGCAGGGCGTCAGCGGACTGCGCGAGCTGCTGATCGAGACGGTGGGCGAACGGCGTGCGCTGATCGACCGGCTCGTGGCCGACCTGGACAGTGTCGTCGATGGGTTCGAGCGCTACCACGGTGCGGACGACGTCGAGCCCCGAGTCCCTGATGACGTGCGCCAGCGCCTGGTGGACGATCTGTTGGAGGCCGGCGGTGCGCCCGCGATCGCCGACACCGCCGAGACGGCGCACGAACAGCGGGGGAGCCGGCGCGTGGGCTGGCCGGTGGCCCGCTGGGTGCGCAAACTGCGCCGGGATCCGCTTCGCGTGGCTCGGATGGACTTCCTGCGAGACAGCGGTGACAAGACGTCCATTGGCCCTATCGAAGCCCAAGAGGCCGAGATCGAGAGAATCGCGGCCGAGGTCGCGGACCGAACCGCCGGATCCCTTCCCTCTCCGTGGCCCCGGCGGGTGCGGGCGGCCGCCCGCACGAGCACGCCCGATCTGCCCGGGGAACTGGGGAACGTGATCGCCGGTACCGTGCCCAACCCCGAGGACACGCCGTCCTGGTGGCAGACCGTCCGTATCGTGCAGTACCTACTTGTCGCCTTCACCGGTGTGGGGCTGGCCTGGCTGGGGACGCTGGCGGTCAGTTGGCTCGGCGGTGGATTGACGGGTATCGGGATGTTCGACGATCCGGTGCTCATCGGGTTCGCCGCGGCCATCGTCGTGGCGACCCCGGCCGTTGGCTGGCTGACCGACGTGGGCTGTCGGAACCTGGTGTCGGTCGCTGCCGCGCAGCGCCGCGAGCAGGTGGAGCTGAAGAGCACCGAACGCGTACGGGCCATGGCCGAGGAACGGATCATCGTTCCGGTGGAACAGGAACTGCAGCGCTACCGAGAATTCAGCCGGGCGCTCGCTGCGGCCCAGGCGCGCGACGCCTGACTTCTGCCGGACGAGCACGAACGGACGTGGGCGGAACCGCCCACGTCCGTTCGTGCCGCGGCTGCCGGCTGCCGAACACGAATGTGCCGCCAATGTAGCCATTTCCTCCCGCCGGTAAACATTCGGCGATTAAAGTGTCACTGACTGTGATTCCGTAGTCTCAGTCGCTGTTGTCCAGCGGGTGCCCTAAGGCGAGCGGAGAGAGAACCACGTGACGGTGGCAGATCGAGACGCTGTCGGTTGTCAACCATCTCGGACCGACCGATGGGCGCGGACATGCTTCATAGGTGCCATGCTGGCCTGCGTCCTGGTGTTCGGCGCAGCAGTGCCGCTGCTCACTCCCGCCAGGTCCGAGGAGATCGGTATATTCGGCGCTTTGGTGCTGTGCGCCGCGATCTACGTGGAGACCATGCGCCGCCTCGGTACCGCGCCGGGCTTGACCCGCGGTCTGCTCGGGGCGTGGTGGTTTCCCACGATACTGCTGCTGCCCCCGGTGTACTCGCTGATCATCCCCATCCCGGTCTTCCTCTTGCTGCACCTGCGCATCCGGTGCGCCGCGGCGCACCAGAGGGTGCTGGGCGCGGCCTCGGTCGCGCTCTCCGGATTCACCGCCTCGATGGTCTTCCACACCGTACTCACCGGTGACATGACCGCGGCGGTCGGCGCACCGACGCGGATCGCCCAAGAAGTGCTGACCACCGGGCGCGGAGTGTTCCTCGCCGTCCTCTGCTGCGCACTGTTCATCGCCGTGGACAGGAGTGTGCTGGCGATGGGCGGGCGGCTGGGCGGGGTCGAGCCCCCGTGGCAGAGCCGGCCGTGGGACCGTGAGGCCGTCATGGTCGGCGGCGTCGAGCTGTGCGTCGGCGTGACCGTCGCCATCCTGGCGGGGATATCGGCGGCCCTCCTGGTCCTCGTACTGCCCCCGGTACTGCTGCAGCAGCGCAGTCTGCTGTTCCAGCAGCTCCAGACGGCGGCGCGCACGGACCCCAAGACCGGACTGCTCAACGCCGGGACATGGGAGGCGGAGGCCGGGGCCGTGCTCGCGCGTGCACGCCGATCGCGGATATCGGTGGCGGTGCTGCTCGCCGACGTCGACCACTTCAAGAGGGTGAATGACGCGCACGGGCACCTGTTCGGCGACAAGGTGCTGCTCGACGTCGCCACCACCATCACCCACCAACTGCGCCAGTCGGACGTGATCGGGCGGTTCGGCGGTGAGGAGTTCGCGGTGCTGATACCCGGAGCCGACACGGCCGAGGCCTGCCGTGTCGCGGAGCGGCTGCGGGTGAGGGTCGCACAGGTGGTGCCGAGGTCCGGTGAGGTGAGCGCGACAGTGACGGTCTCGATCGGAGTGGCCGTGCTCGGCCTCCACGGTGATGACCTCGTTCAGCTGTTGACAGCCGCTGACCTGGCTCTTTACCGGGCCAAGGACGCGGGCCGCAACCGTGTGTGCCTGCCGGTCATCCGGGCGCCGATCATCCCCCCGCAGCAGACGGAGGAGTGCGAGCCCGCGGAAGAACCGGGGGCTGCCGTGCGGCGTCTTTGATCACCGGTTGTCCACAGCCTCCCAATCGCGTTTGGCGAGACCGGAGCCTGGTGCCGACCGTGGATACATGGTTACCAACGACGAACAGTCCCTGTTTCCGACCGCCCTCACCCTCAGCGAACCCGCCGACATCATCGCGGCGGTCCCCTACCTCCTCGGCTTCCACCCATCGGACATGCTGCTCGTATTGGGCCTGCGTGGGCCGACCGGCCGATTGCACACCACCTTCCGCTGCGACCTGACCGCAGAGCTCGTGGAACACGCACGGGACATGGCCGACCACGTCGCCCGTACGTTGCAGACCCAGGGCTGCGAGGCCGCGCTCGTCGTCGGGTACGGGAGTGCAGCGGCGGTCACGCCGTGCGTGGACGCCCTGCGCGAGGCGGGCGACGACACCGGTGTGGTCGTGCGGGAGGCACTCCGGGTCACAGGCGGGCGCTACTGGTCCTACCTGTGCGGCTTTGCCGGGTGCTGCCCGACCGAAGGCGCCGCCGTCGACTCCGCCTCCTCGTGGGTATCGGCCGCCGCGGTGGCCAATGGGCTCAGCGCGTGGCGCGGCCGTGATGAGATCCGCGCGTTCCTGCGGCCCGTACAAGGCGCGGACCGAACACGGGTGGAGGCGGCGACCAGGCGTGCGGAACAACGTGCCGATCTGCTGCGGCACCGGGCGCCCCCAGAAGACCACGACCCCTTCGGTCCGGAATTTCGCGCCGAAGGCGTTCGAGTAGTCCGCGAGGCCATCGAGGCCGCGCGCTTGGGAGGGGCGCCCAAAGACCTCGACCACATCGCGTGGATCGGTGTGCTGCTCGCCTGTATCCGGGTCCGCGACGAGGCCTGGGCGCGCATCGACACGGACACCGCCGAGGCGCACGTGCTCCTGTGGCGGCAGGTCGTACGGCATGTGGAGGCGGAGTACGCGGCCGCTCCCGCTTCGCTGCTGGCGGTCGCCGCCTGGACACGCGGGGATACCGCGCTGGCCGATGTCGCTTTGGACCGTGTTCAGGAGGTCGATCCGGACTATTCGATGGCGCGGCTGGTTCGCCAGGCGCTGCGCGCCGGTGTCACCTGGGAGCCGTTCAGTCCGGAATGGCTTGAGGAGATCTGGCCGGTCTCCGATGCGCGTGCCACGAGCTCAGCCGCCGCCTCGGACAGCGGCGGCTCTGACTGGCCGGGGCACCGATGCCGACACCCTAGGCTGGAGGACATGCCGGAGTTTATCTACAGCTTGCGAAACGTGCGCAAGGCGCATGGCGACAAGGTCGTGCTGGACGACGTCTCGGGACAGTTCCTCTACGGGGCGAAGATCGGTGTCGTGGGGCCGAACGGCGCGGGTAAGTCCACGCTGCTGAAGCTCATGGCCGGAATTGAGCAACCGTCCAACGGCGAGGCCCGGCTGATGCCGGAGTTCAGCGTCGGGCTGCTCGCCCAAGAGCCGCGGCTCGACCACGACAAGACCGTGCTGCAGAACGTCGAGGACGGCGTCGCCGAGACCAAGGCGATGCTCAACCGCTTCAACGAGATCGCCGAGAAGATGGCGACCGACTACTCCGACGACCTGCTCGAAGAGATGGGCAAACTGCAGGAGCAGCTCGACCACCGCAACGCGTGGGACCTCGACAGCCAGTTGGCGCAGGCTATGGACGCGCTGCGGTGCCCGCCGCCGGACGCCGACATCGCCGTGCTCTCCGGCGGCGAGAAGCGCCGGGTGGCGCTGTGCAAGCTCCTGCTGGAGCAGCCCGACCTCCTGTTGCTGGACGAGCCCACCAACCACCTCGACGCAGAGAGCGTGCAGTGGCTGGAGCAGCACCTGGAGTCCTACCCCGGAACGATCATCGCGATCACGCACGACAGGTACTTCCTGGACAACGTCGCCACATGGATCCTGGAACTGGACCGCGGCAAGCTCTACCCCTATGAAGGCAACTACACCACCTACCTCGAGACCAAGGCCGCCCGCCTGAAGGTCGAGGGGCAAAAGGACGTCAAACGCCAGAAGCGGCTGCAGGATGAGTTGGAGTGGGTCCGCTCCAACGCCAAGGCCCGCCAGACCAAGAGCAGGGCCCGCCTGCAGCGCTACGAGGAGATGGCGGCAGAGGCCGACAAGACCCGCAAGCTCGACTTCGAGGAGATCCAGATCCCTCCGGGCCCGCGCCTGGGCACGAGTGTGGTCGAGGTCAAGAACCTGACGAAGGGGTTCGACGACCGCGTTCTCATCGAAGACTTGAGCTTTCAGCTGCCGCCGAACGGCATCGTCGGTGTGATCGGCCCCAACGGCGTCGGTAAGACCACGCTGTTCAAGATGATCGTGGGCCAGGAGAAGCCGGACGCCGGAACCATCTCCGTCGGCGACACCGTGAAGATCTCCTATGTCGACCAGTACCGCGGTCGGATCGACGACACGAAGAACGTCTGGGAAGTGGTCTCCGACGGTGAGGCCTTCATCCGGGTCGGCAACGTCGAGATCCCCAGCCGGGCCTATGTCGCGGCCTTCGGGTTCAAGGGATCGGACCAGCAGAAGCCGGCCGGTGTGCTCTCCGGCGGCGAACGCAACCGGGTGAACCTGGCGCTCACCCTCAAACAGGGCGGGAATCTGCTGCTGCTGGACGAGCCGACGAACGACCTTGATGTCGACACCCTCGGGTCGCTGGAGAACGCGCTGCTGGAGTTTCCCGGATGCGCCGTGATCACCAGCCACGACCGCTGGTTCCTGGACCGTGTTGCCACGCACATCCTCGCATGGGAGGGCGACGCCGACTGGTTCTGGTTCGAGGGCAACTTCGAGTCCTATGAGAAGAACAAGATCGAGAGGCTGGGGGCCGAGGCCGCGCGCCCGCATGCGGTGACCCACCGCAAGCTCACCCGCGACTGAGGCCGTCCTGCGCGTCCGTGCTCCCACGGACGCGCACACCGGCCGGTCGCCCCTCGAAGGATGACAGAACCTAAGCTGGCAGGCGATTATGAGTTCCGCGCGCGAAGACCACGTGACCTTCTACGACGCCGTCGGTGGCGAGGAGGCGTTCGTCCGCCTCGTTCGCCGTTTCTACGAGGGCGTCGCCGACGATCCTGTCCTGCGTCCCCTCTATCCGGAAGAGGACCTCGGCCCGGCGGAGGAACGGCTGCGGCTGTTCCTCATCCAGTATTGGGGCGGTCCCCGAACCTACACCGAACGGCGGGGACACCCGCGGCTGCGGATGCGGCACACCCCCTTCCGGATCGGCGCCCGCGAACGCGACCACTGGCTGGCGCACATGCGCGCCGCAATCGATGACCTCGTCCTTCCCGAATCGCTGGACCAGCGGCTGTGGGAGTACATGGTCTATGCCGCGCACAGCATGGTGAACGTTCCCGAGGAGAGCGGGCAGGCCGCTCAGGTGGTCGACCCCACCTCGATCAGCGTACGAGGAGCGGGCACGGCCGCCGAAGGCGAGGGCGGCGGTGCCGGAGAGGACGACGACGGCGATGAACCCATCCGGGTCTCGCTGAAGTAGTCGGCGAAGGCACGGAACGCCGGACCCGCCGAGCATGGGCCCAGGTCAGGGCCGTGCCGAAGGCACGGCAACCGGGCAGCCCGGTAAGCGTCCCGGCCTGGGCGGTCGTCAGCCCGTAGGCGTCTTGTAGCTTCGGCAGCACGAACGGAGCCCCGAACAGGGCCGACACACGCGCGACCTGCGCGGCGATCGCGGTACCGAGGACGGTCCGGCGTTTTCGGGCAGCCACCAGGGCAGGCCATTGGACAGTGCTCGCGCTGGTGGGAACGGGGCGGGGTGCTCCGGGAGCGCCGTGGCGCTCGAAGACCACCGGTTCAGCGTTCGGCGGTCACGATTGTCGCCGCGGCCTTGTCATTGAGCGATTGCTGGTTCGGCTTGTCCCACAGCGGCCACAGGCCGTTGAGCAGCGGGAAAAACCCGATGATGGCGCCGATGAGGGGGATCCAGTTGAGGCCCCAGGGCCCCCACCAGACCAGGGCACGGATTGCCGCCGTACTTGCCGGGAGGCCTCCGGCCCTAGGGTGGGCCGTGCCGCTGAGCGGCACCACCCGCAGGCCCATCGCCATCTTCCCGACGGTACGCCCCCAGCGGCTGAGCATCCAGACCTCGTAGCCGAATAGCAGGGCCAGCATCAGCAGACTGCTGATCGCATCCAGCAGAAGAATGCCGTCGCGGCCTCCCCCGCCCATGGGAAAGGTGTTCGGGGACCGGTGTGGGCCGACACCGACGATGCCCAGGTAGCCGATCGCGATGATGAACTGCAGAATGAACGCCGGAATGAGCAGCACGAGGACGTCGATGATGCGGGCCAGGAGCCGCTTCCACCATTCGGCCAGGCGCACACCGCCTGGCCCCGGTGTGCCGTAAGGCGGCTGCGGCCCGGCGTAGGGCTGCTGCGGTGTGCCATAGGGATCGCCCGGTTGCCGCGGCTGTCCATAGGGATGGTGGAAGCCGTCATCGTTGGGCGGTTGTCCGGGTGCTGGGTGGCTCATCGGCTGCACCTAAGGTGGCTCGGCGGTCGGGGACGGGCTCCGTTCCATCATGAGCACGAAAAGGCGCATACGGCACGCGACACACGGGGCCGAGCCCACCTCTTGCTGACGCTGCTGGCTCTGTGCACGTGGAAAAACGCTTGTATGCCTGCACAGCGTCAAGATCGGCGGTGACCGTCTTCCAGGTATCCGCCGAGGAATTCCCGCTCCTCGGCAGTGAGGCGGCGCGCGGACTGGGTTTCGGTATCGAAGCCGACGGCAACTGAGGCAGCGCGGGCATAGACCCGGTCGTCGTCGAGGATTTCGTATTCGAGCCGGAAACTGGCGTTCTTCACCTCGGTCACCCGGGTTTCCACGCGGACGGGTTCGGGGCGCAGGGAGATGGGGTGCAGGTAGTCGATCTCGTTTCGGGCGATGACTATCCCCCCGAAGGGGAAGCCGGCCCGGGTCCCCTCCCCGAAGAGCGAGATCCGGGCGTCCTCCAGGTAGGTGAGCATCTGCACGTTGTTGACGTGGTTGAGCGGGTCGAGGTCGGCGAAGCGGATATGCGCGAAGTAGACGTGCCGCCGCGGACTCCTACTCGCCTGCCTCGTAACCGTCGCGGCCGCGGTCTCTCCCACTGTTCTCCATCCCTTCGCACGTGTGACCACACGATTCTGCCAACTGGCGGGTGCAGCCCTATGGCCGGGGCTCCAGTCCGGTGTAGCGGGCCAGAAACGCCAACTGGTCGGCGCTGAGGCGGATGCTGCGGCTGACCGAACGGGAACTGTGCCCCACCTCGGCCTCGCGGCGGAGCAGGACGGGGCGTTCGGCGATGGGCGCTGATGTCGCGTGCTGCAGCGCGGCGCACATTTTGCGGGCGTGCAGGGGGTCGACACGGGTGTCGTTGTCGAAGACGGTGAAGAGCGTGGCCGGGTAGCGGGTGCCCTGGTGGACGTTGTGGTAGGGGGAATAGGCCAGCAGCCAGCCGAGCGCTTCGGGATCCTCGGCGCTGCCGTACTCGACGCTCCACAACTGGCCGAGGCCGGACTTCTCGTAGCGGACCATGTCCAGCAGAGGCGCAGAACACACCGCGGCGGCGAACAGGTCGGGGCGCTGGGTGATGGCCGCGCCGACCAGCAGGCCGCCGTTGCTGCCGCCCATGACGGCCAACTGGTCGGCGGTGGTCCTGCCGGTGGCGATCAGGTGCTCGGCCGCGCTCACGCAGTCGTCGAAGACGTTCTGCTTGTTGCCGAGCATGCCCGCGCGATGCCACTCCTCGCCTTCCTCCAGGCCGCCGCGGAGGTTGGCGATCGCGTAGACGCCGCCGGCGCGCACCCAGGCCAGGATCGTCGCCGAGTAGGCGGGGGTGAGGGAGATGGAGAAGCCCCCGTAGCCGTACAGGACGGCAGGCCGCGGGCCGTCCCCGCCGGGCGGGGAGATCACCAGCATGCGGACCGGTGTCCCATCGCGGGAAGTATAGGCGACCTGCTCGGTGCGGACCTCGGGGAGCTCCAGGGAGCCCGGTGGGGACGCCCAGAGGGACACGTCTTGGGTGCGCCCGTCGTAGTGGTACACCGAGGCGGGCGAGGTGTTGTCGGTGTAGCCGAACCAGGCCTCGTGGCCGCCTTCGGGGCGTTCGACCAGTCCGCCGATGGAGCCGAGGCCGGGCAGCGGAAGGGAGCCGCGGTGCTGGCCGGTGGTCAGGTCGTGCACGGTGACCTCGCTGATGGCGTGCCGCCGCCAGGAGGCCAGCAGAAGCGGACTCGGCAGCTCAGCGCCGTCGAGGACGGCGAAGTCGCTGAGGACCGCGTCAGGGTCGGTCGGGACGAGGGTGCGCCAGTGCTCGTAGCCGGGCGTCGCCGGGTCGGCCACGCACAGGCGGCCCCGCGGAGAGTCGCGGTCGGTGAACAGGTAAAGCCTGCCGTCGCGCCCCACGTGAGGGGAGACCTCGGCGTCGACACCCTCCTGGATGGCGGTGAACCGCGGAGCTTCGGGGCCGGTGGCGGACAGGTCGGCGATCCAGGCGTCGTTGCTGGCGGAGGTGCCTTTGGCGGAGGTGAGCAGCAGCCAGCGGCCGTCCCTGCTGACGGACACGCCGAAATACTCGGTCTTGTCGCGGCCGTCGCCGAAGACCAGCACGTCGTCGTCGACCGAGGAGCCGACACGGTGCAGGTAGATCCGCCGGTGGTACTGTTCCTCGCCTTCGGGGACCAGGCCGGGGTCCAGCCGGCGCACGTAGTAGAACGCGTCACCCCCGGGCAGCCACGCGATGGGGGAGGAGCGGCACCGGTCGATGGGGCCGTCGATGTCCTCGCCGGTGTCGACGTCCATGACACGCAGGAGTGCTTCCTCGTCGCCGCCTTCGGAGAGCTGGTAGGCCAGGAGCCGCCCCTCGGGGTCGGGGCGCCAGGCGTCGAGTGTGGTGCCGCCATCGGGGTCGATCGCGGTGGGGTCGATCAGTGTGCGCTCATCGGAATCGGACGCCAGGTAGAGGACGGCGTGCTCCTGGTCGGCGGTGCGTCGGGTGAAGAAGCGCCGTTCGCCCCGCCAGATGGGCGGACCGACGAATCCGGCGCCCATCAGGGCGCGGATCTGCTCGCCGAACTGGTCGCGGGTCACGGGGTCCGCGCCGAAATCGGAGAAGAGGGCCTCCTGCGCGGCGGACCACTCCTTGGTCTGTGCGGTGTCGGGGGCCTCAAGCCAACGATAAGGGTCGGCGATACCGCGACCATGGACGGTCTCGGCCAGATCCAGCCGCTCGGCAGCGGGGTAGCGACGTTCAGGCATGGAACGAACTCTATCCGTAGGTTTTGGTGGGGTCCCAACGGAGCGATGTGTCGGCGTATGGCCGTGTACATCCGGGAGTTTTCGCGGCTTCACGATAATTAGGGTGGCGGCGGAGCGGCTCCAGCAAGCAAACTGAGTGCGGGACATCACTCGGCGGGAACCACCCACGGGAGGTCCGTGTGGCAATGCGAACACAGCCGGTCATCCGACCGGCTGCCAAGGAGGTTTCCTGGCTGGCCGATCGGCTGGCCGGGGAAGAGACACGGCCGGTCACCACGACGGCCCGGGAGACACCATGAGCACCGGGCGCGGCACGGAGGACGGTACAGTACACCGCCACGTACTGCTGCTCAACGCCAGCTACGAACCACTGACCACGGTCCCGCTGCGCAGAGCGATCCTGCTGGTGCTGCGGGAAAAAGCCGAAGTCGTGCACGGAGACGCTGCCGGTGCCGTCTTGCACTCGGCCACCACGGTGCTGTCGGTGCCGTCGGTGATCAGGCTCCGTCGCTACATCAGGGTTCCGTACCGACGGCGGGTGCCGCTCACCCGGGCGGCCCTTATGCGGCGGGACGCCCATCGCTGCGCCTACTGCGGCAGGCGGGCCGAGACCATCGATCACGTCATCCCGCGCAGCCGCGGCGGAACGCACGTATGGGAGAACGTCGTGGCCTCCTGTAAGCCGTGCAACCACCGCAAGGCCGCTCGCCTGCTGGATGAGCTCGGGTGGGAGCTGAACGTCACCCCCACGGTCCCCCGAGGGCTGCACTGGCGGCTCATCAACGGCGACCAGCACGGCGACCCCCAATGGGCGCCGTACATGGCACGGGTCGCGGTCTAGCCGGAAATCGCCGCAAGCGGTGCCCGGGAGCGGACAAGGGTCCCAGCCGCTCCCGGGCATGCTCAGGTGGTGCGCTGCTCCTTCAGCGTCTCCAGTTCCGCGGAGAGCCGCGCCCTGGTGTCGACGACGGCGGCAAGGTGGGACTCCACCGAGGAGATCCGGCGCTCGTACAGGGCGATGATGTGGTCGCACACCTCGGCCTGGGACAGGTCCTCATGGAACAGGCAGTCGCCGACCTGGGAGATCTCGGCCATGGTAAGTCCGGCGGCCAGGAGCGCCCGCACGTTGCGGACCACCAGGACCGCGTCGTCACCGTAGTCGCGGTACCCGTTGTCGCGCCGGTCCGATGAGATAAGGCCCTGCTGTTCGTAGTACCGGAGCGAACGAGGGCTCGCCCCGGTCAGCCGGGACAGTTCACCGATCCGCATCTTCTGGCCTCCCGTCACGCGCACCCATCCGAAACGAGCCTGCCATGGCCAGGCCGCCAACAGCCAGCAGGGCGGCCGAGGCCACCGGTACGGCGGCGGCTCCCCACGCGGCCAGGACCGCGCCGCCGACCGCCCCGCCGACAGAGAACCCGAGGTACATACCGCTGGTGTTCAGGGCGAGGACAGCGCCTTCCATGCCGCGGGCCCGCGGCAGCAGCCACGACTGCACCGGAGGACTCACCGACCAGATCCCCACGGCCCAGACCGCGGTGGCCGACGCGAGGGCGAGGAACGGCACCGTTCCGGTCGGCACGGTGTTCGCTGCCAGGGCGATCAGTGTGATCATCACCGCCGCGACCGCGATCCCGGCGGCCAGAGTGGGGCCGGGGCCGATGGTGTCGGAGCCGCGGCCGCCCAGGAGGACCCCGGCGAAGCCCGCGGTGCCGAACACGAGGATCAGCAGGCCCAGCGCACCGGGGCCGCTGTCGGTGAGGTGGCGGGACACCGGTGCCAGATAGATGTAGCCCATCATGCCGCCGGATCCGGCGATCAGCATGGACACCGAGACGGCCAGGATCGTCGGCCGGGTGAGCGGGGCCAGGCGCCCGCCGAGGGTCTCGGTGGCGGTCGGGGTGCTTTCGGGCACCCGGGACATGCCCGCTGCGGCGAGGGCCGCGAGTACCGCGACGAACAGCATGGTCGCGCGCCAGTCGAAGAACGCGGCGATCCAGGTGCCGATGGGGACCCCGGCGATCAGGGAGAGCGTTACCCCGGCGGTCACCGTGCTCAGCCACCGGCCGCGTCGCCCGGTCGGCGCCTGCTCGGCCACCAGGGCCAGTGCCGTTGGCACGATCGCCGCCGCGGCGAGCGCGGAGGCAACGCGCAGTGCCATCAGGACCGGATAGTTCGGTGCGACGGCCATCAGCACGTTCACCAGGGCGAACACCAAGGTCGCGGCGACCAGGAAACGCCGTCTGGGCAGGTGCGCCGTGAGCACGGCCAAGACCGGGGCGCCGAGGCCGTAGGTCAGCGAGTAGGCGGTGATGAGCTGGCCCGCTGCCGGTTCGCCGACGCCCAGGTCGGTGGCGAGCTCCGGCAGCAGGCCGGCGATCACCATGTCATCGGTTCCGGTGGCGAACGCCGCGAGGGTGGTCGCGGCCAGCCACAGAGGCGTCTGGGCCGGGTGGTTCGTTGTCGTTTGCACCCGAGGGACGCTATGACCCTGACACAGGTGTCAAGGTCAAACCTGTGTCAGGGGCAAACCGTTACTCCACCTGGGAGACGTCGCGGGCGGCGCCGGTGGAGGCCGAGGTGGCCATGGCGGCGTAGGCGCGCAGCGCCGCCGTCACGGGCCGCTGCCGGTCCTTGGGGCGGAACCCGCCGAGCTCCTTGAGCAGCCGCTCGCGGCGGGCGTTCAGCTCCTCGGGATCCACTTCCAGGGTGATGCCGCGATTGGGGATGTCGATGCTGATGATGTCCCCGTCCTCGACCAGGGCGATATCACCGCCCGAGGCGGCCTCGGGGGAGGCGTGCCCGATGGACAGCCCCGAGGTGCCGCCGGAGAACCGGCCGTCGGTGATCAGCGCACAGGCCTTGCCCAGGCCGCGGCCCTTGAGGAAGCTGGTCGGGTACAGCATCTCCTGCATGCCGGGACCGCCCTTGGGGCCCTCGTAGCGGATGACGACCACATCGCCCGGTTCCACCTGCTTGCCCAGGATGCCGTCGACGGCCTCCTCCTGGCTTTCGAACACCTTGGCGGGCCCGGAGAAGGTCCACAGGTCCTCTTCGACACCGGCCGTCTTGACGATGGCGCCGTCGGGGGCCAGGTTGCCGAAGAGCACCGCGAGACCGCCGTCGGCGGTGTAGGCGTGGTCGACGGAGCGGATGCAGCCGGATTCCCGGTCGGTGTCCAGGCTCTCCCAGCGAACATCCTGGGAGTAGGCCTTGGTGGTGCGCTTACCGCCGGGCGCGGCGTGGAACAGCTCCACGGCTTCGGCGGATGCGGTGCCGGAGGCGATGTCCCACTCGGCGAGGTAGTCGCCGATGGTGGTCCCGTGGACGGTGGGCAGCGAGGTGTCGAGCAGCCCACCGCGGGCCAGTTCGCCGAGGATGGCGGGGATTCCGCCGGCCCGGTGCACGTCCTCGACGTGGTACTTGTCGGTGTTCGGTGCGACCTTGCACAGGCAGGGCACCTGGCGGGACATCGCGTCGATCTCGGTCAGGCCGAAGTCCACGCCGGCCTCGGTGGCGGCGGCCAGCAGGTGCAGGATCGTGTTGGTGGAGCCGCCCATGGCGATGTCCAGGGCCATCGCGTTGCCGAACGCCGCGGGGGTGGCGATGGACAGCGGCAGCACCGATTCGTCGTCATCCTGGTAGTAGCGCCGGGCGACGTCCACGATCAGGCGCCCGGCGTCCTCGTAGAGACGCTTGCGGGCGACGTGGGTGGCCAGCACGGTGCCGTTTCCGGGCGGGGCCAGGCCGATGGCCTCGGTCAGGCAGTTCATCGAGTTGGCGGTGAACATGCCTGAGCAGGAGCCGCAGGTGGGGCAGGCGGCCTCCTCCATCTCATCCAGCTCGGCCTGCGACACGCTTTCGTCGGCCGCGGCGATCATGGGATTGATCAGGTCGAGCTTGCGGACCTTGGTGGCGGTGCCGTCGACGACGGTGACCTTGCCGGCCTCCATCGGGCCGCCGGAGATGAACACCGTGGGGATGTTCAGCCGCATGGCGGCCAGCAGCATGCCCGGGGTGATCTTGTCGCAGTTGGAGACGCAGACCAGCGCGTCGGCGCAGTGGGCGTTGACCATGTACTCCACGGCGTCGGCGATCAGCTCGCGGCTGGGCAGCGAGTACAGCATGCCGTCGTGGCCCATGGCGATCCCGTCGTCGACGGCGATGGTGTTGAACTCGCGGGGTACACCGCCCGCCTCGCGCACGGCGCCCGCGACCACGTCGGCGACCTCGCGGAGGTGGACGTGGCCGGGGACGAACTGGGTGAAGCTGTTGGCCACCGCGACGATCGGCTTGCCGAAGTCTTCGCGTTCCACGCCGGACGCGCGCATGAGGGCGCGCGCGCCGGCCATGTTCCTGCCGTGGGTGACCGTGCGTGAGCGTAGCGCGGGCATGGGTCTGCTCCCATCGACGCCGTGAGGCAAAGATGACGTGTGGTACGCCATCGATGGTAGCCCCGGGCGCGGCCTGCGCGGTCAGTAGCGGGGGAGGAGGACCTTCTGGGCGGCCTGGTAGATCTCCTCGATCTCCTTGTCGCTGAGCCGGGCCTTGCCGGTGCGCAGCCACTTGCGGACCTTGGTGCCGCTGATGATGTCGACGCCGCGGAGGTTGTGGCTGTCCCAGGGCATGCCGGGGCCGTAGATGGCCAGTGACGCGCGGACGTGGATCTCCCGCCCCAGCTCCTCGCTGATGAGCCGGGCTGCGGCGCGCGCCTCCTCCAGCGCCTCGTCGATCCGTTCGTTCTTGGAGAAGCGGCCGTGGTAGAGCTTCTCCAGCTTGTTGCGGAGGGGGAGGCGCTTGTCCCAGGCCTCGGAGTCGATCGCGAACGCGCCGCGCCGACCGACGATGAAGTGGTCGATCTGCCCGTTTCCGCCGGGGATTCCGCGTGCGTGCAGAACGCGGTAGCCCACGCGTTTCATGACCCGGAGCTGGGCCTCTGTGCGCCGCTGGGCGGCCGAGGGTCTGCGCCACCGCGGCACTTCGGATTGTCGGCGCACGGTGTAGACGCTCATGGCGATGGTGATGGCGATGGCGAATGTGGCCCCGATGCGCCAGTCGTTGGTGAGGAACCAGACCGCCAGGCCGACCAGTGCGGCGATACCGCCGCGGGTCAGCCAGCGCCGCCCTTGCTCTGAGGCCAGCATGTCGCCATAGGTCTTGCGGGGCTTGCCGTTGGATCCCGAGGAACTACCGGAACTCCTGCCGCTGGAGGTCATGAAAGGCGACGTGTAGGTGGTGCGCTGACTCTTACCGCCGCCGTTGACCCTGGTTGCCGATTCCACAGTTGAGAGGGTAGTTCGGTCCATATGCGAGTCCTAGTCCATTGAATCTCACACTTTTCTTTCCCTTGGCGCCTGGAATGTCACGTGTCCGGCCGTGGAAGAAAGGGAAGGATAACCTTTCTACCAACTTCTCTAGAGAAGTAGTGTGCGGGGCTTTGCCGGAGCGGCGCTAGCCTCGTGATCATGAGCGAGCTCCACGATCTGAGCGCCCTTCGGCTGGCCGAGGCGGTCCGGCGCCGTGAACTCTCTCCTGTGGAGATCGTCGAGCACTACCTGGCGCGGATCGACCGACTGGGCGACCGGTTCGGTGCCTTTATTACGGTCACAAAGGAACTGGCCAGAGAACAAGCCCGAAACGCGGAAAAACGGATTCTGACCGACACGCCGGAGGAACTGCCGCCCCTGCTCGGCGTTCCGGTTCCGATCAAGGACCTCGAACCGGTCGCCGGCGTCCGCTACACATCGGGCTCGATCATCCATGCCGACCGCATCGCCCGCGTCGACTCGGCCGTCGTCGCCGAACTGCGCGCCGCAGGTGCGATCATCATCGGTAAGACCAACACGCCCGAGTTCGGAAGCCCGTGCTACACCGAGAACGACATCGCCCCGCCCGCGCGCACCCCCTGGGATCCGTCGCGATCGGCGGGGGGATCGAGCGGGGGCGCCGCGGCGGCCGTGGCCGCAGGGCTGTCCCCCCTGGCCCACGGCACCGACGGCGGCGGATCGATCCGCATTCCGGCGAGTGCCTGCGGGATCTTCGGGCTCAAGCCCACACGGGGCCGCATCACATCAGCGCCCCTCAAACCCGACTTCATCGGCCTGTCCACCTCCGGCCCCCTGGCGCGAACGGTCAGTGACGCCGCACTGCTGCTCGATGCCATCTCGGTCAACCGCCCCGGCGACTACTACACGGCCCAACCGCTGCCTCCAGGCGAAACCTTCCTCGGCCACGCGCAGCGCGACCCCGGGCGGCTGCGGATCGCCCGGTTCTGCAAGCCGCCACTGCCGGGAGCCGAAGTGCACCCGGAGGTAAGCGCCGCCTATGAGGCCGCGACGAAGCTGCTGTCCGAGCTGGGGCACGACATCGAGGAGATCGACACGCCCTTCGACGCCTCGGTGCTGTGCCGGTTCGAACTCGTGTGGGCGGCGATGGCGGCCGCTGATCCCCTGCCGCCGGAGGCGGAGGGCCGACTGCGGCCCATCAACCGGTGGCTGCGGGAACGCGCCCGGCAGTCCTCCATCGCCGACTACATGGAGGCCACCGCGGCGCTGCAGATGGCCGTTCGCGCGGCACTGCCGACGATGCTGCCCTACGACGCGGTCCTGTGCCCCACACTCGCCCTGCCGCCGGTCCCGATCGGCTATTTCGGCGCCGACCCGGCCGCGGAGTTCCACCGGATGTCGCTGTTCACCCCGTTCACGTCCATGTTCAACATGACCGGGCAGCCTTCGGTGAACGTCCCGCTGCACTGGAGCGATGAGGGGCTGCCGATCGGCGTCATGCTGAGCGGCCGAATGGGGGGCGAACCGACGCTGCTGTCACTGTCGGCCCAGATGGAGGCGGCACGTCCGTGGGCCGACCGGAGACCGGCCGCATGGCGTGACCGCGCTGCGGCCTCCGAGTACGGCATCATCAAAGTGTGAGTGACGCGCATCTGGCCCGGCTGGCCGAGGAGTACGGTGTCGCGACGACCTACGAGGACTGGCGCGGCCACCGCGTGCGTGTCCCGGTCGACACGCTCCGGCACGTCCTGACGGCCCTGGGGGCGGACGTGGCCGTCCCCGAAGCCGCGCTGGCGGAGCACCGGGCGCGCCAGGCGACCCGGCTGCTGCCGCCATGCCTGGTCACCCGCGCGAAGCGGTCCCCACGGATTCCGCTGCCCGATGGCGCCCGCGCCTGGGTGGAGGTGGACGGCGGCCGATGGTGCGAGCCGGGGCCCGACCTGCCGCTCGGCGCGCACATGCTGTACGCGGAGCACGGATCCGTCCGCCAGCGTGCCCCTCTCCTGGTGGTCCCGGATCGCCTGGAGCTCCCGGCCGCGCTGCGAGAGCAACGCGGATGGGGACTGATGGCGCAGCTCTACTCGCTGCGTTCCCGGGCATCGTGGGGCATGGGCGACCTGCGCGACCTCGCCGAGCTCGCCGACTGGAGCGCGCGTGACCTCGGCGCGGCGTTCACCGTCATCAACCCGCTGCACGCGACCGAGCCCACCGCACCCATCGAGCCGTCCCCCTACCTGCCGGTCAGCCGCCGCTACGCCAGTCCGCTCTACATCCGCATCGAGGACATCCCGGAGTACGCACGACTGGAGCCCGCACAGCGCGAGGGCATCCAGCGCCTGGCCCGACCGCTGCGGGAGCACGGCCGCACCGCTGACCTGCTCGACCGCGGTGCTGTATGGGCGGCTAAGCGGCAGGCGCTGGCCATGCTGTTCCAGGCGCCGCGCTCACCCGCCCGGGAGGCCGCCTTCCAGGCCTACCTGGAACGCGAGGGCGCTCCGCTGGTGGAGTATGCGACCTGGTGCGCGTTCGCCGAAGACCACGGTTGCGACTACCGCGCCTGGCCGAGAGAGCTGCACGACGTCGCCGCGCACACCGTGGGGACGGAAGCGCTGCTCCGCTGGAGCGGTATCGAGTTCCACCGGTGGCTGCAATGGATCCTCGACGACCAGATGGCGGCGGCCCAGGCCGGTGCACGCGCCGCGGGAATGCCCGTGGGCATCGTGCACGACCTGGCCATCGGTGTGCAGGGCGGCGGTGCCGACGCGTGGATGTACCGCGACGCGATCGTGTCCGGGGTGAGTGTGGGCGCGCCTCCGGACGAGTTCAACCAGCAGGGGCAGAACTGGGCGCAACCGCCGTGGCACCCCGTGCGGTTGGCGGAGCAGGGATATGCCCCGCTCCAGCAGATCCTGCGCCAGACCATGAGGCATGCGGGCGGAGCGCGGATCGACCACGTAATGGGCTTGTTCCGGCTGTGGTGGGTTCCCGACGGGGCGTCGGCCGATCAGGGAACCTATGTCCGTTATGACCACGAGGGCATGGTCGGCGCGCTGATGCTGGCCTCCCAGGAGTTCGGCTCCGTCGTGATCGGCGAGGACCTGGGGACGGTGGAGCCGTGGGTGCGCGACCACCTTGCCGAGCGCGGCATCCTCGGCACCTCGGTGCTGTGGTTCGAGCGGGGTGCCGACGGCGCGCCGCGGCGGCCCGAGGAGTGGCGCAGCGGGTGCTTGGCGACGGTGGCCACCCATGACCTGCCGCCCGTCGCCTCCTACCTGTCAGCAGAGCATGTCGCCCTACGCGACCGGCTCGGACTGCTGAACCGGCCGGTTGCCCAAGAGCGCGCCGACGCCGAGGACCAGGTGGCGACGTGGCACGCCAGGCTCGTCGAGTTGGGACTGCTGGATCCTGCGGTCGATCCCGTCTCCGAGCCGGCCACGGTCGTGGCGGCGCTGCACGCCTACCTCGCCCGGACCCCGGCCCAGATGATCGGGATCGCGCTGACCGATGTCGTCGGCGACCGCCGGATGCAGAACCAGCCCGGAACCAGCGATGAGTACCCGAACTGGCGTATTCCGCTGACGAACGCCGAAGGCGAACCGGTCCTGCTCGACGAGCTCATGGCCGACCCCCGCCTGACCGAAGCGGCCCGGCGGGCGCTGTGGCCGGTCAGTCGGCCGCAGCCCCGGCGTCCGCGCGCTGAGCGCGCAGAGCACGCTGAACTCCCGCACGACCCTCGATGAGCAGCCGGCGCAGAGCCGGAGCCGGGTTCTGCGCCTCGATGTAGGAGTCGGTCCGGCGCAGGGTCTCCTCCTCGATGAGGTGGCTCGGATAGGCGATCTCGGCGAAGGACTGGGCGAACTCCCCGGTCCAGTTCTGCCACGCCTCGCCCAGCAGGTCGAAGTAGGCGTCCACGTAGGGTCGGTACAGCTCACTCTGCGCGGGCTCGGTAAAGCCCAGCAGGGTGGCGCGGAACTCGGCGTTGGCCATCGTCGTCGCCGACCGGATCCGCTCCCAGGTCTCCGCCTTGGCCTGGGCGGTCGGGACCGCGGCGCGGCACCCGGCGGCCTGGCGCTCCCCGGTGGCGGTGGGATCGGCTTCCAGCTCGGCGGCGATCTCCTTCTCCCCGGCCCTGCCGTGCACGACCAGGCGGCGCAGCAGCGTCCAGCGCAGGTCGGTGTCGATGGTCAGACCATCGACGGTGATGGCGCCGTCCAGCAGTCCCTGCAGCAATGAGAGGTGCTCGCCGCTCACGGCCGCGTCGGCGAAACCGTGCGCGTAGGCGAGCTGCAGGTCACTCCCTGGCTCGGCGGAACTGAGCAGGTCGCGAAGCCGTCCGGCGAGAAGGTCGAAGCCCGCTTCGCGCCAGGCCGGGTCAGTGTAGTTGTACAGTGCGGACACCGCCTGGCGGAGCAGCATCTGGGTGACGGAGACGTCGCTGACACCGCCGATGCCCGAAACGACGAGCTTGACGTAGTCGCGGGCGGCCATCTCGGCGTCGCGGGTCATGTCCCAAGCGGCGGCGAAGCACAGCGCGCGCGGCAGCGACTCGGTGATCTCGCCGACACCTTCGACAACGGTGCGCAGCGAGCGCTCGTCCAGCCGGATCTTGGTGAACGTCAGGTCGTCGTCATTGACCAGCACCAGGTCCGGTTGGACCTGGCCGACCAGGTCCGGGACCTCGGTGCGCGCGCCGGAGACGTCGAGTTCGACGCGCTCCCGGCGCACGATCCCCTTGTCGGTGCGGTCGTAGAGGCCGATCGCCAGCCGGTGCGAGCGCAGTGTCGGGTGCTCCTCGCCGGCCTCCTGGAGTACGGCGAAGGAGGTGAACCGGCCGTCGGCGTCCACATCGAAACTGGGGCGCATGGTGTTGACGCCGGCGGTCTCCAGCCATTCGGCGGACCAGGCCGACAGATCGCGGCCCGAGGCGCTCTCCAACTGGCGCAGCAGGTCGCCCAGCTCGGTGTTGCCCCAGGCGTGCTGCTTGAAGTACGCGCGCACGCCGGCGAAGAACGCGTCGACACCGACATAGGCGGCGAGCTGCTTGAGCACCGAGGCGCCCTTGGCATAGGTGATGCCGTCGAAGTTGACCTCGACCGCCTGCATGTCGGGCATGTCAGCGGCGATCGGGTGGGTGGAGGGCAGCTGGTCCTGGCGCAGCGCCCATGCCTTCTCCACGTTGGCGAACGTGGTCCAGGCGTCCGTCCACTCGGTGGCTTCGGTCTGGCAGTAGACGCTGGCGAAGGTCGCGAAGGACTCGTTCAGCCACAGGTCGTCCCACCAACGCATGGTGACCAGGTTGCCGAACCACATGTGCGCCATCTCGTGCAGGAGCGTCTCGGCGCGGCGCTCGTAGCGGGCATCGGTGACACGGGACCGGAAGACGTAGTCCTCCAGGAAGGTGACGGCCCCGGCGTTCTCCATCGCCCCGGCGTTGAACTCGGGGACGAACAGCTGGTCGTACTTGCCGAACGGGTACCGAATGCCGAAGAGGCCGTGGTAGAAGTCGAAGCCCTGTTTGGTGACGTCGAGGATGGCGTCGGCGTCGAGGTGCTCGGCGAGTGAGGCGCGGCAGTAGACCCCAAGGGGGATGCCGTCGTGCTCATCGCGCACCACGTGGTAGGGGCCGGCGATGAGCGCCGTGATGTAGGTCGAGATCGGCTCGGTGGCGGGGAAGTGCCAGCGGACTTTCTCCCCGGCCCGGCCGTCGACGGCTTCGCCGGAGACGTCGGGCGCGCTGTTGGAGACGACCTCGAAGTCGGCCGGCGCGACCACCGCCAGTTCGAACGTGGCCTTGAGGTCGGGCTGGTCGAAGCAGGCGTACATGCGGTGCGCGTCAGCCGTTTCGAACTGCGTGTACAGGTAGATCCCGCCGTCGACCGGGTCGACGAAGCGGTGCAGGCCCTCGCCGGTGCGCATGTAGGCGGCATCGGCCAGTACCCGCAGTTCGTTGTCGGGTTCCAGACCGGGCAGCGCGATCCGTTCGCCGTCGAACACCTCCGCCGGGTCGAGTTCGCGCCCGTTCAGCACAACCGAGCGGACCGCGGGGGCGGTCAGGTCGATGAAGGTGTCGGTACCCGGCTCGGCGCAGGTGAACCGGACCACGGTGCTGGATCGGAAGGTCTGATCACCGGTCGTGAGGTCGAGGTCCACACTGTAGGAGGCGACGTCGAGTATTCGAGCGCGTTCGCGCGCCTCGTCCCGTGTCAGGTTGCCCGCCACGTCCTCTCCCCTCACGGCCGCCGCTATCGTCGGCCGGTGTCGCTGGTGTTCGGTGCCTGGGTCCGATCCTGCCACGCATGGGGGCGGAATGCGGAACCGGACGCGGAGGTTGCCGCAAGGGAACAGCGACTGATCGAACGGCCGATGAGGAGAGAGATATGAACAGGGAGACAACGGCGGTCGACTTCTGGTTCGACCCGGTCTGCCCATGGGCGTGGATGGCGTCGCGCTGGCTTCTGGAGGTCGAGCGGGTCCGCCCGGTCAAGGCGCGCTGGCATGTCATGAGCCTGTCCGTGCTCAACGAGGACAAGGACCTCCCCGATGGCTACAGAAAGCTGCTGGACGAGGCGTGGGCACCGGTCCGGACGGCCATCGCCGCCGAGCAGCGGTTCGGCAACGAGGTCCTGGGGCCGCTCTACACCGCGTTGGGGACGCGCTTCCACGTCCGCGAGGAGCCGCGGACTCCCGAGGTGATCGCTGCCGCGCTGGCCGATGCCGACCTGCCCGAGGAACTGGCTGCGGCGGGCGAGAGCGACGCCTACGATGACGCCTTGCGCGCGTCGCACCACGACGGTATGGACCGGGTCGGCTACGAAGTCGGGACACCGGTGATCTCGGTGGGCGGCGTGTCGTTCTTCGGCCCTGTCGTGTCGCCTGCGCCCAAGGGCGAGGAGGCCGGGAAGCTGTGGGACGGTGTGCTCCTGGTCGCGGGCACCGACGGCTTCTTCGAGCTTAAGCGGAGCCGGACCCGGGACCCCATCATGGAAGCCGAGGTATGACGATGACCGCACCCGAGGACGAGCGGCTGGTCGACCTGTTCGACGATGAGCTGGATGTCCTGCCGGACACTCCCGACGACCTTTACGGCGACGACGGCACCGCCCGGCTGCTGGAGGAGCGTCCGCCGCACTGGGGATGACCTGATCGGAATATTGGAATCCGATTCTGGGAAAGTGGATTCCATGCGATCCCTTTACATCAACGGTGCCTGGACCGAGTCCGCGGCATCCGGAGCCATTGACGTGGTCAACCCCGCCACCGAGGAGGTCATCGACTCCGTCCCGGACGGCGATGCCACCGATGTCGACCGGGCCGTAGCGGCCGCCAAGGCGGCCTTCCCGGCCTGGTCGGCCCTGCCGGTCGCCGAACGGCGCGCGCACCTCGCGCGCGCCCTTGAACTCTTCCAGCAGCGCGCCGACGACGTGGCGGCCGCCATCGCCACCGACATCGGGGCTCCGCTGAAATTCGCCACCCGGGTGCAGACCGGCTTTCCGATGCTGATGTTCCAGACCTACCTGGAGATCCTCGACGAAGTCGGGGAACGCTACTTCACCGGGGAGGAGGTCGGTACGTCGCTCGTCGTCCGGGAGCCGATCGGAGTGGTCGGCGCCATCACCCCGTGGAACTACCCGTTGCACCAGATCGTGCTGAAGGTCGTTCCGGCGATCGCGGCGGGCGATACCGTCGTGCTCAAGCCGACCGAGATCGCCCCACTGGCCGCCTACGCGCTTACGGAGGTCTTCCACGACTCCGGGCTTCCGGCCGGGGTATTCAACCTCGTATCGGGGACCGGTCCGGTCGTCGGCGAGGCCATCGCCGCCCACCCCGACGTCGACATGGTCTCCTTCACCGGATCCAACCGGGCCGGCAGGCGGGTCAGCGAGGTGGCCGCCGCGACGGTGAAGAAGGTCGCGCTGGAACTCGGCGGCAAGTCGCCGAACGTGATCCTGCCCGACGCCGACCTCACCGCCGCGGTCAAGAGCGGTGTCGCCGACGCCATGCGCAACACCGGGCAGAGCTGCGATGCCCTGACCCGGATGATCGTGCCGCGGGCCCGCTACGGCGAGGCAGTGGAGGCGGCCGCCGCGGCGGCACGCAAATACGTGCCGGGCGACCCGTTCGCGGAGGGCACCCGGATGGGGCCGCTGGTCTCCAAGGCGCAGCGGGACCGGGTGCGCGAGTACATCGCCATCGGTGTGCAGGAGGGCGCGCGCCTGGTGACCGGCGGCGGGGCCCCCGAGAGCCACGAACGCGGCTACTTCGTGCAGCCGACCGTCTTCGCTGACGTCCGCAACGATATGCGGATCGCCCAAGAGGAGATCTTCGGTCCGGTCCTCGTACTGATCCCCTACGACACCGAAGAGGAGGCGGTCGAGATCGCCAACGACACCGTCTACGGCCTCGCCGCCTCGGTCTGGGCCGGCGACCGGGAGCGCGGGCTGGGTGTAGCACGCCGACTGCGGGCGGGGCAGGTCAAGGTGAACGGGGCACCGCCCAACCCGCGTGTTCCGTTCGGCGGATACAAGCAGTCCGGCATCGGCCGTGAATGGGGTCTCCACGGTCTGGACGAATTCTGCGAGGTCAAGGCCATACAATTGTAGGTATATGGCAGGTTCTGCGTAGAACGTCTGGTGACCCGAATCCGAGGTGTGAGTTGAGCGAACCGAAGACATCGAAGGCTGCTCCGCTGGGCAAGGAGGTCCTGGTCATCGTCCTGGTGAACCTCGGCCTCATCGTGTCGATGGCCATTATCGCCGCAATGGGCATGGGCATCACGGCCGCGGCGACCTGAGCGCCGAGGCTGTAGGCCGACACGGGCCGACTTTCAGCGCCCCCGCCGCGGACAGGGGACCCAACCACCGCGTCGGGGGCGCTTCGCTGCCATGGGACAATGGTGACGTGCGTGTATACCTTGGATCCGACCATGCGGGCTTTGAACTGAAAGAGCACCTCGTCTCCTGGCTCAAGGAGCAGGGGCATGAGGTGGTGGACGCCGGCCCCGCCGTCTACGATGCGGTGGACGACTACCCGCCCTTCGTGCTGCGCGCCGCCGAAGGCGTCGCGGCGGACCCCGGTGCGCTGGGTATCGTCATCGGCGGCTCCGGCAACGGCGAACAGATCGCCGCGAACAAGGTCGCAGGCGTCCGCGCGGCTCTGGCCTGGAGCGATGACACCGCGAAGCTGGCCCGCGAGCACAACGACGCGAACGTGATCAGCATCGGCGGCCGGATGCACTCCCGCGAAGAGGCCACCCGCTTCGTCGAGATCTTCCTCACCACGCCCTACAGCGGCGAGGACCGGCACACGCGCCGTATCGGCATGCTCAGCCGCTACGAGCAGACCGGCGAACTCCCTCCGCTGCCTTAGGGGACCTATAGGGGCCTATAGGGGGCCTAACGGCGGCGCCTGCGCCGTTTCCGCCGCGGAGCGGGCGGGATCACCAGGGCGTCATTCGGTTCGGCGGATCCGCGGCGCTGCCGGTGCGCGGATTCGCCCAACCCTGCGTGCTCCGCAGGAGGTTCGGCCGCGAGAGGCCGCTGCTCCGTACGCGGACGTGAGACATCGCGCGCACGCATCGCCGCGGAAAGGGTGATGTGCGTACGTGCCATCGCGGTTCTTCCCGTCTCGTCCCGGCTTCCCATTCACGCTAGCCACGACGCTAATACGGTTCCGCGCCCATGAGAAGGCATCGACGGGCGCGAATGCCGTGGAGAGTTCAGAAGATCGCCCCGCAGTGCGGTTCGTCAGAGCGGTTGAGCGCGGTGTCGAGCCGCTGCACCGCTCCGGTGGTCTCCTCGGTGATCAAGCCGGCCGCCAGGTAAGAGCCCAGCGTCATACCACCCAGGTAGGCTGCGCCGAGATGCGCGACGTCGAGCCGGATGTCCGGATCGGCCTCGGTGGCACAGCAGCGCGCGGCACCGGTGTCGGCGGTGAGCCGCCAGCGGCCGGCGTTCCACGGGCAGTCCCGGTCGGCCACCTCGACGACGACGTCTACGGGAGCCGCGTAGGACCGCTGCTCCACGGCGCCGGGCAGGTCCACCAGCCGGATCCATAGGCCGTCGCCCTGCACGGTCCGTGCACGGTAGCGGTCGGCGAGCAAGTGGTAGAGCGGGTCGTCCGGCGCGACCATGTCAATGCTGATGGTGCCGATCAGGTCGCGGCTGAACAGGTGCTCCCACAGCAGCGTGTGCGCGGCCGGGGCGGTCGCGTAGTGCTGCACCACCCACAACTTGGAGGCGGGGACGCCGTGGTCATCCACATGCTGCTGGATCCGGTAAAGGGCGTACCCCAAAGGACCGGCATCGTCCTCGACGATCGCGCACTTGTAGGCGCTGTACCCGCCGCGGTGCTCGGGGGCGTCGCGAAGCAGGAGCTCCCACCAGTCCTTGTTCCGCTGGAATTCGCCCACGCGCTGCAGCGCGGCGGCTTGGTGCACAATGGCGAGTTCCCTGCGGGACTCCCCAGGTGTGCTCAGCCGCAGCCGCAGAGCAGGGTCGCGGGGCGCGTCCGGGCGCAGCACACCCTCGCTGCGATGCAGGGTCACAAAGCCCATCGTGGAAGCGGGTCCGTAGCCGAAGCGGCCGTAGATCGCTCCTTCACTGGCGAAAAGGGCGGCCACGTTCTCGCCTCGCTCGCGGATGTCGGCCAGTTGTCGGCGCATCAGCGCGCTGAGGACGCCCCGGCGGCGGTGCGTGGGCCAGACACCGACGGCGGAGACACCGGCGACCGGGCGGGGGCCGCCGGGCAGGGTCATGGTGAAGGAGTGGACCGTCGTCCCGCCGATGATCTGGTCCCCGTCGAGGGCCGCCAGGGTCCGATCGAACTCGGTGACGGCGCGGTAGTGGTCGAGCCCGAAAGGATCGGGGGCGAGGAGCGCCTCGCCGAACGTATGGGCATATGCGGGGAACTCGGACTCGCTGATGGGCCTTATGGGCCACGGCGCCTCCGGACCGGGCTGTGCCCCGGGTGGGGAGGTGGTGCGGGAGAAGGGCATGCTCATGTCCTTATCACCGGAATTCCCGCCGCCGCCACCGATTTTCCGGCGCGGGAAAGTACCCGCCGGTCCAATGGAGGCCTGACGCCGATGCCGTTGTCTGCGCATACTGGATCATGTGTAGTTCTGCGGAATTTTCGGTGTGTACGCTGGGCGGATATCGGCCCGATCCCTACCCCGGCCGTGTGCCCGGTCCGGTCGCGCGCGCTACAGTGCGGGCACATCGGCTTCTCTCCCTGCCAGAGCGGGGAGATTCCAGCGGTCACCCGCTGGGTTTCCTGTTTCCCCGCCAAGCCCCGCGACCTGGAGGGCCACATGGTCTTGCCCCGACTCCGCAGGCGCTTCCGCCGCCTCCGCCGGTCAGGCGGCACGTCCACGAGAGGCTCGGGTACCGCCGAAGAAACGCAGAGTATTGGAAATATTACGTTGGAGTGAAGTTGGGGGGAGGGGGCTTCCTTCCCGGCCTGAAATCCGGGGTATCCACGCCGTGAACATGATGAACGCCTCGCTGGCCGCCAGGTTCGCTCGCCACGTCCGATCACTGTGGCAACGTGTGGCCGCGCTGCTCAGACGTAAGGTGCTGTTCCGGTACCGGCTGGTGCTGATCACCCTCGTGATGCTCGCCGTCGGTATCGGGATCGGCGCTGTCTGGGGTCCGACCGGCTGGTTCCCGCCGAGCGCGGTGATCCTCACGGTGCTGGCCGGCGGCCTACTGCTCAAGCGCAAGAGTCTGGCGTTCCTCCTCGCGGTCGTCGCCGTGGTGCTCTTATTCACCGCGTTCGCGCTGGACTTCGGGCAGGTGGGGCCAGGGCTGCTGGTCACCATCGGAGTCACCGCGGTCCTGGCCTACCTGCTTTCGGGAGTACGCGAACGGCTCGGCGTGCAGGGCTTGAGCGGGGAGAAGATGCTGCTGGAGCTGCGTGACCGGATTCGGGCGCAGGGACGGCTGCCCGAATTTCCCGACGGCTGGGGCGGCACCGCGATCCTGCGCCAGGCCGGCGGTTCCTCCTTCGGCGGGGACTTCGTCGTCTCCATGCTGCACGGCAGCCGCCTCGAACTCGCCGTGGTCGACGTCTCCGGCAAGGGCGTGGACGCCGGAACGCGGGCACTGCTGCTCTCCGGGGCATTCGGCGGGCTCATCAGCGCCGTCCCACGCGGGGAGTTCCTCGCCCACTGCAACGACTACCTGATGCGCACCGCCGTGGGGGAGGGATTCGTCACCGCCGTACACCTCAGCCTGGACCTGGAGAGCGGCGACTACATCATCAGCTCCGCGGGCCACCCGCCCGCCGTCCACTACGACAGCGGCGCGGGCGAGTGGTCTACCACCGACGCCAAGGGCGTGGTGCTCGGTGTCATCCCCGAGATGACCTATACCCCGGTCAAGGGGCGGCTGCGCCGCGGCGACGCGATCATGCTCCACACCGACGGCCTGATCGAGACACCGGGGGAGGACCTCGACTCCGGTACCGACCGCCTTCTCGGCGCCGCCGAGCGGCTCGTCACCAAAGGGTTCCGCGAAGGAGCCGCCGACATGGTCGACGTGTTGAGCAAGGGCAAGAACGACGACACCGCACTCGTGGTCATCTGGCGCTTCTAACCCGGTAAAGTCAGGGTGCTCCCCGTCTCTCCCGTGTTCTTGGGGTGCGCAGACGAACAAGGGGGGTGCTCAGCATGTCCGATGGTGAATCCAAAGAAGAACTCACCGAACTGGTCGAACGCAACGACCTCACCGGTATCCGGCTCTGGCTGGCGGAGCACCCCCCTTATGAGATCGCAGACGAGCTCGAACGGATGGACAGCCGTAGCGCGATCATCCCCTTCCGGCTCCTGGACAAGGACCGCGAGCTGGAGGTCTTCGAAGAGCTCGAACCTGTGCACCAGCACGAGATTCTGCTCGGGCTGCGCAACACCGCGTTTCATGAGCTCCTGGAGGAGATGAACCCCGACGACCGCGCACGGCTCATCGGGGAGGCGCCGGCCAAGATCGCGACGCGGGCGCTGGCCGGGCTGAGCCCCGCCGAGCGGAAGATGACCGCGGCGCTGCTCGGCTATCCCGAAGAATCGGTCGGCCGGTACATGACCCCGGAGACCGTGATCCTGCACCGCGACCTCACGGTCGCACGCGCCCTGGAGGTCGTACGGGCCAAGGGCGCCGAGGCCGAGACCGTGTACACGCTTCCCGTTGTCGACGACGGCCGTCGGCTGGCCGGCACGGTGGAGCTCACCGACCTTCTCCTCAGCGATGACGATAACCTCCTCAAGGATGTCGTGGACGTCTTCGTGGCGCGTGTGCGGGCTACGGAGCCCGCCGAGGACGCGGCCCGCCTGATGCAGGAGGCGAACCTGGTGGCGCTTCCGGTGGTGGACTCCGAGGAGCGCTTCGTCGGTCTGCTCACCTTCGACGACGCCCTGGAGCTGATCGAGGCGGCGGACTCCGAGGACATCGCGCGCCAATCGGGAGCCAGCCCGGTCGCCGGCCACTACGTCGCGGCCAGTGTGGTGCGTCTGGCGCGGGCCCGCTCGGTGTGGCTGCTGCTGCTCATCGTGGCGACCACGCTCACGGTCAACGTCATGCAGGCGTTCGAGGCGACCCTGGAGCAGGTCACCGCGCTGGCGTTGTTCGTGCCGATGCTGACGGGCACCGGCGGGAACGTGGGGTCGCAGTCGGCGACCGCCATCGTGCGCGCCCTGGCCGTCGGCGAAGTACGCGTCCGCGACCTTCCCCGAGTCGCCTGGAAGGAGGCGCTGGTCGGGATCCTGCTCGGTTTCATGCTCGCAACCGTAGCCCTGGCCATCGGGGCGTTGCTGGTGGGGATCTCCGTCGCCGGAGTGGTCGCCGTGGCGGTGATCGCCGTCTGCACCTGGGCCGCGATCATCGGAAGCACGATGCCGCTGCTGGCCCGCCGGGTCGGCGTCGACCCGGCGGTCGTCTCCGCGCCGCTGGTCTCGACCCTCGTCGACGCCACCGGTCTGCTCATCTACTTCTCCATCGCGCGCATGCTCTTGGGTGTCTGAACAGCAACGGACCGGAATATCCGCAGGTTAAGCCGCATATGACCGGGTATCTCCGCCAACGACTGGCCCATACCGATACGGGGGTGGGGAAGATGCCCAAGATCGCGAGCGCCTTCAACAAGCTCAAGAAGGCGGCCACCGGGCACAGTGACAAGGTCGACAAGGGGATCGACAAGGCGGCGGAGGCCGCCAAGGACAAGACCGGCGGCAAGTACGACAGGCACATCGACAAGGCGCAGGACTCGGCAAGCGACTACCTGCGCAAACAGGCCGAACAGGACCGCCGCGAGGGCGGCGGCAGGGCCTGACGGCGGCGCGGCTTGGCGGCGGCGATCGATCGCGGCCGTTGACCGGATGCAAGCGTATGCAGCGGTCATGAGAGCACGGTCGATCGCCGCTGGACAGTCTTTGCGGAAGGGCTCTAGGCCGCGCGGGCGCTCCACCTGCCGCGGCGGCGATCGATCTCGATCGGGTGGTCGAAACAGGCGGTGACGAACTTCGTGGTGAGGATATCGTCCGCCGGACCCGAGGCCACGACCTGCCCGGCGCGCAGCAGCAGGGCGTGCGTGGTCGTCGCGGGCAGCTCCTCCAAGTGGTGGGTGACCATGACGGTCGCCAACCCGGGGTGCTCGCCGCGAAGGCGGTCGACGGCCGACAGCAGCTGCTCGCGTGCCGCGACATCCAGTCCGGTGGCCGGTTCGTCCAGCAGGAGCAGTCCCGGTGCGGGCATCAGCGCCCGCGCGATGAGGAAGCGCCCGCGCTCGCCGTGGGACAGGGTCGGCCAAGAGGCATCCTTCAGCGCTGCGACCCCGAGCATGTCCATGAGGCGGTCGGCACGCACCTCCTGAGCGGGGGAAGGCGCCCAGCGAGGCACGAGCTCGATGCTGCCGGTGGCACCCGTCAGCACGATCTCCCGCCCGGAGAGCGCCGAGCGGAGGTCGTGGCGCGGATCGACGTGCCCTATGTACCGGCGCAGTTCACGCATATCGGTGCGGCCCAGCTGGTTCCCGAGGATCGACACCGCACCGCGCGTGGGGTGCTGCACCGCCCCGAGGAGGCTGAGCAGCGTGCTCTTGCCCGCGCCGTTGGGGCCGATCAGAGCCCAGTGCTCGCCGGGGCGTACAACCATGCTCACCTGATCGAGCAGGAGCTTGCCGGAGCGGACCACATCCACCCGGTCGGCGTCGATGACAGGGGTGTCAGGTTCGTCCATCAACGGACCACTCTAACCGATGCGGCGTGTCGAGCCATGAGAGCGCGGATACCGTCCACGATCCCACCGGAGCGTGGGCACGGCCAATCGACGGCCGCGGTGGCTCAGACCTCCGTCGACAGCTTCTTCTCGCGGATGAAGAAGCTCAGCACGAAGCCGACGAAGACGATCGGTACGCCGTAGAGGAAGATCGGCGGCAGCGCATCCCCGAACGCATGCGCGATGAACTCGCGTACCTGCTCGGGCATGTCCCGGAGCAGCTCCGGCGTCAGGGAACTGATACCGGCCTCCCCGCCTTGGACATCCCCGAGCCGATCGGCGGCGCCGGCGGGGGCCGCCGCCATCTCATCGTTGAGCCGGCCCACGAAGATCGATCCGAACACCGAGATGCCGAACGAGGCGCCGATCTGCCGGAAGTAGGTGTTGGCCGAGGTCGCGGTGCCCAGATCCTGCCGGGGAGCACTGTTCTGCACGATCAGTACCAGGTTCTGCATGACCATGCCCACGCCGAGACCGAGGACCAGCATGCCCGAGGCGTTGAAGACATAGGCCGTGTCGGCGCTCATCCGGGAGAGCAGCACGAGGCCCACCATGATCACGGCTGTCCCCAGGATCGGCCAGATCCGGTACCGGCCGGTGGCGCTGATGATGCGGCCGGTGGTGATGGTGGCGGTCAGCATTCCGGCGACCATCGGCAACATGAGCAGGCCGGACTCGGTCGCGCTGGCGCCGCTGACCATCTGCAGGAAGGTCGGCAGGTAGGAGACGGTGGAGAACATCGCGATGCCGACGGTGATGCCGATGAGTGCGGTGAGGACGAACTCCCGGTCACGGAAGAGCCGCAATGGGATGATCGGCTCACTGGCGTGCCGCTCCGCGATGACGAATACCGCGGCCGCGACCACCGTGCCGATACCCAGGCCGATGATGACCGGGCTGTCCCAGGCGTATTGGCCGCCGCCCCAGCTGGTGAACAGCACGATGCAGACACTTGCCGCGGCGAGCAGCACCGTGCCCGCATAGTCGAGCTTGGGCTTGGGGCCTGAAGGCTTGGGCAGTTTCAACACGAGCGCGACGGTCGCCAGTGCGACCGCGCCCAGCGGCAGGTTGATGTAGAAGATCCAGCGCCAGTCGAGCTTGTCGGTGAACAGGCCGCCGAGCAGCGGCCCGGCGACTGAGGCCAAGCCGAACACGGCGCCGATGAGACCCATGTACCGGCCCCGCTCACGCGCTGACACGATGTCGGCGATGATCGCCTGCGCACCGATCATCAACCCGCCGCCGCCGACGCCCTGGAGGGCGCGGAACAGGATGAGCTGTGTCATGTCCTGGGCGATGCCGCACAGCACCGACCCGATCAAAAAGGTGACGATCGCGAACTGGAAGACGACCTTGCGGCCGAACAGGTCCCCGGCCTTGCCATAGATCGGCATCCCCACGGTGGCGGCCAGTATGTAGGCGGTCACCACCCATGAGAGGTGCTCAAGACCGTTGAGTTCGCCCACGATGGTGGGCAGGGCGGTGGAGACGATCGTCTGGTCGAGGGCGCCGAGCAGCATCGTCAGCATGACACCGAGGAAGACCCAGCGGATCTGCCTCGTGCTGAGCGGTCCGGCCGGTTCGCGGCGGGCTTCGGGCTCCGGTGACTGCGCCTGGGCGCGGGTCGTGGGCATCGGGTGGTGCTCGCTTCCCCTGGTCTGTTCTTCGGCCGGGCAGGCCGGGCTGCGGCCGCGCCCGCGGGACGGGCCGTCGGCGGAATCGGGATGCTGACTAGAGCGAGGTCCCGAGGGACTTCTTGAGGACCTCGAAGACCTGCTCCAGCACTTCGTGGACCTCGCTCACGTCGGCCGGATCCGCATCCCCCGGGCAGTTGATACGGCGTATCGAGAACCGCATCGCGGTCGCTCCCAATGCCGCGATGACCTGCGGCCGGATGTCGTCGGTGCCGTCGCCCAAGCGGGCGGCGACGATGTCGGTCATGTCCTGTTCCACGGCGGCGAACGCCGCCATGAGGGGGCGGGCGAGCTGCGGCTCCTGCTCGGCGAGCTGCTTGCGCAACCGGATCTCCGCAATGGCCGACCGGGCATCCCCCTCAATGAAGGAGGAGAGGAGGAGGGTTTTGAGGTCCTCCGCCAGTTCTCCGGTAGGGCCCCCGTCGATGAAGATCCGTCGGGCCTCCTCACTCGGGCGGGGCGGCCCATCGCCGATGAGCGCCTCCTCTTTGGAGGTGAAGTAGTTGAAGAACGTCCGTGCGGACACGTCCGCGGCCGCGGCGATGTCGTCGACGGTCACGTGCTCCAGCCCCCGCTCGATGACCAGGTGGACCGCCGCGTGCTGCAGAGCCCGCCGCGTGGCGAGCTTCTTTCGCTCACGGAGTCCCACCGCTGTCACCCACCTTCCACGGGAAATAGTTGCACTCCATGAAAAAATGCGCAATCTGAATAAATCCGTGACACGTATCTCGTAGTGAAGAGGGAATCAATCAACGGACAGGAATCAGCCGAGGTCAGGTGCGTGACTTCTGCGGCTGCTCCTGCCCGGCGAACTGGGTGCGGTAGAGGGCGGTGTACAGGCCGCCGCGGGACAGCAGCTCCTCATGCGTCCCCTGCTCCAGGATCCGGCCGTCCTCCAGAACCAGGATCAGGTCGGCTTCGCGAACGGTCGCCAAACGGTGTGCGATCACCAGCGATGTCCGCTCCGCGAGGGCGGTCCGCAGCGCCTCCTGCACCGCGGCCTCGGACTCGGAGTCCAGGTGCGCGGTCGCCTCATCCAGGACCACGACCGAGGGGGACTTCAGCAGCAGCCGGGCGATGGCCAGCCGCTGCTTCTCCCCGCCCGACAACCGGTACCCGCGGTCGCCCACCATGGTGTCCAGCCCATCGGGCAGGCTCTCCAGGAGGTGCCCGAGCTGGGCGGCGTTCATCGCCTCGGCGAGCTCCTCATCGGTGGCATCGGGACGGGCATAGCGCAGGTTCGCTCCCACAGTGTCGTGGAAGAGCTGGGCGTCCTGGGTGACCACACCGACGGCCTCGCGCAGCGACCGGCTCTTGACGTCGCGCAGGTCCACACCGCCGATCCGCACGGATCCCTCCACCGGGTCGTAGAGCCGCGAAACCAGGTGCGTCAACGTCGTCTTGCCCGCACCCGAGGGCCCGACCAATGCCACAAGGCGGCCCGGAGCAGCGGAGAACGAGACGTCGCTGAGCACCTGGGTGTCCTCGGTGCTCTCGATCTCCGGGGTGAGCTCCAGCGAGGCCAGGGACGACTCGGCCGCGGTGGGGTAGCGGAACGACACGCCGTCGAACTCCACCTTCAGCGGCCCCGCGGGCAGGTCGCGGGCGTCGGGGTGCTCCTCGATCATCGGTTTCAGATCGAGTACCTCAAAGACCCGGTCGAAACTGACCAGGGCCGTCATGATCTCGACGTGCACGTTCGACAGCGCGGTGATCGGTGCGTAGAGCCGGGTGAGCAGCGTGGTCAACGCCACCAGGGTGCCGAGCTGGAACGCGCCGCTGATCACCAGGTTGCCGCCGACCCCGTAGACGACGGCGGTGGCCAGGGAGGTGATCAGACCGAGCAGGATGAACAGCAGACCGCCGACCACCGACTGCGAGATCCCGATATCGCGCACCCGGGCCGCGCGCTCGGCGAAGCCTGCGGCCTCCTCCTCGGGGCGTCCGTACAACTTCACCAGCATCGCGCCGCCGACATTGAACCGCTCGGTCATCAATGAGCTCATCTCGGCGTTCAGGTTCATTCCCTCACGGGAGATCCCGGCGATCCGGCGCCCGATGAACTTCGCCGGCAGCATGAACAGCGGGACGAGCAGCAGCGCGATCAGCGTGATCTGCCACGACAGCACCAACATAGTGGTCACCACGGCCACCACGCTGATGAGGTTGGACACCACCGACTGCAGGACCGAGGTGATGGCGCGCTGGGCGCCCACGACGTCGGTGTTGAGCCTGCTGATGAGCGAGCCCGTCTGGGTGCGTGTGAAGAAGGCCAGCGGCATGCTCTGCACATGGGCGAAGACCTGGGTGCGCAACCGGTAGATGACACCCTCGCCGATGCGGGAGGACAGCCAGCGGCTGGTCAATCCCAGTGCGGCTTCGATCACGGCCAGCCCGGCGACACCCGCCGCCAACCAGGCCACCAGTGACGTGTCCTGCCGTTCCACACCGCGGTCGATGATCGCCTTGAGCAGCAGGGGGTTGGCGATGACAATCGCCGAACTGACCGAGGTGGCGGCGAGGAACAGCAGGATCGACCGCCAGTGCGGACGCGCATAGCCGACGATACGGCGCACGGTCCCCCGTGGCAGGCTGCTGTTCTTGGCGCTGCCGTCGTTGACGAGCGCCCGGTAAATGGGCGGCCCACCACCCATCATCATCTCGCCGCACCCCGTTCCGTTTTCCGCTTGGGCCGCGCAGCCCCATCGGAGGCATCAACATCGGTGATGCGCCATTGCTTCCGACGCTGCTTCCGGCGCTTTCGAGAGGAAGACCTCAGAGCGTTCCCGAGAGCCGGCCGAGGGCTGCGGTGGTCGACCGCCCCTCGGTCAGCGGCAGCTCCCATGCTTCGGCTCCCAAAGCCGCGGCTCCGCGCTGCTTGGCCTCCGTGTAGGGGTCACCGGAGGTGAACGCCAGGGCGGCGGGATTCAGCGGGCGAAGCAGGTCGGTGTAGGTCTCCCAGTCGGCGACCTCCGGCGGTCCCGCGATGGTGAACACTCCGTCGACCGGGCGTAGAGCCGCCAGCATTTCGGCGCGTTCAGCAGCCGGATTCACCGGCCGGTAGGGCCCCTTCCAGGCGCGCACGCGCTCGTCGTTCTCCACCCCCACCACCAGGGGCAGACCGCGCTCGCGGATGGCGGAGAGGAAGCGGATGTGGCCGACGTGCAGTACGTCGAAGACACCGGTGACCACGACGGGTGCCGCGGACGGTCTGGGTCGCGAGAACCACTGCGACACCAGCGCGGGCACACGATCCTGCAACGGATCGGGAGTCGTCATCATTCAACCTTCGCTACCGGCGCATGCTCATCGGCGGGTGGCCGTGTTGGCATTACCCGCATCGACAACATATCCGCAGTAGCCCCTATTCCAACCGGCGGGCACGCGGAACGGGCAGGTGCGGCCCGTCCTCGGGGTGCCGGTGCCGGTGCCGAGCTGAAGCGCACCCGCGTGCCGCCATCCGGCGACCGGCGTCCATCGAATGCCGCACCCCAGCAGCATTCGGTGCGCTTCAGAGCTGCGATGGCGCATTCGATGACGATCCGGTGCCGATTCGGACCCGCTGGGAGAGGCATCGGGCGCGTATCGGGCACGTGTGTGGCACGCGGCGGCTGGTCCGCACCCCTGCGCGGCAACCCACGGTCCGGTCCGAGGCACTCGATCGCGCTGGAGTCCGGCCGTGAGACAGGCAGAGTCGCGCGATCGAGTGCCTCGGGACCCCAGGGACGCCGGGTCGATAGCGCGGAAAGCTCAGTGGCCGTTGTGGCGCTTCTGGGAGCTGCTTCGCGCGACGGTGCGTGCCCGTGGGGCCGGATGGGGTGCGGACGGCCTTCGCCCGAGCGCGCGGACGGCAAGCCGGTGCGACGGCGCGAAGCGCTGCCGCCTTGATCCCATATAACCGGATTCGGCAATGCTTTGGGTGATGAAACTTATTTATCGGTTTATGTTTTTGCGGCTTAGAACTTGTCTCAATAGCCTGCGTGGGTGACTGGGAGCTGCCATCATCACGTGCTGTGAGTGATGTGTTGCCCGATGGGCTGTGGGAGATCGTGGAGCCGCTGCTGCCGGAGCGGCCGCCGG
>JAJYTD010000085.1 GCA_021793235.1 Actinomycetes bacterium | reverse complement strand
ACCCCGCCACCACGGTGTTGGACCTGACCACTTCCCGGAAGCGGTACGTGGCCGGTGCGCTGGTCGCCTCCGTCGTCTGCTCGGTCGGGTCCGCCATGGGCGTGGAAGCCTACGCCCAGACCATGGGCGCCCCGACCGGCCTGGGCTACGCCGCCGAGGTCGCGATGACCGGCCTGTCGACCTACGCGATCGCGTGGCGTGGCGGCCTGGCCCGGGGCCGCGCGGTCCTGGAGGGCATCCCCACGTGGGCGCTGCCCGTGCTGATCGTGGTGCCGCTGCTCGCCTCCATCGCCGGGTCCACGGCCGGGTCCGGCCCGGTCGGCGCGGTCTGCTCGATCGGAGCGGCCGCGTTCGCCTGGTTCGCCTACCTGGTCTCTAGCACCGGGGCCGACGCCATCGCCCAAGCCGTGGACCGGATGGACCGGCAGGCCGCGACCGTGACCGTCACCGAGGTCCCCGCCGACAACGAGGACCAGGGCGAGGAGCATGTGCCCGCCGGCCCCGCCCCGCTGCCCCGCCGGTCCGACCGCCGCGACGCCTTGACCGTGGTCGGGGACGCTCTGGCCGACGAGGCGTCCGAGTACCTGCGCGGCCGCGACGCGGACCGGGGGGACGACACGTCGGCTGCCGCCGACGTCCCCCCGGGGGACGACGGTGTGACCAGCGACGTCCCCCCCTCCGAGGAGGCCGACGACGACACGGCCGACCAGGCCCGCCCTACGCCCCTGCGCCGCCCGCGCAAGCGCCCCGGGGAGTCGCTGGAGGACGCCGCCCGCCGCCGCGCCGCTGAGGCCGAACGCCGGGTGCGCGGCTACTTCGAGGCCCACCCCGACGCTGCCGTCAAGGAGGCCGCCCGCGACCTGCGCATGGACCCCAAGACCGTGCGCAAGTACCGGCCCGGGGCTGAGGGGAGCGCGGCATGAAGCACCGGCCCAAGGTGCGCCGCTGGCGCGAGGAGACCTCCCAAGGCGAGGCGTGGTGCTACACGGTCCGCTGCTCGTGCGGGACCGAGTTCGACGAGCACTACACCAGGCGGTTGGCCGAGAACGACCGGCTCCGCCACCTCATCGACGTGGCCCCGCCCGTTTCCGAGCGGTGCCGCGACCCGAAGAAGCACCGGATGCAGACCCACGACCGTTGCCCGCTGTGCGCTGACCAGCTGCCCCTTTTCGACCTGGAGGAGACCGGATGTATGCGTTCCTCGCGCTGATCGTGTGGGGTCTGGCTGAGTGGTGCGACCGCAAGCTCACCGGGGCCTGGACCTGGTGGATCCCGCTGGCCATAGCGATCTTCGGGTCGATGCTGCTGTACGCCTCGCAGCTGAGCGTGCGGGCCTCCGAGTGGATGCTCGTGCCGGTCACCTGGGTGACCGAGCTGTGGGCCATGGTCGCCGGGGAGCCGCTGCCCACCACGTGGGTGATGTCGGCCATCGCCGGGGCCTGCCTGCTGGTCACCGTCTGGGACGTGGTCAAGGACCACGCCTACAACGGCAAGGCCCGCTTCGCGCTGATCATCGCGCCCATCGCCGCCCACCAGGCCGACGGCTGGGTCGGGGGCTTGGTGGACGCCGTGCACAGCGCCGGAGCCGAGATCGCCGTGATGCTCACCGGCGGGATGCTCGGCTGACCCCGCCCATCCCACGTTCTCGGGGCGGTGGCGGATCGCACCCGCCGCCGCCCCTTCACTCCCACGTTGCAAGGAGCACCGCCACCATGGCACACACCGCCGAACCCGCCCCCCGTCATCTGCGGATCGTGGGCGAGGACGACATCCCGATGGGCGTCACCTGGGAGGCCCCCGCCGACCAGGTCCACGTCACCGACGCCGCCGTGTCCGAGGCCGAGAAGCTGCCCCCGCTGGAGCCGACCCCCGCCGCCCGCCCCGAACCGGCGGACGCCGCAACCGAGGAAGGGGAGCGCCTGCGCGAGCGGGTGCGCGCCATCCTGGCGGACGCGGCCGCGACGAGCTGGGGCTACGTGCGCGTCTCTGGCGCCTCCTACGTCGAGGTCGCCTCGCTGTGGACCCGCGCCGAAGGCGTGGAGGACGCCTACCTGTCCGACGCCGACATCGCCCGGGAGAAGACGCGCGCGGCGCTGAAGAAGCGCCTGGACCGGGTGCGCACCGAGGAGGACCGCAAGCAGCTGGCCAAGCAACTGGAGGCCCTGGACTCGTCCTGGACCGAGTGGAAGACCCAGACCGGTGCGACCCTCAAGGCCGCCGGGACGCGGGTCGTGCGCGGCCTGGTGTGCGTCGCGGTGCCGATCGGCGCGGCGGTCGGCCCCCTCTACCTGGCCGGGTCCGGGCTGTGGTGGGCGCTGGCGGCCTACCCGGTCGGCTACCTGACCATGGCGTGGATGGGCCGTATCCGCACCCTGCGCGAGGCCGGCCCCGCCCCGGCCGCCACCATCGCCGCCACCGAGCCGCGCCGCAAGCTGCGGGACGTGGTGGGCGCCACGGCCGCCGAGAACCGCATCCTGACCGCCCTGGAGGGCCGACGCTGGGAGGAGGCCGCCAAGGCGCGCGGCCTGGAGGGCATCGCCCCGGTCGACGTCGCCCTGGACGAGAACGGGATCCGGTGCGTGCTCACCCTGGGCGGCACCTGGACCACCGACAAGCTGCGCAAGGCCGCCGACCGGGTGCGCGCCCTGCTGGCGGTGCCCACCGCCACCCGAATCGAGATCACCCCCGGCGACAAGGGCGACGAATCGGTACTGCGCATCCGCACCCGCGCCAAGGAGCTGGACACCGCCTGGTCGCCTTCGGCCAAGGGGATCGGCCTGGACACCGACAGCGGCGAGGTCGTCGACCTGCCCAAGGGCCGCAAGCTGGTGGCGGGCACCTCCGGGGCCGGAAAGTCGGTCCTGGTCCGGGTGATCATGGCGGCCGCGCTGATCTCCGACGAGCCCACGGCCGTGGTCTACATCGACGGCAAGGGCGAGGAGTCCGCGCTGTGGGTGGGCAAGGTCCGCATCGCGGTGGAACCGGAGGAGATCAGCTCTGTGGTCGAAGAGCTGGTGCACGAGGGCAACCGCCGCCGCGACATCATGCGCGAGCGGGGCGTGGCCACCTGGACCCCGACCAAGGACGACCCGCGCATCGTCATCGTCGTGGACGAAGGCGCGGAGGTCATGGCCATGGACTCCAAGGACACCCCGATGCTCGCGGGGCTGCAGACCATCGCCCGCACCGGCCGCTCCCGCTGTCTGGACCTGGTCTGGTGCACGCAGAAGCCCACCATCGGGGACGGCATCGACCGGCAGATCAACGGCGTGATGGAGATCCGCACGGTGCTGCGCACCGCCGGGGAGAACGAGACCCGGCAGGTGCTCGGCACCGGGTGGCCCAACCACACCTGGACCGGTGTGGGGCTGTGCGTGGTCAAGGGCACCGGCCGCGACTCCGACCAGGCCCCGGTGGCGGTGTGGAACCTGTCCGACGACGCCACCGTCAAGGCCCTGCCCGACACCGAACCCTGGATCCACCCCCAGTTCCGGGGCGACGCCGAAGGCGACGGGGACGCCGTCGCGCTGCCCGACGTGCTCGCCCTGGCCCTGGAGCTGTCCGAGGGCCTGCCCGGCGTGCACACCGAGACCCTCGCGGCCGCGGCCGGGCTGATGGACTTCGACGTGTCCGCCGCGCTGCGCGAGTGCGGGGTGCACCCCGAGAAGAACGCCTTCCGCATCAACGGGGAGCGGGGGCGCGGCTACCGCCGCGAGGTCCTGGAGGAGGCCGCCGACCGCTACCGGAAGTAGCCGAACACCCCGTGCCGGGGGTGTGCCGCCCCCGGCACGGCGACACACCCCCGGCACACCCCCGTGGCACGGCGCTGACCTGCACTGACACGCGGTCGGCACGGTGGCACGGGTTCCGAGGGCACCGGAACGTTTTCCCAGGTCGCGCACGGTTCTTCCGCTCCGCTGCGAACCTGGCACACCCCCGGCCCTTCGATACTGATCGTGACGACATGAGAGGCCCTGACATGACCACGACCGACCGCAACGGCAACCGCGTCAACGACTTCGGAGTCCCCGTCCGGCCCATCGACGCTGAACCGGCCGCCGCCTACCACGGCGACGGCGAGTTCAAGGGGGCGGAGTCCCAGGAGGTGATCCTGCGGGACGCGCTGGCGCGGGCCGGGGTCGACCTCGGGGCGCACGACGAGCGGATCGTTCAGTGGTTCGCGCGGCTCACCGACTGGTCGACGTTCGCGACGGTGGTCTCGTGGATCGAGCGCGCCCGCCGCGACCCCGAAGACTTCGTCCCCGGCGGGACGCTGCCCCCGGCCGCCCCAGGGCTGCACCGGGTGTTCGTCGACCTGTACGCGGCCGACTTCGGCCCCGACGACGACACCACGCCGCGCCGGATCTGGTCGATCAGCGAGCGCGCGGTGACCGAGATCCCCCGCGAGGGGTGGACGGACCGGATGCTCGACACGATCAACCGCGGCAAGAGCCGCCGCCGCTGACCGCCCGCCGAAAAAGGCCGGCCCCGATCGGGGCCGGCCTTTTTGCGTTCCGGGCACCCCGCCGACCAGTCGACGTCGCCTCCGCCAACTTCGTCCAGGAGCTCGACGAGCTCACCGAGACCGACCCCTCATCGAGGACCACGACCACGAACCCACCGACCGACTGAGCCACCCACGAACCGACCCACACGCCAATGCATTCCTCAAACGAGGGGACCTCAGCGACCGATCACACCTAGGCACCATTGGTGATCTCGGGTCCACACTCCTTGGCACTAGGAGTGGTGGGGGTCGCGCGGCGCGGGAGCGGTCCGCCCCAGTGCGCGAGTCCGGCCCCGGCCGCCGGCCGACCGAGCGTGGCCGCGATGCCCGCCGCCGAACCTCCCCGGCCGGGCAGGCCGGTCTGCTCCTGGGCGAAGTTCTCGTCGTCGTCCTGGCGCTCGATCTCCATCCCGCCATCCTCGCGCCGGTGTCCGGGATCTGCCGGAATCGGAACGCGGGAGTACGCAGGTATCTCAGGCCCGGGGCCGGAGATACAAAGGCTCACCGTGCCATCCGTATGAGCGCAGGTATCCCTCCGGGATAGGCCCGCCGCCCGTTCCGTGCGGGGTTCCGGCGCGTGCCTGGCGCACCCCTCGCGCGTCCTGTGTCGCGCCGGGTTCCCGTCCGGCCCTGGGGGTCGATGGGGGCGAGAGCCCCCTCGTACCGCCAGACCCCGACCACAGCGCGACACGCCGACACACCGCTATCCCAGATACCTGGGTACATCCGCCTCCCCCGGCACCACCCCTCCCCTTCCGGTTGCTGTCCGCAGGAGACCACCCCGTTTCGAGTGCCCGCAGGGACGGGGTGGTCTCCTGCGGACAGTGGCCGGCCCCCGCTCCGCGAACGTCCTGGGTGGTGCCGGGGCCGCGCGGGTGACCGCCCGACCGATCCCCCGCCGCCCTCGGTGCGGCCGTTGGTCGGGTGCTCGTCGGCCGGTGGGCGACCGGTGGCCGGGGTCTGTCTGGGGAGGATCGCGGGGCACCGCCCCCGCGGCTTCGACGCGCTGGGGCTGAGGACTCCGGCGGGGTCGGCACCCCGCACCGGAACCGTGGTGACCCACCTTGACGGCGTACAGGTGGGGGCGCGACACGCCGAAGGCGCGGTATCGCAGATACCTGCGCACTGCCCGTCTTCGGCGGGCGCCTGACCTGGATCACTCATAGTGCCTAGGTGTGTGGCTCTCGGATGCCCTCGTGAGGAATGCACGGGCGTGGTGGTCGCTGGTGGGCTGAGTCGGTGCGTGGTTGGTCGGGGGCGTCAAGGTTGGGTTGACGGTCGGTCGGTGGGCATGGGTGAAGGCGGCACGGATCGGGTCCGTGCCGCCTGACTGTTACCGGGGTCAGCGGCGGGAGAGCCGGGCGTTCTCCTCGCGGGCGGCGCCCTCGCGCATCTTCGCGAAGAGCGCCTTCGTCGCCGCCAGCTCGCGCTCCTTGCGCTCGCGGGCCTCGCGGTCGGCCGCCTCGCGTTCCGCGAGGGACGCGCGCATCTGCTCGATCACGGCCGGGTCGGTCTCGACAAGCTCGTCGCCCTGGCCCTCGAAGACCTCGGGAGCGGGCTCCGGGAACCGCGGGGTGGCGCGGGGGTGGCAGGCCACGGTCTCCCCGGTGACGGGGTCCTGGATCGGGGCGCGGCACCGACTCGGCTTCGTCTCGCCGGTGCTGTCGTCGTAGACGTTGACCAGCCGCGTGCGCTCGTCGCAGGCGCTGCTTCCGCACCACGGCGTGCGGGTGCGGATCTCGTGCTGGGAGTGGTCCGGGCGCGGGTCGTTGGCCTGCCCCCACCCGGGCGTCTTGGTGCGGCTGCCCATGACGACCTTGACCGCGCTGCCCGCGTCCTGGAGGTCGCGCGACATCTCGTACACGATCACGGTCTCGTCGCCGCCCGCGACGAGTTCGGCCACAACGCGCTCACAGAGCCGCTGACGGTCGCGGGCACTCGGGGCCCGGTGCTCCTTAGGCCACAGGCGTACAGCGCGGTCTACGAGCGCCTGAGCGCGTTCTAGGTGCGTCTCGTGGTCGCTGCGCTCCTGTTGTGACTCGGGAGCCGCACTGTCCGCGCTGCCTTCGGCCGCGTCGCCCTGGCCGTTGGTGTCGGTCGAACTCTCGTCCTCCCTCCCGGCCGGATCAGAACCGGGGTGGTCCGCGTCTCCGGCCGCCGGGGGGACTAGGGGGGAGGATGGTGAAGCGGGGGGTACAAGCGGGGAATTGGGTGACTCAGAGACACCCCGCGAGGTGACTTCAAGACACCCCGCGAGGTGACTTGAAGACACCCCGCTCCCGGATTCGTCGCCCTCAGAACGGGGTGACTCAGAGACACCCCGCTCCCCGCCTTCGGTCGGCGCGGTGGCCTTCTTCTTCCTGCTCCGCTTGGGGTTGGGCTTGCCCTTGTCGGCGCGCGCCTTCTTCGGCGGGGCCTCTGCCAGATCCGGGCGAGTCTCCGGGGTGATGGGCGCCCGGCCGCGTTCGGCGCGCTGGCGGTTGATCTCTTCGAGCTGCACCGCGCTCCAAAACGAGGCGGGCACCATGACCTCGCGCACCACGGGGCGCTTGTCCCGGGGCAGCTTCAACCACGACTGCGGCTTCGGGCCGGGCTGGGGCCGGATCAGCTTCCGCTGGGTCATCGCCTTGACCTTGCGCATCGCGGTGCGCTCGTCCACGCGCGCGGCCTTGGCCAACGTGGCGTAGGAGCGGTAGCAGTTGCAGCCGTCGAAGTCGCCCTTGCTCACGAGGGCAACGAGGATCGCGCGCTCTTCGGCGTCCACGATCGGGGCGTGCTCCACCGCCCACAGGATCGGGTAGAGGCTCACCGGAGACCCCCGATCACCTGCGAGAATGCGGGGGCAGGCTGTTCCATGTCGGAACGATTGGGTAGCATCGAACCTGTCTTTCGTTGGGTAGACGAGAGCTTCAGGCCGGGAGGTTGCGCTCCCGGCCTTTCTTGTGTGCGGATCACCGTAGCGCTTACACGCTTACACGGTCTAGTCTGTAGTTGGCGCTTACACGCTTACACCAACAATCACCCGCGCACCGGAGGACACACCATGACCCCAAGGATTCAGCGGCCTGAGCCCCCTTACCTCCAGCTCGTCGCCCACTACCGCACCCTCATCAAGGACGGAGAGCTGAAGAGCGGGACGCGCCTTCCCGCGACCCGGGAACTGGCCGACCAGTGGCAGGTCTCCCACACCACGGTCGCGAAGGCAGTCACTCTGCTCCGGTCGGAGGGGCTTGTCGAGACCTCGAACCAGGGGACCACGGTCTCGTTCGGGGAGACGAACACGTACACCCCTCGGGACCGCCTGCGTGCGATGAAGCGGTCGGGGCGGATCTACCCCCACAGCGAGGCGACCCGCATCCTCGCCGCTGCCGTCGTTCCTGCCCCGGAACACGTCGCGGCCGCGATGGGCATCGAGGAAGGCGACCAGGTGGTGCGCCGTGAGCGGGTGACCCTGCACGGGGACGTTCCGGTCACGCACTCCGTGACCTGGATGCCCGGCGAACTCGTCGACAGCGTGCCGGAACTGGCCACCACCGAGCGCATCCCCGGCGGCACCGTGGGAGCGGTTCGTGAGCGCACCGGCCGCGAGGTCACCCGCGACACCTACCGCGAGTGCGCCCGGAGGGCGACCGCCGAGATCGCGGCCGCCCTGGAGGTGGCGGAGGGGGACCCCGTGCTCTACGGCCAGAACACCTGGTACGAGGACAGCGGCGCGGTCCTGGAGTTCGGGGAGTTCACCATCCCGGAAGGCCGCTGGATCAGCGTGGTCTAGGGGACAAAGCACGCAAACAGCCCAAACAGCGAGGGGCGCGGCAACTTCTTGCCGCGCCCCTCTTGTGTGTGTAGCGGTTCGCGTACATGATGGTTCGTGTAAGCGGCGCGAACACGACGCTTACACGGTCCGGATTCTGACTCCGGTCCCCGCTCCTGCGGGGTCCGCGTGGACGACCGCACGGCCCCTGAGCTTTGAGAACTCCACAGCGTGTGACGCGAAGACATGACACTCACCCCGCCCTGGGGTGCCCGTTCGCCCCGACCCCGCCGCCGGCGGGACGCGGGGCGTTCCGGGGGACCACCAGGGTCCACACCACCCGGGTCGCCCCGCCCGTCCTGCGGGGCGACCCCGCACACGAAGGAAGAAGGCCCCGACGGATGTCGCCCGTCGAGGCCAAGACCGGGACCCATTCTCGAAAGGAAGCCCCGGATGTCGAACATCATCCCATTCCCGACCAGTACCCAAACCCCCCACGACGTGCGGTTCCTGGCCGCCGTCCTGGAGGTCACCGAGCCGGAGCTGTTCGCCCTGGCCCTCGTGGGCGAGACCCACGAGGAGCGCGAGGCCCGCCGCGTCGCGGCCGCCGACATCGTCGACGAGCTGGCGGACGAGTTCGGCCCCGCGGCCGCCCTGCTGTTCGAGGGGAGCGCCGCCTGATGGAGCCCACCGTCTTCCCCGCCGTGTTCGCAGCGCTGTTCGCCGCTCACCAGGTGGGCGACCACTGGGTGCAGTCCTCCTGCCAGGCCGCCGCCAAGGGCGGCACCGGGTGGGCCGCCCGCCGGGCGTGCGCCGCTCACGTGGCCTCGCTGACCGTGACCAAGCTCGTGTTCCTCGTGCCGCTGGCGCTGCTGGGGATCTCGCTGCACCCGGCCGCGCTGCTCGTCGCCCTGGCGGTGGACGCCGCCACGCACTACTGGGCCGACCGCCGCACCACCCTCGCGGCGCTGGCCGCGCGGGTCGGCAAGGGCGGGTTCTACCGGCTCGGTGCCCCCCGTGAGGGCCGCGACGACAACCCGTCCCTGGGGACCGGGGCCTACGCCCTGGACCAGTCCTTCCACATCGCGTGGCTGTTCGTCGCCGCGCTCATCGCTTCGATCGGGGGTGCCGTCTGATGTTCGGCCGCGACAAGAACACCCAGCAGACCGACGTGGTCGCCGCCCTGCGCAAGCAGGTCCAGGACGCCAAGGCGCTGTCCGCCATCCCCGACCAGAAGCTGTTGGCCGACCCCCGGCTCAACCCCGCCACGCGGGGGCAGGCCGACGAGCTGACCGCCGCGCGGCTGTCGGAGAAGCTCGCCCTGGAGCACAAGCGGGAGCTGCGCCGCGCCCGGGAGGAGGACCGCCGCGAGGAGCGCGAGGCCCGCCGTCAGGCGGCGATCGACGCCGCTCGCGACGCCACCGACCCCGCCACCACGGTGTTGGACCTGACCACTTCCCGGAAGCGGTACGTGGCCGGTGCGCTGGTCGCCTCCGTCGTCTGCTCGGTCGGGTCCGCCATGGGCGTGGAAGCCTACGCCCAGACCATGGGACCCCGACCGGCCTGGGCTACGCC
>JAJYTD010000084.1 GCA_021793235.1 Actinomycetes bacterium | reverse complement strand
TATGGCGGAGGGGAAACACCCGGTCTCATTCCGAACCCGGTCGTTAAGCCTTCCAGCGCTGATGGTACTGCCTCCATGGTGCGGGGTGGGAGAGTAGGTCGCCGCCGGACATCTTTTTTGTGGGGGGATCGCCCTTTTGTGGGTGGTCCCCCCTTTTTTGTTGTGCGTGGGATGGCGTCCGATATGTCCGGCTCCGTGCAACGGCCGTGCTCTTATTGCCACTTTGAGCGCGGATTCCAGCAGAAAGTTCACGATCGATGAGCCCCGGCCAGCCTGTCCCAGGCTGCGTGCTGCCGGCGGCTGACAGATGGCCGGATATGGACAGACCGTTCCTTCTTTTGTGGGGGTTCCGCTTTGTGCGGGACCCCCTTTTTTGTTGTGTGGGGTCAGGTGGGGTGGCGATGGGGGTTTTCACGTCGGCCTTGTTGGTCTGGTGGGTGCGGGGTGGTCTGGGGCGGAAAAGGCGGCAGCAACGGCGGCAGGGGGCCGGGGTGGCGGGTCGGGTGCGGTTCAGCGGGGGTGCCGGCGCCGGGGCGGGGCCTCGGAGGTAGCGGGTGTCGGTTTGTGGTCGGGGTTCGTGTCCAGTGCGGCGGTGATGCAGCTTCTTGCCGCTGATCTTGGCGTTGTGCACCCCTCAACCCTGCTTCAGGGGTGGATAGCGTCAAGATCAACGCGGGAAGATGCCCCATTGCCGCAACCTTTCCGGTGTGGGGCGGAGGCCGACCCCCAGCGCTGCCCCCCGCCAAGGTTGAACTCTGTCAACGGATGGCCTGCCTCGTGAGCCTGGTATTAGGCTTACGGCCCAGGCGGTTCCTGGTAGAAACCCCCTTACTAGGAACCCTTTACCAGGGCCCCTGGTATGGGCCACCGAGGCGAAAGAGATCCCCCTATGCACCCTCGCGAGGACACCGACCCCCGGCAGATCGGCGGTATCGAGGTGTTGGGCAGGCTCGGCAAGGGCGGGATGGGCCGCGTGTACCTCGGGCGCACCGAGGACGGCGACCGGGTCGCGGTCAAGACGATGCACAAGGAGCACGCCGACAACCCGGCGGCGATGGAGCGCTTCTCCCGGGAGATCTCCGCCATGAGCATGGTGTGCTCACCGGGGGTCGCCGAACTCGTCGCCGCCTCCGCAGCCGACGCCGATCCCCGCTGGCTCGCCATGGAGTATGTCCCCGGGCTGACCCTGCGCGAGCACGTGGACCGCAGCGGCGTGCTCGACGGTCCCGCGGCCACCGCGTTGGCGCTGCTGCTCGCCGAGGCGCTCGCCGCGATCCACGGCGCCGGGCTGCTGCACCGCGACCTCAAACCGGCCAATGTCATGCTCGGCCCGGAGGGGCCGAAGGTCATCGACTTCGGGCTGGTCGCCATCGGGGGCGCGGGCGGGGAGCTCACCGGGAGCAGGACGACCCTGGGCACCCCGCTGTGCATGGCCCCCGAGCAGATCGCGACCCCCGCAACGGTGGCCGAGCCCGCCGACGTGTACGGGTTGGGCGCCGTCCTGGTGTTCGCTTCCGCCGGCCACTACCCGGTGATGCGGGAATCCCGCGACGCGCTGCTGGCGGCGGTCGCGCTGTCGTCGGTCCCCCGGGATGTCTCCGGTGTCCCCGGGGAACTGGCGCCGTTGGTGGAGCGGATGCTGGCGGTCGATCCCGCCGAGCGCCCGGGGGTCGGCGAGGTCCGCGCCGAACTGCGCGAGCTGCTGGCCGCTTCCGGCCGCATCCCGGCGGCGGCGCGGGCCGACCTCGCCCGGGCGACCTATGTGCCCGGCCCCGACGACCCGGAGCCGCCGGCCGCGCCCGCTCCCGCCCGGCTCCGGCGCCGCACCGCCACGGCCGACTCCCCGACCGGGCCAAAGAACGCCGCTGCGGTGCGCGCGGCCGAGCGGCTGCGGCGCGCCTACGCCCGGCCCCCGGCCGCCTGAGCGCACCGGCAGCGCACCGGCCCCGGGCTGGGCCACAGGGGCCGGGCCGCCGGGGCCGAAAAGCACCGAGATACCGAGGTAGACGACCGGCCGGGAACGGCCGGCGAAGAGTGGGGTTGGCGCAGTGGCCGAAGCAGGGGCAGAAGCAGTGACAGGAACCGGGCAGACCGGGCCGCGAACGGAGAGTTTCGCCCCGGGCGCGCGTATCGAGGTCCGCGACGCCGAGTGGATGGTGCGCACCTGCACCCCCGCCCAGGACCCCGAGGACGGTTCGGTGGTCCGCGCGGTGGGCGTCTCCGAACTGGTCCGCGACACCGAGGCGGTCTTCTTCACCGGCATCGATGATGTCCGCCCGCTGCGCCCGGAGGACACCCGGCTGGTCCCCGACTTCTCCCCGGGGTTTGCCACCAGCCGCCTGTTTTTGGAATCGGTGCTGCGCCGCACGCCGCTGCCGCAGACCGAGCGCCGCCTGGCCATGCCGGACGCCTTCCTCCTGGACGAGCACGTCTACCAGCAGCGGCCCGCCGAGCTGGCGCTGCGGGGGCTGCGCCCGCGCATCCTGCTGGCCGATGTGGTGGGGCTGGGCAAGACCTTGGAGATCGGCCTGATCCTGGCCGAGCTGATCCGCCGGGGCCGCGGCGAGCGGATCCTGGTGGTCACCCCGCAGCAGGTCCTCGAACAGTTCCAGCGCGAGCTGTGGACCCGCTTCGCGATCCCGCTGGTGCGCCTGGACTCGGTGGGCCTGGAGCGGGTGCAGCGGGAGATCCCGGCCGGGCGCAACCCGTTCCTGTACTTCAAGCGCGCCATCATCTCCGTCGACACCCTGAAGAACCAGGGCAAGTACGGCCAGCACTTGCGCAGTATGACCTGGGACGCGGTGGTCATCGACGAGTCGCACAACCTGATCAACGAGGGCAATCTGCGCAACCGGCTGGCCAAGCTGCTCGCCCGGCAGACCGACGCGCTGCTACTGGCCAGCGCCACCCCGCACAACGGCGACGCCCGCTCGTTCGCGGAGCTGGTGCGGCTGCTGGACCCGGCGGCCATCGCCGACCCCGACGACTACTCCGCCGCCGACATCTCCCACCTCTATATCCGCCGCACCAAGATCAACCCCGAGGTGCGCGACCAGATGGGCGACACGTGGCCCGAGCGCGGCCCGTCGGAGTCGGTGCACTGCCCGGCCACCCCCGCCGAGGAGGAGGTGTTCGCCGAACTCACCGACACCTGGCTTTCGGCTGAACCGCTGGACGGCGGGCCGGTCGTCGGCCGGGCGCGGCGGCTGTTCCCCTACACCCTGCTCAAAGCGTTCCTGTCCTCGCATAAGGCGCTGGCCGCCACGGTGGACAACCGGCTGGCCACCCTGACCGACCGGCAGACCGGGGAGCTGACGGACGCCGGGAGCGAACGCGAGTACACGGCGCTGCGGCGGCTCAAGAAGACCGTGGCCAGGATCGGTGATGCCGACTCCGCCAAGCGCGCCGCGCTCATCGAGCGGTTGCACGCCATCGGCGTGGGCCCGGACAGCAAAGAGCGCGTGGTGGTGTTCTCCGAGTCCGTCCCGACCCTGGAGTGGCTGCGCCAGACCGTGCCCGGCGAGCTGGGCCTGACCGAGGCGCAGACCGCGCTGATGTATGGGAACATGCCCGACACCCTCCAGCAGCAGGTGCTGGAGGACTTCGAGCTGGCGGACTCCAAGGTCCGGATCTTCTTCGCCAGCGACATCGTCTCCGAGGGCGTCAACCTGCACCGGCAGTGCCACCGGCTGATCCACTACGACCTGCCGTGGAGCATGATCCGCATCGAGCAGCGCAACGGCCGCATCGACCGCTACGGCCAGGAGCACGAGCCCCGGTTCAGCGCCCTGGTACTGACCTCACAGGTCGACGGCGCCATGGACGACCGGACGGTCGCCGAGAAGCTGCTCAGGCGCGAAGAACAGGCGCACCGCAGCCTGGGCAGCGCCGAGGCCGCAACCGGCGAGTTCACCGCCGCGAGCGAGGAGGACCGGCTGCTGCGCGACCTGCTGGCCGGGCGCACCGCCGAGGAGTCCCTGGACGCTTCCATGGCCGACCCGGCCGGATCGGGAGACAGCGGGGGGCTCATGGCCGAGTTCTTCACCGACAGCGTCCCCGACGAACCGCTGCCCGACCCTGAGCGGGCACCGGTGCCCGGCCTGTTCGCCTCCACCGAGGAGTTCGTGCGCACCGGCCTGGCCGCTGTGGCGCCGGACCTGCACATCGACGTCGACGGCCGGATGCTCGCCTTCGAACCCCCCAGGGACCTCGCGCACCGCTTCACCGCGCTGCCGGCTTCCTACCTCAAGGAGCGCGAGGTCACCAAGCGGTTGAAGGTCACCTTCGACCGCGGCCTGGCCGAGGCCAAGCGGGTGGCGGCCCGCACCTCCACAACCGCCTGGCCGGAGATCGGCTTCGTCAGCGACCTGCACCCGCTGGTGGAGTGGCTGGTGGACAAGGTGCAGGTGCAACTGCACCGCAGCCAGGCCCCGGTGGTCCAGGCCGACGTGGCCGAGCCCGTCTTCCTGGTGCAGGGGGTCTACTCCAACGAACTGGGCCAGCCCACCGTTGTGGAGTGGATGGCCGTCACCGGCCTCCCCGACACTCCGCGGGTGGGCGACATGGTCGCGGCGATGCACGATGCCGGGATCGGCCCCGACATGGTCAACACCGGCGACCCGGGGGACCTCGCGACGCTGCACGAGCTGGTTCGACCGGCGGTGCGTGCCGCCCGCGCCCACCTGGACGCCCGGCGTGAACTCTACGACCGGGAGATCGAGCACGACCTGGAGGCCCCGCGGACCCGGCTGGAGAAGTGGCACCAGTCGGCGCTGGAGGGCATCGGCGACGACCCGCGGCGGGAGCGCCGGCGCGGCCGGGTGGACGAGACAGTTGACGAGCAGCGGAAACTGATGCAGAAAATGCGCACGACCGGGGAGCCGCTGCTGCGGATCCTGGCCGTGCTGAAGGGCGCGTGAGGAGCGGACATGGCTTTCGACTCGATCGTCAACCGGGGCGACTTCTTCTCCGCGCACTTCCTGGCGGAGGTACTGCCCAAGGAACTGAAGGGCAAGGACGGCCCCTTCCGGCGCTGGACCGAGCGCGAGAAGGCCGAACGCGAACGCGCCAAGCGGGAGGAGACCCGCCCCGAGCCGGTCACCCCCCGGATGGGGCTGCGCGCGTTCGGGTCCCGCTACTTCGGTGAGCGCGCGTTCTTCGCCGACCACGTGGAGCGCGCCCGCGAGGGCGGGGTGCGCCCGGCCGAGGCCGCCGTCTACGCCGACCGGCTGCACGCCCTGCACGTGGAGCTGCTGACCGCCCTGGGCTATGCCGCCAAACCGCACCCGGCACCGTGGGAGGTGGAGATCGGCGACCGCACCGTCGAAGTTCCGGTGGCGATGCGCGAACCCGGCATCGCGGCGGTGGAGTGCGGGTGGGCGCCCGAGGCCGACGCCGCCATGGACACCGACGGGGCGGGGCGACTGCTCACCCCCGTGGAAGTGAGTTCCCAGGAGCACTATGTGCTCGGCACCAAGCTCGCCACCTGGCTGTTCGCCAACGACGAGCAGCTGCGTTACGTGCTGCTGCTCGCCGGGGGCGTGGTGGTGCTGGCCGACCGCGCCCTGTGGGGCGAGGGCCGCTACCTCGCGGTCAGCCTGGACGCGGCGCTGGGCCGCAACAGCGACGACGAGATCGGCATGGTCGCCGCGCTGCTGGGCGCGGAGCGGCTGCGGCTGCCCGAGGAGGGCGGCGCCGACCCGCTGGCGCAACTGGGCGAGGCCTCCCGCGCGCACGCGGTGGGCGTCTCCACCGACCTGCGGAACGGGTTGCAGGCCTCGGTGGAGATCATCGCCAACGAGGTGCTGGACCGGCTGCGCGCCCAGGGCCTCACCCCCGACCGGCTCGCCGACTCCCCGAAGGCGTTCGCCGACGAGTTGGCCCGCCAGTCGCTGCGCTACCTGTACCGGATCCTGTTCCTGCTGTATGCGGAGGCCCGCCCGGAGCTGGGCGTGGTCCCGGCCAAGGACGAAGCCTACATCCAGGGCTACAGCATGGCCCGCCTGGGCGACTTGGTCGCCCACGACCTGGTGGGGGAGGAGGCCCGCACCGGCTTCCACCTGTATGAGTCGCTGGACGTGCTGTTTCGCATGGTCGACCAGGGGCACCGGCCGCGCGGCCGGGTGCTCACCGAGGAGGAGGCCGAAGGGCTCTCCGAAGGCGAGGGGCTGCGGTTCGAGCCGCTGAAGGCCGACCTGTTCGACCCCGAACGCACCAACCTCATCGGCCGCGGCCTGGTCCACCCCGACGACAACCCCGACGAGCCCCGCCTGCCGCGCCTGGACACCCGGCTGCGCGACGAGGCGCTGTACACGGTGCTGCGCAGGCTCATGCTGGCCAAGGGGCGCCGCAAGGAACGCGGCGGGTTCATCTCCTACGCCCAGCTCGGCATCAACCAGTTGGGCGCGGTGTATGAGGGGCTGATGTCCTACACCGGGTTCATCGCCGAGGAGGAGCTGTACGAGGTCGCCAAGAACGGCGACCCCAAGGACGGCTCGTGGCTGGTGCCGCACTCCCGGGCCGACGACTTCGAGGACGGGGTCTTCGTGAAGGTCCGCGACGAGGACGGTACCCCCACCGACGAGCGGGTGGTGTACCGGCCGGGCTCGTTCGTGTACCGGCTGGCCGGCCGCGACCGGGAGACCAGCGCCTCCTACTACACGCCCGAGTCGCTGACGCGGCTGACCGTGGAGCTGACCCTGCGCGAACGCCTGGACCAGGACGGGCGCACCACCCCCGCCCGGGAGCTGCTGGAGTGGACGATTTGCGAGCCCGCCCTGGGGTCGGGCGCGTTCCTCAACGAAGCCATCAACCAGGTCGCCGAGGAGTACCTGAAACGCCGCGAACAGGAACTGGACGAGCGCCTGGACCCTGAGGTGCGGCGCGAGGAGCTGCAGAAGGCCAAGGCCTATATCGCCCTGCACAACTCCTACGGGGTGGACCTCAACGACACGGCCGTGGAGCTGGCCGAGGTGTCGCTGTGGCTGAACGTGATGCACCAGGGCTTGCAGGCCCCCTGGTTCGGGCTGCACCTGCGGCGCGGCAACTCCCTGGTGGGCTGCGGGCGCCGGTTCTACGCCCCCGACCAGTTGAAGCTGAAGGCGTGGCTGAAGGCCGCGCCCGTCGACCACCCCTTCCGCGAGGGGCGGCGGCCCGAGGGCCACATCCACCATTTCCTGCTGCCCGCCCACGGCTGGGGCGTGGCTTCGGCCGAGAAGGAAGCCAAGAACCTCGCCCCGGAGAGCGCCAAACAACTGGGGAAATGGCGCAACCAGATGCGCAAGCAGCCCACCGGCGGCAACGGTAAGAAGTCGCAGACCAATCGGTTGAAGGCCCTGGCCGGCCGGGTGGAGTACCTGTGGGACCTGGTGATCCGCCGCCTGGAGATCTCCGAACGCGAGATCAGCCGCCGCATCGACGTGTGGGGCGCCGAGGGCATCGACCAGCCGCAAGACGCGGTGCCGCGCGAGAAGGTGCTGGCCGACCTCCAGCGGGAAGGCACCCCGTTCTGGCGGCTGAAGACCCTGATGGACACCTGGTGCGCCCTGTGGTTCTGGCCGGTCCAGGCGGCCGGGATGCTGGACGGCACCGACGAGGAGTACGCCCGCCTGGGCGCCATCGGCGAGATCAGCGGCCCCGGCGGGGAGGGCTCTCTCTTCGGCACCCAGCGGGCCGGAACCCCGCTGCGGGACCTGGGCGACTGGCTGGACTTCGCCGAAGCCCTCCTGGGCACGGCCGACATCCCCGACGACTCCCTCTTCTCCGACCTGGCCACCCTGGCCGACCTCGACCACGCCGAGGACCAGCTGCCCCTGCTGATGGGCATGGAAGCCGAGTACAAACTCGGCGAACGCTTCCCCTGGCTACGCACCGCAGAGGAGATCGCGGAAAAACAGGGGTTCTTCCACTGGGAGCTGCACTTCGCCCAGGTGTTCGCCCGGGGCGGTTTCGATATCCAAGTGGGGAACCCCCCGTGGGTGCGGCCGAGGTGGGACGAGAAAGCCGTCTTGGCGGAAATGAACCCGTGGTTCAAGCTGGCGGATAAACCTGATGTCGAGAAGTTCAACGAGCGTAAGAGAAGGGTGCTGGGCTCAGCGGAGGCCACCGGCTACTTCCTCGATGAACTCACCGGCGTCGCAGGGATGAGCCAGTTCCTCTCCGATGAAGCAACATATGAGCTGATCGCCGGAACGCAGCCGGATTTGTACCGGGGATTCATGGTCCGGGTGTGGCGGAACCAGGGGGAGAGCGGAAGTTCCGGGTTGATTCATCCGGACAGTCACTTCGGTGGGGTTCGAGAAAGGAATATTCGGGAGCAATCATACCGCCACTTGCGGTTCCATGCCCATTTCCATAACCGGGCTGGCGTATTCCCTGATATTCATGCGAACTCAGAGTTTGCAATTCAAGTGTACTCACGTCCGCGAGGCGCGGGATTCTACCATTCCAGCTGGATGTTCTCGCCGGAAACACTTGTGAGGTCTATTGAGGGGGAGGGGGGTGAACTTCCGGGGATAAAAAATAGTGGAAACTGGGATATGCGGCCACATCCTGCACGTCTCTTGTGGGTCGATTCCAAAAAAATTGCGGAGTGGAGTGCACTCTCTGGTGGGGGCAGCCCGGTTGAACAGTCGCCCCTGCTCTACCCTGTAACGACTGCCGAAGATGGTGCCATCCGAGCGTTCGCTACCTATCCACGCCACCTTGAGTCGTACGCTCCGAATATCAGCAGAGGGTTCGATGAGGCGAATACGAAGAAGGACGGGCTGATCCGCTGGGAGACGAAGCAGTCTGAATCGCTGGATGAAGTAGTTCTCCAAGGTCCGCACTTCGGTATCGCCACGCCGCTGAGTAAACAGCCGAACATTCCGTGTAAGACGAACCGAGACTGGTCGGCTTGGGATCTGACTGAACTCCCAACAGACGCGGTTCCTGTATCCAACTACCAGAGGGCGTGCAGCTCTGAGCGCTATCTTAGTGAGCAGGATATTTGGGGGCAGTACCGCTACACTGAATATTATCGCCTGGCGTGGCGAAACATGATTCCTTTCGATACAGAAAGATCGTTGTTTGCCACACTGATCCCTCCGGGGCCTGCGCATGTTGATGCCGTCCATTCGATGGCGCTTGCGGGAAATCATGCAACGGTACTGAACAATGGGTTCTGGGCGGCGCTGCCGTTGGACTACTTGCTGCGGATCACGGGTCGCTCCCACCTGCGCCGTGCAGAAGTCGAGCGCATGCCCGCCCCGGGAGACGGCCATCCCCTGGAGAATGCCCTCTTGTTGCGCACGCTCCGGTTGAACTGCCTCACCAACGCCTATGCACCGCTCTGGGCAGAGCTGTATCAGGAGTCGTGGCAGGGTGAACCCTGGGCTGTGGACTGGCCCGACCTCCCACCCCTTACCGCCGTATCCTCGGAGTGGGGGCCCACCACCCCGTTGCGCACCGAGCGGGAGCGCCGTTCGGCGCTCGTGGAGATCGACGCCCTCGTGTCCGTCTGGCTCGGGATCACCGCTGATCAGCTGGTCGCCGTCTACAAGTCGCGGTACCCGGTGCTCTCCGACTACGAGGGCGCGACGTGGTTCGACGCGAACGGCCGCAAGATTGCGGGCAACCACAACACCTACGGCCACGGCCAGACCAAGGAGCACTACCTCCAACTCCAGGATTACCTGGAGTCGGGCAACCCCGACGACATCCCCGAGGGCTACGAAGACCCCTTCCATGAGGCTGACCGGGAGAGCGAGTACCGCCAGGCCCACGCCTACTTCACCGAGCGTGCCGAACGCGCCCAGGCCAACGGGGAGTGGGACGGCACCCTATAGCAGCAAACGGGGCGCGGACCCCCCGGTCCCGCGCCCCGCTGGTGTACGGCTGTCAGAGGGTGCCGGCCTTCGCGGCACTGAGGAAAGCATCCC
>JAJYTD010000007.1:130803-135472 GCA_021793235.1 Actinomycetes bacterium | reverse complement strand
CGCGGGAAAACCCACGATGACGCGACGGCCATCTACGGACACCCCACCCTCTGAGTATCCCCCTAGACAATCGCCCGGCGCGTGCGTTACCTTCTCTGTCAATACCCCTAGACAACAGAGGGCGGGGCTCATAAGCCGCACTGTCTAGGGGGGTGAACAAAACGAGAGAAGGGCTGAACGATGGCGATTCAGGGTGCGTTGCCGGTGGAGTTCGAACAGATGTCGGTGATGCCGTATGTCGACGACAACGGGCGGCGCCCGCGGGTGACCTCCCCCGGCGGCGCTTTGGTGTCCTCGGCGTCGGGGCGTACGGCTGCGGCCGGTGCCGGTTCGGGCAAGGACGGCGCCTGATTACGCAAGCGGGGCGGCCATCGGTGTTGGCGCACTCGGCCGCCCCTGATCTCTCCCTCTAGCTGCGAAACCAATGGAAGAGGTGTGTTCAGTTTATGGCGCGTAAGAGTGCGGGTGCGGCGCAGGTGCAGCAGTCGACGGCGCCGGTTCCGGCGCAGACGATCCGGTTCACGACTCCGGTGGTGGAGACGCCGGGGGTGTTCCTGTTGACGGGGTGGTTGTGGCGGTTCCTGCGGTTTGTGTGCCTGCTGCCGGTGCACTACCCGGTGATGGTGTCCTCGACGGTCGCCTCGGCCGTGGTGGCCTACGTTTTCGGGTGGGTGGGTTTGGCGGTGGCCTGGTCGGTGGCCGATGCGGGTTTGTTGGTGTGGTGGCGGCGCCGGCCGGTGTCCTTCCGCCGCTGTGTGGGGTTGCGGGTGCTGGCGGCCTGGCGGCGGATCATGGTGTATCGGCGCCACTGGCAACCGGTGCTGGTGGTGGCCGGGCTGGCCGAGTCCTACCTTGAACGGCAGTACCTGCCCCAGATCCGGGGCGTGACCTGCTCGGAGTGGGCCGACCGGGTGCGGGTGAAGATCGTGGCCGGTACCTCTCCGGCCGACTTCGAACACCGGGTGGCCGAGCTGGCGCACGGCTTCGGCGCCCCGTCCTGCCGTGTGGAGGTGCGCGGGCCGCGAGATCTGGTGCTGGAGTTCCCGCGCCGTGCGCGCGGTCCAGGGACTGGGCGCTGACGGTTCCGCGAACCGCAGCGCTGCGGGGCACGTCTTGTCATCAGGCCGATAGAGAGCTTTCCCGAGCAGTGGGCGCCGAGGGCGGGGCTAACGACGAGGGGCGGCGAGAACGCCGCCCCCGCGGTTTTGGATCAGAGCAGGACCGGGCCACCGCTGATCGTGCTCTTATGGTCACTTCAGCGGCCGAACATGACCATACGAGCACGATCGTTGGCGGGGTGGTGGACCGTTGGTTGCGGCAATGGGGCGCAGCGAGCGCAACGGGCGGAGCCGGCTTGCCGCTGAGTATCTGGCACGTGTGTGGCACGCGGCCCTCTTCCGGCCTTCTCAACGCTGAAGGCCCAGGTCGGGGAAACCGTCCCTGACCTGGGCCTTCGCCTTCACGAGCGGATGACGGGAATCGAACCCGCGTTATCAGCTTGGGAAGCTGAAGTTCTACCATTGAACTACATCCGCGTGGTGGGTCCGGCGCTGCGGATCCATCGGGTAGCAGTTTACCTGACTCCGAGGTGTGCTGGGTAATCAGACGGGGCCGACCGGGAATCGGCCGGTGCACGGGTGCCCGTGCTCGCGCCCGCCCGCGCGCCCGCCCGCGCCCGGCCGCCATGGGCGGCTGCGCAGGTTGCAACGGGTAGATTTTGGGCGTGCTGCTCTCTGATCGTGATCTCAGGTCCGAAATCGAGTCCGGGCGGGTCCGCCTGGACCCTTACGATCCCGGCCTCGTTCAGCCGTCAAGTATCGATGTGCGGCTTGACCGGTACTTTCGGGTGTTCGAGAACCACAAGTACCCGCATATCGATCCTGCGGCGGAGCAGCCGGACCTGACGCGCCTCGTTGAGAGCGACGGGGATGATCCGTTCATCCTGCACCCGGGGGAGTTCGTACTGGCCTCCACCTACGAGATGGTCACGCTGCCCAACGACATCGCCAGCCGGCTCGAGGGGAAGAGTTCGCTGGGGCGACTGGGGCTGCTCACCCACTCCACTGCCGGGTTCATCGACCCCGGGTTCTCCGGGCATGTCACGTTGGAGCTGTCCAACGTGGCGACACTGCCGATCAAGCTGTATCCGGGAATGAAGGTCGGGCAGTTGTGCATGTTCCGGCTGACCTCGCCCGCGGAGTACCCCTACGGGGCGGCGGCCTGCGGCTCGCGGTACCAGGGCCAGCGCGGTCCGACACCTTCGCGGGCCTTCTACAACTTCACGCGGACCCGGATCGCCTCGCGTGCCCCGCGGTCGCCTCAGTAGCCGCCGTAGTAGCCCGGGTTCCCGTAGTTCCCGTAGCCGCCGGTGATCGGGCGGGGCTTCTCGCGCTTGGGGAGCACCCAGGCGGAGAAGAGGCCGCCGAGGAAGCCGAAGAGGTGGGCCTGCCAGGAAATCCCTTCCTGTTGGGGCAACACCCCCCAGATCAGGCTGCTGTAGAAGATGATCACACAGATCATGATCACGATGTCGATCGTCTTGCGTTCGACGATGCCGCGCAGCACGGTGTAGCCGAAGTAGCCGAAGATCAGTCCGCTCGCGCCGACAGTGAGGGTCTGCGGGCCGGAGAACAGCCACACACCGACTCCACTGACGACCATGACGATCAGAGTCGTCCAGATGAAGCGGGCCGTCCCGCTGAAAGCCACCAATGAGCCGAGGACCAGGAACGGCAGGGAGTTGCTCAGCAGGTGGTTGAAGTCAGCGTGCATGAACGGCGCGGTCAGCACGCTCCACGGGTTCTCGGTGACCCATGAGCGCAGACCGAAGACCACGTCCAGCGCGCCGTTGAGTACGGTGTCAACGATCTCGAACACCCACATCGCGACCATCATGGTCGCGACGGTGATGAAGCCGACCATCCGTGATTGTGTCACCTATCCGACTCTATGCGACACATCTCAATACGACATAAAGCGCTGGGAATGGCCGGATACGAAGATCACCCTACTCGCATGGGGATGACCCCTCTGTAGTGGTTTGAGCTGCTGTGTTGCGTATCGAGTGACGAGTTTCACTCTACCGAATGGTGTGGTTCAAATCACATTTGCTTGCTTTGGGGGGTGCCGTGTGCCGTGTACACGTCGGCTTTCGAGGATCGCGGAAGCTTAAACGCGTTACTTCGCCGTTACGTCCTCTGAGGATGCGCTCAGGCTTCGTCGATAAGGTTCTAATGCCATAAATAGGACGTAAAAGGCAGTGGACGCACAGCTACGAGCGCGTCGGGCTTTCCCGCCGCAACGCCCGGATGAATCGATCCGGTCGGGTTGGACAGGGGCAGGCTCGACGGACGCGGTCAGCGCGGTGCGTGGTACAGCACTTCCGTTCGTGCACCGTGGCATGCGGGAACGGGTGCGGCCGCCGTTGAGGTAGCCCGCTGAATCGGCACGTTCGGATGGACAGACTCGAAGAGGAGACCGTGCCAGCAGTACGCGCAGAGAAGCTCTACAAGGTATTCGGGAAACGGGCCGCGAAGGCCGTGGAGCTGCTCTCCGATGGTCGCCACCGCGACCAGATCAAGCAGCTCAACGTCACGGCCGCGGTCATCGATGTCTCGTTCGATGTACAGCCCGGTGAGATCTTCGTCGTCATGGGCCTCTCAGGCTCTGGGAAGTCGACGCTCATCCGGATGCTGAACGGCCTCCTGCCACCGACATCGGGCACAGTCGAGGTCGACGGCACTGACATCACTCGGCTGGGCAAGGCCGGCCTGCGGTCCCTCCGCAGCCATAAGATCAGCATGGTCTTCCAGCACTTCGCGCTGTTCCCGCACCGCAGCGTGCTGGAGAACGCCGCCTACGGGCTGGAGGTGCGCGGGGTGCCGCGTGCCGAGCGCCTGGAGAAGGCGCGGAATTCACTCGGCCTCGTGGGGCTGGACGGCTGGGAGGACAAGGTCCCCGGTCAGCTCTCCGGCGGTATGCAGCAGCGTGTCGGGCTGGCGCGGGCTCTTGCGGCCGACACCGACATCATCCTGATGGACGAGGCATTCAGCGCCCTTGACCCGCTCATCCGCCGCGATATGCAGACCCAGCTCATGGAGCTGCAGGCGTCGCTGGGCAAGACCATCATCTTCATCACGCACGACCTCAACGAGGCGATGCGCCTGGGCGACCGCATCTGCGTGCTGCGCGACGGCCGCGTCGCCCAGATCGGCACGGCCGAAGAGATCTTGAACGACCCGGCCAACGACTACGTGGCCCAGTTCGTCGAAGATGTCGACCGCACCCGTGTCCTCACGGCGTCCTCCGTCATGGAAGACCCGATCCCGGTGATCAACCCGTCCCACGGACCCCGCGCCGCCCTGCGGACCATGCGCGAGACCCAGACCGTTTCCGCGTTCGTCGTGCACCGCAACCGCAAACTCGTCGGGGCGGTACGCGAAGGTGTCATCGGCGACGCGGTACGCAACGGCATCAAGGAGCTCGACGGCCTGGTCGACGAGTCCATCGAGCGCGTGCACCCCGACACCGCCATCGCCGACCTCTTCGCCCAGGCGGCGGAGAGCCCCTATCCGCTGGCGGTCGTCGACGACGAGGAGCGGCTGGTCGGGGTCATCCCCCGGGTGACGCTTCTTGCCGCGTTAGCCTCGGGCAACGGCAACGGCAACGG
>JAJYTD010000007.1:0-130703 GCA_021793235.1 Actinomycetes bacterium | reverse complement strand
TTGGAGACGGCTTCGAAGCCGCCATCGATTGGCTGCGGGAGAACTTCCAAGCGGTCTTCGACTTCATCGGCGTGATCATCGACATCTGCGTCGATTCCCTGACCGACCTGTTCAGCGCCACGTCGGCAACCCAGTTCACGCTGCTCGCCTCCGCCATCATCGCGGTCGGCCTGCTGTCTCGCGGCCACCGCCGCCCGGTCATCATCGTCGGGGCCGTCTGGGCCGGTCTCTATACCGCAGAACTGATCGCGGGCGCCTTCGCAGCGGTGATCGGCTCGTTGCCCGCACCGCTGTTCACCTGGGCGATGAATCTCTTCGGCGCCGAGTATGTGTACCCGCCATTGATCCTGGCGCTGCTGTTGCTCACCGCGCTCGTGGCTCTCAGTTTCACCGTCTCGCGTGATCGCGAGCAGTGGGTCCTGACCGGGGGGAGCACGGCGGCGCTGCTGCTCATCCTGGTGCTGCACTTCATCGCCGGTGTCCAGCTTTCGCTGCTGGTCGCGCCGCTTCTCGCGGTTCTCGCCCTCGTGGTGGCGGGCTGGCGGGTCGCGCTGTTCTCGATCTTGGGCTTCCTGCTGATCATCAGCATGGACAAGTGGGAGAACGCGATGAGCAGCTTGTCGCTCATCCTCGTCGCCACTGTGGTCGCCGTCATGGTCGCCCTGCCGATCGGCGTGCTCGCCGCCTACAGCAACCGGATCAGCACGGTGCTCAAGCCCGTGCTGGACTTCATGCAGACGTTGCCCGCCTTCGTCTACCTGCTGCCCGCGATCGCCTTCTTCAGCGTCGGAGCGGTGCCAGGCGTGATCGCCACGGTCATCTTCGCGATGCCGCCCGGTGTCCGCCTCACCGAGTTGGGCATCCGCCAGGTGAACAAGGAACTCGTAGAGGCCGGTGAAGCATTCGGCGCCCCGGACTTGCAGATCCTGCGCCGGATCCAGTTGCCGCTGGCGCTTGCCACGATCATGGCCGGTATCAACCAGGTCATCATGCTCAGCCTGTCCATGGTGGTCATCGCCGGCATGGTCGGTGCGGGCGGCCTGGGCAACGACGTCTACACCGGTATCGCGCAGGGCAATGTGCCGATCGGTTTCGAGGGCGGTATCGCCGTTGTCATCCTGGCGATCTTCCTCGACCGACTCACCGGGGCCGTCACCCGGTTCTCGCCGGCAGCCAGAGCACAGCGCGCCGCGGCCTGACACCGCCGCCAGTTGAACCATCGCTACCCGGTCGATTCCCGCACCGTCCGGGACACCTGGAAGCACACCCGCACGAAAGAGGAGAAGGACGTGAGCGACGTTAAACGCCACAGTAAGTTCCTTGGAGTCGGAGCCGCTGCGGCTTCCCTGATGCTCTTCGCCGGCGCCTGCGGCGGAGGAGGCGAAGGGGTCTCCACCGGCCCGGAGGAGGGCGAAGGTGAGGGCAAGGAGATCACCATCGGCCTGATCCCGTGGGAGGAGGGCATCGCCGTCACCAACATGTGGAAGGTGATCCTGGAAGAGAAGGGCTACGACGTCACGATCGAGAACGTCGACGTCGCCCCGATCTTCGAGGGCACCGCGAACGGCGACATCGACCTCTTTTTCGACTTGTGGCTGCCGGCGACCCACGAGGAGTACTGGGACAAGTACGGCGATCAGGTCGAGGACCTGGGCGCCTGGAACGAGAACGCCAGCCTGCAGATCACTGTGCCCTCCTATGTCGACGAGGTCGACAGCCTTGAGGACCTCAAGGACAACGCCGACCTGTTCGACGGTGAGATCATCGGTATCGAGTCCGGTGCGGGTCTGACGAAGACCACCAAGGAATCGATGATCCCCGACTACGGTCTGGAGGACGACTTCGAGCTCGTCGAGTCCTCCACTCCGGCGATGCTGGAGGCGCTGGAGACCGCCATCAAGGACGAGGAGCCGATCGTCGTCACCCTGTGGCGGCCGCACCTGGCCTACGCCAAGTGGGACCTCAAGGACCTTGAGGACCCCGAGGGCTCCATGGGCGAGGCCGAGTCCATTCACTCGATGGGCCGTGAGGGCTTCTCGGAGGACTTCCCCGAGCTCGCCGGGTGGCTGGAGAACTTCACGGTGGGCGATGAGCAGATCGCCGACATGGAGCAGGTCATCCTCGAGGAACACGAGGGCGAAGAGGAAGAGGGTGCCCGGGCCTGGCTCGCGGACAACCCCGACTACCTCGAGGAAGTCCTGGGCGAGGACGCCGAGGGCTTGGACTTCAGCTCCTAAGCCTCGGATCGCCGGTCCGGTAACCCGGTGGCCGGTCCCGGACCGGCCACCGAGAGTGCCACTGGTCTCGTGAGAGCGGCCCCTGCCGTGTGGCAGGGGCCGCTCTCATGAGGCCGATGTCAGTTGGAGCCCGAGGTGAGTGAACGGTCCCGCGGCGGGATACCCACCGTGCTCATGAAATCGTCGACCCGGGCCGGTGAGGTCAGGCCGGTGAGAGGCAGGTAGGGACGGCTCGCGCGGCGCCCTTCGACCGACGGGAAGACGCGCGGGCGGCCGGTCACGTCGCACAGTCCCAGGGAGCGGGTCCGTCCCGGGAGCACGTAGTAGGAGCCGACCTCGGAGAACGGGATCCGGACGATATAGCGTCCGCGCGTGTAGCGGAACTCCCCGTCCTCGACTTCCAGGGTGGGAACGGGAATCCGGAATCCGTGTAGGGCGAGGCCGGCGCCGCCGACCACGAGGATGATTCCGAGCACCAGGTTGAGCCACGCGCTGGGGGCGAGCACGATCGTGACGGCGCCTATGAGGACCAGAGCTGCTCCTGCCCACATCTCCCCGTGTTTGCGACCCATGGGACAGATCAATCGCACCGTTTCGGACACGGGCATGCCTCTTTCACTGAGCATCAGAGGGATGGTGGCTACCGCCGTTCGAACCATATCGGCTCAAGGATCGCCGAGATGGCGGAATCAGTGAGGGTTCGAACTTCGATTCTTCTACTTTACTGCGGGCAAAAGCAATGACGTGGTAAAAGGCCACTGCCCGTGTCGGGGCGCCGACAGGGGAGGGGAAGCGGCCTCGGACGCCACGTCCGCCCGAAGCGGCCGGGGCGTTGGCCGCGCGGCGGAGCAGCCGCAGCCCGGCGGGGCCGCTCCAGGGCCGGGTTTCCCACGAAATCCCTGATGGCCGGTGGTTCGACCGATGCGCGGCGGGCCGGTCGGGGCCGATAGTGGAGGTGCTCATTCCGGAAGGAGAGCCTGGCGGCACCGCGGAGTCCGAGCCTCTCGCGCGAGCGGTCCTCCTCTCTACCGCTCGCTTCTGGGCCCGTCCCGTCCCTTTCCGAGACGGGCCCGTTCTGCGTATAGGCGCGAACGCGGACGGGCATAGGTATGGCTCTCGGATATGGAGAAGGCGTCCACCGTGCGGGGGTGGACGCCTTCTCGCTGGACGGGCGGGTTCAGGAGGGGGCGCTGAACCCGCCGGGCCCTAGGTCCCCGGTGCCGGCCCCTCCTTCACGGGGAGGGGCCGGCGCGGGACTCAGTCGGAGTGGGGGCAGGTGTCCCGGTATTCCTCGATGTCGCGGTCACTGGGCGCTGGGCAGAGGAACTGCTCGTAGCGCGTGTCATTGTCGACGAACCGCTTCATCCACGAGATGCTGTACTTGGCGATCGTGGTGTTCGACAGGTTGGGCGCGAAGTGGCTCGCACCGTCGAGTTCCAGGTAGGCCTTGTCCAGCGAGTCAGGCAGGCTTTCGTAGAACGGCTCGGAGTGCGAGCGCACCGACGCGATGGTGTCGCGCTCGGCACCGATGATCATCGTGGGCACCTCCACATCACCCCAGCGCTTCTGCGTGTGCCAGGGGGTGAGCGGGATGGCGGCCTGCAGCTCGGGCCGGTCATCGGCGGCCGCGAGCGTGCCGCCGCCGCCCATGGAGTGGCCCATGACGGCGAGCCGGTCCGGGTCGATGCGGTCCGTGACGTCGCTGTCCTCGACCAGGTAGTCCAGGGCGCGCTCCAACTGCCGGCCCCGGCTGTTGGGTTGGTCGTTTCTGGTGATGGTGTCGATGGTGAAGGTGACGAAGCCGTGCGACGCCAGCCTCTCACCGAGCCAGGCCATCGAACTCTCGGAGGCGGTGAAGCCGGGGGCGATGGCGATGGCGCCGAAGGTGCCCTCGCTGGTGTCCCGCGGGTAGTAGATCGTTCCGCCGCCGAATCCGCTCACCCTCAAGGAGGAGACGGAGTCCTCGCGCACCGAGAACGGTCCGCGGCGGTCTTCGATGAGGGATTCTGTTGGGTCGGGGCCGCGCTCGTAGGGGTTGTCGTCGGCCTGCGCCGGGGTGGCGAGAGAGACACCGCCGAAGGCGACGGTGGCAGCCATGGCCAGGCTGGTCGCGATCTTGGCTCCGCAGGAGCGCAGAGAGAGCGTCCGGCCGGCTTCGGGGGTCTGCTCGGTCGTGTTCTGCAGTGTTCGCACGTTGGTGTCTCCTCTTCTTCAGGGCGGGATGCAGCGCCGGATCCCCGGAGTCGAGGTCCGTTCGCGGTCATGGATCCGCCGTCAGATATGGGGAATCGGGGGAATCGTGCTGATTTCTGGACGTGTCCTGGGTTGCGGGCACGTCCGGTAGCGGGCTCCGGGGTCTGTCCATGCCTTGGGTAATGGGGGAGGCCTGGTCCCGGACGGACCGGCCCTGTGCCGGATGGGGGTCTCCCCGAAGGGGCGGCACGGTCCGGTGTTCGCCGCTTCGCTGGTCAGCTCTGCAGTGAGAATGGGCTGACCGGGTTATCGGGCACTGAAAAGGACCCGTAATGAGTGTGTTCAGAGGACATCATCGGGACGTCCCGTAGCGCTGCGGATCTGCGCTCTTTTTCACCTCCTTGGCTTGGCTGTACGCAACTATCCGTGCTCGTCTGGTGACTGCGCATCTGTCAAATCACCAGTGTGCGCGAAACCGCAGGCCAGGAGTGGTGAAGATGGCCGGCCCGCTCCCCTACCCGGATGTGGTGGCCTGCCCTCTGCCAGGCGATGGGGATCCGCCCGCTGTTTTCGGGAAGTGCAGGTCGAACGCTGGGCGGTTGCTGCGGATGCGGGGCAGCGAGACGAAGTTGTGGCGGGGCGGCGGACACGAGGTCGCCCATTCCAGGGACTGGCCGTACCTCCAGGGGTCGTCGGTCTGGACCGGTGTGCCGCGGCGGGCCGTCGCATAGACGTTGTAGAGGAAGAACAGCGTGGACGCGCCGAGGACGAACGAGCCGATGCTGGAGACGATGTTCAGCGCGGTGAACCCGTCTGTGGGCAGGTAGTCGGCGTAGCGCCGGGGCATGCCCTGGGCACCGAGCCAGTGGTGCACGCCGAAGGTGGCGTGGAAGCCGAGGAACAGCGTCCAGAAGTGCCACTTGCCGAGGGGCTCGTTGAGTATCCGCCCGGTGAACTTGGGCCACCAGAAGTAGAACCCGGCGAACATCGCGAACACCACGGTGCCGAAGACGACGTAGTGGAAATGGCCGACCACGAAGTAGGAGTCGGTGGTGTGGAAGTCCAGCGGCGGCGACGCCAGCACCACCCCGGTCAGCCCGCCGAACAAGAACGTCACCAGGAACCCCACGGCGAACAGCATCGGGTTGGGAAAGACCAGTTGGCCCCGCCACATCGTGCCGATCCAATTGAAGAACTTGATTCCGGTGGGCACCGCGATGAGGAACGACATCAGGGCGAAGAACGGCAGCAGCACCGCCCCCGTGGCGAACATGTGGTGTGCCCACACCAGCATCGACAGGCCGGTGATGGCGATGGTGGCGCCGACCATGCCCTTGTAGCCGAACAGCGGCTTGCGGGAGAAGACCGGGACGACCTCGGTGATGATGCCGAAGAACGGGAGCGCGATGATGTAGACCTCGGGGTGGCCGAAGAACCAGAACAGGTGCTGCCACAGGATCGCGCCGCCGTGCTCGGCGCTGTAGATGTGCGTGCCGACGATCCTGTCGGCGGCGAGCGCGGCCAGGGCGGCGGTGAGCACCGGAAACGCCAATAGCACGAGGATGCCGGTGAAGAGGATGTTCCAGGTGAAGATCGGCATCCGGAACAGGGTCATGCCCGGCGCGCGCATGATCGCGATCGTGGTGATGAAATTGACGGTGCCCAGGATGGTACCGAGCCCGGCGACGAGGAGGCCGAGCACCCACAGGTCGCCGCCCAGACCAGGAGAGCGGACCGCGTCCGAGAGCGGGATGTAGGCGAACCAGCCGAAGGAGGCGGCCCCGCCGGCGGTGAAGAACCCGCCGAGCACCATGAGGCCACCGAACAGGAACAGCCAGTAGCTGAACATGTTGAGCCGCGGGAAGGCCACGTCGGGCGCACCGATCTGCAGGGGCATGACCGCGTTGGCGAACCCGGCGAACAGCGGGGTGGCGAACAGCAGCATCATGAGCGTGCCGTGGATGGTGAACAACTGGTTGTACTGCTCATGGGAGAGCACCTGCATCCCCGGCCACAGCAGCTCGGCCCGGATGAGCATCGCCATGATCCCCGCGAGCAGGAAGAAGCCGAACGAGGTGGCGATGTAGAGGTAGCCGATCTTCTTGTGGTCCGTCGTCGTCAGCCAGCCGGCGATCACGGCCCCTTTCCCCATGTGGGCCGGGGCCGTGGGCGATGCCTGCGCGGCACTCTGCCGGGTCTGTGTCATGCTGCTTCCACTGTCTTCCCGCCTCTGCCAGGACCTGCCGCCGCGTGCCGCTACCGGGTGGCCGCACCGTTTGACCGTGGATCCCCTGCTTTCTCTTCGGCCTGCTCCCGCAGCCGCTCACGCTGCGGGACGACGGTGTACTTCGGGTCGCGCGCCGACTGCACCCCCGCTTGGAACACGCCAAAACGCGTGCAGGCCGAACCGGCCAGCAGCGCGGCGCCGCACACTGCGGAGACCGCCCGGCTGCGGTGGCCCAACACCGCGCCCACCGCGGCTCCGCTGACCGTGAGCGCCTTTGCTCCGCGCATCAGCGCGCCGCCCACCCCGCCGCGGTAGGGCTCGGCGATCATGCCCATGCGGCGCTCCATGCACGTGGTCGCCGCGGCCTCCAGCAGGGAGCCGAACACGGCCGCACGGCGGGCCGGAGCCGCCTGGCCCGCCGGGGCGGTGAGCATGCCCATCCCCCCGGCCGCCGCGGCCGCCGAACCCACGAAGACGAACGGCATCTCTCGGTAGCCCTCGTGCCAGGCAGGCACCGCCGTGTCGCAGACGAGCGGTGCCGTGTAGGAGGCGACCGCCGGGCCGACCACGCCGGCGCCGATCGTGGCCGCCCGGCCGATCCTCGGGAACAGTCCGGTCGCACCGGTCACCGCCGCGACCCCGGCGAGGGGGCCGTACCCGACCAGCAGCCACGATCCGATGCTCATCGGCGAGGTGGGTTTGAACACGCGCAGCATGTTGACGAAGCGGGCCGGCCGCCCCAGATCGTTGATGAGCGCCGCGACCGAACCGGAGATGGCGCCCAGGGCGGTGTACTTCATCGGCCGGGCAAGATCGGGGCGGCCGGTCAGTTCGGCGCCGGCGGCCAGCACCGACGAGGCGCCGGCGAGCCCGCCCAGGAACAGGTATCCGGCGATGTCCCGGGCCTCCCACGGGATCTGGTTGATGATCGGTTTTCCGTAGTAGGAGCGGAACTCGGCGTCGGGGACCATCGCCTGCTCACCGCGCCTGCGCCCGCGCCTGCGGCGCTGCTCGCCCGCTGTGGCGACGGATCCGGTCAGCGCCTCGCGCCCGGGCCGCGCACCGCGGATCCCCTCTGTGGTCACATCCGATGTGCTCACCGCTGCCTCCCGAAGAACGTCGCTGCCACTCCGGCGAAGAGCGTCAGGGCGGCGACGCCGGCGTGCTTCCACATCGATGGCAGGTCGCGGGTGGTCACGACCGGGTCCGGCGGCAGACCGTAGACTTCGGGCTCGTCCAGCAGCAGAAAGAAGGCGCCGTCACCCCCGACCCCGTCCTCGGGGTCCTCGCCGTACAGCCGCGCCGAGGAGATGCCGGCCTCGTGCAGTTGCTCCAGCCGCTTGTCGGCCCGCTGCCGCAGTTCGTCGAGTTCGCCGAACTGGATGGAGTCGGTCGGGCAGGCCTTGGAGCACGCCGGTTCCAATCCGTCGCCGAGCCGGTCGTAGCACAGGGTGCACTTCCAGACCCGCCCGTCGTCCTTGCGCTTGTCAATTACGCCGTAGGGGCAGGCGGGGACGCAGTAGCCGCAGCCGTTGCAGATGTCCTCCTGCACGACGACCGTGTCGAACTCGGTGCGAAAGAGCGCCCCAGTGGGGCAGACGTCCAGACAGGCGGCGTGGGTGCAGTGCTTGCACACATCGGAGGACATCAGCCAGCGGAACTCGCCCCGCTCGTCGGCGCCGGTGGTATCGCCGGGGCGTTCGAACGAGGGTATCCCCAGATCGACCGTGTCGGGGCGGCCGACCCCGCTCTCCTGCAGCCCTATGGGCGCCCGCTGCTCGATGAAGGCGACGTGGCGCCAGGTGTCGGCGCCCAGGCCTCCGCTGTTGTCGAAGGACATGGCGGTGAAGTCCAGCCCGTCCTCGGGGACCATGTTCCATTCCTTGCAGGCGACCTCGCATGCCTTGCAGCCGATGCACACACTGGTGTCGGTGAAGAAACCCATGCGCGGACCGCCGTCGCCGGTGTCTGCCGCGGGCACGCCGCCGAGCCGCTCGTCGAGGGCCATGCGCTCATACCTCCGTTCCGGTCGATTCGGTGATGCCGGCGCGCTGCTGGTATTCCCGCACCAGGTCGACGCGTTCGGGTCCTCGCGGGCGCCGCCCCGGCCGGATATCGGCCGTGTACGCCTTGACCTCCTGGATGTGCACATTGGGGTCGAGCGCCATGGGGGGCAGCTCGTTGGCCGCGTCCCCGGCCGTGTACCCGTTGGGTCCCCAGTGGAAGGGCAGGCCGATCTGGTGGACGGTACGTCCCTGCACCCGCAGCGGCGCCATCCGGTCGGTCACCATCACCCGGGCCTCGATGGCGTTGCGTGCGGTGATGATGGTGGCCCAATCCCCGTGGGACAGGCTCCGCTCGGCGGCGAGTTCGGGAGCGACCTCGCAGAAGAACTCGGGTTGCAGCTCCGCCAGGTACGGGGTCCAGCGGCTCATCCCGCCGGCCGTGAAGTGCTCGGTCAGCCGATAGGTGGTCACCACGTAGGGGTAGACCTCGGCGCCGGGTGCACCCGGGTCGGGGTGGTACCGGTTGTACTCGTGGGGATAGAGCAGCCGGGTGGGGTTGCGCTGCTGCCCGTACAGCGGGTTGGAGAAAGGAGTGTCCTGCGGCTCGTAGTGGGTGGGCATCGGGCCGTCGTTCAGCCCGGCCGGTGCATACAGCCATCCCCTGCCGTCGGCCTGCATGATGAAGGCGTCCGTGCCGCTGAGCGCGTCGACGCCCTGGGCCCCCTCCGGTGGGCGGTAGTCGGGGGCTTTGTCCCCTTCGAAGTCGGGGTTGTCGTGCCCGGACCAGCGGGACCGCTCGGCATCCCACCACACCAGCGCCTTGCGCTCACTCCACGGGTTGCCGTCGGGGTCGGCCGAGGCCCTGTTGTACAGGATCCGTCGGTTGCCAGGCCAGGACCAGGCCCACTCGGACGCGATCCAGTCCTGTTCGGCAGCGGGCTTGCGGCGGGCCGCCTGGTTGACGCCGTCGGCGTAGACGCCGCAGTAGATCCAGCAGCCGCAGCTCGTGCTGCCGTCGTCGCGGAGCTGACTGTAGAAATCGAGCGGTCGCCCCTCGGCGTCGTAGCCGTTGATCTCGGCGAGCACCGCGTCGGCACTGGGCTCCTCGCCCTCCTCAAGCGGGTAGTCCCAGGTCAACGTCTGGATAGGGCGGTCGCGGGGGTCGGTGGAGTCGGCGAGTTTCTCGCGGATGATCCGGCCGAGGTGGTACATGAACCACAGGTCGCTGCGGGCGTCGCCCTCGGGCAGGACGGCGCGGTCGTGCCACTGCAGTGTGCGGTTGGTGTTGGTGAAGGTGCCGGACTTCTCGGTGTGCGAGGCGGCGGGGAAGAAGAACACCTCGGTGCCGATGTCCTCGGTGCGCATCTCGCCCGACTCGATCTCCGGTCCGTCCTGCCACCAGGTGGCGCTTTCGATGAGCGAGAAGTCGCGGACCACGAGCCAGTCGAGTTCGGCCATCCCGAAGCGTTGGGCGCGCGTGTTGGCCGATCCCACGGCGGGGTTCTCACCCATGAGGAAGTAGCCCTTGCACTCCCCGTTGATCTGGGCCATGACGGTGTCGTAGGTGCTGTGCGAACCGGTGATGCGCGGCAGGTAGTCGAAGCAGAAGTCGTTGTCGGCCGTTGCCTCCTCGCCCCACCACGCCTTGAGCAGGCTGACCGTGTAGTCCCGCATGTTCGACCAGAAGCCCTTGCGGGCGGCGCTGGCCCGGATGAAGGTGTCGAGGTCCTGCTCCTCGTGGGCGTGGGGCATCGGGATGTAGCCGGGCAGCAGGTTGAACAGCGTCGGCACGTCGCTGGAGCCCTGGATGCTGGCGTGGCCGCGCAGCGCCTGGATGCCGCCGCCGGGGCGGCCGATGTTGCCCAGGAGCAGTTGCAGGATCGAGGCGGCGCGGATGTACTGCGCGCCGACGGTGTGCTGGGTCCAGCCGACCGCGTAGCAGAACGCGCTGGTGCGGTCGCGCCCGGAGTTCTCGGTGAGGTGGTCGCAGACCTGCTGGAACAGGTCCTGGGGGACGCCGCAGACCTCTTCGACCACCTCGGGCGTGTAGCGCGAGTAATGGCGCTTGAGGATCTGGAAGACGCAGCGGGGATCGGTGAGCGTGCGGTCCTCGCGGGGCTCGCCACTGATCGCGGCGCCACCGGACCCGTGCTCCTCGGGCCGCCCGGATTCGGTGACGGCGCGGTCGGTCGCGACCCGTTGCTCGTGCAGGTCGCGCTCACCCGATGCGGGGGCGACCTGGGTGCCCTCGTACTCCCAGGCGGTGATGTCGTAGTTGCGCTCCTCCGCGGAGAACCCGGCGAAGAGGCCGTCCAGGTCCTCGGTGTCCTGGAACTCCTCGTTCACGATGGTCGCGGCGTTGGTGAACGCGAGCAGGTAGTCGAGGAAGTACTTCTCGTTGGACAGGACGTGGTTGATGATCGCGCCGAGGAAGGCGATGTCGGTGCCGGCGCGGATGGGGACGTGCAGGTCGGCCAGTGCGCTGGTGCGGCTGAACCGCGGGTCGACGTGGATCACCACGGCCCCGCGCGCTTTGGCCTCCATGACCCACTGGAACCCCACCGGGTGGGCCTCGGCGTAGTTGGAGCCCTCGATGACGATGCAGTCGGAGTTCTGCAGGTCCTGCATGAACGTGGTCGCGCCGCCGCGCCCGAAGGACGCGCCCAACCCGGCGACCGTCGAGCTGTGGCAGACGCGCGCCTGGTTCTCCACCTGGACCACGCCCAGCGCGGTCAGCAGCTTTTTGATCAGGTAGTTCTCTTCGTTGTCGAGGGTGGCGCCGCCGAGGCTGGCGATGCCCATGGTGCGCGACACCTTTAGGCCTTCGTGCTCGTCCTGCCAGTACTCGCGGCGGGTGCGGATCACCCGGTCGGCCACCATGTCCATCGCGGTGTCCAGGTCGACCTCTTGCCAGTCGCGCCCGTGCGGCGGCCGGTAGAGCACCGTGTGGCGGCGCGACGGCCCGGTGGTGAGCTGCAGGCTGGCCGCCCCTTTGGGGCACAGCCGCCCCCGGCTGATCGGCGAGTCCGGGTTCCCCTCGATCTGCACGACCTTCTCGTCGCGGACGAAGACGTTCTGGGAGCACCCCACGGCGCAGTACGGGCACACCGACTTCACGACACGGTCGGAGGTGGCCGTCCGAGGCCGCAGCGCTTCGCTGCGCGCGGATTTGGCCGCGGCGCCGCGGCCCGACCGGTCGCCTCCTGTGGCCTGTCGGTATACCGGCCATGACTCGATCCAGGTGCGAACGCCCATCGCCCCTCCTCCGCGTTCCGGCTCGCGAGCGCTTTTTATTGTCACCGAGAGTAATTAAATGATCACGTTGGGGTGGCGGGCTGCTACCCGGCCGCACCGGCGCGAAACACGTGCTTTCCGGGCGTGGGCCCGCACCCGGAAAGCACGTCTGCGGCACCGCCCCGCTGATCGGGCGCGGGTGTTTACCCGCGGGGTTTTCCGGTAGCCGACCGGCGAATACCCGGAAGCGCCGAGGACGGGAGAAGTGGACAATGGAGCAGGGGCTGGGCTCGGAGATCATCAGAAGCTGGCCTGATGAGTCGCGCCAGGCGGCCCAACTGGTCATCGATAAGTACGGCGAGCCCAACGAGACCACCGAGTCGCAGCTCATCTGGACCGATGTCGGACCCTGGAAGCGGATGGTCGCCTCCGAGACCTTCCACGAGCACAACTTCCCGATTCCGCACATCGACTCGGTCGAGTCCGTTATCGACTACCGGGTGCCGCCCCAGCAGGTCGGTCCACTGGCCGAGTTCGACGGCAGCGTCTCCGTGGAGCGGACCACCGGCGAAGTATCGGCCCGATGCCACGACGAAGAGGCCAACTTCCTCGCGCTCAACCTGGTCAACGACATCGTGACGGGTGCGAAGAGCGTCGATGAGGCGCGCGCCTACTACGCCAAGGAGTTCCTGGACTACCGCCGCAGCCGACCCACGCCCTACATGGACAAGCTGCGCTTTGAGCCGGGGGACGAGCAGGCCGCCGACCCCGACAGCCGCGTGCTGTCGGACCAGGACCTGGAGCAGGCCGCCGAGGAGGGCGGCCAGGGGGGATGAGCCGGGCCGCTCATCGGGGAAGGGCCGGGAGACCCGCCGAGGCGGTAGAGAAAGCGGACGAGAAGAAGACCGTGGTGGTCACCGGAGCCAGCGGCGGAATCGGAAGAGCGGTCGCGCGGCGATTCGCCCGACGCGGGTACCGGATCGCCCTCCTCGCGCGCGGCCGCACGGGCCTGGACGCGGCGGCCCGCGAGGTCGAGACCGCCGGCGGCACGGCGCTGCAAGTGCCGGTCGACATGGCCGACCACGAGGCCGTGGACCGGGCGGCAAGCCGGGTGGAGACCGAACTCGGCCCCATCGACGTGTGGGTCAACAACGCGTTCACCTCCGCGTTCGCGCCCGTCACCGAGATCGGTCCCGAGGAGTTCCGCCGCGTCACCGAGGTCACCTATCTCGGCTACGTCTACGGGACCAAAGCGGCCCTGGACCGCATGCTGCCCCGCGACCGGGGCGTGATCGTCCACGTGGGCTCGGCGCTCGCCCACCGCGGGATCCCGCTGCAGGCGGCCTACTGCGCGGCCAAGCACGCCATCAAGGGGTTCCACGAGTCGCTGCGCTGCGAACTGCTGCACGACCGATCCCGCGTGGCCGTGACGATGGTGCAGCTTCCGGCCGTCAACACGCCCCAGTTCGACTGGGTGCTCTCGCGTCTACCGCGGCGGACCCAGCCGGTTCCGCCGATCTTCCAGCCGGAGGTGGCGGCGCTGGGTGTCGTGCACGCGGCCGACCATCCCCGGCGGCGCGAATACCAGGTGGGCCGCTCCACCGTGTCGACCATACTGGGGAACAAGTTCGCCGCCGGGCTGCTCGACCGCTACCTCGCCCGCACCGGATACGCGTCCCAGCAGACGGAGCAGCCGCGCGATCGGGACCGGCCCGCCAACCTGTGGCGGCCCGCGGACGACGTCCCGGGCAAGGACTTCGGCGCGCACGGGGCCTTTGACGACCGTTCGGCACGCAGGAGTCCGCAGATGTGGATCTCCCACCATCGAGGGCTGCTCGGGGCCGTTGGCGCGGCCGGGGCCGTCGGCGGGGCCGTCGGCGGTGCCGTTGCCGCGGGCCTGGCCCGGCGCGCCCGGCGCTGAACCGCGCGGTTCTCCAGGCTGCGGCAATGGGGTGCGGCCCAGGCTCAGGCTGTGGCAATGGGGTGCCACTCGTCGGTTCGCACCTCGCTCCCAGGTTGCGGCAAGTTGCGGCAATGGGGCGCGGTCCGCGCAGCGAACAAGTCGGCTTGCCGCTGGACAAGCCGGTTATCGGAAGAGTCGGCGGTCACCACGGTTTCGGGGCGGGACTGCGGTGGCCGTCTGGTGGGGGAGACCTCCGGTGTGTTCGGTCGCACTCGCAGGGCCCATTGCTGCGGCTGCCATGGGGGCGATCCGGGTATGCGCCTCAGGGCGTGAGGCCGTGGTCGTGGGCGAAGACGATGGCGGCGGCCCGGTCGCGCAAGTCGAGCTTGGTGAGGATGTTGCCGAGATGGCTCTTCACCGTCGCCTCGCTGACGTGCAGGGCGGCCGCCACCTCGGCGTTGGTGGCCCCGCGGCCCACGTGCCGCAGTACGTCGCGCTCACGTGGGGTGAGCCGTTCGCCCGCTGCCCGGTCGCGTTCGTGGCGATGGGCGACGCGGCGGTAGGCGTCGAGCACCGGGCCGACCACCTGGGGGTCCAGCCATGAGCCGCCCTGGGCGACGGCCGTGGTGGCCCGGACGATGTCCTCACCCGGGGCGTCCTTGAGGATGAAGCCGGCCGCCCCCGCTCCCAGCGCGGCCGCGACGGTGTCGTCATCGTCGAACGTGGTGAGCACCAGAACGGGCGGCGGGTCGGCCCGCTCACCCAGGCGGCGCGTAGCCTCGGCGCCGTCCACCCGCCGCATGCGAACGTCCATGACCACCACGTCGGGGCGGCGGCGTTCGACCGCGCCGATCACCTGGTCGCCGTCCTCGCACTCGCCGACCACCGTGATGCCGTCCTGGGGCTCCAGGATGCGGCGCAGTCCGGCGCGTGCCAAGGGCTGGTCATCGACCAACAGGACCGTGATCACGGGTGCTCCTCCCCGGGGATACGGACATGGACCATCCAGCGGTCGCCATGGAGACCGGCCTCGATGGTGCCTCCGGCGGCGCGGACGCGTTCCCGCATCCCGAGCAGCCCACTGCCGGAGGCGGACCGTTCCGCGCCGGGACGGACGGGGTTGTCCACGGCCAACGACAACGCCGCGCCGTCGGCCTGTAGGCGGACCACCACCGGATCGCCGCCGTGGCGGATGGCGTTGGCCAGCGCCTCCTGCAGAACCCGGTAGACGGCCAGTTCGCCAGCCGGGGAAGCATGCGGGGTGTCACCGGGGAGCGAGAGCCGCACGTCGACACCGGCGGCCCGGTAGCTCTCGACCAGGGACTCGATGTCGGCCAGGCCGGGGTGCGCGGTGTCCACGGCCGGCGCGGCGCCCGCGTCCTCGGAGCGGAGCAGCCGCACCATGCGCCGAATGTCGGCGAGGCTGGCCCGACCGTGGCGTTCGGCCTCTTCGAGGGCTTCCTCGGCTTCCTCCGGCGAGGACCGGCCGACGGCCATGCGGGCCGCGGTGATGTGCAGCAGGGTGATGGCCAGGGTGTGGGCTACGACATCGTGGACGTCCTGGGCGACGCGGCGGCGCTGCTCGGCCGCTGCCCGCCAGGCCTGCGCCTCCCGGGCCTCCGCCAGCCTCCGGCTGGCGGCGTGGCTGAACCGGATCGCGTACCCGGCCGCCAGGCAGAACCCGAACCCGGCGGACCAGACGGCCGCCCCGCTCACCGAAACGGCAGGTCGTTCCCCCGACCAGCCCACCAGCAGTGCCGCAGTGAAGGCACCGAAGGCGGCCGCGGCCACCCCCGCCGCCATGCGGGTGGGGGCAAAAGCGGCATAGAGCAGCACCAGCAGGAGGAGAGGGCACGTCACCAGGGGGTAGGCCAGGCCGCCCGAACCCAAGGAGAACACCGACCCCTGCCCGAGGCCCGCGGCCGCGATCGGCACCAGCGCGAGCGCGGCGAACCACCACGACGGCCCCTTGCCGTCGTCACCCAGCGCCCACAGGGCCCAGGGTAGGCCCGCAGCGGCGACGAGGAGCAGCCCCGCCGGTTCCGCCGCGGCCCCGGCAGGCAGGACGGCCGCCGCTGCTCCGGCGCCGAGCGTGGCGAGCGCGAACCCCGACACGCCGATCCGGAACGCGTTGGGCGGGGAGGCGTCCGCGCCGGCCGGCCGCTGCTCCCGCGCTCCCGCGCGCCCGCTGTCCGTTGGCCGTGCCGCCTCGGGTCCCGTGCCCGTACGCGTCCCCATGGTGACCACAGCACCCCTTGCCTCTGCGTCCGGATCCCTCACTATATGAGGGGATTCGGTGCCGTCGGCGAGGCGAGCGGCCGCCCGGCGCCGAGCCGCGGTCACGTGGGGCCTCCCCAGAGGAGCAGGGCCAGACCGACCTGGAGCAGACTGAGCAAGGAGAACCCGGCGCGCAGCGTATTCCACCGGGTCCACCGGGCAGAGTAAGCCGACCAGACCCGTGCGGCCTCCTCCCGGCCGGACGGCGGCTCCACCGCGTCGAGGGCCTCGTTCATGGGCACGTTGACAACGGCGGTCGGCAGAAACGCGCCCAGGACATAGATGGCCGCCGCCAGGAACAGCAGTAGGGCCGCCGATGTCCGGCCCAGCGCCAGCAGGAGCGCTCCGGCCGCGGCCGCTGTGACCGGTGCGCCCATGAACGCCGTGAGGAACACCGGGTTCAGGATCTTCTGGTTGATCCGCTGCATCGCGGTGATCGCCTGCCCCGGATCCATCGCGTCGAGTCCCCGCATCACCGACACCGAGAAGGCGAAGAAGACCCCCGACACAGCCCCGGTCAGTACCAGGGCCGCGGTGGCGGAGCAGGTCGCCAGAGCAGACATCATGGCCGGTTCCGTTCTGTCGTGTCCGCCGGTCGGTCGTGCTTTAGGAGTGCGTCCGGACCAGGGCGCGCAGGGTGTCGTCGATGCCGGTCCACCCCTGCACCCGGCGGTCCCCCTTGGGCTGGAACAGGCCGCGCTGGGAGGCGTCGTAGAGTTCCGCGAGCACTTCGGCGCCGTGCCGGGTGAGGCCCGCTTGGGTGAGTGCGTCGATCCAACCCGGCTGCGGGATGTCCACCACCCGCAGGGGTGTGCCGAGGGCGGTCCCCAGTTTCTCGGCGACCTGACGCTCCGTGTAGGCCGGGCCTTCCACGTCGATGACCTCGTGGGCCGCGGGCGGCGAGAGGAGCGCCTGGGCGACCACCGCCCCGATATCGCGTGTGGCCACCATCGGGACGGGCACGTCGGCCGAATCGCCGAAGTTGACGTAGACCCCGGCCTCCCGGGCGCCACCGAGGAGGTCGACGACCTTCTCCTGAAAGTGGCCGGGACGCACCGCCGAAAGCACCGCGCCCGTCTCACGCAGCCGGTTCTCCAGGTAGTGCAGCACCCGTATCGGCCCGGTGCCCTCCGGCAGTTCGGCGCCCATCGACGACAGCATGGCGACGTGGGGAACACCGCTGTCCTCGACGGCACCGGCGATCTCATCCGCCATCCGGCGGTGGTGGGCGTCGTAGTCGGCCACGGTGAAATCCGACGGCAGCATGGCGAAGAACCCGGTACACCCGCGAAGGGCCTCGGCCAGCCCGGACCGGTCGCCGAGGTCGGCGACGGCGGCGTCGGCCCCCCGCTGTTCCCACCCCTGCCCCTTCGTCGCGCTGCGCACCACGGCCCTGACCTTCTCCCCTCTGGTCAGCAGTTCCGTGGCGGCGGCGGATCCGACATTGCCGGTGCCTCCCGCGATCGCGAACATGGTCTGCTCCTTTTCCTGGATGGTTCGCCGGCTGTCTCGCACATCGGTGCGATGGACAGAACGGTAGGGAGCAGGGTGCCCGCACCACATCGCCCGCGCGTCGACCGCTGGTTCAGCCCCGCAGAGGAGTCCCCTCCGACCCCGGTCGCAGTCGGCTGGCGTCTCCCCGGCCGCGCCCTGCGAGCAGGCGACACGGCCGGTCCCGGTGGCCAGAACAGGGGCGGCGGTGAGTAAGGTGCGCGGCATGGGCGAACGCATCAGCGTTCAGGGCATCTCGGTCAGGGGGAGGGACCATGCTCACTCTTGACCGGTTGGTGAATGTCCTCGGCTCCTACGGCGGTCGGCTGCTGTGCTGCCCGATTCCGCGCTCCACCGTGCTGCGCAGCGTCGCCGTCCACGACTCCGCCGCCCCCGAGGCTTGTGCCGGGGAGGTCTTCCTCGCGGTCGGCACGGCATCGGCGGCCGACGCCGTTGAGGCGGCCGTGCGTGCTTCGGCGATGGTCGTGGTGGTCCGGGAGGCGCGGCCGGTCGAAGCCGCCGCCCTGGAAGCGGCGCGCGGCGCCGGGATCGCGCTGATCGCCGTGGAGCCCTCCGTTTCCTGGAGCCAGCTCTCCACAGTCGTCTACGGCCTGGTGTTCGACAGCAGGGAGACCGACGCCGGCCGCGGACCCACCGACCTGTTCGCGCTTGCCGACTCTCTGGCCGAGGAGGTGGGCGGCCCGGTGACCATCGAAGACCGCCTCTCGCGTGTCCTGGCCTACTCCAGCCGCCAACTCGGCGCCGACCGCGCCCGCCTGGAGACGATCATGGGCCGCCAGGTCCCGGCGGAGATCCGAGCGGCGATCGCCGAGCAGGGGGTGTTCAAACACCTCCTGGTCTCCGATGAGCCGCTGTTCGTTCCACCCTCCGCCGACCTCGGGCTCTACGGCCGGATCGTGGTCGCGGCGCGAGCGGGACGGGAACTGATCGGTTCGATCTGGGTGGAGTCGCAGAGCGCCCCCTCCGAACGCCAACTGGTGGCGCTGCGCAGGGGAGCGGCCTCGGCCGCCCAGCACCTGCTGCGGGCGCGCGCGACGGCCGACCTCGAACGCCGGATCGAATCCGACAGCGTGATCCGGCTCCTGGAAGGTGGCCCGGACACTCCCGGACTGCTCAGCCGCCTCGGACTGCCGCAGGCGCGGTTCCGGGTGGTCGCGATGCAGGCCCACAACGCGGGCGCTCAGCACGCCCCCGCGCTGCTGGTCTTTGAGCGAGCGACCCTCGGGTTCGGGTGGACTCGGCCCGGTCGCAGCGCCCTGGCCGGATCCACCGTCTACACCCTTCTGCCCGAAGGCACCGATGTCGCGCGGATCCGCGACTGGGCGCGCTCGGTCAGCGCGGATCTACCGGATGTGGTGGTCCACTGCGGTATCGGCGGTGCGGCCGACCCCGCCGAGATGCCCGCCAGCCGTAGCGAAGCCGACGAGTGCCTCGCCGTGCACGCCCTGCACGATTCTGACACGCCTGCCATCGCCTACGACGAGTCCTGGGACCAGGTACTGCTGCACCGCTTGCGCACGGCCGCCGCAGCGGGCCGCACCCCCACTCGGGGCCCGGTGCACGCACTCCGCAAGCACGATGACGAGTACGGGACGCGCTACGTCGCGACGCTGCACGCCTGGCTGGCGGCGCACGGAGATCTCAACGCCGCGGCCGCGCGGCTGGGGGTGCACCGAAACACCATCCGCTACCGGCTCCGGCAGTTGAGCGAGATCGCCGACCTGCGGCTGGACGACCCCGACCGGCGCCTGGCACTGGTCGTCGCCCTGGCCGCACAGGGGCACGGAGACGGCTGAGGAAAACGCCGCCGGGGGCTGACGTGCGCTGACCAGGCCGCGCGGGAATAACCGTGCCGCCTCCGCGACTGTACGAAGGACAGTGGCCGCGACGCTCACTCGCATCCGCGAACGAAAGGTTGACTCCATGGACCTCCCTCTCTCTATTCTCGACCTGGCGCATATCGGCGAGGGAGAAACCGCGGGCGACAGTTTCCAGGCCAGTGTGGCCATGGCCCAGAACGCAGAGAAATGGGGCTACCGGCGGATCTGGTACGCCGAGCACCACAACATGTCCACCATCGCGTCTTCGGCGACCAGCGTGCTCATCGCACACGTCGCCGCGCACACGCAGACGATCCGCCTCGGCGCCGGCGGCATCATGCTGCCCAACCACGCTCCACTGACCATCGCCGAGCAGTTCGGAACCCTCGAAACGCTGCATCCCGGCCGTATCGACCTGGGGCTCGGGCGGGCACCGGGCAGTGACCAGCAGACCATGCGGGCCCTGCGCCGCGACCCGACGTCAGCGGATACTTTCCCGCAGGACGTCGTGGAACTGCAGGGGTATCTGACCGGAGAATCCCGGATCCCCGGCGTCGACGCGGTGCCGGGGAAGGGCACCAACGTGCCGCTGTACATCCTCGGCTCGTCGCTGTTCGGGGCCAAACTCGCCGCCGCGCTCGGCCTCCCGTACGCGTTCGCCTCCCATTTCGCACCGAACGCGCTGGAGGACGCCGTGGCCCTCTACCGGCGCGAGTTCACGCCGTCTCCGTATCTGGACCGGCCTTATGTCATCGCCGGAGTCAACGTCATCGTGGCGGACACCGAGGAGGAGGCACAGGAGCACTTCCTGGACGCCAAGCGCAAGAGAGTGACCCAGATGCTCGGCCGGGGACGGACGTTCACACCCGAGGAGGCCGACGAAATCCTCCGGTCGCCGGCCGGACGGCAGGTTCTGCAGATGGTCACCTACTCCGCTGTCGGGACCCCGGCCAAAGCCAAGGACTACCTCCACGGTTTCGCGGAGCAGGCCCAGGCCGATGAACTGATCGTCGTCTCCGCTGCCCCTGGCCGGAAGGCCTGGATGCGGTCGCTGGAGCTGCTGGCCGCGGCCGCCTGACGGGCGACTTCCTGGCGGGCGACTGACAGGCGACGGCAGGGCTGTCGGCTAGGAGCCGATCCCCGCACCGGACGTCGCCGCGCGACAGCACTCGGCGCGCCCGGCGCCGCACAGGAACATTCGGCGGCGCCACGTTCCCTTGTGCGAGGCGGACAATCCAGGCGGTGCAAATTGTGCGCGCTGGCCAGTTCCCCGAGGCCCCGATCGGCTCATCATCACAGTGACGGTTCCGGTGAGCGTTGGGAAGGAGTATGCCATGGCCAAGGGACGCGGGAACGCACCATCCAGTGCGATCGTGGTCGGTGCGGGTGTGGTGGGCCTGTCCACCGCGTGGTTCCTGCAGGAGCGCGGTGTCGAGGTAACCGTGGTGGAGCGCAATGGGGTGGCTGCCGGCGCGTCGTGGGGCAACGCCGGCTGGCTGTCGCCGGGACTGTCGATCCCGCTCCCCGAACCCAGCGTCCTCCGGTACGGAATCCGATCTCTCCTCAGCCCCAACGCGCCGTTGTACGTCCCATTCACCCCTGACATCGGACTGTGGAGCTTCCTCGCGCGCTTCGCGACCTACTGCAACATGCGCTCATGGCAGCGCGGGATGCGGGGATACATCCCGGTCAACACCGACTGCCTCGACGCCTACGACATCCTCACCGAGAACGGGGTCGAGTCGCCTACGCACGAGGCACCGATCATGGCCGCGTTCCGCAAGCGCGAGCAGTCCCGCGACCTGCGCCACGAACTCGACCTGATCAACTCCTCCGGGCAGCACGTCGAGTTCCACGAACTCTCAGCCGACGACGCGCGCAAGCGCTCCGCCCAGATCGCCCCCAACGTGGAAACCGTGATCAGCCTGGAGGGGCAGCGCCACGTCGACCCGGGCGAGTTCGTGCGGTCCCTGGCCGATTCGGTCCGCAAGCGCGGCGCGACCATCGAAGAGGACTTCGACGTGGTGCGCATGCGTCCCGACCAGGGACAGGCGTTGGTGGAGACGATCGACGGCCGCAGCGTCCGCGCCGACACCCTGGTCCTGGCCTCTGGAGCCTGGCTGAACGAGCTGGGGCGCAAGGTCGGCATCCGCCGCCCCGTCCGCGCCGGGCGCGGCTACTCCTTCACGGTGCCCACGGACGCTCCGGTGAACACCCCCGTATACCTGCCGGCCGAACGCGTCGCCTGCACCCCCTACCAGGGCAAGCTGCGCGTCGCCGGGACCATGGAGTTCCGCAAGGCCGACGCGCCGCTGGACCGCAAGCGCATCGACGCGATCGTGCGCTCGGCCAAGCCCCTGCTCAGCGGGGTCTCCTGGGAGGAACGCACCGACGAGTGGGTCGGATCGCGCCCCGTCAGCACCGACGGCCTGCCGCTGATCGGTGCGACCCGCGCCCCCGGGGTCTATGTCGCGGGCGGCCACGGCATGTGGGGCCTTACCCTCGGCCCGATCACCGGAAAGCTCCTCGCCGAGCAGATCACCACCGGCAAGCAGCCCGCCGCCCTGCGCCCCTTCGACCCGTCGCGGTAGGGAACGGTCCGCGCCTCCCTGTGCCGACGCTTCTAGGTCGGTGAGGGAGGCGTGGGGTTGCGGCAATGGGGCATTCCGAGCGTAGCGAGGGATGCCGGCTTGCCGCCGGATACACCGGTCACCACACCGCCCACCCGCACCGGCCGTGCCCGTATCGCCGCCGGCACCCGCTTTCCACGGAAAAACCAGCACGGTCGATCCCGACCACGCCGCACACCCCGACCCGCGAACAGCGTGGCCGCCGGTTCGCCCGGGCGGCTCCGGGTAGCGGCTCACGGGACACCAGAGCGCCGGCAGGAAGGCACGACGATGAGAGCGGCGGTATGGAACGGGCCACGCGACGTGCGGGTGGAGAACGTGCCCGACCCCGAAATCCAGGAGCCGACGGACGCCGTCATCCGGGTCACCTCCAGTGGCCTGTGCGGCTCCGACCTCCACCTCTACGAGGTCTTGACGCCTTTCATGAACGAGGGCGACATCCTCGGCCACGAGCCCATGGGAATCGTCGAAGAAGTGGGCCCGGAGGTCACTGACCTGGCCGTGGGCGATCGTGTGACAGTGCCCTTCCAGATCGCCTGCGGGCACTGCTACATGTGCGAGGAAGGGCTGCAGACCCAGTGCGAGACCACCCAGGTCCACGACCAGCAGATGGGCGCCCAGCTCTTCGGCTACACACAGCTCTACGGGGCGGTCCCCGGGGGCCAGGCAGAGTACCTGCGGGTCCCGCAGGCGCAGTACGGCCCCATCAAGGTTCCCCACGGTCCGCCGGATGACCGCTTCGTCTACCTGTCCGACGTCTTGCCCACGGCCTGGCAGGCCGTGGAGTACGCCGGCATTCCCGAAGGCGGCAGCGTCGCCGTTCTCGGCCTGGGCCCCATCGGCGACATGGCCTGCCGGGTCGCCGCGCACCGCGGTGCACAGGTATTCGGGGTGGACCTCATCCCCGAGCGGCTGGAGCGGGTGCGGCGCTTCGGTGTGGAGACCTTCCGCCTCACCAAAGACGACGGAGACTCCATCATCGACGAGATCCGCGACCGGACCGAGGGCCGCGGCCCCGACTCCGTCATCGACGCGGTAGGTATGGAGGCACACGGCTCGGGGGCGGTGCGGCTGGTGCAGCGGATGACCACGCTGCTGCCCGAATCGGTGGGGGCCAAGCTCCTGAGCGAGGCCGGGGTGGACCGGCTGAGCGCGTTCTACACGGCGATCGAGCTGGTGCGCCGGGGCGGGACGATCTCACTGAGCGGGGTGTACGGCGGAAGCGTCGACCCTCTGCCGATGCTCACCCTTTTCGACAAGCAGATCCAGCTGCGCATGGGGCAGGCCAACATCCGGCGGTGGGTAGATGACGTCCTTCCGCTGCTCGGGGAGGAAGACCCCCTCGGCGTCGACGAGTTCGCCACCCACCGGCTTCCCCTGGATGAGGCGCCGCAGGCCTACGCCATGTTCCAGAAGAAGGAGGACGGAGCGGCCAAGGTGCTCTTCCAGCCGTAGGGCCGCTGGGCGAGCGGTACGGATCGGCCGATGGGCGGCGGCTTGCCCGCGCGGAGCCGGAGGATTCGGGCTTCTTGCTAGGGTCAGTTGCCGCCCGCGCCGATGCTCGCTCGCCGCGGCGCCCGGTCCTGTCCTCGACCCCCGAAAGTCCCCCATGCGATTCGTCTCCTCCTCGCCCGCGCTCCGGGGCGCGGCAGCCGCCGGTGCCGCCTTCGCGGCCGGTGTGCTACTCGCCGGCTGTAGTGAACTCCCCTTCGACACCGACGACCTCGACATCGACGGGCTGCCTACCGAGGGGGCTTCGGCGTCGCCGGATCCCTCCGCTGACGCGGCCGCGTTCGCTCTTCCCGAGTCCTGTGCGGACATCGGCGCCGCCGAGGTCGTCGGCGACCTGGCGCCGGAAGGCGCCGTGCTCGACGAGGAAGCCGGAGAGGTCGAGGACGTCCCCGACGCCGAGCAGGTGTCCTGCTTCTGGTACGACAGCACCGCCCAGGAGCCCGGCGGCGAGTCCTTCGCCCTCGTCTTCACGGTGAACACCGATCCCAGCGACAACGCCGAGGTCGTGCGAGTACCCGGTGAGCAGGAGGAAATGAACTGGGAGGTGGACGTCGACGTCGATGTCGACAGTTACCACACCGACGCGGCCGACGAGCTCGGCGGGGAACTGAAGTACGTCTCCACCGTCGAGGGGTCCAGTAAACACCTCTACCTGTCGCTGCCCGGGGAGTTCCACGTATCGGCCACCGCCATGTCCTCTGACGCCGCCAAGGAGGACCTGGAGAAGGTGGTCCTCGCGGCCGCGCAGCAGGTCCAGCAGTGAACAGATGAGCGGCCTGGTCGGACAGCGGGGCGCAGGCGGCGCCCCGCCGCCCGACCGGTCATTCCCCGGGCTCGCCGACGGGGATTTCGGGCACCTCGCCGAAGGGGCCCGCCCGCAGCGTCAGCTCCGCCACGTCCTCGGGCGGGGCGGGGAACACGGCGACGAGCTCGTAGGGTTTGCCCGGCTGTAGTTCGTGTACTTCTTCGGCGAAGCTGTCGTACTTGCCGTCGCCGAAGTTCATCTGCGCGACATAGCGCACGGTCTCGGTCTCCGGATCCACGAGCTGGAATCCGCCCAGTGTCCCCTTGCTGAACTTCTCCGGTCCGCCCGCCTGCAGCGCCTCCGCGCCGCCCATGTCCGGAGTGAGCGGCTCGTCGGTGGTGTTGGTCAGCGTCACTGTTCCGATCACATAGGCGCCGTCCCTGCGCAGCGGGTAGACGTCCAACTGGACGCCGTCCTTGTCCACGGTGGCCGCGACGCTGCCGTTGTCGTCGGTGAACGGTGCCGGCCAGGCGACGCTGCGCTCCGCGGTGTCGAGCCCGTCGTCGTCGCTCTCCTCCTCCACTCCGGAGGAGCGGTCGACCGTGTAGGAGAACTCCACCCGCCGGTTGCGGGCCCGCGCCGCCTCGTCGTCGGGGCCGCCCTCCCGGGCCACCGGCTCGGTGCTGCCGCGCCCCTCCACGACGAGTGTGTAGTCGTCGGCGTCGATCTCCTCCAGCAGCAGGTCCCGGACGGTCTCCGCGCGCCGCATGGACAGCCCGGCGTTGTACTCGTCGGTGCCCTTGCCGTCGGTGTGGCCGATGACGGTGATCTCGGGGTTGTCCGGATCGACGTTGCTGGTCAGCGACGCCGCCGCCTGTCGCACGACCGCCTCGGCCTCTTCGGTGAGATCCGACTCGTCGAACTCGAACATCACGTCGGAGTGCAGCGAGATCGTCTCGGTGTCGCCATCGCGCGTGGTCGAGGCGATCCCGGAGTCGACGAAGCTCTCCACCTCGCCCTGGTCGGCGACCGCATCGTCATCAGGCGGACGGTTCTCGAAGGTGAGGTTCTCACCCGCGGGCGGCGGGTCGGAGAGGGAGAGGTGGTCCCCGCCGTTGGGGTCCTGCGGGTCCGGCTGCTCCTCGTCGACGTCCTGGATGGGGATGCCGGTCATGGCCCCCAGCCCGCTGCCGACGAACGTCACCTGCTGCACGTCCTCGGGGATAGGCGGGAAGTAGCGGCGGTACTCGTTGGTGACGCCGTCGTGCACCGGGTACAGCCCGTTGTCATCGGGGCTGACCGAGCCGTACTTCAGGCCCTTCTTGTCGAAGTACTGGCGGAACACCCGGCCGGTGATCGGGTCGATGAGCGTGTGCGCCATGCTCAGGTTGCGGTTGCTGCCCGTGAACTCGTCGAGGTAGGTCACCTCGTAGTACATGACCGTGTAGTCGGGGGTGCGCTCCAGCCCGGTGATCGAGAAGCGCATCGTCGCGTCCTGCCCGGTGTCCTGGAAGATGCGCCCTTCCTTGGTGTAGGGGAACTCCTCCTCGACCGTCGGCGGGCCGTCCCCCCACCAGTCCTCGATGGTGCTGCAACCGCTGAGGAGCAGGCTGCCCGATACCAGCAGCGCGGTCACAAGAACGGGTGCCGTGCGCGCCATGCGGAAAACTCCGATCATTGGGGGATACGCCGATGACATCTTGGGGCACACGGGCCGGGGAAAGCGAAACGGCCGGGTTTCGGTCTCCCGCATGTATCGGTTGGGCTGGGCGCGGATCCTTGGACATCGGGGTCGAGCATGTTCAGATGGGCGGGTCAGCTCCTACCCGCGCGTCCCAGGAGGCCGCATGCGTGCTGTACGGGTACACGACTACGGTCGGCCGCCGTCTATCGACGACGTCGCCGAACCGGAACTCCAGGGGGCCCTGGACGTCCTGGTCGAGGTGAACGCTGCCGGAGTGTGCCGTACCGACCTGCACATCATCGAGGGGCAGTGGGCCGAGAAGAACGACGTGCAACTGCCCTACACCATCGGCCACGAGAACGCCGGGACGGTGCTGGAGACCGGGTCCGCGGTGTCCAACCTCGCCCCGGGCGACACGGTGATCCTGCACCCGCTGGCCACCTGCGGGCTGTGCCGGGCCTGCCGCGCGGGTGATGATGTGCACTGCGAGAACTCGATGTTTCCCGGTATGGACTCCGACGGCGGCATGGCCGAGCGGATGCGTACCAACGTGCGCGCCTGCGTGAAGCTGGCGCCCGGCCTCGCCCCGACCGATGTGGCTGCTCTCGCCGATGCCGGGCTGACGGCCTACCATGCGGTCCGCAAGGCCCTTCCGCTGCTGTATCCGGGAACGCACGTGGTGGTGATCGGAGCCGGCGGGCTCGGGCACATCGGGCTGCAGGCGCTGGCCGCGCTCACCACGGCCGAGATCACCGTCATCGACCCTGCCGAGGAGGCGCGCAGAGTCGCCGCGGAACTGGGCGCCCACCACACCGTCCCTGCCGACGGCTCGCAGGTCGACAGGGTCTTGGAGATCACCTCGGGCCAGGGGGCGCACGTGGTGCTCGACTTCGTCGGCGAGAACGGCACCGAAACCCAGGGGGTGGCGATGACCCGCGACGCCGGGAGCTACTTCGTCATCGGCTACGGCGGCCGTGTGGACATCCCCACGATCGACATCGTCTCCCGCGAGATCAACGTCGTCGGCAACCTGGTCGGCACCTACAACGACCTCGACGAGCTGATGGTGCTGGCGGCACGGGGCGATGTGCGATTGCGCTCCACGATCTACCCGTTGGACGCCGCGCTCGATGCGCTCCACGATCTCGACCAGGGGCGGCTTCCCGGCGGGCGCGCCATCCTCGAACCCGTCCCGCGGAAGCGGGTAGGCGACACATCCGGGTGAGCGCGGTCTCCTCGGGCGCGGCCGAGGGCGCCACCGGATCAGGGGCCGTACCGCCGTTCTTCCGCTGAGTACGGGCCGCCCGGGGCGGAACCCGGCCGGGCGGCTGTGCGGCGGAACTCGTCGATCGGCACGTTCGAGGCGAGCTCTTCGGGCAGCCCGCCGCCGCGGCGGTCCTCGACGGAGGGCATCGGCTCGGTCTCGCGCATCGTCCGCGCTGACCATTCGGCCAGGCGCTGGTAGGTGTGCGTGCCCTTTGCCTTCCATTCGATCTCGGCCTCGCTGAGCCGCCGGACGACCTCAGCGGGGTTGCCCATGGCCACCGACGCCTCGGGAACGGTGAAGTTCGCGCGTACGAAACTCTGCGCGCCGACGAAGGCGCGGGCACCTACCCGGACCCCGTCCATGACCACGGCGTTCATGCCCACCAGGGCGCCTTCACCGATGAGGCAGCCGTGCAGGACCGCGCCATGGCCGATGTGGCCGTCCTGCTCCACGACCACCTCGCGGCCGGGGAAGGCGTGCAGGACGCAGCAGTCCTGGACGTTGGCGCCGCGCCGGACGACGACGCTCCCGAAATCCCCGCGCAGGCTCGCGTTCGGGCCGATGTAGGTATCGGCTTCGATCACGACATCGCCGATGAGAACGGCCGAGGGGTGCACGAAGGCACCGGGGTGTACGACCGGGGTGATGCCGTGGACCTCGTAACAGGCCACATCGTTCTCCTGGGGTGATGGAACAGCACGGACGGACCGGGGCGGGAGGTGCTCATGGGAGGCGGGCGGTGAGCCTCTGGTCGATCAGTGACGACGCGACACGGCCCCGGTGCCACTCCGCGTTCCCCCACGCCCGGCTCAGCGCCCACACCTTGGTGAGCCAGAGGTGCAGATCAGATTCGTGGGTGTAGCCGATTGCTCCGTGGACCTGCAGGGCGACGGCGGCGGCGCGCTCGGCCGCCGCCGAGGCGGAGGCCTTGGCCGCTGATACGTCGCGGTCCGCGGTCGCGGCACCGCTGGTCAGGGAGTAGCCCGCGCGCCATACTTGGGGCCGGGCGAACTCCACCGCCACGAAGGCGTCGGCCAGGTGGTGCTTGACCGCCTGGAAGGAACCGATCGGCCGACCGAACTGGATCCGGTCCTTGGCATAGGAGACGCTCATCTCGATCAGGCGCCGGGCGGCACCCAGTAGATAGGCGCCGGACAGCAGCGCGCCGCGGTTGAGGACGGCGGCGGACATCGCCCGGGCCGCCTCCCCCCGGGCGATCAGGGTGCCGCCGTCTGAGTCCCACTCCACCGTGAACAGGGTCCGCGGCGCGTCGACCGAGGGTTGCGGCGTGAGCGCGGCACGGTCGCGGTCGACGACGTACCAGGCACCCTCCCGCTCCAGCAACAAGGCCGCGGCGTGGTCGGCGGCCGCCACGTAGGGGTCGGTCGGCGCGCTGACCGTGAGCAGCGCATCACCTTCGGCCGCCCGTGCGAGGAGCACGGCGTGGTCGGCGTGGCCGCCGTCCCGCGCACCGGACTCCATCGCCGCGCCCAGGGCCGTGGCCGCGGTGGTGGACTCCACGACCGGTTCGGGCAGTGCCGCCGACCCGCACTCTTCCACGGCGAGGAGGAGGTCGAGGTCGTCGCCGCCGAGTCCCCCATGGGGTTCGGGGACGCAGACGCTCGCCATGCCGATGTCGGCGAGACGCTTCCAGCGGTCGCGGTCGAACCCGCTCTTGGTGGCGCGGACGTGCTCGGGGGTGCAGTGGGTGCGCAGCAGCTCGGCGACCGCCGCGGCGAAGTCGTGCTGCTCCACGGTGAAGGAGAAGTCCATCAGGCCTCCTTGGGCAGGCCGAGAACGCGTTCGGCGATGATGTTGCGCTGGATCTCGTTGGTGCCACCGTAAATAGGACCGGCGAGCGCGAAGAGGAACCCGTCGAGCCAGCGGCCGTACTCGGCCGCGTCCGGGGCCTGGGCGGTGAGGGTGCCCCTGGTACCGAGCAGGTCCAGGGCGATCCGGTGCAGGGCCCTGTCGAGTTCGGACCAGAAGATCTTGTTGGCGCTGGATTCCGCGCCGATCTGCGCGCCAGCGCGCATCCGGCTCTCGGTGTGGAAGGTGTAGAGCCGGTAGGCGTCGGCGTCGATCCAGGCCTGGGCGGCCCGGTCGCGCAGGGTGGGCGCTGCTCCGTCGCCAAGGTCGCTGACGAGTGCGGCCAGTCGGTCGGCCGTGGCTAGGAACCGTCCGGGGCTGCGGAGGGTGAGTCCGCGTTCGGATCCGGTGGTGGACATGGCCACGTACCAGCCGCGGCCGACCTCGCCCAGCACCTGATCGTCAGGGACGAACACGTCGTCGAAGAAGACCTCGGCGAAGCCGGGGAGCCCGTCGAGCTGGGGGATGCCGCGGACGGTCACCCCGGGCGCGTCCAGGGGCACCAGGAAGTAGGTGAGGCCGCGGTGCCGCCGACTGTCCGGGTCCGTACGGAAGATCCCGAACAGCCAGTGCCCGAACGCGGCCCGGGACGACCAGATCTTCTGCCCGGTCAGCCGCCACCCTCCGGTGACCCGCTCAGCGCGGCTGCGGATGTTGGCGAGGTCGCTGCCCGCCTCGGGCTCGGACCAGCCCTGCGCCCAGATCTCCTCGCCGCGGCCCATCGGGGGAAGGAAGCGCCGCTTCTGCTCTTCGGTACCGAACTCCAGCAGCGATGGGGCCAGCAGGAAGATCCCGTTCTGGCTCACCCGGGCCGGCGCCCCTGCCCGGTAGTACTCCTCCTCAAAGACCAGCCATTCCATGAGGCTGGCGTCGCGTCCGCCGTACTCGGTCGGCCAGGTGATCACCGACCAGCCCGCGTCGGCTAGCAGCGCCTCCCAGTCCTGGTGGCGGCGGAATCCTTCGGCAGTGTCGAACGACGGCAGCGGCTCCGGCGGTACGTTGGCGGCCAGCCACGCGCGGACTTCGGCGCGGAACTCGCGCTCGCTCGGTGTGAACGACAGATCCATCAGCGTTCTCCATAACGGTCGCGCATGCTGCGCGCGGTCTGTCCGGCCAGGGAATCCGTGCTGGTTTCGGCGTTGTGGGCGTGGGCGACGTGGTGCAGACCGAACGCGGCGTCGATTCCGCTGCGCAACCCCATGAGGTCCTCAGCCTGGTTGATGGCCTTCTTGGTCAGTGCCAGCCCCAACCGCGGCTTGGCCGCGATCCGCTCGGCCATGCCGAGCGTCTCCGTCTCCAGTTCCTCCCGCGCGACGACCCGGTTGACCATGCCCCACTCCAAGGCGCGGGCGGCCCCGATGCGTTCTCCGAGGAAGAGGAACTCCTTGGCCTGCCGTGTTCCCATTGCCCACGGGTGGGCGAAGTACTCCACGCCGGGGATGCCCATGTCCAGGACCGGGTCGGCGAAGAACGCGTCCTCGGAGGCCACGATCAGGTCGCACACCCAGGCCAGCATCAGACCTCCGGCGACGCAGGCCCCCTGCACCATGGCGATCGTGGGCTTGGGCAGCTCCCGCCACCTGCGGCACATCCCGACATAGACCTCGGATTCGCGGGCGAAGCGGCTGTCCGCGCCTTCCTTGCCCACGTGGTCCCACCACAGGGACGCCACACGGGGGAAACTCTGGTCAATGTCGCGTCCCGGTGTTCCGATGTCGTGGCCGGCGGAGAAGTGTGGCCCGGCTCCGGCCAGGACCACCGCCCGCACCTCGTCATCATCGGCAGCCCGGCGAAACGCCGCGTCCAGGGCGTAGGTCATCGCCGAGTTCTGCGCGTTGCGGAACTCGGGCCGGTTCATCGTCACGATCGCGACCCGTCCCTGCCGGCGGTAGCGGACGACGTCTTCGGTCATTGCGAACCCTCCTTGTATCCGTGGGCGGCCGCGTGGCCGGTCACGTTCTTCGGGATGTGCGGTAGGCGCTCTGGCCGCTCACGCGATGGCACCGCCGTCGATGACGTGGACGCTGCCGGTGGTGAAAGCGGCTTCTGGGCCGGTGAGGTGGGCGATCATGGCCGCGATCTCCTCGGGTTCAGCGCGGCGCCGGGGCAGCAGTGAACGTCCCCGCTCGGCCAGTTCCGGCGGGGCGTCCTCGGGTGGGGTCGCCGCGGACGGCATCGAGGTGCCCACCGATCCGGGGCACACGCAGGTCAGCCGCACACCGCTGTGGGCGTACTCCACCGCGAGAGCCCGGGTGAGCGCGACGATCCCGCCTTTGGCCGCCGAGTAGGCGGCCAGATAGGGGCGGCCGGCCACGCCGGCGATGGAGCCCACTGTCACCACGGCCCCACGGCTGCGGCGCAGCGCGGGCAGGGCGGCCTGGATGGTGCGGAACGTGCCGGTCAGGTTGATGCGGATGATCCGGTCCCATTGCTCGGGGGTCACATGCTCGGTGTGGTCGGTCGCGACGGTGCCCGCGACACAGGCGAGTACGTCCAGCCCTGATCCCCATGCGACGACCTCGGCGACCGCTTCTGTGACCGCGTCGGTGTCGGCGATGTCGGCCGTCAGCGCCAGGGCCGCACCGCCCCGGTCCCGGATGGCCGCGGCGGTGGCCGCGGCGGCCGCCGCGTCGATGTCGAGGCAGGCGACAGCGGCGCCGCCGGCCGCCAACCGATGGGCGGTGGCCCGACCGATCCCCGAGCCGGCCCCTGTGACGAGCGCGGTCCTGCCGCTGCGGCTCGGGGTCGCGGCGGCAGCGGAGTCACCGTTCATGGCCACCCCCGGATTCCGGATCGTCTGTGATCCGGCGCGCACGGTCCAGTGCCCGGGCCGCGTCGCCGACGATGCCGTCGATGAGCTCGGCGACGGTGGGGAGGTCATCGATATTGCCGGTGACCTGGCCGGTCGGCAGGATGCCGGCGCTGTCGTCCCCGTCGACCAAGCTCGCCTTGATGAGCAGTGGGGCGTTGGCCGCGGCGGCCACCTGGGCGAGGCTGCGTCCCTGGTGGCGCCGCATGGACCAGCCCTCGCGCAGGGACGCGGACAGGGGCTGCCCGGTCACCTCGCGCAGGCGGGGGATCGTCGTGGCGGCGCGCAGTATCCGGCGCAGTGGGCCGCCGTCCGCCAACCTGTCCACCACGGGTGTGCGGATGAGGCGCTGGGACATCCCGTCGACCGCGGTGGTGACGACCGTCCCGGTCGGCCCGGTGTCGAGGTAGCGCCGCTTGATGTGGTCGGGGACGCGGCTCTCCTGGGTGAGCAGGAAGCGCGTGCCCATGGCGATGCCGTCCGCGCCGAAGGACAGCGCGGCCGCCATCCCGCGGCCGTCGAAGAAGCCGCCGGCCGCGAGAACGGGGACGCGGTCGCCAACGGCGTCGAGGACCGCGGGCAGCAGGAGAGTGGTGGGGACCGGGCCCGTGTGTCCGCCGCCCTCGCCTCCCTGGGCGATCACCGCGTCCGCCCCGGCCGCCACGATCTTCTCCGCGTGGCGCCGCATCCCGACCGTGCCCACGCAGACCGCACCGGCCTCGTGCACCAGTTCCACCGTCCGCGGTGTCGGTGCGCCGGCGAAGGAGATGATCCGCACTCCCTCTTCGGAAAGGAGCGCGAGCCGGTCGCCGAGGTCGGGAAGGTCGGCACGGAGGTTCACCCCGAACGGGGCGTCGGTGCGTTCCCGCACCCGGCGCACTGTGCTGCGCAGCTCCTCAGCGGACAGGGTCACCCCGGCGAGGATGCCCAGCCCGCCGGCGTTGGCGGTGGCGGCCGTCAGGCCCGCTCCCGATACCCATCCCATTCCGGTCTGGACAATGGGGTAGCGGACGCCGAAGAGCTCCGTGGCCCGGGTGTGCCACGGTCGTCGGCTCATGCCGCGCTCACCTCCCGGTACCGGAGGCCGTCGGGGTCGAGGCGCCGCAGCTCTGCGAGCTCCTGTGCGGTGGGCATGCGGGTGGTCGGGACATCGTCCGGCACGGCCAGGTCGAACCCGGTGGCGGAGACCACGTCTGCCACGCTGACTCCGGGGTGGACCGAACGCAGGCGCATCCGCCGGTCGTCGGTGGCGAAGTCGAGTACCGCGAGGTCGGTGACGACCTGGCGGATCTCGTGGGACTTGGCCGTTTCCGGGCCGAGTTCGGCGGCGCGGTCGTAACCGATGCCGCAGACCACGTCGACACGCGGAACGAAGACGCGCTTCGAGTGCCCGGGGACCCAGTAGCTGGTGGTGTTGTTGATGGTGTTCCCGGGTGCGCCGCGGAACCCGATGAGCTGCACACTGGGCTGGGCGGGGTCCCCGATCGCGGCGAGGTTCTGGTTGCCGTAGCGGTCGATCTGGCTGGCCCCCATCACCACGTGGCGCCGTCCGCCCCAAACCACGTCGAACATCCGCCGGAAGGGGTTCCACCCCTCGACGACACCGGGCTGGCCGATCGGCGGAGTGTCGTTGAGCAGCATCGCCTCGCCGTCGGTGATCGCCAGGCGCGGCTCGTAGAGTCTGCGCGCCAGACGGACGCCGATGGTCGGGATCGTTCCGATGGGGTTGGCGAGGATCTCACCGTCGTCGCGGAAACCGTCGGTAATCGCCACACAGCAGATGTCGGCGCGACGGACGTCGGCCGGAGTGGTCCTTTCCGACACCGATTCGGCTGCCGAGGTCATGACAGGACCTTCCTTTCCTGGGTGTTCGCGTTGTCCGTCGTCCGGTTGTCGTGATCGGCGCAGTCTCGGAGCCACTCCTGGCGGATCCGCGGCCAGCCGTCCTCCTCGCGGGCCGCCGCGGCGTAGCGGCGCTGGAACTCCTCGTCGCGCGGATAGTCGGGTTCGCACGAGGTGGGGTGGGCGCCGCCGGGGGCCTCGACGACACCGTCGACCATCAGCCGGTGGATCCGGAGGGACTGCACGGGGTGACCGTTGGTCAGCTCACTGGTGGGTACGACCTGCTCGCAGGAGACGAACCGGTTCTTTGCGGCTTCGAGGAAGAGGTCGTCGAAGTAGGGGTCGGCCCGCAGGATCTGACCGTTTCCGTCGGCGTCGCAGCGGTTGACGTGCACGATCGCCGCATCCAGATGGATCGCCGGTACCGCGATGAGCTCTTCCCCCTCGTCGCCGGAAGGGCCGGGGTAGGGCGACCGCACAGTCCGCAGCTCGGGCCACACCTGAGGCAGGTCGGAGCCGAGCCCGACACGGGTCGGCAGAAACGGCACGCGCCAGGCAGCGGCCTGCAGGCCGAGGAGCAGCATCCCCTCGTCCATTTCGGTCGCGGCCACTTCACCTGACTCGCGGGCCTTGCGGAAGTGCGGCTCCAGTGCGATGGAGTCGAGGGAGACGAAGGGAAAGACCACCCGCTTCACCTTCTTCGCGGCGCAGAGCATGCCCACGTCGGGGCCGCCGAAGGAGACCACGGTCAGATCCCGCAGGTCAGAGCGCAGGATCGCGCGCACCAAGGACATGGGTTTGGCCCTGCTGCCCCAGCCGCCGATTCCCAGGGTCATGCCGTCGCTCAGTTGGGCGACGACCTCGTCCTCGGTGCGGATCTTGCCATTGACCGCTGCTGTTCGCGCGGATGTCGTCATCGCTGCTGCTCCGTTCCTGTGACGAACGCCTGGCGGGCCGCGTCGGCGGCTCCGGACAGGTTCAGTTCGAATGTGTAGCCCTGTTCATAGCGATAGCTGCGGTTGACATCCCAGAGGTCGATCCCGTTGAGTGACTCCTTGGCCGCCCGAATGACAACGGGGTCCTTGGCCGCGATCTCACCGGCGAGTTCGAGCGCGGTGGGCATGAGCTGGTCCGCGGGAACGACGGCGGCCACCGAGCCCCATGAGTGGAGTTCGCTCGCTGTCGCGGGTTTGGCGGTGTAGACCATCTGGCGCATTTTGTGCTGAGGGACCAGCCTGCTCAGATGGGTCGCGGCGCCGAGCGCGCCGCGTTCGACCTCGGGCAGACCGAAGGTGGCGTCCTCAGTTGCCACGATGATGTCGGCGTTGCCGACGAGTCCGATCCCGCCGCCAAGGCAGAATCCGTGCACCGCGGCGATCACCGGGACCGCGCACTCATAGACCGCCTTGAACGCCGCGAAGCAGCCGCGGTTGGCGCCGATCAGGCTCTGGTAGGTCGAATCCGCCTGGATCTCTTTGATGTCGACCCCGGCATTGAAGCCGCGTCCTTTGGCGCGCAGTACCAGAGCGCGCACCTCGGGCGCAGCGGCGACGGTGCGCACGGCCTCGGCGAGCGCGTACCAGCCGTTCACGGTGAGCGCGTTGACCGGCGGCGCGTCCATGACGACTTCACCGATCCCAGTGTCTGGACCATCGGTGCCGAACCGCCACGTGATTCCGTCGGCAGACCCTTCGGTCACGGTGTCCCCCTTCTTCGGGTCGCGCGCCCGCCGCGAGTGGACCGGCATTGGCGGGACGCGGCGCGGTGACGGCCGGTGCTCTCCGATTTCGATCCGAGAGCGCCGAACGCCGAGTCTTTCTGTTAGAAGATAACATAGATAGTTATAAGCTACTCTGTAAAGAAGATGAGTGGCGCAATGCGATTAGACGGATCCGCGTCGAAGCCCGGCTAACGCACTGGGGACAGAACAGAACTCCCGAGGTGACAGGCCTCCTGTGCGGGTATGGGAGCAGACAGCCGGACTGCGGCGTCCGCGTGGAAGCCGCCTCGCGCTTACAATCCCTGAAGACTTAAAGACATCAAGGCTGCGCCAAGGCCGAGACGAGGCGCCGGTCCACCGGTAGGAAAGCTAGGAAAGCGAGGCTGTGACATGGTGCGACTGCACCAACCTCGGCTTGCGGAGATGGTCGCGTCCCTGCTCCGGGACCGCATCCTCCGGGGCGAGCTGGCGGATGGATCCGCCCTGCCCGCCCAAGAGGAACTGCTTCGGGAGTTCGAGGTCAGCCGCCCGTCCCTGCGCGAAGCCCTGGGGATCCTGGAGGCCGAGGGCCTGATCACCGTGCAGCGCGGCAACCGCGGCGGCGCGATCGTGCATGTGCCGAAGGCCGCCAACGCCGCCTACATGATGGGACTGGTCCTGCAGTTCCGCGGTGTACCCTATTCCGACGTCGGAGCGGCGCTCAAGCAGATCGAGCCCGTGTGCGCCGCGCTGTGCGCCGCCCGCGAGGACCGGGCCCAGACCGTTCTTCCGGCGCTTCGCCAGGTGCACGAGCACGCCATGGCCGCGGTCGACGACGATGTGGAGTTCACCCGGGTGACCAGGGAGTTCCACCAGACCCTCGTGCGCGAGTGCGGCAACGAGACGATGATCCTGATGGTCGGCACCCTGGAAACGCTGTGGTCGTCGCAGGAGCAGGCGTGGGCCTCCCAGGCCAGCACCACGGGGGAGTTCCCCACTGTCGAGCACCGCGAGACCGGCAACCGGGCGCACGAGCGCATCATGCGGCTCATCGAGGACGGCGACTCCGAACGGCTGGAGGCCTTCGCGCGGGTGCACCTGGAGAACACGCTGCACTACGCGATGTCCCCGGGGCCGGTGGCGGTCGTCGAACCGCAGGCGCTCCGGGGCAACGGCAAACACGGCTACGGGCGCTGATCTTGAGCCTGCGCGGAACCGCCGACTCGCCGAGCGGCCTCGGCCAGGCGTTCGGCCAGCCGGCGGGGTTCGCTCAGGGACGGCTCGGGGAGCTCGCGCGTCCGCGCCAGCAGTTCGACGTCCTTGGCCAGCAGGTCGCCTCGGAGATCGGGGAGTGCCGCGGCCATCCAGCTCGCGCCTGAGGAGGCGAGCAGCACCTCGTACAGCCGTTGCGGCCGCAGTCCGAGTCGCTCGCCGAGTTCCAACATCTGCGCCGCGACCAGCGCGTTGTAGGCACCGGTGACATTGTTGACCAGCTTGGCCAAGGTCGGTTCGCCGTAGTGGTCGAAGACCACCGTGTGTTCGGCGATCGTGGCGGTGAGGAAGGCGATGTCCGCGTCGCGCACCGGCCCCGCCGCTATAGCCGTGAGCGCTCCCGAGTCGGCCGCCGCCTCTCCGCCGGAGATCGGTAGTTCGATGACGCGTTCGGGGCCGCCGCGGCGCCGCGCGAGTCCGCGCGCGGTCTCTTCGTCCAGCGTGGTGATCACATAGCAGGCCGTGTCGGTTCCTGCCAGAGGCGCCGCGAGATGGTCCAGTACGGACGTTGCCTGGTCCGGTGAGCGGACGGCGACGAGGACACGGCCGATCCGCCGCCACAGCACCGCGGAGAGGTCTGCCAGCGCGGTCTCGCCTGTGGCGTGTTCCCACTCCCTTCGGGCGCCGGGCGCCACATCCACCGCCACTATGCCGTGTCCGCACGATCGGATACGCCGTGCCAGCGCGGCTCCCATGCCGCCGAGCCCCACCACCAGGACGTCGTGTGTTTCCAGGGTCACTGCCGCTCCTTCCAGCGCGGCACGGTCGGCTCCGTGCGGGCCTCCGTGCGTGCTCTCGCTCCACGGGCGAGTTTGCCGGGAAACCTCTTGCTATCTCGTATGAAACATAGTTATCTTCTAACACATAAGCTGTTAGGCGGGTCACGCGCTGGTGGGAACCGGGCAGCCGGCGCGGTCCACCGCATTCGCGTCCGGTCATGTTCTGACCCTGATCCGACAGAGGAATCCGGATGATCGTCGATCCAGCAGACGTCACGCGCTACACCGAGGCTGGATGGTGGGGCACCCACACCATCAGCGACCTGGTGCGCGAGCACGCTCGCACCAAGCCCGACACGGCCGCCTACATCGAACCGGACCGCCGTACAACCTGGGCCCGCTACGACTCTGAGGCCGATCGCGTGGCCGGCGCCCTCGTCGGCGCCGGACTCAGCCCCGGAGACCGGGTGGCGGTGCTGCTGCCCGATTCCGTCCACTTCCACATCGCGCTGCTGGGCACGGAACGGGCCGGGGTCGTGGCCGTGGGCATTGGCGCACGCGCCGGTGACGCTGAAATCGCCCACCTGGTGCAGCGGACGAACGCGCGTGCCCTCATCACCCTGGCCGAACACCGCGGCCGCGATGCGGCGGAGTTTCCCGCGGTCCTGGCGCAGCGCGGTGCCGGGATCGACTGGCACATGGTCCTGGGCGAGGACGAACCGCGGGTCCACCGCGTCGACGCCGACGGCCGGACCGCCGATGCGGCCCAGTTCGAGCGGCCCGCCCCCAGCGCGTACGCGGAGCGCGCACTGGGTCCCAACGACCTGTGGGCGCTCAACTCCACCTCGGGCACCACGGGGATGCCCAAGAGCGTCACCCAGTTTCAGAACAGGTGGCTGTACTTCGTCGAGCTCGCACGTCGGGCCGGTGAGCTCTCCGAGAGCGACATCCTTTTCGGCGGTGTTCCGGGGCCGTTCGGGTTCGGGCTGTGGACGGCCCACTTCGCGCCGGCCGTGCTCGGGGCCTCCACGGTCGTGCTGCCCCGCTTCACCACCGAGTCCATGATCGACATGATCGAGCAGGAGCAGGTCACTGTCCTGTGCTGTGTCAGCACGCAGTTCCGCATGCTGCTCAACTCCCCGTCGGCAGAGAGCTCGCGGCTGTCCTCGCTGCGCGTCATGTTCACCGGCGGTGAGGCCATCCCCTATGAACGGGCGGTGGAATTCGAACGGCGCACCGGAGCGGTGGTGCTCAACTTCTTCGGCTCCAACGAGACCGGCGCCTTCAGCTACACCACCATCCATGACTCGGCCGAACAGCGGTTCTGTACGGGCGGCTCGCTGATCCCGGAGATGGACGTCCGGTTGTTCGACGACGACTTCAACGACATCACCGCCTCGGGAGGCCCCGGCCAGCCCGGTGGAAAGGGGCCGCTGACCTGCGCCGGATACGACAACGACCCCGGGGCCAACGCCCAGCTCTACACCCCTGACGGCTACATGCTGATGGGCGACTTGGTCACCATCGGCGAGGACGGCTACCTCCGCCTGGTGGGGAGGAAGTCCGATCTGATCATCCGGGGCGGCAAGAACATCAGTGCGGCTGAGGTCGAAGCCGAGGTGGAGACCCACCCGGCCGTGGAGCTGGTCTCGGTCGTCCCCGTAGCCGACGAGCTGTACGGGGAGCGGGTGTGCGCGGTCGTCACAACACATCCGGGAGCGCAATTGGAGCTTGAGGAGCTGACGGAGCACCTCTTGGCGCGCGGCGTCTCCAAGGAACTGCTGCCGGAGCGGCTGCTGGTCGTGCCCGAGCTGCCGCGCTCCTCCGGAGGCAAGATCGCGAAGGCGGAGGTGCGTCGCCTGGTGGCCGAACGGCTCAAGGACGAGATGGGCTCGGGGACGCGGTGAAGCGCCCCCGAAACGCCTCTTGATCAGCGATGCCGGACAAGCAGCTCACGCAGCGGTGGCGGTACCGGGACGGGCTTTCCAGCACCGTCGATGCTGACGAGCGTCAACCGCCCGTAGGCGACCCGCTCCCCCTCCGGAGAGCGGGTGAATTCGAATCCGAGCCGGTAGGAGGTCCGACCGACGGCCTCGATCCGCATCGAGCAGCGGACCAGGTCGAAGAGGCGGGTGACAGACAGATAGGAGCACTCGGTATGGCGGGTCACCGGAACGGCGCCGTAGGTGCCGCCGAACGTGTCGAAGCGGTATCCCATGCTCAGCCACCATTCCGTGTGGGTCCGCTCCATCAGCGGAAACCAAGTGGCGTAGTACACGATTCCCGCAGGATCGCAGTCGGCGTAGGAGAGCCGGTGGTCGACCGAATACACAGCGGCCGACTCCGCCTCCGGCTCTGATTCGGGGCGGGATTGGGGCTGGGACACTGCCGGGCCCTCCTTCTCTGCGGGATTCATCCTCGATCCGGTGATCAGCACGAAGGCCAATGTAGTTTAAATACTAAAAGATTGATGTTTTTCCATAGCTAGGGAGTCCTTCCATGAAGCGGAAACTGGGGTTGAAGGTGGGGGCCGCGGCGGCAGGCTGCACGCTGGCTCTCGCCGGCTGTGGCGGTGGTGGTGGCGGCGATGACACGATCGTCATCGGCCTGGTCGAGGACACCTCCGGTCCGGGAGCGGCCTACTCCCAGATCACCTCGGCCGCCGTCCGCGCGGCGGTGGACAAGGTCAACGAGGAAGGCGGCGTGCTCGGTCGTCAGCTCGAAGTCGTCTCCGACGACGACAGCAGTGACCCCAGCCGCAGCCCGACAGTCACCCGCCGCATCATCGGCGAGGGCGCCTCGGTGGTGATGTTCACGACGGGCAGCGGCGCGGTCATCGCGAACAAGTCCGTGATGCAGGAGGCCGAGGTGCCGGGGCTACCGGTCACCAGTGCCGCGACACAGGTGATCGAGGACCCCGACGCCGACTACATGTACCTTCAGGCGGTCACCACCGCCAAGCAGGGCGAAGCCTTCGTGGGCGCCTTCGAGGCCATCGACGCCGAAAAGATCGCCATCCTCAGTGACGACACACCCACTATGGCCGCCTACAACGAGGTGCTGAAGGACGCGATCGATGAGGCGGGCATCGAGATCGTCGCCGAGGAGGAGGCCGCGACCGATGCCGCGGATGTGACCGCCCAGCTCAGCCGAGTGGAACAGGCCGAGCCCGACGCGGTCCTGGTCAGCACGGTCGGCGGCCAAATCGAGGTGCTGTACCAGAACACCGCCAACAAGGTCCTGCCCGAGGACGTCCAGATGTTCTCGCTGTCCTCGATCGGCAACCAGCCGCAGCTGTGGGGCCAGGCCGACTCTGGCGCCCTGGACGGGCTGGTCTATGTCGGAGCGATCACCGATGAGAACCCGCGGACCAAGGAGGCCCGCGAGGTCATGGAGGCCGCCAACGACGACGACTACGTGATGACCGACTACGACGCCCAGGCCTACAGCGCCGTCAAGATGGTCGCCAACGCCATCGAGGAGACGGGTTCGGCAGAGCCGGCAGACGTCCACAAGGCACTGAACTCCACCAGTGGGTTCGAGGCCTACTACGGGCTGCCCGACTTCACCGTCTCCTACACCGAGGACGATCACGACGGGGCCGACGGAGCCTGCGGTGTCGTGTTCACCGTCTTCGACGGCAGCGAACCGAGCGGTGCCTGGGATGAGTACCAGCCGAGCTGCTGACCGGCTCCCTACAGGTAGACGAGGAGGACGGGCATGTCCCCCCAGCTTTTCCTGAGCATCATCGAAGTAGGCTGCTTCTTCAGCCTGCTTGCGCTCAGCTTCCTGCTGGTCCTCGACGGGGCGGCAGTATTCAACTTCGCCATTGGCCCGTACGCGATGGCCGCCGGCCTGGCCACCAGTTGGCTGGTGACCAGGCTCGGCTACCCGGTACTGGCCGCCGCCCTAGCGGGGCTGGCCATCGCCGTCGTCCTCGCGGCGGTCACCGATGTCGCGGTCATCCGGCCCATTGAGGCACGCCTCGGTGGTGCGGAGCTTCCGGCTCTCGTCGCGGTGGCCGCCACCCTGTTCCTCATCGAACAGGCAGCAGGCACCATCTTCGGCCGGGGAGACTTTCCCGGCCAACCCCTGCTCGGCTTCGAGCCCATCGCGCTGGGCTCCGCCGCGATGAGCGCACCACAGGTGACGCTGCTGGTGGCGACGGTGGCAGTCTTCGCCCTCGTGGCGTGGTGGCTGCGAGCCAGCCGTACCGGCCGGATGCTGCGCGCCGTGGGCGACAACAAGCACGCCGCTCAGCTTCTCGGTCTGCCGGTGTCACGCATCCGAGGGATCGCGTTCATCCTGTCCGGGCTGATCGCGGGGCTCGCCGGGCTGCTGTTCGCACACAAGTCCGGGGTGAGCTTCACCTCGGGGCTGCAATGGACGCTGTGGGGCTTCCTCGCACTCGTGATCGGCGGCACGGGTTCGGTATGGGCGCCCCTGATCGGCGGCATGCTGCTGGCCGCCGTCCAGATCCTGTCGCCGTACTACTTCGGCAGCGCTGCCGCGGACTACGCCATTCTCCTGGTCGCTCTGCTCTTCTTCGCACTGCGGCCGAGCGGTCTCATCACGCGGAAGGTGCGGACATGAGGAAGCTGCTGAACCGCTACGACCTGTCACCGGTGCTGACCCTGGCGGCGGGACTCGCCCTCCTCGCCTGGGTCGGCGACAACCCCTTCAACCAGGACCTGTTCGCACTGGCCGCGACCTACTCGTTGCTGGCACTGGGAATGTACATCCCCTTCGTCCTCGCGGGGTCGCTGTCCATGGCCTACACCGCTTACCTGGCCTTCGGCGGGTACGCGGTGGCGCTGGTGGCCACCCGGACCGACTGGCCCATGGTCGCCGGCTACTTCATCGGCGCGGCCGCATCAGCCGTGCTAGCGGTGGTCCTGGGCTTCGCCACCCGCCGCCTGTCCAGCTTCTTCCTGGTCGCTGTCACCCTGCTGTTCGCTATCGCCTTCGAGGGATGGCTGACCTCCACACCGGAGTTCAGCGGCGGAGCGGCAGGCATCGGCGGCGTCCCGCGGATGGAGCTGTTCGGTGTGGAGATGACCCGTGAACTGTTCATCCCCGTCCTGCTCGTTCTGGTCTGGGGAATCGGGGTCCTGGTCGACCGGTTGCGCAAGGGCGTCTTCGGTATGGTCCTGCGGGCATCCCGCGACGTTCCGGTCGCCGTGGAGGCCTCCGGGGTCGCCGTGCCCACACTGCGCCTGGTCGCCCTGGGAACCGGGGCCGCGGTGGCGTCCCTGGGCGGATCGGTGTTCGTCACGTTCAACCAGGCCATCAACCCCGAGACATTCATCCTGCACGTGGTCTTTTTGGCCCTGTTCATGCCATTGCTGGGCGGGCAGTCCACAGCATGGGGCGCCATCCTGGGTGCGCTCATCGTCGTGCAGTTCACCTTCAACCTCGGCAGCGTCGGCGACTCCGGAACCCTGCTGTTCACCATCGCGGTGCTGGTCGTCCTGCTGATCGCGCCCCGGGGGATCCTCGGCTACCTCGGGATCCTGTGGCGGCGCCTGGTGCCCTTGGAATCGGAAAAGGAGCGGACCCATGGCGCATGAGAGCACCGCGCTGCTGAGCGCCGCCGACCTGAACAAGAGCTACGGCGGGGTCCGCGCGGTCCGAGAGGTTTCGCTGGACGTGGGGCCCGGCGAAGTCGTCGGACTCATCGGCCCCAACGGGGCCGGTAAAACCACCCTCGTCGACCTGCTCTCGGGAACCCAGTCGGCCGACTCCGGGCGGATCACACTGCGCGGGCGGGTTATATCGGGTGCGCCATCCCGGCGCGCCCGGGCTGGCCTCGCCCGGACCTTCCAGTATCCGCAGCTTGCACCCGACCTCACCGTGTGGGAGAACATCCTGCTCGGCCGCCTGCACCGGCGGATGGGCAGTGCGTGGGGCATCATGCGCACAGCAGTGCGGAGCCTCCTGCGCCCCGTGCACCGCGATGACGCCGACGAAGTCGACCGCATCTGCGCCGCGCTGCACATCAGCGAGCCGCAACGGTTGTGGTCCGACCTCACCCTGGGAGAGCAGCGCCTCATCGAGGTGGCGCGTGCACTGGCCCAGGAACCCGATGTCCTGCTGCTGGACGAACCATTCGCGGGAAGCGACGCCGAAGGTGAGGCCGGTATCCGCAGAGCGGTCGCGACCGTTTCCGGTCGCGGGCACGGTGTCGTCCTCGTCGACCACAACGTCGACATCGTGGCCTCCCTGGTCGAACGCGTCGTTCTGATGGACCAGGGAGCGGTGGCGTTCGAGGGTCCACCTGATGAGTGCCTCCGCAGCCCGGAGATGCGGCAGGTCTACTTCGGCACCGCGACCGCGCAGGCACAGCAGCAGGATGCGGCGGACTCGGCCCGCCCCGAGGCATCCGCCACCGACCGCGTCCAGGAAGAGGGGGACAGATGAGCAACGGCCTCGAAGTTCGCAACCTGTCCGTCCGTTACGGCAAGGCCCAGGCACTCAAAGGAGTCGACCTGTACGCGCCGCCGGGAAAGATCACGGCTGTCGTCGGCGCCAACGGCGCGGGCAAGTCCAGTCTGCTGCTCGGCCTGTACGGCTCGGTGGCTGCGTCAGGCAGTGTGCTGGTGAACGGCCACGACGTGGCCGGTCTGCCACCGGCACGGCGCGCCAAGTCGGGAGTGGCTATCGTCCCCCAGGGGCGCCAGCTCTTTCCCCGCCTCACGGTCCGAGAGAACCTGCAGGTCATGGCCGAGGCATTGCGGCTGCCGCACGGCGCTGTCGACGTGGCGATCGACCGGTTCCCGCGGCTGCGCGAACGCGAGCGCAACCTCGCGGGAGTCCTCTCCGGAGGGGAGCAGCAGATGCTCGTGGTCACCCGTGCTCTGATGGGCGACCCGAAGGTGCTGCTCCTGGACGAGATGAATACCGGACTGGCCCCGGTCATCGTCCAGGACCTGCTGGAGCGTGTGGCCGAACTCGCCCGCGCGGGAACGATCATCGTGATCGCCGAGCCCTCGATCGCCATGGTGCGCGACCGGATCGACCGGGGCTATGTCCTCGTCCGGGGGCAGGTCACAGCGATCGAGGAGGGCGGTGGCCACGCGCTCGACGCGGCCTACCAGAGAGAAATGGGAGTGAGCGTATGAGCGGCTCGCTTGCGGGAAAAACCGTCCTGGTCACCGCCGCCGCGGGCGCCGGCCTGGGATACGCGATAGCCAAGCGGTGCGCCGAGGAGGGGGCACGGCCGGTCATCAGCGACATTCACGAGCAGAGACTGGCCGAAGCCGCCGAACGCCTCACCGGCATCAGCGCCGAACCGCCGATCGCCATCCCCTGCGACGTCTCCGACACCCGGCAGGTGGACGCGCTGATCGACCGCGCGGTGTCCGAGGCCGGCGCCGTGGATGTCCTGGTCAACAACGCCGGGCTGGGCGGCGACCGGGCCGTGGTCGACATGACCGACGCCGAGTGGGACCGCGTCATCGACATCAGTCTGACGAGCGTCTTCAGAGCCACGCGGGCGGCCTTCCGCCACATGCTGCCCCGGCGCTCGGGAACCATCGTGAACCTGGCGTCGGTCTCCGGCTGGCGGGCCCAGGAGAAGCAGGCGCACTACGCCGCCGCCAAAGCGGGGGTCATGGCGTTCACCCGGTGCGCGGCCATGGACGCGGCCTCCGCGGGTGTCCGCGTCAACGCGGTCGCCCCCAGCCTGGCGATGCATCCGTTCCTGGAGAAGACGGTCAGTCGTGAACTGCTGGACGGCCTGGCCGCCAAGGAGGCCTTCGGCCGCGGAGCCACCCCCGACGAGGTCGCCAACGTGGTGGTGTTCCTTGCCAGCGACCTCTCCTCCTACATGACCGGCGAAGTGATCTCCGTCAGCAGCCAGCATCCCTGACCCGGCTGGGCAGCGGCCCGGCCCCGACGATCCCCGCCGAACGACACCGATCCACCCGCCACGCCGTGTGGCCGACTGTGACCGGTTCGCGCGCACCCGACCATCCCAAGGAGTTCCCCATGGCACCCAGCTTGAACAGCGCCGTCGTTGTCGACGTCGTCCGCACCCCCTCCGGGCGGGGCAAGGCCGGCGGCGCACTGTCGGAGGTCCACCCGGTGGACCTGCTCGCCACTACGCTGCGTGGGCTGCTCGACCGCAACGACGTCGACCCCGCCGACATCGACGACGTCATCACCGGATGCGTCACCCAGACCGGTAACCAGGCCGTCAACATCGGCCGCCACGCTGTGTTGGCGGCCGGGCTGCCCGAATCCGTCCCCGCGACGACGGTGGACCGCCAGTGCGGTTCCAGCCAGCAGGCCGTGCACTTCGCCGCTCAGGGCATCGCCTCCGGCGCCTACGACATCGCGATCGCCGGGGGCGTGGAGTCGATGAGCCGGGTCCCCATGGGCAGCGACAAGCAGGGCCAGGACGCCTACGGCGCCCTGCTGCGCAAGCGCTACCCGGACGGGCTGGTGGCCCAAGGGATCGCAGCCGAGGTGATCGCCGCACGCTGGAAGATCGACCGCGACGAACTCGACCGGTTCGCCGCACGCTCGCACCAGCGTGCCGCGGAAGCCGCGGCCGCGGGCGTCTTCGACCGGGAGATCCTGCCCATCGACGGCGGCCGAACCGATGAGACCGTTCGCCCCGGCACGACCCCGGAGAAACTCGCCGGCCTCACCCCGGCCTTCACCAACGACCGAGCCAAGGAACGCTTCCCCGAGATCGATTGGCGGATCACGGCGGGCAACTCCTCCCCCCTCACCGACGGCGCCTCAGCAGCGCTGATCATGAGCGAGGAGAAAGCCGCAGCCCTCGGGCTGACACCGCGCGCCCGGTTCCACTCCTTCGCGATCGCCGGGGACGACCCCATCCTCATGCTCATGGGCGTCCTGCCCGCCACCCGCAAACTGCTGCACAACGCGGGGCTGTCGATCGAGGACATCGACGTCTACGAGGTGAACGAGGCGTTCGCTTCGGTGCCGCTGGCCTGGGCACGCGAACTCGGCGCCGACCCCGAGCGGCTCAACATCCACGGCGGTGCGATCGCGCTCGGCCACCCGCTCGGCGCGTCCGGGACGCGCCTGCTGGCCACCATGCTCACGGCCCTGGAGACATCCGGCGGCCGGTTCGGCCTGCAGACCATGTGCGAGGCCGGCGGCCTGGCCAACGCCATGATCGTGGAACGCCTGTAGCAGGCAAGCGCCGACCTCGGGGACGGCCCTCGTGACCGAGGGGGCCGTCCTTCTTCGTGCCGTCGGCGGATACGTCGTAGTCCCAGGAGAAGACGGCGTCGCCGAAGCGCCAGGACGACACGTCACCATGCATCTCCGAGGACGCCCCGGGCGTGGGCCCGGGGAGGAATCGGACTCCTGCGTGGCAGGGCGGAAACGGCAGAGCGCTTCGCGCTCGCCGTGGTGCGGGCGGCCCTTCAGCCGGTTTCTTCGGGCGGCAGGGGAGTCCGCCTCGTGAGCGCGGTCCTGGCACTGGGGAGCGCCTCGCCGGCGGCCTCCCTGACCCCTTCCGGAGTGAGGCCGAACCGAGCGGCCCTCCGGGATGCCGGGCGCAGTCCGCGCATCGCGGCCATCACGGTGCGCCCCTGCTGACGGAGCTCCTCCTGGCGGATTCTGGCCGCCACGAAGTCCAGGTCCTCGCGCACGAGTCCGCAGCGGCCGTCCAGCCTGACTTGGTCCAGGACCGCGGTGAGCAGTTCGTGCGCCCGGCGCCATTCGCCCTGTCCGCGCAGGGCCTTGCCGGTCTCCCACCACATGGTCCACACACGGCGGGTCCCCGCCTCCGCGTCGGCCTTGAGGGAGGGCACCGTCGCGGCCCACGTGCGCAACCGCCGGGCCGACAGCTCCTGGCATTCGGCCGCGTCGGCCAGGAGCTCCTCAGCCCGGGCGAAGTCGCTTTCGCGCAGGAACACCAGACCCGCCCGGTACAGAGAGGCGGGCAGGAGTTCGTTGGCGCGCAGCGCGTGCCGCCGGGCAGGACCGAAGTGCTCGGTCATCAGTCGTTCGCCCAGCGTTTCGATCAGCGGGGCGACGCGGGACTCCAGTTCCGCCCGATTCCGCCCGGCCGTGATGTTCTCCGCCAACGGCGTGAGGCCCGCCTCCGCTATGGGATCGGGTTCGGGGAGGAAAGAGCGCATGCGGTGTTCTCCGGTCCGGTGGTCGCCATGCTCGTCCACGCTATCCGGATCGCGACGTGTCCGCGCGTCGCGACGCGGAAACACCGGGGATTTGATCTTGTTGCCGTAGTTCACAGGAGACCGGGGAGTGAAAGGACGGCAATGCCCCGTATCGGCACGTCAGATCTTGATGTCCACCCGCTGGGCCTGGGCGGGAACACCTTCGGTATGACCACGGACGCGGAGACCTCCGAGGAGGTCCTGGACGCCTTCGTCGCAGGGGGCGGTGACTTCGTCGATACCGCGGACTCCTACTCGTTCTGGGTCCCGGGCAACACCGGTGGGGAGTCGGAGACGATCATCGGCCAGTGGATGCGCAGCCGCGGCAACCGCGACGAGGTGGTCGTCGCCACCAAGGTCAGCGGCCACCCCGAGTTCAAGGGCCTTGCGCCGGACAATATCGCCAACGCTGCGAACGCCTCCCTCAAGCGCCTCCAGACGGACCACATCGACCTGTACTACGCGCACTACGACGACGAGAGCACACCGCTGGTGGAGAGCCTGGCGGCCTTCGACAGTCTGGTCAGGGCCGGCAAGGTCCGCTACGTCGGCGTGTCCAACTACAGCGCCGAGCGCGTCGCCGAGTGGATCAGCGTCGCCCAGGAGAACGGTTTCGCACCCCCGGTGGCGCTGCAGCCCAATTACAGCCTGGTGAACCGCCGGGACTACGAGCGCGATCTCGCCGACCTGGCTGAAAGGCACCGGCTGGGTGTCTTCCCCTACTTCTCACTCGCCAGCGGGTTCCTCACCGGAAAATATCGGACCGCGGACGATTTGGAGGGCGCCGCCCGCGGCGCCGCGGTGAAACCGTATATGAACGAGGCCGGATTGAAGGTCGTCAGCACGCTGGAATCCGTCGCCTCCGCCCGCGGCGCTTCGATCGCGACAACGGCACTGGCCTGGCTGTTGGCCAAACCGACCGTGACGGCACCACTGGCGAGTGCGACCACGATCGCCCAGCTGTCCGATCTGCTTGCAGCCCCTGAGCTGCGCCTGAACGCGGACGAGGTCGCAGTCCTAGACGAGGCGTCCCGGCCGTTTACCTGACCGGGACCCGCTGGACCAGAGCATTGCGCCGAACGGCGCTCATGCGCTCGCTCGCGGAGTACGGATACCGTCGATGATTCGGGTCCAGCCCTCGGTGCCGTGGCCGTCGTCAATGGCTCGGCGGTAGTGCGCTTGCACGGCACGCGGGAGGGAGGCGTCGATACCGACGGCCTTGCTGGCCGCGTGGATGTGGTCGGCGGTGGCACCCATCATGATGTTGCTGCTTCCTTCACCGGGGTGCTCACCGGCGTCGATTTGCGCTCCGAGCTTGTCGATGCCGTCTTCGGCGATCATGTCGGGGATCGCTTGGAACAGCTGCATGACCTCGGGCAGGAAGGTTTCCGCGGTGATGCCGGCTGAGCCGACGAGAGCGGTCGCGTGGGCGAACCCGGACAACGTGGTCAGGAAGACGTCGAGATGGGCCTGGTACATCAGCTGGGCACGCCCTGGATCGTCGCCCAGGAACCGCGGCTCGCCGATGCGGGCGAGCGTCGCGCGATGAGCGTCGAATGCCTCCGCGTCGCCGCTGTAGTACGCGTACGACAGATCGGTGCCGACCATGGGTGCGGGCACCATCACCCCGCCGGTCAAAAACGATGCTCCGTGCGAGGCCGCCCATGCCGCCGCCTCGCGGGTCTTGTCAGGGGTGTCCGAGCTGAGATTGGCCAACGTGCGTCCGGCGAGTGATGCCGCCGCATCACCGAGTACGTCCCACATGGCCTGGTAGTCGGTCAGGCTGAGGATGACCAGGTCGCCGGCTGCCACCGCGTCGGATGGGGTGGCCGCGAGCCGTGCCCCTGCGGCAACGACACCGTCAGCACGGCGCGGCGTGCGATTCCACACCGTGACCGGGTGTCCGGCGTCGACCAACGTATGGGCCATCGCCTGGCCCATGGGGCCCTGACCGAGCACGGTGACAGATGTAGGTGTGGGCATGCGGGGATCTCCTCAAGGGCTCGGGGTCGCTTGCCGACCACCCTGGCCGCTGCCACCATCACAGGGAAGTACCCACTAAATAGTGGGGTACCGGCCATTTGGTCAGTACTCCGCGATCGACGCAGAGCGAGGACTGTCAATGCCACCCCGCAAGGGCCCCTACATCTGCGGAATCGACGCCGCGCTCGACGTCGTCAGCGGCAAATGGAAGGGCCTCGTCCTCTGGGAGCTGCACGCCCACGGCACCCGCCGCTTCGCCGAGCTCCGCCGTGCCCTGCCCGGCGTCAGCGAGAAGATGCTCACCCAGCACTTGCGTCAGATGGAAGAGGACGACCTGATCCACCGCAAGGTCTACGCGGAAGTACCGCCGAAGGTGGAGTACACGCTGACGGAGACAGGCGCGGCACTCAATGAAGCGCTACAGCCGCTTGGCGAATGGGGCCGTGACCGGATCCGTCGCGGCCGTCTTGAGGTCGTCGGCGATCCCGACACGTCCGCGTCACCGACCTCCTGACCAGCGCTAAGCCCCGGTTGTTCGCTGAGCGGCCGAGCGCCGTGAGCCAGGAATCCCCTCCCTCCAGGGAGAGGGGGAGGTCAAGCCACCAGCTCTCGCCCGAGCGTGAAGCCTTCGGGGATGATCAGGTCCTCAGGGCTCAAGTCGTGGATCGACTTGTGGCCGAGCCCGATGAGGGTCTCGTCGATGCCGCTGCGCAGGACCTCCAGGATCTGCCAGACTCCGTCCTGGCCGCCTGCGGCCAGGCCCCACAGCCAGGCACGTCCCACGAACACCGCTCGCGCGCCGAGGGCCAGGGCCTTGACCACGTCGCTGCCGCGGCGGATCCCGCCGTCGACGAAGACCTCGACCTGGTCGCCTACAGCCTCGGCCACGGCAGGCAGCGCGCGCAGCGTCGCCGGAATGCCGTCAAGGTTGTTTCCGCCGTGGTTGGAGACCGAAATGGCCGTCGCTCCGCTGTCGACGGCCCGCCTGGCGTCGTCTGGGTGATAGATCCCCTTGACAAGGAACGGGCCGTCCCAGAGATCGCGCAACCACCGCACGTCCTCCCAGGTGGGCAGCGGAGTGTGGGCCCATTCGACGTATGCCTGCTGGAAGGTCGGCGGCTCTTGCCCGCCGGTCGCCAGGTTGGGCACCTTCAGATCCGGAATTCCGCCGAGCACGAACCGGAGCGCCCAGCCCGGGCGCGAAATCCCCATGGGGGCGAATTTCGCCAGCGTGGCAAGGTTCACCTTTTCGGGTATCGACGGGCTGCCCCAGTCGCGACGGCTGGCAAAAGACCAGTCCAGGGTCAGAATCAGCGCTTTGGCCCCGGCCTTTCGGGCACGCTCGGCACGCGCCGCGATAGCGTCGCGGCTGCCCACCCAGTACAGCTGGAAGAACGACTTCGGGTTGGCCGCGACGACATCTTCGAACGGCATGCTGGCGAAGGAACTCAGCCCCATGGCCGTATCCGCCGCTGCCGCGGCTTTGGCCACGGCGACCTCGCCGCCCGGGTCCACGGCTTGGGCGCCGGCGGGTGAGACGACCACCGGGAAAGAGACCTCCTGCCCCAGGACGGTCGTGTTCAGCTCGCGCAGTGGGGGAAGCTCCGCGGCGATGCGCGGACGGAGACCGACCTCATCGTAGGCCCGGATGTTGTCGTCCAGGGTGACGCCCTTTTCGGTCCCGGCGATTAAAGATACGTACACCTCCATCGGGAGGCGCTTCTTCGCCCGCCTCTGAGCTTCGGCGACAGATTCCAATGGAGCGTTCTTGACCACTTCGACACACCTCAACCCGGATGATTGGACCCTCTGCTGACCGCCTTGGCAGGCTTTAGCCGCTTGTCAAGACGGGGCCGCCGCGGCCACCGTCCGGCCCCGTCGCCGGCCTCACTTACCGCTCTACGGCACCAGCCTGTCTGAGCAGCCACTGCCCCTTGGTGACCTGCGCAAACCCGCGGTTCCAGCTGCGTCGGCGGAAACAGCGCAGAAGAAACGCGGAACCGGTGCGCGGACGTTCTACTACCCAACCGGTTACTCTGAGTCATGGCAACAGTGCGGCGCAGCGTCGACCTGGACGCGTCAGCGGCAGAGGTCTGGGACCTCGTCGGCGATTTCTCAGCGATCAGCGAATGGCACCCTGGAACGTCCACGCCGGCCATGCGCGGCGTGGACCCCTACAACGCACCGGGAACGGAACGCGTCTTCGAAGCGGAGACGGACCACGAGCTCGTCGAGCGGCTTGTCGAGCGGGACGAGCCAGCCCGCAGACTCATCTACACGATGCCCGACCCGCCGTTTCCCATCGCCGGGCACCAGGCGACCCTGGAGGTCACCGAGCAGGGCGCGAAGAGCTGCACGGTGACCTGGACGGCGGCGTTCGACGCCACCGACGATGTGGCCGAGCAGCTCGAGACCGCAATGGGCGACGGCGTGTTCGCCGTGGGGCTCGACGCCTTGGCCGAACGCTACGGGCGCGGTTGAGCCTGCTGCCGCTGCACGCGGGCGGTGGCGGTCACCAGCCAGGCGGCGATCTCCGGTCTGGTCCCGGTCCGCCCGGGGAGTAGAGCGACCGGCCGTGGAGACGGTCATCTGCCGTGGCCTTGGACGCCTGCGTGAGCTCCCCGGCTTCGGTCGGCGAGAGAACGGCGAGAGGAGGAGAAGGAGGCCGCATGCGGATTCTGGTGGGGTATGCGAGCGAGCACGGGTCCACCCGGGAGATCGCGGTGCGGGTGGCGGAGCGGCTTCGCGAGCACGGCCACGAGGCGGAAGCGCTCAGCCTGGACCGGGCCGGGGACGTCGGCGCCTACGACGCGGCCGTGCTCGGCAGCGCCGTGCACAACTCCGCCTGGCTTCCGACGGCCGTCGACTACGTGGAGCGCAACACCGGGGCTCTGGCCGAACGGCCGGTGTGGCTGTTCAGCATTGGGCTGGCGCATGCCATGAACGCCTGGATCGCCGATCGGGCGCGGGAGCCCACGACCATCGCCGCCTTCCGGGCGGCCCTCCGTCCTCGCGGGCACCGCCTCCTGGCCGGCGCCGTCGAACGGGACCACCTCCCGTTCTTCGGGAGGCTGGTCTTCCGCCTGATGCGGGGCCGCTACGGCGACTTCCGCAACTGGACGGAGATCGACGCCTGGGCCGACAGCATCGCCACCGATCTCGGTTCCCCGCTGCGCTGACGTTCTGGTCGAGCGCAGTGATCCGTTGACGGGCGACGGGGCGGTTCCGGGGCCGCTCAGCGGATCCCGAGTTCCCGCAGCGCCCGGCTCCGGTCTGATCCCGGTTCATCGGGGAAGTAGAGGTAGCAGACACCTCCGCTGCCCGAAGCGGTCGAACCGTCGGCCGGTCTCCGTTCGGTGCGCAGCCAGATGTTCTCGAACTGCCGACGCGGGTAGACCCGCCGGACCGCTTCATTGGAGGGGGAGGCGGGGTCGTTGGCGATGACGTCGCCGTCCTCGGTGAAGCCGATGAGCACCATCAGGTGCCCCTCGGTCCCGTAGCCCGCACCGTCCAGTTCGCGCTCCGCAAAAGACTGGGAGGTGATAACGGGTATACCGGCCGCTATCAGTTTCTCCGCGTCGGTCAGCGAACCGAGCCGGGTCACCACCGCACCCATGTCCTGGTATGTCGCCGCGTAGGCCGCGTTGAACGGCCAGTTGCCGCATCCTTCGTAGGTGTAGTCGTAGGTGAACCGGGCGGCGTGGTCGACACTCGGATCGGGGTGGTCCGGCGGCTCCACCCAGTCCAGGTCCTCCTCGGTGGGCGTGCGCCCGTAATACTCCAGGACCATCTGGCTGGAAGTGGGGCTGCACCACGCCTCACCCCCGTTGTCGTATTCCGGGTAGTCACCGGCGTGGGTGTTCTGGGAGTAGCGCGGAACGCGCAGTTCGATACCGCGCCCCACTCCCGGTTGCGAAGCCGGGACGGTGAAGCGGTCAGGGACCGCCGAGGCCATCGCGCCGACCCGTACGACCGAAGGCGTCGCCGAGGAGTCCTGCGCCCGTAGCAGGGTCACTCGGATCCGGTAGCCGGTGAACCGGGCTCTGCCGTCCTTGTCCGAGATCAGCAACGTGTCCGTGGCGATCTCGCTTTGGCCGTCCCGCTGCCCGCTCACCGACATCCGCTTGATGTCGGCGTCGCCGGAAGCCCAGCGGCCGAGCACATACCAGGGGGTGTCTCCGCCCTCGCTGTAGTGCGCGCGTAGCGCCACCTCGATCCAGGTACCGGGCGGGGTCTTCGCGTTCCACGATGCGATCAGTTCATCGGCGCCGAAGTCCAGGGAGTGGGCCGGCGAGGTCCAGGTCGAGGTCTCCCAGGCGCGGGTTCGGCCGGTGTGCGGGTCGGTGTACTCGCGGGTCCCGGACGGCTCACGGATCTCGATCGCGGGCACGGCACCGGTCCGCACCCGGACGCCGTCGGCCGCACCGGATTCCCAATCGGCGGCCGACACCCAGGAACGGTACTGCACGCGTGGGTCATCGGCCTGGCGGCGGCCACGCGGCTTTGGGCCTTCGGCAATGGCCGGGGCGGCCGGCCCGAGGGCGATGCCGGTGAGTGTGGCACCCATGAGTGTGGCAACGCTCCGGCGAGTGACGTCTGCGGACATCGTGGTGCTCCTACCTCGGATACGAGGGTGACCTGTGCCCATTTTTGCTGCTGTCCATCCCTAAGCCAGGTTTTGACACGCACGGCAGGCCGATCGTGCCTGTTTGGGAAGTGCGGGAAGCAGCACCGCTCTCACCGTCGGCCGCTGGGATCCGGGCACCAGGCCGCAGTACATCGGAACAGAAACCAAGGAGCAGGAATCCCATACAGCAGGAGAGCGGTTCGGATGTATGCTCCGGTCCGATAATTGAATCCTCTCGAAAATCCATCCGGAAAGTGAACTCTGATGCCACGACCGCGGTGGACACCGCTGCCTACCCTTGCCCTTGCGACCGTGTCACTGACTCTCGTCGCCGGATGCGGCCTCCTCCCCGGAAAAGGGGATGAGAACCCAAGTGAAGGTGCCGGAGAAGAAAAGGCACAGGAGAGCGATACGCCACCGGACTCGATCGATACCAGGCCGACCAACTCCTGGGAGCTGCCCGGTGGCAAGGCGGAGGTGAGCCTGCATCGGGTCGACGACCACATGGTCGCCTATCTAGTTGTGACCAACGAGGCGGGAAACGACCTCCACCTGAGCTCGCACCTCGCAGACGGGTTCGGTGAGTCGGGCAACACCGACAACGACTACCCCTGGAACTACTTCTCCGGCATCGCCTGGCTCGACCCTGAGGGGCGCATTCTGCACAAGCCCTACCACCTCAAGGACCGGAGCTGCCTGTGCAGCTCGACAGGTAGTGATGCCTACCTCTCTTCCGAAGGGGACACCTGGGAGGGCTACGCCGTCCTAGCGGCACCACCGGAGCATGTCGAAGAGCTGACCCTCATCAGTCACATCGCGTTGCCGTTCGTGGACGTCCCGATCCAGGGCGGCCCGCCCGAAGGGGTGGACTACACCACGCCCCAGGATGAGCCCGAGGCCGAGCCGGAGCAGGCGGAGCTGGAATCGGTGATCGAGTCCGACCAGGAGACGGTGATCGAGGACAAGGAGACCACCGACATCAACCTCTCCACGGACGTGCTGTTCGAACTGGAGGAGTCAGAGCTCACCGATGAGGCGGATGAGCTGATCGCTGATGCCGCCCAGCAGATCGAGGACATGGGCGCGACCGAGGTCATGGTCGAGGGACACGCCGACAGTTCCGGCGACGACGAGATCAACGACCCGCTGTCAGAGGCTCGGGCGGAGTCGGTGCGGGACGCGCTGGAGGAGCTGATCGACTCCGACATCGATTTCGAAACCAAGGGATACGGTTCCGACGAGCCGATCGCCAGCAACAGCGACGAGGACGGGCGTGCGCGTAACCGTCGAGTCACGATCAGTGTGCCGCGCGGTACCCCTACCGAGTCCACGGACACCGAGGAAACCGGGGACACCGAGAATGGAGAGGACGCGGAGCCGGCCCAGGGCGAGGGGACACCCGCCACCGAGGCCAGCCTGACCGGGCCTTCCGGCGACGCCTTCGACTCCGAAGCCGAGGTCGAGGTGGCCCTCACCGACCTGCGTACCCTGACACCCAGCACCGTACTGCTGTCCTACAAGGCCACCAACCCCAACGACAAGAAGACTCGGATCGGACTCGACATGGTCTCGGAACGCTGGATGGAGTTCCGCTACCACGCCACGCACGCTGTCACGCTCGATGATCCGGACGGCGGGCGCAGCGCTCACCCCTTGCGGGTGGAGAGTCTGGACACGGATGGGCGGGCCGCAGACAAGCCGTACTGTCTGTGCAGCTCTACATCGGGGATCAACATGGGATCTACCCAGTTGGGGCCGGAGGAGACTAGAGAGTACTATGCGCTGCTGCCGATAATCCCTGGAAGTACCGTCACCGACGTCACCATCGGCGAGGTCGGGACCATGGAGAATGTGGCGATCGCCCACTAGAGGAGAGCTGCGCGCGGTCCTCACCGGCGCACCGGCGCTCGGCCCATCCGCTACCGGGCGCGATCACCCCCGCCATGTACGGCGGCCTGTTCTGCGCCGGGCGTAACGGACGGTACGGACGGCCGCGAGCCCGCGGTTTCGCGGGCAAGACCCGGCGGTTTCCGGTCTCGGAGTTTCGCCGTGCCCGGCACGTACAGCGGCGGGTGCTCTGCCATGTCCAACGTCGCCACGGCCGATGTCCATGGCCATTACGAGGCCGCCCACACAACGACGAAAGCGACATACTTCGCTTTTTGTCGATTAGTGGATCGGCTCTTTTTGTGTCGGTATTTTCCAGCGGCGCCGACACGCTGTTCGTACACCGTTGACCAGGGAGAACGGTGGCACCGCTGATTCGGTGGGTCCCGCAGCGATGGAAATCGGTCCATTCGGGTTCCTCGAACGTACTGATTGGGGGTATTCCGCTCGTAAAGTTCACTGCATGAGTGATTCGCAGTTGATGCGGCCGGGTTTGGCCGCGGCTTATGAGGCGCACGGACTCGACATGAACCGGGCGAGTGTCGCACGCATGTACGACTACATGCTCGGCGGCAAGGACAACTACGCCGTTGACCGCGAGGCGGTGGCCCAGGTCATGGTGGCCGATCCGGACGTGCTCAGCCTTGTGCGGGAGAACCGGGCGTTCGTGGTCCGGGCGACACGGCTGATGGCAGAAGCCGGCATCGACCAGTTCCTGGATGTGGGGTCGGGAATGCCGACCGCGGAGAACGTGCACCAGGTGGCTCAGGGGGTCAACCCCGATGCCCGCACCGTCTATATCGACAACGACCCCATTGTGCTGGTGCACGGCCAGGCGATTCTCGCCGACAACCCCCTGACCACCGTGGTGACCGCGGACCTGCGTGACCCGGCGGCCATCATCGACAACCCCCATGTGGGCTCGTTCATCGACTGGTCGCGGCCCGTGGGGATCTTGAGTGTGGCCACCCTGCACTTCGTGCCGGATGAGGACGATCCGTGGGCGACGATGGCCGCGCTGCGTGAGGTCAGTGTGCCGGGATCCTACCTGGCGATCAGCCACGCCACCTCCGACACGGTCGGCGAGACCGTGGGCAAGGTGGCAGAGGCCTACCAGCGCACAGCGGGCAAGGGCACCCCGCGGACCCGCGAGCAGGTGCTGCGGTTCTTCGAGGGATACGAGCTGCTCGACCCCGGGCTGACCCTGGTCTCGCAGTGGCGTCCGCCGCTGCCGATTCCCCAGCCGGAACGGTACTGGTTCTATGCGGGGGTGGGGCGGCGGTAGCCGCGTTCTATGTATCCGCCGTGCTCTTATTGCCGCTGTGAGCGCGGATTCCGGTAGAAAGTTCACGATCGATGGCCTCCTGGTCCCACCCCCTTGGCTTCTAGTCCTCTGCGCCGCGCACGAACCGGGTGATGAGGAGACGCAGGTTCCGGACCTGTTCGGCGGCGTCGAACCCCGTCTCGGTGGCCGCGCGCAGGAAGAGGGAGCCGATCAGCGTCTGGATCCAGGAGGCGGTCTCCTCCGTGTCCAGGGGGAGCTCCACCTGGCCCGCCTCAGCGGCTCGGGCCAGGAGCAAGACCATGGTGTCGTGCTCGGTCTGGCTGTCGCGCTCCAGTAGCGCGGCCAGCTCGGGATCGCGATGGGACTGGAGGAGCCCTTCCAGCACCAGGTTGGGCGCGACCGGGTTGGCGGCCGGCGCGGCGAGGTGCTCCACCAGTTCCAGCAGGGCGCCCCACGGGTCGTCGCCGGCCCGTGCCGCAGCGATCTTCTCGGAGTTGTCGCCCTCCTCGTCAGTGAGGATGGCGGCGAAGATCGCGCGCTTGCTGGGGAAGTAGTGGAACAGCGCACCCGAACTGATGCCGGCCGCCTTACGGATCTCGGCGACGGAGGTGCCGTCGAAGCCCTGAGCGGCGAACAGTGGGGCCGCGGCGTCCATGATCTGGCGGCGCTTGGCCCGGTGCAGAGCCGGATCAACCTTGCGCATGGGTCACCGTTCTACCACCAGCCGCCCGTCCCGGAAGACCGTGGACACGTCGCGGATCCGTTCGATGTTCTCCAGCGGGTCGCCCCGCACTGCCACCAGGTCCGCCGCCCGCCCAGGTGCGATGGCACCGATCTCGTCGGTGCCCAGCACCTTAGCCGCCTCGCTGGTGGCCGCCACCAGCGCCGCGCGCGGCCCCAGCCCGCTGTCGGCCAGCAACTCCACCTCCCGGTGCAGGCCACCACCGAAGGGCACCCCCGGTATGGCCGCGTCACTGCTGGCCACGATGCGGCCCCCGGCGGCGTGCACCTCCCCGAGCCGCTCCCTGAGCCGCTCGTGCTTTTCTGGCGAGATCGCCGCCTCCGTGACCGCCAGCGTGGGCGCGACCGCGACGCCGCGCTCCACCAGCAAAGCCAGGAGGTCATCGGGCCAGCCCTCCAGCACGCCCCGCGCCTCTAGGTGCTCTACCCCGTCCACCCCCGCGGCGAGCACCTCGGCCAGGTCCTCCTGGGTGCCCCAGTGTGCGGTGACGGTGCGGCCGTGCTCATGCGCCTCGGTCACAATTGCCGCCAAGACCTCGGTGGGGATGGGGTCCATCTGGAGGCGCGCCGGATCTCCCCGCTCCTGCACCACCTTGATGAGGTCCACCGGATCGTCGCCGGTGGCCAGGGCACGCACAATGCGGCGGGCCTCCTCGGGCGTGGCAGGGATTCGGACGGTGTCCGAATCCTTCTCGACTCCGAAGGTGACGATCGGGTGCCCACCAGGCGTGGTGAATGTGGGGCCCGCGGCGAACAGGCGCGGCCCCTCCAACTCGCCCTCCTGGAGCATCCGCCGCATCTCCATGACCCATGCGTACTCGTCGCCGAGGCTGCGCACCGTGGTGACGCCGTGGTCGAGGAAAGCGCGGCGGGCAGAGGGGGCGTAGCGCGCTATGTCGTAGACGTATCCCGGCATTTGCGCCGGGCCCATCTCCTCGCCCCGCTCCAGTTGCGGGAAACCCATGTGCACGTGGAGATCGATCAACCCGGGCAGCAGGGTGTGGCCGCTCAGGTCCACGACCTCGGCACCTTCCGGGATGACGAGGTCGTCCTCGTCGGCGACCTCGGCGATCATGCCATCGGACACCAGTACTGCCGTGCCGCCGCGCGGCTCCAGGCCCTCCCCGGCGAGCACCCTGGCCCCGGTCAGGACCAGGTGCCCACGCTGTGGCTCCCCAGCGCCGTAGAGCGTGGCGAGGTAGTGGGTGATGCCCCCGGCGGCGCTGATGAGTCCGAGGCCGCCCACCGCCAGCAACCCGCGCAGGAACCGGCGCCGGGTGGGCCTGGCGGGTTTGCCTGCGGAGCCGCGCTCCGTGGCGATGGGGTGGTCCTCGTCCATGTGCCCTCCCGGCCGTTGTCATTAATAGATCGATTGATCGGTTTATCATAACTGCGTCGTCGGCCGCCGGAGACAGCGAGAAGCGGACCTTTGTGCGAACTGGTTCCGCATGGCCTGGCCGCGGTCTAGTGGTTCCGCGTGGTTCGTCCCGGTACCACCCGGCCGAACCGGAGCGGCTTCCTACGGCGCACCTGTGCGACGCTGCTCCTGGCGCAAGGCGTCGATGCGCGCACCATCATGGAGATCCTTGGCCACAGCGCCATCAACGTCACGATGGACATCTATGCGCGCGTTCTGCCTGAGGTGGCCCATGAATCCGCTGCGGCGTCGGCGTCGGTGGTGCCGCGGGCGGCATCGGGGACCGGGCCGGGAACTCGCGGGCTCCCTACGGGCTCCCAAGCGGGCGGGAACGAGAACGGGCGCCCTTCCGGCCGGAAGAACGCCCAGGTGAAACGGCTGTCTACGAGTGGGCCCCCTGGGGATCGAACCCAGAACCCACGGATTAAAAGTCCGTTGCTCTGCCAATTGAGCTAAGGGCCCGCGCATGTAATGCACATCGTGCCGTACATGCTAAGCCTAACGGATTCTCGCCCCGTTACGGCACACGTGGGCACGTTCCAGCCGACCGGGATCGGCTGATCAGGGCTACCCCTTTCGTCCTTTCCCGGGGGCCACCGTGAAGCGGCGAGCGGTCCCGGGCGTTGCGACGCCCGGGACCGCTCTGGGGAGGGGACCCATCAGGGACCCGTCGAGGAAGATCCTAGTGCGCGGTGGCCTTCTCGGCGCCCGCACCGGTCAGGGAACGGACCTCCATTTCGGCCTGCTTCTTGGCGTTGCGCTCCTGCGACAGCACCGTGCCGAGCCAGCCCAGGAAGAAGGACAGGGGGATCGACACCAGACCCGGGTTGGCCAGGGGGAACCAGTGGAAGTCCACGCTCGGGATCATGGCCGTCTCACTGCCGGAGACCGCGGGCGAGAACACGATCAGCGTGATCGTCACCGCGAGTCCGCCGTAGATGCTCCACAGCGCGCCCGAGGTATTGAACCGCTTCCAGAACAGCGAGTACAGGATCGTGGGCAGGTTCGCCGACGCCGCGACCGCGAACGCGAGCGCGACCAGGAAGGCCACGTTCTGCTCCTTGGCCAGGATGCCGCCGAGGATCGCGGTCGCACCGATCACCAGCGCGGTGATCCGGGCGACCCTGACCTCGCTGCCCTTGTCGTCGGTCTTGCCCTTCTTGATCACGTTGAAGTAGACGTCGTGTGCGAACGAGGCCGACGCAGTGATCGTCAGCCCGGCGACCACCGCCAGGATCGTGGCGAAGGCGACCGCTGCGATGAACCCGAGCAGGAGCGGTCCGCCCAGGGCCAGGGCCAGCAGCGGCGCCGCGGAGTTGGCCCCGCCCGGAGCCGAGCTGATCTGCTCCGGTCCGACCAGTGCGGCCGCACCGTAGCCCAGGACCAGGGTGAACAGGTAGAAAATGCCGATCAGCGCGATCGCCCACACCACCGAGCGCCGCGCCTCCTTGGCCGTCGGCACGGTGTAGAAGCGCATCAGGACGTGCGGCAGGCCCGCTGTACCGAGCACCAGGGCGATGGCCAGAGACAGGAAGTCGAGCTTGGTGAGCGCGCTCAGGCCGTACTGCGCGCCCGGTGCGAGCAGCGCCTCGCCCTTGCCGCCTTCCACGGCGACGGCTTCGGCGAGCAGGCCCGAGAAGTTGAAGCCGTGCAAGACGAGCACCCACACGGTCATCGCCAAGGCACCCGCGATCAGCAGCACGGCCTTGATGATCTGCACCCAGGTGGTGCCCTTCATGCCGCCGAACAGCACATAGATGATCATCACGACACCGACGGCGGCGATCACCGCGTTCTGCCCGGCCCCACTCTGGATGCCCAGCAGCAGGTTGACCAGGGCACCGCCGCCGGCCATCTGGGCCAGCAGGTAGAAGAAGGACACCGCGAGGGTGGAGATCGCCGCGGCGGCGCGGACCGGTCGCTGGCGCATCCGGAAGGCCAGCACGTCGCCCATGGTGAACTTGCCGGTGTTGCGCAGCAGTTCGGCGACCAGCAGCAGGGAGACCAGCCAGGCCACCAGGAAGCCGATCGAGTAGAGGAAGCCGTCGTAGCCGTTGAGCGCGATGGCGCCGCAGATGCCGAGGAACGACGCGGCCGACAGGTAGTCACCGGCGATCGCAATGCCGTTCTGCGGGCCGCTGAACGCCCGGCCTGCGGCGTAGTAGTCGGAAGCGGTCTTGGTGTTGCGACTTGCCCGGAACACGATGATCAAGGTGACCAGAACGAAGGCGCCGAAGATGCCGAAGTTCAGTAGCGGGTTGATGCCTTCGATCACTTGCGATTCCTGCGCAAGGAGAATGGAGGTTCCGTTCACTTCGCAGCCCCCTCGATCTCCGCACGGATCTTCTCGGCCACCGGGTCCAGGCGCTGGTTGGCGTAGTTGACGTACAGGCCGGTGATCACGAAGGTCGACACGAACTGCAGCAGACCGAAGACCAGGCCGATGTTGATGTTGCTGGCCAGCTTGATCGCCATGAAATCGCTCGCGTAGGCGGCCAGCAGGACATAGAGCAGGTACCAGGCGATGAAGAACACCGTCATCGGGAACACGAAGACACGCAGCCGCCTGCGCAGGTTCACGAAGTCGGGGCTGGCCTGGACCTTCTCCCACTCGTCGTCGGGCGGATGCCCGCCGGTGCGGTGGTGTTCGACGTCTGTCACCACAGACCTCCGCGATTGTCGGGGATGTGTTCTGCGACACATTAAGGAGAAGGGGTCTGCGTCGATACCTTCGCGGGATCGAATGACGAGCGACGCGGCGAACGGCCGACGAGCGGTCGACGAGCGGCGCCGCAGCCACGCCGAACGGTCTGATCAGGTGGCATCCGGTGGGCGCCGCGCGGAACCGCGTACGTGCTCCTCGTCGAGGTGCAGCCGCAGCATCGCGGTCCTGGACCAGGGCGCCGGACTGCCGTGCAGCGAGACCGCCACCATGGTCGCGAACGCCAGGGGCACCGACCACGGCGCGGGCTGGACGATCAGGATCGCCGGCCAGCCGTCCAAGGGCGGGCCGAACAGCGCGACGAGGATGGACCCCGAAGACGCCAGCAACCCGGCGATCACGCCGCTGAGCGCACCCTGGGCCGTCAGTCTGGACCACCAGATGCCCAACACGAGCAGGGGACAGAAAGTGGAGGAGGCGACAGTGAAGCCCCAAGTCACCAGTAGGCCGGCGTCGAGGTGAGCGGAGGGCAGCGCGAGCAGGACAATGGCGGCGGCGGCCGGAACCGCGGAGAACCTGAGCTTGCGCAGCCCCGCGGGGACGAGGTCGTGCGCGATGGCCCCGGAGATCACCAGCAGCAGCCCCAGCGACGTGGCCAAAAACGCCGCGAACGCGCCCACGGTCAGCATGGCGGTCATCAGTGTGCCCGCCCAGCCCGTATCGACCTGGGACGGTAGCGCGACGATCACGGTGTCGGTCGCGCCTGAGAGGTAGAGCTGCGGGAGCAGGACCCGGCCCAGCGCGCCGTAGACCCCGGGGAACAGGTAGAAGACACTCAGTAGTGCGACGGTGATCGCCGCGGTCCTGCGTGCGGAGCGGCCGTCGGGACTGGTGTGGAAACGCATCAGGATGTGCGGCAGCCCCATTGTCCCGAGCACGATCGCGACGATCACGGCTATCGTGCTCAGCAGCGGGTGGCCGGCGTCCTCCAGGTTGAGCAGGGGACGCTGCCAATCGGGGCCGCCCAGCGGTGCGTCACCACGGATACCCGGCACAGGTGCGCCCTCGGCGAAAACCAGGGTGCGCCCGGCCTCTATGGTGTGTTGACCCGGCCCCAGCGTGGTGGTCGAACCGTCGGGGGCGACCACCGGAGTGGGCTCCTCGGTCTCCAATATGGCATCGACCCGAAACGAAACGGTCGTGTCGTGCTCGAAGACGGTGAACTCGACCGGGTGCACGGCATCGTGACGGACATCGGGTCCGACCTGCACCACGAGCCAGACGGCCGGGATGATGAACAGCAACAGCTTCAGAAAGAACTGGAACGCCTGGACGTAGGTTGCCGCACGCATCCCGCCCAGCGCGATCGTCGCGCTGACGACGGCGCCCGCGATCACCACGCCCACCCAGTACGGGGTGGCGCTGACCGCGCTGAGCACCAGGCCTGCGGTGCGGAACTGGGGAACCAGGTACAGTACGCCGATCACGAGCACGACCAGCGCGCTCAGCCGCCGCAGCGCCGGCGAGGCGAGCCGGGCCTCGGCGAAGTCGGGCACGGTGAGCGCGCCCGACCGACGCATCGGCGCGGCCACCAGGATGAGCATCGTAATGTAGCCGGCGGTGAAACCCACCGGGTACCACAGCGACCCGATCCCGTCCTTGACGACCAGCCCGGCCACGCCGAGGAACGACGCGGCCGACAGATACTCCCCGGACACCGCGGCTGAGTTCAGCAGCGGCGACACCCGCCGCGACGCCACGAGGAAGTCCGAGGTAGTGCGCATCGCCGCCACCCCGCGCAGCCCGATCAGCAGGGTCACCAGCATGACGGGGGCGAGGGCGAGCAGCGCGACCATTAGCGCTCCTCAGTGCGTTCGGCCCGGTACAGCTGCCACCCGGCCAGCAGCACCATGGCAGGGTAGGGCAGTACCGCCAGCACCAGCCAGGACAGCGGGATGCCCAGCAGCCGGAGTTCGTCCAGCTCCGGCCACGCGGCGAACAGCAGGGGCAGGCCGAGCAGCAATGCCGTGATCAGTGCCAGGGCGAGTAGCCCTTGTACGCGCTGGCGCCGATACAGCACGGCCGCGCGCTCGGCATCGCCCTGGTCCAGGCGCGGCACCCGCCAGCGCCCGCGCGCCCGGCCCCGCGAGTGCGCCAGCCTGGTCTGCGGGCTCGTCACCGCCACCCGCTTGCTTCGATGCGGCATCAGGATCGCCGGTCGGATCGGTCGAGTTCGCCGCGCTGGGCGGCCAGCAGCAACTGTTCGCGCAGTTCGCGCGCGTGCCTGCGGCTCACCGGAACGTCCCCGAGGTCGGTGTGGGCCAGCAGCCCGCCCAGCGAGTCGCTGCGCAGCTCCAGCACCGCGCCCAGCGACACCAGAAAGCTCCGGTGCACCCGGGTGAAACCGGTATCGGCCCAGTATTCCTCCAACCGGGAGATCGGCATCCGCACGACATGGACCCCGCTGGGGGTGTGCAGCCGCACATAGTCGCCGTTGGCCTCGACGAACCGGACGTCGCTGCGCCGCACGTAGCGCGTGCGTCCTGCGGTTTCCACGGGTAGTGCGGCCATGGTGTCGGGCGGCTGCTGTGCCTCTGCGGTTTCCGTTGCTGGGGGCGCTCCGCCGGAAGCGGCCATGCGGACCACCTTGGCCAGTGCCGTCGACAGCCGTTCGGCCCGCACCGGTTTGAGCAGGTAGTCGATGGCTCCGATGCCGTAGGCCGTGACGGCGTAGCGATCGTGAGCGGTGACGAACACGATCACCGGCGGTTCGCTGAGTTTGGCCAGCAGCGAGGCGAGCTCGATCCCGTCGAGGCCGGGCATCGAGATATCCAGGAACACCGCGTCGAAGCGGTCGCCCTGAATGCTCTTGAGCGCACTGATCGGATCGTCGGCCGCGACGACCTCACCGATCTCCGGTGCGTCGCGCAGCAGCCTGCACAGCTCTTCCAGCGCCAGCGGAACGTCGTCGACCACCAGTACGCGCAGTCCTGAAGGGGGCGGTGTCATCACGGAATCACTCCCGGCTGGAATCTCGGAACCCGCACGACGACCCGAGTGCCGGCCTGTACAGCGGTCTCCACGACAAGGCCGTACCAGGGGCCGTAGACGTGGCGCAGCCTACGGTCCACATTGGCCAGGCCGACGCTGTCGGTGCGCTCCTTGCCTGCGAGGACGGTCTTGGCTTTGGCGGGGTCCATGCCTAGTCCATCGTCCTCCACGCTGATCACGCAGTCACTGCCTTCGGCCTCACCGGAGACCTGTACGAGGCCGGAGCCCGAGTGCGGCTCGATACCGTGCCGAATGGCATTCTCTACCAGCGGCTGCAGGATCAGGTAGGGCACCGCCACACCGAGTACCTCGGGGGCGACCCTGATCTGGACCCGGAGCCGGTCACCGAGGACGGCTCGCTGCAGGGCGAGGTAGGTCTCGATCGCGTGGAACTCGTCGGAGACCGTTGTGTAGGCGCCGCGTCGTGCAAGGCTGTAGCGGGTGTAGTCGGCGAAGTCGAGCATCAGCTCCCGCGCCCGGTCGGGCTCCGAGCGCACCAGGGACGCGATCACGGTAAGCGCGTTGTAGACGAAGTGCGGCGAGATCTCCGCCTGCAGCGCCCGCAGCTCGGCCTGTTCCGCCCGATCGGCCGAAGCTTCCAGGCGGGCATGTTCCAACGCGTTGACGACCCAGGTCGCCGCTTCTCGCACCGCGGCCCTGCGCACCGTTCCGGAGATCACCAGCGCACCGGCGAGTTCATCGTTGACGTGCAGGGGGACGGCCAGCAGCGGGGATCTCCCAACGGGCGTCTCGGTGTGCAGCACCTTCTCGACCAGCGTCTCGGTGGCCGCGTCGTCGCCGGGGCGGCCCGACCACAGCAGGGATCCGGACAGGTCCGCCAGCGCCAGTCCCTGCACATCCAGCAGACCCCGGAGGCGGCGCGCAGCAGTGCGGGCGCCGTTTCCGGTGAGCCCGTCCGCGAGATCGTCCACGATGGCGCGCGCCGTGCGCAGCACCGCCACGGGATCCGGGCGCGGCTGAGACCGCCAGCGCGGGGACGGTCGCTGGCGGACTCGGCCGGAGGGCGGCTGCATCTGCGGTTCCAGCATCGGAAAGGAGCGGGGTCGGTAGTAAAGCGATAAAGGTTACATAAATAGTAAAACGTCCAGGCTGCTGTCGGTCGACGACCGTTCGTCTCGCGAACGGCGCCTTCCGTCGCGTGCAGGGTACTGCCGGTCGTGCTGGTCGTGCCCCTTTGGCCCCTGAGCTCTACGGTGACCGGGTATCGAACATCACGCGGGTCAGGAGTTGACATGGGCAATGAAGTGTTGTCGAACCTGATGACCGAGAGTGAAGCCTTTCCGCCGAGTGAGGAGTTCGCGGCAGGAGCCAACGCCACCGCCGCGCTCTACGACGAGGCCAAGGCCGACCTTGAGGGCTTCTGGGCGCGTCAGGCCGAACGGCTGCACTGGGAGACCAGGTGGGACCGGGTTCTGGACTGGTCGGATGCGCCGTTCGCGAAATGGTTCGTCGGCGGTGAGCTCAACGTCGCCTACAACTGCGTGGACCGGCATGTCGAGTCCGGGCACGGCGACCAGGTCGCCATTCACTGGGTCGGTGAACCCGGAGATGCCCGCGACATCACCTACGCCGAGCTCAAGACCGAGGTGTCCAAGGCTGCCAACGCGTTGACCTCGCTCGGCATGGAGGCCGGCGACAGGGTGGCCATCCAGTTGCCCATGATCCCCGAAGCGATCATCGCGATGCTCGCCTGCGCCCGGCTCGGCCTCACCCACAGCGTGGTCTTCGGCGGGTTCTCACCGGCCGCGCTGCGCTCGCGGGCCGACGACGCCGAGGCCAAGGTCGTGATCACCTCCGACGGCCAGTACCGGCGCGGTACGGCCGTGCCGATGAAGGCCAACGTCGACGAGGCGCTGGAAGGATCCGCAACCGTCGAGAAGGTCATCGTCGTGAACCGGACCGGCATCGACGTGGCCTGGACCGAGGGTCGCGACCTGTGGTGGCACGAGCTGGTCGATGCGCAGCCGCAGGAGCACAAGCCTGAGGCGTTCGACTCCGAACACCCGCTCTACATCCTCTACACCTCCGGTACGACAGGCAGTCCGAAGGGCATCCTGCACACCACGGGCGGCTACCTCACCCAGGCCGCCTACACCCACGACGTGGTGTTCGACCACAAGCCGGGGAAGGACGTCTACTGGTGCACCGCTGACATCGGCTGGGTCACCGGACACACGTACATCGTCTACGGTCCGCTGGCCAACCGCGCCACCCAGGTCGTCTACGAGGGCACCCCCAACACCCCGCACGAGGGGCGGCACTGGGAGATCGTGCAGAAGTACAAGGTGTCGATCTACTACACCGCCCCCACACTGATCCGCACGTTCATGAAGTGGGGCGCGGAGATTCCCGCCACCTACGACCTGTCGTCGCTGCGCCTGCTGGGCAGTGTCGGTGAGCCGATCAACCCCGAGGCCTGGGTCTGGTACCGCGAGAACATCGGCGGCGGCACGGTCCCGATCGTCGACACCTGGTGGCAGACCGAGACCGGGACGATCTTGATCTCCCCGCTGCCCGGCGTCACCTCGGCCAAACCGGGGTCGGCGCAGAAGGCACTGCCCGGAGTCAGCGCGAAAGTCGTCGACGACTCCGGGACCGAGGTCGCCAACGGCGCCGGCGGCTACCTCGTGCTCGATCAGCCGTGGCCGTCGATGCTGCGCGGGGTGTGGGGCGACGATGAGCGCTTCCGGGACACCTACTGGTCGCGCTTTGCCGACCAGGGCTTCTACTTCGCCGGTGACGGTGCGAAGTACGACAAGGACGGCGATATCTGGCTGCTCGGCCGGGTCGACGACGTCATGAACGTCTCCGGGCACCGTATCTCCACCACCGAGGTAGAGTCGGCGCTGGTCTCGCATCCGACAGTGGCCGAGGCCGCCGTCGTCGGCGCATCCGACCCGACCACCGGCCAGGGCATTGTGGCCTTTGTGATCCTGCGCGGCAACGTGAGCCAGAACGAGGCCAAGAGCGAGACGGCGATCGCCGCGCTGCGCGACCACGTCGCCAAGGAGATCGGTCCGATCGCCAAGCCGCGCCAGATCATGATCGTGCCCGAGCTGCCCAAGACGCGCTCCGGCAAGATCATGCGTCGGCTGCTGCGCGACGTGGCCGAGAACCGCGCGGTCGGTGACGTCACCACGCTGGCCGACTCTTCGGTTATGGATCTGATCTCCTCGGGGATGCGTTCCAGCACGGCCGATGAGGAGTAAGTAGTCCTGTCCGGCGAGCATGCCCGCTGAACAGGGCCTGACCGGGGCTCAGCAGCCATGGTTCCCCGGATCCGCCTTCCCGCCCCGGCGCGCCCTCCCACTCCCTTCCCGCGCCGGGGCGGTGAGGGTACGTCAGGGTCGGTTCAGGGGACCGCCAGGGGCGTTCCCGATGGGATGGCGGCCGCTTGCTGGGCATGCTGAAAGACATGAACGAGAACTACGGAAAGAAGAGTCTTCGTCGGAGTAAGCAGCAGAGGATGCTCACCGGGGTGTGCGGCGGGATCGGGGAGTTCGTCGGTGTCGACGCGAACCTGGTGCGGCTGGCCTTCGCGGTGTTCACCGTGCTGGGCGGGAGCGGAATCCTGCTCTATGTCATCGCCTGGCTGGTGATGCCGGAGAGCGAGTCCAGCACTTCTCTCCTGGAGCAGATCATCCGCAACTTCCAAGGTAAGGAGTCGAAGCCCTGATGTGGTCGCTGAGGGCCAGGTCAGGGTTTGTCTCCAGGCTCCCCCGTGCCCTCGAATCAAGATCGGGGGAACCGAATGGGGAGTCTAAGGAATCCGCTCAGGAGCCCGCAGAGCCGAGCAGCGAACCGAGCGCATCGGCTCGCCAATCGGCGTCTGAGGCGTAGGTTGAGGTCTTCGGGGTTTCGGAGCGGTCTTCGGCCCGGACGGCGGTGTGCCCGGCCAGCGAGTCGGTCTGTCGGTGGGCAGCCGGGTCGGCGTGATCAGCCGGGTGTGGAGGCGTGCATCAGCTCGATGGTGCTTTTGGACAGCCTGGACCAGGGAATGGCCAGCGCTACCGCGCCGATCACGCCGAGCGCTCCGGCGGCGGTGATGACGGCGTGCGTCCCGGCGATCTCCGCCAGCAGGCTGGCCAAGGCGATCCCGATACCCTGCGCGGCCTGCAAACCCGCAGCGACGAGGCCGAACGCCACTCCTCGCCCCGTGCGCGGCACGCACAGGACGAAGGTCGCGTTGGTGACCAACTGGTAAGCCGCGGTCATGCCGGAGACGATGAGGAGGGCGACCATCACCCAAAGGGGCGGATGCAGGAACCAGGCCGTCAGAGGTAGGGACGCGGCGATGGCCAGCGGAGCGAGGAGCCGCATCCGGGTGTCGGGGTTGATGAGCCGCGTCAGCACGAAACCGCCGATCACCGCACCCAGGGGCGAGGCGGCCATGATGAGGCCGGCGGCCGCGGGCCCCCCGCCTATTTCGTCAGCCAGGGGGTTGGCCAGCCCGTAGGGGATGATGTAGAAGCCGGCCAGCCACGCCAGCAAGGCCAGTGTGCGGAGTCGGTTGTCTCCGAAGACGAGCCGGGTCCCGTCACGGGTCACCCGCCACAGCGAGGGGCTTTCGTCGGCGCCTCTGCTCGGCGCGGGGCGGTACCTCACACCCAGCCAGATGATGAGGGTGGAGATCAGGAAGGTCGCCCCGTTGTACATGACCGCCGAGTTCGGGCCGATCACGGCGACGGCCCAGCCACCTGCCACCAGGCCGACCAGCGTGCCGATCTGTGAGGTCAGATTGATGATCGCCGACCCGGCGATGTAGCGCTCACCCGAGACGATCTCGCTCATCAGTGCGGCGCGCGCCGCACTGAAGGGGACCATGGGCAGGATCGAGCAGAACAGCAGGACCCAGATCGCCCAGATCGGGAGCCCGGGGATTCCGATGCCGACCACCAGCACGGCCCTGGTGATGTCGCTGATGATCATCACCCGGCGCCGCGGGAGCAGGTCGGCGAACGCCGACAGCAGTGGCCCTCCGATGATCTGCGGCAGGAAGGTCAGCGCCATGGTGATCCCGGCGGCGAGCGCCGATGAGGTCTGCTGGTAGACCAATATCGCGACGGCGATGTTGAGCAGGTAGTTCCCGGTCACCGAGAGCGCGTGTGCGAGCCACAGCACCTGGAACTCTCTGATGCCCATCACTTCGCGGTAACTGCGTCGCCAATCGCCCGGGGGTGCTGCGGGCTCCGTGGAAGCCCCCGGCGGACTGCTGCTGTCGGTGGACTTCGGGGGGAGCGGGTCGACCTGTCCGTGGGTTTGGGAGGGGACGCCGACCTTGCTGCGACGCGTGCGCGGATTACCCACCCGGCGACTCCCTTACTGGTCACAGTGGTGTCACGCTCAGTCGTTGTTCAATGACCAACCGTTCCTTGCGTAAGGGCATTCCGCAAGCCGTTTGCGGAAATTCGTAGCGGATTCGTTGCAGATGGTGAGCAGGAGGGGTAAAAACCGACGCGTTCACCGAGCGGATTTCCGCAGAAACCGCGCATTATCTCTGCTGTCACGCTATGTCGGCCGGTTCTGGATGTCGGCTGTATGTGCGGTCACCCCCACCCGAGCTCGTGCAACCGGGCGTCATCGATTCCGAAATGGTGGGCGATCTCATGGACCACGGTGATTCGGACTTCCTCCACCACCTCTTCTGGTGTGGTGCATATCTCGCATATTTCCCGCCAATAGATGAAGATCTGATCCGGCAGGACACCGAAGTAGGTGTCGCCTCGCTCGGTCAGTGGGATCCCCTCGTAGAGGCCGAGCAGTCCGGGTTCTGGTGGATCCTCGGCCACGGTGATGACCACGTTGTCCAGCAGAGCGGTCAGCTCGCTCGGGATGGTGTCGAGCGCGTCGCCGACGAGCTCCTCGAATCGCGTACGGGATAGTTCGACCACATCTCGATTGTGCGGGAGGCGAACCGGCTGTCGGCGCAGGCGGCCCGCCCATGCGCCGACCGGCAGCCGGTCGCCGGTCGGCGAGCACCCCTTATGCGACGTTGTGAGAGGTGGACAGGGGGGCATGATGGAGAGGTGGTGTCTCGGGTGAGGTCCGCACTGGCCGTCGACCTGCGCTCTCTGGTCGGCATGGTCGCGCGCATACGCCGGGGGCGTATATGGCGCGCCGTTACGGTGGCCGCCGCGGCGCTGGTCGGCGCGTGGCTGGGGCTGACACTGGGCGGCCAGGTGTTGACGCCGATCGGACCTGCGGATGTCGAACTCAGGGTGATCCCGAGCTGGCCCGGGGAGACGGTCGTCGATGTCGCACCGCTCGGCAAGCTCGCCTTCGACACGCATGCCGCCCCACTGCGCTTCGAGGCGTCGATCTCGGAGATCCGGTTGGCCGCGGCCGAGGAGATGTTTCAGAACCCTGAGGCCATCGACCGTATTGCGGATGACATCGGCAACGACCTCAGGCGCGGGGTCATCCACCTTTTCGCGCAGGCGGCCGTGGCCGCGGTGCTGGGTGCCGGACTCGCGGCCCTGCTGGTGTTCCGATCGTGGCGGCGCGCCGGCTGGAGCGCCCTCACCGCGCTGGTGACCTTCGCCGCCGCCGGTGGTCTCACGGTGGCGACGTTCAACCCGGGAGCCATCGCCGAGCCCCGCTATACGGGCCTGCTCGCCGGGGCGCCGCAGGTCGTCGGCAGTGCCGAGAATGTCGTCAACCGCTTCTCCGAGTACCGCGAGCAGCTCGCCGGGCTGGTGGGCAACGTCTCGCAGCTGTACGAGGCGACGTCCACGTTGCCGATCTATGAGGAGGACGATTCGACGATCCGGGTACTGCATGTCTCCGACATCCACCTCAACCCCGCGTCGTGGAACGTCATCGATTCGCTGCGGGAACAGTTCCGCGTGGATCTCATCGTCGACTCCGGTGACATATCGGACCGGGGGAGCGCCGCAGAGGACGGATTCGTTGACGAAATCGCCGATTTGGAGGTGCCCTACGTGTGGGTGCGCGGGAACCACGACTCGATGGGCACGCAGCGCGCGGTGGAGGCGCAGCCCAACACCATCGTGCTCGACGGGGACATCCAGGAGGTCGGCGGCATCGTCTTCTACGGTGCGGGAGACCCGCGTTTCACACCGGACAAGGCTCGCGACAACCCCGCCAATGAAGAGGTGGCGGCTCTCGGTGTCGAGCAGGCAGCCTCGATCGAAGACGCGGATCCGCCGGTGGACGTCGCGGTTCTGCACGATCCGTTGCAAGGCCAGGCGTTCAGCGGAGAGGTCCCGCTGGTGCTCTCCGGGCACGGGCACCGCAGGTGGACGGAGATGGAGGACACGGGGACCCGTTTCATCGTGCAGGGGTCGACCGGCGGCGCCGGCCTGCGCGGATTGGACCGCGGCGAGGACCAGCCGACCCCGTACGAGGCATCGGTGCTCTACTTCGACACAGCGACCAAACGTCTGCAGGCCTGGGACAATGTCACGCTTGGCGGGCTCGGGCTGACATCGGCGCAGATCGAGCGGCATATCGAGGACGACCCGGACCGGGACATCACCCCCGCTCCCTCACCCCCGGTGGCGCCGTCCACTCCGGCGACCGGACGGTCATCGTCTCCGCCCGCCTCACCCTCCCCTGAGTGAGACAGGGCGGAAACCACTTTGGCACTGCGATGGAATCTCCCCTATGCTTGGTCCGTACCGACGGCAGGCGAAGTGGGAAATGACGGCTTGTTCGTCGTCGAGGCCCCCATCGTCTAGTGGCCTAGGACGCCGCCCTTTCAAGGCGGTAACGCCGGTTCGAATCCGGTTGGGGGTACGGCTCCGGCTCGACCACTGCCAAAGGTCTGGCAGAATGGAGAGGCCGAGCGCGGGAAGCAGAACGGGCGGCTGAACAGCCGGACGGGGTGTTGATCGCGACAATAAGGGAACAAGGTCCTGTGGAGCAGTTAGGAGTGCTCGCCACCCTGTCAAGGTGGAGGCCGCGGGTTCAAATCCCGTCAGGACCGCTCATCACACCGATCGGTGTACCCGGGGCCAGGTAGCTCAGTTGGTACGAGCGTCCGCCTGAAAAGCGGAAGGTCGGCGGTTCGACCCCGCCCCTGGCCACACAGTATGAACATCGAGAAAGCCCGGATCCGGACAGGTTCCGGGCTTTTCTGACGGCAACGGTGACAGCGACGCGGGCTGTGGGCGATGCCGTACGCATAGAATGGCGCCGATGGACGACTTGCGTGGAGATCAGGCGGCCTGGCGCTTCGACGGGGAGTCGGTCGCCATCAGTTACCACGCGGGTTGGTTCAAGGACCCCCTGCTCAAGAAGTTGGGGCAGTGCGAGATCCCGGTCGCGGCCATCGCCTCGGTCGACTTCCGCGCGGGTACGGGACCGAAGCGCCGCTGGAGTCTCCTGCTGCACCTGCGGGAGCGGACCGATCCCTACTCGGCCGTCGGCGCGGCACTGGCAGAGAAGTCCCTGCCGTTCAGACTGACCGGCCCGGCCACAACCGAACTGGTGGCGGAATACCACGCCGACCGGATCGCCTTTGCCGCGGAGCAGGCCGCCGAGGGAAAGCCCGATGGGGACGTGCCGCCGGATGTGGCCACCCGACTTGTACCGCGGCTGCCCCTGCACATCCAGACTGCAGAGGGAACCGCCGTCTTCGACGGCTCGACGCTCCGCCTGGTGTGGTCGGGGGCCATCGCCAGTTCGCGGAAAAAGAAGAAGCGACAGCGGCGCGAGTTCGCCCTGGCCGATCTGGCACGCGTGGAGTGGGCGCCGTCAGACGGCTGGGAGTACGGGTACATGCGCGTGGTCGCGCGGGAAGAGGCACGCGAGGCACCGGACAGACCCAGGCACGACCTTTCCTGCCTGATGTACGGCGATAAGAAGGAAGGGGCCGCGGCGCTGCTGATGGCGGCCACGATCACGGCGTACCTGTGGGCCGGTGCCGCTGAGTCGCTTCCTCGACCGGCGAAGGCGGTGGAGGCGGTCCGGGGAGCGGGCTCCGAGAGCCACAGCGGTGCGCAGAGCGATTGGATCTATGAGCAGATCGAGCGCCTCGGCAGCCTGCACGCCAAAGGGGTCCTCACCGACGAGGAGTTCGCGGCGAAGAAGGCCGAACTGCTCGACCGGATCTGAACGACGGAACCGGATTCACCATCCCTTGGCGCGGAGCCGGTCGAGCTGTCGGCGCTCGCGTTTGGTGGGGCGGCCGGCGCCGCGGTCGCGGCGGGCGACGGGCACCGACGCTTCTGGAGGCGGTGCCGGGGTGCGGTCGACGTAGCACCGCACCGCGATCGGAGCGCCGACCCGCTTCTCGATCACGTGGCTCACCTCGACGATCCGGGTGGTGCCGTGCAGCCGCACCCGGACTTCGTCGCCGACACTCACCGGGGTGGCGGCCTTGGCGGGGCGGTCGTTCACCCGGACGTGCCCGCCCCGGCACGCCTGTGCGGCGTCCGCTCGGGTCTTGATCAGGCGCACCGCCCACAGCCACCGGTCGATCCGGGTGGTGGGCGGCCCCGGGGGCAGGGGCTTGGCGGGCTTGGCGGAGGCGGTCTCGTGGTCGGCCGGGCCGCGCCCGCCGGAGGTGTCCGTGCCCGGCCGGGCGCCGGTTCGGGTGTCTGCCGGGTCGTCGTGCACGTTGTCGTCCTCTCCCTCAGTGGGCGGGCCGGGCACCGCGGAGATCTCGCTACCTGCTGCTTGCGGAAACCGGGTCGAGGTGCCTGCTCGGGTCCCATAGTTGTGGAACTCGGCGCCGACATCGTCCGGAAGAGATCTTCGCTCCCTAACCGCACAGTAGCGGGTCACGAGGCCGAACATCGGTCCCAGGGTGCGGCGGCGACCACGCCGAGCATGGGAAGGGCCGCCTTCGGGAGCGTGATCGGCCGTTGCGGTGTGGGGAAGGGCCGGGAGTCTGCAGCCTCCCGGCAGCGTGGGCCTACGCCAGAGCGGTCGGGTCAGCCCAGCCGCGCGCTGGCGTAGGCGGCCATCGCGTCACGCTGGTACTCGGCCAGCCCGGCAATGATCTTGTCGTAGGTCGACTTCCACTGGGGGTCGTCGACGTAGGTCTGGCCGAGGGCCGTGAACGCCTCCGCGGTCGGTGTCCAGAACCGGCTTACGTGCCGGTAGTGGTTCTCGACTTCATTGAGCACAGTCGGGCCGTCGGCCGGTGTCCCGGCGGCCATGAGTTCGGCCATCCGGATCATCTGCTGTGTGACATCCCGCTGCATCTGCTCAGTGTCAGCCGGGGTGAGGGTGTCCACGAACCGCTGGGACTCCTCCCATTCCTGCGGCCACTGCTCCCGGGCCTGTGTCTCGTACTGTGCGGGGTCGAACCCTGCGAACAGGTTCTCTGGCTTGCTGATCTTCGGCATTCCGTCGAGGTCCCTTCTCTCCTCCAGTTCGGTGATGGTGCGGTCAACGGTTTCCGCCAACGTGGTGAGCCGGTCGCGCTCCGCAAGCAGCCGTATACGGTGCGCCCGTAGCGCTTCGGCCTCGTCGATCTGGTGGTCCAGGACCTCCGCGATTTCGGTCAGCCCCAGACCCAGCTCACGTAGCACGAGGATCTGCTGCAGCCGCAGCAGACCGTCCTCCTCGTAGTAGCGGTGGCCGCTGCCGTTGGTCCACGCCGGCGGCAGCAGCCCGATCGCGTCGTAGTGCCGCAGAGTGCGGGACGTGACCCCGGACATGCGGGCCACGTCAGCGATAGACCAGGCCATGAACGCTCCCATCAGCCGGACCGGTCGCTCCGGCCATGCTGACGAAGGTAGGAGTTGACGTAACGGCAAGGGCAAGCCGGGATCCCGCCATGCGCATGCCGCGGCCGTTCGGCGGGGTAGAGGCGGCGGTGTCCGGACGTCCCTGGTCTGCCTCGCCGTCCCGTGCACCCGCTCACATCGGGAACTGCCGGGGCGTGTGCTGCACGCTGATCCAGTGGTCGGTGGTGAACTCTTCGATCGCCCACTCGCCGCCGAACCGGCCCACACCGGACTCCTTCTCCCCGCCGAAGGCGGTGTTGGCCTGGTCGTTGATCGGCTGGTCGTTGATGTGGGTCATGCCGGCGTCGATGAGTTGGGCGAACCGGGTCCCGCGTTCGATGTCGCGGGTGAAGACGGAACTGGACAGGCCGTGCTCGGTCTCGTTGGCGAGTTTGAGCGCGTGGTCCTCGTCGTGGGCCCGCACCACAGTGGCGACCGGGCCGAACACCTCCTCGGCTGCGGTGGGCACATTGTTGTCGCCGAGCAGCACGTGCGGCGGCAGCAGGAGCCCGGTCGGCCCGGTTGCTTCGCCGTCGAGGAGGATCTCGGCCCCCGCATCGCGGCTGCGGGAGATCTTGTCCTGGATGGATTCCAGTTGGCTGCGGTTGATGATGGGGCCCACGACCGTCTCCGCCTCGGCCGGGTCACCGGAGCGCAGGCCGCGCACCTTGTCGACGAAGCGCTCCACGAACTCGTCGTGTACCGCGGCGTCGACGATGACGCGGTTCGCGCGGATGCAGAGCTGGCCCTGGTGGAAGAAGGAGCCGAAGACCGCTGCGTCGATCGCGTTGCCGAGGTCGGCGTCGCCCAGTACGACCAGGGGCCCGTTGCCGCCGAGTTCCAGCGCTGTCCGTTTGATCTGCGACTTCTGCCTGATGCCGAGGCCGACCTCGGTGGATCCGGTGAAGGAGATCAACCGCGGGATGGGATGCTCCACGATCGGGTCCCCGACCTCGCTACCGCGCCCGATGATCACGTTGAGCAGTCCCGCGGGCAGCCCCGCCTCTTCCAGGATCTTGGCCAGCAGGAGTCCGCCGGTGACGGGGGTGTCGCTGGCCGGCTTCAGCACCACGCCGTTGCCCACCGCCAGTGCGGGGGCCACCGACCTGTTCGACAGGTGGAGCGGCCAGTTCCATGGACTGATCACCCCGACCACGCCGAGCGGCCGCCGGTAGATACGGCTCTCCTTGCCTGCGACGTCGGCCGGTAGGATCTGCCCTTGCACGCGGTAGGGGTAGGACGCCGCTTCGAGGAAATCCGCACGTGTGGCGTTCCATTCGGCTTCGGCCTTGATTCGCGTGCTGCCCGACTCGTGGATCAGCCAGTCGATGACCTGGTCCTTGCGCCGGATGAGCACGTCCGCGGCGCGGCGCAGCACCTCGGCGCGTTCGGCCGGGAGCCGCTGTGTCCATTCCCGTTGCGCTGCTCGGGCCGACTGGTACGCCTCGTCGACGTCGGCCGCGTCCGCCAGGGTGATCTCCACCAGGGTGCCGCCCCGGTAGGGGTCGGTGTCGGCTCGCGTGCCTTCGGAGCCGCCCGTGCGCCAGTGGCCGCCGATCGGCATGCGCTCGAATTCCTCGGTGTCGTAGGACACGTCCGAAGAAGCCATGGCCATCCTCCAGTGCCGGTTGCCGGGCCGTTCGCCACCGCTACCCGGCCGGTTCCTATCCTCACCGGATGTGCCGATACTCTTACTGGTCGCCGGTCGCCGGTCGCCGGTCGCCGGTCGCCGGTCGCCGGTCGCCGGTCGCCGGTACGCCCGTGGCGGGGGCGCCGCCATCACCATTCGGCGCGGCGGATCCCCGGATCCGGCGGATCGGGAGCGCCATGCGATGGCGCGGACCGGTCGCAGATACCGCTAGAGTGGTGTGTGCGCGGAGGATTCACCACGCCGCCTGGTCCTGTGGAGCAGTTAGGAGTGCTCGCCACCCTGTCAAGGTGGAGGCCGCGGGTTCAAATCCCGTCAGGACCGCCGACCAGATCCTAGACCGGAGCCGGAACGGCCCGGGCTTTTTCCGTTCGCACGGCCTGCCCCGGTGTCGCAGAGCCCGAGCACGGATGTGGCGCGGCAGCCGGGAAGATGGGGCCATGGCCTACCGCTACGCGACCGAGCACGTCGACCACTCCGATCTGGCGAGCGGGTGTGTGCTGCGGTCGGCGCCGGGCCGTCCCGGATTCCCGGTGCGCCTGGCGAGCGAACTCTTCCAACGAGCCGCGGCCCATGTGGGCAACGGTCCCGTGGCGCTGTGGGACCCGTGCTGCGGCAGCGGGCACCTGGCAACGGTGGTCGGGTTGCTGCACCGCGACCGGCTGGCCTACGTCCTTGCCACGGACGTCGATACCGACGCCGTGGGCATCGCCGAGCGTAACCTCGGCCTGCTGACCGCCCACGGTCTGGCGGAGCGTGAGCGTGAACTGCGCTGGGCCGCGGCGGAGTTCGGCAGACCGGCTTTCCTGGAGCGTGCCGAGGCCGCCCGGAGGCTGGCCGCGGATCTGGCGCGGCTCGGCGGTGATCTTTCGCACACCGTTCGGGTGGGCGACGCGTTCCGGCCGGCGGTGCCGGAGCGCCCCGTGGACGTGGTGCTCACCGATGTCCCGTACGGCGGCCTCACGAGGTGGGTGGGGGAACCCGCGGATGAGGATCCGGTCGTGGAGCTGCTACGTGCTCTTGCGTCGGCGCTGCCCGACCACGCCGTTCTCGCGGTGGTGGCGCGGGCCCGCAAGGTAGCGGTCTCCGGGGTGCGCGTTCTCGAACGGGTCCGCGTCGGCAACCGGGCAGCCGCCGTGCTGCGTGCGGCCGATCTTCGGCGCTGACCGGGACACCGCGGCGCGAGAGCGAGCGCCCGGAGCTGGGGAAGCTTGACCGGGCGGGTGACGGGAAACAGAACGGAGGAAGGCCGCTCGTTCTTCGGCGGGCACAGACGATCAGCATGGGGACGCCATGGATCTGCAAGTGAAACACGTACCGCTGAACATGCGGTATGAGGCCGTGGACGGCGACCGCGTCGCCGGGTCCGTAATGTACACGCCGTCCGACGGGGTGCTCGTCCTCACCCACACCAAGGTCGATCCGAGCTATGAGGGGCAGGGAGTGGGCGGGACGCTGGTGCGCGGGGCACTGGACGACGTGCGGTCGCGGGGACTGGCGGTGGTGCCCCGTTGTCCCTTCGTCCAGGGCTGGATTAATCGGCACCCCGAATACGTAGATCTGGTGCGTCCGGATACAGCGGGTGGTGAGTAGAGCGTACGCATTCATCCGCCGCTGTTTATTTCACCGTAATAATTCTGCACCAAGAGTTACGGATCAATCGCTATAAGAGATTGATTAATTTGGTCGGACTGCCGGCGGCGTGCTATGGCTCATCGCCGGTCACGAAATGATCTATATCTCATAAGATGTTGATTTTGGCCACAATATGGCTCTATGTCCGGGTAGGGTCGTGCGTTGGCACCATCCCCCCGACGCAAAGGAGCATCACGGGTCGTGGAGCAAATCAACGACTTGGTCGTCGCCTTCTCTGATTTCTTCTGGCAGTGGTTGCTCATTCCGCTGCTGGTGATCCTTAGTATCTACTTCACGGTCCGGTTGGCCGGGGTCCAACTTCGACTCATCCCGGATATGATCGGCACCCTTCGGGGCGCCCCGGAAATCGCGCCTGACGGAAAGAAGTCCGTCTCCTCCTTCCAGGCCTTCTCCATCTCCGCGGCGGCCCGGATCGGAACGGGCAACGTCGTCGGCGTGGCCGGCGCGATCGCGGTCGGCGGGCCCGGTGCGGTCTTCTGGATGTGGATCATGGCGCTGCTCGTCGGTGCGGCGAGCTTCGTCGAATCGACGCTGGCCCAGCTCTACAAGGTCCGCGATAAGGCCGGCTTCCGCGGCGGCCCCGCCTACTACATGCAGCAGGGCTTGGGAGCGCGGTGGCTGGGCGTCATCTTCGCCATCACCATCACCTTCACCTTCGGCTTCGTGTTCAACGCCGTGCAGAGCAACACGATCTCCGGCGCGGTCGCGGGATCGGTCGAGGCCACGGGCGCCGAGGTTCCCGGCTGGCTGGCGCCGCTCGTCGGCGTGCTGGTGGTGGCGCTGACCGCGCTGGTGATCTTCGGCGGCGTCCGGCGCATCGCGCAGACCTCAGCGATGCTGGTGCCGTTCATGGCAGCGCTCTACATCGTGATGGGTCTCGTCGTCGTCGGGCTGAACGCGGACCAGATCCCCGCTGTCTTCGCCATGATCGTCAAGAGCGCCTTCGGGATCGAGCAGTTCGCCGGCGCGACCATCGGAACGGTCATCGTTCAGGGTGTCCGGCGTGGCATGTTCTCCAACGAGGCGGGGCTGGGCTCGGCGCCGAACGCCGCGGCCTCGGCGTCGGTCAGCCACCCGGTCAAGCAGGGCCTGGTGCAGACCTTCGGTGTCTACTTCGACACCCTGGTCATCTGCTCCATGACCGCCTTCGTGATCCTGGTCTCCAACCCCACCTATGGTGAGGAGCGCGGTCCCCTGCTGACCCAGGAGGCGCTGGAGTCCAGCCTGGGCACCTGGTCGCTGCACCTGCTGACGGTCATCCTGCTGCTGCTCGCCTACAGCTCGGTGCTGGGCAACTACTACTACGGTGAGGCCAACGTGGGCTTCATGAACAGCTCGCCCGGCGTCATGAACGGCTTTAAGGTGGCCTTCCTGGTGGCCACGTTCCTCGGCTCCATCGGTTCGGTCCAGATCGTGTGGAGCCTGGCCGACCTGACCATGGGCATCATGGCGCTGGTCAACCTGGTCGCCCTCGCCCCGCTGGCGGGTATCGCGGCACTGGTGCTCAAGGACTACGTCGCCCAGCGCAAGCAGGGCATCGACCCGGTGTTCACCCGTGACCGGCTGCCGCAGCTGCGCGGTATCGAGTGCTGGGAGCCCCGCGAGGAGCGCGAGGGGAGCACGGAGCAGACCACGGCCCAGTGACGGCAGACCCCCGCGGGAGGCGGGAAAGCGAATAGAACAACGGCAGGCCCCCGCCTTCGAGCGGGGGCCTGCGTGTGTACGCCCGGCATGGGCAGTCGCTTGAGGGTGAGCGCGCTCCCGTTGTTGCCAGGCCCGAACGCCCGGCCCCGAACGCCCGGCCGTGACCGGCTCCGGCCGCTGCTGAGGCCGGATACCGCGCCGATCGGGTGTTCGCGCGAGGGTAGGCTCTGCCGACGTCGCCAACCGGAAGAAATGGATGGAGCCCGCCTGTTGACCATGCGAAGCCGCGTTCGCGAGATTGTGGAGGCTCGATGGTTCCACGCGGGCATCCTCACCCTCATCCTGGTCAACGCCCTGCTGCTCGGAGTAGAGACGTCGCCGGAGATCATGGCCGCACACGGGCCGCTGCTGCACCTGGTGGACATGTCCGTCCTCGCGGTGTTCGTGGTCGAGTTATCGCTGCGGATCTTCGCCCATCGGCTCCGGTTCTTCCGTGACCCGTGGAACTGGTTCGATCTCGTCATCGTCGGAATCGCCCTGCTGCCGGCGTCGGGGCCGTTCGCGGTCCTGCGCATGCTCCGCGTGCTGCGGGTCCTGCGCCTGCTCTCGGTCATCCCGACACTGCGCCACGTCGTGACCGGGCTGTTCAAGGCCATGCCCGGTATGGCATCCATCTCGTTTCTGGTCGCGCTGCTGCTCTATGTGTCCGCGGTGATGGCCACGAACCTGTTCCGCAACAGCGCGCCGCAGCACTTCGGCGACATCATGTCCTCGCTGTTCACCCTGTTCCAGATCATGACCGGGGACAGCTGGGGCGCGATCGCCAAGACCGTGATGGCAGAACAGCCCGCGGCCTGGATCTTCTTCGTCTGCTTCATCCTCACGTCGACGTTCATCGCCCTCAACCTCTTCATCGCCGTCGCGGTCGAGGCGCTGGAACACGACAGCGGAGACCAGGATGATGAACTCCGACCGGACAAGGGCCTGGGGGATCCGGTCATGGCCGAACTCCGCGCCCTGCGCGCTGAGGTAGCCGAGCTGCGCCGGGATCAGGAGAACGCTCGGCGGCCGGAACAGGACCAGCCCGCATCGAACCGCTGATCATTTCCACTGGCCGCTGTACCCCTGATCTCGGATGCCATGGAGCCACTGAAATCCGGTCGTCCGAAAGGTGTCGGACATGGCCCTGAATCGCTAGTGTTCTGGGTCACCAACCCGTAGTGCGTGTGCCGAGGGGGTCAGATGACCATCGTCTCGATCGAGCCCGCCACCCCGGACCGGTGGGAGGACCTGGAGCGCCTCTTCGGGCGGACTGGGGCCTACGGGCACTGCTGGTGTGTGTACTTTCGCCGCCGGGCCAAAGACTTCACCGCAAGCGTGTCGTGCCCGCCTGCCGAGCGCGGCCGCTCCAATCGCGAGGAGCTGCGCCGGCTGACCGCCGGCGGCAGTATTCCGGGTCTGCTCGCCTATGAGGACGCCGAACCGTGCGGATGGGTGTCGGTCGCGCCGCGCCAGGACTTCATCCGGCTGGCGCGGTCGCGTTCGGTGCGGCCGATCGATCCGAACGAGCCCGATGTGTGGTCGGTCGTCTGCTTCTGGCTTCCGCCGCGCCGTCGGCGCAGAGGCCTCGGCCTGCAGCTGCTGGACGCCGCCATCGAGTACGCGCGGGCGAGCGGCGGGCGGATCCTGGAGGCCTATCCGGTCGACACGGCCGGCGGCCGGGCGCCCAGCGCCGAGGTCTACACGGGAACGGTCCACATGTTCCAGAAGGCCGGGTTCACCTGCTCGCCCCATCCCAGCAGCGGACGCCCGATCGCCCGGCTCGCGCTCAAGACGGACTGACGCGCGGTTCGGATTCACGCACCGCCGCGCGGCGCGTACATCACGATGGAGACGCCCACGAGGCAGATGGCCGCGCCGATGACGTCGTAGCGGTCCGGACGGAAGCCGTCCATGAGCATGCCCCAGCCCAGCGACCCGGCGATGAAGATGCCGCCGTAGGCCGCCAGGACGCGGCCGAAGTTCGCGTCCGGCTGCAGGGTGGCGACGAAGCCGTAGAGCCCCAGCGCGATCACCCCCGCACCGGCCCAGAGCAGCCCGCGGTGCTCGCGCACCCCCTGCCAGACCAGCCACGCGCCGCCGATCTCGGCGAGCGCGGCCAGGGCGAACAACAGGATCGATTTGAGGACGGTCACGGCCGTCAGGTTAGTCGGGTTGGATGGTGATCGGTGAGGGGGCGGCTTCTTCCTTCTGGTGGCCGTGTCCGGACGGTTCGGCCGCGTCCGATCGCGGTGCTGGAGCGGAGCGGCCTTCGGCGAGGCCGCGTATCACTTCAAGGGTGCCCGCCATGTTGCCGCGCAGTTCGGCCAGGCGGCGGGCGATGAGCTCCTCTTCCTTGTCCGGATTCCGCTCGATGAACATGCTCAATCCGGACGGCGCCGGGCCTATGCGTACCCACTGGCGCAGCACCGTTCCGGTTTCCAGCGGGCGGAGGTCGAACCGCCAGGTGGCCATGGCCTCGCCTTTGTTGAGTACGTCCCAGGCGAACGCCCAGGGGGGATCGAACTCGACTACGACCGAGGTGGTCTCCCATTCGCCGATATGCGGATTGCGGTTGCGCCCGATGAAGCGCGCGCCGAGCCGCGGTCCAGAGACGCCGTCCGCCCATCGGGTGTGCTGAAGCTCCCCGCCGGGGCGCGCGTACACGGTGATGTCGGTGGCGACCTCCCAGACCCGCTCGAGGGGTGCGGATATGTGGATCTCGGTCTCGGTGGAAGGAGCATCGGTATAACGCATGTTTCTCCCGTCGTCAGGTGCTCACGGTACGGCAGTGGGTGTCGACCATTCCCACGGATACGGTCCGTTCCCATGGACAACGTAGGTTCCGACTCGGCCGTCGGGTAGCGGCTGCGTGGGGAATTTTCTCGGACGCGCACACCTTCCTAATTACCCTAGGGGGGTATGGTATTCATAGGGATCGGCGAACAGCCGCCCCGGATCCGGAAGGCGGCAGGGAGGCGGAAATGGCGGGCCGGTCCTGGGCGCTGAGCGACGCCCCGATCACGCAATACCCCCACTCCCTATAAACTCAGGTCACAGGAGGCACGGAGATGGACGGCAGCACCGAAAGCACCGCGCGGGCCGACAACCAGGTCGATCTGGCCATCGGTGGTATGACCTGCGCTTCGTGTGCCAACCGGGTCGAGAAGCGGCTGAACAAGCTCGACGGGGTGACCGCGACAGTCAATCTCGCCACCGAGAAAGCCCGCGTGTCCTTTGCGGAGAGCATCACGGTCGACGACCTCATCGCCCAGGTGGAGAAGGCCGGCTACACCGCGCACCTGCCCGAACCGGCCGCCAAGGCGGCACCCGCGACAGAGGAGAACGACACGGCCGCAGACGACTCCCTGCGGGCGCTGCGCAACCGGACTATTGTCAGTCTCGCACTGTCGATCCCCGTCATCGCGATGGCGATGATCCCGGCGCTGCAGTTCACCTACTGGCAGTGGGCCTCCCTCACCCTGGCCGCGCCGGTCGCCGTCTGGGGCGCACTGCCGTTCCATACCGCGGCCTGGAAAAACCTCAAGCTGGGCGCGGCCACGATGGACACGCTCGTCTCCCTGGGAACAGGGGCGGCGTTCCTGTGGTCGCTGTACGCGCTCTTCTTCGGCACCGCGGGTACACCCGGCATGGTGCATCCGTTCGAATTCACCATCGCCCGCGGCGACGGGGCCGCCAACATCTACCTTGAGGTCGCCGCGGGAGTGACCTCCTTCATCCTGCTCGGGCGGTACTTCGAGGCCAAGTCCAAGCGGAGGGCCGGCGCCGCGCTGCGCGCCCTGCTCGAACTCGGCGCAAAGGACGTCGCGCTCCTGCGCGACGGACGTGAGGAACGCGTCCCCGTCGACCAACTCGCCGAAGGCGACCTGTTCGTCGTCCGGCCGGGGGAGAAGATCGCCACCGACGGCACGGTCGAGGACGGTACATCGGCGGTCGACATGAGCATGCTGACCGGCGAATCCGTTCCGGTCGAGGTGGGGCCCGGCAGCAGCGTCGCCGGGGCGACCGTGAACGCGGGCGGGCGCCTGGTCGTCCGCGCGACACGCGTCGGCTCTGAAACCCGGCTCGCGCAGATGGCCCGCCTGGTCGAAGACGCCCAGAACGGCAAGGCCGAGGTGCAGCGCCTGGCCGACCGGATCTCCGGCGTCTTCGTACCGGTCGTCATCGTCCTGGCACTGGCCACGCTCGGCTTCTGGATCAGCACGGGCGGCGGGATCCCCGCGGCGTTCACCGCGGCCGTCGCGGTGCTGATCATCGCCTGCCCCTGCGCGCTGGGCCTGGCCACACCGACCGCGCTACTGGTCGGCACCGGACGCGGCGCGCAGATGGGCATCCTGATCAAGGGGCCCGAAGTCCTGGAGGACACCCGCCGGGTCGACACGATCGTGCTGGACAAGACGGGCACTGTGACCACCGGGCGGATGGCCCTCACCAGCGTGGCCGTCGCCGAAGGAGAGGACGAGGACGAGGTGCTGCGGCTGGCCGGTGCGCTGGAGAACGCGTCGGAGCACCCCATCGCGCGAGCCGTCGCCGCAGACGCCGCCCGGCGCGTCGGCGGCCTGCCGGAGGTGACCGGCTTCACCGCCATCGAGGGCCGCGGTGTGGAAGGCGTCGTCGACGGCCACCGCGTTCTCGTCGGCCGCGCGTCACTGCTCGCCGACCGCTCGCAGCGGCTGCCGGAGGACCTGGAAGCGGTCAGAGCGCGGGCCGAGGCCGAAGGCCGGACATCGGTGGCGGTCGGTTGGGACGGCAGAGCCCGCGCTGTGCTGGCCGTCGCCGACACGGTCAAACCCACCAGCGCCCAAGCCGTACGGTGGTTCCGGGAGCTGGGACTGACCCCGATCCTGCTCACCGGCGACGCCTCCGCTGTCGCGCGCACGGTCGCCGCCGAGGTCGGCATCGAGGAGGTCATCGCCGAGGTCATGCCGGAGGACAAGGTCGGCGTCGTGAAGCGGCTGCAGTCCGAAGGCAGAACGGTGGCGATGGTCGGCGACGGCGTCAACGACGCGGCAGCCCTGGCCCAAGCCGACCTCGGGCTGGCCATGGGCACCGGGACCGACGTCGCGATCGAAGCCGGAGACCTGACTCTGGTCCGCGGCGACCTGCGGGCCGCGGCCGACGCGATCCGGCTGTCCCGCCGCACGCTGCGCACGATCAAGCTCAACCTCTTCTGGGCGTTCTCCTACAACGTGGCGGCCCTGCCGCTGGCGGCCGCGGGACTGCTCAACCCGATGATCGCGGGCGCGGCGATGGCGTTCTCCAGTGTCTTCGTCGTAGGTAACAGCCTCCGGCTGCGGGGCTTCACCCCCGTGGTCGGAGAGGAGAGCGAGGAACCGGCCGCCGCGGCCGCGAACCTCAGGGAGCCGGCCGCCACCGGGTGAGCCGGGGGAGTCCGGCACGCTCTGTCAATCCGCGGCAGTGGCCGGGCCGCCGATGTGCATCGGGTCGAGGCGGCGGATGAGCCGAATGGTCGTCTCGGCGACCTGGTCGGCCTCCTTCGCTGTCTCACACGTGGAGACCTCGCGGCCGGCCTCGCCGATGATGGTGGTCAGGATGGTGATCGTGGCGCGCTCGACAGCCGAGGCGCCCGCACCGAGCAGGACCGCGTTCTGGCGGACCCATGCGCGGGCGCGGGTGCGGCGCATGAGCCCGAAGCCGGGCGGGCCGTCGCCGTCCATGAACAACCGCATGAGATCGCGGCCGTCCCATGCTCCCGCGAGGAACGCGCGGGCGCCGGCGACCAGGAGTTCCATCGGGTCCTTCTCGCCGGCGGCGCGCAATTCGGCGACGGCGCTGGCGGCGCGCCGCTCCTGCTCGGCCTGGAACTCGTCCCATAGAGCGAGGAACAGTTCGGTTTTGCCGCCGAAGTGGTGATAGAGGCTGCCCACACTGGAACCGGATCGTTCGACAACGGCGGCGATTCCGGCCTCGGTGAACCCGCGCTCGGTGAACACTTCCCGGGCGGCCTGGAGGATCACCCGCCGGGTCTCCGCGGTGCGGCTCCACTGCCAGGCGCCGGTGCCGGGGGTACGGGTGTTTCGCTGTGCCATGGACCCTTCTCGTTCGCTGTCCGGTGCTCCGGGACCGAGGGACGGAGCGGCTCCCTGGTATGCCGCCACCTCCACAGCGATCACGCGGTGCCCCAGATGGCACAGTACGGTACTGCGAGCCGGTACACGGCTGACTTCGGGATTTTCCCGTGCCCGGCCCTATTCCGGCTCTGGGCGGTGGCACTCGATCCAGGCGGCAACGGCTTCGGCGGTCGACGCGACAGGAGCACGGGTGGTGTCCAGCAGCGCCATGGGCGGGGCCATTTCGTGGGCGGTCTCGCGGATCCATTTGGTGTAGTCGAGCATCTCCGCGATTCTCGGCTCGTCCCATTCGCGCCAGGCGGGACGGGCCCGCAGCCGTGCGGCCAGGACCTCGGGGTCGCACATCAGCGCGAGGTAGCGGATCTCGGAGAACAGGCGGCGCTCGGGCAGTGGTTCGAACTCCGGCGGGACCACGGTTCCGCAGAGGACGACGGGACGCCCGTTCTGCTGGACCATCGAGGCCATCCGCAGCCAGGCCGACCGGAACAGGCGGTGGTCGCCGTCGGGATCACGCAGCCCGGCTGTCCACAGCACATCCTGTTCCAGCACGACGAAGCGGTCGGCGAGCCGCTCGACGAGCAGCCGCGCCACGGTCGACTTTCCGGTCCCGCTGGGGCCGGTGACGCAGTACAGCGGGAGCCTGCGGAACGGCTGCCGGTGGCCGCATTCGGCACAGCAGACCACCGGCCCAGTGGGATCCACGTCAGGGGTGTCGGAGTACGCACCGCAGCGTGCGCAGATCAGCAGGTTCACCGGGAATCAGTCGAAGAGGTTTTCCAGGAAGCTCTTGCGCCGCCGACGCCCGTAGGGGCCGGGTGAGTCGGCGTAGCCGTAGGGGCGCGGCGAGTCCCGGTAACCGTAGCCGCCGCCCTGGTAGGGCGCGGGCGAGTCGGGGCGACCACGGTAGGCGGGAGGGGGAGCGGTGCGCGGAGGCGCGGAGCCGTAGTGGCGCTGTTCCGCGGAGATGATGTCTTCGAGCTCGCCGTGGTCGAGGAAGATCCCGCGGCACTGTCCGCACTGCTCCAGATGAATCCCCATCCGGTCATAGGTCTGCATGTGGCCTTGGCACTTTGGGCATATCACGACGCCATCGTAGAGGGAGCGCGCTGTGTTGCGGGTAAAGGGTCGGGCCTATGCGTCCCTAAGGGATGGGCGTAATCCGCTTTGGCCGTGCCGCTCATCGGCCGCTTCCGGACACGCGGTGGCGGAATGTTCTCGCGCACACGGGGTAAGGGGGATATCTTCTGCGTTGGCGCAGTTCAGCAGGGCCGGATTGGTTCCGCGGGGCCTGTTCTGCGCCTGCGGGGCGCCATCCGCGGCTCTTGGGACGGGCCGGGTGCTCCTACACTCGCGTACGGGACGCTCGGCTTCGCGGACGTCGCCTACCCCCTATGAGGAACCCTCACGAATGAGTACTGAGCAATCTGGGCCGGGCCATCTGCTCTCCGGACGCTATCGCCTGACCGAGTTGATCGGCACGGGCGGGATGGGGCGTGTCTGGGAGGGCACGGACGAGCTGCTGGACCGTCCGGTCGCCATCAAGGAACTCATCATCTCCCCGAACCTGCCGCAGCACGAGGTGGAGGTGCTGCGGACCCGGATGCTGCGCGAAGCGCGCAGTGCGGCTCAGCTCAGCCATCCCTCGATCATCACGGTCTTCGATGTGGTGGAGATCGAGGAGCGTCCGTGGATTGTGATGGAGCTGGTGCGGGGGCCCTCTCTCAGCGACGTGATCAAACAGGACGGCACGTTGCCGCCCGCACGCGTGGCCAGGATCGGACTGCAGGTGGCCGCGGCCCTGGCGGTGGCGCACGACCGCGGTATCGTGCACCGCGACATCAAGCCGGGGAACGTGCTGATCGCACGTGACGACCGCGCGGTGCTCACCGACTTCGGTATCGCCCGCCTCGAAGGCACCACCAACCTGACCAGCACCGGGCTTCTCGTCGGTTCGCCCGGCTACCTCGCGCCGGAGCAGGCCCACGGCCACAAGGCGACCCCGGCCACCGACATGTGGTCGCTGGGCGTCACCCTCTATCAGGCGGTGCAGGGGACGCCGCCGTTCCTGCGGTCGACACCCGTGGCGACGCTCACCGCCATCGTGACCGAAGATGTTCCGCTGCCGACGGCGGCGGGCCCACTGCGCCCCTTGCTGGAGCGGTTGCTCGACAAGGAGCCCGAGAACCGTCCTTCGGTCCATGAGGCGGCTCGCATGCTGCAGGAGGCGGCCGACTCCGGTGCGCGGACCGCGTCGGCGGCACCGGCCGCCGCCGAGCCGAAAGCCGTGCCATCCGCCGGCGCCGGGGCCGCCCCGGTCCCCGCACCGCCCGAGGCGCCCACCGCGGTGCCGCCCGGGGCCGGGCGGCACGGGAATCGGTCCCGCCGGTCGCTGCTGCCCTATATCGCCGCGGCTGTCGCCCTGCTGCTGGCCATCGGTGCGGGGTTCTGGCTGGGCCTGCGCGACAGGGACGAGGCCGGGCCGGCCGGTGCCGACAGCGGGCAGGCGTCGAACGCGGACGCGTCGAATGCGGGCAAAGCAGGCGGTGCGGAAACGGAGCCGTCCCCTGACTCCGCGGACGAGGAAGAGGACTCCGCGGACGAGGAAGACGAGGAAGACGAAGGGCCGCCGATGGACCGGCACGAGGACCCCAGCGGTTTCTCCGTCGACATCCCCGAGGACTGGGAGTACGACCGGACCGAGGGCTCCAGCGTCTACTTCAGCCTTCCCGATGGCGGATACCTGCAGATCGACCAGACCGACGATCCGAAGAACAACGCGAAGAAGGACTGGGAGAAGCAGGAGCCCATCTCCTCTGCCAACTTCGACGGCTATGCCCTGAAGGGCATCACCGAACTCGACGAGTCCTACATGGACGGCTACAAAAGCGCCGCGGACTGGGAGTTCACCTTCAGCGGCTCCAGCAGGGGCACGCCCATGCACGCGATCAACCGCGGCTTCCACACCAAGGAGAAGGGCTACGCCCTCTTCCTGGTCTCCACCGAGGACAAGTGGGAGGAGAACCGCGAGCTGCTGGACCCCATCACCGAATCCTTCGAGCCCGCGGCCTGAGCGTGGACCCGCGATCGGGACCGCCGCCGGCGGCCGTCCAGTAGTGCGACGGTGCGGCACCGGCTGCTCCCCGCCGCTGCACAGCAGCATTCGATCACGGGTCTCGCCTTTGGCGACCTAAAAGCCTGCTCTCGTATGGGGCCCTCCACGCTGTCCGGGGAACGGTGCCGGGTCCTGGAGACGGGAGCATGCGGCGGTCCGACGTTTGGTGGGCGCGGCCTCCCCCTTAGGTCGTAAGCCGAATACCTACCCGTGCCAGAAGCGCCGGCACCGCGGCCTTCGAGATTCTTGGTCCACCGCATCGGGAGACCTACGCGGTTGGACACCCGGTGCATTCGACTACCAGGAGTACGTTCGTGATCACCCCCGACGAAACCAATCGACCTCCCCGGGAAAGGCGGTCAAAGCGAGGACACCATGGCCCCATCGCAGCGCTCGCCGCCGCGGGCGCCATCGCCGTGCTCGTGAGCGGCTGCGGCGCCGCCGCGGCCGAGACCACCCCCGCACCGCCGGTCCCGAACCCGGACACCAGCGCCGCCCTGAGTGAGGGGGATGTCAACGCCTGGCTGGACGGGCTGGTACCCGCAGCCCTCGAAGAGACCGGTATCGCGGGCGCGTCTTTGAGCGTCGTCCATGACGGCGAGCTGCTCACCGCCCGCGGGTACGGTTACTCCGACACCGGAACCGGTGACACGGAGGCGCAGCCGGTCGACCCTGACGAGACGCTCTTTCGCGTGGGATCGGTATCGAAACTCTTCACCGCGACCGCGGCCATGCAGCTGGTCGAGGCCGGAGACCTGGATCTGGACACCGACGTGGAGGAGTACATCGACTTCACCCTGCCGCGCTCGTTCGACGAAGACATCACCCTGCGCCACCTGCTGACCCACACGGCCGGGTTCGAGGAGCGGCTCGAAGGGATGATCCTGCCCGAGGGCAGCGAGGTGAACTTGCGCGAGCGCCTCGCCACGGACCCGCCGGAGCAGGTGTATGAACCGGGAACGGTCCCCGCTTACTCCAACTACGGCAACGCGCTCGTCGGTCTCATCGTCGAGCAAACCAGCCAGATGCCCTTCGAGGAGTACGTCGACCAGAACGTGCTCGACCCGATCGGTATGGACTCCTCCACCTTCGAACAACCGCTGCCGGAGGACCTGGCAGCCCGGCTCTCGAACGGCTACGCCAACGATGACGGACCGCCGCAGCCCTTCGAGACCGTCGCGGAAGCGCCGGCGGGCGCCCTGACGGCCTCCGCAACCGATATGGCGCGCTTCATGCTGGCGCACCTGGGCGACCTCGACTCCGGTGAGACGTCCTTGCTGGAGCCCGAGACGCTCGCGCTCATGCACGAGCCCGCTTTGGACGGCGACACGCTCGGCACCATCGCCGAAGGCCCGCGCATGACCCTCGGGTTCTTCGAGGAGAGCCGCAACGGCCACCGCATCATCGGCCACGGCGGTGACACCAACGTCTTCCACACCCACATGCAGATCTACCCCGAGGAGGGTACGGGGGTCTTCATCACCCTTAACAGCAGTGGGCACGAGGGCACCTCCAATCTCAACCTGCGCGACCTTGTGATGAACGGGTTCACCGACCGCTACTTCCCCGGAGAGGAGCCGGGCGCCGCCGACGAGCCCACAGCGCGGGAACACGCCCAGATGGCCGAGGGGAGCTACCTGAGCTCGCGGTCGATGCACAGCAACTTCCTGTCGGCCATCGACATCTTCAACGAGACCCGGGTGTCGGCCCGCGAGGACGGAACGATCGTCGTGGAACCGGGGCCGGAGACCGGGCGCCCGACGGTCTACGAGGAGATCGAGCCCTGGGTGTGGCGTGAAGTCGGAGGCGACCGCATGCTGACGATGCGCGTGGCCGACGACCAGGTTCAGGAGATCGGATTCGCCTCGGCGTTCACCCTCTTGCGCGCCGATCCGGTCCGTTCCTCCGCGGTGGCCCTGCCGATCCTCGTCTTCTCCATGTCGGTGCTGGTGATCACCGCCCTCTCGTGGCCGATCGGCGCCGTCATCCGCCGCCGACGGTCCCTGCCAAAGCGCGATCCGGCCGGGCGCTGGGCCCGCGTCCTGACGAGGGTTGGTGTGGCCGCCAACGTGGCCGCCTTCATCGGCTGGGTCGCGGCCATCATCACGCTCATGGGGCTCCAGGACATCCCCTCAGCGGTGCTCGTGCTGCTGCTGATTCTGCAGAGCGTGGGCGTACTCGGAATCTTTCCCGCGGCGGTGGCCCTCTTCAACGACGTCCGCCGCAAGGCGGGATGGAAGAGGTACGTCGGCAGTGCGCTCATCCTGGCGGCCCTGATCGGCATCGGCTGGTTCGCCAACGCCTTCAACCTGGTCGCCCCCAACGTGTCGTACTGACCCCCGGCGGCAGGGGGCGGAACGGTCCCCTGCGTTGCCAGGGCTGCCTCCGGCCGGAGGCAGCCCTGTGGCGGATGACGGCCCGTACTGCACTATTCTCTTGACCGCTACAACGCAAGGACCGGGCGGATTCGATGATTCTCGACGGCACGGCGGGTCTCGAGGGCGCCAAGGCCGGAAAGGGGAACGGCCCCTCCGGTGCTCCCACTGCTCGTCTTTTGGCGCTGATCGACACTGTGCTCGACCGCCTGGGGCTTTGCGGTCCCTTCGCCCGCGACTGCCTCCTGGCCGTGCTCACCGCCCTGGTCTCGTTGTGCATGCTCTGGGTGATACTGGACGTCGTCGCACGGGCGGAGGGAACCACGTTCGCGCCGGCGGCCGCGGCCTCTCTCGCCGTCCTGACGGGCGCGCAGTCACTGGTGCTGTGCGTGCGCAGGCGTAACCCCCTCCTGTGCCTTTCGGCCGTGGTCTCGACCCAGGTCGCGATCATCGCTTTCTTGCCCACCGATTCCTCCTTCCAGGGTTTGGCACCGTTCATCGCGGGCTACACCTGCGGCTCCCGCCTCCACCCGCGTCGGCTGCCGTGGGTGCTCGCGGCAGCCACGGTCTGCCACACGATCGGCGGGCTCCTGCTCTCATCGGCGCCGTTCATCCCCTCCCCGCCCCCCGCGACAGTGGATGATCCTCTGCTCGCGGGAACCGGTCTGGCGGGGACGGCCGTACTCAGCTACGTCGCGGCGGCCCTCGTCGGAAACTACGTGGCGACGCGGCGGGATCTGATCCACATGGTGCAGCTCAGAGCGACCGAGGCGATCGAAGCGCAGAGGGAGCGGGCCAATGGCGCTATCAGGGCGGAACGTACGCGCATGGCGCGTGAACTGCACGACATCGCGGCGCACCACCTTTCGGGGATGGTGATCCAGGCGGCCGCGGCCGAGCGGCTGGTCGGCCGGGACGAGCAGGCGGCCAGGGAAGCGGTGGCCTGGATCCGGTCCCAGGGCAAGGAGACCCTCCGCGACCTACGCCTGGTCGTCAATGCCTTGCGGGGGCCCGGAGAGCACGCGCACGCGATGGGCGGGGCACTCCACCACAACGGTGAGTCGCAGATGGACGGAGCGCCGGTTCCCGGGATCGCCGTGCTGGACCGCCTGGTGGCGGATGAACGCGCGCTGGGTGCCTCGATCGACCTCGTACGCAGCGGTAAGCCGTACGACCTCCCACCCGTCGCCGATGTCACCTTCTACCGGGTCGCCCAGGAGGCGCTCTCCAACGCCCGGGAGCATGCTTTGGGAGCGCAGGTGGATGTGGCGCTCCACCATGGGGAGTCTGAGGTCGTACTGCAGGTCGAGAACCGGCCTGGCGCCGAGCGGGAGAGGGCGGGGCACGACCTGCGCGGGGTGGGTCTGATCGGTATGCGGGAGAGGGCGCAGCTGATCGGCGCGGTCCTGGACGCCGGGCCGTCGGAGTCGGGTGGGTGGCGCGTCCGACTGACCCTGCCGTTCACTCGGGAGTTCTCGGCCGACAGGGTCGGCGCCGGACGCAGCGAAGGGTGATGCATGATCAGGGTGGTCCTGGTGGATGACCAGTTCGTCGTCAGGGCGGGCTTTCGGGTGATCCTCGAATTCGCCGACGACATCGAGGTGGTCGGGGAGTGCGGCGACGGCCCGGCTGCCGTCACGCTCGTCGAGCGCGTGCGGCCCGACGTCGTCTGCATGGACGTGCGCATGCCCGGCGGCGACGGGCTGACCGCGACCCGCGAGATTCTGGCCCAAGCGTCCGGTACACCTCCGGCGATCCTGGTGGTGACCACCTTCGACCTCGACGACTACGTCTTCGGAGCGCTTGAGGCCGGCGCCAGCGGGTTCATCCTGAAGGACACCGACCCCGACGACCTGATCACGGCCGTGCGCAGGCTCGCCGACGGGTACGGCCTGGTCGACCAGGCCGTGACCCGCCGGGTCATCATGGAGTTCGCCAAGCGCAAGCCCACACGCCCAGGGAAGGCCAAGACGCTCGGTCTGCTCACGGGGCGCGAGACCGACATCGTGCGCCTGCTCGCCCAGGGAATGTCCAATGCCGAGATCGCCCGAGAGCTCCTCGTCGAGACGAGCACCGTCAAGTCGCACCTGGGACGGGTCATGACGAAGGTCGGTGCCCGTGACCGGCTGCAGACCGTCGTCTGGGCTTACCGGAACGGAGTCGTGACACCCCACTGAGCCGGTCGCCCGCCCGGATGGCGCCCGTCCGGGGCCACGACTCCGTGTTCCCGGCTGGATCATCCCTGCCAGTGGAGCTGGAGAAGTCCGCCGGAGCCGCCCCGCGCCTACTTCAGCAGCTGCCGGGCCATCACCAGGCGCTGGATCTGGTTGGTGCCCTCGTAGATCTGGGTGATCTTGGCGTCGCGCATCATGCGCTCCAGCGGGAAGTCCTTGACATAGCCCGCGCCGCCGAGAAGCTGGACGGCGTCGGTGGTGATCTCCATGGCGGCGTCAGAGGCGTAGCACTTGGCGGCGGCGCCGAAGAAGGAGAGGTCGGCATCGCCCCGCTCGGATTTGGCCGCGGCGACGTAGACCATCTGCCGGGCCGTCTCCAGCTTCATCGCCATGTCGGCGAGCATGAACTGCACGCCCTGGAAGTCGGCGATCGCCTTACCGAACTGCTTGCGCTCCTTGACGTAGGCGGTTGCGTGGTCGAGGGCGCCCTGGGCGATGCCGACCGCCTGCGCGCCGATGGTGACGCGGGTGTGGTCGAGGGTGCGCAGCGCGATCTTGAGGCCTTCGCCCACCTCACCGACGATGCGGTCGCCGGGGATGCGCACGTTGTCGAAGAACAGTTCGCGGGTGGGGGAGCCTTTGATGCCGAGCTTGCGTTCGGGTTCGCCGAGGGTGAAGCCCGCGTCGTCGGCGTGGACCACGAACGCGCTGATGTTGCCGCCGCGCTTGCCGCCGGGGTCGGTGACGGCCATGACGGTGTAGTACTGGCTCACGCCGGCGTTGGTGATCCAGGACTTCTGCCCGTTGAGGATCCAGTCGTCGCCGTCGGCGGCGGCTTGGGTGCGCATACTCGCGGTGTCGGAGCCGGCTTCGCGTTCGGACAGGCCGTAGGAGAACATCGCGTCCCCGCGCGCGACCGGTGTGAGGTAGCGCTGCTTGACGTCCTCGGAGGCGCCCAGGATCAGCGGCATCGTGCCGAGCTTGTTGACGGCCGGGATCAGTGAGGACGATGCGCAGGCGCGGGCGACCTCTTCGATGATGATGCACGTCGCGAGCGCGTCAGCGCCGACACCGCCGTAGTCCTCGGGAATGTGGGCGGCGTGGAAGTCGGTGGAGCGCAGCGCGTCGTAGGCGGTCTGCGGGAACGTGCTCGTCTCGTCGACCTCGGCGGCGTGCGGCGCGATCTTGCCCTCGGCGACGGCGCGGACCGCCTCGCGGAGCTCTTCGTGCTCATCGCTGGTCCTGAACAGGTCGAAGTCGCTCATGGGTGCGTCCTCGCTTCCCCTCGTCCACCGGCACTGCGTGCCTAATATTGGCATCTAGTGTCAGGATAAACGGTGGACCGACATTTCGCACCGTTGGGGTTCGTTAGGTTCGTTGTGGACGCCGGACGCGCAGAAGGGCGAGGAGCCGCCGTGGGAGAACCGGACAGGGCCGAACGCAGGAAGGCGGCCATGCCCGCGCGGCGCGATGTCGTGGCGGCGGCCGTGCGATTGTTCACCGCCAAGAGCTATGAGGCGACCACGATGGACGACATCGCGGCCGAGTCCGGGCTGAGCAGGCGCAGCCTCTTCCGGCACTTCGGGTCGAAGGAGGACATCCTGTTCGCCGAGCACGACAGTCTCTTCGACACGGTCCTGCGCTACCTGGACGCCTCACCGGAAGACGATCCGGTGGCGACCGTGTGCGCCGCAGCGCGCATGGTCTTCCAGGGGTATGTGGGCGCACCCGAGATCACCGTCCCACGCTTCCAGCTCGTCCGCGCCGTGCCTCGCTTGCGCGACCGGGAGATCGCCATGACGGCCCGCTACCAGGCCGCCTTCAGCCGCTACCTGGCGCGCGGCGAGACCGAGGAGCCGCGGATCCTGGCGGGAGAGGCGCTGGCCGCCTCGGTCATCGCAGCGCACAACCACGTACTCCGCTCCTGGCTGCGCGATCCGCGGCGCCCGGTCCCGTGGGAGCGGTTCGACCACGCGATGGAGTTCGTGACGGACGCGCTCGGCGCGGTGCTGCGCGACCCCAAAGCCGCGGCCGCGGACACGCAGCCGGGCAAAGTCCTGGTGGCGGTCTACCCCTCCGGTCTGGGCGACGAGGAGATCGTGGGCCGGGTGCGCGATGCGCTGCGGCGCGACCCCGTCTGACACGTGAACGCCGACTCTTCCGGTGCGGTAGATTCGCCAGAGGAGGCCTGTGCTCTGCGGTTCGCAGGCTGCTCCGGGTGGGCGGGGGCGTCGGCGGACAGCATGCCGAAAGCGAGAAGGCAGCCCGCACGCGAGCGAGGGAACAGGCATCGGTGAGTGTGACAGCGGACAATGTGGCGCAGCAGCCCCCGGAGATAGCAGCGGAGGCGGGCCGCCGTCGGACGTTCGCGGTGATCTCCCACCCTGACGCCGGTAAGTCCACCTTGACCGAGGCGCTGGCGCTGCATGCGGCGGCGATCTCCTCGGCCGGTGCGGTGCACGGCAAGGGGGACCGGCGCGGGGTCACCTCGGACTGGCTGGAGATGGAGCAGGCCCGCGGCATCTCGATCACCTCGGCCGCGCTGCGCATCGACTACGGCGGCTGTGTTCTGAACCTGCTCGACACGCCGGGCCACGCCGACTTCTCCGAGGACACCTACCGGGTGCTGTCGGCTGTGGACTGCGCGATCATGCTGCTGGACTCGGCCAAGGGCCTGGAGCCGCAGACGCTGAAGCTGTTCGATGTCTGCCGCGCCCGGCGCATGCCGGTGATCACGTTTGTGAACAAATGGGACCGCCCCGGCCGTGAGCCCCTGGAGCTGCTGGATGAGGTCGAGCAGCGCATCGGGCTGCGTCCCACCCCGATGAACTGGCCGGTGGGTATCGCCGGGGACTTTCGCGGCCTCATCGACCGCGCCGACGGCTCCTACACCAAGATGCACCGCACCCCGGGCGGGGCCACCCGCGCCATCGAGGAGCGCATGGACCCCGCCCAGGCCGCCGAGGTCGAGCAGGAGGCCTGGGTCCAGGCCCAGGAGGAGGTCGAACTGCTGGGCGAGATCGGCGCGCATTTCGACGAGGAGTCCTTCCTGGCCGGTGTGTCCTCCCCGGTGCTGTTCGGCGCCGCGCTGCCCAACTTCGGTGTTTCGCAGTTGCTGGACGTCCTGGTCGGGTTGGCGCCCGCGCCCAAGGACCAGCCCGATGCCGCGGGTGTTGGGCGCCCGGTCACCGCTGCGTTCTCCGGCCAGGTGTTCAAGATGCAGGCCAACATGGACAAGGCCCACCGCGACCGGATGGCGTTCGTCCGCGTCAATTCCGGGCGTTTCGAGCGGGGTATGGTGCTGACCCATGCCGCGACCGGCCGCCCCTTCGCCACCAAGTACACCCAGGCTGTTTTCGGCAGCGAGCGCTCCACTATCGACACCGCCTACCCCGGTGATGTGATCGCGCTGGTCAACGCGGCTGCGCTGAGCGTGGGCGACACCCTCTATGTGGGCCCGAAGGTGGAGTTTCCGCCGATCCCCAGCTTCGCGCCCGAGCACTTCGCGGTGGCCCGGGCCAAGGACGTGGGCCGCTACAAGCAGTTCCAGCGCGGGATCGCCCAGCTGGACAGCGAGGGCGTGGTGCAGGTGCTGGCCTCGGATGTGCGCGGTGAGCAGGCCCCGGTGCTGGCGGCGGTCGGCCCGCTCCAGTTCGACGTGGTCAAGCATCGGATGGAGCACGAGTTCCGCGCCCCCATCGAGCTGGCGCACCTGGACTACTCCCTGGCCCGGCGCACCGACGCCGCCTCGGCACCGGCCGCCCACGCGCTCTCGGGTGCTGAGGTGCTGACCCGCCGCTCCGATGGTGAGCTGCTGGTGCTGGTGCACAACAAGTGGCGGCTGCGGGTGATCGAGCGCGACAACCCGAACCTGGTGTTGGAGCCCCTGTTGGCCGGCGGCGTCGAGACGGACAACTAACCGGTCGCGCCCCCCGGGGAGGCATGCGGCGCGCCGCGTAGTCGGCCGCGGTTTCCGCAAGTGGGGGGGTGTGTCCCTGGTCACCTGGCCCTTTGTGCCATGATGCGGCCAATCTTGGGAAGGGCTCACAGAGCCGCCCGCGTCTGCCGTGCGGGCGACGCGGCACGTCTTTGAGCACCGGCACACGGCTGTCTCTTTGCTGCCGGGGCGTTTGCCGTGCCCTGATCCGGGGCCGGGGTATCCGGGAGGTGAACGACCCATGCCGCCACTGGTTGATAAAAAAGAAGAAAATTTTTCTTACAGAAAAGACTTTCCGCACTTCTCAATGTGTCGCACGTCACCTGTGCACGATTGTGTGAGAAATGTATAATTTTACTTCATTGGATTTTAATGAAAACTGAACAGAGTCAGCAGCATAAAGCCCGTACGGGCTTTTCCCTGAATCCCCGCACCCCCGGCTGGAGAGGTTGGCTCGGGCAATGAGTGAAGACGGCAAAGAGCGCACGGTGGAGTTGCGGTACGAGGGTGGGAGCCACCCCCTGCCGCTGCTCACCGGTACCGAAGGTGACGAGGCCTTCGAGGTGAAGACCTTGCTGGCCGCGACCGGCAAGGTGACCCTCGACCCCGGCTTCGCCAATACCGCCGCATGCCAGTCGAAGATCACCTATATCGACGGCGAGGCCGGGATTCTCCGCTACCGCGGGTATCCCATCCAGGAGCTGGCCGCGGGAAGCTCCTTCCTCGAGGTCTGCTACCTCCTCATCCACGGTGAACTCCCGGCCCCCGGCGAGCTCAAGGAATTCTCCGAGCAGTTGCGCGCGAACGCCGAGCTGCCCGCCGAAATGCGCACGATGCTGGATGCCCTGCCGCGCAATGGGCACCCGATGACACTGCTCGCGAGCGCTGTCAACACGCTCGCCGCGTTCTACGCCGACACCACGGACCCGCACGACACCGAGCAGGTGGAACGGGCCACGATCCTGCTGCTGGCGAAGTTGCCGACCATTGCCGCGCGCATCTACCGCAACTCGATCAACGAGGCGCCCGTGGCGCCCGACGAGTCCCTCGACTACGTCGAGAACTTCCTGCGCATGACCTTCGGTGAGCTGAGCGGCGAAGCCGAGCTCGACGCCCTGTTCGTCAAGGCGATGGACCTGCTGCTCATCCTGCACGCCGACCACGAGCAGAACTGCTCGACAGCGACGGTACGCGTCGTGGGCTCCTCGCAGGCCGACCTGTACGGCAGCGTCTCCGCCGGGATCAACGCGCTCTTCGGCCCGCTGCACGGCGGTGCCAACCAGGCCGTACTGGAGATGCTGGAGGAGATCCGCCAGCTCAACGGCGACGTCGACTCCTTCATTGCGAAGGTGAAGGACAAGGAGAGCAAGACCCGCCTGATGGGGTTCGGGCACCGGGTCTACAAGAACTTCGACCCGCGCAGCAGGGAGATCAAGGGACTCGCGAGCGAGATCCTGGCCCGCCAGGAGCGGCCCGACGAACTCTTCGAGCTCGCCCTGCGGCTCGAAAACAAGGCCCTGGCCGACTCCTACTTCACCGACCGGAAGCTCTACCCGAACGTGGACTTCTACAGCGGTGTGATCTATCGGGCCATGGGCTTTCCCACCACCATGTTCACCGTGCTCTTCGCCCTCGGCCGGCTGCCCGGCTGGATCGCCCACTGGCGGGAGCAGCGCCTCGACCCGGCCGCGCGCATCGCCCGTCCCCGGCAGCTCTACGTCGGTCCGGCGCAGCGCTCCTACCCCGGTCAGGCCTGACCGGGTCCACAACGACCGCGGTGGCGGCGCGGGAAAGCCGCCACGCCGCCGCGGTCGGTATCTTTTCCGCTCATACCAGGTAATGGTTTCCCCGTCCGAATCGTCGGAATGCGCGCCTTTGGGCAGGGCGTTCATATGTCCGGTCGACGATCGGGGGAGACATGCTCGACTACCTGGCACGGCACTGGTGGTACCTTGCCGCGCGCGGTGCGCTGGCGATCGTGTTCGGTCTGATCGTCCTCTTCTGGCCGGGGATCCCGCTGGCCGCGCTCGCCGCAGTGTTCGGCGTCTACGCGCTCGCGGACGGCGCCTTCACCGGGGTAATGGCGTTTCACGCCGAACCGGCGAGCGATGACCCCGAACGGATCCCTTGGCTCGGGATGGCAGAGATCCGGGCCAGCGAGGGGCAGCGCATGCCGCTCGTCATCGAGGCGGTCTTCGGTGTCTTCTTCGGCCTGGTGGCCCTGGCATGGGCGGGCGCGTCCCTGCTCTTGCTGACGGTCGTGGTCGGAGCGTGGGCGGTCGGCCGGGGAGTGTTCCAGATCATCACCGCGCTGCGGCTGCGCTCCGACATCACCGGCGAGTGGCTGTACATCCTGACAGGGGCGCTGTCTGTCTGCTTTGGCCTGCTGATCTGGTTCGCCCCGATCGCCGGACCGGTGAACCTGGCCTTCATCCTGGGGGTCTACACAGTCCTTTTCGGCGCTGCACTGGTGGCGCTGAGCCTGCGCGTCCGCCGCGTCGGCCGGAGCCGCGGAATCGACTCCTGACCGCGGCCTCCTTCCGCCGGGCACCGGGTCCGGCGGGCGTACTTTCGGGGGCGGTGGCCGCTCCGCTGTACATCCCGCGATGTAGTGCGGGTGTCTTCCACGGGCCAATGCGCCAGTCACCCTTCTCTTCCCAGTATGGGGCCGTCAGCGAAAACGGCCGGTGAGACGGAGGAGGGTGGATGATGTTGGGGCTGAAGGCGGCCGGTGTGGCGGTGCTCGGCGTGCTCGGCGGATTCCTGCTGGGCATCGTAGTGTCGGAGGTGATCGCCATCGGCGGGTATGTGGTGAGCGGGGGAGACCTCCCCAGCGGGTTCCGGGTGCTCAGATTCCTCCCGTGGGCCCTGGCTGCCGTGGGAGCGGTCGCGGCGCCCGTCGTCTTCTGGCGGACGCGCGGCAGGTGAGCGCCGCGCGGACCCGTCGTGGCGCGTATGGTCGAAACCCCGCTGGTGCGGTGACCCGGGTGCGGAGCGCGGGAGGGGAGCAGTGCGACTGAGAACGATCCGCATCCCCGGGACGGCCGCGGACATCGTGCTGGCCGCCGCGGTGGGCGTGGCCGTGGTCACCGCTGAGCTCGTCTTTGCCGCCCACAACGGCGAACCGCTCACCGCTTTCAGCTTCATGTGCCTGGCGGCAGGATCGGCATCACTGGCCGCCTTGAACCGGTACCCGATGCTGACGGCGTTCGGTATCGCCGTAGCGACCCCGCTGTACTACATGTTCGGCCCCGTGGACGCCTGGATAGCCTGGCTGATGCTGGTCGCGGGCGTCATCCGGCTGGCCGCGGTCGGGCACCGGACCTCCGCCATCACGGCGACCGTCGTGCTGCTGGCGGTCTTCGCGGCCGGTGAGTTCGTCCAGTTCGAGCTCTGGCGCGCCCTCTCCGTCCTCGCCTGGAGCCTCGTGGTGCTGTCCGTGGGCGAGATCGCCCGCAGTCGGCGCGCCTACCTGAACGAGGTCGAGCAGCGGGCCGCGGAAGCCGAGCGGACCCGCGAGGAGGAGGCCCGCCGCCGGGCCACCGAGGAGCGGCTGCATATCGCACGCGAATTGCACGACGTGATCGCGCACAACATCTCCCTGATCAACGTGCAGGCGGGGGCGGCCGCACACCGCCGCGACCCCGAACAGGCCTACGCCGCCCTGAACGCTATCAAGCAGGCGAGCAAGGAGACTCTGCGCGAACTGCGCTCCACGCTCGGCGTGCTCCGCCAGGTCGACGAAGGCGCGGCGCCCATCACCCCGGCCCCGTCGCTGTCCCAGCTCGGTGACCTGGTGGCCCAGACAACACAGGCCGGACTGCCGACCGAGTACACAGTGGAGGGCGCCGAGGTGCCCCTGCCCGTTCCCGTGGACACCGCGGCATACCGGATCGTGCAGGAGTCCCTCACTAACGCGGTCCGGCATGCGGACGCGGACAGCGCCACGGTTTCGGTGCGCTACGGCAGTGACATCACCGTCCAGGTCGACGATGACGGTCGCGCCCTCCCCGTTACGGCCGTGCAGGAGGGCAACGGGCTGCGCGGTATGCGCGAACGGGCCGCCGCTGTCGGTGGAGAAATCACCGCAGGCCTGCGGCCCGAGGGCGGTTTCCGCGTCCGCGCCATTCTCCCGCTGGACGGCGGTGCAGGCACCACCTCGCAGTGAGGCGGTGCCAGGCTTTTTTCTCGCATGCGGCACCGAAACCGCCGAAGGTGGCCCCCGACTTGGTATGCAAAGGGGGATGTCCGAGAAGGCCGACCGACCACGGACCGGGGTGGCGCATGACCAGGGTTGTACTCGCTGATGACCAGACGCTCGTGCGTGCCGGATTCCGCTCCATGCTGGAGGGCGAGGACGACATATCGGTCGTGGCGGAGGCGGGCGACGGGGCCGAAGCGGTGCGGGCCACCGCAGCACAGCGCCCGGACGTCGTACTGATGGACATCCGGATGCCGGTCGTCGATGGGCTGGAGGCCACCCGGCGCATCGTCGCCGACGAGCGGTTGCGCGATGTCAAGGTCGTCATCCTGACGACCTTCGATCTCGACGAGTACGTGTACGGGGCGCTGAAGGCGGGCGCCAGCGGGTTCCTGGTCAAGGACACCGACCCCATGGAACTGATCCACGGTGTCCGCGTCGCCGCGCGCGGCGACGCCCTGCTCGCCCCGTCGGTCACCCGCCGCCTCATCAGCGAGTTCGCCGAGCGCATCAAGGAACCGCCGCCGGAACCACGACTGAACAGCCTCACCGAACGAGAGCGTGAGGTGCTCGCGGCGGTGGCGGCCGGGCTGTCCAACGAGGAGATCGCGGACCGCCTTGTGGTGAGCCACGCGACGGCCAAGACCCATGTCAGCCGAGTCCTGACCAAGCTCGGCGCCCGCGACCGCGCCCAACTGGTCGTCATCGCCTACGAGTCCGGAGTGGTCCGGCCGGGCTGGATGGGGTGAGCGGGGCGACCCGCACACGTCTTCGGCCCGGCCGGTCCCGTGCCTATCCTGTGCCGCCGTAACGGGCGGTGGTCCTGCGGAACGCGGCAGCGGTGTACGACGTCGGTATGGGTGCGGGTATGCGGTAGCCGGGGCGAAGGGAGCATGGACCCGATGACGATCGTCGAGTTCCTCAGCGCGCGCCTGGGCGAGGACGAGCGCGCCGCCCACGCGGCGCCATCGGCCACGGGAGGCCCCGGCCGCGCACGGGCCGACGTCAACGCCAAACGGCGGATCGTCCGCTGCTACGTCAACGCCTACCGGGCCGGCATGAGCACGCTCGCCCATGGCGACCGCACACCGGAGTCGAGCGATGCCTGGGCGGCCCTGCACGCCTGGCGCCGAGCACTGGAGCACCTGGCCGAGGTCTACTCCGCCCACCCCGACTTCGACCCGTCCTGGAAGACCTGACCGATCACCGCCGATCTCGGCGCTGTGCTCCCCGCGCGCGTTTCAGGGGTGCACAGCGTCAAGATCTATTGGTGATGATGGGGGTGCCTGGGCCCTGCGAGCGCGGCGAGCGGGGGCCGGCGTGCCGCTGATTAGGCCGGTACTTTTTTGGGTGGTCCCTGAGATCGTGGTGGCGGTCTGGCTTTTTGGTGTCTGGTGTGTTCGGCGGCAAGCCGGCTTGCTCGTTTCACTCGCTGCGCCCCATTGCCGCAGCCAGGGAGCCGGGCGGGGGTATGACAGGGTCCCGCCCCTCGCTGCGCCCCATTGCCGCAACCCCCGCGATCGCCTCCGCCGACATGGAAGCGCCGGCGCGGCTCCCGCGGCTCAGAGACCGAGCTTTTCCACAGCGTGCAGGTAGCCCTCGCTGTAGGTGGGGAACTGGGCGATGCTGTCGGTGAGCCGGTCTACGGAGATGCCTTCGCGGATCGCCAGCGCCGCGGTGTGGATCCACTCGCCGGCGAGCGGAGAGATCGCCCAGGCGCCGATGAGGACCCGGCGCCGCTGGTCGGCCAGTACCCCCAGATGTCCGCTTGGTGACGACTCGTAGATCCACGGGCGTGCCAGGGCCTCGGTGAGGTCGATCTCGGCCGAGACGACGTCGATTCCGCTCTCCCCGGCCATGTCCACCGTCGGCCCCACAGCGGCGATCTCCGGGTCGCTGAAGACCACCCGCGGGACGGCCGTGTAGTCGGTGGTGCGGTCGCGGCCGAGGATGTTGTCGGCGGCGATGCGCCCCTGGTACTTGGCGACGTGGGTGAACAGCGCGACCCCGGTGATGTCGCCGACCGCCCACAGCCCGTCGTCGGTGACCCGGCAGCGGTCGTCGACGGACAGCCCGCGCGGCCCCGCCTCGACGCCGATGTCGGCCAGGCCCAGCCCGTCTGTACGTGGAGACCGGCCGGTGGCCAGCAGGATGACGTCCGCGGCGACGCTCGTATGGTCGTTCAGTTCCACCACGCTGTCCACTCCGTCGCGGTAGGCACGGTGCGGTTCGGTCGCGGTCCGCACGTCGATACCGTCGCGGCGGAGCAGTTCGGCCGTCAGATCGCCGACGCGCTGCTCTTCGCGGTTCATCAGCCGTGCTCCCCGCTGCAGCAGCGTGACCCGGGTGCCCATGCGGGCCAGGAACTGGCTGAGCTCCACACCGACCGCGCTGCCGCCGACGACGGTGACCCGGTCGGGGATGTCGTTCAGTGTGGTCGCCTCGCGGCTGGTCCACACCTCGACCTCGTCCAGTCCTTCGATGGGCGGCCGTACGGCGGAGGAGCCGGTGGCCAAGATGACGTGTTCGGCCGTGAGCTCCTGGTCGCCCACCCCGACCCGCCACGGGTCCCGGCTGGTGATGCGGGCCTCGCCTTTGAACACCGGAATACCTTGGGACCGGTAGCCCTCGACCTGCTTGGAATCGTCCAGGTGGCGGATCATGGTGTCGCGGTAGGCGCGCATGGCCTCCCAGTCCTGCCGCGGTGCGTTGAGCCCGGCGACCTGAGCGGCCTCGGAGCGGGCCTCCAGGGGGCGCAGCAGCGTCTTGGAGGGGATGCAGGCCCAGTAGCCGCACTCGCCTCCGATGAGCTCACGCTCGACCACGGCGACCCGCCTGCCCTGCTCGGCCAGTCGTGACGCGGCCGTCTCACCGCCGGGGCCCATGCCGATCACGATCGCGTCGAACTGTCCGTTCATGCTCTACTCCTTGGTCGCCGGCTGCGGGGTCGACGTGTCCGGTGCCTGGGGTCATTGGTACGACACATGGGGCTCCTGTGCCGTGCCGACGCGCCGCCGCCTCCTAGCGCTGACCTTGGCTTTGCGCTTGGCTCTGCGCGTTTTTGCCGCGTCTGCACAGGTGCACAAGGTCGAGGTCGGCGCAGCGGAACCGGGCGCGTTAGGCTGCTGCCGTCCTGGCGGGATAGGGAACACGCGCGAAGGGGTAGAGGCGTAGAGGTGTCCGCGGAACGGCGCCGACGGGTGGCGCGCGGCACCGGAGCCCGGCCCCGACAGCCCCCGCCGCGGCCTGCCACGGTGCCCATGACAGCGAGGAGCGAACCGATGCCGGAAACGACCGCGCGTGAGAGCGCGCGCTTGGACCAGCGGCCCGAATGGAAGGCGCTGCGCGAACACCGCGGGGAGCTGGGAGAGGTCCGCCTGCGGGAGCTGTTCGATGCCGACCCCGATCGAGCCCGCCGGTACAGCCTGCGGGTCGGTGATCTCCATCTGGACTATTCCAAGCATCTGGTGACCGACACGACGCTGCGGCTGCTGCGGGAGCTTGCCGCGGCGACCGGGGTCGCCGAACTGCGCGACGCGATGTTCCGCGGTGACCGGATCAACACCACGGAGGACCGAGCGGTGCTGCACACCGCTCTGCGTGCCCCCCGCGACGCCGTTGTGGAGACCGGCGGGGAGAACGTCGTCCCCGACGTCCACGCTGTGCTGGCGAAGATGGCCGCGTTCGCCGAACAGGTCCGCTCGGGCGGGTGGACCGGCTACACCGGCGAGTCCATCACGACCGTGGTGAACATCGGCATCGGCGGATCGGACCTGGGCCCCGCGATGGCTTATGAGGCACTGCGCCCGTTCACGGCGCGCGGGCTGGAGTTCCGGTTCGTGTCCAATGTCGACGGCTCTGACCTGCACGAGGCGATCCGCGACCTGGACCCGGCCCGGACGCTGTTCATCGTCGCTTCGAAGACCTTCACCACCATCGAGACCATCACCAACGCGACCTCGGCCCGCGCCTGGCTGCTGTCGGGTCTCGGCGGCGACACGGCCGCGGTCGCCCGGCACTTCGTGGCGGTCTCGACCAATGTGGCCAAGGTCGCCGAGTTCGGCATCGACACCGCGAACATGTTCGAGTTCTGGGACTGGGTGGGCGGCCGCTACTCCTACGATTCGGCCATCGGCCTCTCACTGATGATCGCCATCGGCCCGGAGCGCTTCCGCGAGATGCTCGACGGCTTCCGCCTGGTCGACGAGCACTTCTGCACCGCGCCCCCGGAGGCCAACGCGCCCCTGCTGATGGGCCTGCTGGGCGTGTGGTACGGCGCCTTCCACGACGCGCAGTCGCACGCGGTGCTGCCCTACAGCCACTACCTGTCCCGCTTCCCCGCCTACCTCCAGCAGCTCGACATGGAGTCCAACGGCAAGTCGGTGGACCGCAACGGAAACCCCGTGACCTGGCGGACCGGGCCGGTGGTCTGGGGCACTCCGGGAACCAACGGTCAGCACGCCTACTACCAGCTCCTCCACCAGGGAACCACGCTGGTCCCGGCAGACCTGATCGGTTTCGCCGAGCCCGCCGCCGAGCTCGCCCCCGAGCTCGCCGCTCAGCACGACCTGCTGATGGCCAACTTCTTCGCGCAGGGGCAGGCGCTCGCCTTCGGCAAGACCGCCGAGGAGGTCGCGGCCGAAGGAGTCCCGGCGGAGCAGGTGCCGCACCGCACGTTCCACGGGAACCGCCCCACGACGACCATCCTGGCCACTGAGCTCACACCGTCGGTCCTGGGCCAGCTTGTCTCCCTCTACGAGCACAAGGTGTTCGTCCAGGGGGCGGTCTGGAACATCAACTCCTTCGACCAATGGGGGGTGGAACTCGGCAAGGTCCTGGCCAAGCGGATCGAGCCGCTGCTCGCCGGTGGCGTGAGCGACAGCGAGGTGGACGGCTCCACCGCCGCCCTGATCGAGCGCTACCGCACGCTGCGCGGCCGCTGAACCCCGCCGATACCTCCTCGGTGGCCGTGCGAGAAGCCCTTTGGGCCGGGCGCACGGCCACCGCCGTCGTGAACGGCGGCTTGCGGGAATATAGTTCAACTTTCAACTGTTGTCGGGGGTAGCAGCAGACCGATCAGAACAGCGACGAAGACGAACGGAGCCCGACCATGGATGTGCGCCCTTCGGGGATCCACCACGTCACCGCGATCGCCGGCGACCCCCAGGCCAACGCCGACTTCTACCTCAACGCCCTGGGAATGCGACTGGTCAAGAAGACCGTCAACTTCGACTCCCCGGACACCTACCACCTGTACTACGGCGATCGGGCGGGCAACCCCGGCACGATCATGACGTTCTTCCCCTGGCCCGGCGCGCCCAAGGGCCGCATTGGAGCCGGACAGGCCACCACCACTTCGTTCTCGGTGCCCGAGGGCTCGATCGGCTGGTGGCAGCAGCACCTGGCCTCGCTGGGAATCGCGGCCACCCGGCCCGCCGAGAGGCTCGAAGAGGACGTGCTGAGCCTGCGCGACCCCGACGGCCTGGTCATCGAACTGGTCGCGAGCGCCGACTTCCACGACACCGACCCCTGGGACGGCGGCCGGGTGCCCACCGAGCACGCCATCCGCGGTATCCGCGCGGTGACCCTCACCGAGCACGACCTTGAGCGCACGGCCGGCATGCTCAACGGGAAGCTCGGCTTCCGGCTCGCCGCGGAGGAGGGCAACCGCTACCGTTTCCACACCGACGAGGCGGCCGCAGGCGTGGGGACCGTGGTCGACGTGATCGCCGATCCGACGGCCGCCCGCGGACTGGTCGCCTCCGGGACCGTGCACCACGTCGCCTACCGCGCGCCCGACCAGCCCACGCAGGTCGACTGGCAGCAGAAGCTGATCGGCGACGGCGTGAACGTGACCGAGATCCGCGACCGCTCCTACTTCACCTCGATCTACTTCCGCGAGCCCGGCGGCGTCCTGCTGGAGATCGCCACCGACGGCCCCGGGTTCGACTACGACGAGCCGTTGCTCAAGCTCGGCCGGAGCCTCAAGCTCCCGCCGTGGCTGGAGCCGAACCGCGCGCAGATCGAGAATGCCCTGCCGCAGCTCAAGGTCGAGGAGTGAGCGTGGATTTCGAGTACGTCCACCGTCCGGCCTCCCGGCCGGACGGCCGCACCCTGCTGCTGCTCCACGGAACCGGAGCCGACGAGCACGACCTGCTCGAACTCGGCGCGGCCCTGGCTCCGGGAGCGGCGCTGCTGTCTCCCCGCGGCACGGTCAACGAGAACGGAGCCAACCGCTGGTTCCGCCGACTGCGCGAAGGCGTCTTCGACGTCGACGACGTCATCAAGCGCACACACGAACTCGGCGACTTCGTCGGGGCCGCGGTCGCCGAACACGGCCTGGACCCCCGAAGGCTGACCGCGGTCGGCTTCTCCAACGGCGCGAACATCGCAGCCGCCCTGCTGCTGCTGCGCCCCGGGCTGCTGGACAGCGCCGCCCTTTTCGCCGCCGCCGCGCCCTTGCAGGGGCGTGAGCCCGAAAAGGTGGACCTCACGGGCACCTCCGTGTTCATGGGGGCCGGCGCCGCCGACTTCATCACGCCGATGGACCAGGCGCGCCTGCTCGCCGCGCAGCTCACCGAGCGCGGAGCAGACGTGCGCTTCCATGAGCACCCGGGCGGACACGTCCTCCCGCCCACCGTTCTGGCCGCCGCGCGGGAGTGGATGGCGGACCGTTGACCAGCCCCCGCCGAGCACCCGGCGCCGGTAACCCGGGCGGCGCGAAAAGGCGGCGCCCTACGATGGCGGCCATGGACGCGGCCGGCTGGCTTGATGCCGACGAACAACGGATTTGGCGGAGCCTTCTCCGCGCGAACTCCCAGATCGACCAGGAACTCGACCGCGACCTCCAGGAACGCAGCGGGCTCACCCTGATCGAGTACGGCATCCTGGTGGCCCTTTCGGAGGCGCAGGACCGGCGGCTGCGGATGCGTGCCCTGGCGGACAGCGTCATCGTCTCCAAGAGCCGCCTGTCCCACCAGATCGCGCGGCTGGAGCGCGCCGGACACGTGCGGCGCGAGCACTGTGCGGAGGACCGCCGCGGCGCCTGGGCCGTCCTCACCGACCAGGGGGAACAAGCGCTGCGCAGAGCGGCTCCGGGCCACGTCGCCCGGGTCCGGGAACGCGTGTTCGACCGCCTCACCGCCGAACAGGCGGTGTCGCTCGGCGAGATCATGCGTGCGCTGGAGACCGAGGCCCCGGAGAGCGCACCCGCAAGGACCCAGGACTGAACCCCGGTTTCCCGGCGGGACCGACACCCCATCGCCCCTCCTGGGGCCGGGCCGGTCAGGGAGTGCGGCCCAGCCAGCCGAGCAGGCGGTCCTGAAGGGGCGCGTCCTCAGGGACGCTCACCTCGGGGCCGCAGACACCCTCCGTCCGGACCATGTCGCCGAGGCTGCGGGACAGGTCGTAGACGCGGCGCACCTCCTCCTCGGGCAGGGTTTCGTCCTGCCCGGTCGCCCTGGCGATGTCCCAGGCGTGGACGAGCAGGTCGAAGCCGAGGAAGTCGTCGATGGTCTGCTCGATACTGGTGCGCCCGAAGTAGCCGTCGTACTCGGCACCGGCGCGTTCCGGATCGTCGAGGATCTCCTGCACGGCGTCACGCGCCTCCGCCCAAGCGCCGCGAGGATCATCGTCGACGGATTTCTTGAGGGCCACCTTCACTCCGGCGTGGCCCGGCATGTTCACGTGGTTGTCGATCATGTGGCTGAGTACGTCCCGGGCGCTCCACTCCTGACAGGGGGACGGGTCGTCCCACCGGTCGTTTGGAACGGCGTCGACGCGGCGGGTGAACTCTTCGGCGAGCGCGCGGTAGCGGGTAGAGATATCAGTCGTCATGGGACCAGCGTCTCCGCTGCTCCCGTCTTTGTCGTGTACAGATCGGACATGCGGCGCACCGGGGAGCCCGGGAGCCGCGCGGCCGGATCACCGTCCGATGAGCGAGCGGGGACTCTCTCCCGCGATCTCCCTGCAGTCGCGCGACAGGTGCGACTGGTCGGTGTATCCGGCGGTGGCGGCGAGCCGGGCGATGTCCTGCGGGGCGGCCGGGTGCCGGGACAGGCGCAGGAAGCGCTGCAGGCGCAGGATCCGGCGCAGGGTCGAAGGCCCATAGCCGAACGCGGCCGTGCAGCGCCGGTGCAACTGGCGCTCGCTGAGCCCGACGGCCTCGGCCATAGCGGCGACGGTCGTGGTGGTGTCGCGGCTGAGCATGCCCGCGACGGCCGCGGCGGCGGGGTCGGGCGGTGGTGCGCTGACGAGCCATTCGCGGACGTGGTTCTGCAGGGCGCGGATGCGGGCGCCCGGTTCGGCCGCCGCGCCCACTTCCTCGACGAGCCGCCGCTGGGCTTTGGAGCCGAGGACGTCCTCCACCGCCACCCGGCGGTCGCGCGCATCGGGGGTGTCGAGGCCGAGGGCGCTTCCGGCCCGGCCGACCCGGAAGCGCACGCCGACGGCCCGTGTCCCGGGCGGTAGGGCGAACGACCACGCGGCCGTCTCGGGGCCGCACACCAGCGCCTTGCCGTTGTCGATCCACAGCACGTCGACGCATCCGTCGGGAACCAGCCGGTGCCGCCCCTCGATACGCGCGCTCCACACGGTCACCACGTCGCGGGACAGGTCGGCTGCCGGGGCCGAAGGCTCATACCACGCCATGTACCGCACTTTAGGCGGCGGCTCTGACAGTCCTGGACCGCAGCAGGACGCAGGCAGCACCACCGGCACCCCAGACGGCAGGACAGGGCAGGGCCCCGTGGGGGCGGCCGAGGCCATCCCCACGGGGCCGGTGCGGTATGCCCGCTTACCCGCGCTATCCGCTGCCTGCTCGGGTTACTCGCTGAGGAGCGGTTCCAAATGCGCGGCCAGACGCTCGCAACTGGAGTTGGACCAGATGGTGTTCACCCCCAAGGCGATGTCGAGGTCGGCGCGTACCCGGTTGCGCAGTTCCACCGCCATGAGCGAGTCGACGCCCAGATCGGTGAACTCGGCCTCCGCCCGGATGTCGCTGTTGCCCTTCATCACGGCCGCCACGATGGAGCGCACATGTTCCACCAGCAGCGCCCGGCGCTGCGGCCCCGGAGCGCACGCCATGATCCGCGCAAGCGCACCGTCGGAGTCGGCGCTGTGCGCACGGCGTTCGGTGACGGAGGCGAAGAACGGTTTCTGCGCGGCGTGCTCGAACCCGGCGAACCAGACGTCGAGGTCGAGCGCGGATACCACGGCATGGGCGCGTTCGCGGGGGATGAGCGCATCCAGCGCGGCGATCCCTTCCGCGGTGCCGAGCGCGGACACGCGCCCGGCCAAATGCGTGGCCATGCCGGTTTCGGCCCACACGCCCCAGCCGATGCTCAGAGCGGGCAGACCGTGGCCTCGCCGCCAGTGGGCGAAGGCGTCGAGCCAGGCGTTGGCCGCGGCATAGTTGGCCTGACTGGGGTTGCCGATGGTGGCCGCCCAGGAAGAGCACAGCACGAACCAGTCCAGCGGCTGCCCTGAGGCGGCGGTGTGCAGATGCATCGCGCCTTCGACCTTGGGCCGCCAGGTGGCGGCCATGTGGTCGGGGTCGAGCGCGTGCACGGGGGCGTCATCGAGGACCCCCGCACAGTGCATGACTCCGCGAACGGAACGGCCGTCCTCGGTACCGGCCGCCACCATCGCGGCCGCGGTGGCGGCATCGGCGATGTCACCGCGCACGACGCGCACGTCGGTGCCCCGGCTGCGGAGCCCGGCAAGCACCTGCTGGGCCTCATCGCCAGGCGCGGACCGGGAGTTGAGGACGATCCGGTCGGCGCCGTGATCGGTGAGCCACTGGGCGGCTTGCAGGCCGATGCCGCTCGTCCCCCCGGTGATCAGGTAGCTGCCTTGGGGGCGGACGATCCGCGATGAGCCCGGGGCCGAATCGACCGTCACCTCGCCTGCTTCGGGCATGCGCAAGAGCAGGCGGCCGCGGTGGTGGCCCTCGGCCATGGTCCGCAACGCTTCGTCGAGGTCGGCGAAATCGAAGACGCGGTGCGGCAAGGGCGCGATGCGGCCCTGAGCCATGGCGGTCAGCAGCTCCTGCTGCGTGCGCCCCACCTTCTCGGGGTGGTGGTCGATGAAGGCGATGATGTCGAAGGCGCTGTAGGTGGCGTTGTGGCGCAGTGTCCGCAACCCCACCCTGGTGTCGCTGTACAGGTCGCGTTTGCCCAGCTCGATGAAGCGCCCGAAGGGGGCGACCAGGCCGAGTGAGGCCTGCATGGCAGGCCCGGCCAGGGAGTTGAGCACGACATCCACGCCGCGGCCGCCGGTGAGCGCGTCGATCTCGTCAGCGAAGTCCAGACTGCGGGAGTCGAAGACGTGCTCGACACCGAGCTCGCGGAGGTAGTCGCGCTTCTCCGGACTGCCGGCCGTGGCGATGACGGTGGCCTTGGTGTTGTGCGCGATCGCCACCGCGGCAAGACCGGTGCCGCTGGCCGCGGAGTGGATCAGTACGGTTTCACCCGAGCTCAACCCGGCGCGCCCGATGAGCGCCTCGTAAGCGGTGAGATAAGCGTAACCGCAGGTGGCGGCCTGTTCATCGGAGAGCTCGGGCGGGACCGCGCACACCATCGCGGCATTGGCGGTGACAAAGGACCCGAATCCGCCTTCGGCGGAACAGGCGATCACCCGCTGGCCCGGGGCCACATGGGTGACATCGGGACCGGCGGCGGTGACGGTGCCCAGGATGTCGCCGCCCATGGGGATCGCCGCCCCGTCGTCGCTGGGCAGGATGCCCAAGGCGTTCATCGTGTCGCGGAAGTTCAGCGCCGCGTAGTTCACTCGGATCTCCACCTGGCCTTCCCGCGGGTCGCGGCGCGGCAGGTCGACCAGCCGTATCCCCGCGAGGGTCCCCGCGGGATCGGGCATCGCGACGAACCCGTCCTGCTCCCAGCGGCGCACCTGGTGCAGGTCGCGAGGTGGCTCGGCCGAACGGAGCGGGGCCCGGCGCAGCCGTGCGACGTGGCGGGTGCCGTCCTGCCAGGCGACCTCGTCCTCATCGGTACCGGCCGTCAGTTCGGCGGCCAGCTCGACGGCCGTGGTGGAGCCGCCGGCGTCGACCAGGGTGGTGTGCAGTTCGGGGTGCTCGGCCGCCAAGGCGCGGACCAGGCCGCGCAGCGCGTAATGGCCGGGCGCCGCAGGGCCGGCCGCCGGGTGGGCGTCGCGGGTGAGGATCCACAGCCGCGGGAGCGCGGGCGGGGCCGCCGCGGTGAGGGCGCGGACCAGTTCGCTCACCATGGTGAGCTGGTCCAGCCCCCGCAGCGGGTCGGGTGCATCGGCCGGGTCCTGTGGCGCCAGATGCAGGACCAGCCCCTGGTAGGGGCCGCCGGAGGCGGCCACGGCCTGCACCACCTGCTCGGCCCACGCGGTCGGCGTGGTCGGCGCCAGGGCCGTCACCGTGGCGTGGGCGCCGCTGCCGGTGAGGTGGTCGGCGAGGTCGGCCGCGCCGGACTCGTCCCCCGGCTGGGTGACCAGCAGGTAGCGGCGCCCCGCCGCATCGGTGTCTTCGGGCAGCGGGGCCGGGGTCCAGGCGATCTCGTGCAGCCGGTCGGAGACGCGTTCGGCGGCCGACTTGGGGGCCAACGGCACCAGGCGCACGTCGGAGATCGCGCCGATCGGGTTGCCGGCGTCGTCGTAGCAGTCGATGCGGCCGAGGATCTCGGTGTCGGTGGACTCCAGGACCGTGGCGCGGCACCAGCGGATCGACTGCGGTCCAGGGGAGAAGCGCAGACCGCCGATGCGGGTCGGTACCCAGGGTGAGGCATCGCCGCCGAGGTCGGCCAGCCCGGTGGTCAGGGCCTGCAGGCAGTTGTCCAGTTCGACCGGGTGCAGATGCAGCATGTGGGTGCGGCGGATCTCGGCCGATTGGGGCAGCTCCAGCCGGGCCAGGGTGCCGGTCGGCCCCGGGGCGATCTCGGCGAGCCCGCGAAACGCCGGACCGTAGTCCAGGCCGAGCCCGCGCAGCATCGCATAGTGCTGATCGGTCGGCTGGAAGGCGGTGGCGTCGGCGGGGGGTAGCGCCATCGCCGGCGGGGATTGGGGGTCGGCGGGGGCCGGGCGCAGCCGGGCCCGGGCGTGGACGGTCCAGTCCGCGTCGGTTTCGCGGCTCATGACCTCGACCTCGACCACGCCGCGCTCCGGTTCGGCGGCCACGGTGTGGACTTCGGTGCTTTCCTGGAGCAGGAGGATCCGGTCGAATTCGATCTCGGTGAGTTCGACCGGCCCGCCGATCAGGTCTCCGGCGGCGGCCAGGGCCATTTCGACGTAGGCGGTGCCGGGCAGGACCGCGGACTCGCGTACGCGGTGGTCGGCCAGCCAGGGATGGGACTTGGTGCCCAGGTCGGCGCTCCACCCGTGCCGGATCCCGCCCGGTGCGGTGTCGTCGGGCACGACAGCGTGCGAGCCCAGCAGCGGGTGGGAGCCGACGTCCTGGGGGGCCGCCTCGGCCCAGAAGGGGCGCCGGTCCCAGGTGGTCGCGGGCAGTTCGGTGTGGTTGCCGGGGAATGCGGCGTCCACATCGATGCGGGCACCGGAGCAGAACAGGGCGCCCAGGTGGGTGGCCAGGGAGACGGCATCGTCCCGCTCGCGCAGCAGGGTCGGTACGGCGGCCACCCGCCGCCCCGCTGCTTCTGCACAGGCCTGGACGGCGCCGGTGAGCAGCGGATGCGGGGAGATCTCCAGGAAGACGCGGTAGCCGTCCTCCAGCAGCGCCTGTGCGGCGTGGTGGAAGCGGACCGGGCGGCGCAGGTTCTCGGCCCAGTAGGCGCCGTCCAGGGTGCCGGGGACGCGCGGATCGTCGGTGACCGTGCTGAAGAACGGCACAGTGCCGGTGGCGGGGGTGAGGTGGGCGAGTTCGGTGGTGATGTCGGTGAGGATCGGGTCGACTTGGGGCGAGTGCGAGGCGACCTCGACCGGCACCTGCGTGACGCGCACCCCCTGGCCCTCCCAGTAGGTTTGCAGGCGCGCCACTTCATCGGCGTCCCCGGCGATGACGGTGGCCTCCGGGGAGAGCAGTACCGCGGGCGTCACATGGGCGCACCCCTGCTCCTCGATCACCGCCCGCACCTCTTCGGAGCCCAAGGTGACGGTGGCCATGGTGCCGCCGGCCACGCTGAGCATCAGCCGGGTGCGCCGGCAGATGATCTGCATGCCCTGCTCTTCGGTGAGGATTCCGGCCACGACCGCGGCGGCCACCTCTCCCATGGAGTGGCCCACCACCGCACCGGGGCGCACACCGCGGGCGCGCCAGACCTGGGCCAGCGCCACCTGCATCGCGAACACCAGGGGCTGGACGTGGTCGATCCGGGTGGCCTCGGCCCCTTCGCTGATGAGCGCCCGCAGCGACATGCCCTGTTCGCGTTCGGCTATGGGCTCCAGCCGGTCGATGGCCGCGGCGAAGGCGGGCTCGGTCGCCAACAGGGTGCGGCCCATGCCTGCCCATTGGGAGCCGTGCCCGGAGAACACCCACACCGGCTCTTCGCGGGCGTCCACGGATTCGGTGACCGGTGCGGTGGACAGGGTCCCCGACGCGGTCGACAGCTCCTTGAGCGCGATCAGCAGCGCCTCGTGGTCCTCGGCGGGAAACGCCACGCGCTGCGGTTCACCCGAACGGGTGGCGGCCAGGGTGTGGGCGATATCGGCCAGCGGTGCCGGGGCACGGTCCTGTTCGAGGTGCTCGGCCAGCCGCCCGGCCGTCGCCGCCAGCCCCCCGGCCGAAGCGTGGGTGAGCACGATCGTGGCCGGGCCCGGGTGGGGCCGTACCGGCGCGGGCTCGGGGGCGGGGTCGGTCTCTTCGATGATGATGTGGGCGTTCATCCCCGTCACCCCGAAGGAGGAGACCGCGGCGCGGCGCCGCCCCGGTACCGGCCACGGCCCCGACTCGGTGGGCACCACCAGGCGTGCCCGTGTGGTGTCGATTTCCGGGTTCCACCGGTGGAAATGCAGATTGGCTGGTAGCGTGCCCTGCTGCACCGACAGGACGGCCTTGATGAACCCCATGATCCCTGCGGCGCTCTCGGCGTGGCCGATGTTGGTCTTGACCGAGCCGATCGCGCAGTCGTGGTCGCCATGGCCGTAGGCCGAGGATATGGAGGTGTACTCGATCGGGTCACCGGTCGGGGTGCCGGTGCCGTGCGCTTCGACCAGGCCGACGGTGTCGGCGGCCACCCCGGACCGTTGCAGCGCGGTGGCGATGACTTCGGCCTGGGCGTCGGCGTCGGGGCGCATGATGGACTGGGAGCGGCCGACGTGGTTGATCGCGCTGCCGCGCACCACGGCCATGATCCGGTCACCGTCGCGGCGCGCGTCGCTCAGCCGCTTCAGGACCACCACCCCGGAGCCTTCACTGCGCACGAACCCGTCGGCCGCGGCGTCGAAGGCGTGGCAGCGCCCCGTCTTCGACAGCATGCCCGCACGGGCGAAACTGACGTCACCGCCGGAGTCGATGCCGATGTTGGCGCCCCCGGCGAGCGCGATGTCGCTCTCGCCGTAGGCCAGCGAGCGGCAGGCCAGGTGGACGGCGATCAGCGAGGAGGCGCACGCACCGTCAACGGCAACGCTGGGCCCGCGCAGCCCCAGCACGTGGGAGAGGCGCCCGGCGATTCCGCTGAGAACGGCGCCGGTTTCGTGGTAAACTTCCCGATCATCAGCGGGGATACGGTGCAGGTATCCCATGAGCGACTGGCCCGCATACACACCTGTGCGGGATCCGGCAAGGGAGCGCGGGGCGATCCCGGCGTGTTCCAGCGCCTCCCATGCCACCTCGACGATCAGCCGGTGCTGTGGGTCCAGGCCAGTGGCTTCGCGTGGTGAGATCCCGAAGAACTCCGGCTGAAAGCCTTCCACATCGGTCAGGTAACCGCCGAAGTGGTCCAGGTCCACCAGGTCCAGGTGGGCTCGGGCGGCGTTGCGGCGTCCTTTGGGGTCGCACTCACCGATGAGGTCGCGCTGCTCTAGCAGCGCTTCCCACAGCGAGGAAGGGGAGTCGACGCCTGCGGGCAGCCGCAGTGCTGCGCCGATGACCGCCACCGGCTCCTGCGGTGCGGTCGGGTCGGAGGGGTGCTGGCCGTTCGCTGTCCGGTCTGTTTTAGGCACAATTCTCCCAAGTAAGTACGGATACAAGGTGGTTTGCGCATGGCCGGTATCGGCCTGCGGGATGCGCAGGCCGGTCTGTGCGGTGGTGTCGGGATACGGCCCCCGGCCAGGGCGGCCCTGCCCCGGCCGGGTTCAGTTATGTGGAAGGCTCAGCGGGCGGTCGCGGTCCATACCCCCGTGCATCCGTGCACGGAAACGTGGACGTCGTCGAAGTGCTTCTCGAGTTCGGTGCGCAGGTCGTCGGGGTGGTCGTTGAGGTTGAAGAAGGTGTTGTCGAAGCCGTTGGACACCTTCAGTGCGCGGCGCGCCAGCGCGTTGGGTTTGGTGCCGGCGCCGAGGATGGTGCAGCCGAAGAACCGGCCGCCGGAGCGCAGCACGCGGGCCGCCTGCTCGAATATCACGGCCTTGGCCGGGATAGACTCGCGCGGCAGGCAGTGGATCATCATGTTGGACCCCACCGAATCGACCGAATCGTCGGCCAGCGGCCAGGGCGCCAGCGCATCGGCCTCATGCCGGTGGATGGGATCGAAACGCTTCCCGATGCGCGCGATGGTGCGGTCCAGCGGTCCGGGGTTGAGGTCGAGCAGGTGCACTTCGCGCAACGGGGTCGTGGTGGGAAGTTTGGCCAGGAAGTAGCCGGTCCCCGGCCCCAAGTCGAGATGGCGTTCGCCCACGTTGTCGGCGTACTGCTGGCACAGCAGTCGGTTGGAGACCTGCCACACGAACCGGTGATAGACGTTGATCACCATCGGGTCGTAGTAGAGGTCCATCATGCGGCGGCTGTACATCTGGGGGTTCGGCCGGGACGGGGAACTGAACTTCTCATTCATAATGATCAACCACATCTCGGGCACCTTGCGATCAAGGTGCCATAGGGGAAGGTGAAATGAGAGGGGACGGGGGACAGGGCGGGTTCCCACGAGGGGCGGGAACCCGCGGGGTGCATCGTCAGGATCGTGCGGCGACCTCGGCGATGTAGGCGCGTGCTTGGTCCGGATCGAACATCCAGGCGAGTTGGCTGGGGTCGCCGATCCCCGAGATCCACTTGTCGGCGATCTCCTGGTAGGTCATGGCGGCGGGCGCCAGCTCAGCGAAGTGCTCGGGGAGCCGTCCGGGGATCCAGAAGTCGTTGACCATGTTGGACAGCACCCCGGTGTGCTGACCTTGAATCTCCCACGCCTTGGCGTCCACCGCCCGGATCCATTCCTCGTCGAAGGGGCCTTCGGGGCGCTCGGCGACCGCGTCGGCGACGATGTCGGCGTAGATGGTGGAGTTGGCCGCGGCCTGGGCGCTGACCGGGTCGGTCGAGACCACGACGTCGGCCATGCCCATGACCAGGCCGCCCTGGGGCAGTGCCGCGACCGGGTGGCGCACCGTGGGCCGCACCTGCTTCTGGATCACCGCGTGCTCATCGACGGTCTGGCCGCGGCGGCACCGCTCGTAGATGTCGGGGACCTCGCGCTGTAGAGCCCGCATCAGCGACGACAGGAGCGCCGTCTGCGTGGGGCGTCCCTGGACGTGGCAGTCCAGGCCGCGGTCGGGCAATGCGGTGGCGAACACGCTCGTGGCCGCCCCGTAGGCGGTCAGCACCGGCATCAGGCACACCTCCCCCTCAGGGGTGGAGATCACGTCGAAGTTGCTGTCCCTGTCGGGCCATTCGACATCGTGGAGGACGGCCTGGGTCATGACCCGGTTGTGGGCACCGCTGACGCGGCTGGGGTCGTGGTCGAACAGATCCCCGAGGATCCCGCCGCCCACGGCGATGATCATCAGGTCGTAGTAGCCCCGCTGGCCGAAGTAGTACAGCGTTGTCAGGTCCACGGCCTGGATGATGACCTTGCCTTTGCGGTCCTCGAACATCTCCAGCCAGTCGGCCATCTTCACCCGGCGCTCGATCGCGGTTCCGGCCGAACCGAGGCTTCCGGAGAACTCCAGGGCCGGCTGCCCCGGCATGCGCAGCGACATGTCCACACCGGTGAAGCGCGGCGCCTGCGTCGACCACAGGTCGAGGCCTGCGCGCTTTTCCAGTTCCCAGACCCGATGCCAGGTCGGTGCGGTCACCGAAGAGCCGCCCTTGCGGATCTCGGTGGAGGTCTGGTTGGTCATGACCGTGACGTCATGTCCCTGCGAAAGGAGGCGGTGGCCCAGGTACAGTCCGTCCTGTCCCGCGCCGACGATGAGTATTTTGGACATCGTCCTGGATCCTCTTTCTTCACATCGTGGCGGCAGGCATACGCGGCGAATGCGCGCAGAGCCCGCATACCGCCGCGTAACCCTGATCTTCACACAGAACCGACGAAACGTCAGTGGTGGCCCCCAGTCCCTCACGAACCAGAAGTCGGGCGCCTTCCGCGGCACCGGATGCCGCGCCGCAGGGCCCGAACATGAGAAGCCGGGGGATTTCTCCAGCTAGTGATAGGTGCGTGCGGCATGTACGGCTCCCACATGAAGTGGATAAGTCAGGGCAACCGCCCCGAGCGCACCGCGGCACAGCTCCTCCAGCAAGATCAAAATTCTGTGTGGTGTGGTGATCCTGACAGAAAAACGGACAATCCGTGACCGGGGAAGGTGGTATGCCCGAAATGGAGCCATTCGGGGCGAGAGAAGCATCGACTACGCAGAGTTAAGGACGCGGTCGGGGCTACGCGGGGTCACCCGGGTGGGAGGAGGGCGGCCAGGGGCAGGGCGCCAACGGCGGTGCGGGTGAGGGCGCGGGCGAGGCGTAACCACGACACCCTCTGACAAAAACCCGCGCCGATCTCGGGACGACTTCCCTCTCAATGGCGCGTGAGAGGGCAGTTCGCCCGAGATCGGCGCGGATCCCCTACCGCGCACGGCGGCGGCCCTCCCCCGGTGGTAGATGCGTTGGCCGCCTTAGGGTTTCCAGCACGCGTCGTAATCCGGGTGCTCGGCATAGATCGTAGCCACCTGGTGCACGGCGATGTCGAGACCGTAGCGGGTGAGGGCGAGGGCGTCCTGCTTGTCGGGATCGGTCGCGGTGCGAACGCATTCGGCCATGTTCTGCCACGCCTCCACGATGAACCGGTGCGCCTTTGCTTCGGCGAGTACCCGGGAGCGGCCGCACCGCGACGCGGAACCACTGTCGCGATCGCGGTCCCGGGCCGCCGGCTCGGCCGGGCCCTGATCGGGGTCGCCCTCGCCGTTTCGCGCGCCGTTCTCATCCTCTGCGATGCGCGCGAGAAGAAACGCTGCCAGGCGTGTCTGGTAATCGTGCACGAAGTCACTGGCGTCCATCGTCGCTCATCCTCTCGACAACGGGGGCTCTTGCCCGTACCCAGAGGGCCGTGCACCGGTTCTTCGGGTACGGCGGGCCCACCGCCGCCGGTGGGCCCGCCCCGCATGACGCGATGACGTGTCAGGTCGTCGGTGGCCGGTTCCAGCCTCGACCCTCTTCCTACCCTGGTGTAGTCGGCGGTGAACTCACCGTGTCCATCAGGTGTTCTGCCAGGTTGGTGCCGCGGGCGGCGATCGGGTGCCGCGGACGGAATGTGCGGCGATAGAGCACGGATGGCGCTTCAGGGCGGCCCGCAGCACCGTAGAGCGAACCGAGCCGCTCTACGCCGTCCTGAACCTGTGCGGCGACGGATACTTCCAGGCGTAGACGGTGACGGGCGCACCGGAAAGGGTTCCGTGAGCGGTGAGAAGAGGAAACAAATGGCGTGGGCTGTTTATCGTGGCTTCTTCGCCACATACTCCGAGCGAGGCCGAAAAGCATTCGAGTGCGGTGCGGGCATCTTGGATCCGGTGATAGTAGGGAAGTGTGATTGCTATGCGTCCGGACGCGCAGATGCTGACGCCGCCCTCGTTTCCGGGGTCGCCGCTGACCATCAGTCCTTTGAGCCTCGGATGGTTGCGCAGGAGCTGCCATGTCGAGAGGAGCGCGCGTTCGATTCCGCTTTCCTCCGCTGCTGCCCTGTCCATGGTTACCGGCCCTCTCTTCCCGGTTGCCGCGGCGTGCGGGGTCTCGGGCGGCGATCTGCGTGTACATCAGCCGCTGTGCCGGGCCGAGACGTGCGGAACGTCGGCAGCCAGTTCGGTCGGAGAAAGTCAGTCATGGGCGGACGATAATCATCGGCCCATAAATCTCGCAACCCGTTCCCCGGAATTAGGGGAAGCTTACCAAGTCAATTCAGAGCGAATGCGATATTGCATTCTATATCGGACACAAACCGCAGACGTACGGCCATCGTACGAAAAAGATCGATGGTTGCACGCTCGCACTCTTCGAGGTTGGCGATTCCGCCATTGATCAGGTAGCTTCAGGGGCCCGGACGGGGCAGCGAATCCCTGAAGGGCCGGGGTGTGGCGGCGCGCAGGGCGGAAAGTAGCGCCGTGCGGGGGGAAGGGCCGCCACCCCTTCCGGTTGCCAAGTGTTTCCCGGGGCGTTCCATATCCACTTTACTTTCGCGGCTCGCTCCTTTGTTGGGAGATGCTCGCACGTAGCTACCGATATTGTTTTTCCGGCGCGTATGGGTCAGGGGGCAGGTATGCGCATGAATTGGAAATCCCGGCCGATCGCGTGGCTCTCCAACGACGAGATCGCGGAGGCGCTGCGGCAGCTCATGGGGGTCCACGAGCCGGACATCCCGCTTATATGCGCGCTGTATTTCGAGCGCGCGGTGCGTTTCCACGATCCCGACGGCTGGATCTTCAACGACGGGCATGATGATCTGCTGTCCGAGGATCCCCTGCCGCAGTGGGACCTGGCCGCGATTGCCCGGTGACAGTCCTACGCGGCCGTCGTCCACGGCTCCCCCGGATCTCTGGTCAGCGTTTGAAGCCGACCGCCGCGTGCTCCCAGATCTTCTTGTCGGGGTCGGCCGGGCGCTTTTCGGGAACCGTGCTTCCGTTGCGCCAGGTCGCGCAGTCCACGAGTGCCGGTGGCGCGGAGCCGTCGGTACTGGGGGAGACGATCTCCAACGAATCGAACGCGTGCGCGATCTCCTCGGGGAAGCGCACCCTGCCCCACTCCATTCCCAGGCTGTGGATGCGTTCGGTCAGCTGCTGGGCGGCCGTCTGGTCGTCAGAGGCCAGATGGGAGAAGATCACGGCCGATCCGGGAGCGAGCCGCTCGAAGTAGCGGTCGACGAGCCCGAACGGGTCGTCTTCGTCCGGGATGCAGTGCAGCAGGCTGACGAACATGACGCACACCGGCTGGGCGAAGTCGATCAGCCGCTGAGTGTCGGGCGACTCCAGCACGCGGTCGACGTCGCGGAGGTCGGCTGTGGTGACCGTTGTGTTGGGGGAGTCGGCGAGGATCGCTCGCCCATGGGCCAGCACGATCGGGTCGATGTCCACGTAGACCACGGACGCCCCTGGTGCGGAGCGCTGCGCGACCTGGTGGGTGTTGTCAGCGGCCGGCAGCCCGGAACCCAGGTCGATGAACTGGCGGACCCCAGATGCGGTCACGTGGTCGACACCGCGGACCAGGAACGCGCGGTTGTCCTGGACCAGTTGCATAGTGCCGGGGTTGAGTTTCTCCACCTCGACCGCTGCCTGGCGGTCGACCTCGAAATTGTCCTTGCCGCCGAGCAGCGCATCATAGGTACGCGCCACAGTGGGCCTGCTCATGTCGAGATCCGGCGGAAACCGCGGAGCGGCCTGCGCGGTGGGGTCGAGTGCTTCGTCTGTCACGGGGGTCTCCCATCAGGGAAGGGGGCCTTCTGGTGCGAAGCGTTGCGCTCCTCCACGACCGACTATAAGACCTACATCACATCCCCAACCGGTGAATGATCGAAGAAAATAGAATTCGATCATGAAGTGGATCTTCCGCCTGCCCTGAATCGCACCGATCTTGGGGAAATATCCCATCACCACGTGTTTCAGCGCCTCTTTTCCTGGTCTGCTCAGGGCTTTCCCGGCGGTCGGAAAGTAGCCCACGACCCGGTCGGTACCAGCGCGGACCTGTTGCACCGGTCGGCTCACGCAAAGCGGCTACCGGGGCTCTGGTGCGGGGTCAGCCGCGGATGCGGCGCCCACTGATCGAGGTCGGCGTGATCCGGACATAGGCATTGCGTTCGCCGTTCGCCCATGGGCGAACGGGGGTGGTGGCCTGGATATCGGCGAGTTCGTCCGCGTCGCTCACCAGGGAGGCGCTTCCGGCGACCAGCACGCTCCACCCCTGGCTCATGGTGATGTCGAGCTGGTCGACCTCGAACCCGACCTCGCCGGGCACGTGGTCGGCGATCACCCCTTGGTCGGCCGTCCGGAAGACAATGGTGCGGTCGGCGACCACATAGTTGACGGGAAGGACGGTCGGGGTCGTCTCGCCTTCGGCCATGAAGGCGATGCGCCCGACACCGCCCGGTGCGATGAGCCTCATGCACTCCTGCGGGTCCAGCACGTACAGCTCCGGGGTGGGGATGGCCGTGGCGGCGCTGCCCGGGGGTAGGTCGGTGTCGGCGCCCAACAGGTGCTCCGGGGTGGTGTGCAGCGCACGGGCGAGGCGGTCCAGGGCCTGCCGGGTCATCTGCGACGGATGCTCCTCCAGGTAGGCCACGTATCCAGGGTCCATCTCGGCCAGCTCGGCGACCTCCGCGCGGGTAAGCCCAAGCTCTCTTCTGCGCTGTGCGGCCCGCCGCCCGATGTCGCTTCCGGTATGAGAGAGCCCGTCCCCGTATGTCATGGTGCCCCCAGGGTCCTGGTGTCTACGGTGCCCAATGGCGGTATGCCCTACCCCCTCCCTTCCCGCCTCGCGTTCCTTGATGCCATGGCGCCGCGGGCTCAGGTCAGGCCTCCGTGACCGAGCCCTTGTACTCCCAGTGCCAGGCCTCCTCGCCCGGCTGGCCCTGCTGAGCCCAGTGGGGGTGGATCCAGCCGAACCGCTGGCTGTTCTCCCGCATCCACTCGTGCTCCGATGTGCCGAAGTTGTTGATCCCGCCGCACAGGTCGACCGCGAGCCCCAGGCCGTGGTTGCTCGTTCCTGGCCGTGCCGCCAGATTGCCCGTCCCGTTCTGGTAGGCCTCCCACAGCCGCTGCTGGTCGGCTAGAGGGCGGTAGGCGTCGGTGACGCAGATCTCCTTGCCCAGATCCTCCTGATAGGCCTCATTCAGCAACAGGAAGTCCACGGCCGCGTCCGCGCGCAGGTAGTGGCCCGGCTGGTGCAGTTCGCACAGGACATCGGTGGGGATCTGGCCGTTCTCGAAGCCATCGGCCCGAGACGCGTCCGCCTGGTCGCATTCTCCGTACACCGCGGCACCGCCGCCGTAGCTGCTGTTCTGGACCCCACCGGTCTGCTCGGTCAATGGCCCTGTGCCCGTGGTCGCGTTGATGACCACAGCGCTCAGGATTCCACCTACGGACAAGGTGATGCCTGCCGTCGAGAAATCGGCCTTGCCGTCGCCGCGGTCGTCACCACGGCGACGGGGGCGCAGCCGGCGAAGAAAGCGCATCATCGCACCGCCTCCGTGGTCAGTGGCCGACCGTGGTATCGCTTTCCCACCCGGTGCCGGCCACCACCCATTCATCGTCCTCCTGGGCCATCAGCAGCGCGTGGCTGCCGAGATCGAGCGGGACGGCCCCGTCCTCCTCCGCGACCGCGGTGATCTCCACTCTCAGTTCGATCGAGGTGGCGCCGAGGTAGTCGATCCCGGTGACCTGCGCCGTGCCGCGGGTGGTCAGTCGCTGCTCCGACAGCAGTTGATAAGCCTCCTCGGCCGGAACAAGGGCGACCCCTTCGGGGACGTCGGCCAGTCGGGCGGCGGAGCGGATGTTCTCACGGTACTCGGCTTCGGAGAGCCCGGGGGTGAAGGTGCCGTAGCTCTCGGCGTGGCGCAGGGCGAGGGCCGCGGCTTGCTCATAGGACTCGGTGTCCATGGGCAGCGCTTCGGCCATCGGCGGGTAACTGGACTGCTCGTGGAGCTGCTCCGCGAGGTTGTCCCCCGGACTGTCCCAGAGCAGCCTGCCCAGCATGAACAGAGCTCCCACGAGGATCGCGAAGATCAGCACCAAAATGATGGTGCTGCGCTGGGGAAAAGGTGAGTCTCTCATGTCCGGGGCGTCGATTCTCGGGGGCGGCCCGCGGCCGCCGGGTCAGCGGCCGCGGGAAGGGAATCCGCATGTCGTATCGGATGTAGGCGAAGCGCTCTGGGGGTCGCGGGAGAGCTAGGCGGCCAGGGCGAATTGGCCCTTTTTCGCTTTTTTGAGGCTGACATCCATGCCGTACCCCTGCCCCGAAGCGCTGCCTTCGAAGGTCGTGGCCAGTGCGGAGAGCAGGCCGAAGGGGTTGCTGCTGGCTGCGGCGGCACCGATGGCGCCGATACCAGAGATAGCGGTGGAGAGCGCGAGCTTGCCGCCCAGTTTGAGGGCCATGGCGCCCGCTCCCAGCAGGAACTTGCCTGCTCCCTTACCGATGCCCTTGAGGAGGCCCTTCCAGCCGCCCCGTTTGGCGAGCCACTGTGCGCCCTTTTTACCGGCCCACCGGAGGCCTTTCTTAGCGACGTTGCGGAGGAGGAAACCGCCGACGACTTTCGCGCCGCCGATAAGAATAGGAACAAGAGGAGCTGCCATGGCGATGGATGTCCTTTCTATTGCGGGACGTGAGTACGGAAGTGATGCTTCATACTTCGGTTACCCCGCCGCCGTCTGAGTCCGGTGGGAGGATCCGGACGGCGCCGACGAATTTGGGCCGCCAGTAGTCGGTGTCGAGGGGGACCTGCTTGACCGGGTCGCCGGCGTGGAGGAGTTCCCCGTTGCCGGCGTAGAGGCCGACGTGTGAGGGACTCGCATGGCTTTGGATCGTATGGAAGAAGAGGAGGTCACCGGGTTGTAGAACGCTCATGTCCAGCTCGCCCTCTAAGATTCGCTGGGCTCTCGTGTCCCCGTATCCGGGGTCGTTCGTATTCCATTGTTGCGTGGTCACCCGGGGGATCGATACCCCTGCCGCACGGTAGGCGGCCTGGGTGAGTCCGGAGCAGTCCCAGGCGTCGGGTCCTGTGCCGCCCCAGCTGTAGGGTTCACCAAGCTGCTCGCTCGCGAACTCGAGTGCGGCCCTGTGCTTGTCGCTGACTCCGCCGGAGGCCCCCCACGAAGCGAGGAAAGAGGTGTTCTGCATGTCCGTGCAGTTGGGGTTGTCAGCGTTATTGGTGTTGTTCGCGTCGGTAAAGGACGCCGGTGCGATATTGAGTGCGGGGATGGTGCTGTATTCGTCGGAGTCCTCGTAGAGCGAGGCGACATCCCTGATCTGCAAGACGTACCATTTTGCCGCGTTGTGCCGGTAGAGCGCGCAGTCGAGGGGGTCGGTCAGCCCTGCGTTCTGGCAGGAGGTTCCCCCGCGCTCAGCAAGGTCGCGGAAGTAGGCCAGCTTGAACGCTGCGGAGGTGATGTTGTCCCACGGGTCCCAGACGTCGACGACCCCGTCGTTGTTGCCGTCGATGCCGAAGTAGGTCCACCCCGGCATGCTGCGGGGGACCTCGCCGACTTCGTAGTGCCGTTCACGTTCGGAGACCTTCTCCGTCGGCATCCCGCCCCAGGCGTTCGAGGCGGCGCCTATGTTCCCGCTCACGGGATCGCGGACGCCGAACTGCATGATTCCGGCCGCCCCGGCGAAGTTGCGGGTACCCCGTTCCACCCCGGAGGGCCTTCCCTGGCCATCGACCAGGTAGGCGCCATTGTGGGTCTCCTTCGCCGCGACAGCGGCGAGGATCTCCCAGGGGATGTCGTAGGCACGAGCGGCCGCTTGGTGGGCTGCCATGACGTCCTCCGGGATGTCCATCACTACCGTTGTCGTCGCGTTCGCTGATTCCCCGTGTGTGTCGATCGTCGCGACGTTGTCGGCGGAGAGCGTGGGGGTAATGCCCGACGAGTTTCCTACGGTGCTGACCGTGCTCGTGTTCGTGGAGCCGCCGAACGGGCTCTCCTGGCCGCAGTCGGCCGTAGCGATGTAGCCGACGGTGCCCATGACCAGCAGTGCTGAGGCGCCGCCGGCTACGCGCGGCGCCGCCGAACCGCGGTCGTCGCGTCCGCGTCGGCGGTGAAGAACACGGGCGATCCGGCGCGTCCAGTGGCGCATGTCGATCGCGGCGTGGGTGGAGGGTGGAGAGCTCATGAGCCATCTCCGTCTCCCACGGAGGCGTCTTGGAAGGCGAATACGGCCCAGTCTCCGTCCTCCGGTACCACCGTCACCGCAAAGGACAGAGTCTGGTTCTCGATGTCGCCCTGGGAGTCGGTGGCGGTTTCGGCATCCACGAGGAAGACGGCCGACGAGTCTCCGATGGTGCGGATACCGACGACCGTGGCCGCCGAGGTGGTCTGCGGCAAAGGACCGGAGGGTGTACCGCTGGTGGGCGAAGACCGGACCTGTACCTCCAGGGCACCGAGGAAGTCATCGGCGGCCAGGGGGGTGAGCCGGTCGAGGCGGTCATCCTCATTCTCGTCCGGGCGGGACTCGGTATAGGCCTGGGTGAAGTCCCGTGCCACCTTCGCGCCGCGCTGGAGCTCCTCCTCCGAGTGTGGGAGCAGGGCGAGCACGTCACCGACATCCTCGCCCTCTTGTTCCGCCGTATCGGAGGAGTTGGTGGGGGCCTCCGCAGACCCGGCCGCCCCCGATCCTGAGGTGAGCTGGCGGAACAGCAGAACGAGGGCGATGACCAGGACCACGAAGATCCCGATCACGATACTCTTCTCCCGGGAACCGCCGGTGAAGCCGTTCATGACAGACCTACTGGTCGGACCATGGGATACCCGCTACCAGGGATTGCGTACAAGGGACACTCATACCTACTCGAATTGGCTCCATTCGCGCAATACCCGCGCGATAATGGGTTCGACTACTCAGGGCGATTTTTTATAACAATTCTGCGACGCTAGGGGTGGGTTCTCGCTCGGACTACCTAGGCTTCTAGTCGGCGGAAGCCCTCTGAATGGCCCCCCTGAGCACGGGATATGACAGAAAGAGCTCGGCCGGTCATTCTCGGGAACCATGAACTGTTTGAGTGTCTGCTCGCGTTTCTGGAATTCGCGCCGACTTCCAGTCACGTATAGTAGTCGATTGCGGTTGAAGGTACTTGCGGTTGTCGGGTCTACGCGGTAGGTATAGCCTGTTGACTCGGCTTCTGCCACACAGTGTCGCTAGCATTCATGTATACACGACGACTCTCGTGGAAAGTGCCGGAGAATGCATGGATACCAGGAATTCGCTTCCCGTTCGCTGGGGCGCGGGAGCGGTGTTCACGCAGTACAGGCAGGGCCATCGGTAGAAACCACGGGCTCCGTTCGGGGACCTGAAATCGGGAATACAGGTGGTGGGATCCATGGGGCGCCGACAGGCTGACCACGGTACCGCTGAGCATGACCGCATAGCGGCGGCACTGCCGGACTGGGCCAAGGAGATGGTGCTCCTGGGATGCCATGGTGGAGCCGGCGCCACCACGCTGCGGGTGCTGCTGAATACCCCGTGGGACCTCGGCGCCTACTCGGCGGACCGCAGCGAGATCGCCACCTTCGGCCGCCCGTTGGTCCTTGCTACGAGGGATAGTGCCGCGGCCACGGCACGGGCGGCTGAGGTCATGAACGTCGTCGAGGCCAACGGCATGAGGGCCGCGGTGTTGGTGGTCGTGGCGGACGGCTCCGGCCCCGAGCCTCCGGAGTCCACGGCCCGGTTGCGCCTGGTCGAGGGGAGGGTGGGCCGTCTCATCCGGTTCCCCTTTGTCGCGGGCCTGCGCTATGTCGACGTGGCCGATGCGGGCCAGGTGCGGTTGCCGAAGAAAGCGCAGCAGGCTTTGAGCGAGATCAGGAACGCGTGCTATAGCGCGGCGAGCGGAGCCCTGGTGCACCAGGGTGAGGAGGTCTAGATTCTATGGACGGGGTGCTGTACCTCGCGAGTGATCTTGTCGGGCAGCTGGCGATGCTTCCCATCAACGACTTCGACTGGGATAACGGGCCTTCTCTGCCTGATTTCGGCGCGGACCACGATCCCATACAGAACGTGATCAACTGGGGTCAGGGTGTCATTATTGTCATTGGCATCATCGGCATCCTGTTCGCCGCGGGCAAGATGGCCATCGGCAAGTTCGGCCGGTCCGACCTCGCCGCTGACGGTGTCGGCGGCCTGGTCTGGACGGTGATGGGCATCTCCCTGATGCTGGTCGCAATCCCGGTTATCCAGGCGGTCGCCAATGTGGCGGGAAGCTAGAGAATCCTCGCTGCGGCAAAGATCCGGGTGGTCTGGTCGGCTCCGCAACCGGGATTCGCTGATGTGAGCCGACGTCACGACCAAGGAACTCGGCGGCGGAGCGAGGTGGTCGGCCAGGAACCGGATCAGCACTGGAAGGAACCGTGATCGGAAGCATCTGCTCAGGAGTTCTGCCGGCGCTCGCGGACGTGGTCCTCGCGACGGCTCTCGCTCCGCTGGAAGTCACCTGGGACCCCAGTCCGAAAGTGCCTGACTTCGGGTTCGGCGATTCGCAGAGCCCGGAGGAGGATCCGATTGAACGGCTCATTCACTTCGGCCAGGGCGTCATCGTCATCATCGGGGTCATCGGCATCCTCTACTCGGCCGGAAAGATGGCCGTCGGCAAGCTCGGCCGGTCCGAGGTCGCGGCCGACGGTGTCGGCGGGGCGGTCTGGACCATCATGGGGGTCTCGTTGATGCTTGTCGCGATTTCTGTTGTGACCACGTTGGCGGGTGTGGGCTGAGTGGGATAGGTGGAACGCGCCTGGAAGGGGGTGGGGCGGATGCCTGGTGGGCTGTTC
>JAJYTD010000083.1 GCA_021793235.1 Actinomycetes bacterium | reverse complement strand
GGCGGCGGGTGATGATGAGGAAGTCGATGGCGATCACGCCGAGCAGGACGGCGATCGTGGTGGCCCATACCCAGGGTTGAACATCCACGGTCTGCTACTCCAGAAAAGTCGAGGGCAGAGAGTGCCCCGGGCACGTCCGCGCCCGGGGACGGTTTCCTACGGTCGTCAGGAGGATGTGCGCCGTCGGCGCTTCGGGGCGGCGGCGCGCCGCCGGTCAAGGGCCTCGACCTGCTGCAGGTAGCGCTGGACGAGGCCGGCGGCGACACCGTTGTGGCCGCGGATGCGGACCAGCCAGTGCGGTGCCAGCCGCTCGTGCAGCCACAAAAACCCGATCGCGAAGCCGATGCTCAGCATCGCCTGGAAGGCGAGGAACGACAGCAGCGGTTCGCGCAGTACCGTGTCGTTTCCGAGCACCTGGGCGACGGCGTACTCGTCGGCCAGCCGCGCCAGCGGGAAGCCGATCACCCAGTACACGGCCACGGGGCCGACCGCGCCGACCCCGAACCTCCCCAGAGCCAGCAGGACGCAGTAGCCCGCCCCGAGCAGGGCGAGCGGGATGCCCAGCCCTGCGGCGATGGTCGCGACCTGTACTCCGGGCAGCCCGGCGATCGCCGCCACACCGGCCGCGAATGCGCCGGCCACCAGGCCGATCACCGCGCCCGGAACGGCGACCTCGGCATACTGGGTGACCGCGGGCAGGCCGGTACCGGCCGCTGGAGCCTGCGTGCTCATCAGCTCACCACCACTCCGTAGGCGAACAGCGAGTAGAACAGCGCACCCAGGTAGAACACCGCGGCGAAGCCGATGATGGCGTTGGATACGATGCCCGGGCGGATCGGCTTGGGCAGGGTGATGTTGTTGACCAGCAACAGCACCACGCAATAGGCGCCCATGGCAAACGTCGACAGGAACGCCAGGATGTCCAGGATCGCCGCCGGTCCGTCGGCAGGCCCGAAGAGCAGGATGGCGATACCGAAGGCGATCAGGCCCCACAGGAAGAACCCGTACAGCTTGGACATGCTGAACCGCTTGGCTCCGGGGACGAAGAAGTAGGTCATGTCGGCCTGGCCGCGCGAGAACGAGTCGAACAGCCCGAGGGTGGCGTTGAGGCCGATCAGCGCGATGAAGCAGAAGAACACCGTGCCGAAGATCGGGCTTCCCGCAGCGGTGAAGGAGGCGGCCATGGCATCGAGGGCGGCATCGCGCTCACCGTCGCGGATGACCTGGGCGACCCCCGGGTCGAACCGGGCCGACGCCTGCGCGAGCACGGTGAAGGAGATGGTCACCAGCATCGTGATGCCCCAGAAGAGCACGAACGCGTCGAAGGTGACCCACTTGCGCCAGCCCTTCCACTTGCTCATCTCCTCGGGATCGGAGGTGTCGAACATGAACCCGCGGGAGGGCATGCTCTCCTGCTCCTCGGCGTGGCGCAGGCCGCGGATGCGGGGGATGTGCGCGCCCATGCCGGCGCCCTTGTCCCGCAGGTGCAGCGTGTACCACATCTGCTGCATGCCCGAGGGGCCGGCGAAGGCGATCGACCCGACGATGACCGGGAACCAGGCGGCGGAGAGCGCCTCGCCGGGCAGGTAGCCGAACGCGAACATCCCGGTGATGGTGCTGGACAGGTCGGAGAGGTTGCCGACCATCGCGGCCACGACCGAGGTCCCGACCACGAGCAGCCCGATACAGATCGAGAGCACGTTCTCCAGCAGGTTGTAGACGACCTTGGCGAGGGTGAACACGACACCGACCAGCAGCATGCCGGCGACCGCCGTGGCCTGCCAGGGGATGCCGGTCACCCGTTCGAAGGCCGAGGCGCCCGCCGACAGGTGGCCGGGCCAGATATAGACCAGTATCGCGGTGATGAAGAAGAACCACATCAGTGGTTTGAATACGCGTGCGGCGCCGAAGAAGATGCTCTCGCCGGTGGCCATCGCATAGCGCGACATCTCCAGCATCACCACGGCCTGCAGGGACACGCCGATCAGGAAGAGCCAGCGGATGTCGGGCCCGAAGACCAGGACCAGGCGCGGCCACATATAGGACTCGCCCATGCCGACGCCGAGTGCGACGAGGAAGACGGTCGGGCCGAGGATGTGGATGGAGGGCGGGGCCTGGGGAAGCGGGCGGATCGGCATCGCTTCCAGCCGGCCCGCTTTCCAGAAGCGTTCCTTCGCGGGGGTTTCGGGCTGGGGGGAGGGGGTCGGTGGGCCTGTCTCAGCGGAGTCCGGGCCACGCTGGGCCGGGACATGGGGTCGTTGCGTCTCGGTTCCGGTGCGGTCGTCCCGGCCTCTCGGCCGGTCAGGGTTGATGTCTGAGGAGTCCATGGGCGGAGCTCTCCCTCGCTGGATCGCGGATGCGGGCCTTGCCCCTCATACGCCCCCTGAGACTGTGGTCCCGACCTCCCTTGTGGCTGTGCAGGGCGAACGTGTCTCACGTCGTGGCCGGCGTTGGCGGACGCCGTCACAACGGGGTACCCGGCGGCCGCTTCGGTGGCGGCTCCAGCGGCCGCCGGGTGTGACTCGTGTTACAGGTGCGGGATCAGAGTAGCCCGGCGGCGCGCGCCCAGCGATACTTCGCGCCCAGGACTTGAACCGGTTTCTCGGTGGTGTAGGGGTAGGCGACGACGCCGTGCTCGAACAGGTGGGCGCTGGCGGCCTCGACTTCGGTGTCCCCGGACAGGGAGGCCACGACGGGCTTGTTGATCCCCGCCTTTCGGGCCTGGGCCACGACATCGGCCACGAGCTCGGCGAAGACCATGGGCGGGGTGACGATGGTGTGCCAATAGCCCAGGATCAGGGCGTGCACCCGCGGGTCCTCCAGGCCCAGCCGGATCGTCTTCTCGTAGGTGGAGGGCGGCTCGCCGCCGGTGATGTCCACCGGGTTCCCGGCCGCGCCGAAAGGCGGGATGAAGGCGCGGAACGCCTCGTCCAGGTCGGGCGGGATCTCATACAGCGACATGCCGTTGTCGACCACCGCGTCGGAGAGCAGCACCCCCGACCCGCCGGCCCCGGTGATGATGACGACGTTCTCCCCGGTCGGGGCGGGCAGGACCGGCAGGGCCCGGCCGAACTCCAGCAGTTCGTTGAGGCCGGGGGCGCGGACGACGCCGGCCTGGCGCAGGATGTCGTCGTAGACCTTGTCATCGCCGGCCAGCGCGCCCGTGTGCGACCCGGCCGCGCGGGCGCCGGCCGAGGTGCGCCCGGCCTTGAGCACCACCACCGGCTTCTTCGGGACGACCTCGCGGGCCGCCTCGACAAAGGCCCGGCCGTCCTTGAGGTCCTCCAGGTGCATGGCGATCGCGTTGGTGTTCTCGTCCTGGCCGAAGAAGGTGAGCAGGTCGTCCTCGTCGATGTCGGCCTTGTTGCCCACGCCCACGATCGCCGAGACGCCGGTGCGCGTGCTGCGGCTGTAGCCCAGGATCGCCATGCCGATCCCGCCCGACTGCGAGGTCAGCGCGGTGCCGCCGGCGACGTCGTAGGGCGTGCAGAACGTGGCCGAGAGCCGCTGCGGCGTGTAGTAGTAGCCGTAGATGTTGGGGCCGAGCAGCCGCACGTCGTGCCTGCGGGCGACCGCCAGCACCTCCTCCTGCAGCTCCGTCTCGCCGGTTTCGGCGAACCCCGAGGGGATGAGGATCGCCCCGGCCACGCCCTTGCGCCCCGCCTCCTCCAGCGCGCCGGCGACGAACTTGGCCGGGATCGCGAAGACGGCGACGTCGACGTCGCCGGGCACGTCGGCGATGCTCGTATAGGAGGTGTACCCGTAGACCTCGTCGGACTTGGGGTTGACCGGGTAGACCGCGCCGGCGTAGCCGCCGTCGACGATGTTCTTGATGACCGAGTTCCCGATCTTGCCGGCCTCGTTGGAGGCGCCGATGATCGCGATGGAGCGCGGCTTGAAGATCCGGTCCATCGCCGACAGGATCTCGTCGCGGCTGAACCTGCGCGGCGGCTCGGCCGGGTCGAAGTCCAAGACGAAGCGCAGGTCGGCGGCGATGCTTCCGGAAGCCGAGGCGAACACCGGGTTGAGGTCGGCCTCGGCGATCTCGGGGAAGTCGGTCACCAGGTCCGACAGCCGGGTGATGATGTCGGCGATCTGCTCGCGGTCCACCGCCTCGCCGCCGCGTACACCGGAGAGCACCTCGGCCGCCTTGATGTCGCCGACCTGGGAGAGCGCCTCCTCGGGGGTGACCGGCGCGAGCCGGAAGGTGACGTCCTTGAGGACCTCCACCAGCACTCCGCCCAGGCCGAACACCACGATCTTGCCGAAGGTGGGGTCGGTGGTGGCGCCGATCAGCACCTCCTGGCCGCCGCCCACCATCTGCTGCAGTTGGACACCGTCGATCTGGGCCTCGGGGTTGTAGGCGCGGGCGTTGTCGACGATGCGGTGGTAGGCGGCCTTGACCTCCTGGGGGGAGGCCAGACCGACCTCGACACCGCCGGCGTCGGTCTTGTGCAGGATGTCGGGGGAGACGATCTTGGCGACGACGGGCAGGCCCAGTTCGACGGCCAGGGATACGGCCTCGTCGGCGGATCGGGCCAGCGCCTCACCGGGAACGGGGATCCCGTAGGCGTCGGCGAGGGCCTTGCCCTCGGGTGCGGTGAGCGCGTCGCGGCCTTCGCTGCGGGCGCGGTCCAGAACCGAGCGGACGGCCGCGCGGTCGTAGCCGGACGGGGAATGCGTGCCCATCTTCTCAGATCACTCCGTTCGACTTGAGCGTGGTGAGGTCGTCTTCGGTCAATCCCAGCTCCCGTGCGTAGACATCGGCGTTGTGCTCGCCGAGCAGCGGGGAGCGGCCGATGTCGGCGGGGGAGTCCGACAACCGGATCGGCAGGCCCACCGTCTTGTAGGCGCCGCGCTCGGGGTGCTCGACGGTGGCGATGATCCCGTTGGCGTTGAGCGTGGGGTCGTCGATGATCTCCCGGGTCGACAGGATCGGCCCGCAGGGGATGTTGTACTCGTTGAGCGCGGCCAGGACCTCCCATTTGGGCAGGGTGGCCGACCACTCCTCGATCAGCGCGAAAGCCTTGTCGAGTTTGTCCAGCCGGGCCTCGGGGGTGGCCCATTCGGGATCGGTGGCGAGTTCGGGCCGGCCGATGAGCCGGGTGATCGGCTCCCACCCGGGGGGCTGGATGATGACGTAGACGTAGTCGTTGGGGCCGCCGGGCGCGGTGCGCACCGCCCAGCCGGGCTGGCCGCCGCCGGAGGCGTTGCCCGAACGGGGGACCTCGTCGCCGAAGTCGTCGTTGGGGTACTCCTTCAGCGGGCCGTGTGCGAGCCGCTGCTGGTCGCGGAGTTTGACGCGGCACAGGTTGAGTACGGCATCCTGCATGGCGACCTCGACCCGCTGGCCCTCGCCGGTGACCGTGCGCTGGTATAGCGCCGCCAGTATCCCGGCTACTGTATGCATTCCAGTGCCCGAGTCGCCGACCTGTGCGCCGGTGGCCAGCGGCGGCCCGTCCTCGAACCCGGTCGTGCTCATCGATCCGCCCATGGCCTGGGCGATGACCTCGTATGCCTTGTAGTCCGCGTAGGCCCCGGGACCGAACCCCTTGATAGAGGCATAGATCAGCCGCGGGTTGGCCTCGCGGAGCACCTCCCAGGTGAACCCCATCCGGTCCAGTGCCCCGGGGGCGAAGTTCTCCACCAGGACGTCGCTGCGGCGCACCAGCTCCAGAAAGATCCGCTTGCCCTCGTCGCTCTTGGTGTTGAGCGTGATGCTGCGCTTGTTGGAGTTGAGCATCGTGAAGTAGAGACTGTCCACGTCAGGCAGGTCGCGCAACTGGCGGCGGGTGATGTCCCCGGCCGGCGACTCCACCTTGACGACATCGGCGCCCAGCCAGCCCAGGATCTGCGTAGCCGATGGCCCGGACTGCACGTGGGTCATGTCGAGGACGCGAACACCGTCGAGTGCCTTGGTCATGGCGCTCCTCCTGGATCGCTATTTGTACATGGTCTGGTTCATCGTCCCCGGCGCATACACCTCGGGGTCGATCCAGACGTTGATCAGTGAGGGCTTGCCGGATTCCCGGGCCCGGCGCAGCGCCGGACCGATCTCCGCGGGGTCGTGGACCTCCTCGCCGTAGCCGCCCAGCATCCGGGCGAACTCGGAGTAGCGCACGTCGCCGAGCGTGTTGCCGATCTCGCCGCGTTCGGCGCCGTACTTGGCGATCTGGCCGTAGCGGATCTGGTTCATCGAGGAGTTGTTGCCGATGATCCCGACAAAGGGCAGGTCGAAGCGGACCAGCGTCTCGAAGTCCCAGCCGGTCAGGCTGAAGGCGCCGTCGCCGAACAGCGCGACGATCTCCTTGTCAGGGCGGGCGTACTTGGCCGCCATGACGAACGGGACGCCCACGCCCAGCGTGCCCAGCGGCCCCGGGTCCATCCAGTGTCCGGGGGACTTGGGCTGGACGACCTGTCCGGAGAAGGTGACGACGTCGCCGCCGTCGCCGATGTAGATCGAGTCCTCGGTGAGGAAGTCGTTGATCTCGCTGACCAGCCGGTAGGGGTGGATGGGCCGGGAGTCGGAGGCCAGCAGCGGAGCCCGCTTGGCCAGGGCCGCGCGCTCCTGGGCCCGCAGTTCCTCCAGCCAGGGCTTGCGGCCCTGGGCGCCGTTGTCCCCGTAGGCCGACACCGCCTGCAGCACCGACGACAGGATCACATCGGCGTCGCCGACGATGCCGAGGTCGATGTCGCGGTTCTTGCCGACCGTGGCATAGGACAGGTCGATCTGCACGACCGTGGCGTCGGGGGAGAGGCGCTTGCCGTAGCCCATCCGGAAGTCGAAGGGCGTGCCGACGATGATGATCAGGTCGGAGTTGGCGAAGGCGTGGCGGCGCGACAACTGGAAGTGGTGCGGATCGCCCGGAGGCAGCGTGCCGCGGCCGGCGCCGTTCATGAACGCGGGGACGTTGAGCGTGCGTACCAGGTCCACGGCCGAGTCCGTCGCCCTGGTGGTCCACACCTGGTTGCCGAGCAGGATGCTGGGCCGCTCGGAGCGCACCAGCAGTTCGGCCAGCCGCTCGATGGAGTCGGGGTCGCCGCCCTGGCGGGTGGAGGCGCGGTAGTGGCCGGCCCGGGGGATGCGCGCCGCCTCCACCGGCACGCTGGCGTCCAGGATGTCGCGCGGGATCTCCAGGAACGACGGTCCGGGAGCGCCGTTCACGGATTCGCGGAAGGCCATGGAGACCAGATCGGCCACCCGTTCGGTATGCGGAACCGTGGCCGCGAACTTGGAGATGGGGCCGATCATGTCGACGTGCGGCAGGTCCTGCAGCGATCCCATCTTGTGCTGGCTCAGGGCCCCTTGGCCGCCGATGACCAGCAGCGGGCTCTCGGCCCGGTAGGCGTTGGCGATGCCGGTGACGGCGTCGGTGGTGCCGGGGCCCGCGGTCACCACGGCGCAGCCCGGTTTTCCGGTGATCCGCGCGTAGCCGTCGGCGGCGTGCGCGGCGACCTGCTCGTGGCGGACGTCGATCACGTCGATGCCTTCGTCGGCGCAGCCGTCGTAGATGTCGATGATGTGCCCGCCGCACAGGGTGAAGATCACGTCGATCCCCTCGGCCTTGAGGGCCTTGGCCACGAGGTGGCCGCCGGAGATCGTCTGGTCCTCGCTCTTGTCAGTCATCTGAGCGAACATCTCCATTCATTGGATACTGCATACCGTATGACTTCTATTGCTACATGGCCTGCGAGTCGGTGTCTAGAGTGGAATCGTGCGGACCGGAAGCGGGCGCCGCAGCCGGGCCGCGACGACCGCCGCGGCCAGCGCGGCGACCCCCGCCGCGCAGAAGGCCGGGGCATACCCCCATGCCGGAAAGGCCGCCAGGAGGGCGGCGGCGCCGCCCACGCCCAGCAGGCCGCCGACCCCCTTGGCGCTGTAGACCAGGCCGCGGATGTCGGTGGAGTCGCGTGCGCCGAAGAAGTCCATGGCCAGGGTGCGGGTCAGTGGATAGCAGGAGCCCCCGCCCACGCCGGCCGGCACCGCGAAGCAGACCAGGGCCGCCGCCGATCCCGCCGATCCCGCCGCGAGCAGCCCGAACTGCGCGACGGCCCCGGCGAGCAGGACCCCGACCAGGATGCGCCGCCGCCCGGCCCGCGCCGACCAGCGGCCGGCCGCGATGCGGCCCAGGCCGCTGGCCGCCACCAGGACGGCCATGACCGCGGCGACGGCCGGAGGGGAGTGGCTGAAGTGGAGTAGGAATGCGGGCAGCACCGCGAGGTCGAGCAGGGCGGCCGCACCCGCCAGGGCGACGATGGCGTGCAGGGCCGAAAGCGCGCCGCTGCGCCAGGCCTGCGCGGGGGAGTGGTCGAAGGAGGCCAACGGCTCCGCCCGCCCGCGCAGCGCCCAAGAGCGCGGATCGGTCCGCGGCGGCCACCACCGCGGCGGCGGCTGCGGCAGGTGCCGCCCGCAGACCAGGCCCAGGGCGCCCACGGCCGCCGCCAGCGCGGTGCAGGCGGGCGCCAGGGCCGAGGGATCCAGCAGGAGGGCTCCGGCCGCCGCCGGGACCGACCCCAGGGCGAACGCGCCGCTCACCGGGCCCGCGTGGGTGGCCGGGCGCTCCGGATACCACACCGATGCCAGATGGACGCAGGAGTGGTAGACCAGGCCGGCGCCGATGCCGCCGAGTACCCCGTAGCCCGCCACCGCCCATTCCGGGCGCTGCGCCAGGCCCAGGGCCAGCAGGGCGGCGGCGCACAGGAGGGCCCCCGCCGTGACCGCGCGGTCCGGCCGGAGGACACCGCGGCCGCGCAGCCGCGCGATCGGGACCGCGGACCCGCCCTGGAACAGCGTCCACACCAGCAGGGGCAGCAGGGCCTGGGGCAGGCTCCAGCCGTGCGCGGCCACCAGCACCGGTACGGCGGCACCGTAGCCGAACTGCAGTACGCCCACGCCCGCAACAGCCAGGGCGGCCCGGCCCACCAGGAATCCGCGGCTGTGGCCGGTCAGTTCCCGGGCCGAGGCGCCGACGGTGTAGCGCCGCCCGCACCAGTCCCGGAACTCGCCGCGGGGCCGTACGTAGGGAGAGGGGAGATGACCTGGTGGAGCGGTTGCTGTCGGGGTTCCCACGGGGCCACCTCCTGACGGTTGCATACAGTATGCGCCACGTGTGGAGCGAGGGGAAGAGGGGATTTTGTATCCGGTATGCAAAGCAAAAAGAACTCGTCCGCTGATATTGCATACTGCATACGATGTCACGTATGACAGTTGGTAAGCCGGGAACCGCGATCACGAGGAGGCTCGGTGGACCTTTTCGAGTACGAAGCAAAGCAGCTGTTCGGCGAGCACGGCGTACCGCTGGCCGAACGGCAGCTGGCCTGCACCGCCGAGCAGGCGGCCCTCAGCGCCGCTCGGCTCGGCGGCCGCGTCGTTGTCAAGGCGCAGGTCAAGACGGGCGGCCGGGGTAAGGCCGGCGGTGTCAAGGTGGCCGACGGTGTCGAGGACGCCCAGGCCAAGGCCGAGCAGATCCTGGGCATGGACATCAAGGGCCACACGGTGCACCGGGTGCTGGTGGAAGAGGCCGGCGACATCGCCGAGGAGTACTACTTCTCGTTCCTGCTGGACCGTGCGAACCGCACCTTCCTGTCGATCTGCTCCGCCGAGGGCGGCATGGAGATCGAAGAGGTGGCGGCCACCCGCCCCGAGGCCGTGGTCCGCACCCCGATCGACCCGGTCCAGGGCATCAGCCGCGAGGCCGCGCTGGAGATCTGCCGCAGGGCGAACCTTCCCGAGGACGTCCACACGCGCGCCGCAGCGGCCATCCTGCGCCTGTGGGACGTCGCCGTGGCCGAGGACGCCACGCTGGTCGAGGTCAACCCGCTGGCGCGCACCGCCGACGGCCGGATCCTCGCCCTGGACGGCAAGGTCACCCTCGACGACAACGCGGCTTTCCGCCACCCCGAGCGCACCCCCTTCCACGACAACGGCGACACCGACCCGCGTGAAGCAGCGGCCAAGGCGAAGGGGTTGAACTATGTCAAGTTGGACGGTGAGGTCGGCATCATCGGTAATGGTGCGGGTCTGGTGATGTCCACGCTGGATGTGGTGGCCTATGCGGGACAGGCCCATGGCGGGGTG
>JAJYTD010000082.1 GCA_021793235.1 Actinomycetes bacterium | reverse complement strand
CTGGACCGAGAGGAGTTCAGGTCTGCTCTCCACGCACGTGGAGGTGAACCGCTCACAGCGACCTCGGGCAATCCTCGTTGCGGCTGCTCTCCACGCACGTGGAGGTGAACCGCCCACGCGTCCCCTGTGCGTCAGCCGGGCGGACTGCTCTCCACGCACGTGGAGGTGACCCGCGTTCAACGGCTGGCTGATCGACCTGGTCTCCCTGCTCTCCACGCACGTGGAGGTGAACCGTCCTCCGGGCTTCCACGCGGCGGCCAGGGGTTCTGCTCTCCACGCACGTGGAGGTGAACCGGGGCCGCTGTCGGATGCCCTCGAGTGTGCCAAGTCGAATCGGACAGGGGCGGGTGATCGGAAACCGCGCCGATGAAGGAGGCCACCCCGCCCCGGGCGCGCCGAGGATGAGCACCTTCACCAACTGGGCGTCCGCATCAGAGGGCGCGCAGCGCATGGAGCACCCTTTCCAGAGTCGTAAGCGAATGGGGGGCGGGCCGATGCAGCCGCAACAACCCGTCATAGACCAGGTCGGCGGCCACCGCAGAAGGCAACTGCTGGCGCGTGGCCAGATTCACGATGGGGATCGCGCGGTTGGCGTGGCGGCACGCCTCATATACCGCGATGGCCGGATCCGGGAGCCCTTCAGGAGTAATCCGGTGCGGGATCGATGGCCGACACCAGGCTGTGCGCCATGATCGCGGTTTCAGCCGGGCGACCGTCGTGCGTAGGGCGCTCAACGCGCGGCAGGCAGTGTGGCATGGAATCGGACATCAGTATTCGTTCCTGTGCTGTAGGTGAGGGGATGTCATGGCTATGAGTTTTCGCCACTGCACCGTGGACCTCTATGACATGGCGGCATAATGTCCATGCCAACTGGCATGAATTCTGCATAGAAGGCGGTGGCCTTTGTGACCTGCGGAAACTGTGGCCGCTCCCACGACGCGCCGCTGGGGTGCGGGTGTATTCCTGCGGAGTTCTGGACTCGCTCCGAGGTGGCCGCGGCGCTGACCCCGCCGGGCGATGTGGGGACGGTGGTGCGGCTGCTGCGCGCCCACACCGACCTCACCCAGGAGGCCATCGGGAACCTGGCCGGGTTATCACAGTCAGCGGTCTCCCGCCTGGAATCCGGGCGCCGCACCATCACCAGCCCCGCCAAGACCACCGAGATCCTGAAACGGATGGGCACCCCCGTAGACGCGGCCGACCCGGACCAATCTTCTGCCGAGCCGCCACGGATTGTGGAGCTGCGCAGGCTGATGAATGTCTACGACCTCCCCGACGACGGGCCCACCCGGCCGCTGACTGAACTGAGACGGGCTGTCTCCGGTGTGGTCAGCTCCCGCCTCGATTCCCGCTACACGGACCTAATGGACCGGCTTCCACACCTCATCCCCGAACTGACTCGCGCGCTGTTCCTCCAGCGAGGACACCAGCGCAGTGAGGTGGCCCGTCTCCTGGTGCAGTCCTACCGCACAGCGGACGCGGTCGCCGACAAGTTCGGCCTGTACGACCTCTCAGCACGGACCATCCAGGTGATGCTGTGGGCAAGCGCGCACGTCGAAGATGAGTGCACCTTGGCGGCCGCTGCCTATGTCCGCGCCGAGACCTTCTTCGCCACCCAGACTTTTGAGGCCGGACGACACATGCTGGAGCAGGCTGCGCAACGCATCCGCCCGGACACGTCGGTACGTGCGGCTGCCGCTTACGGCGCTCTACACATGCGCGCCGCCGTGTTGGCCGCCCGTGCCCGGCAGGAAGACGGTGCCCGCACCCACCTCGCCGAGGCGCGATCCATCGCCAAAGGCGTCGGCGAGGGTGTTTATGCGGGAACGGCTTTCGGCCCGGGCTCGGTACGCATCCACGAGGTGACCCTTGAGCTTGACCTTGGCGCCCCTGAGCGGGCGCTATCGGCGGCGGCCGGGTGGGTTCCCCCAGCGTGCCTGCCTGCCGAGCGGCGCTCCCATTTCTATATCGACACCGCTCGCGCCCATATGCTGACCAGGCGGCACGAGTTCGTGCTGGACGCCCTTGAGGAGGCGCGCACGACCGCGCCGGAGCACGTCCGGATCCACCCTGACGTACACCGTATTTTGGTCGAACTGGCCAGGGCGGGAGGGCCCGAGGCTCCGGCGGCAGGGAAGTTCGCAGCGGCAGCCGGGATTTTTGTGCCCTCGTTTAGGTCTAGTCTTCGCGGGTGAGCAGTTCAGGAAGTTCGTTGAGGGAGTCGATCACGCTGGCGCTTGCCTTGACCACGGGGTCATCGGCCCACAGATGGCCCCATGGCCCCCGGCGGATGAGGACAGCGCGCAGTCCTGCTGCCTTCGCGGGGACGATGTCATTGTCCCGGTGGTCGCCGACGTAGGCGATCTCGTGCGGGTGGCCGGGCGCCATGTCGATGACGCGGGAGAAGAAGGCGGGGTCGGGTTTGGCCGCACCCCACTCGCCAGAAGTCGCGACCGCATCAACAGGAAGGTCCAGCGCCCGCAGGAGTTCGGCGGCCCGTGTGGTCTGGTTGCCGGCGACCCCCACCCACAGTCCGCGGTCCCGCAAAGTCGTAAGCGCGGGGCGCACGTCCGGGTACAGGTCGTGGTCCTCGATCTGTTCCCCGACACCGGCGTCCTCGCGGCGCTGGCGTTCAGATGCCAGGTCGAACCCGGGTCGAAAGTACTGGAACGTCTCAGCGTTGTTGCGCCCCTCAAGGGTGACCGCGCCAAGAACGGCGGAGAAAGTGTGGCGGGGCACTCCTATCCAGTCGGCCCACCGAGCCCATTCCCGCGTGTCATCCAGCAGTGTCTCCCCGACATCGAAGACAACGGCACGGATCATTGACTCCCATTTCAGCGTCCGAGGTGCACATCAGGCATTGCTACTCTCCCACGCCGAATCCAGGCTCTTGGGGCCGGCTTCGGTTCTTCAACGCTCCGCGGAAGCGACCCTGCTGGATCCGGTACCGCTACCTATCTGGCCCACCGCATCGAGAATGCCCTCTGCAGCAAGCAGCGCGAGGAGTTGTTCCCATTCGCCTTGCCGCACTGGATACGGTCACCATGCCGGGCCGGCTCATACGATCCTTCGCTGTTGGTGCTCGGACACCCGGCGGTAGACGTCGAGGCAGCGCCCGGCGTGGGCGCCTGCACTAAATCGGTGCGCGTATGCCTGCGCGCGTCGGATGTACCTGGACGCCGCTACACCATTTGCGGCGACAGTGTCCAGGGCGCGGGCCAAGGCATGCGCGTCACCGGCTGGCACGATGCGGCCCGCATCGGCAACGAGTTCGGCCATGTTCGCCACGTCGGTGGCCACGACCGGTACGGCGTGGGCGAGGTAGTCGGCGATCGCACCGCTGCCCTGGAAGCTGGGATGCGCCCGGTACGGAAACACCGCTGCTCGGCTGGCTCGCGCAAGACCGATCCGGTCGGATGGCCCGAGATAGCCGGGGACGATGACGAACTCCGCGGCGCCAAGGCGAACCGGTGTGGTGGTGTGGCCGAGGTCGATCCCGGCTTGTGCGGGGTCGGTCCAGAAGTCCCCGGCGAGCACGATCCGCGCGGGAATGTCCATGAGCCGGGCTGCGGCATAGAGAAGGGCGGCGTCCTTCCAGGGCGCGGCGTAGCCGTACAGGCTGATCACCGGGATGCCATCGGTATCGAGTGCCGCGGCGAGTTCTGGGCGCATACGGGGTTCGGTCTTGTCGGGGATGGTGGTGGGCAGCCACGCCATCCCGGAGGGAGCACCCTCGGACACGGTGCCGGCTAGGTGGGCGCGGGCATGTTGCCCGAAGTAGACATACCCGTCGAACCTGCGGATTTCTTTCCGCACAGCGCTGTACCACTGCGGATCGGGAACATGGTCGCGCAGCAGCGTCGGCGCCAGCGTGTGCACGTGATACACCGCCGGTGGGTGAGGTCGGCCCGCCCACAGCACGGGCAGCAACTGTTCCACTTCGAGGTTGCCGAAGTGAACCGACAACACGTCGTAGTCGCCGAGGTCGATGCGGTCGAGGAGCGCGTCGGCCTGAGCGGCGATGTCGCCGATCGGCTGGAACTCCTGTCGTTTCCTGTCGTAGGGAACCCCGACCGACCCGTGCCGGTCGACAGTAGCGCCGTGCTGCCGCAGGCCAGCGGACAGGGCATCGAGGTACGGCGGCAGGCTGCCGCCGGTGTGGTCAGGACCGAGTACGAGGATCCGCATGCTCAGCTCACCCTGTGTGTGCGAAGCGCCCGATAGGCCTCGATCGTGGTGTTGGTGTTGCGGTCCCAGTCGAAGGCCGTCGGCAATCTTCCAGCCGGACGCGTCTCGGAGATGAGGATGCGGCGCAGATCAGCCGCGCTTCGATAGGTGTGACCGCCACCGGCGGCCAGGAGTTCGGGTGCAGTGCCCAGGCCTGTCGGCAGCAGAACGGGGATACCGCAGGCCAGCGCTTCGGCGATGGCCAGCCCGAAACCCTCCCACCGCGAGGTGGACAACAGGAAGTCAGCGGACTGGTAGAAACCGGGTAGATCGTCTTCCTGTAGATCCCGAAGAACCGTTACACCGTCCTGGGCACCGGACAGGGTGATGGTCGACAGCGCGGGAGCGTGCCCCAGCAGAATGGTGGTGTGCGCGAGGTCGGCCAGTTCGGCGGTGAGATGTTCCAGCCGGTCCCAGCCTTTCATCGGGGTCGTCTTGCCTACCCACACCAGCCGCACACGGCCCTCTGCCGGGTCACCCCACGGGGGCGGCAGCTCACGCGCGTCGGAAAGCGGCCTGCTGGTGGCGACCTCTCCGCCGCCGGTGATAGTGATCCAATACCCGCTGTGCGGGTCCGCGGCGGTGTCAGGGCGGAAAAGAGCGCGGTCGATACCGTTGGGCACCGTCCGGGGCCTTTTGATGCCGTAGGCCGCAGCGAGGTCGTCAGCGGCGAAGTCGCTGACCGCCAGCACCGTGTCCGCGCGGTGCAGCAATTCGCGCTCGGCGGTGACCAGGTCGGCCCGTGCGCCCATGGTGACCGCCGAGAGATCGCCGCGGACCACCAGCGGCGCTCGTTCCCCAGCGGTCCGCCGGACGTAGTGCAGCGTCTCGGCTTCCCAGGAGGAGGACTCGACGATGTCTGGCCGCAACTGCGCTAGCACGGAATCCACCGCAGCACGGTGGGCGTCGAGATCCTCGGTCCGAGGTAGAGAGACCACGCTGATTCCCTGGGGCGCCAGCGGGTGCGGAGTGTGCTGGGTGATCAGGGTGAGGTCGTGGCCGGCGTCGCGGAGCCGGGGCGCGAGCGCCCGATAGAGGGTGCAGATCCCGCCGCGGGTGACCGCATGCAGATCGCGGTGGACAAGAGCAATACGCATGACATCACCTCTGTGCGTGCAGGCACGCCCGGAAGGCGCTCCATTGTGGGCGGAGTAGCGCCAGTCGGCGCTCGCGGAGGTCTCCGGCGGGTAGTTCGGCGTGCATGCGCAGTTCGCGAGAGAGCACCATCGCCCGGTTGACCAGGAACGGCACCTCGATGTCGGAAGCGGTCACCACAGCCTCGATCCGGTCTTGGGCGCCCGGGACGGCGGCGAGCAGAGTGTGCAGCATTGCCAGATCGAACCCCGGAAGGAACAGGCCGGTGAACTCCCAGTCGATGAGAACGCACTCATCGTGCCCGGTGATCAGGAGATTCGCCGGGAGGGGATCACCGTGGTTGGGTTGGTCGACCGGTCCGGCGGCCTCCAGCAGGGCCTCCAACGCCGCACGGTCGGGGCCGTCGAAGAATCCCGCATGGTGGTAGCGCGCGATCCGGTCCGGGTAGTCGAATACGGCAGCCAGGGTCCCCGCGGGAGGCTGCCACTGATGGAAGGCGGAGACGGTGGTGAGCACCGTGTCCACTACGCCGGTGGGCGGCGGAGTCTCGGGGTAGCGCTCGTTGTCGACCGGGCGGCCGGGGATGTGTTCGATCACCAGCACCGTGTGCCCGTCGGTGTGGAGGAGCCGGGGCACCCGTACCGGTGGCGGTGTGGCCTGGAAGGCTTGGTAGAGGCCGACCTCGTGCCCGAACTTGGCCTGCCAGAAGTACTCGTCGGTGCGCAGTGCCTTGACCACGACGGTGCGGCCGCCGTATTCGCCTAGCGCTAGCAGCGTTTTACTCGTCGCCTGAAGAACCTGCTGGACGACGGCGCCGCCGATTTCCTCTCCGACCACAGCGGGATCAGGCGATCCGTTGCTCATCGTCGCGGTCTCCTTCCGCGGCTTCGGCCAGCCGGTCGATGATGTCCTGTTCGGCGTGCGGCTCACGCCAGGCGCGCGCGAGTGCGCGGAGCGCGCACAGGTAGTAGTGCGGGTTTACCGGATCTCCGGCGGCGAGTCGGCCGAGGACCTGCCAGTACATGATGCCGCTGTAGAGCCGGAACCGTGCTGACCGTGATGTGCTGGCGGGCCACCGTGACCAGACGCCGCGGACCAGGGTGTTGAACCGCGCCATCGCCGCTGCGTCCTCGGCGACCGCGCCGATCATGCTGGCCTGGTGGAGGCGGTGGTAGACCACGGTTGGCTCATGGAGCCGGGAGAAGCGGTAGCCGTGTTCGCGGGTCAAGCGAATCCAGAAGTCCCAGTCCTCGATCGCCGGCAGACGGGGATCGAAGCGAGCTGAGGACGCGGTCACCGTGCGCAGCACGGCGGCATGGACCGGGAACAGGTTCACCACCTCCAGCAGCAGGGGATCGAAATCGACGTCCCACATTTCGCCGCCGGCGACCTGGAGACGGGGGTCGACGCGCTGGTCGGCCACCACACAGGTGGCCGCGACGCCATCGACGCCCGGCTCCAATGCCGTGAGCGCCGATGCGAGGTGATAGGGCAGGAACACGTCATCATCGTCGAGGAAAGCCAGGTAGCGGCCTCGGGCATACTCGACCCCGGTATTACGTGCACTCGGTAACCCCAACCGGCGCGGGTGTTCGACCATCTGAATCACCAGTCCGGCATCGCGACCATGGCACATCACGTTTTCGATCGGCTGGCCTCCGTCATTGACCACGACCACCTCGATCTCGGACATGTCGATACCGCGCTGGCCTGCGATGCTGCCCAACGCCTGCCTGAGCTCGTTCGGCCGGTTCAGCGTCGGCACGACCACGCTCACAACCGGATTCACCGAGCACCTCCCGGACCCCTCTGGAGCCAGTTGAGCAGCGGGGCGAGCCGACCGTGATGGCGCCACCGCACCACCAGCGCCCTGGAACCAAGCTCTGTGAGCCGCTCGCGTGAATCGCGGGCGTAGACGCTACGGGAGCGTTGAGCGCGGGGCACATAGTGGGTGTTCACCTCGGAGTTGAACTCCCATTCGAACCGGACATGTGGCCACAGTGCCGCGACAGGATCGTCCACCAATGTCGGGTCGGCTGCCGGGGCGTGTGCCGGAGCGTAGTCGGCCAGCACCACGATCACGCGGAGGCCGGCCAGTTCAGCGTGCAGGGGGCTGGTGTGACCGATCCCTCGGTAGGTGTAGAAGAGGCAACGATCATAGCCGTAGCACTGCTGCCGCGGTATGTTCCGGAAAGAATCGATGTCTGGGCCGCCGTTCTCCCACGGCTCGCCGAGCAGGTCGGCGAAGTCCAGATACGTGCCGATCTTGATCGGGATCGGGGTCGGTAACGACGTAGCGACCAGGGCGCCTTGGGGGCGGTAGAGGATCAGGTGGTCGTTGGACAGATAGCGGTAGCCGCCGCCGAGGGCACCATCCAACGCCAGCGTCGTTTTCCCGCTTCCCTCGTCCCCGACCACCACGATCACGTTCTGGTCGCCGACGACCGCCGACGCGTGCAACATCGTGTAATGGTGCGTTGCGCAGTAGTCCAGAAGGACTTCCCGGACGGCTTTGCGGGTGGTGGCCGCCAGGTTCCGCGGATTCGTCGCCTGAATCACCACCCGACGCGCGCCCCGGTCGGCGTGGTACCCGACCTTCCACGGAGTCAACGCCATCTCCGCGGCAGGGGACCCAAGATGTGCCTCGACCGCCCACTGCGCTTCACCATTCCTGCGCAGTGGATAGAAGTCAGCGAGGCATCTGATCACATCTGCGACATCAGTAATCACCGCGACCTGTACAGGTCCCAGGTCAACGACGCACCGCTGCTCGGCGATCATGAGTTCACCACCACAACGGCGTCATAGGAGGCCTGACGGGGAGCAGCGGCCGTTACCAGACTGTGTGCCATGGCTGTGACTCCAGCCTTCCAGTCGACATGCGTAGGACGCTCAAAGTGCGGGGACGCTGTAGCAGCGGGGCGGACATCAGTATTCGTTCCTGTGCTGTAGGTGAGGGGATGTCATGGCTATGAGTTTTCGCCACTGCACCGTGGACCTCTATGACATGGCGGCATAATGTCCATGCCAACTGGCATGAATTCTGCATAGAAGGCGGTGGCCTTTGTGACCTGCGGAAACTGTGGCCGCTCCCACGACGCGCCGCTGGGGTGCGGGTGTATTCCTGCGGAGTTCTGGACTCGCTCCGAGGTGGCCGCGGCGCTGACCCCGCCGGGCGATGTGGGGACGGTGGTGCGGCTGCTGCGCGCCCACACCGACCTCACCCAGGAGGCCATCGGGAACCTGGCCGGGTTATCACAGTCAGCGGTCTCCCGCCTGAAATCCGGGCGCCGCACCATCACCAACCCCGCCAAGACCACCGAGATCCTGAAACGGATGGGCACCCCCGGCTCCACGTTTCCGTCCCTCAGAGGCGGTTTCCTGTTGGGAACTCAGCTCTCTTCTCCGAGCCCCGAAGAACTTCCCGGACCAGAAGATTATGAGCTTTCCACAGGCAAAGCGCTACAGGATGCCGTATCTGAAGGCTCCGATACCGAGGCCGTACAAGCGTTTCGCCTGGCTGACCGGCAAGTCGGTGGAGGCTATCTCTACACCGCTGTGCTGGATTACTTGAAGACCAGGGTGGGGCCTCATCTGGTCTCCGAGATAAGTGGACAAAAAGCCTTCACCGCCGCAGCCGGGTTGACGGAGATGGCTGGGTGGATGGCTCATGACGCTGGACGCGATCACATCGCTGATCGCCATTTCCAACGAGCTCTGCGCCTTGCTCAGGTGGGCGGTATCGAAGCCCTGTCGGTTCAAGTGCTGGCAAGCCATAGCCATCTCGCTCTCCACCGCGGACAGCCCCAGGAGGCGGCTGCTTACGTCGAGCAAGGAGTGCAGGCTCTGAGCGGTACCGAAGCAACTTCAGTCCCACGAACGCTGTCATCTGCACGTGGTCCAGACACATGGGCCAGCCGGCGACTCGGTCACCGCGGAGCCAGTGAACGGCGATACGCCTCCACCTCGGATGCAACAGGAGGCGTGGAAGTGGGCGCTGGATAACCGCCGCGAAGACGGCTCCCTCCCCACCGGCCGCGAGATCGCGGCCCACTTCGCCCACAAGGAGCGATGGGGAAGGTTGATCAAACAGTGGGGACAACAGGGACGCTTCGACAAGTCAGTGGTCAATACACCTAGGTCGCTGACCGAACATGGCCCGGTCTGACGCGCCAGGGCGTGAAAAGCCGCGACGTCGTCGTGCAGCGCTGCTGTCGATGCGGGGACAGAGCCGATGGCAATCACACGATCGGTGGCTCTGACGGGGTTTCGCGCTCGCTGCGGGCCAGGACGCGTGTAGCGATACGGCGCCACAGGCCGGGATGCTCAGACACGGTCATACCTTCTGGTCTTTCTGGGGCTGCATCACGGTGTGCTCCTCGGCAGTAGGGACATACGGCTAGCACCTTCGGGTACCCGGGGATGTGGTATTCAGCGGACGGGCTGAAGGGCAGGGAGGTCATGGTGTGCACTCCCTGGTGTCGCGGCAGTTCGGTGGTGTGTGCTGCCCAGTGTGGAAACGTTGGTAAGCCCACTTCTAGTGGGAGTTTCTTTCGCCCGTTGTTTCGCTTATGACGGGATTCTGGAAAAGCTTCTTCTTGGCGTGGAAGAAACTTTTTCTCCACTGAAACCGACTACCTGGCTTAGAACTTGTCTCAATAGCCTGCGTGGGTGACTGGGAGCTGCCATCATCACGTGCTGTGAGTGATGTGTTGCCCGATGGGCTGTGGGAGATCGTGGAGCCGCTGCTGCCGGAGCGGCCGCCGG
>JAJYTD010000034.1 GCA_021793235.1 Actinomycetes bacterium | reverse complement strand
CCAGGCTGCCTCTCGCTGCGCCGATGTCGCTTGCCCAGCCAACCAGGATGATCTGCGCGAATCGTCTTGCGAGAGATTGCCTGGACGGCCGCTCGCTCATCCGAAAGCCTTCGTCAAACACTCCCTAGGTGTGACTGGTTTGCCCATGTTTGATGCATAAAAAGAGTTATGCATGATTTTGGGATTGGGTAGACGCCTGACTACACCCCGGAGTTGTCCGCACGGGAAGGGATTCTCTCGACCGGCCACAACCGGTCAGTGGCGCGGGAAAACCTGCATCCGGCGCTGCGGCGGGTGATTCTGGAAGAGTGTCGGACAGTATCAGCCCCTCCCCTCCCCCGGCCGGCCCCTCCGGGCCTGCGCCGACCGTGCAGCGCAGCGGCGACGCCCACGGTCGCCGGCCCCGTGTCCTTCGGCCGCGCTCCCCCGGCGGCCGCGGGCGGGGCGACGGGCCCGGCCGGCTGGAGGGGATCGACCTCGCGCGCGGCCTGGCCGTGCTGGGCATGTTCGTCGTCCACGTCGGCCTCGGCTGGACGGCGGCCGACGGGTCCAACGCCGTGCAACCGCTGGTGTCGGGCCGGGCGGCGGCCCTGTTCGCGGTGCTGGCCGGGGTGTCGATCGCGTTGCTGTCGGGCGGCTCCTCCCCCAAGTCCGGGCACGCCATGGGGGTGGCGCTGTGGCGGGTGGTGGTGCGCGGACTGATCATGCTGCCGCTGGGGACCGCGCTGACGATGCTGGGGACACCGGTCTCGGTGATCCTGGCCTATTACGCGGTGTTCTTCGTGCTGGCCGCGCCGCTGATAGAAGAGCGGTGGAGGGTCGTCGCCGGTGGGGCCGCGGTGCTGGGCGTGGTGGGGCCGCTGGTGTCGTTCTGGATGCGTTCGATGGTCGCCGAGGGGCCGCTCCGCGCTCCGGTGGAGGCGGTCAACGCCTATGATCCGCTGGTGTCCTGGGCCGGTGACGGGTTCGTCAATTTCCTGCTCACCGGCAGCTACCCGGCGATCACGTGGATGCCGTTCGTGCTGGCCGGGCTCGCGGTGGGCCGGCTTGACCTGCGTTGCGTGCGGGTGCGGTGGGCGCTGGTGGGCGTGGGGACCGGGGTGGCCGTGCTGGCCTATGCGGCATCGTGGGCGGCGCTGGCGCTGCTGGGCGGGCGTGCTCGGCTGGAGGCGTCGTTCACGCCGGAGGCGGTGGCCCACTACGGTGGGGCCGGCAGTCTGGACGCGGCGTTGAGCGAGGGGTTCGCGGGGACGGTTCCGGTCGGTGACTGGGCGTGGCTGCTGGTGGCCGCGCCGCACAGCGGGACTCCTTTCGAGGTGTGGGGTGCCGGCGGTGTGGCGGTTGCGGTGGTGGGGGTGTGTCTGCTGGCGGCGGGGTATCTGCGGTGGGTGCTGTATCCGGTGGCGGCGGTGGGTGCGCTGGCGTTGACCACGTATGTGGGGCATGTGCTGCTGATCTGGGTGGTGGAGGCCGGGGTGCTGGCGGGGACGGGGCTGGCGTGGGTGGGGGCGGATCTGGCGGTGTCGGTGCTGGTGGGGTCGCTGGCGGGGGCGACGGTGTGGCGGCTTGTGGTGGGGCGGGGGCCGCTGGAGTGGCCGCTGCACGCGGTGTCGCTGTGGGTGGCCCGGCGTATTCCCTGACTGTGCCGGTGGTGGGGCGGGCAGGGCGGGGCCGTGTTCGAATCGTTGGCCGCCGGTGTGATCGCGGGGGTGCGGGATCGGGGATGGTGGGGGCATGAGTGGTGTGCAGGAGGAGGGGCCTTCGCCGATGCTGGTGGTGGATGCGGTCGAGGAGTATCTGGTGGCGCGGGGGGCGGCCAAGCCGTCTGCGCATACGATCGCCGCGTACCGGCGGGATCTTTTGGGGGTCGCGGGGTGTGCGGCGCGGGTGTTGGGGTGTGAGCGCGGTGAGGTGGGGGTGGCGGACCTGTCGGGCGGGGTGTTGCGGCAGGCGTTCGCCGGTTTCGCTGAGGATCGGGCGCCGTCGAGTGTGGTGCGGGCGTGGTCGACGTGGAACGGGTTTTTCGGGTTCTGGGTGGCTGAGGGGGTGGTGCAGGGCAATCCGATGTCGGCGGTGCGGCGGCCGCGGGTCCGGCCTGCCCAGCCCAAGCCGTTGATGGGTGAGGATACGCCGGAGCGGTTGCTGGAGGCGTTGGCGGCCGGGTGTCGGCGGGCGCGTGATCCGTGGCCGGAGCGGGATGTGGCGGTGTTGGCGTTGGCGCTGCTGACGGGGTTGCGGTCGGCGGAGATGTTGGCGTTGCGGGTGGAGTCGATCAGTGGGCGTGCGGGTGAGCGGCGGATTCGGGTGGTGGGCAAGGGCGGGGCGACGCGGTCGTTGCCGATCGAGGAGCCGTTGGAGGCGCTGATCGAGGAGTATCTGCGTACGCGGGAGGTGCGGTTGGGGGTGCGGGTTGGGGGTGGGGATCCGTTGCTGGTGGACAATCGGGGTGCGGGGTTGCGGCGGGGTGGGCTGCAGTATCTGGTGCGGCAGTGCTATAAGCATGCGGGTGTGCATGATCGGGTGGCGCGGGGGACGCTGGTGCATGCGCTGCGGCATACGTTTGCTACGCGGTTGGCGGAGGACGGGGCGTCGGTGAGCGAGATCATGCGGTTGTTGGGGCATGCCTCGATCACGTCGTCGCAGTCCTATATCGATGTGACGGCGTCGGCGCAGCGGGAGGCGGTGCGGGCGAATCGGACCTATGGGGTGTTGCGCCGGTTGGCCGGGGAGGTCGGGGGTTGAGGTCGGGGGTGGCGGGTAGCGGGCGGGGGCTGGTGCAGTGCCGTGGGTAAGGGGGTTCGGTGATGAAGGCTGTGGTGTATCAGGGGCCGTTTGATGTGGCGGTGCAGGAGGTGGCCGATGCGCGGATCGAGCATCCGGGTGATGTGCTGGTGCGGGTGACGTCGTCGGCTATTTGCGGGTCGGATCTGCATATGTATGAGGGGCGTACGGATGCGGATGCGGGGATGGTGTTCGGCCACGAGAATTTGGGGGTGGTCGAGGAGGTCGGTTCGGCGGTCACGCGGGTGCGCAAGGGGCAGCGCGTGGTGATGCCGTTCAATGTGGCCTGCGGGTTCTGCCGCAACTGCGAGAAGGGGTTCACGGGGTTCTGTACGACGGTGAATCCGGGCTTTGCGGGTGGGGCCTATGGGTATGTGTCGATGGGGCCTTATCGGGGTGGGCAGGCGGAGTACCTGCGGGTGCCGTTTGCCGATTTCAACTGTCTGGTGTTGCCGGAGGGTGAGGAGAACGAGGCCGATTACGCGATGCTGGCCGATATCTTCCCGACGGGGTATCACGGGTGTGAGCTGGCCGGGGTGTCTCCGGGTGAGACGGTGGCGGTCTATGGTGCCGGTCCGGTGGGGCTGATGGCCGCCTATTCGGCGTTCTTGCGGGGGGCGTCGCGGGTGTTCGTGGTGGACCGGGTGCCGGAGCGGTTGCGGTTGGCCGAACAGATCGGTGCGGTGGCGGTGGATTTCAGTTCCGTGGACCCGGCCGGGATGATCGTGGAGGAGACCGGTGGGGGTGCGGACAAGGGCATCGATGCGGTGGGCTACCAGGCGCGCGGCCATGGTGATCCGTCCCAGGAGGAGCCGGCGGGGGTGCTGAACGCGCTGATCGCCACGGTGCGGCCGACGGGGGCGCTGGGGGTGCCGGGGCTGTATCTGACCTCGGATCCGGGTGGCGGTGATGAGCAGGCGCGGCAGGGGCGGTTGGCGTTCGACATCGGTCTGATGTTTGAGAAGGGGCTGCGGATGGGGACCGGGCAGGCCAATGTGAAGCGCTACAACCGGCAGTTGCGGGATCTGATCGCCCAGGGGCGGGCGACGCCGTCGTTTGTGGTCTCCCATGAGGTGGCGTTGGATCAGGCGCCGATGGCCTATGACAAGTTCGACCGGCATGTGGAGGGGTACACGAAGGTGGTGTTGCACCCCTAGGCAGGGGTGGATCCCGCCTGGGCTCCCCGCTGTTCATGGGGGTGTTCGCCTGTGCGTTGCGGGCGGCCAGGCGTGGGCTATCGGGCCGGTCCTTGCGGGGAGGGCGATAGGGGTATGGTGCGCCTCTCCCCCGCCTGGATCCTGGGCAGTACCGTCGCGGCCGTCTTCAGCCTGCTGTTCGGTGTCGTCGTGGTGGCGGTCGCCGTCGTCCTCGTCGCGACGGAAGTGCCGGACGGTGATCGGCTGCATGCGCCTGGTCAGCCATGAGTGTCATCATGGCGCCTTGCACCACCGCCCGTATCCCGAACTGGTGGGCGCAGCGGGGATGTCAGTGGTCGTTTAGAAGAGCGGCTCGCCGTTACCGTAGTGGAGGTAGTACTGGGTCGGTGTCAGGTCGGAGGGGGCTGAGGGCACCCATCCCCGAAATCCCCAGGTGTTCGTGGACCCTGGTGGGCCCGGAAGGGAGTAGTGGGCTCGCGGCTGCGGCTCGGCCGGTCCCCGATCGGGCAGGGCTTGCTCATCGTCGACGACGAACAGACCACCCTTCAGGCCCGCGCGGCGGGCCGCTTCGACGGCCTCGCGTACGTCTGTACGGATCGTTCCGTTCAGTTCGAAGGGTCCGCCGACCAGGTGGACGCGCTCGGGGGTCTCGTTGGTCTCGGACATGGGCCTCCTCCATCGGCTGAACGCCGTCCAGCGTAGTCGCGTAGTGCCTGTTGTCAGTCGCCGGTACTGGCCGCCGCCGGTCAACCATGGTGGTCGGCGGCGGCCTGCTTGGTTCGCCGTTTTATGCCCGAGTCGTCGCCGACGTGCGGGTCAGGAAGTCCCGGATGTGGTCGACCGCGGTGTCCAGGTGGCTTTCGAGCAGGAAGTGGCCGCCTCCGGGCACCAGATGGATCTCGGCGTCCGGTAGGTCCTGTGCGAAGGCGCGCGCACCGTCAGGGCCGAAGATGAGGTCCTCGGCTCCCCATACGGCCAGGAGCGGGACGCGGCTCTGCCGGAAGTAGGTGTGCACCTGCGGGTACAGGGGCGGGTTGGTGGCGTAGTCGCGGAAGAGGGCGAGTTGTGCGAGGTCGTTGCCGGGGCGGCTGATGTCGCGGTGGTCAAACGTCCAGGTGTCGGGGTCGACCAGTTCGGGGCGGTCCACCCCGTGCAGGTACTGCCAGCGGATGGCGTCCAGGCCGAGAGCGGCGCGGACCGCCGGCTCCGTCTCGGGGCTCGGGTCCTTGGCGTAGGCCCACACGGGTGCCCAGAACTGCGGGACGAAGCCGTCCTCGTAGGCGTTGCCGTTCTGGGTGATCACCGCGGTGAGTGCCTTTGGGGAGCGTAGCGCGAGCCGCCATCCGATGGGGGCGCCGTAGTCCTGCACGTATATGGCGTAGCGGTTGATGCCGAGCTCGGCCAGGAGTGCCTCGGTGATGTCGGTGAGTGCGTCGAACGTGTACGGGAACGTGTCGGCGGGCGGAGTGTCGGAGTGGCCGAAGCCGAGGTGGTCGGGGGCGATGACGCGGAACCGGTCGGCGAGTCGCGGGATCAGTCGGCGGAACATGCGCGAGCTGGTGGGGAAACCGTGCAGGAGCAGCAGAGTCGGTGCGTCGTGGGGGCCGGCTTCCCGGTAGAAGATGCGGTGTCCTCGTACGGTGGCGTACTGGTGGTGAACCTCGACCATGGCTAACCCTATCAATCTTCTTTGGTGGTTATCTACGCTCTCAGTGGACCCGACACGAGGTAACCTGTCAAGTCGAACAAGAGGGTTAGGTAGGGAGGTGGGTGGATGTGATCGACGAACAGGCACTGCTCGAGGCGCTGAACAGCACCCCGGTGGTGGACGGTCGGCCGCAGGACCTGTGGGCCGATGACGCCGTGCTACGGCGGTGGGCGCAGCAGCACGGCGGCCCGGGCGACGCACCGGCGATCGACTGGCTGCGGACGGCCAGGGACGTGCTCCAGGCCGCCACGCACGGCCCCGTGCCCCAGGCGGATCTGCAGCGGATGCTCACCGGCGTCCACCGGCTCCCCGAGGTCGGCGCGTCGGGTCTGCGGTGGCGTCTGTGCGGGCCGCCCGAACGGATGCTCGCGGTGGAGCTGGTGCTCGCCTGGTACGACGTCCAGGCACGCAGGCCCGGCCGGCTGCGCCCCTGCGGCAACGACGAGTGCCGCCTCTTCCTCCTGGACCGCAGCCGCGCCAACACCGCCCGCTGGTGCTCGATGAAGACCTGCGGTAACCGCTTGAAGGCCCGTCGCCACCAGGAGCGCGCCCGCCAGGAGCCGAGGACCTGACAGGACCGCGTCCGATGCCATCGGCGAACATGGCACCGGCCGCAAACCAGCGGTGGGCGTCGTCATCGAACCGGTGCCCGGTCACGGCTCTACCGCCAAATCCTGTACCGATCCTCCTCGGCCCCCGGTGTCGGCGGTGGTGCCGGGTATCGGATGCTTCTCCCGTCTTTGTGGTGTTTGTTGGCGTACGGTGATGCCGACTTGTCGTGTATTCGCCTGTGCTGTGCCGGGGGTTCGCGTGCGGCCGGTGGCCCTTGGTGGGCTGCTGGTTGGCCGGGCTCTTTGCGCTGGTCACTGGGTGCGCACTGTGGGTGGATGGGGGTTTGCGTGATAATTTCCACGGTGAATGTGAACGGGTTGCGTGCTGCGGCCAAGAAGGGGTTTGTGGAGTGGTTGGCGGGCACGCGGGCCGATGTGGTGTGTCTGCAGGAGACGCGGGCCCAGCGGGAGCAGGTGGCGGAGGAGGTGATCGCTCCGGCGGGGTGGCATGTGGTGTTGGCTCCGGCGGAGGTTAAGGGGCGTGCGGGGGTGGCGGTGTATTCGCGGGTGGAGCCGGATGCGGTGCGGGTGGGGTTCGGTGTGGAGGAGTTCGCGCGGTCGGGGCGGTATGTGGAGGTTGATGTGGGGGCGGTGGCGGTGGCCAGTCTGTATCTGCCCTCGGGTGAGGTGGGGACGGTGCGCCAGGAGGAGAAGGAGCGTTTTATGGAGGCGTTCCTGCCGTATTTGGTGCGTCGGCGTGCTGAGGTGGAGGCGCAGGGGCGGGATTTGGTGGTGTGCGGGGATTTCAATATCGCCCATGGTGAGGCTGATTTGCGGAATTGGCGTAATAATCGGGGGAATTCGGGGTTTTTGCCGTTGGAGCGGGCGTGGTTGTCGCGGGTGTTCGATGAGGCGGGGTATGTGGATGTGGTGCGGGCGTTGCATCCGGGTGTGGAGGGGCCGTATTCGTGGTGGTCGTATCGGGGGCGGGCGTTTGACAATGATGCGGGGTGGCGGATCGATTACCAGGTGGCGACGCCGGGGTTGGGCGGGCGTGCGGTGCGGGCGTGGGTGGAGCGGGCGGCCGAGTACGGGTTGCGGTGGTCGGATCATGCTCCGGTGACCGTGGTGTATGGGGATCGGTGAGCGGGGGCATGGTGGCCGTGTCGGATCGTCGGGGAGGTCAGGGCGGGATATGAGCGTGCCGATCGTGTTGGTGCACGGGTTGCGGTTGTCGGGGGGGATGTGGCGGCCGCAGGTGGAGTTGCTGGGTGGGCAGGGTCGGCGGGTGGTGGCGCTGGATCTGCCGGGGCACGGGGCGCGCCGGGGTGAGGTGTTCACGCTGGGGGGTGCTGTTGAGGCGGTTCGTGATGCGGTGGATGGGGTGGGTGGGCGTGCGCTGGTGGTGGGGTTGAGTATGGGGGGGTTTGTGGCGATCGCGGCGGCGGCTGCTGTTCCGGAGCGGGTGGCGGGGTTGGTGGCGGCCAGTTGTACGGCGCGGCCGGCGCAGGCGTTGGCGCATGTGTATCGGATTCCTGCGGTGTTGTTGGAGCGGTTGCCGGATAAGGGGGAGGCGGTCAATGAGCGGTTTCACCGGTTGACGTTGGGTGAGGGGGCTGAGGCGGTGTTGGACGGCGGGTTGGCGATGGAGGCGGCGCGGGCGGTGATCGATGAGATCGCGCAGATGGATGTGTTGGCGGCGTTGGGGTCGTATCGGGGGCCGGTGTGGTTGGTCAATGGGGCGCGGGATCATTTCCGGATTCATGAGAAGCGGTTTTTGGATGCGTGTGTGGATGGGCGGTTGTTGAATGTGCCGCGGGCGGGGCACATGGTGAATGTGGATGCGCCGGAGAATTTCACGAAGATCGTGGCTGATGCGGCTGATGTGGTGGGGGCGCGGGAGGCGGTGCGGGGCGGGCGGGCGGAGGGGCCGCATTCTTCTGCTTGAGGCGGGGGGCGTCGGTGGCCGATGCGCAGGTGGTGGAGGCGGCCGGGGGCCGCTACGGGGGGTGGCCGGTTGGGACCGCTGCGGATGAGGCGATGTGGCGCCGGGTGCCTACCGGGACCGCTTCCATGCCACGGGGGTCTTTCCCGCCGGGTCAGGCGGTGGGGTCGTGGCCGGGGCGGATCAGGCCGGAGTCGTAGGCGGCGATGACGGCCTGGGTGCGGTCGCGCACCCCTAGTTTGGTCAGGATGTTGGAGACGTGGGTTTTGACGGTCTGCACGCCCACGATCATCTGGTCGGCGATTTCGGCGTTGGAGTGTCCGCGTGCCAGGAGGCGCAGGGTGTGGGCTTCGCGTTGGGTCAGGGTGGCGATGGCGCGGGCGGCGGGGGTGGTGGGGGCGGCGTGGGCGGCGGCCAGGTCGCGGATGGCGGTGGGGAACAGCAGGCAGTCGCTGCGGGCCACCAGCCGGATCGCGGCCAGGATGTCGTCGGGGCGGCTGCGTTTGAGTAGGAAGCCGCTGGCGCCTGCGCGCAGCGCCCCGTAGACGTAGTCGTCGTTTTCGAAGGTGGTGACGACGATGACGGTGGGCGGGTCGTCGAGGGCCTCCAGCAGCAGGCGGGTGGCCTGGATGCCGTCCAGGCGCGGCATGCGCACGTCCATCAGCACGATGCGGGGCCGGTGGCGGCGGGCCATGTCCACTACGTCGGCGCCGTCGCCGGCTTCGGCGACCACGTGCAGGTCCTCTTCGGCGTCGATGAGGGCGCGTAGGCCGGCGCGGATGAGGGCTTCGTCGTCGACCAGGGCCACGGTGGTCAATGGCGGTCCTTCCAGGAGATGGCGGCGTGCAGGCGCCAGTGGCCGTTGTGGGGGCCGGCGTGCAGGGTACCGCCCAGCAGGTGCAGGCGTTCGCGTAGGCCGCGCAGGCCGCGGCCGGTGCGGGTGCGGCGGGGCGGTGCGGGGGTGCAGGGGTTGGTGATCTCCACGTCCAGCCGGTCGTTGCCGATGGCCAGGTGCAGGGTGATGGGGGCCGCGCCGGCGTGCCGTAGGGCGTTGGTGATGCCTTCCTGGCAGATGCGGTAGGTCTCGCGGGAGACCGTGCCGGGCACTGCGGCGGTGTCGCCTTCGATGCGGGTGCGCAGGTCGGTGCCCAAGGCGCGGGTGGCGTCGATGAGCTGGTCCAGGTCGGCGAGGTCGGGGTGGGGGGCGGTGGGGGGCGCCTCGTGGCGCAGCAGTCCCAGGACGTGGTCGAGTTCGGCGGTGGCGGTGCGGGCCTGGTCGGCGATGGCCTCCAGGGCGTGGCGGGCGAAGTCGGGGTCGGTGGTGATGACGCGGGCGGCCGCGCCGGCCTGCAGCGCTACGACCGATAGGGCGTGGCCGATGGAGTCGTGCAGTTCGCGGGCCAGTTGGTTGCGTTGGGCCAGGGTGTGGGCGTGCTGTTGGGCCAGGGCCAGGCGCTGGGTTGTTGAGGGGCCCAGCAGGCGGGGTGCTAGGCGGGCCAGGGCTGCGCCGAGGAGGGCCAGGGCATAGATCAGGCCGAGGAGGACGGCGGCGCCGTTGAGGGGGGCCAGGAGGCGTTGGGGGGTGGACAGTGGGGCGTGGCCGATGAAGGTGAGGGAGTGTCGCAGGAGGGATCCGGGGCTGGTCGAGAACGGTAGGAGGGCCATCAGTGCGGCTTCGGTCAGCAGCACCATGGTGGCCAGGCAGGCGGCGAATCCTGTGGTCAGGTGCAGGGTCAGCCAGCAGCCGGTGCGGGCGCGGGAGCGCCGGGAAGCGGATTCGGCGATGGGTTCGCCGGTGATGGGGCCGCCCAGCAGGGCGCGGGTGAGGTGGCCTTCCAGGGTGTGGGCGCCGGGGATCCAGGCGGTGGCTGTGGTCAGCGGTAGCGCGGCTGCGAAGGCGATGAGCAGGGGTGCGCCTGTTTCCTGCTGCGGGGGGTCGGGGATGCCGCCGTTGAGCGCCATCGAGGTCAGGACGAGGGTGGCCATCAGGTAGGGCAGGAACACCGCCCCGCCCAGGATGAGGTAGGCCCAGCGGGTGTAGGTGGCGGGGCTCAGCAGTGGGGTGGTCAGCAGGCGGAGCAGGCGCACACCCTGATCCTGGCATGTGCGGTGGTGGTGCGCCTCCCCCAAGGGAGGGGTGTCCTTTAGGGGGTGGGGATGGCGCGCTGGGCGATGAAGGCGCCGGCGAGCACGATCAGCGCGCCGGCGGTCTGGGCGGGGCTGAGGGTTTGGCCCAGCATCAGCCAGGCCGCCACGATGGCGGTGGCCACTTCCAGGTAGGCGGCGGCGCCGGCGATGGGGGGTGAGAGGTGGCGGATCGCGGCGATTCCGGTGGCGTAGGCCAGGGCGGTGGAGATCACCGCCAGCCAGATCACCGACACCAGGGCCGGGGTGGTGGTGTCGGCGATGGTGATGGGGCCGGCCAGCAGGTGCCAGGGCAGGTTCCAGGGGTGGGCGAGGGCGGTGATTGCGAGTGCGGCGATCCATGCGCCGTGGGAGATGAGGGCCATGGGGTCGATTGGGGGGCCGTTGGTGTCGGAGAGGAGGAAGTAGGCGGCCTGGCAGGCGGCGGCGGCCAGGGCCAGGGCCAGCCCCAGGGCGTCCAGGCGGAGTCCGGCCCACACTTCGACCAGCAGGGCCAGGCCGGTGAGGGCGGTGATCACGCCGATGGTGGCGGTGCGGGGGACGGGGCGGCCGCGGATGAGCCGGATCCAGCCCAGGACCAGGAGTGGGCCGAGGAATTCGAGTAGCAGTGCTACGCCGACGGGGATGCGGGAGATCGCGGCGAAGTAGAGGGCTTGGACCCCGGCCATGGGGAAGATGCCGTAGGCCAGCAGCAGCCAGGGGTGGGTGCGTAGGGCGTGGCGGTGGCGTAGGGCCAGGGGTGCCAGGATCAGTGCGGCCCCTGCGGTGCGGAGCCAGGTGACGTGCAGGGGGTCCAGGCCGGCGTCGATGAGGGGGCGGGCGAAGGGGCCTGATCCGCCGAAGGCCAGTGCTGAGGTGATGGCGAAGGCCAGCCCGAGGAGGCGGCGCCGAGGTGGGGTCATGGGATGTGAGCATAGTGTCGGGGCGGATGGTGCCGGTGGGGGCCGGGTGCAGGTGTCCGGTGAATGCGACACCGTGTGCTGTATCAGCTAGATTGCGTCGCTGTGGACATGTGCGTTGCCCTGAACCAGCGTGCCCAGTGCGGGCCGCATCCGCCGGGTGTGGTTCCGGTTCCCGATGACGGGCGTCGCCATCTGGGGCGGTTGGAGGAGGTGCTGCACCGGCAGTGGGCGGCCGGGACCCGGCCTTCGGCGGCGGTGATCGGCATCATCGACGCGTTGGCGCGGTTGCCGCGCCATATCGCCGACCGGGTGGTCGAGGAGGTCGATGCGATCTATGTCGGCGAGGGGTCGGTGGTGGACCTGCAGGGCATGGGGCATCTGCGGGGTCAGCACACCGATCCGCGCAATCCGCGGACGCTGTTGTGGGACGAGGTTCCCGGGATCTATTCGCGCGGGGTCATGGCGCTGGGGTCGGTTCCGCATGCGGGGGTGTCGCTGGTGCTGCACGAGGTGGGGCATGTGCTCGACATCGCCGACCGGTTGATGTCGGAGACGCGGGAGTGGCGCGACCTGCACCGGGCGTGTCGGCCCCTGTTGCGGCGGAGGATTCTGGCGGAGTACCGCGGCGAGTGGTGGGCCGAGGCGTTCGCGTTGGCGGCCTCGCACATGCTGGGGCCGATGGTGCGGCTGTTGGGGGGTGAGCGCAGGCTCGCCTATCGGGTGACCGAGTACTTCCAGACCTATTACGGGGTGGTCCGTTGAACGCCGACCGGGGTGTGCCCTGGTGTCTGCGGGGGGTATGCCGCCCTGCGCACGAGGTCGGGGCCCTGCTCCCCCGCCGCCGGTGGCATCCGTTTCGGGGGCGGGTGCGGCCGTTAGGGTCGGCTCCATGGTCCACAGCGAGTCGGCGTTCTTCGAGAGCCTGCCGCGCAGCCGCAGCGCGGCCGCAGCGCTGCTGTTCGACCGGGCCGGGCGGGGTGGTCGAGCAGGGCGAGTCGCCGCTGGCGGCCTGTCGGCGCGAGTGCGTCGAGGAGGTGGGGTTCGTTCCGGTGCTGCGGGGGCTGGTGTGCGTGGACCGGCTGCCCGCTCACCTGCACCCGGACGGGCGCGGCACCACCCTCTTCGTGTTCTCCGGGGACATGCCCGTGCAGGGGTGCCGGGCGGTGCGGCTGCCGCCCGAGGAGCTCGGTGGTGCACGCCTGATCGACCCTGCCGAAGCAGGGGGCTACCCCCGCGGATGCGGCCCGCCGGGTGGGCCGGGCGGTGGCGGCGGCGCGGCGGGGCGCCACCGTGTACCTGGAGCATGGCCGGGCCGTGCAGTGGGGCCGTTGAGGACACGGGTCAGGTGTCGGGGTCCTCGCCGGGGTCGTCGCCGGGGGCCAGCAGGCGGGCCTGCTCCAGGGCCGCCTGCAGGGCGCGCTCCAGGTCGGCTTCTGCCAGGCGGGCGCGGTCGGTGAGTTCGCTGATGTGGGCGACGGCGTGCTCGTCGGCGGCGGTGGCGGCGAGCAGGTCGCGGTAGTCCTGCTGTTCGTCCAGGAGCCGGTGCAGGTCGTGCAGGCGCTGGTGGTGCTCCTGGGCGGCGGTGACGAAAGAGGCGTAGCGCTCCAGGGCCGCCACCCGGGTGGTGACCGATTCCTGGGCGGCCTCGAGTGCGGCGCGGCTCTGGGCGATCAGGGCGTCGACGTCGATGCCCAACCGGTCGGGGGCCTGCAGGCGGGCGCGGTCGCGCAGGTCGGTGATGCGGCGCAGGGCGGTGGCGATCTCCCAGAGCTGGCGGGGCAGCAGGATGTCGTTGTCGATGGGGTCGATGTGGCCGGTCGCGGCCAGGGGGGTGGCGGTCACCGTGTCCACGGCTGTTTGCGCGCGCACCAGCAGGGCGCGTGCGGGGGCGTCGAAGTCCTCGGCGAGGAGGTAGCGGCCGTGGTGGCGGCGTGCGGCGGCTGCGGCCGGGGGTTCGCTGCGGCCGCTGCGCGATGCCAGGGCCACCGGGAGTGCGACGGCCAGGGTGAGGAGGAGGGTCACGGCTGCGGGCGCCAGCCCGGGGACGCGTATCAGGGCCAGCGCGGCCAGCAGCGCCCCGGCCCACAGTAAGGGCCGCGGCGGGGACGGGGGGCGGGGTGCGGGGCGCGGGGGTGGGCGGGTGGCCGGGGTGAGCGCCTGGGGGGTGGCGGCCAGCAGGGCGCGGTCGGCCTCGTCCACGTCGGGGTCGATCACCGGGCGGGGGTGGGCGGGTGGCGGGGGCACCACGGGGCTCAGTCCTGGTGGGCACCGAACAGGTGCAGGTAGTGGTGCTTGTGGAACATGCGGGCGGCCTCCGCCGCCGAGGGGGTGCCGGTGTGCGGGTCGGCGCCGTGGGCCACCAGGGCCTCCACCACCGCGTCCTCGCCTTTGAACACCGCGCCGGCCAGCGGGGACTGGCCGCGGTCGTTGAGACGGTCGGCGTCGGCGCCGCGTTGGCACAGCAGGGCCACGGTCGGGGCGTGGCCGTGGTAGGCGGCCAGCATGACCAGGGTGTCGCCGTTGTCGTTGGTGAGGTTGGGGGGAAGGCCCGCGTCGAGGTAGGCGGCCAGGGTCGTGGTGTCGCCGGTGCGGGCCAGGGAGAAGACCCGGGTGGCCAGGGCGATGATGTCGGGGTCGTCGGCGGGGTCGCGGGGTGGTTCGTTGCTCACCCTTCCCACATTAGGGGGCGGGGCGGGCCGTGTCCGGTTACTGCGTGTGTTCGCGGATGCGGGTCGGGGGGCGGCGGGGGCGGGGTTCAGGGGGCGCGGTTGGGGCGGGATTGCTCGCTGCTGTTGTATCGCCACGCTCCGGGAAACTACGCAGTGTGTCCGAGATGTCCATGTGCGGGGGGATATCGCTATGGTGCTTGCTCGACCCGGAGAAAAGAGGAGCGCGCCTGTGCGACATGTCGCCGGATTCTTCGTCGGATTGATCCTCGCTCCCGTTGTGCTGCTCGGGACCGGCTGGGCTCTCCCCCGCCTCATCGAGACCAACGGGTCCGGAGGGACCTTCGTCAGTACCACCGGGCTGATCCCCGTGGCCGCCCTGGGGGCGGTGGCACTGCTTGCCGGGCTGGCCCTGGTCCCACCCCGGTTGACCCCGCTCCTGCCGGGTGTTGCCGGGCTCGGCCTGATCGCGGTGACCGCCGTGGAGGTGGTGCGCCCCGACCTGGTGGAGCGCCTGCCCGATCTGCCCGGGCTGGAGGGGGCCCTCACCCTCACAGGGCTGGGGGTGTACCTGCCCGCGGCCGTGGTCCTGCTGCTGCCGCTGTTCGTGCCTTCGCGGTGGAGGTCGCGTGATGAGGGCGGCCCCGTCACCGAGGAGGATTACTTCAACGGCCTCTACGACGAGGACTACGAGGACGAGGGGCGGCAGGCGCGCAGTCCCCGCGGCGGGCACCGCCGGGTCTGACCCCTGCCCCGGGTCCGGTTCGACGGTGCCGGCCCCACGGGTGCGGCACACCGGCAGGACGGCAGGCCCGCCTGCGCACCGTGCCGGCCGGGCCGCTCCAGGTTCCTGAGGGGGTTCGCTTCGCTGAGCCGGAGCGGCGGCCCCCCGGGTTTTCAGTCGTGGGAGGGTGTCACAGCCACGGCGGGCCCCACGCGGCACTGTCGGAGACGCCGGGCGGCAGCGGCGGCACCAGCCAGGCTCCCGGCGTCTCCGGCTTCTCCTGGTCGGTACCGGCGGTGGGCCCGTCCTGGGGCAGGGGCCGCTCCTCGGGGGTGTGGGGGGTCTCCTCGGCGGCCGGAGCCGTCTGCTGCTGCGGGCCGGAGTGCGGTGCGGGGCCGGTGACCAGGCCCAGCGCCCGCTGGGTGGCCGAAGGCACAGAAGCCACATCGTCCCCGCCCTGTCGCGGCGGCGCCTGTTCCTCTGTTTCCGCGGAGGGGGTTTCGGCTTCCCGGTCGGACAGCGCCCACTGCGGTACGGGCTGTTCGGCCACCTCAGGCTGCGGGGAGTGTGCGGGCTGCTGCGGACCGGAGTGCGGTGCGAGGTCGGTGACCAGGCCCAGCGCCCGCTGGGTAGCCGAAGGCACAGAAGCCACATCCTCCGGCTGTTCAGCGCGGGAGGAGCGCGGGTCCCCGCGCGTCTGCTCGGCGGCTTCTGCCTCCTGTGGGGCGGCGGCCGCAGCAGAAGTGGGGCGGTGCCTGCCGCCGCTTCCCGGTTTCGGCGCCACGCGCCCCCACCACTGGGCGGCCTCCTCGGGCGGCAGCTCCGCCTCGACCTCCAGCCAGCCCCGCACGTGCGGGTGGCGGCGTCCGGCGTTCCAGGAGCGCGGGTAGGGCTGCTCGTCCAGCACGATCAGGTGTTCGCCGTCGACGGTGGGGATGTCGGCGGGCACTCCCTCGTTCCACACCCATGATCCGTCGGCGGCCACCAGGTTCCACCAGCCGCTCACGACGGGGGCATCGGGGTCGGGGTCGGTGTCGCGGAAGGCGGCGCTCCAGCGCGGGTCGGGCCGGTCGCCGGCCAGTCCCTGGCCCTCGTCGCCGATCAGCGCGTCGGCCAGCAGGGTGTGCAGTTGGAAGTTGTCGCCGATGCCGTCGAAGAGCACCCGGAAGCCGCGGCCTGAGGCGCGGTCCAACACCAGCGCCGAGACCGACTCGGCCATCCGCAGTAGAGCGCGGACCTCGCCGAATTCGGGGAGGGCGGGGCAGAGCTGATTGGAGATCGCGATCAGTTCGGCGCGGAGTTCGGTGTCGCCGCGCATGGCCGTGCGCACGCTGGGTTCGCTGAGCATGGTCTTGGCGGCCAGGGCGTAGCGCCGGACGGTCCACCAGCACATGGTGGCCGTGGGGGCGGTGTCGCCCAGTTCGGCGGCCACGCGTTCCTCGGCGGCCGCGGTGACCTCGTCGGGGTCGGGCGGCGGGGTGGCGGCGGTGCGTTCCCAGGCGTGGAGGAACACGGCCGCCCCCTGGCCCATGGTGCGCACCTGGCGCATGACCTCGGTTCCGGTCGGGCCGGGTGCGGCGCCCATCTCCACCAGTGCGCCGGCGACCACCGACAGGTCGGCGGTGATGCCGGGCAGTGCGTAGCCTCCGCTGATGATCGGGGCCAGCGCCTCCAGCGCGAGTTCCCGTTCGTCGGCGGGCACCTGGGATGCCAGGTGGTAGACCCGTTGGACGGCCGGGGGGAACTGCTGGGCGTCCGTTGCGACGGAGGCGTCGATCAGCTCCTGGAAAGCGGCGCGAAACTCATCGATCACCCACGCATCTTGACATATAACAGACACGGTCCGCTCTTTGAGAGGGGGATCCGGGCGGGGCTCGACCCGGCTGGTGTTGACCGTCTAAGGCGCGGTTGTTCGCTGAGCGGCCGAGCGGTGTGGGCCGGGAATCCCCCCGGAAGGGGGTCAAAGTCCCAGGCGGGTGACGGCGTTGTCCTCCAGTGGGGCGGCGGTGCGGATGTAGCCGTGCACGGTGCGGGGGTTGCTCCAGCGTCCCTGCCGCATGATTTCGCGGTCGGGGGCTCCGCCCAGGGCCGCCTGGGTGGCAAAGCCCGAACGCAGGGAGTGGCCGCTGAACGCCTCGGGGTCCAGGCCGGCCCGCCGGGCGTACTTTTTGACCAGTTCGGCCACGGCGCGGCCGGAGATCGCGCGGTGGCCGATGCGGCCGTGGCGGTCGATGGCCGGCAGCAGCGGCCGGCCGGTGCCGTCGGCCAGGTCGGTTCCGGAGTAGGTGTGGCAGCGGTGGGCGGGTTCGGGTGGGGAGTGGTCGCGCAGGAACGCCTGTACCGCGGGGGCGCCGCCGTCGCGGTGGGCGGCCATGAGGTCGGCCCAGTCGGCGAACGCGCACACCGGGCAGGTGGTGCGGCGCCGTCCGCGCGGGAGGGCCACCTGGTGGAAGCGGCGCGCCTGCTGGTCGGTCTTGGTGGTGCCCAATGTCACGGTGAGCAGGGGGTCGCCGGTGCGGGCGTCGGTTTCTGCGGATATGTCGTCGAAGGTGAGGGCGGCCAGTTCGCTGCGGCGCAGCGCTCCGGCGAATCCGGTGAGCAGCAGCACCGCGTCGCGGAGCCGGGCCGCTCCGGTGGGGTGGCCCGGTGGTGGGCGCTCCTGCAGCAGCGCTTCCAGGGTGGGCAGCAGGAGGGGGCGTTTGCGGCGCGGTGCGGTGCCGCGGCGGCGGCGGATGCCGCGCAGTGTCATCCGCACCACGTCGGCGCGGGTGGGCGAGTCCAGGCCGTGGGCGGCGTGTACCGCCGCGATCGCGGCGGCTTTGCGTTCCAGAGTGGAGGGTGACAGGGGGGTGGGGGCGGGTGTGCTCTCACTTGTGGTTTCGGCTGCGGCGGCGAGGTAGACGGCGACGTCGACGGGGTCGGCCGGCAGGGATTGGCGGCCCTGGACCAGGCACCAGGCGCTGAAAGCGACCCAGTCTGAGCGGTAGGCGCGCAGTGTGTTGGGGGATTGGGCCGAGGCCAGGTAGCGGCCCAGGGTGGCGGCCTGCTCGTCGTCGAAGCGGCGTCGCACCGCCTCCAGTGCGTGGGTGTCCACCAGGATGTTGGGGGTGGCCTGCTCCAAGCGTCGGCGTACCGGGCCCGGCATGAGGGGGGCGGTCTCACCGGTGTCGTCGCTGTTGTGGTCCACGGTGGACCATGATGGCCCACGGGCGGGGTCTTAGCCCAGTCCGCCGCGGATTCCGGCCAGGATCTCGGCCGGGGATGCCAGGGTGAACAGCGCTCCGGCTGAGGCCAGCAGGGCGAGGGTGAACAGGGCCGCGGCGATCCTGCGGCGCAGGAGGGCGGCGGTCAGGGCCCCGGCCAGTGGAGCTCCCAGGGCGGCTGCCACCAGGCCCGTCAGGTACAGGGCGGTGGTGCGGCGGGCGGTGTCGGTGATCTCGGTGGCGTTGAGCAGGGCAAAGCCTTCGGCCAGGTAGAGCACCAGGAACAGCGGGGAGCCGATGAGCCAGGCGCAGGTCAGCGCCGACCAGAGGGCCACCGGCCAGCGTCTGCGCTCGTCGATGGCCACCGGTGTGCGGCTGATGGTGCGCTGTCGGGGCTGGGGTGCGGCGGGTGCGCGGCGGGTGTTCTTGGGTGGCACGTGTCCTCCGGGGCGGGTGCTGGGCTCGGGCGGGCGCGTGAACAGCGCGCCGTGGGCCTTGGGTGGCGCTGGGTCAGGCCGGGGCCAGCAGGTGGACCGCGGGGATGTAGAGCAGGGGCCAGGCCAGCAGGGCCAGTGCCCACAGGGCCGCCCGGCGGTCGCCGGCCACTGTGGTGATGGCTGCGGCCAGCAGTGGCAGGCCTACCGATGCCCCGAATCCCAGGGTGTACCACTCCCCTGCTCCGGGGCCGGCCGAGAGTGCGTTGAGGTAGCCGGCGGGGCCCAGGATCAGGCAGGCCAGGCCGAGGATGGCGGCTGTGACCCGCACACCGGTGGGGTGGCGGGTGTTGGAGGGCGGGTCGTCGTGGCCGTTGAGGCGGGTGTTTCCGTTTTCAGCGGGTGCCAACGGGGATCGCCTCTTCTTCCGGCAGCGTCGTGGGCGGTTGCGGTGGGCAGGGCGCACGGTGGCGGGGGTAGGGCATGGTGGGGTCTTTCAGCCGTGGGGGTGGGGCAGGGTGCGGTCCTGCGGGAGGTCGGCGGTGTCGGTGGGTGTGGTGGCGGTCTCCGGTTCCGGGGCGGGCAGGCTGCTGTGGGCCGTGCGCCCCTGCTTGTGTTCGTGCGCGGACATCGTGAGGGCGCCGTACTGGGGAGGAGGGGGTGGCGCAGGCGGTGCCCGGTGGCGTCGGTGGCTGCTGTGGCCGCGCGGGGTCGTCGCGCCGTCCCATGCGGGCCTGGGCCGCCTGGGTGCAGGGAGGGAATCGGTCCACGATCCAGGAATCGTACCGCTGTGGTCCGAGCGTGCGAGCCCGTGTGCGGTAGGGCTGTGGGGCCGTGGCCTGCTTTGCGGGGCAGCGGTGCGGGCCGGGGGCGGCCGTTGTGGTCAGGCGGGTGCCGTGGGTGGTGGCCGTGGCCGGGCGGCGGGGTGCGCACAGGTCCGGCGGTGTCATGGGGCCATCCAACTCCCGTCGGCGCCGATGATCAAGGGTGCGGGACCGGTGAGCGGGGCGGCATAGCCGCAGCTGTCGCAGGTGGGAGCGCCGGGCACGCCTGCGGCCAGTGCGGTCTTGAGGGCGCTGCGGTGCTCGCATTCCATGGCGTCGACGAGGTCGGTCGGTGAGATCGCCGTTCCGGATCCGTTGGAGGACACCGGTGTCGCCCCTCCCCATGGTCTGGCCTGCGGGGCATTGTGCCACGGCGGGCGGGGCGGGTTCTGTCAGTTCACGACCTGCCATTGGACGTCGACGACGCCCTGGCTGGGCGAGGCGATCTTCTCGAAGGAGGCGGTGGACAGGTCCAGGCAGCGGCCGTCGATGTAGGGGCCGCGGTCGTTGATGCGCACGGTGACCGATTTGTTGTTGGCGGGGTTGGTGACCTGGACCATGGTGTCCATCGGCAGGGTCTTGTGGGCGGCGGTCATGGCGCTGGGGTCGAACTGTTCGCCGCTGGCGGTGGGCTGGGGTTCGCTGTACATGGAGGCCTGGCAGGCGCCGCCGTCGCCGGTGGGGGTCAGGTCGGAGGAGGTGTCGGTGGGCTGGGGCTCGGGTTCTTCCTCGTCTTCCTCGGGGGGGTGTGCGGCGGAGCCGCTGAGGGTCTGGGAGGCGTTGTTCAGGGCCTGTTCGCGGGCGTCGTCGGTGTTCTGCTGTTGTTGGTCTGCGGGGGCGGTGCTTGTGTCCGGGGTCGGGGGGCCGGCGGTCTGGGCGGGCGGGATCGCCATGGTGGCGGCGGCTTCGGGGCCGGTGTCGTTGCCGGTGAGGGCGGCGGCGCCGGCGGTTGCGCCGGCGATGAGGAGGGCGCCGGTGGCGGCGGTGGCCGCGATCGCGCGTTTGCGTGTTGGGCGCGGGGGGCGCGGGGTGCGGGAGGGTGTGTGGTGGCCCACGTCGGGTGTCCTTTGAACGGGAGCAGGGGCGTGGCTGCGCGGGGCCGCTGCGGGGGGTGGTCAGGGCGGGCGCAGGAGGGCCGGCCGGGGCGGGGGGTGGTGGCCGCTGCGGCTGAGCGTATCGGTCACAGGACGGTCACGAAAGCCGGAAGGGGTGGTGTGTGTGCTGTGCCACCCGCGGGTTTCACGGTGTGCGCCCGAAGAATCAGAGCCCATCGATCGTGAACGTTCTACCGGGATCCGCGCTCAAGGCGGAAATAAGAGCACAACGGATGCACGGAGCCCGGCATGGTCGGCTCGGTTCCATGTGAGCACTGACGGCACCCGCGTGTACAACATCGTGCACTGGGCGAGCGAGGCGGACTACCGCGCCTTCGTGGAGACATCGGACACCGACGGCCGGATGGCCGCCATCAAGAAGGCCCTGGACGGTTTGTCGGGAAAGGCTGAGGCCCGTATGAGCGGAGCCCCCACCTACACCGTGGTCCGCGAGATCGGACCGGGGCCGCAGAAGGCCGGCTCCTGATCCGGTCGCGCTCGTCCGCCACGCATACGCCAACGATTCAGAGGAAGATCATGAAGGTCGAGATTTACGCCGACGTGCTGTGCCCGTGGTGCTTCATCGGCAGGAGACGCATCGCGGCCGCTCAGGAGACGCATCGCGGCCGCTGTGGCGCGGGTCGCCGACCGTGGCCGGCTGGAGATCGTCTGGCGTAGTTATGAACTCGATCCCGCCCCGAAGGAAGGCCCGGCTCCCACACCGACGGCCGCCGAGATGATGGCGCAGTGGTGGGGCGGTGAGGCGCCCGCCAGGATCGCCCGGATCCGGGAACTGGGCGCTGCGGAGGGCCTGGAACTCAACATGCACCTCTCCCGGCCGGTGAACACCTTCGACGCCCACCGGCTGTGCCACCTGGCCGCCGACCGCGGCCGGGCCGAGCAGATGCTGGAGCGCCTGCTGCGCGCCTACCACACCGAGGGGCTCAACGTGGCCGACCCGCGGATCCTGGAGCGCCTGGGTGCCGAAGCCGGGGTGGACGCCGCTGAAGTGCGCGCCCTCCTGGCCGGCGATGCCTACGCCGAGAGCGTCAGGGCCGACGAGCGCCGCGCCGCCGAGCAGGGCGTCACCGCAGTCCCCTCCGTGGTGATCGACGGCAGAGCCCCGGTCCCGGGTGTCCAGCCCCCTGCGGTGCTCCAGCGGCTCCTGGAGGACGCCTTGGCCGAGTCGCGCGCCGTACCGCGGCACGCATAGCCGGATCCGACCGAGACAGGCAGCAAAGGAACAGCACCAACGATGGATATAGGTATCGGGGTGCCCGGCCACGCTCCGTGGAGCGACGGCAGGACCCTGGTGGAGTGGGCGCGCGGGCAGAAGAGCGAGGCTTTTCCGCGCTGAGCGTCAGCGACCGCCTGGTGTGGTCCGCACCGGAACCGTTGATCGCCCTGGCCGCCGCAGCGGGCGCCACCTCTGGGATCTCTCTTCTCACCAGTGTGCTGCTGGCGCCGCTACGCGCCAACCATGCACTGTTCGGCAAGGCGGTGACGACGCTCGACCAGCTCGCCGGCCCGCACCGTCTCCGCCTGGGCCTTGCTCCCGGGCTCAGGGAAGACGACTTCGTCGACAGCGGCGTGGACTACACCACCAGAGGCAAACAGTTCGACGCCCTCCTGGACCGGTTGGCCGCTGTGGCAGGACATGGTGACCCGGTCGGTTCACGGCCGGCCACCGCAGGCGGGCCGCCCCTGCTGTTCGGCGGAGACTCCAAGGCGACGCTGCGCCGTATCGCCACGCACGGCACGGGATGGATCGCCGGCGACGCGACCGTGCAGGACATCCAGGACTTCGCTCCCCAGATCAACCAGGCGTGGAGTAAGGCCGGGAGGACGGGATCTGCTCGCGTAGTCGCGTTAGTGATGTACGCGCTCGGCCCCGACGCCTCCGCCGCGGTCTCTCGCGCCATCGGGCCCTACTACGCCTTCGCCGGTGTGGACTACGCCCAGTACGGCATCTCCTTGGCTCATACCTCGCCCGAACGGATCACTGCAGCGGTCGCCGACTTCGAGCGCATCGGCTGCGATGAGCTGATCTTCATGGGCAACGACCCCGACCAGGCAGGTCGACCTGCTCGCTGACGTCATCGGGCTTTAGATCCGCACGCCTCCCGTCGGCTTTCTGCGTGGGCGCGTCCTGCGGCGGCGTCGGCGCGGGACGGCGACCGGCCCGCGGTCCCCTGCCCCGTCTTCGGCGGGTCGGGGGGCGTGCGGTTGACGTCCCCCCACGGCTGGAGCCGGGGGTCGCCATCGGTGGTCGCGGCTCACGAATCCTTTGTGTCCGGCGTCGGTGGGATCGCCGCACCGGCCGACAGCAGTCTCTTTGCCAGCGCGCGGCAGCGCCTTTCGAGCTCTGGAGGGTCGAGTACCTCGAAGTCGTGCCCCAGCAGGAGTACGTGCATGAGCACGAAGTCGAGGCTGTCGGCACCACTGAGCACTTCGCAGAGCGCGCTCCCCCGCCGTCGTACGACTGCCGCCGACGCCGGGATCTGCGCGCGCACCGTGTCGGCCGATGCGTGCACGAGGAAGCGCGCCTGGTGCGGGTAGACCCGACTCGCCACCCCCTCCTGCACATACGTCGCCGCGTCGGGCGCCGCGCGCGGGCGGAAGCGCCAGGTCCGTACGGACACATCGGTCATCCGGTCGACGCGGAAGCTGCGCCAGTCGTCGCGATCGAGGTCGTAGGCGAGGAGGTACCAGCGCCGGTCGGAGGCGACCAGGCGGTAGGGCTCGATTCGCCGCCGTCGCACCTTGTTCCCGGACGGGTAGTCGAAGCCGGCTTCGACCTCGTCGCGGCAGGCTCTGGCCAGCGTCATGAGCACCTCGGGGTCGACCGGTGTGCGGCCTCCGCCGAAGGACTCCACCGAGCCGGAGAGCGCGCGCACCTCGTGCCGCAACCGGGTGGGCAGCACCCGGTCGAGCTTGGTCAGCGCCCGGAGTGCGGCGTCGCCGGCGACGGCGACCGCGCCACCCGCGCCGGCGAGCAGCGAGACCACGGTGGCGGTCGTCTCCTCGTCGTCGAGAAGCAGCGGCGGCAGGTCCTGGCCCGGGCCGAGCTGGTAGCCGCCGCCGACACCCTGGCTGGCATGCACCGGATAGCCGAGCGTGCGCAGCCGTTCGACGTCACGCCGTACCGTGCGCGGTGTGACCCCGAGCCGGTCGGCGAGCTCGGGGCCGGTCAAGACCCGGCGCTGCTGCAGCAGCCCGAGCAGGGTGAGCACCCGCTCTGTCGTATCCCGCTGGTCACCGCTTGCCATGCCCATGTCGCCCACCCTGCCAGAGATAGCGGACCGGTCCTGTCCGCCAGGGGTGTCAGGGTGGGTCCATGGATCCAGACGCACCCGACTGGAACACGAAACCCGCTGTGAACGGAGCAACTCGATGAGCCGCCACATCCAGGTCACTTTCGACGCCCACGATCCGGGGGCACTGTCGTCCTTCTGGCGCGACGTACTGGGCTATGTCCACCCCGGCCCGCCTGGGGTCGACCTGCCCGAGGACGCCGACCCGCTGGCCGCCTGGGAGGACTTCCTCGCGCGGGTCGGCGTACCAAAGGAGCAGCGCAAGACGAGATCGGCCATCGAGGACCCGGACGGGCGCGGCCCGCGGCTGTTCTTCCAGCAGGTGCCGGAGGGCAAAGTCGCCAAGAACCGCCTCCACCTCGACGTCCGTGCGGCTCCCGGGCTGCGGGGAGAGGAGCGGATGGCGGCGCTGGAGGCCGAGTGCGACCGGCTCGTCGGGCTGGGAGCGACGCGGGTGCGTCGCTGCGAACCCGCTCCCCCGATGAGCGCCGGCTTCATCGTGATGGCCGACCCCGAGGGCAACGAGTTCTGCCTGGACTGAAACAGCTCAGCTGTAGTCGCGGCTGCCCCGGCCGGTCCTGCGGCCGAGGCGGCCGGCGGTGACGGGCTGCTCCAGCAGCGGGCGGGCGCGCAGCCGGGCTCGCGGAACTCCAGGTGGGGCTCGCGCTCGATCACCGGCAGACCCAGCACGGCCAGGCGGTCGGCCCGGCCGCTAAGAGACAGCGGACAGCGTCTGGGCCAGCAGGCCGGTCGGGGAGAAAACGCCGCTGGCATGGTCCAGGGCCGTGCGCCGCTCTTCAGCGGTGCTCTGGGGATCCAGGACGATCCACGCGAGCTCGGAGGCGTCTTCGAGTGTGCGCAAGCCGCGGTAGTAGGTGATCAGGTCGGTGTCGACAGGGTGGGGGCCGTAGCCCTCGCCGAACCAGTTCTGCTGCTGCGGGGTGGCGGCCGTGTCCGCCAGGACACCGCCTCCGAGGACGAACATGAGGTCGCGTTCGCGAGGGGCGAGGACTGCGTCGTCGAAGTCGATCAGGACGGGGGCGTCCTCGGCGGTGAGGATGAGGTTTCCCAGGTGCGGGTCGGCGTGGCAGGCGACGAAGTCGGGAAGGTCGGTGCGCTCGCGCAGAGCATCGGCCAGCCCGAGCGTAAGCCGGTTGACTTCGCGCAGCTGTGCTCGGTGCTCGCCCCACATGTCGGCCAAGCGCTGTTCCGTCTCGCCGGCGGGCCGTCGGCCGAGCGCGGTGTCGACGCGTTCAAACAGCTTTGCCCACCGGCCGGGGTCGAAGTTCTCGCGCGGGACCCATGAACGCACATCGCCGGCGGGGGCGAGGCCGTGCAGGGCGGCCAGAACCCGGCCACAGCGCGCCATCCGTCGCGGCCCATCGCCCTCTCGAGTGCGCTGGTGCCGCTGATCCACTCCATGACCGACAGGCGCTTGCCGCCGGTGCGTGAAGAAGCCGAGCAGGAGCTCACCGAGGACTTGGGCGAACTGCGCCGCGCCCGCGGCGAGGACGGCTAACGGCGGCCCGTACCCGACGTACTCCTCCGGAACTGCCCCCTTCCAGGCCCGTGGCGCCATCATGCACATCGCCTCCGGGCTACTTGGCGGTTCACCGGAGCTACCGGAGTCGCAGGCCTCCGTGGAGGCGCAGATGTCCTGTGAAATTTCAGAAATAGATTTTAGAAAATAGCAACGCTCACTGGCTCAGTACACAGGATTGCTGCCCCCCATGGATAACGCGAAACTCGCATAGCCGACATAACTGACACCCCTGCGACTCGTGTCTTGAAATTTCAATTTGCGGGTTTAAAAGATCTTGCAGTTCCTCTACCCTCAAAGGTGATGAGCGAGGTAGGGGGAATCCATGCCGAGTCCGACCGTTGGGCGCAGGCGACTCGGAATCGAGCTGCGGAAACTGCGTGAGCAGAGCAATCTGACCATGGAGAAGGTCGCGAAGGAGACCGGGCTGTCCGAGCCCACGATCAGTCGCGTCGAGAATGGGAAAAGGGCGCTTAAGCCCGTCGAGCTTCGCGGGATCATGGCGCTCTACGGCATCACCGATCCGATACAGCAGGAGCGACTGCAAGACATGGCGAAGGTCGCGGCCGAAGACGGATGGTGGGACCGGTACAACGATGTTCTCCCATCCGGATTGGGAAGCTACGTCGGATTGGAGGCCGAGGCCCGAGCGCTCCGCTCGTTCACCGACCGCATCATCCACGGGCTCCTACAGACTCCCGACTACGCCCGAGCCATCATCAAGGCGTGCGATCCCCGCCTTTCCCCCGATGTGGTCGACCAACTCGTGGAGGTGCGAATCCAGCGCCAGCAAATCCTTCACACCAAGCGGCCGCCTCTCCTCCGGGCGATCGTGGACGAAAGTGCGGTGCGGCGACCGATCGGCGGAGCGCGGGTCATGGAAGCCCAGTTGCGCCACCTTACAGGGGTCACACAGTCTCCCGACATCACATTGCAGGTCATGCCTTTCCGGCAGGGCGCGCACGCCGGGCTCGACGGGTCATTCGCCCTGATCGAGTTCGCCGACCCTGATGTTCAGCAGCACGTCTACGTGGAATCGGTCGCCGGGAACATATTCCTACAGAAGCGGCAGGTGGTGGCAGAATTCCGGGAGCGCTTCGACCTGCTCCAGATGGCGGCGCTGTCGCCCCAGGAGTCCGAAGCCCTCATCTCCACCATCGCGAAAGAATTCAGAGAATGACCCACATCCCCGACTTGACCACAGCCGACTGGTGCAAGGCCCAGGCCAGCGAAGGCTCCAAGGGCTGCGTCGAGGTCGCGCACCTGGAGGAGGGCACCGCCGTGCGCGACTCCAAGGACCCCGACGGCTCCGTCCTGTTCTTCACCCCCCACGAATGGGAGTGCTTCCTCGACGGGGCCGCCAAGGGCGAATTCACCCGGCCCGCCCACTGAACAGCACGACCCCCGCCCGGGACGCCGATGAGTTGGCGCTCGATGCGCCCCGGGCGGGGCCATCAGGAAAAGAGGAACCATCATGACCGACGTCCACGCTCTTCCCGTACCGAGTGTGCACCACGGTTGGGAGTCCGTCGACACCTCCATCGACACCGAGACCCCCGCCCTGCTCTCCGACGAGCAGCTCACCCGCTACTGCGAAACCGTTGCGGCCCTGCTCACCGCAGCCGGGTTGCGGGTCCGCTCCAGCGAGGAGGACCCGACCAGTATCGAGGTGACCAACCCGCGCACCGGCCAGGGCGCCGAACTCGACATCCGCGACGACCGCAGCGCCGAGTGGATCCTCACCGGCGGCGACGAGGTCCCGGAGGGCACGACCGCGCTGCGCCTGGCCGCCCGCATCACCGAACTCGTGGGCGCCGCGCCGCACTGATCCGCGCAGCGCCGGCCGCGGTGCGCACCTCGCCCCGCCCCGGAGGGGTGTGAGGCGGCCGGTGCGGGCTTTGCTGCGGCGGGCGGCTCAGCCGCCTCCGCCGCCCCCACCCCCGCCGCCGGCACCTCCACCGCCTCCGGCGGAGAACCCGCCCCCGGAGAAGCCGCCGCGGCCGCCCGAGCGTCCCCTGCCTCCCCCGCCCGAGCCCCTGTTGGCCACGACGATGACCACCCCGATGAGGCCAAGGGCGAGGAAGATGATGACCCGGGCTACCCCAGAGAACGACGGCAGGCCCGACATCGGCAATGGGGGCGGGGTGAACTCCTCGGCCTCGGGCACGGTGACGGGCGCGTCCTCGGGCAGCGTGAGGTCGATACTGAAGGCCTGCCCGGGCTCCAGCCGGCCGTTGGTGAAGGTGGCCGTGGTGCCCTCGTTGTCCGCGCTGGAGCACTGTGCGGTGGAACCGGGCGGGCCCGCGTAGCAGTCGAGGGCCTCGGCGGGCACCGGCGTGTGCACCTGCACCCGGGCGGACTCCACCGGGATCTGCCAGCCCGAGCCGACGATGTCCTGGAACAACCGGGCACGGTCCTGGTCGCCGGTGGTCAGCAGGGTCTTATAGGTATAGGAGAGGACGAAGGTCTTCTCCCCCTGCAACTGCGGATCGCCTTCATCGTCGCCGATGCGCACGGCGGTCCCGTCCTCGCTGACCTGGACGGACTCCACACCCCCGGCGTTTTCCACGGCCACACCGGCAAGGCCGAAAGAACGCAGACTTGACCCGTCGATCCTGCCCGAATCAGGCAGCTCCCGGTGGACCGGGCCGCCCCCGCCCTCCCCCAGGTCGTAGGTGAGCTCCTCGCGCACGCTCACCGCGCCGTCCTCATCGACGGTGATGTCGACGGAGAAGGAGGTGACCGACCGGCCCTCAGCGGCCGCGGCCGGTGCCGCCCCCGCCACCGGCGCGACCATGCCCACTGCCGCCAGCGCCCCCAGCACCGCCCAGCGCCGCGGGCCGCCTTTCCTCTCCGTCACGCACCGCACCCTGGGGGGCCGGGCGGTGCTGCCGCGTTCGCGGTCGAGGGCCTTCTCGCTTCGCGACATCTTCTGTTCCCACCTCCCGGCTGGTGAAAGGCCTGGCCCGTGATTCATCGAACCCGGCGCGCGCGGGGCCGAGAGGGGGAGAGAACCCGTACCGGGCGCCCGATACTCGCGCCCCTCCCCTATTCAGTTGGCTGTCAGCGGATCCCGTTCTTCGCGTTGGCGCTCATCGCTTCCTGTACGCTGCCGAACGTTTGGTGCAACTGTGTCGCATCAATGAAGAACCTGGCAAGTCCGCCCTCAGAGTCCCAGGTGCTGCCCGAGCCCAAGGAATGCGGGCACTCGGAGGGAGAATCCCCATGGAGTAATCACCGCCGAATTCCAGAACGTTTGTTAGGCTGCTGGGGAAATACCCATTTGTCCGCCCAGGCATCAGACCGCGCTTGCTTTGCGACTGGACTACCGCATAATCGCACTGCGCACTGGGTGCGGCGCTTCGGTGAGACTCGACGCCCTCAGCCACCGGCACCCAGTCGAAACCGCCGCAGCCACTCACGTCGTCAGTCCGGCGCGCCATGGCCGATCCCTTGAGGCGGTCACGGCTGCGGGGACCGACTGCGTGGTCGTTTCGGGCCCGGCATTCAGGCGCCGATGCCCGTGCGGGCGGCGAACTTCGCGGCGCGAGCCCCCACCTCATTGAGGCCGGCCGCGATGCGCCCAGCGATGTAGAACCGCCGGACGGTGTCGTCTGGACGGGTGTACTGCAAGACAGCGTCCTTCTGTCCCAAGCTGAGGGGCACCACGCTGTACGTCTGGGAGTACGGCCTGGGCTTGCGGCCCTTGACCAGGCGGGCCAGGGTATTGGCCGCGTGAGCACCCTGCGGCGCGGCGCTTTGGCAGGCCAGACGGGCTCCCGGCACTGCCGCGCAGTCGCCCACCACGAAGATCCGTTCGTCGTTGACGCTGCGCAGGAACTCGTCCACGATCGCACGCCCTTCCGAATCGACCTCGAGACCGCTGCGTGCCGCCAGGTCCGGGATGCCCCCCACGATCGCCCACAGGGTCAGGTCGGAGGCGAGCTCCGTTCCCGACCGAAGGTGCACAACGCCGTTGAACCGCCCTGCGCCCGCGCTTACCCCCGTAACGCCATCCTCCACGATGTCGATCTTCAGCCGCTCCAGTCCGGCGTGGACCCGCCGCTGCGCGCCATCGGAGAGGCTTCCGGCGACCGACGACCCGACAAGCCGCACCCGGACATCTGGCCTCGCTCCGGCTACCTCCGCCGCCGTCTCGATGCCTGTCGGACCGCCCCCGATCACCGTGACCGTGCTGCCTGCAGGAAGTGCGGCAAACGCCACGCGGGCCTGTTCCGCACCTTCCCACGTGCCCACCGGGACCGTTCCCTGCATCGGCAGAACCGTGCTGCCCACGGCCAGGAAGGCGTAGTCGAAATTGATGCTCTCCTTGCCGCCGATGCTGACGGTGCCGTCGCCGATCTTGTCGACGACACCGACCCGCGACGTGATCCCGTTACGCAGCATCGACGCGAGGGGCGTCGCGGCGGCGCCGGTCTCTGCGATCTGTTGGTGCAGCCGTATCCGCTCCACGAAGTCAGGGCGCGGGTTGATCACCGTGATCTCGGCAGATTTCATTTTCCTGGCCAGCCGGTTCGCCGCGATCATGCCCGCGTAGCCGGCGCCTACCACTACGGTCTTCATTTTGGTCTCCTGTTCGGGATGACTGGTCGAACATGAGATGCCGGCGACTCGGTCCTTGTGACACTCTTCCTCGTTGACGCACACCACAAATGGGCGATGGCCATCAGCTCCATTCCGCTCGGCTGGTCAAAAGACGGTGGTGCTCGGTGTCTTGCGGGTGGCATAGTCGAGGCGAAGAGGCAGGAGCTACCCATGGCCAGCGTGTTCCGGACCCCCAAGGCACCCCTCACCATGCGCTCGTTGCTGAGCTGCGCGGCCGGTCCGCAGAGCCGGGGCTTCTCTGCGGTGTGCAGGTTGCCGCTGGCGCGGCGGAGGGCCGCGCTGGAGATCGAGGCGGGGGCATGAGCGGGGACGGCCGTCCGGACCCCGCTACTGAGGCGTTCGTCGCCCACCGCAACCTGCTCTTCACGGTCGCCTACGAGATGCTCGGCTCGGCCGCCGACGCGGAGGATGTCCTCCAGGAGACCTGGCTGCGATGGGCGGACGTCGATCTCGACACGGTGCGGAATCAGCGTGCATACCTGGTCCGGATCACCACCCGCCAGGCGCTCATGCGGCTGCGTACCCTCAGCCGGCGCAAGGAGTCCTATGTCGGCCCCTGGCTGCCCGAGCCGCTGCTGACCGCGCCCGATGTGGCCGAGGACGTCGAGTTGGCTGACAGCGTCTCGATGGCGATGCTGCTGGTGCTGGAGACGCTCACGCCGACTGAGCGGGCGGTGTTCGTGCTGCGCGAGGTGTTCGATCTGGGGTACGGCGAGGTCGCGGAGGCCGTCGGCAAGAGCCCGGCCGCGGTCCGCCAGATCGCCCACCGGGCGCGGGCACACGTCGCTGCGCGCCGACCGCGCGGGGGTGTGTCTCCGGCCGAGGCCCGGGGTGCGCTCGACGCGTTCCAACGGGCGGTCGAAACGGGCGATCTGCAGAGCCTGCTCGACATCCTCGCGCCGGACGTCGTCGTCTTGAGTGACGGCGGCGGAGTCAAGCAGGCCATTCTGCGGCCCATCGTGGGGGCCGACAAGGTGGCTCGCTTGTTGGCCGCCGGCTTGGACATGGTCGGCGCGGAGGCGTCGGTCGAGCCGGTGCAGGTCAATGGCTGCCCGGCTCTGATCGTCCGGCTCAACGGGGAGATCGACGGCGTCTTGGCGGTGCGGACCGACAGCGGCTTCGTCACCGGGATCTACTTCGTGCGCAATCCCGAGAAGCTGTCGCGTGTGGAGCGGGAGACTGCTTTGGTCTCCGCCCTTCCCTGAAGGGAGGGGAGTCCGATACGCGCTGACGCGCGCGTGAGCCGACCGCGCTGGATATTTTGGTCACTACAGTGCTCGGCGGTTCCCCCGCTGGGCCGCCGTGTCAGCCGGTGGGCGGATGCACACCGCTGATGACCATGCCGCTGCGGGGCCGGGCCGGGACGCGCCGCAGCGAGATCGCCATGTTCTGCTCGGGGACGGTGTAGTCCAGCCGGGCCAGCCGCGCCGCGAGGGTCTGAAGCAGCGCGATGGTGGCGTCCTCGCCCGGGCACCGGTGGCCGGTGGCCGGGGCGCCGCCGCCCTGGGGGATCAGGTCGTCGCGGCCGGGAGGCTGGTCGATGAAACGCTGCGGGTCGAAGGTGTAGGGGTCCTTCCACATCCGGGCGTCGTGGTTCTGCCCGTAGATGTCGAGCAGGACGAGCGCGCCGGCGGGGATCGGGTGTCCGTGCCAGGTCAGGTCCTGCACCGCCCGGCCACCAACGAAGGGCGCGAACGGGTAGAAGCGGCGGATTTCGTGGGCGAAGGCCCGGGCATAGGCGGCGTCCTCGCCCAGCCGCGCCCGGTGCCGGGGCCACAGGTGCAGGGCGTGGGCGGAGAAGGCGACGAACCAGGAGATGGCGACGGCGGGGCGGGTGGCGTTGAGCAGTTCCACCGCGGCCGAGTGCGGATCCAGCAGGTGCCCGTCGGCGTCGCGGTGGTGGGCCACTACCTCCACCGCCGCCCCTGGTGCGGCGGTGGCCGCGCCGGAGCGCAGGCGCTCCACCAAGCGCCCCAGCCGGTCCTCTTGGCGTCGGCGTGCCAGGCGGGCGCGCCAGTGGCGCGGGCCCAGGGTGGCGAAGCCGTCGACCATGGCCACCAGGTCGTCGGCCGCCGATGCCTCATCGGCCGCGTCGAGGGGGATGCCGGTCCACCGGAAGACGCCCCGGGTGAGCACCCGGCTCGCCTCGTCGAACAGCACCACCTGCGGGCGCTGGGCCCAGGACCGGACCGCCTCGTCCCAGGCCGCGGCGGTGTGCTCGACCAGGTCGGCGATGCCGGTGGGGGACATGAGCAGGGATATCAGCATCGCCTTGCGTACCCGGTGGGCGCCCCCGTCCAGGGTGTGCACCGCCCCCTTGCCGAACAGCGTGCCGCGCACCGGTTCGGGGAGGGCGGTGTGCCGGCGCACGTGGCGTTCGTCGTAGAAGAACCGCACCGCCTCGGGGCCGCGCAGGGCCACCGCGTGCTGGCCCAGGAGCCGGGCGCGGACCAGGGGGCCCTTGGTGTTGCGCCAGCGGTCGGGCAGCCAGGCGTACCCGTTGGCCAGCATGGGCAGGGTGCGGTCGAGGACGGGGGTGTGGCGTGGGTCCATGTGGTGCGCACTGCCCCCGCCGGGCGCGCCGAAACGGGCAGGGGCTGAGAACCCGGCAACGTCGCTTCGTCGCCGATTTTCCGTGGCGGCCCGGTCGGTGGCCGCTCTTGGGTGCCAGGCTGATCCGGCGGGCCCTTCGGTCATGGCCCTAGAGGGCAGCGGCCTCCCCCGCGAGCACGGCGGCGAAGCCGAACAGGGCGACCCCGGTGCCGGCGTCAAGGGTGCGGCGGACCCTGGTGCGCTGTACCCAGGCGCGGGTCCGGTGCAGGAAGGCGACCACGAGTAGCAGCCACAGCAGGCTGAGCACCGCATGGGAGTAGGCCAGCAGTACGACGTCGGCGAGTGTCTCCTGCCCGTCGGCCAGGAACTGCGGGAGCACCGACAGGTAGAAGGCGAGGACTTTGGGGTTGGTGATGTTGGATACGAACCCTTGGATCCCGTTGCGCAGGCCGATGCGAGGCGGGCTGTCGGGGCTGTCGTCGGTCGGGTAGCGGCCGCGCCAGGCCGCCAGCAGCGCCTGTGCTGCCAGGTAGCACAGGTAGGCGGCGCCGATCCAGCGCACCGCGGTGAACAGCGTCGGCGCGCTGGACAGCAGCGCGCCAAGACCCATTGCCGCGACGGTGCCCTGGACCAGGGTGCTGCCGGTGATGCCCAATGCGGCGAGCAGACCGGCCCGCTTGCCGCCCACGAGGGAGTTCTTCACAACCACGGTGAAGTCCGGCCCGGGCATCAGGACGATGAGAGCCGCAAAGGCGAGGAAACTCAGATACAGCGTCCAGGTCACCGCCGTATCTTATGCCGTCTGTGGTACTGCGCGGCCGCCCCGGGCGCGGGCCTCACCCCAGGAAGTGGTCCAGGGTGAGGGGCAGGTCGCGCACCCGCACGCCGGTGGCGTGGTGGGCGGCGTTGGCCACGGCCGCGGCCGTGCCGACGATGCCGATCTCCCCGATGCCTTTGGCGCCGAGCGGGTTGACGTGGGGGTCCTCCTCGTCGATCCAGTGGGCCTGGATGTCGGCCACATCAGCGTTGGTGGCGATGTGGTATTCGGCGAGGTCGCAGTTGACGACGTGGCCGAAACGCGGGTCCATGATGCTCTGCTCGTGCAGCGCCATCGACAGCCCCATCGTCATGCCGCCGATGAGCTGCGAGCGCGCGGTGCGCGGGTTGATGATGCGGCCGGCGGCGAAGGCCCCCAGCAGGCGGGGCACCCGGATCTCGCCGGTGTCGGCGTGGATGTGCACCTCGGCGAACTGGGCGCCGAAGGCGGCCATGGCGAACTGTTCGGTGGCGGGGTTGTCCGGCAGCGGTGCCGAGGCCTCAGCGCCGGGAGCGGGGGCGGTGCCGTGGCGGTCGCGGAAGGCGCGTGCGGCGGCCACGATGGTGGATCCCCACGACATGGTGCCCGTCGAGCCGCCCGCCACTGAGGCCTCGGGTAGCGCGGTGTCGCCGATGCGCACCTGCACGTCCTGCACCCCGGCACCAAGAGCGTCGGCCGCGATCTGGGTGAGTACGGTCCAGGCGCCGGTGCCGATGTCGGCGGCGCCGATGTGCACCTCGTAGTGCCCGTCGTGGAGGTGGCGCACGGTCGCCTCCGAGGGGCCCGCGGGCGGTACCACCGGGTATCGGGAGGCCGCCACGCCGGTGCCCACGTACCACCCCTGCACCAGGCGTGTGCCGGGGGCCGGGTCCCGGTCGTGCCAGCCGAAGCGGCGGGCGCCCTCGCGCAGGCAGGCCGCGAGGTTGCGGCTGGAGAAGGGTTTGCCGGTGGCCGGGTCGTGGTCGGGGTCGTTGCGCAGCCGCAGGTCGATGGGGTCCAGGCCGCAGGCCTGGGCGAGTTCGTCCATTGCCACTTCGGGGCCGAACATGCCCGGGCACTGGCCGGGGCCGCGTATCCAGCCGGGTACGGCTGCGTCCAGTTCTGCGGCGCGGAGTGCGATGTGGCGGTGGGGTGCGGCATACATGGATTCGGTGGGGCCGGTGGCCTCTTCGATGAACTCGGCCAGGCGTGCGGTCTGCACGGTGGCGTCCATGCCGATTCCGCTCAGGCGGCCCTGGGCGTTGGCCGCCAGCCGTATGCGTTGGATGGTGGGGCTGCGGTAACCCACCTGGTCGAACATGTGGCGTCGGGTCAGCGCGAGTTTGACCGGGCGTCCGAACATCGCCCGGGCGGCCAGGACGGTCAGCACGGTGGGGGCGTGCAGGGGTCCTTTGGAGCCGAAGCCGCCGCCGACATAGGGCGCGATGATCTGGATGCGCTGGGGGTCCAGGTCCAGCAGCGGTGCCAGTTCTTGGCGGGCGAAGTGGGCGCCCTGGGTGGACTCGTACAGAGTGAGGCCGCTGTCGTCCCACACGGCGGTGGTGGTGTGCGGCTCGATGGGGGTGGCGTGCAGCATGGGGGTGGTGTAGGTGGCGTCGAGGGCGTGTTCGGCGCCGGCCATGGCGGCCTCCAGGTCGCCCTGGTCGTGGTCGTCCTTGGGGGCGTAGAGATCGCCGCGGTGGGGGGACAGGTCCACGTCGTGGGGCTGCTGGTCGTAATCCAGGCGCACCAGCCGGGCGGCCTGGCGGGCGGCTTCAGGGGTGTCGGCGATCACCGCGGCGACCACTTGGCCGCGGTAGAAGACCTGGTCGGACTGGAGGACGGCGAGTTCGGCGTTGTCGGTGGCGCGCAGCCGCGGGGCGTTGCCGTGCCAGAGGACCGCGCGGACGCCGTCAAGGGCTTCGGCGGCGGTGGTGTCGATGCGGGTGAGGCGGCCGCGGGCGATGGTCGCCTGCACGGGGTGCAGGTAGGCGGGGTGCGGTACCGGGTATTCGAAGGCGTAGGTCGCTGTGCCGGTGACTTTGGCGCGGGCGTCGACCCGCGGCAGGTCGGCGCCGATCGCGCGGCCGGGTGCGGTCGGTGCGCTTCGGGGGTGCACGGGCGCGCTCATCGCTGCTCCTCGTGTCGGGGGCCGGGTGCGGCCAGGTCGCTGAGTGTGCTCGCCAGGGTGGTGCGGGCCAGGTCGGTTTTGAACGCGTTGCCTTTCAGCGGTCGGGCGGCGGCGAGTTCGGCCTGGGCCGCGGCGCGGAAGTGCTCCTGGGTGGCCGGGCCGCCGCGCAGTTCCTCCTCGGCGCGCAGTGCGCGCCAGGGTTTGTGCGCCAGCCCACCCAGGGCGATGCGCAGGTCGCTGATGTGGTCGCCGTCGAGGTCGAGGGCCACTGCGGCCGAGACGAGGGCGAAGGCATAGGAGGCGCGGTCGCGGACTTTGCGGTAACGCGATCGGGCGGCCATCGCCGACGGGGGCAGTTCCACGGCGGTGATCAGGTCGCCGTGGTCCAGGACGGTGTCGTGCTCGGGGTGGTCGCCGGGTAGCCGGTGCAGCTCGGCCAGGGGGATGCGGCGCCGACCGTGCGGGCTTTGGACGGTGACCACGGCGTCCAAGGCGCTCATCGCGACGGCCATGTCGGAGGGGTGGGTGGCCACGCAGTGCTCGGAGGCGCCCAGCAGGGCGTGGTATCGGGTGTAGCCCTCCAGGGCCGAGCAGCCCGAGCCGGGTTCGCGTTTGTTGCAGGGGGTGGTGGTGTCCTGGAAGTAGACGCAGCGGGTGCGTTGGAGCAGGTTGCCGCCGGTGGTGGCGGTGTTGCGCAGTTGGCCCGAGGCGCCCGAAAGCAGTGCCTGGGACAGCGCCGGGTAGCGGTGGCGGATCAGCGGGTGGGCGGCCAAGTCGCTGTTGCGCACGTTGGCGCCGATGCGCACGGTGCCGTCGGGCAGTTCCTCGATGCGGTCCAGGTCCAGGTGGGTGATGTCGACCAGCAGTTCGGGGGTGGCCACGCCGAGTTTCATGCGGTCGACCAGGTTGGTGCCGCCGCCCAGGAAGGCGGCGCGCGGGTGGGCGGCCACGGCGGCCGCGGCTGCGGCCGGGGTCTGGGCGCGCTGGTAGTCGAAGGGGATCATCAGCGGCTCCCCTCAGGTACGCCGGTGTGGGGGGCCGCGGTGCTGATCGCGGCGACGATGCCGGGGTAGGCGCCGCACCGGCACAGGTTGCCGCTCATCCGTTCGCGGATCTCGGTGTCGTCGAGGACGGGGGGTGCGGTGAGGTCGGTGGTGGCGGCGCTGGGCCAGCCCTGGGCGGCTTCCTGCAGCATGCCCGCGGCCGAGCAGAGTTGGCCGGGGGTGCAGTAGCCGCACTGGAAGCCGTCGTGGTCGATGAAGGCCTGCTGGAGGGGGTGGAGGGTGTCGCCGTCGGCCAGGCCCGCTGCGGTGGTGACCTGGCAGCTGTCGCCGGCCACCGCCAGGATGAGGCAGGCCAGTGCGCGGCGCCCGTCGAGCAGCACCGTGCAGGCGCCGCACTGGCCGTGGTCGCAGCCCTTCTTGGGTGCGGTGGCGCCGAGGTGTTCGCGTAGGGCGTCCAGCAGGGTGGTGCGCGTGTCCACGCGCAGTGCGTGTTCTTCTCCGTCGACTGCCAGCGTGATGTCGGCGTGCATGCGCCGCTCCCCCGTCCCTTCGCCCTGTGCGGTCTCCGGCTCTCTGCTTGCCGGGCGCACCGGCGTTAAACGCGCCGCCCCCGCTCTTCCCTGATCGCCTGGATCTAGCGGCGTGCTCTGGACGGGCCGGGTGTTGGAGTGGGCACCGATCTTGACGCTGTGCACCTCAAAACGGCGCGCGAGGGTGCACAAAGTCAAGATCAGCGGTGACCACAGGTCTATTTCGGAAGCAGGTCGGCAGGGCGGGCCCCAGGCTCAGTCGAACAGTTCCTCGGCGCGGGTGACGGTGGCCGCGCGCCGCACCCAGACGCGCAGTTGCTCAACATCGGTGCAGGAGGTGATGCGCTCCCGCGCGGCGGCGGGGACCTCGATCCCCCGCGCGTCCAGGAACTCGAGGAGGTCTTCCGCCTTGCCCTCGGTTTTGCCTTTGGTCCTGCCGTCTTGGAAGGAGCGGCGGAAGAGCTTGGTTTTGTACTCGTAGGTGCCGGCGTTCACGGTGTCCTCCAGGTACTTCCTGGCCGCGGCGGGTAGCGCCGCGAGCACATGGTCAGCATACAGACTGGTCAGTGAGTCATCGAGGGCTTGAAGCGCCGGTGTCAGCGCGTCCAGGACCGCAGGATCCACGCTCCGATTGGCGACCACTGCCAGGATCGCCAGTTCGGGGCGCGTGCGGGCCTCTTCCGGGTCGGTGACCGGCTTCAGCGCGGTCAGGGGCAACGCAGCGGGGCGTACTTCTCCGCAGCCCAGGCCGATCGGGGTGCCGCACCACCGCGCTACGGATTCCTTGGGTGCAAGGACCAGCAGCGCGACCGGGCACTGCAGCCGGGCGCGCAGGTTGACCACGTAGGCGGGCCAGCTGTACCGCTTGCGGTCGTCCTTTTTGACCTGGCATTCGACGATGATCGCCAGCGCCGGTTCCGTCTCGTGCTCGCAGACCACGACGGAGTCGGCCCGGAATTCCGGCGGGGCCGTCGTGGTGGCGTCACCGGATTCGCACCTGGCCCGGGAGAAAACGGGCAGGGGACGGTCGTAGACGAGCCCGAGGAGGTCGACCGCCACTTCGGGCGTATGGCGAATGATATCGAGAGGAAATTCATGCTCAAAGGAGGGCATGGAAGAAAATTAGCGGATCCCGATCCACTGCCGCAGCAGAATGGAAGGATATCGGGAGATTCCATCGTTTTGCGGGGTTTCCGCGGGTGGCGGTTGCGCATACGGGATTGCATTTATCCCGGAACCGGATTCTGGATTCTCTTTCTCTGAAACAGCGGCTCCTTTCCAGTCCGGGTTTCCTTTGCTTGGCGCGGCCCCAAAGGTATGCGGGCCGCTCCCGCCGTTGAGCGGGGCGGCCCGGCGGATCTCAGCCCGGGAAGGGCCGGGCGGCTCCTCCCGCGCTCCCTCAAGCGGCTCGCGCCGAGCCGGGGAAAGGGGGACCAGGCCCGTGACCAGTTACCGATCATGGGCGCCGGTGTGCCGCCCGGAGCTATCACGCACTTCAGCACCGAGTGGCAATGACGCGACGACCGCAAACCCTCCCCCGGCCTGTGGGCCACTGCGGATAGACCCGCCATAGGCGGCGACCCGCTCCCGCATGCCCACAAGTCCGTGCCCGCCGCCGGCCGCATCGCCGGGCAGCACGGCCGCACCACGGCCGTCGTCAGAGATGCGTATTTCCAGTGCGTCCTGCCCGTACCACAGCCGCACCTGTGCCCGGCTCAGGCTGGGTCCGGCGTGCTTGCGCGTATTGGTGAGCGCTTCCTGCACGATGCGGTACACCGCGAGCCCCATGCCGGTCGGCAACACGCGTGGCACCCCGTTCACGGTGAGCTCCACGGGCAGGCCCGTGCGTCGCACATCCTCCACTAACTGCTCAAGTTGGGCCATCCCTGGTTGCGGTGCATACGAGTCGTGCTCGGGCTCGCCGTCCCGCAGGACTCCCAGCATGCGCCGCATCTCGGCCAGGGCGGCCCGGCCCGTGTCGCCGATCGCCGCCAGCGCCTGCTCCGCGCGGTCGGGCCGGCTGCGCAGGCTGTAGACTGCGCCGTCAGCCTGCACCACCATCACACTGAGGCTGTGCGAGACGACATCGTGCATCTCCCGCGCGATCCGGGCGCGCTCTGCGGCTGCCGCGAGCTGGGCCTGGTTGTCACGCTCCCGTTCCAGCCGTACAGCGCGCTCTTCCAGGCTCGCCAGGTAGGCGCGGCGGGTGCCGATGGTGTACCCCCATATCCACACGGACACGATGAAGATCGTGTTGTAGAACAGTTGGATACCCGCCGATTTCGGGTCGGGTTCCCAACGCAGCACGGCAAGGACGGCTCCGAGCTCCACCACCCCGGCCGCCACGACGGACACGCGCCGACTGCAGCGTGAGGCGACGTTGTAGAGCCCGAAGAAGAGCATGATGGCCGCCGGCAGCGGTATCACCCCGAGCAGCCATTGCGCGAAGGACGCGAGTGCCATGACCGCGAAGGTCCCTACGGGACGGTCCCGGCGAAAGATATACGCGAAGCACAACCCCGCGGACAGCGCCACCAGGGCAATGTAGGGCAGGTGCGCCGGAGTGTAGGCGGCCTGCACCGGGAGGTTGTACAGGAACACCGCCCCGGCCACCGCACCGTCGACCACACGAGGGTGCTCCCGCATCCGCACAAGCACTGCGCTGTACACATCCTCAGCGTAGGTTTGTGCTGATCGCTTCGCGTACACCGGTGGTGCTACGACGCGGGTCGTAGATCACGCAAAGCTAGGACACGCGAGAATTCGCTCGTCGTTCGTCCGCCGACGCGGAGGCCGCCGAGGCGCTGCGGTGCGGCCGCGGCGAGCAGCACCGTGATGACAGGCACCACTGTTGCCGGGGCCGTCCTTCTATGGGGCCGCCCCTACCCCCTGAGGGCGAGGCTGACGTCCGCGTCCTCTTTGCGGATGACCGCGAGGATCCACCTCCGGCTAGACGCCCCAGGGCGCCGTGGTGGGACACGGTGGGCCTGTGGCTGAAATGATCACTACCCACGATCTGGGTAAGACCTACGGTGGCCGGGCGGTTGTCGAGGGCCTGGATTTGCGCGTTCCCAAAGGGTGCGTGTACGGCTTTCTCGGGCCCAACGGGTCGGGGAAGTCGACCACGATGAAGATGCTTCTGTCGTTGGTGCGCCCTACTACCGGCGAGATCCGCATCATGGGCCGCCCCATGCGGCGTTCTACCCGCCGCGAGCTGTTGGGCCACATCGGTTCGCTCATCGAGTCCCCGCCTGCGTATGGGCACCTCACGGGTCGGGAGAACATGCGCCTGGTGCAGCGGCTGTTGGAGCTCAACGACGATCAGGTCGTCCGGGCGGTGCACACCGTGCGCCTGCACGACCATCTCGACAAGCGGGTCCGCGACTACTCACTGGGCATGAAGCAACGGTTGGGGATCGCGATGGCGTTGGCCCGCGAGCCCCGGCTGCTGATCCTCGATGAGCCCACCAACGGTCTCGACCCTGCCGGTATCGACGAGATCCGACGTTTGCTCAAACAGTTGGCCGATGGCGGGATCACCGTGATGGTCTCCAGCCATCTGCTGGACGAAATCGACCGAACGGCCACCGTGCTCGGCATCCTCGGCAACGGTCGCATGCTCTTTCAGGGCACGCGGGACCAGCTGCTGGCTCGGTCCACCCCTGATGTGCTGATCGACACGCCGGAACCTCAGCGGGCGGCCGCCCTGACCGCTCAGTGGCACCCGACCCGCGTCGACGGTGAAGCTGTGCGCCTGTCCGGGCTGGACCATAAGGGCACGGCCGGTGTGGTCTCCCGCCTTGTTCGCGACGGCATCGACATCTACGGCGTGCGCCGTGATGCCCAATCTCTTGAGGACGTGTTCATGGACCTCACCGGGGGGCGGGGGCTGTGATCGGTCGTGCCGTGGCGAACGAGTTCGCCAAGATGCGCCGCCTTCGGGTGGTGCCTGTCGTGGTCGCGATGGTGGCCGGTGTAGTCGCGCTGTCGTGCTTCGCGTTCACCACTCCGGGTTTCCTGGACTCGGTGGGGGATCCTTCCGGGCAGCCCTGGCAATGGTTACTCGGAAGTATGTCGCTGGCTGTGCCGTTGACCTCGCCCATTCTGCTGGCGGTGCTGGCCAGTCGGCAGGTCGACATCGAGCACCAGGCAAACGGCTGGCTGTTCTCCCAGACCTCGGGGCTGCCCCCTGGATACGTGTGCCGGGTCAAGTTCGTGGCCACCGGTGCGGTAGTGGTGGCGGCCACCCTGGCCCAGAGCGGCCTGGTGTTCGCGCTCGGCACGCTGGTCGGCATCACGGTTGCTTTTCCGGCCGGGCAGTGGCTCGGCTACACCGCTTCGATCGTGGTCGTGAACTTGGTGCTCTTCGCGCTCCACCTGCTCCTGTCGGCACGCATCGGAAACCAGCTCGTGGGATTGGGCGTCGGGGTACTGGGCGTGTTCGTGGCTTTGACCAGCACAGGGATGCCCACATGGCTGGCCCGCTGCTTCCCCCCGTGGGGGTACTACGCACTGGCCATGCCCGTCGACGCGCGCGAAGGCGGCATGGTCTGGCTGGCCCCGGCGCACCTGAGCGTGCTTGCTCTCGGGGTCGCGGGTGGCGTTCTGTTCATGCTCATCACCCGCCTGTTCGACCGTCAGGAGGCCTGATCCATGGGTTCGGTCCGAGCCGAGTTTCTCAAGCTGAAGCGCTCCCTGAGCTGGGCTGTGGTGGTGCTGCTGCCGCTGATGGCGGTCATCACCGGAGCAGCCAATACGGTCGTCTCCGGTGGGCGGCTCGAGGATGGCTGGCACACCCTGTGGTTGCGGGTGGTGATCTTCTACGGTCTGTTTCCTCTGGCCATCGGGGTGGCCGCTCTGGCCTCGCTGGTGTGGCGGGTCGAGCATCATGGCGGCAACTGGAACGCGCTGATGGGTCGGCACGTTTCGAGTCTTCACGTGGTGATCGGCAAGGTGGCCGTGCTGGCTGTGCTCGCGGCAGCTATGCAGACGGTGCTGGTGGTGGGCGTCGTCGTAGTCGGCAAGCTGGTGTTCGCCCTGCCCGGGGTATTGCCGGCCCCGTACTTTCTGGTCAGCGTTGTCATCGTGCTGGCGTGTCTGCCCGTGGCAGCCCTGCAGTCCGGCCTGTCGATGCTCATGCGGTCTTTCGCCGCCCCCGTCGCCGTGGCACTGCTGGGGGCGATCGGAGGGGTGGTGCTGCTGATGACCCGGCTCGAAGTCCTGGCAGTGGTCGTGCCCTATGGCCTACTCGGCCGGGCCACCCAACTGGGAACCGGGATGTTCGTGGACAGCGGAACCGTCACCACCGGTGCCGTGGCCGCCGTCGTGGTGGCCGCCCTCAGCCTCACCGCAGTGGTGGTCGCCGGGACTGCTGCCATCCTGGACCGTCTCGACATCCGCTGACCGAACGAGCATCGCCCACCGGGGGCGATGGGCTCATGCGCCGCGGACGCCGACCAGGCCGGTCTCGTAGGCGCACACCACCGCCTGCGCCCGGTCGCGCAGACCGAGCTTCATCAGGATCCGCCCCACGTGGGTTTTGACCGTGGCCTCGGACACATACAGCCGGTCGGCGATCTCGGTGTTCGACAGTCCGCGGGCCACCAGCGCGAGCACCTCACGTTCTCGTGGCGTCAGCACATCAAGAGACGCGGGAGCGGATGAAGGTCCGTCGCTGTCGGGCAGGTGGCCGGCGAAGCGGTCGAGCAGCCGCCGCGTCGTGCTGGGAGCGACCACCGCGTCGCCGGAGTGGATGGAGCGGATCGCCGACAGCACATCCGGCGGCCGGGCGTCTTTGAGCATGAATCCGCTCGCCCCGGCCTTCAATGCCGCGTAGGCGTACTCGTCGAGGTCGAAGGTGGTCAGGATCAGCACGCGCGGGCCGCCGTCAGCGGCGCAGATGCGGCGTGTGGCCTCCACGCCGTCCACACGCGGCATCCGGACATCCACGAGGACGACATCGGCCGCAACAGTCCGCAGCAGCTCCAGCGCGGTATCCCCGTCTCCGGCCTCGCCGACGACCTGGATGTCGGGTTGGGCGTCGAGGACCATGCGAAAGCCCTCCCGCACCAGCTCCTGGTCGTCGACAAGTACGACGCGGATCATCGCGCTGCGCTTCCCGTTCGGTGTATCCATGCCGGCATCTTCTCCGTGGCACATCCTAGACGCCGGCCGGTACGGCCGCCGACGGCGCCGAGGACCCTATCGCCCGCCTTTGCAATCTCATTCAGACCGCATGAGCGCCTGCGACCGATTCCGATCCGGCGAAGCGGATCTCAGCCCGGGAAGGGCCGGGCGGCTCCTCCCGCGCCCCCTTCACAAGGAGCCCCGGCCCTTCCCGCCCAGTCAGGCCAGCGTGTTCACCGCAGCGGTGAACACGCCGGGCAGGAGTTGGGCCGCGGGCGTGATCCGCCGCGCGAGCGCGGGGCGCTGGCCGGCCCACACCAGGCACTCGGTCAACAGCCGGTAGCGGCGGGTCGCGCGGTGCCAGGCGGCCTCGTAGCCGCCGGGGGTGCCCCGGCGCAGGTTGTCGACCAGGGCGCGGGCGCCGACCAGGGCCAGGGAGATCCCCTCGCCGGTGAGCGCGTCGATGTATCCGGCGGCGTCGCCGACGAGCAGCACCCGCCCGTGGACGCGGGTGCGGACCTTCTGGCGCAGCGGTCCCGCACCGCGCACGGGGGTGCAGGCCGCCTCCGGGGGGAAGCGGTCGGCCAGTTCGGGCAGGGCCGCCAACTGGGCGCTGAAGGGGGCCCGTTGGGCCGTCAGCAGGGCGACCCCGACGAGCCGGGGGCCCAGCGGGGTCACATACGCCTCCCCGCACCGGCCCCAGTGCACTTCGACATAGGGGGATCGCGGCGGCACGGCGTAGTGGCGGCGCAGCCCGTAGCGGGGCGCCCTGCAGGTCTTCACACCCAGCCCCAGCGAGCGCCGCACCGGCGAGTGCAGGCCGTCCGCGGCGACCAGCCACCGTGCGCGCAGGCCCGTTCCGGCCGCGGTCACACCCGCGGCGTCCTGGTGCACCTCCCCCACCCGCACGGGCAGTACGGGCACCCCCGCTTCGACAACGGCCTGGTGCAGGGCGGTGTGCAGGCTGGTGCGGCGCACGCCCAGGCCGGGGTCGCGCCGGAACGCCGCTTGGACGCGGTGGGGCCCCTGCACGTAGCGGATCCCGAAGATCGGGTGGCCGGGCACGGTCAGGCCGAGTGCGCGCAGGGCCCGCACGGCGCCGGGCATCAGGCCCTCACCGCAGGCTTTATCGATCGGCGCTTGGCGCGGCTCGGCCACGACGACGTCGAAACCGGCGTGTGCGGCGTGCAGGGCGGTCGCCAGACCGGCGGGGCCGCCTCCGGCGATCAGCAGGTCGCATCCGGTGCTCATGCGGGCGCCGCCTGGCGCAGTGCCGTGTTCTCGCAGCGGATGCGGACCGCGAGCAGGGCCGCGTTGGCCGCGGTGAACACCACTGCGGTCAGCCACGCCGAATGCACCAGCGGCAGGGCGGCGATCTCTACCACGACGGCGACGTAGTTGGGGTGGCGCAGGAGCCGGTAGGGGCCGGCGCTGACCAGACGGGCCCCGGGAACGACGATGACGCGGGTGTTCCAGTAGGGCCCCAGTGTCGTGATGCACCACCAGCGCAGGGCTTGGGCCAGGGCGACCAGTACCAGCATGGGCCATCCCAGAAGCGGCAGGAACGGCCGGTGGGCGAGTACGGGCTCGAGGAGGCAGCCGGCGAGCAGGCCCGTGTGCAGGGCGACCATGACCGGGTAGTGGCCGCGGCCGTACTCCACACCGGCGCGAGCCAGGGTCCAGGCCGCGTTGCGCCGGGCCACGACGAGTTCGGCGACACGTTCGGCGGCCACGGCCAGGACGAGCAGTGCATACCAGGGCATGAGGCGCCTCTCACCAGCGCAGCAGGACGAGTTCGGAACTGAACCCCGGGCCCATCGCCAAAAGCAGGCCCCAGGTTCCGGGGTCGGGCCGGCCCGCTTCCCAGGTGTTCTGCAGCACGTGCAGTACGGAGGCGGAGGAGAGGTTTCCTACAGCGGCCAGTGAGCGCCAGGTGGCCGCCAAGGCGCGGTCGGGCAGGTCGAGTGCGTCGGCGATGGCGTGCAGCACCTTGGGGCCTCCGGGATGGCATATCCAGGTGCCGATGTCGTCGGTGGTGAGGCCGTGGTCGGCGAGGAAGGCGCGCACCTCGTGGCCGAGGTGGGTGCCGACCGTGTCGGGCAGGTCGGCGCCGATGATGACGCGGAAACCGGTGGCGCCGATGTCCCACCCCAGGAGGTGCTCGGTGTCGGGGTAGAGGCGGCTGCGCGTGGCGATCATCTCCGGTCCGGCGGTGTCCGGCCCGGGGCGGTCGCCGCCGCATGCGACGACCGCCGCCGCGCCGTCGCCGAACAGGGCGCCGGCGACGAGGTTGACGGCGGAGCCGTCGCGGTGCTGCAGTGTCAGCGAGCACAGTTCGACGGTGAGCAGCACAGCGACGCCGCCGGGGTGCCCGCGCAGGTAGTCGTGCACGCGGGCGAGGCCGGCCGCACCCGCGACACACCCCAGGCCGAACACCGGGATCCTTTTGAGGTCGGGCCGCAGCCGCATGCGCCCGGCCAGGCGGGCATCGAGCGAGGGGGCGGCGATACCGGTGACCGATGTGCACACCAGCAGGTCGACGTCGGCCGGGGTGAGCCCGGCCTCCTTCAGCGCACCGGTGAGGGCCTGCTCGCCCAGGTCGAGCCCTACTGCGATCCATGCGTCGTTGGCCAGCCCGAAGTCGCCGAGTCCGGGGTAGCGGTCGATCGGCAGGGCGAGGTGGCGCGTGTGCACCCCGGCGGAGGCGTGGATGCGGCGCAGCAGGGTGCGGTCGGCGCCCGGGGCCAGGCACAGGTCGCCGATCCGTTCGGTGAGATCGTCCTGGGTGTAGCGGTGCGGCGGCAGGACGGTGTGGACGGCGGCGATCGTGGTCGCTTCGCCGGAGGCGACCGCCGAACCCGAAACGGCGGCCGGTAGCGGTGCATGGGCGTCGTCGGCGGTTGCGGGGACACGCGTACCGATGGTGTCCTCCTCACAGGGACATAGCGTCTACCTTGCAATCATGTCTCTCCACCTGGCGGTTCTCCCGCGCGCGACACGCGGCGTTTCGGTACTGCTGCGCTGCTGCCACCTGGAGCCGGCCCTGGCCGTGACGGTGTTTACGACCGCGCTGGCCGCGGCGGCAGGCCGCGGGATGGCGGGGTCGGCGGCGGTGGCCGCGGCCGTGCTGGCCGGCCAGCTCTCGGTGGGCTGGTGCAACGACGCGGTCGATGCGCAGCGGGACACGGCCGCCGGGCGCCGTGACAAGCCGGCGGCCACCGGTGAGCTCTCGCCCCGCACCGTGGCTGTGGCGGCTGCGGCGGCCCTGGTCCTGTGCGTGCCGCTGTCGCTGCTGAGCGGTGCCCTCGCGGGCGCCGTTCACGTGGGGGGCATGGTGGCCGGAGGCTGGGCCTACAACCTGGGGGTCAAGCGCACGGCGCTGTCTCCGCTGCCCTATGCGGTGGGGTTCGGTTCCCTGCCGGCCTTCGTCACCCTCGGCCTGCCGTCGCAGCCGTGGCCGGCCTGGTGGGCGGTTGCGGCGGGGGCGCTGCTGGGCGTGGGAGCGCACCTGGTCAATGTGCTTCCCGACATTGAGGACGACCTCGCGGCCGGCGTGCGCGGGTTGCCGCAGCGGCTGGACCGCGCGGCCTGCCGGTGGCTGGCTCCGCTGGTGATGCTGGCGGCCGTGGGTGTACTGGTCGCGGGCCCGCCCGGGGCGGTGGGAATGGTGGGTTGGGTGCTGGCGGCACTGGCCGGGGCCGTCGCGGTCGCGGGCACGGCCGTCCCGTCAAGGGCCCGGAGCCGGTGGCCGTTCCGTGCGGCGATCACGGTGGCGGGCCTGGCCGTGGCGCTGCTCCTGCTGCGGGGCTCGGACATGGCCTGAGCCCCGCTCCCGCAGCCTCGGCCGGCTAGGACGGGCGCTCCGGGTCCAGGCAGCGGTCGAAGATCACTCCCGTGGCTGTGGCCTGGACGAACTTGTCCAGGACGTCGACCACGAGGTCCTGCTTGGACCACGTCAAGGGCTGGTACAGGCCCAGTGCGGTGTTCAGCAGGACATCACCGGTGTAGACGGTGCTGAATACGGTGGCCAGAGCCGACCGGCCGCGCAGTCCGGCGCGGGCGGCGACGCCGTAGGCGGCGCCCCACATGACCCCGAGCCCGAAGTGGGTGGTCCAGTTCAGGCAGGTCCGCCCCCGCGCGGTCTTCGGGCGGATGGGCAGGACCTTCTCGGCGAGCCTCGCCGGCGCGTAGCTGTCGCCGCGCCCGGTCACCGGCATCTCGACGAGTTCCTGGAAGGCGGTCATCACCACGGTTCCGGCGAGACCCGCGCAGACGCCCCGGCCGATATAGGTCGCCATGCTCGATGCGTTGGCATCCATGGCTGTCCGGCTACCCAGGGATCTTCCGGTTAGGCCCCCGAAGTTGCTGCGTCTGCCCAGCGGCTTGTACCGGATCCTCGGCCCTCCAGTGGGTAAGGCGCGCGGGGTTTCCCTGCTCAGGGGATCCGGTAGGGCCGGCGCCGGCCAGGGGGCTGCCCGCGCCGCGCGATATGCGGACGGCTCCGGCGGGCGGGTGCCTGCCGGAGCCGTTGACGCGTGCCAGGTTGATGCGGCGGTCGCCTCTCGGCGCGTGGCACAACGCGGCTCCAGCGCCGCCCGG